>CAYUSB010000057.1:0-52547 GCA_964447205.1 uncultured Myxococcaceae bacterium
GTGCCGGGGCATTGCCCGCGGATCATACCAGAGCTCTGGCAGTAGGAGATGGTATCAGCGCCCTCTTCACACCCCGCACACGCTAGGATTTCCGTGCGATCCTGAGCTTCGGGATCGTCCTCAGCGTGCCGCGCCAGCACGGCCACTCGACTTGCCTGTGCGCGGGCCTCACAGACCCGACGAGCAGCCCCCTGCTGTCGGAGGGCACGAAGGCGAGGAGAACCGCCAGGCCGCAAGGGGCCCGGGGTCACTCCCAATCGTCGCCAGGCGGAGGCGGGCTGCCGTAGCGCGGCGCCGACATCGGGGGCGGACGACGCGGCGGCATCCCATACATCGGGGCGGGCACGGCCCGAGGGGGCCTTCGGATGCGCCGGGCCGAGGGCGTCGGCGCGGGGCCTGCGTCGACGTCCGCCGCGGGGGGCGACGGCGGCGCGGGAGGAGGGGCCCCGTAGGCCGCGCCGAGGCTATTGGGATCGAACGCGGCGTCGGGCCCAGGCGGCGGAGGAGGCTGCGGAGGAGGCGGAGGCTCCGGAGGTGGCCCGCCGTACACGGGCGCGGGCGGCGACTGACCGCCGAACACGCTCGGCGGAGCCGGTCGCGCGGGCTCACTCGGGGGCGTGCACGCACCCGCCGCCAGGGCCGCCGCGAAGGCCAGCAACCCCGCGCGACTGAGCCGCGCCGGATACTCCACGGCATCGACCGGGGACGCGACCATCGCCGCGCCGCAGAAGGGACACGCCGCCTCCCCCACCCGAACATGGCGCAGACACGCCCCGCAAGGCACCAACCGGCCGCTCATCGTCGCTGCTCTCCTCTCCGCGCACCCGCGCGTGGTTGCACAACCCCGTCTCCAGGCCGGGCCTTGGCCTCCCCGCGACGCGACCCGCAGCCGCCGTCGCGTGGCCCCTACTGCCAGCGGGCCTCGACGAAGCGGTTGAAGGCGTTGGTGATCGCGCCCACCACGGGGTTGGGCTGTCGCGGGTCGACGGTGGTGAGATCGCCGAAGCCCGCAGCGACGAAGGCCGCGGCGAGCTCGGGCGACTCGCGGCACGCCCGCTGGAGCTGCCGAAACTGCGCCACCTCGTCGCGCACGTTGTCCCCGAGCTCTCGGAGGCGCACCCGCAGTCGTCGGCCGATGGGCTGGGCCTCAAACTGCACGAGGACGGCCTCCAGTTGGGCGGCCAGGGCGGCCTCTTGGTCGGGCGGGATCATCGCCCACGAAGGTACCTCAACCCCGCGGGGCGCCCAACCACGACCTTCGAGGTCCCCGCTTACCCTCCCACCGCGTCCCGCAGGCGCCGTGCGAGCTCCTCGCCGAGCCGCGTGGCCCCCGCCTCGGCGCGGCCGTCACCCCAGATCGTGGCCCGTCCCCAGGGGCCGTCGTCGCGGGCGAAGAAGCCCTCCATGGTCATGGCCGACCCGTCGTCGCCCCATCGCGCGAGGGCCCCGAGGGGGACCGTGCACGACCCGCCCAGGGCCCGCATGAGGGCCCGCTCGGCGTCGGTCTCGCGCCGGGTCACCGGGTCGTCGACCAGGGCCACCACCCGCCGGGTGTTCGGGTCGTCGGCCCGGCACTCCAGGGCCAGGGCCCCCTGCCCCACCGCCGGAACCATCCTCCCCTGCAGCCGCACCCCCTTCACCGCGACCCCGAGCCGATTGACCCCCGCCTCGGCCAGGACGATGGCGTCGAAATCTCCCGCGGCCAGCTTTCGCAGCCGGGTGTCGACGTTGCCGCGCAGCATCGACACCACCAGGTCGGGGCGGGCGGCCCGCAGTTGAAGCTCCCGGCGCCGCGAGCTCGTGCCGACCCGGGCCCCAGCAGGCAATCCCTCGAGGTCGCGCCCGTCGCCCGTCACCAGCAGGTCCCACGGAGACTCCCGGGCCGGAACCGCCGCCAACACCATGCCCTCCGCCAGGGCCGCGGGCAGGTCCTTCATCGAGTGCACGGCCATGTCCGCCCGTCCCTCGGCCAGGGCCGCCTCGACCTCCGCCACGAACAGCCCCTTGCCGCCGATCTCCGCCAGCGACCGGTCTTGCACCCGATCGCCCTGGGTCACCACCTGAACCTCCTCCACCCGCAGCCCCGGTTCCAGAGACTCCAGGAGCCGGGCCACCTGCCGCGACTGGGCCAGGGCCAGGGCGCTCTTGCGCGTGGCCAATCGAATCGTGCTGCTCATGCTGCGTCTTCCTCTCGGGCCCGCGCGGCCTGCGCCTCCGGGCTGCCTTCCGCCGTAACCTCCAGGTCGAAGACCTCCCGCAGCGACGCCGCCAGGGTCTCCCCCTCGCCCGTCTCCGCCCCCTTCTTCAGGGTCACCGTCGCGTGGTGCAGGAGCTTGTTGACCGTGGCGTCGAGCATGGTCTCCAGGGCCCGGGTGTCGTCGCCCGTCAGGTGCTTCAGGCGCCCGCTGAGCGAACGCTGCAGCTCGGCCTGGGCCGTCTCCCGAAACCGCCGACGCAGGGCCGCGATGGTCGGCCCCGCCCCCGTGGCCGCCCGCTGGGCCAGGACAAACGCGCGGAGTTCCTCTTCGAGGAGCTGCTCGGCCTCGCGGGTGGCCCCGGCCCGTCCGCGGGCTCCGTCGGCGACGATCTGCTCGAGGTCGTCGACGTTGTAGAGGTAGACGTTGTCGAGGTCGCCCACCCGCGGGTCGACGTTGCGGGGCACCGTGATGTCGATCACGAAGAGCGACTTGCCCCGCCGCACCTTCATGGCCGCGGCCACGTCCTCGCGGGTGAGCACGAAGCGGGTCGAGGCCGTGGAGCACACCACCACGTCGCTGTGCTGCAGGAGCATCGGCAGGTCGGTGAGGGGGTGGGCCGTGGCCCCGTGCTCGGCCGCGAGGGCCTCGGCCCGCGGGAACGACCGGTTGGCCACGGCCATCGAGGCCCCGTGCCGGGCGAGGCCCCGGGCCGCCCCGAGGGCCATCTTGCCCGCCCCGACCACCAGGACCTTACGCCCCTCCAGCTCGCCGAAGATCCCCCGGGCCAGGTCGACGGCCACGCTGGCCACGCTCACCTGCCCCGCGGCCAGGCCCGTCTCGGTGCGGACCCGCTTGGCCACCCGAAAGGCCTGGGCCATCAGCCGGGTGAGCCCGCCGGCCACCCCCCCGGCCTGTTGGGCCGCGTGGTAGGCCTCCTTCACCTGCCCCAGGATCTGCGGCTCGCCCACCACCAGCGAGTCGAGGCTCGCGCACACCCGAAACGTGTGACGCACGGCGTCTTGCCGGGCATGCTCGTACAAGAGCCCGTCGCCCGCCCCTCGCGACGCGAACCACCGACGCACCGCCCCCACCACGGCCGCCGGGTCGTCGCCGAGGGCGTACACCTCCACGCGGTTGCAGGTGGCCACCACCATGGCCTCGCGCACCCCGGGCAGGGCCTGAACCTCCCGCACCGCTGCGTCGAGGGCCTCGCTCGACACGGCCACCTGCTCGCGGACCTCGACCGGGGCCGTGCGGTGATTGACCCCCACGACCACCACCTCGGCGCTCACGAGGCTGCCCCCCGCAGGTAGTATCCCAGGAGCACGACGAGGGCGCTGCCGTACCCGACGAGGGTCCCGAGGGCGGCCCGACGACCCCGCCATCCGGCCCCGAGGCGCAGGGCCAGGAGGGCGGCGAAGAGGGCCCACACCCCGATGCCCAGGACCTGCTGCCAGCTCGCCAGGAGCCCCACCCGGGCGTCTCCGCGGGCCCCCACGAGGAGGCCCGTGACCACCCCCAGGGTGAGGACCGGGAGCCCCGCGGCCACGCAGCGAAACCCGGCCTCGTCGAGGGAGTCGAGGGGGGGCAGGCGCTGGAAGACCCCGCCCAGGCGCTTGCGCTTCACCTGGCGCTCTTGGAGGAGGTAGGCCAGGGCCAGGGCGAAGGCCACGGTGAAGGCCCCGGTCCCGAGGATCACGGCCCCGATGTGAACGGCCAGGAGGGCCCCGGCCACCTGGGTGGGGGCCCCCCCCGGGTTGTGCGAGGCGAGCAGCATCAGGAGGGCCAGGGGGGCCACGAAGGCCCCGACGACATCGAAGCGCTGGCGCGAGCGGCGCACGGCGAAATACCCCGCCACCGCGAGGACCCCGAGGGTCGAGATGGACTCGCGGACCCCGGAGAGGGGACCGCGGTGATGGGCGATCCAGTCGAGCAGGTCGTGCCCGAAGTGGACGAGGCCCGCGAGGCCCAGGAGGCGGGCCCCCCAGGCCAGCCACGGGCTGTCGCCTCCGCGGATGAGGCGCGCGGCCAGGAGGGCACCGGCGAGGGCGTAAAGGCCCGCCGCGAGGAGGAATGCGCCGTCGCTCATGGCCGGCAGGTGTGCGCTACTTCACGTTGTTGAGGAAGAAGTTTTGCAGCGACATGATGGTCTGCCGTTGGGCCTTGTCGTCCTTGGGGGCCGGAGGGGCCGCGGGGACGGGGGACGGGGGACGCTCGGTCGGGGCCATGGCCACGGGGTTGAGGGGGGCGGCGTCGCGGGCGGTGTCCCGGGTAGACTCGCGGGCGGGGTCGCGGCTGGGGTCGTGCACGAACACCGGCCTGCCGACAAACCCAGCCTGAACCTCGTATGCGCTGTCGCCGAGGATGACCGAGTCGGCCATCTGCTCGCCCCCGAGGGCCGCGAGCTGGTCGGAGTCTTTGACCGTGCCCACGAGGTGGTGAACGTCCCCGCCTCCGGTGACCTCCGCGAGGAAGCGCACGCCCTCCCGGAGCTCGAACACCCCGCCGGTCTCGGTGTCGGTGAGCAGGTCGGCCTCGATGCGAGCCCGCTCGGCCCCGACCCAGGACTCGAGGGCTTCGTGCGAGAGGAAGAGCCGGTTGGGGTTCATCGTACGGGGAGGAGGGTAGTACGCGCGCGGGGCGGGGTCTAGGCCCGCCCGGGTATTGCGGCCGTCCCACGCCCGGGCGTACCCTGACGGCATGGACGACACCGAGCAACTCGTTCCTTCCTCCGGCCCAATGCCTGCGCTCGACGCCACGGCGGCCCAGCAGGCCTTCGAGCGCGTGGCGGACAAGATCCGGGGGGTTCGTTCGGGCGATGTGGTGGTGGCCTCCGTCGACATCCCCAAGGCCGCCCAGGTGGCCCTGGCCACCCACCGCAGGCTCATGCCCGCCCGCGCCCTCCTCGCCGACACGGTGCGCAACTTCAACCCCGAGCACCTCGACCTCCTGTCCGACCTCGCCCTCGCCATGTGGCACTGCGCCCAGATCGAGCGCAGCCAGGAGGATCCCGCCGTCTTCCTGGCCGACGTCCTGCCGCGGGCGGTCCGGCTCAAGACCACCCTCCTGTCGCAAGGCAAGGCCCTGGCCGAGCGCGGCCGCCTGCCCCACGGGGCCATCGAGGACTACATCTCGGGCACGGGCTACGAAGACCTTGCCAACGACCTGTCGGGCCTCGCCCAGCTCTTCCGCGACCGCTGGGACGACATCAAGGGCCGCTGCGACGTCGAGGAGTCCGAGCTGGAAGAGGCCAGCACCCTCGGAGCGACCCTGCTGGCCCGGATCGCCGTCCAACGGGCCCTGACGGGCACTACGAAGCAGGCTCAGAGCCCCGGAGGGCCCCCTGCCCTGACGGCCCGCGACCTGCGCCGGCGGGCCTTCTCGCTGCTGTACGTGGCCTACGAGGAGGTGCGTCGGGCCACAGCGGCCACGTTCTGGTACGAGGCCGACGGGTGGGAGAGCTGCGCCCCGCCCCTGTGGTCGCACCCGGGACGGTCTCGAAACGGTCGCGCCAAGGACGAGGCCGAGCATCCCTCCAAAGACCTGCCCCGCGCCAACCTCGGCGCCCTCTCGGGAGGTTTGTAGATCGTTCACGGCGGAGGCGGCCTCGCGCTGTTTGCCCTCGCGAATTGTGCAGCGGCCCGCCTGTACGGCGTGTTTCAGTACATGGGCAACAACTGGTCGGGGGGCTGCGGCGCCCAGAGCGGTCGATGGTGCGTGAACGGCAACGACTCCTCCGACCAGTTTGCGCTGTGCGTAGCCCCCTGACGCTCCCTGCCTGAGGGCTTCGCCTCCATGGGCGGCGGCCTGTATCTGCTGACGAACAGGGACCGCTGTGGCAGTGAGAGCACCATGAACGCTTCGCAACACCCCTCCCTCCCCTCCCTGGCAGCCCTCCTGGCCACCGCCTCGATGGCGGGGTGTTTGCCCGATGTGGTGCTGGCGCCCCAGGATGCTGCTCCAGCGGAGGCAGCCACAAGAGCCGACCACCCCCTCCAAGACCTGCTTCCTCCCTCGGACCTGAACGTCCCAGACGCCTCGGCCGCCGAGGACATCGCCCAGGATGCCTCGAATCCCGGCGATACTGGGTTCGACAGTGGTCCCTGCGCCCCGGGCCAGGCGCTCTGCGCCGACGCCTGCGTCGATCTGAACACGCATGTCGACCACTGCGGTCGGTGCGACATGTTCTGCCCGGCGCCTTCGAGCGGGATACGGGTATGTCGGGGAGGGGCCTGCGGGGCTGCCTGTGCACCCGGCCAGACCCCCTGCGACGGTCGCTGCGTCGTCCTCACCTCAGAACGAATGCACTGCGGCGCATGCCATAGAGCCTGCCTTGGCGTGCAGTTTTGCGTCGACGGAGGGTGCGCAGACTCGCCGTAGCTCCCCCTCTGCGTCGCGCCCTGATTCGCGTCACTGACCGTACGCGGGCCGTTCCCATCCAGGGGGCGGCCGTGCGATAACCCCCGCCCGTGCGAACCTTCTCTCGGGACATCCTGACCCTGGCCGACCCGGTCGACCTCGCCGAAACCCTCGCCGCGAAGCTCCGTGACGCCACGGTCGGCACCCTGCGCCGCCGCGGCCTCGTCGTCGGCATCTCCGGCGGCATCGACTCCGCCCTCTGCACCGCCCTCGCCGTACGAGCCTTCGGGCCCGCCAAGGTCCAGGGGCTCTTCCTGCCCGAGCGCGTCTCGAGCTCCGAGTCGCTCACCTTCGGCAAGCTCCTCGCCGAGAAGTTTGGCATCGGGGCCGTCACCGAAGACCTCGGCCCCGCCCTCACCGCCCTCGGCTGCTACAGCCGCCAGGACGAGGCCATCCGGCAGGTGTACCCCGACTACGACGCCACCACCTGGCGGTCGAAGCTCACCATCCCGTCCATCCTCGAAGAGTCGCGGCTCAACGTCTCCCGCATCACCGTCGAGAAACCCGATGGCACCCAGGAGTCGAAGGCCCTGCCCCTCAAGGCCTACCTCCAGCTCGTGGCCGCCACCAACTTCAAGCAGCGGCTCCGCACCACCCTCGAGTACTACCACGCCGACCGGCTCAACTACGCCGTGGTGGGCACCCCCAACCGGCTCGAGTACGACCAGGGGTTCTTCGTCAAGGGAGGCGACGGACTCGCCGACGTGAAGCCCATCGCCCACCTCTACAAGACCCAGGTCTACCAGATGGCCCGGGCCCTCGGGGTGCCCGAGGAGATCTGCAGCCGGGCCCCCACCACCGACACCTTCTCGCTCCCCCAAGGGCAGGACGAGTTCTACTACGCCCTGCCCTACCCCGAGATGGACCTGTGCCTCTACGCCCTCAACCACGCCGTGCCCGCGGCCGAGGTCGCGGCCGTCATGGGCGTCGGAGAAGAGACCGTCCTGCGGGTCTTCAAGGACATCGAGGCCAAACGCCGGGCCACCCGGCCCCTGCACCTCGCCGGGCTCCTCCTCGAGCCCGTCCCCGAGATCACGAAGTAGCCCGCCATGCAACACCGGGTGGTGCGCCTCGCCGCGGAGTTCCTGGAGGGCTCGGCCGCGCGGTCTCCCGACAAGGTCGCCCTCGTCGCGGGGGCCACGCGGCTCACCTACGGGGCCCTGGAGTCCCAGGCCAATCGGGTGGGCCGATGCCTGCGGGCCCTCGGGGTCGCCCGGGGCGATCGGGTCCTCATCCAGGGCGACAACCAGCTCGACACGGCCGCCGCCCTCTTCGGCGCCCTCAAGGCCGACGCGGTCTTCTCCGTGGTCAACCCGCAGGTGAAGGCCGACAAGCTCGCGTACATCCTCCGCGACTCCGGGGCCACCGCCCTCGTGGCCGAGGCCAACGCCGCCCCCACCTGGATCGACGCCTGCCAGCGCCTCGCCGCCGCGGGACAGGGCCCCCGGGCCGTGCTCGTGCTCGGCACCCAACCCGAGGCCATCGCCCGCGCCGTGGCCCAGGCACGGGAAGCCGGGTTGCCTCAGGTCTTCCCCCTCGCCGAGGCCGCCGCCGCCGAGTCCGAGGCCCCGCCCCCCCGCCGCGGGATCGACACCGACACCGCCGCCATCATCTACACCTCCGGCAGCACGGGCGAACCCAAAGGGGCCATGCTCTCCCACCGCAACGTAGAGTTCGCGTCGTGGAGCGTCACCACCCTGCTCGAGAACACCCCCGACGACGTGATCCTCGGCGTGGTCCCGGTGTCGTTCAACTACGGCCTCTACCAGCTCGTGATGAGCGTCCGGCTCGGGGCCCGGCTCGTGTTGGAGCGCTCGTTCGCCTTCCCCGTCCAGGTGCTCCAGCGCTGCGCCGCCGAGGGGGTCACCGGGTTCCCCGGGGTCCCCACGATGTTCGCCACCCTGGGCACCCTCGGGGAGGTCCCCGTCGGGTCGCTCGAGGCCATCCGGTACGTCACCAGCACCGCCGCGGCCCTCCTGCCCAAACACGTCGAGGCCATCGGGCGGTGGTTCCCCGAGGCCCGGGTGTACGCCATGTACGGGCTGACGGAGTGCAAGCGGGTGTCGTGGTTGCCCCCGGCCGACCTGCACCGTAAGCCCGGGTCGGTGGGGGTCCCCATCCCGGGCACGGAGTTCTGGGTGGTCGATGCCGAGGGCAACCGGCTCGGGCCCGACACCCCGGGCGAGCTGGTCGTCCGCGGGTCTCACATCATGCAAGGGTACCTCAACAAACCCGAGATCACCGCCCGGTACCTCCGCCCCGGACCCACCCCCCACGAGGTGGTCTTCTACACGGGCGACCTGTGCCGCATCGACCCCGAGGGGTACCTGCACTTCATCGCCCGCATGGACGAGGTCATCAAGACCCGCGGCGAGAAGGTCGCTCCCCGCGAGGTCGAGGACGCCCTGGAACGCATCGAGGGCGTACGCGAGGTGGCCGTCATCGGCGTCGAGGACCCGATCCTCGGCATGGCCGTGAAGGCCTTCCTGGTGATGGCCGATGGCTACCAGGGGCGCTACACCGCCCGCGAGGTCCAGGTGCGGGTCGGGCAGATGCTGGAAAACTACATGGTCCCCAAGGTCGTGGAGTTTGTCGAGGCCCTGCCCAAGACCGAAATGGGCAAGATCATGAAGAAGGGCCTGCGCTGAGGGCCCCGCCGGAGGAGCGAGACGATGACGGTCGAATTGGTCGAGAAGGTGCGCGCGTATGTGCTGTCCAACTTCCCCGTGGCAGACCCGAGCGCGGTGCCCGATGACGGGTCCCTGATGGAGCTCGGGGTGGTCGACTCGACAGGCCTCCTCGAGGTCTTCGAGTGGCTCAAGGACGAGTACGGGATCGAGGTCGAGGACGCCGAGATGGTCCCCGAAAACTTCGACGGGATCGCCCGCATCGCAGGGTACATCGCGCGCAAGCAGGGCGCCGCCGCGTGAGCGACGGGCCGACCCCCGCGGGAGCCTTCGTGCAGGGGGCCTGGGGCTGCCTCTACGCCACCGTGCACCCGCCCAAGGGCGACCCCGGGCCCGGTCCCCGGCACGGGGTGGTCCTGGTCGCCCCCTTCATGGAAGAACGCCAGGACTCCCACGAGGTCCTGCGCTCGCTGGCCCTGTCCCTGTCGGCCGCGGGCTTCGCCGTCCTGCGCTTCGATCTGTTTGGTACCGGCGACTCCGACGGCGACTGGGACGACGCCACCGTCCAGGGCTGGCTCGACGACCTCTCCTCGATGCGGACCCTCCTGCGCCGTGAGGCCGGGGTCGACACCGTGGGCTTCGTCGGGCTGCGCTTCGGGGCCACCCTGGCCGCCTACGCCGCGGCCCAACACGAGACCGGGTGGGTGGGGCTCGTGCAGCCCGTGCTCCAGGGGGAGGCCTACGCCCAGGAGGTGCTCCGCGCCCACCTCGCCGCAGAGCTGGTGCTGCACAAGAAGGCCGGCACGACCCGCGAGGCCCTCACGGCCCAACTCCAGGCGGGCAACACGGTCAACCTCTTCGGGTACGGGTTTACCCCGGCCCAGTTTCGCGAGATGTCCACCCTGGACGTAGGTCGGGCCCTGCACGGATGGGCCGGCGACGTGCTGGTGGTGGAGGTGGCCCGTACGGCCACGGCGCGGCAGGGCAAGGAGCTCACGGCCTTCGTGGAGTCGCTCGGCCCGCGGGGCACCCTCGTGCGGGCCGTGGAGCCCCACTCGCTGTACAACGAGGGCAAGCAGCGCATCGTCGAGGCCCCAGAGGTCACCCGATGCCTGTTGGAGTGGCTCAAAGCCCGCACGGAGCAAGCTTGATGGAGCGCGCGATACGGTTTCAAAACCCCCAGGGGCAGTGGCTCTCGGGCGTGCTCCACCTGCCCGACGGAGGCGTCGCCCCCGGGGCCCCGGGGGTGGTGTGGTACGCCGCAGGGCAGAAGATCCGACAGGGAGCCTGGCGGATGAACGTCGTCATCGCCCGGCGCCTCGCGGCCCTCGGGGTCCCCACCCTGCGCTTTGACTTCTCGGGCATCGGCGACAGCGAGGGCGACCACCGGCACGGGGCCGCGGTGATGGACTTCTACGGGTTCATCCAGACGGGGGGGTACTACGAGGACGCCCTGGCGGGGGCCCGGTTTCTGCAGCGCGAGGCGGGGGTGCGGCGGCTCGTCCTGGCGGGCCTGTGCGGCGGGGCCATCACGGGCCTGTTCGCGGCCCCCCTCCTCGGGAGCGACGTGGTGGGTCAGGTCCTCATCGACCTGCCCGTCACCATCTCGTCCGCGGCCCGGCAGCGGTACCTCGAGTCCAACGCCGCCGCCCTCCTGCGGTCGCGCCCGGGCGAGTCCGACACCGTCCTCCTGCTGTACCTCAAGAAGCTCGGCGACCCGGCCGCGTGGCGACGGCTCCTGTCCGGCCAGAGCGATTACAAGCTCCAGGCAGAGCTTCTGCGCATCAAGGCCCTGGCCGCCGCCGAGCGCGCCGCCGCGGCCGTCCCCGAGCCCCTGCGGTCCCGGGTGGCCCCGTGGATCTCCCGGGTCCTCTCCGGCTCCGAGCCCGCCTCCCCGACGACGTCCGCGGGCTCCCCCGGGGAGCCGGGCGAGACCGACCACAAGGTCGCCGCCGCCATGCAGGCCAGCGGCGAGGAGAAGAACGCCCAGGTGGCCAACCTCTTCCAGGAGGCCGTGACCGCCGGGCAACGGATCCATTTCCTCAACAGCTCGGCCTACCACCCGACCTTCCTGGAGTATTTCGGCCATGAGGTCCTCGGGCGCCCCATGGACGAGGACCGCTGGCGCAAACGGGGCGTGACCCTCACGGTGGCCGCCGACACCAACCATATCTTCAGCGTGGAGACGGCGCAGGGGGCCTTGTTCTCCGCGGTCGAGCAGACGGTGGCCGGATGTTTTGAAGGGGGCCGCGGGGCCTTCGTGGACGGCGCCCACCGCAGGCGGTAGTGTCCGGCCATGCATGAGGTTGGGCCTTCGAGGCGGACGGTCGGGTCGGTGACCCATTGGGCCTTGGCGATCGCGGCGGTGTTGTTGACGGGCTGTCCGACGCGGGGGTCGCTCAATCCCCCGGTCGACGCCGAGACGCCGAGCGACATGGGCAACACGCCCGACGAAGACGCCTCGACCCCGGGCGAGGACGGCACGGTCACGCCCCCCACCGACAACGGCGGGCCCCCCACCGACAACGGCATGCCCCCCACTGACGGCACGGTCACGCCCCCCACCGACAACGGCGGGCCCCCCACCGACGGCGGGACCAACCCCGTCGACACGGGGCCCCCGGGCCCGGCCTGCCCGCCCACCACCCGGCCGCCTCGCACCGAGCCCTGCGCGGGCGCCCCGAGCTGCGGCCTGCCCTCGCGGGTCCAGGTGCAGGTCGTGGGCAACACCGCGGCCCTGGAGGACTACCAGGTGAAGGTGACCCTCCCGCCGGCCGTGCGCGGGGCCGTGGGCACGGCCTGCGACCGCATGGTGTTTCGTACGATGGACAACACCTGGGCCCCGCACTTCGTCACCAACTGCGCGATGGGCGAGGTGTGGGTGCGGGTCCCGCGGATGGCGGCCAACGCCACCACGCTGCTCTCGCTGCACTACGGCGGCGGCACGGCGGTGGCGGCGGCCCAGAGCTACGACGACACCTTCGACCGGGTCCCCTACCGCGCCCAGGGGATGGTCGGGGCCTACACCTTCGACGAGGGGATGGGCAACCGCACCTGCCCCGCGGTGGGCTCGACCCCCTTCGACGCGTACATCCTCGACCTGCCCTACCAGGCCCGGCACCCCGAGCTCCCGTCCCCGTCGCCCGCCCTGTGGTCGACCGAGTCGGCCCCGTCGCTGCTGAGCCCGACCAACCCCGCGGCCCGGTTCGCCCGCAACCAGCGCTCGCTCAACTTCGGCACGGTCGTGGTGCGCCAGCCCGTGTACCTGGATGACGGCGGGGTGTCGCGGCTTCCCGACGGGGCGGTGGAGACCAGCGCCCTCACGTACCGCCCGGTCAACTGGCGCTCGACCTCGCCCGCGCCCTTCAACACCGCCCGGCAGCAGCTCACGGTGGGCATCTGGGTGCGGCCCCTGTCGCCCTCCAACGCCTACCTCGACAACTTCCAGACCGTGGTCTGCTACGGGATGCCCGACCAGCCCACCCGGGCGGCCTTCTGGCGCCTGCCCGAGACCCACCCCCAGATTGAGAACAACTCCATCTTCAACCCCTGGGCCATCTTCTTCCGCGGCGACGCCGAGGACGACACCCTCTACCAGGGCAACTCCTGCGTCGAGCCCTGCCTCGACGTGATCCAGTACGCCCACATCACCACCACCGAGCCCCTCACCCGCAACACCTTCGTCAACCGCTGGCATTTCGTGGCGTTCACCTTCGACGCCACGGCCCGGCCCCGCACGATGCGCCGCAGCTACTACGACGCCCAGGAGTACGAGTACCCGCGCACCCTGGGGCTGTTCCCGGAGACGGGCACGTTCTGCCCGTCGACGATGCAGGTGGGCGACTGCCCGGTCCTCGACGGGTACACCGTCCCCCTGCCGCGCACCACCCAGTGCCCGATGGGGTGCCAGTGGCTGTGCCCCCAGGGTCAGTCGTGCATCAACCCCCCGGAGGCCCCCATTCAGTACCCCCCGGCCCCCGTCGTGATCGGGGCCGACCTCAACAACGGCAGCGCCGAGCTCGGCATCGAGGGCCAGGTCGACGACATGTTCATCATGAACCGCGCGGCCACCGTCGAGGAGATGCGGGCCTACCGCGAGCGCCGGCAGTACAGCCCCGACGAGAGCCGGATTCGCGTCACGGTGATGTGACCAGAGACGCGGGGCTTCAGGGCCGGGTCGGGGACGTCCTCGATCCAGCCAGGGCGCACACCACGTCGGCCGCCCGGTCGCCCAGGACGGCCCAGTCGTAGCGCTCCCGGGCGAGGATGCGGGCGGCCTCGGCCCGGGCGGTGCAACCCGCGGGGTCGTCGATGGCGGCGCACACCGCGTCGACGAAGCGGTCGCGCTCGGCCAGGGTGAGGTGGACCCCGTCGACCCCGTCGATGCCCTCGGCCCCCACGGCGGTGCTCACCACGGGCAGGCCTGCGGCGAAGGCCTCCAGGATCTTCAGGCGGGTCCCCCCCCCGGCGTCGAGGGGCACGAGGAGCATCGAGGCCCGGTCGAGGTAGGGGCCGATGGCGGGCACGTCGGGGTGGACCTCGACCCCCGGAAGAGTGGCAAGGGCCTTGACCTCGGGGCCCGGCTGGCGCCCCACGAGGAGGAGCCGGGCCTTGGGGTGTCGGGCCCGCACCCCGGGCATCACCCGCCGCGCGAGGAACACCGCCGCGTCGGCATTGGGCTGCCACGACAGGGCCCCGAGGTAGAGGAGGGCGGGCTCGGGGTGGGACCGGCCGGTGGGGTGCTCGGCGAAGGCCCCCACGTCGACCCCATTGGGAACGAGGTGGACGGCCCGGGCCCCGAGGGCCGAGAAGGCGGCCTGCTCCTGGGCGGACACCGCGAACAGGGCGTCGGCCTCGGTCGCGGCCCGGCGCTCCATGGCGGCCAGGAGGCGGGCCTCGCGGCGGAGGTAGAGCCCCACGGGGCCGCCCCGCTCGTCGGCCACGCGCCCGGCGAGGGTGGAGTACACGTTGTGCAGGTCGATGACGCGGGGGGCCGCGGGCAGGAGCGATCCGAGGGCGAGGGGGTCAAGGTGGTCGAGGTACACGACCCCGGGGCGACGGCGGGCCACGGCCCGGGCCAGGGCCCCCCGCAGGGCCCCACGGTTGTGCCGGTGGAACATCACATACGGCTCGCCCCGCAGGGCCGCCCGGGCCGCCCGCAGTGCCTCGCGGAGCGGGTGTCGCGGCGGCACGAGGCCGGGCTCGACCTCGACCCCGTGCTCCCGGAGCACCGCGAAGCCCGGGTGGTCGAGGCCCTCGACCACGGTGACGAGGCGTACGGTGCAGCGCCGGGCGAGGGCCCGCAGCAGGTGAAACGTGCGGAGGTGGCCGCCGGTGTTGAGGGGCCACGGGAGCTCGCTGCTCACCGCGAGGACATCAGGACGAGGGGGTGCAGTCATGGAGGGTCCCGCGCGGCAGGAGGGCCCCGGACTCTATCGCGCCCCTCCGCGCGACGTCACGGCCTTCGCGCGGGGGGGACGGCCCGACCCCAGGGCATGGCCCAGGGCACGAGGGCCGCGATCACCAGGGCCCCCACCCAGCCCAGGGGCTGCATGAGGATCCCCGCGGCCCACAACCCCAGGACCCCGAGGGCCCCCGCCACCCGCGCCCGGGCGTACCGGGCCGCCTTCGCCTCGTCGGCCACCCCGAGGTAGAAATCCGTGGGGGTCAGAAAAAGCAGGCACTCGTTGATGCGCAGCTCGGGCAGGGCGCTCACCGCAGCGAGGCCCCACAAGGCCGCCCCTGCGGCCCCCAGGAGGCCCCCCAGGGCGCCCCGGGCCCACCGACGCCCCGGAGGCCCTACCCGCCAGGACAAGGCCGCGGAGAGGGCTCCCAGGAGCCCGGCCAGGGATGCGACGATCCGTTGCCCCGCGGAGGGGTCGCCGGGAGGGACCTGGGCCTGCCGTCGCCAGCGGGCCTCGGGGCGTCCGTCGAGGGCCCGTCGCACCTCGGCCCGGAGCACCTCGGGGAGAAACATGGCCTCCCAGGTGGACATCGGCCGGTCGAGGGCGCGGCCGAGGGCCAGGTCGCTCACGGCGAGGAGGGCCGGGGCCGTGGCGAACCCCTGGCGGGTGGGGGTCCTCCAGGTCTGGCCGAAGGGGCGGCCACCCACCCGTCGCAGGGCCCCGTGGGACACGGCGTCGATGTGGTCGCGGAGGCGGGTGGTGCAGTTGTCGCGGTAGTGGTGGTAGACGAAGTGCCGGTGGGCGGGCAGGGCGTCCCAGGCGAGGCGTCGGGCGAGCTCGGTCCGGGCCGCGGGGGGCAGCGGCAGCGCCTGGACCCACACGTCGCGGTCTTCGTCGGGGCCGTACCGCTGGACCATCCAGGCTTCGGGGGCCTCGGAGACCCAGAAGCGCCCGCGGCCTCGGAGCACGGCCCAGGTGAGGGGCCCCGGGGTGCTGAAGTCTGCGGTTCCGTAGTTGTAACAGCGGCCCGCGGGATCGGCCGGGTCGCGCACGCACAGGGCCGCATGGCCGAAGCGCGAGAAGACATCGTCGCCGGGCCCCATGGTCACGAGGACCACCTCGGGGGCGGTCTGGGCCCCGACCGCGCGCGGCGCAGAGGCCGCGAGGGAGGCTCCGAGCCCGAGGGCGATCAGCGCACGCCGGGGCTGCGCCATCGGTTGACCCTGCGGGGCCACGGCTCGTCGGGGCCGCGTTTGCCTATGGTCTTTGCGAGGGCCAGGAGCTGGGTGCGGTGGGCGGGGTCGAGGCCGGGAGGTTCCTCAGCGAAGCGCGAGACCCCGGGGCCGATGACGACCCGCCCGGGGTGTTGGGCCTCGGCCACGAAGACAGTGACCGCGTACACGGCCTCGTCGTCCGAGGCCTCGACGAGCACAAACTCGTACCGAACCCCATGTCCTGGCTGGGCGGGATGCATCGCCGCGGACTCTACGCCGACCCCGTCCCCGCGGGGGCCTCGAACACGCGTCGCCCGGCCACGAAGGTGAGGGCCACCCGCCCCTGGACGGCCCGCCCCGCGAAGGGGGTATTGCGCGACCGCGAGGCGAAGGCCCGGGGGTCGATGACCCAGCGGTGCTCGGGGTCGACCACGGTGAGGTCGGCCACCGAGCCGACGTAGACCCCGTGCTCGTCGAGGTCGAAGGCCCGCAGGGGAGCCCGGGTGAGGGCCTCGATGAGCCGGGCCGGGCGCAGCCGCCCCGCCCGCACAAACTCCAGGAGCAGGGGCAGCGCCGTCTCCAGGCCCACCATCCCAAAGGCGGCCTCTTGGAAGGTGCAGTCCTTTTCGACGGGGGCGTGGGGGGCGTGGTCGGTGGCCACGCAGTCGAGGGTCCCGTCGGCGAGGCCGTCGAGCAGGGCCTCGATGTCGGAGGCCTCGCGCAAGGGGGGGTTGACCTTGCAGGCCGTGTCGTACCCGAGGGCCGCGGCGGCGGTGAGGGTGAGGTGGTGGGGGGTGACCTCGGCCGAGACGGCGAGCCCCTCGGACTTGGCCGCCCGCACGAGGGCCACGCTCCCGGCGGTGCTGGCGTGGGCGAGGTGGTACCGGGCCCCGGTGAGGCGGGCGAGCATGAGGTCGCGGGCCACGATGGAGTCCTCGGCGACGCGGGGCCAGCCCTTGAGGCCCATCCGGGTGGCCACCTCGCCCTCGTGCAGGGTGGCCCCCTCGGTGAGGCCGTGGTCTTCGGCGTGCTGGACCACCACGAGGCCGTGGGTGCGGGCGTACTCCAGGGCCCGGCGCATGACCCCGGCGTCGGTGACGCAGCGTCCGTCGTCGCTGACGGCCACGCACCCTGCGGCCCGCAGGTCGGCCATCTCGGTGAGCTCGCGCCCGGCCTGGGCCCGGGTGATGGCCCCGATGGGGTAGACCCGCACGAGGCCGTGGTCGCGGCCCTTGGCCACGATCATCTCGGTGATGGCCCGGGTGTCGTTGGCGGGGCGGGTGTTGGGCATGGCGCACACGGCGGTGAAGCCCCCCGCGGCGGCGGCCCGGGTCCCTGACACGATGTCTTCTTTGTACTCGTAGCCCGGCTCGCGGAGGTGGGTGTGCAGGTCGACGAAGCCCGGGACCACCCAGCGCCCGGCGCAGTCGTACACGACGGTGTCGCGGTCGGCGGGGTCGACCCCCTCGGCGGCTCCGCGGCCCACGCGGGTGATGAGGGAGCCCTCGATCACCACGTCGGCGAGGTCGTCGTAGCCGGTCCGCGGGTCGAGGACCCGCCCGCCCAGGAGCACCGTACGCATAATCAGGGCGGACCCTAACACGGCCCCTGCGGGGGTGTTGGCTACAAGCGCGACTCGGGGGTGCGGGGGGGCGAGCCGGAGGGGGTGCATTGGGCGGCCGCGGGGAGCTCGCCGATGGAGAAGCACACCACGGTCTGGTCGTCGGCCTGGGGGGCGTCGGCCACGAAGCGGTCGAGGTCGGACAGGACAGCCTCGAGGCTCTCCCGGGCCCCGCCCGTACAGGCCTCGAACGACTGCTCCAGGCGCTCCTGGCCGTAGAACTCGCCGCTCATGGAGCGGGCCTCCACGAGGCCGTCGGTGTAGAGGAGCAGGACGTCGCCGGCCTTGACGGTGACCACGGCCTCGGCCACATCGAGGACGGAGTCGATGCCGCAGGGGAGGGTCCGGGCGGCGTCGAATTCGAGCTGCATCACCCGGCCCTCGCGGCGCAGGAGGGGCATGGTGTGGCCGGCGTTGGAGAAGCGGAGGGCGGCCCGCTCGAGGTCGATGGTGAGGTACACCATGGTGACGAACATCCCGTCCTCGGCCACCTCGGTGAGGGCCCGGTTGACCCGCTGGAGCACCTTGGGGGGGGTCTGCTCGTGGGGGGCGGCGGCCCGGATCTCGTTGGTGACCCGGGCCATGAAGAGGGCCCCGGAGATGGCCTTTCCGGCCACGTCGCCGACGACCACCGAGAGCCGGGCGGGGTCGTGGTAGAGGAAGTCGTAGAAGTCGCCCCCGACGTGGAAGGCCGGCTCGTAGTGCACGGCGAAATCGAGGCTCGGCAGGTGGGGGACCTCCCGGGGCAGGAGGTTGCGCTGGATCTGCCGGGCTACCCGGAGGTCGTAGTCGAGGCGCTCGCGGGCGAGGAGCTTCTGGTGCACCCCGATGAGGTGCAGGACCACGCTGGCCTGGGCGCAGACCCCCCCGAGGAGGTCGAGGTCGTCCTGAGAGAAGAAGCCGAGGGCGGGCTCGGCCTCGACGTGGAGGATCCCCATGGACTCGCCGCGGAAGGCCAGGGGGGCCCCCATCCGCCAGCTCACGGCGTCGAGCTGCTCGGGCGACGGGGGCCCCTCGCCCGACAGGCCCACGAGGGGGTTTTTGATCACCATCGTGTCGCTGGGGCTGCTGAGGAAATCGCTCGGGGCCTTGAGGAGGACGGCGCTCCCCTGGCGGATGACCCGGTCGATGACGGCCCGGGGGATGACCACCCCGGGTTGGGCGTCGCGCTCGCGGGATTTGCGTCGGCGCACGGCCTGGGTGCGGGCCTGGCGGGTGCGGGGGTCGACGGTGACGGCGGCGGTGACGGAGGCCTGGGGGAAGAGGTCGAGGAGGTGGTCGACCACGCGGCCGAGCAGGGTCTGGGGGTCGAGGCTGCCGGCCAGGGTCTCGGAGATGCGATACATCGCGTGGAGCTTGCGCTGGGCCCGGTCGAGGTCGCGCTGGAGGCCGCCCCCCTCGCGCCGGGGGAAGGCCCGCGGGTCGGACAGGTCGGCCATGGAGAGGGAGACCGTGGCGTCGTGGCCGTCGACGAGGACGGCGGAGTTTTCCGCCGCGGAGGCGAGCTCGTCGGTGAGGTCGACCCGGTACTTGCTGGCCCCGATGGAGAACTCGTCGCCGTGGCGCAGGCGGGCGGCCCCCTGGACGCGGCGGTTGTTGATGTAGGTGCCGTTGCAGCTCCCGAGGTCTTCGAGGTGCCAGCCGTCGCCCTCGCGGCGGATGCGGGCGTGGCGCCGCGAGGCCCGCTGGTCGTTGATGCAGACGTGGCAGTCGAGGCGACGGCCGAAGAGGCACTCCCCCTGGTCGAGGGGGAACACCTTGCCGGGACTGTCAGGGCCGAGGGCGACGATGCGTGCCACGAGGTGTCAGGGCAGGGGCGAGAGGGGGTGCAGCACGACGGCCTAGAACCTCTGGAGGGCGTCGGCGGTCGTGGGGAAGATGGGCAGGGCGCTGTCGAGGCGGAGGAAGTGGAAGATCTCCTGCGGCTGGCCCGTCACCCCCACCACGCGCACGGCGCCTCCGAGGGCCCGCAGGCGCTTGAAGAGGGCCACGATGATGGCCACCCCGGAGCTGTCGATGGTCTTCACGGCGGCCATGTCGAACACGACCTTGACGCCCCCGCGCTCGACCAGCTGGTCGACCAGGGGTCGGGCCTCGGGCACTGTCAGGGCGTCGAGATTTTCTTCCAACACCCGGAGGACGATGACGCCGCCCTCCTCGGTGATTTCATGCTTCAACATCGGGATCCCTCGGAAACGCCAGCGCCCGGCAGAAGCGAGGCGCGGCCACACTCAGACAGCCGCTTCGTCATCGTGAGGAGGTTGCGGTCGTGGCGGCGCTCGTACGTTACCTCACTCATGGCCTGGCGAATGATGAAGAGCCCCATCCCCCCCTCGGACAGGGCGTCGAAGGCGGGGGGCTCGTGGTTGGCCCCGGACGTGTCGAGGTTGAAGCCCGCCCCGAAGTCGGACAGGCGCAGGACCACCTGGTCTTCTTCGACGGAGAGGGTGACCTCGACCTCGCCCCGGACGCAGGCGTAGGCGTGCTCGACGATGTTGTTGAAGGCCTCGTTGAACGAGGAGATGAGCCGCCACTCGAGGCCCACGCACCCGCGGTCGCGCTCGACCCGCAGGCTGAAGCTGCGCACCGCGGCCCCGACCAGGTCGCGATAGCTGAGCTCGCCGGGGACTGAGGCAGTAAACTTCATCGTGTTGCGCCGCACCGGACCGATGCCTCGACACTTGATGCGGCACGATCGGGGAGTTATGGACCCGACCAGCGCACCGACGAGTGGTAGATACCACCCTTCGCGGCGGCACACCACCCGGCGTGGGGCTCCCCCGGAGCGATCGTGGCAGAGGCCCCGCAGAGGCTCCTTGCGACGCGGTCGGGTGCATTGGTATGAACGTCCGAGAGCGAGGCGCATGGATCGGAAGGTACAGGTCGTCAAGCGGGCGATGGACGTGTTGGGGGCCAGCTTCGGGCTGGCCTTGACCGCGCCATTTTTCCCGATTCTGGCGGCGGCGGTCTACCTCGACAGCCCGGGGCCGATTTTCTACGGCCAGGAGCGTGTGGGGCGGACTGATACGCAGACGGGCTTGGAGGCCCTGCCCACCTTCAAGATGTGGAAGTTTCGTACGATGCGTACCGACGCCGAGCACGGCAAGGCGCAGCTTGCGGGCAAGAATGACAACCGGGTGACCCGGGTCGGGCGGTTTCTGCGCAAGACCCGCCTCGACGAGCTCCCCCAGTTTTGGAACGTGCTCCGCGGGGACATGTCGATCGTGGGGCCGCGGCCCGAGCGCCCCGAGCTCGTGCGGACCCTGTCTGCGGCGATCCCGATGTTCGAGGAGCGGACCCGGATGGTGCGGCCAGGCATTACGGGCCTGGCCCAGGTCTCGCTCGATTACCTCGGGCGAATCCCCGACGACTCGGCCATCGCCCACCTCAAGGACTCCCTCACCAACCCCTTCAAGCTCGACGGGGTCGAGGACTCCATCGCCGACGACATGCGCACCAAGCTCCTGTACGATCTGGCCTACGCCGCGCGGCTCGAGGACTTCGTGACCTTCCTCCGAACCGACCTGGAGATCATCATCCGGACGCCCCTGGTGATGCTCGGGGCCCGTGGCCGCTGAGGCTCGTGCCACCCGGGCTCGCCCTGCGACCGCTGAGGGCCTCTGGGGGCCCGCGTGAGGTTTGACGCCACGCGCCCGAGCCGCGTAGGGTCTTATCTTCGACCCTGGAATTGGAACCATGCCTGATCAACCCTCCCGCAAGCCCCCGGCGCCGTACCCTGGTCACCTCGACCCGTACGGCCGCGACCCCGCCCCCGGCGGCCGTCGCGACGCGCTCGCGGGCTACTTCGACCAGAGTGCACCCGCCGTAGCCTCGCCGCACGAGCTCATCGACGGCGACGCCGCGACCCGGGTGGCGAGCGCAAGCAGCCTCTTCGAGTCCGACCGCACCTATCAAGACCCTGGACTCGGCGGGTATCCCACGGCCCCCGGCGGCTGGGACCCCCACGGGAGCGAGGCCGCCACCCTCACGGCGGACTCCATGCGGCAGCACCTCCCCCCGGGGGGCTTCGACGCGTACGGGGCCCAGGGGGCCTACGAGGCCCCGGGGATGGGGGCCCAGGGCTACGACTACGGGCAAGGGGGCTACGACCCGGGGGCCAGCTACGACCCCAACGCGGGTTACGTGGTGTCGGCCCAGGTGGTCGACCCGGGCGTGGCCTCGGGGGGCGGCGGGTACGGGATGGTCGTGGCCGAAGACCACTCCGGGGCCTTCGGGGGCGGAGGGTACTCGGTCCTGCGGGTCAACCCCGCGGAGCACGTCGCGGCCTTCTCGCCCAACCTCGTGATGATGTCGCACCCCGACGGCTTCGCGGCCTCGCAGTATCGCACCCTGCGCTACCGCCTGGAGCAGGAGCCCGACCTGCAGATCATCATGGTGACCTCGCCCCGCGAGGGCGACGGAAAGAGCGTCACCGCCGCCAACCTGGCCCTGGCCCTGGCCGAGGGCGGGCGCATCCAGGTGCTCCTGATCGACGGGTCGCTGCGCAACCCCAACCAGCACTCCCTCTTCGGCATCCGCGGCGACCTCGGCCTGACCAGCGTCCTGGCCGCCCGGCAAAACGACCCGAGCATGCCCATCGACGTGATTCGCATCACCGCGAGCCTCAACCTCATCCCCGCCGGGCCCCCCGTGGCCAGCGCCCACGCGGCCCTGTCGAGCGAGGCCGCCGCGGTGCTCATCGGGCAGATCCGCCGCGAGTTTCGTTACATCATCGTCGACTCCGCCGCGGTCTTCGGCACGGCCGAGACCCTCGCCTGGCACGGCCTCATCGACAAGTACCTGCTCGTGGCCCGGGCAGGCAAGACCACCACCGAAGACCTCACCGCGGCCTGCGACCGGCTCCAGCGCGACAAGGTCGTGGGGGTGACCTTCCTCGGGGCCAAGGTCCGTCGCAAGTGACCGACGGGCCCCGCAGGGCCCTTCCCCCTCCCAGAAAACGCGATCAGGGCACGATCAGGGTGTCGCCGCTGCGGAGGGTAAAGTTTTGCTCCAGGCGGCCCTCGGAGATGTCGGTGTACGAGACCTCGTAGCGCTCGTGACGCCCCCCGGCCCCGTGGCGGAGCACCACGATGTGATCGACGTCGGCCCCGCGGGCGGCCCCGCCGGCGAGGGCCAGGGCCTGCATGACCGTGACGGGGGTCCGCGACTCGAAGTCCCCGGGGCGCACCACCTTGCCGACCACGAACACCCGGTAGGAGTGCACCTCCTCGATGATCACGGCCACCCGGGCGTCTTGCACGAATCGGCGATAGCCCTCGGTGACCTCGCGGGTGACCTCGTTGACCGTCTTGCCCTGCACCGTGACCTCGTTGAGGAGGGGCAGGGTGATGCGGCCGTCAGGCCGCACCGTGACGCGGGTGGACAGGTCGTTGTTGCCGTACACCGCGATGCGCAGCACGTCGCCCGCGCCGAGGCGGTACTCCTGGACGGTGGTCTCGATGGGAGGCCACGGGCCCGAGAGGGTGCCTCGGCAGGCGGGGAGGCTGAAGGTGGCGAGGAGGATCAGGCAGGGGATGGAGCGCATGGCTCCGGGGTGTGTACCAACACCCCGGCGGTGTTGGCAACGGGGCGATCCCTATCCTGACGGAGGAGGGCCCATGGAGGCCCCCCCGGGGGTGGTGCTCTGCGAGGCGGCCTGGGCCGCGAGGCGGGCCCCCCCGTCGGGCAGGTCGATGAAGAGGTCGGGGATGAAGGGCAGCTCGGGCAGCTCGCCCCAGCGCTGGAGGTCGCCCGAGTCGTAGATGCGGGTGTCGATGAAGCCCGACACCAGGGCCGTCCCGGCGCTGAGGAGCATGGCCACGAGCATCACGATGGCCGCCAGCTTGGTGCGCCCTGGGGGCTCGGGCTCGATGGGGCGCGAGGGCGGGTCGATGATGCGGATGCGCTCGCCGCCGGAGGTCTCCGTGCGGCGCAGCTCGGCCTGGCGGTCGAGCTTGCGGCGGTACATCTCGGTGTAGCTCGTGCGGGTGGCGCTCACGTCGGTGTTGAGCCGGTCGTACTCGGACTCGACCTCGGTGATGCTCGTGCGGGTGAGCTGGTTGCGGGCGGCCTGGGCGGCCTGGGCGGCCTGGGCGGGCTGCGAGGGGGGGGCCGGGGCGTTGTCGCTGCGGACGCTGGCCTCGAGCTGGCCCTCGGCCTCGCGGATGTCGCGCTGGATGTCCTCGACGCGGCGGGCCCGCTCGCTCGCGGAGAGGTTGGCCTGGCTCTCGACCTGGCCGCGGTGCCGTCGGCTCAGGGTGTCGACCTCGGCCCGTACGGTCGCGAGCTCGCGCATCGCGGCGGCCATCCGAGGGTGCTCCGCGGTGAGGCCCTGGTTGCTCATGGCGAGCACCTCCTGCTGCTTGGCCCGGAGACGCTCGCGGGCCTCCCGGAGCTCCTGGGGCTCGTCGGCGTTGGAGCGGCTGTCGCCCGAGCTGCGGAGGTTTTCAAGGTTTTGCCGGAGTTGGGCGATGCGCGCCCGGAGCTGCCGGGTCCGGGGGCTGGCCCGCGGGTCGCTCGGCTCGGGCGCCCGGACCGCGGCGAGTTGGGCCCCGGCGGGGCCGCCCAGGCGTCGAGCCCGCATCTGCTCGACCAGGCTCTGGTTGGCGTTGATAAACTCGTCGAGGGCCTGCTGCTTGCGCGCGAGCTCCTGCTCGAGCTGCTGCACCTGGAGGTTGACCTCGTTGAGGGCCAGCCGGGCGGTCTCGGCCGTGGCGTTGCGCCGGGCGTTACGAAACAGGTCGATGAGGCTCGACACCACCTGTTGGGCCCGGACCGGGTCTTTGTAGACGAAGCCCACGGAGACCATCGTCCGGTCGACCCGGCGGTCCATGGCCCCCAGAAACAGGTCGGCGATCTTGGCGTCGCTGGTGACCCCCTGGAGGTGGTCGTAGAGGTGCTGGTCGGTCACCAGCTGGAGGATGAAGCGCCGGGAGCGCCACACCTGATCGAGGCGGGCCTCGACCGAGCGCTGACGCTCCTCCTGGCCCATGTCCGAGTGGTCGTCGATCTCCAGGACCTCAAACTTGGCCTCCGAGCGGTACACCCGCGGGCGGTTGATCACCCACACCATGCCCGCGGTGGCGATCAGGAGAAACAAGACCAGGGCCCGCTTCCAGTACTTGAGGCCCCGTTTGGCCAGGGCGAGGTAGTTGGCCAGGAGGTCTTTCAGCGTCAGCGGCTGCTCCTCCGTTGGCATTCCCATGCTCATCGATCAGACCCTCCTTCGGGTGGCGTAGACTCTCCGTCGGCGGGCGGGCGGGCGCCAGGGGCGGCGGGCCCGACGGGCGCAGAGGGGCCCCGAGAGGTTTGTGTGTGGGGTTGTGTGGACCGTTGGGTGCTCGGCCGGGTGCTGCCCCGCCCGGGTGGCAGGTACGTCGGCGAGGGCCCCCCGCCCGGGGTCGGGAGCGTCACCCCTCCAGGCCCTGTGCCGTCCTGGGTGCCATCCTGCCCGCCGCCCGCCCCGCCCGCCGGGGGATCGTCAGACCCCACGTCAAAGGGATCGACGAAGGCCCCCTCGTCGGATCCGCCTCCGGCCCCGGACCCGCCCCCCGCCCCCGACTGGGCAGCCCCGCCCCCCCCTGCCCCGCGGGCCCCGTGGGCCGCCGAGGCCTCCTCGAAGGGGATCAGGGACTCGGTGGCCCCGCTGGTGTCGTTGGAGAGCGAGGCCGTGATCCCCACCATCAGCACGTGGCGTACGATCTCGGGGATGAGCCCCGGGAGCCGCGGGACGTCGAGGTGGCTGTAGAGGAAGTTGTAGCGGGTGAAGACGGAGAAGCTCGGCGAGACGATGTAGCGCACCCCGGCGGCCACGGAGATGTTGGTGTTGCCCACCTCCACCTGGCGGCTGTTGTCGGTGGTCCCATCGGGGCGCAGGGCGAAGTTGTTGGTCACCCCGTAGTCGGCGCTGGCCTCGGAGAAGAGGGCCCAGTGCCCCTCCCCCGGTCGATAGACCGCCGACAGGTCGCCCCCGAGCACGCGCCCGGTCCCCCCGGCCACGACCTCCTCGCGGGGGCACGCCGCGTTGCCCAGGGTCGGGACGTTGCAGCGGGCCGCCGCCACGATGGCGTACTCGTACCGCCCGTTGAAGCCCAGGACCAGGTGCCGATCGGGCAGGCGCCAGGTCACCCCCGCCAGGGCGTAGGGGCCCACAAACCACTCGGAGGCGTCGTACTGGTCGCGCAAGGAGTCGAGCCCCACGTGGACCACGGTGGTCAGGTCGTCGGACCACATCCGCCGCACCCCGACGTACCCCGTAAACCGCGGGACCCAGTCGAGGAAGCCGTCCATGAGGAAGTACTCGCCCCGACCCGCGACGATGCCTGTGAGGCGGTCGCTGAAATCTCGGTTGTACTCCAGCAATGTGTTGACCGCAAGCATGTTTTGCCGCGGCACCTCCAGCGGTTGGGAGACGGCGTGGCGGCCCTGGATGCCCGGGGAGATGCTGATACGATTGCGTTCGCCGAGCCTCCGGCGCACATCGAGGCGCACGTTGTACTCCCCGGCGATGCCCGGCAGAAACATCAGATCAACGCTGTTGGAACGCCCGAGCAGCAGGCCCGAGCGACCGATGGAGTAGGTGCCCTCCAGGCCGATCTCGGTGTCGTCATTGGGCTCCCAGCGGAAGAGGTAGCGGTTGATGAGGATGAAGTCGCCCTGGGTGAAGTCTCTGCCTTCGTTGGAGAGGTAGTACCCTTCGGCCCGGGTGCGGAGGAGGTGGCGGGTGGTGTCGCCGCGGTATCCGAGCTGGAGGTCGAGGGCGAGGCGTGCGATGCCGCCGTCGCCGTAGGTCTGGTCAATCTGGTTGAGGACGGTAGAGTCGTACCCTCCGGCCAGCTCGACCCCTGCGGCCGCAGCGAGCTGAAGGGGAACCGCCGCGAGGACCATCATCGGAGCGACCATGTGCCGAGGCTTTCTTCGCTGTGTGCGACCGTTGGGGAGGGGCCTCGCGGAGACCGCGCCGCCGACGCATACACCCGTGTTGCACCCGCCCTCCCTATGGCATGATGCGCCGCGCGTGTCGAGCTTCCGTCTTCCCCCTACAATCTCCGTCGCCGGGCCCCTCAAGGCCTGGCCGACGCCCTGAGCCTTTGATGAAACCTTCTCTCACCGCCGTCGCCACCGCCGCGGCCCTGTGCCTCTTCGGGGTCTGTGGGGCCCTCGGCTACAAGGCCTTCCGCTACCGCCAGGACAGCAAACGTTGGCACGACCGCTGGTTGAGCCTGCACAGCAACCCCGCCCACCTCGATCGCTACCGGGCGGCCAACGCCCGCCTGCCCCGCAGCGACGGCCCCGTGGCGGGCCGGGTGGTCTTCCTCGGGGCCAGCATCACCGAGCAGCTCGACCTCGCCCGGGCCTTCCCCGGCCACGAGTTTCTCAACCGGGGCACCGGGGGGCAGCTCGTGTGGCAGCAGCTCCTGCGCCTCGGCCCCGACGCCCTCGACCTGCACCCCGAGCAGGTCGTGGTGAAGATGTGCGCCATCAACCTCCTGCCCGACGCCCCCGGGGTCGACGAGACCCGGTACTACTTCACCCAGATGATCGAGACCATCCGACGGCAGGGGGTCAAGCCCGTCCTGGCCACCACCGTTCCGGTCACCCGGGCCTGGGACCAGGCCGAGGCCGGGGGCACGGCCACGGCCAAGATCCGGTCGTTCAATGAGTGGGTCCGCAGCTACGGGCGCGCGCACCACGACATCGTGCTCGACTATGCCTCGGTCCTGTCCGACGACGACGGCTACCTCATCGACACCTTCTCCGAAGACGGCCTCCACCCCAACGAGTCAGGCCGCCGCCGCATGCTCGAGCTCATCCGCTCGTCCCTCCTCCAAGGCCGGATGCCCGCCGACGACCCCTCCGCCGCCGGCGGGGCCACCCCCTGACCGCCCCCCGATGGCCCATCGCCCCCTCACGGTCCTGTCCATCCTCGACGCCCCGGTGGTCACCGGGCCCGCCCGCGGCCTCGTGTATCTGGCCCGGGCCCTGCCCCCCGAGGTTCGGCTCCACGTGGCCCTCTTGCGTGGCCGGGGGGCCCCCCCTCCCCCCGACCTCGCGGCCCTCTCCGGCGGAGCCCTGGCCACCACCACCCTCGACGAGCTGAGCCCCTTCGACCCCCTCGTCATCGCCCGGGCCGGGGCCCTGGCCCTGCGCCTCGGAGCCCAGATCGTCCAGAGCCACAGCTACAAACCCCACCTCATCGCCCTGGCCCTGCGGCGCACCCTGCCCGTCCGATGGGTGGGCCATTTTCACGGGTGGACCGCCGAGGACGACAAGGTCAAGCGCTACCACCGCCTCGACGCCTGGAGCCTCCCGCAGGGCCATCGGGTGGTGGCCGTGGCCCAGAAGGCCGCCGACACCCTCGTCCACGCCGGGATCGCCCCGTCGAAGATCGTGGTGATCCCCAACGCCGTCGACCGCAGCGACATCGACACCCCCCTGTCCAAGGCCGAAGCCCGGGCCGCCCTCGGCCTCGACCCCGCGGCCTTCGTCGGGGCCGTGGTGGGCCGCCTGTCCCACGAGAAGGGCCAGGACATCGCCCTCGAGGCCCTCGCCCAGGTCGCAGCCGCCGGGGCCGAGCTCACCCTCGCCTTCGCCGGCGACGGACCCGACCGCGAAGCCCTCGAAGCCCGCACCCGGGCCCTCGGGCTCGGCGATCGGGTGCGCTTCCTCGGCCACCAGAAACAGGTCGGGGTGGTGTACCGGGCCGCCGACCTCCTCGTGATGCCCTCGCGCTCGGAGGCCATGCCCAACGCCCTCCTCGAGGCCATGACCGTGGGGCTCCCCGTGGTGGCTACGTCCGTGGGGGGCGTCCCCGAGGTGGCCCGCCACGGGGTCGACGGGTGGATCGTGCCCCCCGCCTCGCCCGAGTCCCTGGCCGCGGCCATGCTCGAAGCCCGCCGCGACCCCGAGGCCCGGGCCGCCCGGGTGGCCGAAGCCCAACGCCGCACCGCCGACCGCCACGCCCCCGCCCGCCGGGCCGACCGCTACCTCGACCTCTACGCCTCCGTGCTCGAGGGCCCCCTCTCCCGCATCCGCTAAACCCGCCAAGCTCCCAATGGACCCCAAGACCCTCGCCAAGGCCCTCGCCCTCGCCCTCGCCCGCGGCACCGCCCTGCCCCTCGTGGCCCTCTACCGCGCCGAAAGAGCCCTCTCTCCCGGCGACGGGACCCGGGTCTTCGCCGCCTGGTCCCAGGGCCTGTCGCTCCTTCCCGGCCCCACCGGCGACTGGCTCCGCCGGGCCTTCTACATGGCCACCCTGCCCGAGGTGCACCCCGCCAGCCTCATCGAGTGGGGCACGGTCTTCAGCAAGGACGACGTCCGCATCGCCGAGGGGGTCTACCTCGGGGCCCGCTGCATGATCGGCCGCTGCCACTTCGCCCGCCACGCCACCGTGGCCAGCAACGTCGACATCCTCTCGGGCAAACGGCAGCACGGCTCCGACGACCCCGACACCCCCATCCAAGACCAGCCCGGACACTACGACCTCGTGCGCATCGGCGAAAACGCCTGGATCGGCAACGGGGCCATCATCATGGCCGACATCGGAGCCCGCTCGATCGTGGCCGCCGGGTCGGTCGTCACGGGGCCCGTCCCCGACGACGTGGTGGTGGGCGGAAACCCCGCCCGCGTGCTCAAGGTCCGCGACCCGGTCACCCGGCAGTGGGTGAAGCCGTCGTGAGGGTCGTGGCCATCACCCACCGGACCCCGTTTCCGCCCGACAAGGGCGACAAGATCCGCACCCACCACCTCCTCACCCGCCTCGCGGCCCGCTGCGAGGTGCACCTCGTGGCCTTCGCCGAGCCCCCCGACGACCGGGCCCACGCCGCCCGGCTCCGTCGGGCCTTCGCCTCGGTCACCCTCGTGCCGCTCGACCTGACCGTGCAGAAGGTCAAGGCCTTGACCACCCTCCTCACCCGCCGCCCCCTCACCCTCTCGGTGTTTGACAGCCCCCGCCTCGCCGCCGCGGTCGACGGCCTCGTGGCCGACCTCCGCCCCGAGGCCCTCTTCGCCGAGAGCACGAGCATGGCCCCCTACGCCCTCGCCCACCCGTCGGTCCCCCTCGTGATGGACTTCGTCGACGTCGACAGCGCCAAGTGGGCCGCCTACGCCGAGTCCGCCCCCTTCCCCCGGGCCCAGGTCTTTCGCCGCGAGGCCGCCACCCTGCGGGCCTACGAGGCCGAGGTGGCCCGCAAGGCCCGCATCAACGTCATCACGGCCCCCCGCGAGAAGGCCCTCCTCGACGCCATCGCCCCGGGGGCCGACGTGCGGGTCCTGGCCAACGGGGTCGACACCGACTATTTCTCTCCGCGCCCAGCAGCCCCCGAGGCCCCCTCGGTGGTCTTCTTCGGGGCCATGGACTACGCGGCCAACGTCGAGGCCGCGGCCTGGCTCGTGGCCCGGGTCCTGCCCCGGCTGCGGGCCCGATGGCCGGGCCTGACCGTCACCCTCGCGGGGTCGAAGCCCACCCCCGAGGTCTTGGCCCTCGGCAAGACCGACGGGGTCACCGTGACGGGCTACGTGGCCGACATCCGCCCGTGGGTCCAGGGGGCCGCCGTGTGCGCCATCCCCCTGCGGGTGGCCCGGGGGGTACAAAACAAGGTGCTGGAGGCCATGGCCCTGGGGGTTCCGGTGGTGGCTTCTCCGGCTGCGGCCGAGGGGATCGCGGCGACGCCCGGCGAGAGCCTCTCCGTGGCCCCCGTCGTCGACGACGGCCGGGCCTTCGCCGACGCCGTGGCGGCCCTCCTCGACCACCCCCTTCGCGCCGCGGAGATGGCCCGTGCGGCCCGCGCCGTGGTCACCGAGCGGTACGGGTGGCAGCCCCAGGCCGACGCCCTCTACGCCCTCCTCCGCGAGGCCGCCGGGGTCACAGACGCAGCCCGATCCCCAGCCCCGCGGTAAACCCGCTCGCCTCCAGCCGCCGGGCCCCGTAGCCCCCCCGCAGGGTGACGGTCAGGTGCTGGGACAGACGCAGCCCGAGCTCGTACAAGAGCCGGGCCCCGAAGTCCCGGGTCCCGGGCTGGTCGGTGACCTCGATCCCGACCCCCATCGGGACGCTCTGGGCGGGCACGAAGCGCATCCACCCCGACACGAGCGACCCGAACCCCGTGATGTGCTGGGCCGAGATCACCGCCCGGGTGGGTCGGTCGACCCCGATCTCCACGCGGCCTACGATCCCCCCCTGGACCTCGTCCTCGTCGGCCCCGAGGATGCCCCCCACGGAGAGGGACAGCAGGTCGTGGGCCCGAAACTCGAGCTCCACGGTGCCCGCCACGATGCCCACCTCGCGGGAGAGGAAACGCCCCGACGTGCGGTCGAACACCGTCCCCTGGCCGACCAGGCGATCGACCCGCACGACCACCGACCGCAGGGCCCGGTAGTACCGGTACCGCACGCCTCCCCGCAGGGCGTACCAGCCGTCGGGACAACGGAGCCCCCCGGCCTCGCCGCAGACCTCGCCGTTGGTGTTGGGGCGCGACCCGAAGTCGACGTACTCGCCCTCCAGGCTGAACTCCAGGCGCCTCCGGGCGTTGCGGGCGAGCTCCATGGCCTCGGCCACGTCGCCCTCCTCGGGCCGGATCACGGTGACGTGGGGCGACTCGGGGCGCGCGAAGACCGGCAGGGGCTGACCCGTCTGCGTGGCGAGGGTGATGAAGTACTCCAGACGACGGGACTCGAGCGAAGGCGGGGGGAGCGTGACCGACCAGGCCTCCCCGGAGCGCCGGGCCGGGGCCTCGGCCCAGGGAGCCCCGTCCATCCGCCAGTGCACCGTCAACGAAGCCATGCGCTCGGGGTGCACGACCGTCATCGTGAGGGTCACCGGGGCGCGGGTCCGAACCCGGGCCACGGGGGTGTGCCGCAGGTGCGGGAGCCCGTCGTCGGGGATCGGGTCGACCGTCGGCAGGGGAGCCACCGGGTCGGCCGCGGGAGCCAGCTCGGGCGTCTCGGGAGCCACCTCGGGAGAGGGCGCAGGGGACACCTGGGCCCGGACGGTGGCGGCGTGGAGACAGCCGAAGGCGACGAGGGCCAGGGGGGAGATTCGCATGGCGCTCACCAGTCGAAGGAGGGCGACAGGCCAAAGCCGAAGCCGCCGTTCTGAAGGTTACGAAGCTGGTACGAGCCCCGTATAGAAAGGGAGAACCAGTCGGTGAAGCGCCACCCCGTCTGAAACACAAAACGGAACATTGGATCTCCCCCTGCCACCGACTGATTGAACACCTCCCCCTGGGCCATCATGGGCAGCCTCTGGGTGGGGTGGAAGTTGAGGGCGAAGAAGGCCCGCTGCCCCACCTCGGTGAGCACGTCGCCGCCCATCACGAGGTTGGTGTACCGCTCGACCCCGATGCGCAGCCGCACCTGGGCCCCGCCCACGAGCCCCTGCTCGGCCACCCCCAACTGCGCCCTCCCGATCACGAACACGAGCCGGCTCAGGGCGAACTCCAGCTCCTGGTAGCCGTAGACCACGGTCGAGCCCACCGAGGCCCGGTCGGACTCCACGGCCGACAGGGCGATCCCGGCCCCGCTGTACACCCCGAAGCCCGCCCGGTACCCGTAGAGCCAGGGCAGCCGGATGCGTCGCAGGAAGTCTCCCTCGACGAGGGTGAAGCGCTGCACCCGCTGGATCCCGGCGGCGTTGGTGCGGGTGCCTACGTCCGCCTGCTCGAAGCGCAGGTCGATGCGGGTGAGGCCCCCGGGCAGGGGGGCCACCCGGGCGGGCTCCTCCACCTCGATGTGATGGGGGGCCTCGGGGCTACGCCACAGGGGGAGCGATCGCCCCGCGGCGGAGACGGCCTCGGCGAAGCAGTCGACCCCGGCCGTGCTCAGCCACCCGCGGGCCAGGCGCACCCGCGCGAAGTCGTCGCCCTCCAGGCCCATGGGGACGGCCTCGTAGGGCCCCTCCCGACCACGGCGGACGTACAGGATCACCGCGGAGACCTGGGCCCCCCGCGGGAGCTGGAGGGCGATCACGGCCGGATCGGCGGCCCGCAGGACCGTCGGCGGATCGACCGCGGACAGGGTCGCGAGGCGCCGCTCGGCCTCGGCCCGGGCGGTGGCCTGCTGGAGGTCGCGGGCGAGGGCGTCGCGGGAGCGGAGGCCGTCGCGCATGGCGATGAGGGCGGCCACCTCCCGGCGCAGGGTCGGGGCGTAGCTCGACCTGGGAAACTGCGTGAGAAACCGTTGCCATCGCGCCACCCGGTCTTCGGCGGGGCGGCCGACGGTCTCGTTCCACGCGAGGGCGAGCTCCTGGGCCTCGGGGTTGGGGACCGCCCCGGCCGACGAGGCCGCGGCCGGGGACGCTGCGGCCGGGGAGGCTGCGGCCGGACTCGGCGGGGGCGTGGACGGAGGCGTGCCCGCTGCGGGACGAGGCGACGGGGTCGCGCCCGCGCTGGCCTCGACGACGCCAGGAGCCTGGGGTCGCGGGGTGCGCCCGGGACGAGGCTGCGGGGCGGGCTCCGGGGGGCCAGGGCTCCGGGGCTCCGGCGGGTCGAGGGCCACGAGGATGTCGCCCACCGCGGGGCTACGACCCATGGCCCCCTCGACCACAAAGAGCGACATCGACTCCCCCAGGGTCTGCAGCCGCAGCGTCCCAATCGGAAACCGATCGTGCAACGGTCGCCCCGTCACCGGGTGCCGCACGACCACCGGACGATGCAGCGCAAACCGTGCTCCCTCCGAGAAGCCCGCCCTGGCTCCCAGGTCAGCCATCAGCTCCCCCTGATCGATCAGGAGGAGGGTAAACTCCTGCCGATCACTCCGGGCCACGGCCCGCCCCGCAGGCGGCGGGAGCGAGGCTGCGGGGGGGCGTTGGGCGACGGGGGGGCGTTGAGCCTCCGCCAGACCTGCCCCACACACCAGGGCAGCAACCACGTTGCGTCGTCGGGCCGGTCTTCGCATGATCCCCTCGGGCGGGGGCCAAGCACACTTCGTTCCAGGGTGGGAGGTGGCGACTGCGGTGGTCAGGGAGCCAGGGTCTGCGCGCGGCGCATCCGCGCCCGGAGCATGGCCCGCTCCTCGTCGTCGAAGGTGACCAGGGCCGCGAAGGCCAGATACACGACCAGGACGGTAAAACACGTCGCCGCGAGGCTGAAGAAGTGCCGGTGAAACCCCCACCCCTCGGCCAGGACCAGCACCCCATAGGCCGGCACGAGGGGCGGGGCCGTGCGCACGAAGGTACGCACGAGGTGCAACCCGTAGTGCACCCCGAGGCGCCGACACACAAAGAACGGCATCACGAAGACCCCAGAGATGGCCGCGGGGATGAAGGTCGCCATGGCCACCCCGGCCACCCCGAGCTCCGTCCGCACGAGGATCACGCTGATCACGAGGTTGGTCAGGCCCTCCAGGACCGTGATCCGGGCGGGGGTCCGCAGCTCTCCGAGGCCCTCGAAGATGGGCCGGGCGATCCCGCGCCCTGCGACCTGCACCACGAAGGCAAGGGCCAGCCACAGGAGCACCGGGTACCCCCGGTCGGCGTAGCTGCGGTCGAGCCACAAGGTCAGGACGTGGTGCCCCCACGCGAGGAACACCAGACACACCGGGGCCACGAGGCACATCACGGCCTTGTTGCCGAAGCGCCAGACGTTCTTGAGGGTGGTGAGGTCGCCCCGGGCGGCGGTGGCCGAGATCCCGGGCATCAGCACCAGGGTGGCCTTGTCGATGCCGTCGCGGGCGTAGTCGACCAGGCGCAGGGGGATCACATAGTGGGTGACGGCCCCGGGGCCCCGGGCCTGGGAGATGACAAACTCGTCGGTGTAGTTGATCAGCTTCTCGGACAGGGTAAACAGAAACGACTGGGTGCTGAAGGTGAAGAGCTGCCGGGCCCGCGCGCGCGAGAAACCCCGCAGGGAGATCTTCAGGGCGGGCAGGAGCCTGCGGGCGAAGACCGCCGCCACCACGGGCTCGGCCAGGAGGGTCACCATGTTGATGAGCCCCACCACCACCACGCTCGGGTACCGGAGCACGGCGAGGTAGGTGGCGAGGTTGCGCACGAGGAGGAGGCCGAAATTGTAGCGGTTGAGGACGTCGAAGCGCTCGAGGCCCATCACCACGCCCCCGTACACGCTCCCAGGGAAGTGCACGAAGAGCGCGAACCCCATCATCAGCAGCATGGCCCGGGCGTCGCCGATCTGGGCGGGCCGGAGGTTGAACAGCCATGGGAGCGGGGCCAGCAGGGCCAGGGAGAGGGCCAGCCAGAGGGTCCCGATGGCGAGGTAGATCACGAAGATGGTCGAGACGGTCTGGTCGAGGGCCTCGGTGTCGCCCCTGGCGTGGTACTCCGCGACGTACTTCACCACCGCGGCCCCGAGGCCGAAGTACAAGATCCCGTGGTAGCCCACGATCCCCGAGATCAGGGCGATGATCCCATATCCCTCGTCGCCCAGGCGCCGCACGAGGAAGGGGGTCATCGCGATGCTGATGACCAGTTGGGCCCCGATCACCAGCCACTGGGTGGAGATGTTGCGCGCGATCAGCTTGAGGTCCATGCGAGGGGCGGCACGCTACCACAGCCGCCCCCCGCCCCGGGGCCTCACTCCGTGCGGCGGTAGTTGGGGGCTTCTTCGGTGACCACCACGTCGTGGACGTGGCTCTCGCGCAGACCCGCGGAGGTGGCCCGTACAAAGCGGGCCTTCTGTTGCACCTCGGCCAGGGTCCGGCACCCGAGGTACCCCATGGCCGACCGCAGCCCCCCGACGAGCTGAAACACGTTGGCCGCGAGGCTCCCGCGGTAGGCCACGCGGCCCTCGATGCCCTCGGGCACGAGCTTCTCGTCGGCGGACTCGGTCTGGCCGTAGCGGTCCTTGCTCCCGCGGCGCATGGCCCCGAGCGAGCCCATGCCCCGGTAGGCCTTGTACGTCCGGCCCTGGTACAGGACGATCTCCCCCGGGGCCTCGTCGGTGCCCGCAAAGAGCGACCCGATCATCACGGCGTCGGCCCCCGCGGCGATGGCCTTGGCCACGTCGCCCGAGTACTTCACGCCCCCGTCGGCGATCACCCGGGCCCCGCGGCGGTGGGCCACCCGCACGCAGTCGCTCACGGCCGTCACCTGGGGCACTCCCACCCCGGCCACGACCCGGGTGGTGCAGATCGACCCCGGGCCGATCCCCACCTTCACCGCGTCGGCCCCGGCGTCGAGGAGGGCCTCGGCGGCCTCGGCGGTGGCGATGTTGCCCGCGATGATGGCGAGGTCGGGGTGGTGGGCCCGGGTCTGTCGCACCGCGTCGATCACCCCCTTCGAGTGCCCGTGGGCCGTGTCGATCACGATCACGTCGACCCCCGCCTCGACGAGGCGGGCCGTACGCTCCTCGCGGTCGGTGGCCGGGCCGATGGCAGCCCCCACCCGGAGCCTCCCGCGGGCGTCTTTGACGGCGAAGGGGTGGCGCTCGGCCTGGAGGAGGTCGCGTACGGTGATGAGCCCCACCAGGGCCCCGGTCGCCGGGTCGACCACCACCAGCTTCTCGATGCGGTGCTGGTGCAAAAGGGCCCGGGCCTCGTCGGGGCGCACCGAGGGCGGGGCCGTCACGAGCCGGGCCGCGGGGGTCATCACCCGCGACACGGGCAGGTCGAGCTGGGTCTCGAAGCGGCAGTCGCGGGCCGTGAGGATGCCCACCGGGAGGCCGTCGGCGACCACCGGGAGGCCCGAGATTTCGTGGCGCTTCATCAAGGCCACGGCGTCGCGGAGGGACACCCCGGGGCCCACGGTGAGGGGGTCGACCACGATGCCCGACTGGGCCCGCTTGACCCGCTCGACCTCGCGGGCCTGATCCTCGGGAGAGAGGTTTTTGTGCAGGATCCCGAGGCCGCCCTCGCGGGCCATGGCGATGGCCGTGCGGGCCTCGGTGACCGAGTCCATGGCCGCGGACACCAGGGGGATGCCCAGGGTGATGTCGCGGGCCAGGACGGTGCGGGTGTCGACGTCCTTGGGCAGGACGTCGCTGTAGGCCGGGACCAGCCACACGTCGTCGAAGGTCAGGGCCTCGCGGAGGGGTTCGTCAATCATGGGGTGCGCTCTCTTCTCCGTCGGGCGGAGCAGGCGGGGTACCAGGGGAGCGTAAGGCACCGGGGCCGAGGCCGCGAAAATCCCGAGGCCGAGAAAAGTTACCCGGCCTCTCCCTTCATGGATCAGTTTCGTGCCATAGTCGGCCCCGACGGTCACACAAGACCTTCATGGAGTCGGCACGATGCGTCAGGGCTTTCTTCGAGTGCTCATGGTTGGTCTGCTCTTCGCCGCGGGCTGTGGCGACGGGGCCCAGAGCTTTCCCCCCGAAGATGATGCGAGCACGGGCGACGACGCCAGCATCGATGCCGGGCCGCTGCCGACCTTTGACATCCCCAACACCTCCCAGGACACGGGCGGCACTCCCCCCGTCGACACGGGCACTCCCCGCGTCGACACGGGCACTCCCCGCGTCGACACGGGCAGCCCCCGCGTCGACACGGGCGGGAGCGGGGGCGTCTGCCCGCCGTCGTGCCAGAGCAACGCTGACTGCAACCCCTGCCGCGACCCGTCCGACCCGCCCGGCAGCGAGTACTGCTGCATGAGCGGCCTGTGCTTGTATATGAACGGGGCTTGCATGTCCAACCCCGGCGGCGACGGCGGGGGCATCCCCGGCGGCAATGACGGCGGCGGAGCAGGCGGAGACGGCGGCGGAGCGGGCGGAGACGGCGGCCTCGACGACGCCAGCCTCGGCGCCGACGGCGGCGACAGCGGGGCCCCCTGACCTGCGCGGCCTCAGGGCCCTTCGAGGGGGCCCAGGCCCCAGGCCCTCGCGCGCATCCAGCGCACCCCTTCCCCAACTCCACGCACCCGCAGCCGTGACGGGACCCCCCCCGGGGCCTCGGTCACGGTGACCGTCATGTCGGCCACGCCCTGGGTGTGGCCGACATGCAGCGGACCGCGGCGGTACATCCCCCACGCCCACGGGGCCACGAGGGAGACCCCCCCGGCCTCGAGGTCCACCCCCCCATCGGCCCGGAAGACCCGACGCACCGGGGCTCCCGTGGCCGCCAGGACGGTCCAGTCGACCGCGATCCCGAGCCGTCGCCGCCAGAGCATCGGGGTGTAGTGCAACATTTCCGGGTGGGGGGCCGCGAGCAGGACCACCCTCCGGGCCCCCCGGGCCGCCTCGCCGCCCGCGACCAGCCCCGCGGTCGAGGCCTCGGCCACCCAACGGAGCCCGACCGCGTCGACCCGGGCCCTCCACGGACCCGCCACCAGGTGCAGACCGGCCAGGGCCAGGCCTACCCCCCGCAGCCACGTCGGGGCCCCCCCCGCCCGGGCCCCGAGGAGCACCGCGGCCACCATCGCCGCGGCGCACGCCATCACCGGGGCCACGACCCGCCCGTGCACCGGAACCGCCCCGAAGGCCACCAGGGCCGCCACTCCCCCGAGGCCCAGGGCGTCGAGACCCCGCCGGGCGGAGGGCTCCGCCCCTGCCCGAACCCGCCGCACGGCGAGGGCCAGAACGAAGGCCGCCGCCCATCCTGGCAGGGCCGCGCTCCCTACGGCCGACCCATCGGGGCCCACGGTGTTCAGCATCAGGAGGGCCTCGGCGAAGAGGCATCCCAGGCGCTCGGGCAGGGCCCGCAGAAACTCCCCCGGAGCTCCCAACGGGTCGAGGTACGCCCTGCCTCCCGCGGCCCCGGCCCCGAGAACCCGCCCCAGGACCAGGATCGCCCCAAGGCCCGCGGCGGGAGCCCAGCGCGAGAGCTGACAGTGCGAGGCCCGGGGTCCGCGGAGGGTCCAGACCAGGCCCACGAGGCACGGGCCCAGGGCGTACTCGCCCCCGAGGGCCGCGAGGAGCATGGCCCCCGTGGCCAGGGCCCAACGCTCTCGGACCCACAGCCCGAGGGCGGCCCATCCCAGGGCCCCGGCCACCAACACCCCCCGGTTGGCCATCCACCCGAGCGGAACCGTCCACGTCGGGCTCATGGCGCACAGCCCCAGGGCCAGGGCTCCCACGGTGGACGGGAGCATCGGCCGCAGGGCCCACCCCGTGGCCGCGAGCATCCCGAGCCACCAGGCCAGGGAGTGCAGGTGCCCGCCCACGGGCCCCCATCCCAGGGCGTGATCGAGCCACAGGGTCGCCGACGTGAGGGGGCGAAACATCACCAGGGCGAAGGCGTCGTCGGTCCACCAGGGCAGAAGGCCCGCGTCGCGTAGGGCCGGGGCCTCGCCGCGTCGCACGAAATCAAACAGGGCCCACGCGGGTCGGGATACGGGCCCGGTTCCGTCGAGCAGGGCCTGCTGGAGGTGGTCGTCCATGGTGGGCGGGGCCCCGAGGAGCGGCGACCGGGTCCAGGCTCCGACGGCCACCGCGCACCCCACGGCCGCGCGACGCAGCCACACGACACGGGCCGGGTTTGCCTCCATCACCCCCGTTCGGTACCACGGGAGCCGCACCCCGCGCTTCATCCCGCGCCGGGCCTGTGACACTCTCCCGCGCCGCGCGACCGATGCCTCTGCCCGCCGTCACGACTACGTTCCTGGCCCGCCTCGCGGCCCTCCTCCTGGGGGCCGTGTGGGCCTACCTGGCGGGCCCCGAGCTTCGGGCCGCCCTGGGGCAGCACGACACCCGGTACGCCGTCCTGGCGGGGCTCCTGGGGCTCGCCGCGGGCCTCGTCCTGACCCCCGTCGGGCGCGGGATCGAGCGGGCCCTCACGGCCATTCCCACCTGGGCCTTCGTGGCCGTGGCCTGCGCCGCGAGCGCCGGGGTGTCGTGGTGGCTGTGGCACGGCCCCATGAACGGCCAGGTCATCTCGGGCGACGCGTGCATCTACATCCTCCAGGGGCGGGCGGCCTCGCACGGGGAGCTGTCGGTGCCCGTGACGGCCCCGCGTCTGGCCCACGGGGCGAAGTTCTTGATGGAGGGGCGGGACGGGCGGCTGCACAGCGTGTTCGTGCCGGGGTTCCCGATGTTTCTGGCCCCCTTTGTGCGGGCCGGGGTCCCGTGGCTGGCGGGCATGACCACGGGGGCCCTTTTGGCCCTGGCCCAGACCTTCCTGGCCCGCACGATGGGCCTCGACCCCTTCGCCCTACGCCTGTCGCTCCTCCTGGTGGCCCCGGGGTTTGCCCGGGCCGTCGAGACCTCCGACCTCCTGTCCCACGCCTGGGTAGCCACCCTCGACGCCTTCGCCCTCGGCCTCGTGGCCCAACTCCGCGACACCGTCACCCTGCGCCGGGCCCTGGGCCTTGGGGTCTGCGTGGGGTGGGTGTTCTGCGCCCGGATGCTCGACGGGTTCGTGCTGTCGGCGGTGGTGACGGTGGGGCTCATCGACCGGGTGTTCGTGCGGCGGTTTCCGGTGAAGTTCATCGCCGTGGGGGTGGCCGCGGCCCTGCCCTTCATCGGCATCGTGGCCCTGCAACAGCACCGGGCCACGGGCAACTGGCGCACCCCCACCGTGATCGAGTACGTGCGCCGGGCCGACACCCCCCCCAACTGCCTGCGCCTCGGGTTTGGCCCCGACGTCGGCTGCGCCCTCGAACACGCCGTCGAACGTCGCTCCTTCGGCCCCGACGGATACACCCCCGACGACGCCCTGCGCCTCGTGCGCGAGCGCACGGGCCGCCTCGGGACCGAGATCTTCGGCATCACGGCCCTGCCCCTCCTGGCCTTCCTCGCGGTGCTCCTGCGGCCGACGGCCATGGGGCTCATCGCGGCCCTCTTCCCCGTGCTCCTCACCCTGGCGTACGCGGGGTTCTACTACGGCAACGGGACCATCCACGGGGCCCGCCACGTCTTCCCCGCGGCCCCGGTTCTGGCCGTCTTGATGGCCCAAAGCCTCACCATCCTCGCCGACCTCCTGCGCGCCCGCGGTCGTGCGAACCTCGCCTCTGGGCTCCCCGGGGCGGCCCTCCTCGGCTACGTGGCGATGGGGGGCTTCGTCTTCCCGCCCCTCTGGCACGAGGGGCTGCATCAGACGCGGCGGATCCAGGGCCGACGGCTCCCCCTGCGGCGCCTGATGGCGGCCCAGGGCATCGACCGGGGGATCGTCATCATCGCCGACATCTTCAGCCACCTCGAGGCCCTCGACCCCTGGGGCGACGGCCGCGAGCGGGTGGTGGTCCCCGACGATTTCTCCGGGGTGCGCGACCTGCGTCGGTTTCGTCCCGAGCTGCCCGTGTGGCTGGCTCTACCCACGGGGCAGATCGTGTCGATCCGATCGTCGCCGCCGGGGCCGGGGTTGTACCTGGAGTTTGAGCGGGCCTGGCCGAGCTTCGAGCGCCCCGAAGGGTGTGTCGGCGGGATCACCCACACCCTGGAGTGTTGCCGCATCCCGGCCAGCGGGGGACGGGCCCTGACGATGCTCAACGCCGAGGAGGGGGCCCGCTTTGCCCTGCCCTTCGACATGGCCCACGACGGGGTCTACCGGCTGCGCCTCGACGGCATCCGCGGGCCCAACCACGGCCGCTGGACCCTCGCGGTCGACGGTCACCCCTTACCCCCCTGGGAGGGCTACGCCTCGCGGTTTACGCCCGTGCACGGGCCCTGGTCGGCCCCGATGCACCTGTCGGCCGGGGCCCACGTCTTCACGGCCCGCAACGTAGGCCGAACCACGGGCAGCGCGGGCTTCACCGCCACCTTCGACGTGCTCGTGGCAGAGCCCGCCGACGCCGTACACGACACCCCGACGACGAACACGCCCACCCCGTAGCGGAGCGACCCCAGAATGGGTACGATCCACCCCAGAATGGGTGTTCGTCCTACCGAGGCGCTCTCTGGCAAGGTGGCTGACGCGCTGTTCCCCAGGGTTCGTCAGCGTGTCCTGGCGGTGTTGTTCGCCTCTCCCGACAGGAGCTTCTACGCCAACGAGGTCATCGCCCTGGCCCACTCGGGCACCGGGGCCGTACAACGAGAGCTGGCCGGGCTGGCCGAGGCCGGGTTGATCACCGTACGCAAGCAAGGCAACCAGAAGCACTACCAGGCCAACGCCGAGTCCCCTGTGTTTGGCGAGCTGCGCGGGCTCGTGCTCAAGACCATGGGGTTGGCCGATGTGCTCCGGGCCGCCCTGGCGCCCATCGCGTCGCACATCGAGGCGGCGTTTGTGTATGGTTCGGTGGCCCGCCAGGAGGACGCGGCCCGGAGTGATGTGGATGTGATGATCCTGAGCCCCACCCTGAGCTACGCGGAGGTGTTTGCGGCCCTGGAGGACGCCAGCGCCAGACTTGCCCGCCCGGTCAACCCCACCCTGTACACGCCCGCAGAGTTTGCCCGACGCGTGGAGCAGGACAGGTCGTTCGTGACCCGCGTGATGAAGCAGCCTCGAATCTGGCTGCTCGGCCAGGAGGAGCCCCCGCGTGCCCGGCCCGCTTGAAAACCTGAGCGGCCCAGGAAAGCCGCTGAAGGCCGAGGATCCCGACGAGGAGGAGGTCGCGGGGCTATTGCGCACGGGCGCTGCGCGATTGCACGACGCCCGCAACGTGGACCTCGCGCTCGAGAGCCGCTTCGATCTGGCCTACAACGCGTCGCATGCGCTGTCTCTGGCCGCATTGCGCCTCAAGGGGTACCGGGCGGGCAATCGTTTTATCGTGTTCCAGGTGCTGCCGCATACCCTGGGCCTGGGCCCGGAGGTGTGGCGCGTGTTGGACAAGTGCCACGGCATGCGCAACCGGGGAGAATACGAGGGCCTGCTGGACGTGGATGCGCGCCTGGTGACCGACCTGATCGCCGCAACGCAGCGTGTGTTGGACGCCCTCGGCGCCCTCAGGCGCCTGCCGTAGCGGGCGGCACCGCCGTGGGCTCACGCGCTGCAACGACAGCGGGCAGCGGACTACGAGCAACAGGCGGCGAGGGACGGGCAGCGAAGCCGCCAGGGCGCAAGGTGCGCAAGGGTCAGAAGGTTTTTTAGGGGGGAACGCGGCGTGTCCCCCGTCGGGGGATCGTTGACCACTCCGCCCTCGTCGTCGCGCCTCGCACCCGCGCCGCCCACCTTCGCCTGCCCCCTACCGCCTGCCCCCAAAAATCCCCTTCTGCCCCTTGCGCACCTTGCGCCCTGGCGGTTTCCGCCCTCCCCCCTCCGCCCGCACCTGGCTACAAATACCCCCGGGCGGGGTCGACCGTGCGGCCGTGGATGTACACCTCGAAATGCAGGTGGGCCCCGGTCGAGTTGCCCGTGCTCCCGACGTACCCGATGTGCTGCCCCGCCGTCACCCGGGTGCCTGTCCCCACGGCGAAGCGCGTCTGGTGGGCGTAGAGGGTCTGCATCCCGCCCCCGTGGTCGACAATGATGGTGTTGCCGTAGCCCCCGTACCAATTGGCCCGCACGACCGTGCCCCCGCGACACGCGTGGATGTGCGTGCCCGATCGGGCCCCGAAGTCGATCCCTGTGTGCAGAAGCCATCGCCCCGAGATGGGGTGAACCCGGTAGCCGTAGGGGCTCGTGACGTTGCCCACCACGGGGCGGGCCTGACACGGGCCCGCGGTGTCGATCACCCGCACACGGATGTTCCGCTCGGGGGAAGGCTGGGCGATGTCGGCCCCGCCGCGCGTGACCACCCATCGGTAGGGGTGATCGCCCGCATTGCCCGGAGCTCGAATGCCAAACGGAACCGTCAGCCGAAACCCCGGCCCCAGGTCGAAGGGAAACGCGAGGTTGCCCGCCGACCATCGCCCGTCCGGAGCCGGAGCCGCGGCGTTGATGCGGTAGGCCGAGGTCCACACGTCGTCGCTGCAATTGGCGAAGGTGATGTCGACGTTGGCCCCCTCGTTGGGGTCGAGAACACTCGGGGCGTTCTGGCTGACGAAGCGGGAGGGCGGGCCCGAGCCGCCGCAGTCGTGACGGGGTAGGACCGTGACCCGCACCTCTGGGGTCGCGTCGCCGATGCGTTCGGTGTCGCGTTGTATGCCCCAGGCGAAGCCGTACCGGCCCGGTGCGTCGGGGGCCACCCCCTCGATCGGCAGGGTCACCTCTGCCCCGAACGGAACCTCCTGCGGAAGCTCCACCCGCCGCGTGCGCCAGTGGGTCTGGCCCCCGGGCAGGGCCGAGGCGAGGTGATACCCCCCGTCGCGGGTCCAGGTCTCGCCGCTGCAATTGGCCAGGGTGAGCGTGGCCCGAATGGTCTCACCCAGACCCAGGAAGGGCCCCGGAGGGGTGTAGCTGCGGATCCGGGCTGCCGGGCCCGGAACGGTACAATCCGCCGCGCTCTGGACCGTCACCTCTCCCGGGGGCGAGTACTGCTGCAGGGTCTCGGTGGCCCCCCGCGCAATGGCCCAGGAGTACCCATACACCCCTCCCTCCCGCGGAACCTGCACCTCGAACGGGATCGTCACCCGCCCCCCCTCGGGCACATCGTGAGGCAAGGCCACCCGCGGAACCCCAAAGACCCCGACCGTCCCTGGGGCGGGAACGAGGGCGAACTCCCCGACCCGCCACGGGCCCCCCGAGCAGTTGTCGAAGGTCACGCTGACCTGGGCCCTGCCCCCCGGGAGCATGAACTCCGGGGGCCTCACCTGGGCCCGAAACTGCGCCGAAGCCTGACCCGGGACGCAGCCCCCGAGGGCCTCCTCCACGGGCCCAACCACGTCATCGCCCGCGTCGCTCGTGACCTCGGGCATCGGCGCGCACCCGGCGACTCCCACGGCGAAGACCCACGGCCCGAGGGACCCGCATCGCCTGGTTGTGCTTCGCCCCATCGTCGCCTCCTCGCGCCCCATCGGAGACGCCCGCTACCAGGTCATGGCCACGGGGCCGTTTCGTTCGGATACGTCGCCCACACCCAACGCGCCACTCTCGTTGCTCCCCCAACACCGAACGCTGCGGTCGAGGAGCACCGCACACGAGGTTTGCCCCCCCGACACCACCCGCGCGACCCCCTGGAGCGGATTGGTGGCCGCCGAACCCGGCGAGGCGATCACCGTGGTGAGGGTGGGACCTCCCTCGTTCATCCGGCCGTTGCCGAGCTCGTAGGCGCGGTTGGTGCCCCAACAACGCACCGTCCGGTCGCTCAGCGACAGGCACCCGAAGGCCCCGCCCGCGGCCAGGGACGTCACCGTCGGGGCAGGCGGTTCGCCCACGTCCACCCCAACGTCCAGCGGCGCGGTCGCGTCGCCCCCGTCCTCAATCCCCCCGTCCGTCCGTGTGGGCCTGTCCACGGGCTCCACAACGTCTTGCGGGAGGGTCGCGTCGCGCGGGGCCGAGCCGTCGCCCCCGTCGGGGTCTTCGAAGCCCGCGTCGGGCTCCTCCCACTTCGGGTCGCCCTCGTACCCGACGATGGGAACCGCCGTGGGGATACACGCCCGCGCACACGGGGCGAAGTCTTCGGGCACGGGCACCCCGAGCTGTCCGCGGTCGTGACGTCCCCAACACAACACGGCCCCGTCGTCGCGCACCGCGCAGGTGTGGTGGGCCCCCGCCGCGAGAGACCGAACCCCACGCAGATCCGAGGCCCCGAGGAGCACCGCCTGGGGAAGGGGGGTGGGCATGGGAGTGGCGGTGCCGGAGCCGAGTTGGGCGTCGGTGTTGGTGCCCCAGCACTCGACCCGGCCCGCGGTCGTGCGCACACAGGTGTGGGCGTCGCCGACCACCACCTCCGCGGCATCAAACACCGTCGAGACCCACACCGGCGACCGGGCGCAGGGGATCATGGCCCCTTCCGTTCCGCACGCATTGGGGGCGGTCTCGACCCCAAGCTGCCCCCGGTCGTTGGCCCCCCAACAGAACACCTGACCGCCCTCCACCACCGCGCACGTGTGGCCCGCCCCGGCGGCCACCGAGATCACCGTGGGTAGCCCCGTCACCGCCACCGGGCTCCGGCTCGGCAGAACCGACCCGTTGCCGAGTTGCCCCCGCGTGTTGCCGCCCCAGCACCGGAGCTGCCCCGTCGCGAGCACGGCGCACGCGTGGGCCCCGCCTGCGCTCACGGCCGTCACCCCCGCGAGCCCCACCACCTGGAGCGGAAACATGTGACACGCCACGGCCCGGGTCTGCCCGTTGGACAGCCGCTCGGGGCACAGGTCGGCGGACTCGTACCCGAGCTGACTCTCGTCGTTGCGGCCCCAACACCAGACGGTCTGATCGCGCAGGGCCGCGCAGCCAAAGCGGGCCCCGAGGGCGACCGAGGCCACACAGCGACTACGCCCCTGGCCGTTGCAGCTCGGCACCTCGGCGTCGGGGGCCGCGGGGGTGCCCGCGCACGAGACAAGCGCCACCAGCAGCGCACCGAAGCCCGAGACGCTGACGAATGTGCGCATCGCGCGCGACGCTATCAGATCGCCCAAACCCCTTCAATCCGCGTGGCGGCGCGCACGGGCCCCGACATCCCTGCCCCGGGCGGCTGCGACGAGGCCGTCCACATGCGGTACACCCTGCACCGCCCCATCCATGACAAGCCCCCTCCCCCGCATCGGCGTCGTGCTCAATGCCACCGCCGGACGCACCCGCGGCGACAACGGCCTCGCCGACCGCCTCCGGGCGCACCTCGGCGACGAAGACCTTCTCGTCGCAACCCGCCACCCCGACGAGCTCGTGGCCACCGCCGAACGCTTCCGCGCCCACGGGGTGACCCTGCTCGCCGTGGTCGGCGGCGACGGCAGCGCGAGCATCACCCTGTCGGCCTTCGCCCGGGTCTACGGCAGGGCCCCTCTGCCCCCCGTGGCCCTCCTCCGCGGGGGCACGATGAACACCGTGGCCAACGGCTGCAGCACTCCCCGGGGCACTCCGACCTCCCTGCTCGCCGGGCTCGTTCCGCGGGTGCGGTCGGGACGCGGGCTGCGACGGTCCCTGCGCTCGACCATCCAGATCGGCGACCGGTTCGGGTTCTTGTTTGGGACGGGGGTGGTCGAGGGTTTTCTGCACGCCTACTACGCCCGCGGAACCCCGACCCCCCTCAGCGCCGCGGGGGTGCTCGTACGGGGTGTCGCCTCGGCCCTGGTGGGCGGTCCCCTGGTGCGCCGGATGGCCGCCCCGTGCCGAGCCTCGGTCACCTTCGCCGACGGCGAGTCATGGCCCCTACGCGACTACCTCACCGTGGCCGCCGGAACGGTCGACCAGATCGGGCTGGGGTTTCGGCCCTTTCTGCGCTGCGACGAGCGCCCCGAGAGCTTCCACCTCCTCGGCATCTACGCCCCCGCGGCGGCCTTCGCGGGCGAGCTCCCGCGCATCCGCCTCGCCCGGCCGATGCGCCCCGGCCACGCCTTCGAGCGCGTGACCGACCACGCCGTCCTCCGCTTCGAGAGCGGCCTCGCCCGCTACATGCTCGACGGCGAGATCTTCGAGACCCCCGGAGACCTCACCCTCCGCGCAGGCCCGACCGTCACCCTCGTACACTGACACACTGGGATGCGCGGGCCGCCCAGGACGGGCGACCCCTGGCGAAGACACGAGGCGGAGGGACTAATCGCTGGTGACCCGGATGCGATCGCCCGAGGGGTTGGGACACGGCAGGCAGAGCTGCATCCCCAGGAACCGGATCCCCGCGCTCGCCCCCGCGCACCGCTCGGCGCACACCCAGGTGCGCATCGTCGCGTCGAAGCTGAGGAAACACGCGGTGGGGCAGATCTCCCGACGCGGCCGCTCGGCGCAGAAGGTCCGGTCGCCGAAGCCCCCGCCCGTCCGCACGAGCACCTCGCACCCGGCCCCGCAGACCCAGCCGCTCACAGGATACCAGCTCAGGTAGTTGGGCAGGGCGCAGGAGGGCGGCGGAGCCACACACTGAAACTGCCCCGGGGCCGTCTCGATGGCCACGCGCCCCTGGGGGCAACGGGACGCCTCGCAGCGCATCACCACATTGGGCCCGCCGTCAGCAGGCTGCAGGCCGCACTGGGTCGCGGGCATGTCCGGCAGCCGGATGCGGTACACGGGCGTCTCCCCCGTGGCGCACAGGCAGCCCTCGTCGACCTGTCCGTCGCAGTTGTCGTCGACCTGGTTGCAGGTCTCCTCGCGCGGCCCGACGGCCCCCGTGCAGGACCCCCAGCGGCCCTCGGACGTGCACACCGACACCCCCGAGGTACACACCCCGACGCCCACCGCGGACTGGCGGTCGTCGCCGCAGGGCTGCATCGCCCCCGGGGTGCAACCGCAGCCCTCGTCGAGCACGCCGTCGCAGTTGTCGTCGGCCCCGTTGCACGTCTCCGCCTGCGGGAGAACCTCCCCCTCGCACGCCCCCCAGGCCGAACCCCCCGCGAGGCGCGGCTGGCAACGCTGGGTGCCCGCACGGCACACCCCCCGCCCCGACGTGCCCTTCGACCCGCCGTAGCAAGGCCGCTCGGCCCCGAGGGTGCACGCGCAGCCCTCGTCGACCTGCCCGTCGCAGTCGTCGTCGATGCCGTTGCAGGACTCGAAATCGGGCACCACCATGCCCTCGCAGAGCCCCCAGGTGAGCCGCCCCACCATGTCGCGCTCGCAGCGCTGGGCCCCGGCCCGGCACACGCTCACGTTGCGGGTCGACTCCTCGGCCCCATAGCAGGGCCGCGAGGCGCCCTCGGTCGGGCACTCGCACTCTTCGTCGATGCGGCCGTCGCAGTTGTCGTCGATGCCGTTGCAGACCTCCATCTGCGGCCGACCGAAGCCCGTGCAGGCTCCCCACACCCCCGACGAGGCGTCGCAGGCCATCGTGCCCCAGGTGCAGCGGGTCCCGCCGGCTTCGGCCGGGCGGCCCGGGTAACAGCGCTGGGTGGCCCCGGTCGAGCAGGGACAACCCTCGTCGACCCGGCCATCTTGGTTGTCGTCGAGGCCGTTGTCGCAGATCTCGCCGAGGATCACCGTCCCGAGCATCTCAGGCTGCGGGCTCGCGTCGCGACGACCCGCGTCGAGGGGAGCCCCGGCGTCGCCGCCGCCGCTTCCACCCCCGCCCGGGATCACCGCCCCGTCGGGCAACCGAACGGCCCCATCGGGGAGGAGCTCGCCGCCCTCGACCACCCGGCCGTCCGGCAGGCGCACGCCGCCGTCGTACATGGTCGGCCCGGAGCCCCCGCCCCCGCCGCCGGCATCGAGGTCGCCCCCGCCCCCGCCGCCTGTGTCGGTGCCGTTGGCCGACCCCCGGTCGACGCGGTTGGCCCCGCTGTCAGAGCCGAACGGGTCTTCGACCGCGGTTTGACCGCCGCCACAGCCCGCCACCAGCGCGAGCATCACCAAGAGACGTGTGTTGACCATTGGGATCGTTGACTCCTCGCTAGGGGCGGCAACACCCCGAAATGTTCCCCGACCGGAAGTGGGGATAACCACACTCCGTGCCACCCCTCCGTGCCCCCTCCGTCCCACGAGAACTCTCGTTGCAGCGTCGCCCGCGGGAGAGGAGAACAACTCCGCGGGTGGACACTCTTCTGTCCAGTCAAGTCTCCCATGGGGGCCGCGGAGCACCCACCACGGGCTCCCCCGATGAGCCTCAGTGGGAGAACAGGGCGTCGAGCTGCCCGAGGTTGACCCCCGACACGCCCGGAACTGCGTGTTGGGTCCCCCCGAGCCGAAACCGCCGCAGACGGGCCCGCCACCGCGGGTGGTAGAGCCACTCGTCGAGCGGGATCTCCCGCCCCTGAACCCCCTCGAAATAGTACTCGGCCTGGGCGACCCCGAGGTTGCCGAGGTTGCCCACGGAGCCAAACAAGGCCCCTCCGGCCCCCCGTCCCCAGTGGGCCATGGTGGCCCCCCGCTCGTACTGGGCCAGCTCGCTCCCGCTCGTGTTGACCGCCGAACGGATCTGAGCGTACTCGCAGTTTTGCCCGGGGAGGCCGTCCTGACAGGTACCGCTGCCCGGTTCGATCTCGAAATGTACGAGGTCTCCACGGTTTTCCTCGCAGGGGTCGGCCGCGATGCCCCGGGGTAGCTGCGGAACCACCGCGGGCCAGACCCGCTGATAGTGCCGCATCAGGATGGGCAATCCCTCCGGGGCCATGGGGTTGCGACCCCGAAACCCGACGTAGTCACAGTGCCTCCGGAGCTGCACCGTACGCAGGGGCAAGGCCCGCACGGGCGTGGGAAACAGGGTGGCCGTGGTCACAGGCCGGGCATACATCCCCTGGAGCCTCTGCCACCCCTGGACGCTGGCCATGTTGGGCCATTGCGTACGGATGGCCTCGGAGGCCCCGTGCCCGAGGCGCAGGGCCGGGCGTAGGGTCGTACCCCAGTAGGTGTTGATCCGTCGGCCGAGGTCGGCCTCGGCGGCGATGAGCTCGTTGACCGCCACGGGACAGGCCATCGGGGTCAGCCCGCAGAGCACGATGGCCGCCACCATGGCGACCTGAACCACCCGCATGGCGATCCAGACCGCCATGAGCATGGCCAGGGTGATGTTGATGAGGGCGATGATGTTGAGCCCCCGGGCGTGCATCACGGCCCCGTTGAAGGCCATCGCGTCGGCGGCGTCCTGCACCCGCTCGCGGTACAGAATCGTGTTTCCCACCCCGAGAAGGTAGTACAAAAAGCCCACCAGGAGCATCGCCAGGAACACCCCGAAGACCATCACGGCCCCCCGGTCGTCGTCGGCGAGGCGGGCCCTGAGGCCCCGGTCTGGATCGCTCGTCTGTTGGTGTTGTCCCCCGTCGTCGCCCACGGCCCGGGCCCGATGCGACAAGCGTGCCCACGAAGGGGTTGACGCCGCGGGAGGGTCTACGCAGTGTTGCCCTCAACTCCCAGCATGACGGCCACCACCCGACTCTATTATGACAACCCCCTGGCCCTGGACTTCGAGGCCACGGTCCTCGACCACCCGACCTGGCAGGGCAAGCCCGCGGTGGTGCTCGATCGGTCGGGGTTCTATCCCGAGGCCGGGGGGCAGCTCGGCGACCGGGGGGAGCTCGGGGGGCAGGGCGTGGAGGACGTTCAGGTCGAGGACGGGGGGCGGGTGCTGCACGTGATGGCCCCTGGGGCCGTCCTGCCCGCCGTCGGGAGCCGGGTGCAGGGACGCGTCGACCGCAGCCGTCGTCGGCTGCACATGGCCCTGCACACAGGCCAGCATATGCTCTCTCGGGCCCTCCTCGACGTGGCCGGGGCCGAGACGGTCTCGGCCCGCCTGGGTTCGACCGAGTGCACCCTCGACGTACACCTGCCCCAGATCGAGGAGGGCAAGGTCCTCGAGGCCCTCGGGATCGTACGCGACGTGATCGAAGATGACCGGCCCGTACGGGCGTGGTTCCCGTCGCCCGAGGAGCTCGCGGGGTTGTCTCTGCGGCGCCGTCCCACCGTCACCGACAACGTCCGGGTGGTCTCCGTCGAGGCCTTCGACCTCTCCCCCTGCGGCGGAACCCACTGCACCCGCTCCTCCCAGGTCGGCCACCTCTCCGTGACCGGGGTCGAGCGCTACAAGGGCCGCACCCGCCTGACCTTCCTCGGCGGACGCGCTGCCCTCGGGGAGCTGGAGTCTCGCTCCCGGGCCCTGGCCGAGCTCGGGCGGGCCTTCACCTGCGGCCCCCGGGACGTTCACCTCGCGGTCGAACGGCTCCGGGCCGAGCTTGGCACCACCAAGGCCTCCCTCAGCACCGTACGGACCCGCTGGGCCGAGTCCCTCGCCGCCGAGCTCCTCACCGCGGCCGGGTCGTCGGCCACGCCCCGGGTGTCCCTCCTCTTGCACGACGAGCCCGTCGAGACCCTCCGGGCCCTCGGAGCCCGCATCACGGCCCGCCCGGGAACGGTGGCCCTTCTGGCATCGAGGGTTCCGGAGGGGTTGCAGGTGCTGGTGACGCGTGGGGAGGGCAGCACGTTTGACTGCGGGGCCTGGCTCAAGCGGGCCGCGGCCTCGTGCGGGGGTCGGGCCGGCGGATCGCCCACCCGGGCCGAAGGACGACTGCCCCCTCAGGCCGACTGGGACACGTTGTTGGAGCAGGCGTGACCCGCCGCGCCGCATCGCTGATCGCCGCCCTCTGCCTCGCGGCCTGCGGGGCCCGCGGGGGGCTGCGCGACCCCGACCCGGCGGCTCCCGTCGACGCGGGCGCAACCACCGACCTGGGCCCCTCGGGCGCGATGTGCACGACCGACTCTGCGTGCACCCCCACGGGCGACCCGTGTGTGGCCGCGGCCTGCGTGGCCGGGCGGTGCGTCCGCAGGCCCGTGGTGTTTGGCAGCTCGCCGCGAGAGTTTCCGGTGGTCGGGGCCACGGGACACGCGGCCCGAGACGGCGACGGGGTGGTGGTCATCACCGTTCGCGGAGCGGGAGCACCCAACGACTCCCTCGGGCTCCAGCGGGTCGACCTCCAGGGGCTCCTCGGGACGCCCATCGAGGTGGCTCGGGTGGCAGGGAGCCGGGTGTGGGACGCCGACGTGATCGCCACCCGGGAGGGGCTCGTGGTGGTCTCGCACGCGGGCGATCGGGCCAACCTGTGGCACCTCGATCCGCGGGGCACGGTGCGGGGCCCGCGGGGCCTCGCCCAGCCGGGCAACTACCTCACCCTCTCGGAGGCCGACGGGGGACTGGTCGTGAGCGCCGACCGGGGCTCGGGGTGCGCCCTCGCGTGGGCGCGGCTCGATGGACAATGGCGGACCGCGACCTGGGACGAAGACCCCCGGGCCTGCCCCGCCGCCCAGGTCGGCCCCATCGGAACCCCCGCGTGGCGAAGGGCCGTCGGGACCGTGCCGGGGGGCGCGTGGTTCGCGGCCTTGACGAGCGACGGGCGGCTGCATCGTACGGAGGCGGCGCCGGGGCGGGTGCAGACCGCGGTCTCGAGGTTTGCCCTGGCCGACAGCGACGGGGCCCAGTACGTGCGGTCGCTGGTGGCGGTGGAGGCGGGCGATCGGGTGGCGGCGGTGTGGGTTCGTACGGCCAACGACGCCCAGCCCGCGACGATGCAGGTGCGGGAGGCCGTGTTTGACCGGCAGATGCGGCCCCTGAGCCGCGAGCTCAGCCACGACACCATGGGCCTCGCGTACAGCCCGCGGATGGACATCGCGTACTGCCACGAGCGGTTTGTGTCCCTGTGGTTCGACGCCAACACCGGGAGCCTCACCCAGAACGGCCTGGACGGGGCGCCGCTGACGGGGGCCATCAAGTTTGGGCGGGGGCTCAACTCCATCCCGGTGCGGCTGGTGTGCATCCCCGGCGGGGCCGTGGTGGCCTACCAGGGAACGGTCAGCGTATTTCGCTGCGGGGGTTAAACCGCGGCCAGTTCGGGATGTGTAGTTTTCTCAACGAGACGCAAGCCAGG
>CAYUSB010000058.1:0-52133 GCA_964447205.1 uncultured Myxococcaceae bacterium
CTCAGCGGCCCTTGACAAGGGGCTTCCGCGAGATGTGTCCGGCACAATGCCCGGTTACGGGAGAGGGTGGATGGGCGACGTACGAACAGGTTGGGGTGAGGGCCGCCGGGCCTCGCACCGTCCTCCCCGATCCGTGTACGAACTTTCGCGCTGCAGTACTCCGTCAACCCACGGAGGGAGACCCTCTCCCCGACGCGGCCCGTAGTGCCACCACATATTCGATTTTCTCAGCAGGATGGAACCCTCTCCCGGTCACGGGAGAGGGTAGAGGGGCGACGCACGAACAGCATGGGGTGAGGGCCGTCGGGCCGCCGGGCCTCCCCGATCAGCCCTTGGGTTCGGGGATGGCCGGTCCGGCGTCCACCGTCGTCATCGGCTGGCCGCAGCAGATCTCGACGTGGATCACCTCCGTGGGGCAGTGACAGGCCTTGAGATAGAGGATCTCGGCCTTGCATCTCTCACACACGAGCCGCTGTCCTTCTCGACGCGCCATCACGAACCTCCCCTGCGAGAACCGACTGTGCCCGGTCAACCTCCGCATCGGGGCGTCGCCGTCAAGGCGCTGGGGCCGCGATCACCACGGGGCCCCCTCGTTGGCGAGGAGGGAGGCGGGGTACACCGTCCCGCCCCGGGCCACGTGGTCGAAGACCGCCCGGACCTCGTCGTCGCGCAGGGGGAGGTCTTCGAGCTCCTCGCGGGTGACCCACCGGGCCTCCATCGAGTGCTTGTCGGCCTCCTGCTTCGGGAGGGCGTCGTCGCAGGGTCGGGCCACCACCCACACCCGCACCCGCCCTGCCGTCTCCGAGGGGGTGTGTTCCACCCGCAGGATGCCCTCGACCTCGACCGCGAGCCCGCTCTCCTCCAGGGTCTCGCGGCGGGCCGCCGTAAAGATGTGCTCGCCGTGTTCGACCCGGCCCGCGGGCAGATACCACCGCCCGTCGCGCTCACGCACGACCAGAAACCGCCGCCCGAGCCGCACCACCACCATCGCAAAGAACCACGTCGGAACCGCCTTGCGCGTCATCGTGCCCGGCAGTGTACCGGCTCCGCGGGGCGTGCGGAAAGGGGCGTCACGGAGCACCCCGGGCCGGCGCCGACCCCCCGTGCGGCAGGGTCGGGGCCACCAGGGCGGCCAGGGCTGGATACGGCTGATACCCCACCAGGCGTTGGGTCACGGCCCCCACCCGGTTGAGCAGAAACACCATCGGGATCCGGTCGATGGTCCCCAGGCCCGTGGCCCCCGACCGTACGGCCGGGGAGGCCACGGTGAGCACCACCCGCTGCAGCCCCAACACCGAACGGTACGCGTCGAGCAGGGTGCGCAGCGAGGCCGGGTCGGACTGATCGCCCACTACGGCCACCACCGCGAGGTCGTCGGGGTGGGCCCGGCCGAGGCGTTCCATGTGACGCACGAGGGCCTGGCTGTGCAGGTCTTCGACGGAGATGGCCGCGATCAGGACCCCCCGCCCGCGGTACTCGTCGAGGTTGACCGTGCGGCCCTCCAGGGGGGCCTCCAGGGCCAGGGAGATCGGGGTCAGGCCCACCGGGGCGGCCGACAGCGGAGGCGGCGCCGGCGGAGGCTCCACCCGTCGCGGAACCACCCGGTACGCACAGGCCTCGAGACACAATCCGAACAGCGCGGCGGCCCAGGGTCTCACGCGTCCTCCAGGGCCTCGGCGAGGTCGGCCTCGGCGTCCTGGGCGTGGGCGGGGGGAGGCGGCGGGATCACGTCCCGTCCCCAGGGGCCCTCCGTCCCCGCGAACCATCGTCGCGCGGCCTCGGTCCGGGCCTCTCGGAGCAGGGCGTCGGCCACCCCGAGGTCGGGGCGGGCGGGGAGCACCGTGTGGGCCCGGGCGTCCTCGAGCTCGGAGGCCATGTCCTCGGTCCAGGCGATGCTGGTCTCCAGGGAGATCTCGCCCCGTTTGATGGCCAGGAGGCGCTCCCGCAGGGGGCCCTCGACGGTGATGAGGGGCACCCCCGTCCGGAGCCACTGGACGGCGCAGGCCACGAGACGCAGGAGGTTGTAGGCGTTCTTGGGGCGGAGCTCGCGGGGCAGGTCGAAGTCGGCGGCCCGGTCGGCGGCGAACCGCGCGAGGGCAGCGAAGTCGGCCCCGTCGAGCAGGCCCTGGTCGTGCATCGAGCGGCAGAGCTGCTTGAGGTACTGACGGCACCGGGCGAGGTCGGGGTTGCCCGTGTGTCGGGCGAGGCGTTCGGCGGCGGCGTCGAGGGACAGAGCCGGGGTCTCGCGGAGCCAGTCGAGCACGACGGCCCTGTGTTCGGCGAGGCGGGCGGATTGGGCCAGCTTGCGGGCCTGGGACAGGGCGTAGCGGCCGAAGGTGCCGTAGACCTCGGCCGAGGCGAAGGCGTCGCGGGCCGCGAGGAGCCGCTCCCCCAACGGGTCGTGGCAGACCACCTCGGGCACCCAGAGCATCTCCAGGGTGTTGGGGTCGGCCCGCAAAAGCTGGCGGATGGCCTTGGCGAACTCCCACCGGGTGGCGCTCCCGTCGGCCGACAGGAGGGTGTCGGGGGCCTCGGCGATGCCCGCGGTCCAGGGAAAGGGCAAGAGGAACACCCCGCGCAGGTCGGTGTCGCTTTGGGCGTCGGACAGGCCCCAGGCCCGCGATCCGACCGTGGCGTCGAGGATCACCGTGGGCTTGAGGGCGGCCTCGGCGGCCTCGCGGGCGAGGGCGTAGCGCACCTGACCCGGTCGCCGCGGGGTGAGCTCGTCGCGGGCGTACCGAACCTCCCCCACCCCGACCACCCAGACCACCACGGACCCGTCGGGTTCGATCCGGGTGACCCGCCCGAGGGCCCCCTGGGGGACCACCCGGTCGCCCAACACGGTGCTCCGGGCCACTCCGCTGGTGACCTCCGTCCCGTGGGGCAACGGGACCGCCCGCGGGTCGACCGCCCCCAATGCACGAATCCGAACCGAGCTCATGGCCTCTTTGATGCTCCGGGCCTCAACACGTCTGCCCGGGTGGTTTACTCCCACGAAGAGCCCCCGGGCCAGTACCAACGCCTTCTCTTACGGTCGATGCGGCATCGGACCCGTCGGCGGGAAGACCTCGTCGAGGCTCTGCCCGATGAGCTGCTCGACCCGAGCCCGGGCCCGCAAGGCCTCCAGGGGATGGGCCGCGGGCGCGGGAGGAAGGGTCCCGTCAGGGGCTGTGGGGCGGCGCTGGGCTTCCAGCCGGGCGAGGGCCTCGACCACCGCGGTCTCCAGAGCGAGGCGGCGTTCGGTGCGTTGTTGGGCGGCCCGTTGCAGGCTCACCTCGCTCGGGTGAAACACCGCGTGGTCGAGGGAAAACTGAACCCGCACATCGAAGACCATGCTCTCGTCGGCGGAGAGCCGGTCGGAGGTGTTCCCGGTGTTGTACTGGGTGAGGGAGGCCCCGAGGTTGCGTCCCACCCGGAGCGAGACCCGGGGCATCCAGGCCGAGCGTCGGGCCCGGCGGGAGAGGTTCCCGAGGTCGTCGAGGTCGAGGCCTGCGTGGGCGATGGCCCGGCGGGTCACCTCGGCCACCACGTCCCGGGCGAGCCACGAGGGCGGATCGGCCCGGGCCCACGGGGTCCACACGCCGAGGGTGAGCACGAGGACCGAGGCCACACGGTGCGGGGAGTTCATTCTGCGCCTCCGGGCAGGAGGGCGTCGAGGGCGGCTCCGCCCCAGGAGAGGGTGACGGTGAAGGTCGTGCCCCAGGGGAGGGATGGGGCGAAGGGGCGACCGAGGGGGTCGAAGTACCCGACGGCCCGGCCACGTCGGGAGAGCTGGAGGGTGACCCGCGGAAGCCAGGGCGGGGGCCGGGGTGGAGCCTCGGCCGACAGGGTCGGGGGCTCGGCCGCGGGGGGAGGGTCGAAGGGTTCGTGGAGGGCCCAGGGGGCGAGCTGCATACACAGCCCAGAGGCGACGGGGATCATGGGGCCGTTATCGGCCCCGGGGGGTCGGCGGTTGCCTCAGGCCGAGGGGCTCGGGCTCGACGAAACCCCGCGGGCCCAGGCCGCCGCGAAAAAAGCGTACAGGATCGGATCGGGTTCGGCCGGGAGGGAGACCGGGGCCGGGGCGGGGGTCGCAGTGGGGTCCGCGGCGGGGCCCGGGGGGGCCGCGGTCTCGGCGGGCGAGGAGACAGACTTCGCGGAGGAGGCGCCTGCGGTCGACGACGCGGCGGGCACGGCCGAGGGCGGGGGCGCGAAGGCGGGGCCTCCGGGGGGCAGGGCGTAGCCCGGGGACGCGTCGGCCGCGAAGACCACGCGGGGCGGGAGCATCACCGGCAGGGCCTCGGCGGCGCTCGCGAGCACCGTCGGCAGGGTGGCCGGAGGGGTCGACACCGGCACGGCCCGGGCCACCGGAACAAACACCCCCTCCACAAACACCCCCACGGCCAGGTGGTGCATGGCTCCGTCGGTGAGGGTCCCCTCGACCCGCTCGCCGGCCCGGGGGAGGTGTTCGACCAGGCGCTCGGCCCGCTCCAGGCCCCAGGGGCCGATGCGGTGCGAGACCACCACCAGGGCGCAGGAGGTGCGGCCGTTGGCCCCGACCTGGAGGAGGTCTTCGGCGCGGAGGTTCCAGTACAGGGCGAGGGTGTGGGGGTCGACGGGGAGGGCCCGGGCCCACGTGCGCAGGTCTTCGTCCTCGGACGCGGCCACGGTCGAAGCCGCCGGGGGGGGCTCGGACTTGCCCGGGGCGGTGAGCATACTCACCCCGCGGCGGGCGTCGTCGTCGTCGGGGTTGCGGGCCAGGACCGCACGAAACACCGCGAGGGCCTCCTCGGAGCGCCCCTGCCCGAGCAGGACATGCCCCATCGTGGCCGTCGAGAACTCCGCCGACAGGGTGCTCGCCTCTCCCTCCTCGTCGCGGAAGGTCGGGCTCAACAGGTCGTCGGTGTCAAAAAAATCTGAGGAAAACTGGGGCAGCGGGGTGCTCATGGTGTTGCGTCCGCGGAGAGTGCCGCGCGTGCGGCCTCGGCGTCGAGGGTGATCTGTGTCTTCAAGGCGTCGAGCCCGTCGAAGCGGCGCTCGTCGCGCAGGCGGGTGACAAACTCCACTCGCAAGGTGCGGCCGTAGAGGTCGCCCTGCCAGTCGAGGAGGTGCACCTCCAGGGCCCGGCCGGCGTGGAGGGTGGGGCGGACCCCGAGGTTCATCACCCCGGGGTGGGTGGCGTCGCCGACGAGGTCGAGGATCCGGACCCGCACGGCGTACACCCCGTCGGCCGGCAGGGCCTCGGTGGGGGTCACGAGGTTGGCCGTGGGGAACCCCAGGGTCCGGCCGCGCTGAAACCCGCGGACCACCAGGCCGTCGAGGTCGAAGGGGCGCCCGAGGAGCCGCCCTGCCAGGGGCAGGTCGCCCGCGGCCAGGGCCCGCCGTACGCCCGACGACGAGATGGGGACCCCGTCGTCGGTCACGGCCTCCAGGATGTGGGCCGTGTACCCGAGCTGCACCCCGAGAGCCTTCAAGCGGGCCGCGGTGCCTTCGCGGTTGCGGCCGAAGTGGAAGTCATGGCCTACGAAGACCTCCCGGGCCCGCAGCCCCAGGACCACCCGCTCGACAAACTCCTCGGGCGACTGCGACGCGAACGACAGGTCAAACCGCTGGACCACCGCGGCGTCGATGCCCGTGGTGGCCAGAAGCTCCAGCTTGCGGTCGAGTCCCACCAGCAGGGGCGAGGCCCGCTCGGGGGCCAGAACCCGCGTGGGGTGGGGTTCGAAGGTGAGGGCCACGGCGTCGCCCTGAAAGGCCCGGGCGGCGGCGAGGGCGTTGCCCAGGAGGGCCCGATGCGCCCGGTGGAGACCATCAAAATTGCCGATGGCGATCGCGGTAGGACGACCGCGCCGGGCCACCCGATGATCGTGGGCGATGAACATAGGCGCGGCGGAAGCTAGTGTTCCAGGGGCAGGAAATCCAGCGGCGACAGACCCTCAGCGCCGCGGGGCTCCGAGCTGGCGCAGCATGACGAGGAAGAAGGGCCCTCCCACCAGGGCCGTCAGGGCCCCCACCGGGGGTTCGCTGCCGAAGACCCCGAACATCGCCCGGGTGGCCGCGTCGGCCGCCACGAGCAGGGCCCCCCCCGCGAAGAAGCTCCCGGGCAGAAGGGCCCGATGGTCGCTCCCCACCCAGCCCCGCACGTAATGCGGAACCATCAACCCCACAAACGGAACCAGCCCACACACGCTCACCACGGCGGCCACGATGCCCGAGCCCACGAGGAAGATCCCGAGCTCGGCCCGTCCCACCTCGACCCCGAGGCTGGCGGCGGTGTCTTCGCCGTGGGCGAGGAGGTTCATGGCCTTGGAGAGGGCCATCAGGAGCAGGGTCCCGACGAGGACCGCGGCGGCCACGAGGGTGACCCGGGGCCAGGGTTCTTCGGCGATGGCCCCGAGGAGGATGGAGAGGGTCTCTTGCGACCGGCCGGTGTGCACGGTGCTGCGCAGAAACGCGAGGCCCGCGCTGCTGATGGCGTTGGACACGAGGCCCGCCAGGAGCATGCCCTCGGCTCCCACTCTGCCCGTGGCCCGAGCGGTAAGCAGGACCGCCCCCATGGCCGCCAGGGCCCCCACAAAGGCCGCCGCTGGGACGGCCGCCATCCCCGCCCCGAACAGCACGGCGAGGGTGGCTCCGAGGGCCGCTCCGCCGCTGACCCCGAGGGCGTAGGGGTCGCCGAGGGGGTTACGAAACAGGCACTGGTAGCTGGCCCCCACCACGGCCAGGCCCGCCCCGCCGACGTAGCCCAAGACCACCCGGGCGCTGCGGGCCCCGAGCACGGCTCCGTCGAAGCTGGTGGGGTCGTTCCAGGCGGAGAGCCACGAGGCCGGGGCGGCTCCGACCCGCATGGCCCCAAGCGCCACCACCCCCGAACCCACCGCCAGAAGGCCCACCCGCAGGGCCCGTCCTGCCCCCGAGGGCGCGGCCTTCATGGGTTGTGTGCGGGGTGATTGCGGTTCCACAGGATGCGCAGCCCGTCGAGGGTCAGGTTGTCGTCGACCACCTCGATGCTCTTGGACTCCGGGGCGATGAGCCGGGCCATGCCCCCGGTGGCGAAGACCGCGCAGGGGAAGCCCATCTCGTCCTTGAGGCGGGCCACGATCCCGTCGACGAGCCCGACGTACCCCAGGACGATGCCCGACTGCATGGCGTGTTGGGTGTTGCGCCCGAGGACCCGGTTGGGCCGTGCGATCTCGACCCGGGGGAGCTTCGCGGCGCGGAGAAACAAGGCCTCCGCGGAGATCTGGATGCCCGGGGCGATGACTCCGCCGAGGTACTCCCCTTTGGGCGAGACCACGTCGAAGGTGGTGGCCGTGCCGAAGTCGACGACGATGACCCCCTGGTGGACGCGTTCGAAGGCGGCCACGGCGTTGACGATGCGGTCGGCCCCGACCTCGCGGGGCTGCTCGTAGAGGATGGGCATGAGGGTCTTGATCCCCGGGCCCACCACCATGGGGTCGTGCCCGAAGGCCATGCGGATGGTGCGTTGGAAGGTCTCGGTGAGGGCCGGGACGACGCTGGCCAGGGCGCTGGCGGTGATGCGTGCGGCGGGGATGGCGCGCAGGTCGAGGAGGGCCCGCAGGAGGACGACGTACTCGTCGGCGGTGCGTCCGCGGGACGACTCGATGCGGAAGTCGTGGCGCAGGGTCTCGCCCTCGTACACCCCGAGCACGGTGTTGGTGTTGCCGACGTCGATGACCAGGAGCATGAGGGGCGAGGAGGGGTTGTAACGCAGGGCCCGGCCGGGCGTCACGCCCGGAGGGGCGATGGGGCAGGGAACGGACACCTCTCCCCTTGCGGCTCGCGCGTCACCCGATTCCCCTCTCCACGGGAGAGGGGAGTCTCGTGTCGAGAGATTCCATGGGGGAGAGGGGTCCTCGAAGCCGTCCGTGCTGCGAGCGCCGCGGCCCTACGGGGCAGTGCTACCCTTCGTCCGCGTCGCCCATCGGAAACTCCCGGTACCCCTCGAACACCGTCACGACCTCGAGGGTGGTCGCGCGCACCCGATACACGATCCGGTACGGCTTCTCGATGAGTTCGCGGAGCTCGCCGTCAGGAAGCTCTGGCACGACGCGCCCGAGTTGGGGGAAGTCCGTGAGGGATTCGGCGCGTTGGAGGAGGCGGCGGAGGAGCTTCGTCGCCGCGCGTGGGTCTCTCTCCGCGAGGTCGTCGCGGATCTCGAGGAGGCGGGCCAGGGCGACATCGGACCAGACCAATGGCCGTTTGGCCGGGTCCATCACGTCCCTGCATCGAGGCCGAGATTCAGGCGGCGCCTGAGTTCGTCGGTCGTGACGGTGCGCCCTGCGTCGAGGGCCGCGACGCCCGCGGCGACATCGTCGAGGAAACGTGCGCGCTCCACGAGGCGGTCAAACTCGGCGGGGGAGAGCAGAACGCCCGCAGGTTTCCCGTTCTGGGTGATCACGACGGGCTGGTTGTTCTCGGCGACCCGGCGAAACCAATGGGCGGCCTGACCCTTGAACTCGGCCATGGGGACAATGTCCTGGGAGACGCGCAGAGGCTTCATGGACTCTCCGGGTGGTTCGAATACGGTCAGGATTCTGACTTGTTTGTGGACCCAGGGCCAGGCCGAATCGTTCGAGGAGGGCCGGGCCAGGCGTCACGTGCGGACCGGTCATGGGGCAGGGAACGCACACCTCTCCCCTTGCGGTTCGCGCGTGACCCGATTCCCCTCTCCGGCGGAGAGGGGAGTCTCGTGTCGAGAGACTCCATGGGGGAGAGGGGACGCACGGCGCGATGCCCCCGGGCCGCAGGGTGCAGGGGCTTGAGCGAGCGGTCGTTGGACGGGCGTGGGCGCGCAGGACAGGACCGTCCTCGAAGCCGTCCGTGCCGCACGCGGCGGCCCTACGGGGCGGGCTGGAGCACCGCGGACTCGGGCAGGTCGAGCACGGCGCGGCCCGCGGGGCCGAGGTGTTCGCGCGGGGTGTCGCGGAAGCGCTGCACGAAGCCCTCCGTGAGCGTGTACCGAACCGTGGCCCCCGTGGCCCGGTTGCGCACCGTGGTGTGGGTGCTCCCGTCGGGGCTGTCGACCCGGCGCAGGCTGAGCCGCCCGACGCTCGCCCCCGTGGCCGCCGCCACCCCGTCCGCAATACACGACCACTGAACCTCCGCCGGCGACGTGTGCACCACCTCCACGTCGAAGCTCCCGCGGGGGAGGTGGAGGTCGGTGAGGGCCCGGGTTCCGATGCGGTAGCCCGCGACGGCGAAGGGGCCATGCCCGCCGTGCACCGCGGTGACCGCCGCGAGGGCCGCCTCGGGGGCGCTGGCCGCGGGCGGGGCGGGGTGCGCGTGCGGGCCGTGGGCGTGCGAGCCGTGGGCGTGCGGTGGTGGCGGCGGGGCGGGCGGGGCCGAGGCGCAGCCGACGAGGGAGGCGAGGGCGACGGGGAGGAGGGGGCGGGCGAGGTTCATCCGAGGGCGGAGGGATAGCACGGGCGGGGAGAGGGGCACCGGGTCAGTCCGCGGGGGGTGGGGCGCCGAGCACCTCCACGAGTTCGGCGACGATCGTGAGGTCGCCGAGCCGCTCGCGTCGTACGACGATGGACGCGAAGGCGCGGTTGTCGGGCTCGAGGCGCACCTCGTCCCAAGGAGACTCCGATCCCGGCGGGGCTTGAACACCCCGGAAGCGCTTCACCGTGTAGCTCGCGGCGGTGTCTGCGTCGACGAGTCCCCCGTACTGGGCGATGACCACCCGGCCCGTGGGATTGTCGCTGACCCGTCGCGAGAAGATGGCCCACGCCCCATCGAGGAGAGTCGGTTCCATGGAGCGGCCCACGACCCGGGCGACGAAGCACCCCTCGTGCAGCCTGCGCGTAGTCTCGGGCCGGACCCAACGCGTCCGGGGATCCGCATGGCCTCCCTCGAAAGAACCCGCCGCCACATCGAGGCCCAAGAGCGGAATTATCCGCGGCGGATCGAGCCGTGCCGTGGGCCGTTGGGCTTCGACGAAGGGCTCCGCAGGTTCTGGGGCGGCGACCCGGCTGAGCCCGAGAAGGAGGGCCTCAAGCTCGCCTGCGGAGCGTCCCCGCGTGGCCTCGATAAGGTCGTGCCGAGGGAGCCCCTCGTCAGGGGTCACAAAGAGATCGAGGAGCTCGACCCCGAGCCGCCGCGCGAGGAGCTCGAGGACCGCGACGGTCGCGAGCTGCTGGCCCGCTTCAATCTTCGAGAGGGTGCCCTTGGAGTGCAGGCCGCTCTCGTAGGCCAGCTTCTCCTGGGTGAGCCCCTGGGACACTCTCAACGTGCGGACCCGCTGACCGATGCTCAAAGCAAGCACTGCGGCATTGTCGAGGCGGAACTTCAACGTAGTCGCTTGACCGTAGGTCGCACGCTGGGGTAGTGGTTTCTTGACAAGAAACCTCGCGGGCGGGGCGCCTGACGGGTGGTGTGCTGCGAGGGGCCGGGAGCTGCTTGTGACGACGCAGGAGGAGCGAAGAGACGAGCAGGACGGGCGTGGCACGCACACTCACGAAGGGACCGTGTCCTTCGTCGGGCATGAGAGTTTTCCACTTCGATACGGGTGGATGAAAAAGTGCGTCGATGCGCTGGCCGCGCGCCCCAACCTCTTCGCCTGTGACGACGCCATGGTTGCCCTCGGTGTAGGCAAAAATATGGTGCGTGCCATCCGACACTGGGCCCTCGTCACACGGGTGATTGAGGAGGTCCCAGGGTCTCGGGGTCGGTCGCTGCGTGTCACCGGGCTCGGTGGTCTGATCTTTGGCCACGGGGGCGTCGACCCCTACCTCGAAGACCCTCGCACGCTGTGGCTCCTCCACTGGCTGCTCTGCACGCACCCTGAGAAGGCGACCACGTGGAGGTGGACCTTCGGGGTCTGGGGTCGTCCCACCTTTTCCCGGGCCGAACTCCGCGCGGCGCTCGTGGGTGTCGCCGCGGGGTCGCGGGCGAGCGAGGGCACCCTCGGGCGGGATGTCGAGGTCTTTCTCCGCACGTACCTTCCCAGCCGGGCATCGCGGGCCGTGCCGTTGGAGGACGCCCTCGACTCTCCCCTCGTCGAGCTTGGCCTGCTGCGTGAAGACCCGGTCGAGGGCCGATGTGAGCTGGTTCGTGGCCCGAAGCCCTCCCTCGACGACCTGGTCTTCGCCTTCGCGGTCCTCGACTTCTGGGAGCGTACCGCCCCCGAGCGCGACTCGATGCACGTCGACGCGCTCTTGCACGGGTCAGCGGCTCCGGGGCGCGTGCTCTGCCTCGATGAGCGCTCCCTCCACGAGCGGCTCGAGCACGCGGAGGCGTGGTCCCGCGGCGTCCTCCTCCACGACCAGACCGCGGGGGTGCGACAGCTCATGCGGCGCGGTCGCGTCGAGCCCGTGGGGTGGCTCCTCGCAGCCCTCACGGCCGATCGAGCGAGGTCGGCGTGACGGCGTTGTCCGAGCACTTCGCGGTCCGTCGACGCTTCTACCGCTCGGTGCACCTCGAGGCCGACGCCACCCGGCTCGACGCGTGCGAGGGGTATGCGCTCACCCCCGTCGGTCACGCCACCCTCGGGCGGATGCTGGAGGCCCTGGACGCGGGGGGGAGGGCTCGGGCCTGGTCGCTCACGGGGCCCTACGGCGTGGGCAAATCGGCCTTCGTGGTGCTGGTCACGCAGCTCCTCGGCCGTCCCACCCGCGAAGCTCGTTCCCTCTTGGAGGCGGTCACCCCCGCCTCCCACGACATCGCCCAGCGTCTAGAACGGGCCCGACCCGGCGCGCGTGTATTCAGGCCCGTCCTGGTCACCGCGACCTTCGGCCCCCTCGTGCCTCCGCTCCTCGACGCGTTGGAGGGTGCCCTCGCGATGGAGCCCGGCTCGCGCGGGGAGGCCCTCCGCACGGAGCTCGACGCGTTGCGCGAGGCCCAGGGTCGGCGGGACGACCTGCACCGCAGGGTGGTGGCCCTGGTCGCCGATGTCGCGGCCCTCGTGCGCGAGGCAGGGGGCGCCGGATTGGTCGTGGTGATTGACGAGTTTGGAAAGACCCTCGAACACGCCGCGCGGAGCGAGGCCCGCGCCGACGATGTGTTCCTCCTTCAGGAGCTCGCCGAGCTGGCCGCGCGGAGCGCAACCACCCCGGTTCTTCTGGTCACCCTGCTACACCAGTCGTTTGACCGCTACGCCCGCGGCCTCGGGGCCGAGACCCGCTCGGAGTGGGCCAAGGTGCAAGGTCGCTTCGAGGATGTGGCCTTCCTCGATGCTCCCGCCGAGATCTTGCGCCTCGCCGCCCGCTCCATCGCGCGCCGAGAGGGCCATCTCCCCGGAGTCTTCGCCGCCTACGACGCCCGCGCCCGGGAGGCCCTCGCCCTCGGCCTCGCGTCCGACGACGAGGCGTCCGCCCTGAGGAGCCTCGCGCCCCTCCACCCCACGGTGGCCCTGCTTCTGCCGGCCCTGTTTCGTGGCCCCCTCGTGCAGAACGAGCGCTCTCTCTTCGACTTCCTGACCTCCCGGGCTCCGGGCTCCTTCGGGGAGTTTGTCGCCACGGTCGCTGACGACGGGGCCCCGGCGTACACCCTCGACCGGCTCTATGACTTCATCACGGCTTCGCTCGGTCCCGCCCGGCTCCTGGGGCCGGAGGGGCGTCGGTGGGCGGCCGTCGACGAGGCCCTCGCGCGCCTGGCCCGGAACGTCCCTCCGCGTACGGCCTCGCTCGTGAAGGCTATCGGGATCCTCTCGATCCTCGGGACGCGGGGGGTGCGGGCGTCACGGGGGGTACTTCGGTTCGCACTGGCCACGGGGGAGGGGGAGGCGGCCGAGGTCGACCGGGCCCTCGATGCCCTCGGGGCCGCCTCGTACGTGGTCTACCGTCGGCACAGCGACGCCTACGCGCTGTGGGAGGGCAGCGACGTCGACCTGGACGCTCGCTTCGACGAGGCCCGGCGCGGGGTTCCGGGCGTGGAGGACCTGTCGGAGCTGCTACGAACGCGGATGGTCCTGCGCCCCCGGGTGGCTCGGCGGCACTTCATCGAGACCGGGACCCTGCGCTACTTCGACGTGGCTCTCGCCACCCCCGACGGGATTCGGGGCGGGCTCGACGTGTCCCCTGAGGCGGCCGATGGGCGCATCGTGTACCTCTTGCCCGCGGGCGAGGAGTCCCAACACGACCTTGTGGCCCTGGCCACCCAGGCGGCCCAGGCTCCCAACCTCCTGATCGGGGTGCCCCGCGAGGCGGCCTCCCTCCTCACCGGGGTGCGCGACTGGTACGCCTGGGAGACCGTGCGTGCGGGGGGCGGCGACCTCGACGGCGACCCCGTGGCCCGTCGTGAGCTTGCGGCCCGCATCCGGGTGGTGTCCTCCGAGCTCGACGCCGCGGTCCAGACCTGCTTCGGCCTCGGCGAGGGGGCCTCGGTGGCGTGGGTTCGGGGCGGGGCCCTCCAGCGCTGGCACGGAGCTCGGGGCGTGACCTGGGGGCTGTCCGCCGCGTGCGACGAGGCCTTCTCCGCGGGCCCTCGCCTCCGCAACGAGCTCCTCAACCGGCAGTCCCTCTCGTCGTCCGCCGCGGCCGCGCGCAGGGCCCTCCTCGACGCGATGATCACCGCGGGCGATCGACCTCGCCTCGGCATCGAGGGCTCTCCTCCCGAGTGGAGCATGTACGCGAGCCTGCTCGCCGAGGGGGGCATTCATCGGGACCGCGCAGGCATCTGGGGGTTCGGGCCGCCGCCGCCCGACGACCCCCTGCGGCTCCTGCCGACGTGGCAATGCATCGAGGGCTTTCTCGACGGCACCGAGGGTCAGCCCCGCCCCCTGGAAGCACTCTTTGCCACCCTCGCCCGACGGCCCATCGGACTGCGGGCGGGGCCCGCTCCGGTGCTCTTCTTCGCCGTGCTGCTCAGCGCCCCGGGCGAGGTGGCCCTCTTCGAAGACGGCTCCCTCGTGACCGAACTCACCGGGGCCGTGGTCGAGCGCCTCCTGCGCCGCATCGCGCACTTCACGGTGGCCCGGTACCGCGTCGCGGGGGCCCGGGCCGCAGCCCTTCAGAGCCTGCAAGCCGTCGTGGGCGGCGACGCCGGGCGCCCCGTCGATCTCGTGCGGGCCATCGTGCGTCGGGTGAGCACCCTGCCGCGATTCACCCGCGGAACACGCGCCGCCAGCTCCGCCGCCCTGCGCCTCCGGGACACGATCCTGGCAGCCCGCGACCCGTTGAGGCTCCTCTTCGAAGACCTGCCCCGAGCCCTCGGCCTGGACCCCCTCGGCGTCGACGACCGCGACGACGGGGCGGTGGGTCCGGCCTACGCCACGCGTCTCGCGGAGGTCCTGGCCGAGCTCGCCGAGGTGTACCCCCGGCTCCTCGCGACCATCGAGGCCCGCCTCGCGGGCAGCCTCGACCTCGAGGCCGAAGGGGCTGCCTTGCGGGCCGCGGTGACCGCCCGTGCGAGGCGTCTGGTGGGCGTCTCGGTCGACCTGCGGCTCCGGGCCTTCCTCGGCCGTGCCATGGTCACCGACACCGATCACGCCGCGTGGTTGGAGGGCGTGGCGATGGTGGTGGGCAACCGCCCGCCGACGGAGTGGTCCGACGGAGAGCTCGTGCGCTTCGCCCTGGGGTTGGACGAGCTGCGCGCCATGATGCGTCGGGCCGAGTCCCTCGCGGCCCCGGCTGCGCCAGCGACCCCTGCCGTGGCCCCGGAGGACGCGGCCCTGGTCTCCGATGCCGAGCAGGAAATCATGGCGGTATTGGAGGCCCGCCTGGGCAGCCGTCGGGAGGTGTGGCTCGCCGCCCTCGGGCGCACCCTGCACCGGGTGATGGACACGGCACCGCGGGTCGAGGCGGCGCCCGGAGAGGGGTCGGCATGAGCGGAGAGACGATCAGGCAACGGCACGTGCTGGGGCTGTCGGGGGGCAAGGACTCGTCGGCGTTGGCCATCTACCTCCGCGACCGCGTTCCGGAGATGGAGTACGTGTTCTGCGACACGGGCAAGGAGCTGCCGGAGACGTACGAGTTTCTGACGCTGATGGAGGCGTACCTCGGCAAGCCCATCCTGCGCCTCGCGAACGACCGCGATTTTGACCACTACCTCAGCGTGTTCAACGGGTACCTGCCGTCGAGCCGGATGCGCTGGTGCACGCGGCTGCTGAAGCTCAAGCCCTTCGAGCAGTACGTGGGCGACGACCCCGTGATCAACTACGTGGGCATCCGGGCCGACGAGCAGCGCGAGGGCTACATCTCGACCAAGCCCAACATCCGCTCGGTGTTCCCCTTCCGCGAGGACGGGATCACCAAGGCCGATGTGCTGCGCATCTTGGAAGAGAGCGGGGTGGGGGTGCCCAAGTACTACCGCTGGCGCACCCGCTCGGGCTGCTTCTTCTGCTTCTTCCAGCGCAAGGAGGAGTGGGTGGGCCTCGCCCGCGAGCACCCCGACTTCTACGCCCAGGCGAAGGCGTACGAGAAGGTCGACGCCGAGAGCGGCGAGCGCTTCACGTGGCGCCAGGGCGAGACCCTCGACGAGCTCCTGGAGAAGGAGAAGCTGCGCGGGGACGCCCCGGGCGGGCGAGGCGACCGGGCCCCGCGGCGCAACCTCCCGCTGGTGCGGGTCTTCGCCGAGGACGACGACGAAGAAGACCCCGAAGACCGTGCCTGTCTGATCTGCGAGCTGTGAGGGGAAGATGGAGTACCAGCGAAACCCATGGGTGACCTTTCTCAGGAAGTACGGCCCCATCTCGGACAACGAGGCGATGTACGACGAGTTGGTCCTGAATGCCGCGAGGCGTAACGGCGTCGAGCCGCTGCGCCTCGACAGCGGGGGACTCCTCGGCGAGCTCGTTGCCAACTTTCGCAGCGAACACCCGCGCTCGGTCATTCTCACGGGCACCGCGGGCGATGGGAAGACCTGGCTCTGCCGCGAGGTGTGGGAGGAGTTTGGCGGCGACCGCAGCGTCTGGCACAACGACGCCCCTGTGCGTACCCTGCCGCTGCCCGCGGGGGGCAGGCTTGTGGTGCTCAAGGACCTGAGCGAAGCTCGGGAGGAAGACGCCGATCGTTACCTGGGCGGCATGGCCGACGCGCTGCTGACCGACCTGCACCCCACGGCGTACCTCGTGGCTGCCAACGACGGCCAGCTCCGCGCGGCGTGGGCACGCATCGCCAAGGCGCAGCCCGAGCACGAGCCCGCGACGCAGCTCGTCGAAGACCTCCTCCTGGAGTCGAGGCTCAGGGTCGAGCACCCGCGGCTCGTGCTGTACAACCTCAGCCGCCAGGACTCCGCGCGGCGTATGGCCCAACTCCTCGACGCGTTGATCGCGCACCCGGGATGGTCACGCTGCGACGGTTGCCCCGGTCAGGGCAACGACGGCGCGCGTTGCCCCATCTGGGAGAACAAGACCCGGATGGCCGACACCCTGTTGCGGTCGCGACTCACCGATCTGCTCACGCTCTGCGACCAGAGCGGCTACCACCTGCCGCTGCGCCAGCTCCTGCTCCTGGCGAGCAACATGGTGCTCGGCCATCCCGACGGCAAAGACGACCTGCTGCGATGCCAGGAGGTGGAGGAGGTGCTGCGCAAGGACACGGCGCATCGGGCCTCGCTCTACCGCAACGCCTTCGGGGAGAACCTCCCCGAGCATCGCCGCGACCGCACGGAGGTCTTCGAGGTGCTGCGGCGCTTTGGCGTCGGGGAGGAGACGAGCAACCGCATTGACAATCTGCTGGTGTACGGCAGCGACGACCCCGAGCTGCGCCCGCAGTTCGACGTCCTCTTCGCGGGCGACGTACGCTACGGCGCCGACAAACACTTCGGGCAGAGCCTCAAGGTGTACCTCGAAGGGGGTGAGTTGGCGGGCGTCGTGCCCTTCCCCGAGGTGGCGGTGGCGCAGCGTCAGCGGCTGTTCTTCACGCTGACGCCAGAACAGGCTGAGTCGATGGGCCTGTGGGAGCTGACGGTGTTTCGGCACGCGGGCGAGTACCTCACGCGCGTCCTGCGACCGTTGCAGGCGCAGCCCGACGCCGAGGTCGACGAGCGCCTCGTGCGACGCCTCGTGTGTGGGCTCAACCGGGTGTTTACCGGGCGCCTCACCGACGACGACGACGCCCTGTGGCTTGCGTCTTCGGGGAGCCACTCGCAGTCGCCCGTGTGCCGCATCTACGAGCACCACGTGGCTGTTGACGGCGGCTTTGGTCGGGGCGTCACGGTGCGGTGGCGCGAGGGAACGCCCGCGGTGGTGGTGTCCTTCGCGCAGGGCGTCGAGGCCGCGCTGCCGCTCCATCTCATCCGCTTCGAGTTTCTGTCGCGGGTGGCCGACGGGGCCCTGCCGTCCAACTTCTCGCGCGAGTGCTACGAGGATATCCTGTCGTTCAAGAGTCGGTTGCTCCAGACGCTGCGGAGCGCGCAGGAGCGTGCTGCGCGTCCCTTCAAGCTGGAGCTGTTGCGTATGGAGACTGCCAGGCTCAGCAAGGCGGCCATCCGCATGAATCTGGAGGGGTCGCGATGAGGCCGCCCCGATTGCCGCCGCCGCCCACGAGGGCCACGTACAAGACCGAGCTCTGGATCGATGAGGCCATCTGGGGCCATCGCTTCTACGACGAGCAGACGCCGTGGATGGTCGTGCTGGAGATGCTGGGGGTGCTCGCGACCCGGGTCGAGCTGGAGCCCTTCTGCGAGCAGCCCGAGCACGCGGGGGTGCTGTACAAGCCCGTGCGACGCCTGGCCCTGCGGATGCTGATGTTCAACGCGCCCTTCACCGAGGACGTGGCGCGGCGCTACGAGGGCGCCGAAGCCTGGACGCAGTGGTTCACACGGATGCAGGAGGAGGCCCGCCGTCTGAATGTGGAGGGGCTCGGGGACTTCACCTGGCTGCGCGGCGTGTTTGAGCCCAACGGCCCCGAGAAGGGGTCGTTTCGTGCCTTCGCCGAGGTGCTACGGCTCCTGCGCACGACGGCCATCGAGGGCGACAGCAACAAGCGCTGGACCTCGCGCTTCGCCTTCCCCTACGGACCGGCAGCGCTCTACCCCGACCTGCGTTGGAAGCATGACGGCGGCTTTGACATGGATCGCCGCTTCTTCGCCCGCACCGGGGAGCTCGTCTACCTCATGCTGTGTCGCAGCGGCCGTGGTGCGGCGCTCTACGAGGCCCTCCGCCCCGTCGTTCTCGACGCCGACTCCCCGTGGAACCGCCTCCTCGTAGCGCTCCAGCCTCCGCCGACGGTGCTCGCCGAGGATGTTCACGACAACAAGGGCCCCATCGGCTACCTGCCCTATCCCAGGCTGCTCGACTACACGGCCCTCGCCAGCGACCTGATCGACCTGCTGGCCCTGAGGCTCCCGGGCTACGACGCGCTGCCGCACCTCGTCGACCTCGTGGGCCTGCACCTCGTGCTCTATCTCCTGCGCCGCGCGTCGGAGTGGGCGCCCGACGCCGGGCCGGTGCAGCTCGTGATGGAGATCGTCGCGCCGCGCCGCACGACGGTGCGCGACCTCGCGGTGAAGTCCTTCGCCGACAACTGCGCCCTGAGCACGGCGGCGGTGGACGGGTACCTCACCGAGCGTGTCGCCCGCGACCCCGACTGGCAGGACGTTAAGCAACTTGACGATCCGACGCGGCGACGAGAGGAGATGCGGCGGGTGCTGGAGCGCCTGGTGTTTCTCGACCCCGAGGACGTGCCCGAGCGCGCCGACCCTGACGCGGTGCTGCAAGACCTCCGCGAGCGCGCGAAGAAGCGCCACGCCCAGCACCTCGGCAACACCCACGCGGCCTACGCCCAGGCCATCGGCCTGGCCTCTCGGCGGGGCACCCGCAAGATGCGCTACGCGCCTGGCGATCAGATCCTCAAGACGCTGGTGTTTACGGTGGTGCAGGACCGCATGGAGTTTCAGGAGTTTCTCGAGGCGCTCTGGCAGCGGTACCACCTCGTGGTCGGGCACCGTCAGGCCGCGGCCCTCGTGACGCGCGGCCTCGGCGATCAGAAGGACTTCGAAGAGAACGCCCACCGCCTGGAGATGCGCCTCGCCAGCCTGGGGCTCCTGCGACGCCTCTCGGACGCCTGCGCCTATGTCGAGAACCCCATGAGAGGTGCCCGATGACCCCGCTCCAACTGCTGGGCGCCGCCGCCGCAGCGCTGCTCCGACAACGCATCGAAGCCGCCGACGGCCGAGGGCGCTACTTCCTTGACGGTCTGCTGCCGGAGCAGGTGGCCGCCATCTGCCAGGCCGTCGCAGCGCATCCGATCCTCTCAAACACCGTCAACATTCAGATTCCCACGGCGTTGGGGCGCGAGGCTGGACTGCCCGACGCGTTGCTCACCGACCACCCCACGACCTACTGGCGCCACGCCGACAATCCCGATGGGCGCGCGCTGCTGCTCGCGAACAACGACGACATCCAAGATGCCTCTCTGCGCAACCTCCCGCGTATCGACGGCGAGGGGTTGCTGTCCGAGGCGGCCCTGTGGGTCGCCTGCGCCGACGCCGCACTCTTGCCCGAAGAGGAGAGGCGCTGGGCCACCGCCCTCAAGGGCCTGCGGGCGAGCAAGAGCGTGAGCCTCAACCGCTTCGCGGAGTATGTCGCCGCGACGCGGGCAGCCGTCGTGGAGGAGGGGCTGCCCGTCAATCTGGCGCTGGGGTATGCGCTGCCCGCGCTTCAACTCCCGCGGCACCGCACGTACTTCACGGGCATCCAGGAGACGGTGCGGTACCACGTCAACAGGTGGCGCGACGCGTATCACCTGCTCTGGCGCAATCGCGGGCCGATGCTGCTCAAGCGGCAGCCTAACGACCAGCCCATCGACGCCTCCGACCTGCGCGAGACCCTCGACAAGGTGCGCGAACACGTCAACCCGTATGACCTTCCTGTGTTCGAGGCCTTCATCGCCGCGCCCCCCGCGTGGTGCCCCGCGGTGCAGGAGTTCGCTGCCCGCGACTGGGAGACCGACAACAGTCGCCTGCTCTTCGAGCAGCTCCGGAAGCGGCGGGCCCGACTCGGCGAATCCACCCGGATGCTGTTCGAGCAGTATTTCCCCGAGGACCTCAGCGACGACGAGCGGCAGTACCTGAAGTCCTTCGACGAGCGCGGCGCCCGCGAGGGCGACGACGAAGACAGCGACTTCTACGAGCGTCACCGATTTCGGCTTGCCCTCGATCCGCGGATCAAGACCCTGTGGGATCGCTTCGTCTTCGGCAAGGCCCTCGACGCCGAGGACCTCCGCGCGGGGCTCCTGGAGGCCGTTCGGGTGCTCTACGATCGCCTCGGTCCGACGGCCCATGGGCGCACGCTCACCGTGGAGTGCCAGCACCACAACGCGACGCAGTGGCAGGCGACCAACAAGTACGCCGCGCGCTACTTCGCGCATCGTTACAAGGGCCTGCCCGCCCTCTTCGGCCCGCGCGTGACGTGGAAGCCGTCGAGCCTCTTCGACGACGCCGCCACCGACCTGTCGGCCCAGCACAAGAAGAGGCGGAGCCGCGCCGACGACCGCACCTCCACGGCGAAGGCCGCCAACCAGGTGAAGTTTACCGTCACGATGCAGGCCCAGGGGGGCGACGAGGCCGAGAAGATCCAGCTGATCTGGCACTTCAACCCCAACGCCATCACCAGCGCGTTCGCCGCCGACTGGGAGCACCTCGGGCGGCACCCCCTTGCGTCCGCGGAGGTCACCTGTGAGACGGTGAGCACCAAGGGGCGGCTGCAGTCGATCGCTCTTCGCGACGTGCAGACCTTCGTGCCCGTCGGGGCCCAGAAGCGTGGGGCCCTGCTGCCGCATCGCGAGGCGATCGGCCTCGACGCCGAGGTGACCGCGGCGCTCGCGGCGGGTGTGTCCGAGGCGTGGCTGTCACGCGCGGCACACGACGCCGTCGCGGCCGCGTGGGCGCGTTTTGCCGAGGCATACCGCGGCGCGGTGGCGGCCTACCTCGCGCACAGCACCGCGGCCGACGGGCTGCTCGACCTGGCCCAACCCTACGGAGCCCTGCTCGACGCGCTGGCGACCCACGCGCACAACGACAAGGCCCGGGCGCGGCTCTGGGGCGCGGTGGCCGCCTTGGGGATCGCGCCCGTGAAGGAGGGCGACGGCGCGGCCATCGTGGCGCCCTGGCACCCCCTGCAGATGGTGGGGGCCGCCGTGGCCGACCGGCGACTGGGCGGGCTCGTGCGCTACCTCCTGGGCACCCCCGTGGTGGACTTCGGAGACACGCGGCTGTTCTTCCGCGACATGGCGGCGGAGCTCGCGCGGCCGTTCTATCCCGAAGTAGGAGTCGGTCCGCACCGCGACCGCCCGACCCTGCTCGCCGCCACCGACAGCTTCGGGGACTACACCCTGCTCGAACCCGCCGTGCGCCTCGAGAAGGGCGATCGCCCCGGGCAGGGCGAGACCCATGAAGACCCGCGCGAGGCCGTCGAGGTGCTCGGCGACGTCGTGCGGCAGTTTCTCAGCCTCTATCCCCACGAGGCGGCCAACCTGTCAGTGGTGCTGTTCAACTGCGACGCGGTGGCGCTGCCAGAGGCCACGGTGTCCATGCTCGGCGGCCTCTACGGCGACGACGACGAACGCGCCGTGCGTTGCCACGTTCAGCTCCGCCACGATGACTCCCAGAAGCTGCAGAACCTCTACGAGTCGCTCCTGGAGGCCAGCGCCCGCGACAGCGAGTCGGCGGTGGCCAGCGAGGCCTCGCGTGACTTCATGGCCCGGCTCCGCGTGGGCATCCTCGCGGGCGGACGCGACGCAGACCGCCGCCCGGGTGACGGACCCTCCGCGGACATCGTCTTCCTGCAAGATGTCGTGGCCCGGAGCTCGGGGGTGCATTGGGTCAACCAGCCCGAGGTGATGCGCGCCGACGACCCGCTCTCCCATGTGCCGGCCTACTGGTCGCGGCACCGGCCCGCGCTCCGCACCGACACCCACGCCAGCACCGACCTGTGCTGCCCGATGCAGACCGACCTGGGGTGGAGCTACCTCCGCCTCATGCACGGGCTCTGCGATGAGCGCGCAGCGGAGCCCATGTCCCGTCCGCTGCCCACGCGCTACGTGCGGTTTGACCAGGGGCGCGCCCGGGCCCTGCTGGATGCCGCCCATCGCCAGGGGCAGTGGGTGGTCAACTATGACGCCATCCTCTCGCGGCAGCACCTGCGCAGCCTCGGGGTGCGGGTGATCCGCCACCGACGTGCCGCCGCCGACGCGCGCGGCGTGATCGTCTCCTCGACAACTCCCTTGACGATGCTCCACACGCTGGTGCGCCGCAACCTCCAGTCGTTGGGGCTCGACCTGCCCGCCGATGCCTTGGGACCGCTGGCCGAGCGTCTGGTGGCCTACGCGAGCGAGGTGTCGGGCGACATCGTGCTCCGCGCGGCGCGGCGCAGCGCCTTCGCCCACGAGCTCATCGGCGTGGCGCTGAGCCGCTACCTCCTCGACGACGAGCTGCGGCAGGAGCCCGGCGAGCTCGTGTGCGGATGGTACTTCCTCGACGACTACGCCGCGTGGCTCGGGCAGCGGGAGGGCCACCTCGCCGACGTGCTGGCGTTGCGGGTGCACCGCGACGCCGCGGGTGCGCCGACGCTGGTGGCCCTGGTGAGCGAGGCCAAGTACATCAGCACGAGCATCCTGCAGACGCAGCGGCTGCACTCGGGGCGACAGACCGAGGAGACCCTCATGCGCATGCAGGCGGCGCTCTTCGATACGCCGCAGCGCCTCGATCGCGATCAATGGCTCGCGCGCCTTGCGGACCTGCTCGGGTACGGCGAGGTGGCGCCGGAGACCACGCGGGAGGCGCTGCAAGCCGTGCAACGGGCCCTGGCGACGGGTCAGATGCCGGTAGTGTTGCGCGGCTACTCCCACGTGTTCGTGTACCAGCAGGAGCCGGGCGCCGAGCTGGAGACCGCGCGGACGCCGCTGCGGCACGGCGCGTCGGGGTGGCAGGAGACCTTCGGCCCCGACGCGGTGCGCCATCTTCTGCGGGCCTTCGCGCGAGAGGAGTCGCCGCGGGCGTTGCGTTCGAGGCTTGGGCCCGACCGGCCCTGGGAGGCGGCCCACGGGCAGCTTCCGGCCACGGGTGCGCCCTGGGCGAGCACCCTCGCGGGCATCGTGCTGGAGCCGCCGTTCGAACCGGAGCCGCCGCCCGCTCCGCGGCCGCGGGAGGCTGTCACAGCTCGGGCGAGGGTGCGCCCCGTGTCGGCGACGCGGGAGCCCGAGGCGCGCGAAGGAGGCGAGGATCCCTTCGGGTGGGCGACCCCACGGGTGGCGTCGGTGCTCGCGGCATCGGTGACCGAGGTGATCGCCACAGAGGACGAGCAACGGTGGCTCGAACAGGTGGCGGCGCAGCTTTCGTCGGCGCTGCGGGGCTACAGGATCCAGGCGAAGCTCGTCGATCGACGACTCACGCCCAACGCGGCCCTGCTGCGTTTCCAGGGATCGGACACGATGACCGTCCCGAACGTGGACAAGCTCCGCGGCGTCCTCCTCACCACCCACGGGCTCAACGTGCTGCGGTGCGCGGCCGAACCGGGCGCGATCGTGGTGTCCGTGGCGCGGTCGCAGCGGCAGCAGGTACCGCTGGCATCGGTGCTGCGGGGGCGGCGGGTGGACGACGCGGTGGCGCGGCACAACACGCGGCTCGTGGTGGGCGTTCGGGAGCGCGATGGCAGCACGCTCTACCTTGATCCCGCCAACGAGCACGCGCCGCACACCCTCATCGCGGGCACGACGGGCAGCGGCAAGTCCGTCCTCCTGCAGAACCTCCTCCTCGACATCGCGATGACCAACGCCCCGGGGGCGGCCACCATCACCCTCATCGATCCCAAGCAGGGCGTCGACTATCAGGGACTGGAGACCCTCCCGCACATCGACGGCGAGATCGTGGTCGAGCAGGATGAGGCCATCGCGCGCCTGGAGGCCCTCGCTGAGGAGATGGATGACCGCTACAGGCGGTTCAAAGAGATGGGAAAGGGGGTGAACAATCTTCTGCGGTACAACGCCGCCGCGTCACCCGGCGAGTGCCTCCCCGTGCGTTGGGTCGTGCACGACGAGTTCGCCGAGTGGATGCTCGTTGACACATACAAAGAAGCAGTGTCCAAGGTGGTTCAGCGCCTCGGTGTGAAGGCCCGGGCGGCCGGAATTCATCTCATCTTCGCGGCGCAGCGGCCCGAGGACCGTGTGATGCCCATGCAGCTCCGGAGCAACCTCGACAACAGACTGGTGTTGCGGGTGGACAGTGACGGCACTTCCAAGATCGCGCTCAAGGAGTTCGGTGCTGAGCTGCTCCTGGGCAAGGGCCACCTGGCGGCAAACCTCCAGGGTGAGGGCGGAGTCACCCTGGCCCAAGTTCCCATGCTGGCGCCGGAGACCTTGAGCGCCCTGGTGGAGGCCATTCAGGCCGACGCGGCCTCGCCGTAGAGGTCAGACCCGTCCGTACTGGACGCGGGCCGACGGGGCGCACGAGGCGAGGGATGTACACTCCCGGCTGATGATTCCCCGCACGACCCGTTTCGGTTGTCCCTGTCGCTACTCGCAGGGGGTGGCCTCGGGCGAGGTATGGGAATGTCCCGACGGGGCCATGACCCTCGACGCATCGGCCTGGGTCGTCCTCGCGCAGCAACCCGGGCTTGCTCGTATGGCAGACGTGGTAGCGTACGGCTCGTGACCTCCGTCCGTGTGCACAACAACAGCCCAGTCGACAACAACGATCGCGTGTCACAACGTACCCCTGGAGGGGGCGCGGTGGGCGGTGAGCGGGACGCGGCTGGGACAATCGGAGTAAGTAAAATATCACGCGTAGTACGGAGATAATCGATGAATCCAGCCATCAATCCTCTGTCTCTTGCAGAACGAGTCGTGACACTGTTCGCGGAGGGCTCTTTCAGCTCTACGTACAAGCACGCCTTGCTGTTGGGGCTGATCGACCTATGCTTTGAGAAGACAAGCACCGCTGGGGTCGTCCCAACTTCGATTACAACTCGTGAGCTTGCAGAGAACGTGTTGAGCCTGTACTGGCCTCAGTGTGTTCTCTGGAAGTCTGGACAGTACTTGCGGCAGAGTGGTGGAACACGCCAGCAGGCAGAGATTTTGACGCGGATCATTGAGACAAGGAAGAAGCTGGGGAGATCTGACTCCCAATCGCTTTTTGTTGTGAAGCGCGATTCGTTTGGTGTTTTTGAGCGACTCCTTCATGAAGTTGAATGGAAGCTCGTTGAGATGCCCATTCCTCGTCTGCAGAGGCTTGGACAGGTGGAGGATCGATTTTTGTACGAGTATAACTGGGACGTCGGCATAAAGCAGGGACAGGTTTCGTCCTATCAGCGGGGTCATCTCTCTGAGTTTGACAACACTCTCAAGCTTAAGTCAGGCGTGGCAAAGGGGCTCATCGCACTCAATGGTCTACTGCGTCCGCTAATTCGAAGAGAGTGGCTGCGTCTTCTCCAGAGATTTAATGGCGAGCCAGAACAAGATCTTGAGCGATTTCTCTTTGACCGAGAACGTAATAGTCTTGCCCCGATTCGCGATCCTCTTGCGGAGCTTCAGGGCGGTCGATGCTTTTTCTGTGACGGTCGACTCAGCATCAAGAGCGAGGTTGATCACTTCATTCCATGGTCACGATTCCCAACGAATGTTGTCGAGAATCTTGTCGTCGCTCACGATCAATGCAACAGGAGTAAACTCGATTTCCTAGCCTCTGCGGGGCACGTCACGCGCTGGTCCAATCATCTGATCCGGCATCGGCTGGATCTGGAGTCGCTCGGTACTATGCGCGCAATTGGCACGGCGCACGATCAAACACGCGGGATCGCCGCGGCGACGTATCTTCAGCTTCCGGAGCATGCCCTTTTGTGGGTAAGAAAAGATGAGTTTGAACCTCTGCGTCGCTCAGCAATTGAGCTGGCATTAAACGTGGCCTGAAAGACGTGGCGAGGCCCTGGGGGAGCCCTCCGGCGGCACAGCGTCGAACCCGAACTCAGGGCGAGAGCGAGGTCACCTCGGGGCAGGTTTCCGTTTCGACCCCTTCGCCCCGGCGTCTCCGGCCTTCTCGGGCGCCTTGTCGTCCCGGTGTCGGGCCACGGCCTCGAGCACCGCCAGGCTGGTGTCGAGGCCGCGCGGGCTCGTGTCCCAGGTGTTGTCGTTGCGCACGAAGAAACGAACCGCAGCCCGCGCTGCATGGCGAAAGGGTTCCGGGGCCGAAGCCGCGTCGGCGAGCAGGGCATGGCAGGCCCGCCGGGCCTTCAGCACCTTGGTCAAATCGAAAGCAGGGCGGGGTGACGCGTTGATGTAAAACCCCTGAACATGGGCGTCGACGGTCCGCCCCAGATCCTCGCCCGCGTCCTCGACGGCACACAACGCCTCCCAGCGCGCCACAAACTCCGCCGGAAGCTCAGGCCACGCAGGCGGCGCGGCCGGAGCCGCCTCGGCCGGAGCCGCCTCGGCCGGAACCGCCTCGGCCGGAACCGCCTCGGCCGGAGCCGCCTCGGCCGGAACCGCCTCAGCCGGCGCCGACGGGGCCTTCCCTGCGACACCCTTTCGGCTCGGGGCGCGAACGTTGCCCCACGCGGTCAGCCCCACGGCCCCCGCGGGGCTGGTGATCAATCGGGGATCGTGCCGACACACCGAACGCAACATCGGCGTCGTCCAACGCCCGAAGAACGTAGACTGGTCGACCAGAGGGGCCAGGGCGTCCTGGAGCCAGAGGCCCCGGTCGTGTTGGGCGAGGGTCTGCAACAGCGCCGTGACCGCCTGGGCGGCGGCGTCCGGGCCGCCCGGAAGATCGCGTTCGATCAGGCCATAGTGGCGCGGGGCCACCTCGACGAACGGGGGCCGCTGCAGGGCCGCCAGCACCCCCGGGGCGGCCTCGCCGCGACGGGCCATCACCCGGCGCTCGATCTCGTCCAACGCCAGGGATGACCCCGCGGTCTGGAGGACCTCCAGGATGACCCCACGGAGCGGGATCCGCTCGCCCTCGACGGCCGCCAGCGCGAACATCCCCCGGCCCAGAGAACGTAGCTGGGGGCTCTGTTGCAGCATCGAGCCCAGGGCCGCGGGGCCAAACCATGGGAGCAGGGTGGGATCGTCGCCCAACATCGCGGCCAGCTCCGCGCTGGACCACGGCCGACCGGGACCATGGGCCTTCATGTGTTTGACACAACGAGGCACCACGACGTCCCTCAGGGCCGCAAACCCATTCAACTGCTCGGCCAATGCAACCATGGCCGACTCCAGGTACACAATCTCTTCGGGCCACAAACCACGCCCGAATTGTTGGACGAGATCACGCACCGCCACGGGCTCGCCGCGCGCCCGCAACCACGCGACGATTTCGGGCTGCCGCGGGCTGTTGTAGCCCAGGATCTGGGGACCCTCCGGGGAGACGTTCAGAAACGGAGCGACCCGGGCTGCGAGCCACTGTCGCCCGAACTCCCCCAAGGCCGCGCCGCATGTTGCGATCGTCGTCTCAAGCGACGCCCGGGGTGCTGGCCAACGTTGGGTTGCCAATCGTTGGTCGAGGCGGCGCCAGGCCTTGTCGAAATCTTCTTGACGCGTACGCGCGAGAAACACCCCACCGCCAGGGTTTACGATGTGAAACTGCCCGCCCAGAAAGTGCTGGCTGACAAACAGAAAGAGATCAGGGTGATCGTGCAGCGGTGCGAGCCAGGGGTCTCCCTGGACCAGGGCGTCGAGCGACACGGCATCGGCCCCGAGGTGACGGACGAGACGGGCCCGGAGGGGCTCCACCCACCACGGCGAAATCCGCATCTCTGCCAGGGCCCGGGCCTCGATCTGCCGCGCGCGTTCGGGGGTCAATTTCAGGGTGGTGGCCACCTCCTGGAGGGTGGCCGCGGGAGCGTCGAGGCCGCTCCGGGAGCGCACGACCTGCCGGTCGACAGAGCGCAGCGAGGCGGTCTCTGCCCGCCAGAGGTCGACGAGGCTTGCGAAACGATCGAGGTCACGGTGCGGTTTAAGGCCTCTCTTCCTGGCCAGACGGGAGAGCGCGGTGAGGGTCGTGCGCAGGGTGAGCGGTCCGAGGGCCCGGGGGGCGCTCAACTCCGCGAAGGGGAGCGCCAACAACTGCCCCACGGTGGTGATCCCGCGGTCTTTGGCAAACCCCAGAACCCGCGTCGGAACCCCGGGCACCGTCGCGAGGGGCTGTTGTGCCTTCTCGGCGCTCATGCGGAGACCCAGGGCCGTCCACTTCGTTTCCGGTGGCCTCGGTTTGGCGGACGGCGCGGTTTTTACCTGTTCTACCGGCTCGCCTTCGCGACCCTGGAGCCAGGCCTCTTCCCAGGTGGTGCCGCACACCTGCTCGACGGCGGCCCGCAGCGCAGCAAGGTTGCGGCGGCCGAAGTCTTTCTCCCACGGGAGTCTTGTGGGATGGAGGGCCACCACGTCGCTAACCGTCACCAGCGCATATCGGTGCAGGAACCTGCCGACCTCCACGGGGAGCGACAGCGTGTGGAGTGGCGTGAGGAGGCCCAATGGGAAAGCGATGTCGGCTTCCCCAGAGACCTCGGGCACATCGTGTATCGGGAGGGTCAAGGTTACGGCACAGATCCTAGAAGAGGCCGTACGGCATGGCGAGCATCAAATTCCCCAGGGCGGCAACGGGGGTGAAGTTCGTCGGGCCCCGTTCTGCGCTCTCAGGCGGGCGGAGGCAGGGTGATGACCATGCCCGGGGGGGCCTCCAGGGTGTGCAAGGCCAGGTCCCGGAGGGGCGGACCGTACCCAACGTCGCTCCAGCCGGGCAGCGCTTGCAGGGCTTCGTCGAAGGCCCGCTGGGCGGCGTAGCCCTCCAGGGCGGGGTGCATGTAGCGCGACTTGAGGTAGAGGGGCTGCGGTTCGAAGCTCTCGCCGTACTGAAACCCGAACACCTGCTGCCGTCGCAGGTCGACCTTCACCCGCTCGACCAGCATCGGGATGGCCGCCCCGTCGTAGTCGTCGTAACGCAGGAGGGTGGCCTTGCCCGAACCGATGTGGATCTTCACCATGTCGGCGTCCTGGGCCTCGCCGAGGAGCTTGCCCGCGCAGCCGAGGTAGGTGCGAAGGGCGGGCGGGAGCTCGTTGACGAGGCGGGCGTCGAGCTGGAGGGAGTCGCCGGGGAGGAGGTATCCGAGGCCCTGTTCGGCGGCGAGGGCGCAGCCTGCGGCGAGGGTGCTCGGGTCGCCCAGGGAGAAGAGGAGGGCACGGGCGGCTTCTTCGGCCCGGGGAAGGCTCCCCCAGAGCCGTCGTACATCGGCCCGAACCCGCTCCCCCAAGGCCCCCGCCGACCGCCGCCGCTCGAAGAGGTTGAGGGCGAAAAAGACCAGGAGGTCGCCCATCCGTCGGGTGCGTTGGGCCTCCAGGAGCTCGGGGGACAGAGCCTCAGGGGCCTTGCGGGCGGGCTTCGTACGCGGGGCCTTCGGGGCACCTGGAGGGCTGCGCGGGGCGCGGGCGGGCGCGGTGGGCGCGGGGGTCGTACGGGGCGGCGGGGTCGGGGGCAGGAGGGTGCCCGATCGCTGGCGGTCTTCGAGGAAGTCCTGCTCGTCGCGGTCGGTGCGGAAGACGAAGTACAGACCCGGACCCACGGATACGGGATCGCGCCCGAGGGTCTCGGCGATGTACGTGCCGAGCTCGGGGTGGGTGAAGTATTTCTGGAAGGTTCCGCGGGAGGTGAGGACCCCGTCGCGGAAGAGGCGGCAGCGCTCGTACGCCGTGCGCCCGCCGATGAGGACCCCCACCGACAGCACCTTGCGTGTCAGCCCGAAGGCTCCTCGCAGGGCCTCGGCCCGCTCGTGGGGGTCTTCGATGACGTTGAGCACAAACCCCAGGTTGACCACATCGCACTGGGCCCGAACCCCCTCGGGGCAGAAGTGCGGATCCCATCCCGTGGCCTCGAGGCCGATGGCCTGCAGGGCCCCGAGGTCGTCGCCGCGCCCGCAGCCGTAGTCGAAGACCGTGTGCGGAGCCGCGAGGTACCCGTGCCGCCACAGGGCCTGCATGGGGGTGGAGAGGGTCCTGCGGGCCATGGCCGTGCGGTGCCGCAGGACGGGGGCCTCGTCCCCGCGGGCCACGAGCTGGTGGTGGTGTACGGCGAGTCCGCGGGCCCGGAGTTCTTCCTCCCACTGGAGGCGGTGGCCGATGATGGTGGGGTCGGCGAAGAGCCCGTGGGCCTCGGCCGCGGCGGTGAGTGCGGCAAACTCCGCGCGGCGGGGGTGCCCCTCGGGGAGCAGCAGCTCCTTGCGGTGCAGAACCGGCGGGTTTCCGTCGGGGCGGAAGGTGCGTGCGTCGGCGGTTCCGTCGGCGAGGTCGACGCGCCAGGAGGCCGCGAGGGTGGGGAAGGCCTCGGTGAAGAACCCCGGGTACTTCAGGAGCGACACCCGGCTGCGGGTAGCGGAGACCTTGATCACGTCGACGTCCCCGGGGTCACAGCCCGCGCACCGTGCGATGTCCGCGACGGTCTCGGCGAGGTGGGGCGGAACGGCCGAGACGTGGACATACCGGTCGTCGCCGACGCACTTCCCGCCCGGGAGCCCCTCGACGAGGCGCTCCCAGAGGCGTACGGACTCCGTCGAGGAATGGGTCATCGGCTGTGTTCGACCTCCGTCAACGCTGCGCACGGTACTTCACCTACGCCGACCTGATCGAGTGCGGAGACACCTGGCATCGCCTCGTGCGAGAGGGCGGGGCCGTGGCCAACATACCCCTTCGCGACGAGACCTGGGAGGGCCTCGCCGCCCTCGCCCGGACGCTCCTCGACCCGCTCCACGACCGCTTCGGGGCGGTGGAGATCACGTATGGGTTCGCGGGCTCTGGGCTGACGCGGAGCATCCCCGGGCGCATCGCCCCGTCGCTCGATCAGCACGGCGGGAGCGAGCTCGGGCCGCGCGGCGCTCGTGTGTGTGGGCGCGGGGGGCAGGCCTGTGATTTGCGGGTGGCGGGGGTGGATGCCCTCACGGTGGCGGCCTTCGTGCGGGAGGCCCTGCCGTACGACCGGATGTACCTGTACGGGGCCGACCGGCCCCTGCACCTGAGCTGGTCCGCGGAGCCTGTGGGCAAGGTGTACGCGATGTGCCCGGGGGGTCGGGGGAGGGTTCCGCGGGAGGTGACGGGTTGGGGGTGGGAGGAGATCGCGGGGCGGCTGGCAGGGCGTTGACCGCACCCGCCCCGTCCGCGCATTTCTACGCCGCCCGCAGAGAGCCCCCTTCGGCCGCGTAGAACCGCACCGGGTCGTCGCTGTCGACCACCGCCCCGGCCGAGAACACCTGCGGGTGCCGCAGGGTCGTCATCACCCGGTCGCGTCGGCGGTGGATGTGGCCGTGGAGGACGTGGACGTGGTCTTCGGCGTCGAGGAGCGTCCGGGACCGGGCGGTGTCGCGCATCCCGTCGACCCACTGCACGATGGACGAGGCGTGGGGGGTGACCGGGTGGTGTTGCACCAGGGCCACGGCCCGCCCCTGCCCCCGGTGGCGGGCGACGGCGGCCCCGACCCGCTCGGCCTGCGACGGAGCCATCCGCCCCGCGGAGAACAACCAGAACTGATAAAATGTGGTGTTCACGGGCACGAGGGCCAGGTCGCCGACGACCACGTCCTCGCCCGTGCGGCTCGTGGGGCGGAAGGCCCGCAGGGGCCCCGCGAGGGCCTGCTCCCAGGCCTCGGGGCGGTCGACCACGTCGTGGTTGCCGGGCACGAGGGTGAAACGCGAGGCCGCGATCCCGCTGTCGTGCAGGAGGGTGGCGAAGAGCTCAAACTGGGCGGTGGTCCCGTCTTCGGTGATGTCTCCGGTGATCACCACGTGGTCGACGTCGGCGGCCCGAGCCGCCTCCAGGGCCCGCCGGGCCCGCGACACCCGGTCGTCGGGGTCGAGCCGGCGGTGCGCCGACAGGTAGGCCAGCCTCCATTTCTTCACGCCACGCCGGGCGGCGTGATCGGTCTCCACCAGGTGGAGGTCAGACAGTTGGGCCACACGAACCATGACAGGGTCTACCATAACAACCCGGAGGGTGCGGTGCGGGGTCGGATCGCGTGGACAGGGCCCCGGAGGGGTCGTTGGAGAACGCCTGCGACTGCGGCATGACGGAGCCCCTACCGTGCCTCCGAGACGGCGAGGGAACGGGGGCCCATCCCCGACGGGTGCTTCGCGGCGGAGGGGCTGAAGGAAGTACAAATCATGAGATTGACTTCGTCTGTGGTCCTTGCGGTGGCCCCGATGGCCTGCTCCCCGATGGCGCCCTCCAGCGGATCCAGGCCCGACCTGACAGGGGCGATGTCCTCGATGCGATGTCGTCCGATGTCCTCGATGCGACAACAGCCGACGTCTTGGACGCGACGCCAGCCGATGTCTCCGAGGTGCCGAGCCCGTCGGATGTCCTGACCCCGTCCGATGCGCCGGACGCCTCGTCGGCGCGCTGCGGATCCGATCGGGAGTGCAGCGCCCTGGGGCTGGTGTGCGACCTGTTCGCGGGGCGGTGCGTCGAGTGCAACAGCGCCGACGACTGCGGCGGAGCGGGTCGGATCTGCCTCGCCAGCCGCTGCCTGACCCCCGTGGCGTGTACGACCACGCCGATGTGCCCGGGGCAGGTGTGCAGCACGACCTGCGTCGACACCCGGACCCTCCGCGTGTGCGCGAGCGACGGGCAGAGCGCGATGGACACCCTCTGCCCCTCGGGCTCCACCTGCACGGGCACGATGTGCTCCAGCTGGGCGTGCGCTCCGGGGACCGTGACCTGCCCTCCGGGCGCGACCGGGCGTACCCTGCGGGACGGGGCTGGCCTGCGCGAACGGTACATGCTCGACCTGCTCCACCCTCTGTGTCTCGGGGTTCTCGGGCAGCGGGTCGAACGGGGGCCGCGGGGTCACCTGCCTCCGGTCGTACACCTTCCCCGTCGTCGCGGGTCGCAGGTACACCATCTCCACCTGCGGCTCGTACCGGGGCGACCCCTACCCGCGGGTCACCGGCGCGTGCGTGTGCTCCAATGACGACGCGTGTGGGTATGGATCTTCGTGTACCTGCCCCGCGACCGCGACCGGGACCGCGACGATCTGCGCGTCGACCTTCGGCGGCAGCAGCGCGACGTGGAACTCCTCCGTCACCGCCGTCGGCGACTCCTGCAACTGAGGGTCCTGTCAGGCTGGAGAGCGACTGGCGCCGAGCAACGGAGAACAGAAGCCGCAAGGGCGCAAGGGTCGCAAGGGCCAGAAGGTTTTGTGGGTTGGAGCGTCGGCGTGCCGCCCACGACGCTTCGCGGGCGACAGGGCCCTCGCTCCACACCACCCCTTCGGCGCCCCGTGGGCATCGGCGCCTGCCCGCTGCCCACCACAAAATTCTGGCCCTTGCGACCCTTGCGCCCTTGCGGCTTCCCCCGCCTCCTCCCCCGCGCGCCGCACTCCCTCCGGGCATATCGGGATATGCCCGGGAGGCCTCCGCCTCAGGCTCCGAGGACCTTGAGGTACACCTCGGCGAGCGGGAGGACGCCCCCGAGGGTGGCCAGGGGCACCTCGGCCGCTCCGATGTACTCCCGCAGGAGCCAGGATCCGTCGGGGTGTCGGGTGTAGTGCTCGATCATCCGGTCGGTCTGAGACACGAACAGCAGGTCGCGGAGGGAGGCCAGGGCCCGGTACCCTGAGGCCTTGTCGCCCCGATCGAAGGCCTCGGTCCCCTCCGAGAGCACCTCGACGAGCACCGTGGGGTTGGTGATGACGTCGCGGGTCGTGCCGTAAAACTCCAGGGGTCCGCACACCACCGACGCGTCGGGGTATACGAACCCCTCTTTGCGCGGGACATACACCTTCAGGTCGGACGCGTACACCTGACACGGCCCGTGGCGGGTGAGGGACCGCAGCTCCCCCAACACGTTGGCCACCAGGGCGTTGTGGGCAGGCGAGGCCCCGGCCATCACGAAGACCTCCCCGTCCCACAGAACATGTTTCTCCTGGGAGCCACCCTCCATGGCGAGATAGCTGTCTGCGTCCATCCTCAGGCGCGTGGCGGCAGTCATGGCCTGGAGTCTACCTCGTCTCCGCTCAACCCGGGCTGCGGCGATGGACGGTCATCTTCAGGCCGTGGCGGGGCACGAGGGTCACTCGGGGCAGCGGCTCGACGGGGTGTCCCGCGACCAGCTCCAGCCGGAAGGACTGGGCCAGGGTGGCCAGCAGGAGCTTCGCCTCCATCATCGCGAAGGCCCGCCCGATGCACGCCCTTGGCCCCGCCCCAAACGGAACCCACGCCAGCCGCGGCAGGGCGGCCTCGGCCTCGGGGGCGAACCGCTCGGGTCGAAACGTGGCGTGGTCGGGGTACCAGCGGGGATCGCGGTGGGTCATGTAGATCCACAGGACCACCTCCGACCCTGCGGCCACGGGATACCCCCCGAGGGTGGTGTCGGCGATGGCCTTGCGGGCCAGCATGTACACCGGCGGATAGAGCCGCATGGCCTCCTTGAGGACCATCTCGGTGTACGGCAGGGCGTCGAGGTCGGCGAGGGTCGGAGCCCGCCCCCCAAGGACCCGGTCGAGCTCGACCCGCAGGGTGGCCGCGGCTTCAGGGTTTTGCGACAGGAGGAGCCAGGTCCATCCCAGGGCGTGGGAGGTGGTCTCGTGACCCGCGAGGAAGAGGGTCACGAGCTGGTCGCGGATCTCCTTCTGCGACAGTCCCTCGCCGTCTCCCTCGTCGTCGCGGGCGTCGAGGAGGCGCTGGAGGAGGTCGTCGGCCGGGGGCCCTTCGACGGCCTTGCGGCGGCCCTCGATGAGGCCGTGCATGATCGTGTCGAGGGTGGCCGTGGCCTGCTCCAGGCGGAGCCTCCCTGGCGACGGAAACCACGCGGGCAGGAGGTCGGGGCGCACGGCCAGCGCTTGCAGCGAGCGCATGGCCTCGGCCACGGGGGCGATGTCTCCGCCGGCGTCGTGTCCGAAGAGGGTCCGGCTCACGATGCGGAGGGTGAGGGCCATCATGTCGGCGGAGATTTCGCGGGTCTCTCCGTCGCCCCAGGAGGCGAGGGTGCGGGCGGCCTCGTCGACCATCACCGCGGCGTATCCCTCCATGCGACCGCGGGCGAAGGCGGGCTGCACGAGGCGCCTCTGCCGCTGCCACACGGACCCGTCGGTGGTGAGGAGCCCCTCTCCGAGGACCCGCGAGAGCTGCTGAAAGGCCGTGTGGTCCTTGCCGTAGTCGGCGGCCCGGGTGACCAGGACGTCTCGCAGGTGGTCGGGGTGCCTGCCCACGTAGAGATCGCCGGTGCGGGTCGTGACGCGGTACAGGTCGCCGTACCGGGCGAAACGTCCGGCCACCATGGCGAAGGGGTCGAGGAGAAACCCGGCCTGTTGCCATAGGGTGGCCCAACGGCCGACCCCGGGCGGGCCGAGGAGGGGCGGGAGGGGGCTCACAGGGGGATGTACCCGACCCGGATCTCGGCCTCGACGGTGCTGTTTCCCTGGGGGCGGGGCAGGGTGGCTCCGCGCAGGGCGATCTCGGTGCAACGCGGGAGCGAGTCGACGGCCGACCCGTCGGGGATCTCCATGGACGACACCGAACGCACCCGTCCGTCCTCGCCGATCACGAAGGTGAGGTTGACCGAACCCGAGGCCCTCGGGTCGGCCACCCGGGCCCCGCGGTAACACTCCCGAAATCGCGGGATGAGGGCCCGCAGGGCGGTGTTGAGGGCGTCGTGGTTGATACGGTCGGCCCCGGACATGACGGCGGCGGGGCCGAGCTCGACGTTGCCGCGGACGGTGGCCCCCCCGTCGAGCTGCTCGGCGAACACCCCGGGACCGGTCGGTCCCCGCGGGACGGCCGCGTCGCCGCGGGAGGGGGTCGGGAGGGCGACGGGTTCGGGCTCGGAGGGGGGAGGGGTTGGGGCGGGGTTGGGCGCGGCTACGGCCCGGCCGCTGTCTCGCGCCGCGGGGCGTCGGGCGGGCGGATCGTTGCGGCAGGCCGCAACACCCAGGGCAGTCACGACGAACGAAAGGGTCAGGGGGCGGTTCATGGCGGGGCCGCGATGCTACCGCAGCCGCGACCACAGGAACATGGCGCTCGCCCCCAGGGCCGCCATGGACACGAACAGCAGGACCACCCCGAGCCATCGCGGAGCCGAGGGCTTGGGCGCGGGGAAGGGGTCGTCGTCGTCCCAGTCGCGGCGCACCGGGGCGTCGAGGACCGTGTCGGCCGCGTCGGCCGCGGACAGCTCCTGCGAGGCGGAAGGGGCGGCGCCCGGAGCAGGGTCTGTGGCCGGGTCGGGAGGCGCCTCCGCGGGGGTCTCGGGCGCGGAGGAGGGGGCGGGGCGGCGGGTGCGTTCGTGCTCACGTACGAGGCGTCCCAGCATGCGGGTGGCCGCGGCCCGGTTGAGGGGGACCAGCATGGCCTGGAGCTCGGCCAGGAAGGCCCCCCGGGTGGCCAGCTCCCCGGCCCGGACCCGGGCCCCGAGGTCGAGCACGGTCGCGGGCGGGGGCACGAGGAGGGTCTCCAGGAGGGCCACCACGGACTCGTGCATGGCCCCGAGGTCGTCGGTGGTGGGGGCCTCGGGGCGGACGTGCACGGCCCCCTCAGGGTCGATGCTCAGGTCTTCGGCCGTGACGACGGCGGGCCGTACCCGCATGGCCTCCACGGCCAGGAGGGCCACAAACAACGCGGTCTCGGGCTGCAGGGGGACGCCCCGTCCTGCCATCTCCTCCGTCAGCGCATCGAGCCGCACTGCCTCGACCATCGTGCTCACGCCCTCACTGAGGGAACCTCCCGCACGGGGAGCCCCTGTCCCCGAAGGTACGCCCGGGCGGCCTGGAGGGTAAAATGTCCGTCATGGAAGATCGTGGCCGCCAGGGCCGCGTCGGCCCCACCGCCCCCTGCGTGGGCCGGGCGCAGGCCCGCGGCGAGGTGTTCGAGGGTGCCCACCCCGCCGCTCGCGATGACGGGGACGGTCACCGCCTCGCACACGGCCCGCACGAGGTCGAGGTCGTAGCCCGCCCCGGTTCCGTCGCGGTCCATGCTGGTCAGGAGGATCTCGCCGGCCCCTCGCCGTGCCACCTCGGCGGCCCAGGAGAGGGCGTCGCGGCCTGTGTCGCGCCGACCCCCGTGGGTAAACACCGACCAGCCCTGGGAGGGGTCGCCCGGGTCGCGGCGGCGGGCGTCGATGGCCACCACGAGGCACTGCCGTCCGTAGGCCGCGGCGATGGTGTCGACGAGGTCGGGCTGAGCGACCGCGGCGGAGTTGACCGAGACCTTGTCGGCCCCGGCCCGGAGGATGGCGTCGACGTCGGCCCGGCTGCGGATCCCGCCTCCGACGGTGAGGGGCACGAACACGGTGTCGGCGGTGCGGGTCACCACGTCGAGCAGGATGTCGCGCGACTCGTGGGTGGCCGTGATGTCGAGCAGGGTGATCTCGTCGGCCCCGTCGCGGTCGTAGGCCCGGGCCACCTCGACGGGGTCCCCGGCGTCGCGGATCCCTACAAACTGCACGCCCTTCACGACCCGACCGTCGCGTACGTCAAGGCAGGGGATGAGGCGTTTGGCGAGGGTCATGGGCGGCGCTCCGGGGGGCGTACGGCGGCGAAGGCCTGCACGAGGGTGAAGTCCCGGGCGTAGAGGGCCCGACCGACCACCGCGGCGGTGATGGTGGACTGGGATGCGAGGGCCCGGAGGTGATCGAGGGAGCCGATCCCTCCGCTGGCGATGACCTCGATCCCGGGGATGGCTTCGGCGAGTCGGGCCGTGGCCTCGACGTTGGGGCCGGACCCTGTGCCGTCGCGGGCGATGTCGGTGTAGAGCACGGCCGAGGCCCCGCGAGCGGTGAGGTCGCGGGCGAGGTCGGTGGCCAGGAGGTCGGTGAGGGTGGTCCATCCGCGGGTGGCCACCCGTCCGTCGCGGGCGTCGAGGGCCACCACCACGGGGACAATCTCCGCGCACTGGGAGACGAAGTCGGGGTCTTCGATGGCCCGGGTTCCGAGCACGATGCGGTGGGCCCCGGCGTCGCGGTAGGCCCGGGCCTGGTCGAGGCTGCGCACCCCCCCGCCGACCTGAACCCGCAGGGCCGACCCGAAGCGCGCGAGGAGTTTTGCCAGGAGGGGCCCCTGGGTGGCGGTTCCGTCCCGGGCTCCGTCGAGGTCGACGAGATGCACCCGCGTGGCCCCGGCCTCGACGAAGGAGGCGACCATGGCCACGGGGTCGTCGGCGTACACGGTGACCTGGGTGTAATCGCCCTGGTGCAGGCGCACGACCCGGCCTCCGAGGAGGTCCATGGCGGGGATCACCTCCATGGGGTCACCGCGGCGAAGTACCGGCGCAAGAGGTCGATGCCCGCCCCCTGGCTCTTCTCGGGGTGAAACTGAACCCCAAGCAATCGACCCCGGGCCACCGCGGCCACAAAGGGAACCCCATGGTGGCTCTCGGCTGCAATCAGGGACCGATCGCGCGGGACCACGCGGAAGCTGTGCACGAAGTAGAACCACTGCCCGTCGACCAGCAGGTCGGTCGGGGGGGAGGGGGGGAGGGAGAGGGTGTTCCATCCCATGTGGGGGATCTTGCAGGGGGTGGCGTCGGGGTTGTGGGCGTCGGGGGGCAGAGGGTCGACCGAGCCAGCGAAGACCCCGAGGCCGCGCTGTCCCGGGGCCTCGGCGCTGTCCTCGAAGAGGCACTGAAGCCCGAGGCAGATCCCCAGGTACGGCCGGTCGTCCGCGATGTGGTCGCGCAGGCTCCGTCCGAGGGCTCCGCCGTGCCGCTCCAGGGCCTCGGCGCAGTCGCCAAAGGCCCCCTGTCCCGGAACCACCACGGCCCCGGCCTCGCGTACGGCTCCCGGGTCGCTCGACACGAGGATCTCGGGGCCCGAGGCAGCCCCAGGGACATCGAGGTCGAGGGCCGCGCGGAGGGCCCGTTCGACCGAACGCAGGTTGCCCATGCCCAGGTCGACCAGGACGAGAGGACCGGTGGAGGTGTCGCTCATGGGTCGAGGGTTCCCTTGGTGGAGGGCAGGGTCGTGCCCTCGATACGAACGGCCTCCCGCAGGGCCCGGGCCAGGGCCTTGAAGCTGCACTCGATGATGTGATGGAGGTTGTCGCCCTCGATGCGTCGGACGTGGAGGTTGCACGCCGCCCCGCGGGCGAACCCCTCGAAGAAGACCGAGGCGAGCTCCACGTCGAAGCGCCCGAGGGTGGCCTTGGGCAGCCCGAGCCGGTCGACATAGTAGGTGCGTCCTGAGAGGTCGAGGGCCACCTGGCAGAGGGCCTCGTCCATGGGGAGGGTGGCCTCGCCGTAGCGACGGATGCCCACCTTGTCGCCGAGGGCCTCGCGCAGGCACTGCCCGATCACCATGGCGAGGTCTTCGGTGGTGTGGTGCCCGTCGATCTCGGTGTCGCCCGTGGCCGCGACGGTGAGGTCGAAGCCCCCGTGGCGGGCGAGCTGGTCGACCATGTGCGACAGGAAGGGCAGAGGGGTGCGGACGTCGGCCTGGCCCGTGCCGTCGAGGTCGAGGCGCACGGTGATGTCGGTCTCGCGGGTGCGTCGGTGCACGGAGGCGTGGCGTCCCATGCTGGGGGGCTCCTGGTGGGGGGGCCGAGCGGTAGCACGCCGGGCCCGGGGGACACAACGCTGGGGGTCTCGTGCTGGAGTTCGGAGTACGTCCCCGTGGTGGGTGCAGGCGTTGCGGCGACGGAGTCGGTGCTGTACGGCGTGGTGCAGTCCGAGCAGGAGCCCTTCCTCGCGGCACCCCGCGCTTCGTGCCGACGCCCGCACCGACCCGGAGCGAGCTGGCCGCGGTGCTGCGGGAGGTGGCGGCGCGGGTCGCGCGGATACGCACCGTGCGCGAGGACGACGGGCTCGATGCCCTGCGAGACACGGCGGCGGGACGGGGGCGGTTTGCGCGTGTCGAGGCGGCAGGCGAGGAGGGGGTCGCTCCGGCCCGAGAGCGAGAAGAGGTTCGGCAGGGGGCGGGGGTGGAGTTCAGGGGGTTCAATGTGCATGCGGGGGGCGCGTGGAGGAGGACGACCGGGTCGGACTGGGGCGGCTATGCCGCTACGTCGCGCGGCCCGCGGTGTGCAGCGAGCGGGTGGAGCTGCTGGAGGATTCGCTCGATCGCGCATCGGCTGAAGATCCCGCGGCGCGGAGGCGCGACGCATCGGGTGATGCGGCCCGAGGAGTTCATGGGCTGTCTTGTCGCGCTGATCCCACCGCCGCGGTTTCCGTTGGTGCGCTACCACGGCGTGTTTGCGCCCAACTCTCCCTGGCGCGGGGCCATCGTGCCGGGACCGAGGCGGCTCCACCACCGCGACCGGGGACGAACACGCGCGTCGGTCGCGCGTTGCGTCGTGGCGGGAGCGGACGGCGCGTCGATGCCAGGGTCGTGTTTGACCCGCTGGGATTGGGCCACGCTGCTGCGGCATGTGTGGGGCGTCGATGCGCTCGCGTGCCCGCGTTGCGACGGCAGGATGCGGTTCATCGCCGTCATCCGAGACCGCGCCGTCATCGAGCGGATCCTGCTGCACCTGGGCGTGCCGCACGAGCCACCGCGGGCCGCGCAGGCGCGGGATCCTTGCTGACGCGCTTGCGGCGATGACGGCGGAGAGGGTGGGGTGCGGTGCAGGGGCACGACGGCGCGAGGGGAGCTGTCTGCGCGTGGAGCCGCAGCGGGGTGGTTGGATTCGTTCAGCGAGCTCTGCGTCGACCGCCGAGGCCCCGCGCAGCACGGTCGGGGCGTGAGGGGGCTTCGTATAACGGGGAATCTGTCAACGCGAAAGAGGGTCTGGAGCTCCAGGCGGGCGGCTGCTCGACGCGGCGAACCCGTTGGAGGTCCTACCCCCTTGTTCGTGGCGATCTGTCGGCCGCCTGTGGTGCTGCACAGGGCCTCGGTGGTCGACCCAGCGCTCGCTGGCGGGCTACGCAGCGCCGCCGAAGTCGCGAACGAGCTCGTCCCACTTGCGAACCCTCTCGTCATCCGCCCCCATCATCTCTACGACCCACCGGCGAACCCAGGCGGCGTCGAGGCGGCTGCCCTGCACGCCGATGATCCGCTCAAGATCGGGGATGTCCTTCGAGCGAAAAAAGAGGAGCTTGAAGACACAGAGCGCCTCGGCGGAGACGACCCACACAGCGCCGGTGCCGAGCGGGACACGCACGCGGGTCCGGAAGGCCTCCAGTTCGAACGGGATGGAGGGCGCAAAGAGGTCGAGCCGGATCGCGCCGTACCAGGCGAACTCGGTACCCCCTTCCTCGAACCGGCTGCGGAGTGCGGCACGATCCACCTGCGCGCCGATCGCCTCGACCGCATCCGCCACCAGATCGGCCTGATCGCTCCCTGCGTAGAGCGCGACGTCAACGTCCTTCGTGGCCCTCGGGACGCCCCAGTACGCGAGTGCGAGCGCTCCGCTGAGCGCGTAGTTGATGCCCCGGGCCTCGAGGGCCCCGGCGAACTCCAGTGCGAGGGCTTCCGGCGGCTTTTCGGGACTCATCGGTCGTGCCGACGGAGGCGGGCCAGGGCGACTACTGTGCTCACAGGCAGGCGGTCGTCGAGTTCGGCGAGCCGCGCGCGATGCTCCGGGGAGTAGGTCGCCAACATCCTCGGTACGGAGCTGCAGACGAGCCGCAACTCCCGCGCCCTCTCCTCAAAGCTCATGTCGCGGTAGGGCGCGCACTCCTCGCGCACTGCCTCCACATTGGACTGCCGCATGTAGGCCGGGAGTTCGAGGGGCATGGACGACAGCATGTCCCTCGGCGGCTCGGTGCGCAACGCGGCCGTTGGAGGTCCTCTCCCCAAGCGCCTCTCCTCGCGGCCCTCGCCGTGGCGATGCCCGTCGCGGTCGTCAACCCGCGCCAGGTGCGAGACTTCGCCCGCGCTACGGGGCGGTTGGCCAAGACGGATCGCATCGACGCGGCTGGGTGGTCGAGCATGGCCTTCCCGCAGCGAGCACGGCGGCACGCTGGTCTCGCGACGGTCCGACTCCGGCTGAAAACCAAACGCCGCGTCGGCGTCGCGAGAAACCCCCTCGGCCCCAGCGAAGAGAAACACCCACACGCTGCACCCTGCGTGTTGGCCATCGACGGCTTCGCGGCACGGCCCAAGGCCCACCCCCGGGTGCGGGGCTCCGAGTGCGTATCGCCGCGTAGGATCGGCGGCGCCACGGTCGCTGCTGGGCGCGGGGGCCATCGTAGAGATGGGGGGTTCACGACCCGTCGGGCGCTTCAAGCGGTCACGAATGCCCCAGCCGTACGCACGACGGCGCGCCCCGGCGATGTGTGCGATGGTCGGTGGGTGTCAACGCTTCGATGGACGCTCCTTTCGTTCACGCTCGTAGCCTGCGCGACCCAGCCCGCCCCGCCCGACGACGCCCCTGTGGTGGACGACGTCGTCGCGCCCGACGACGTGCCCACCATGGCGGATGTGCCCACACCCAGGGATGTTCCGCCTGGGATGGATGTGCCTGCGGTGACGGATGTTCTCGCGGTGATGGATGTTCCGCCTGGGATGGATGTGCCGACGCCGCGGGATGTTCCGCCTGGGATGGATGCGCCTGCGCCGCGGGATGTTCCGTCCATGCCGGATGTGCCTGTGGCGCAGGACGTGGGCACCGACCTTGGGCCGCCTTTGCCCTATCCCACGCGGGGCGGCTATCGCGTGAAGGCGCTGCAACCCGACTACTGGCCCGACCTCGACGAGGTGGTGGGCAACAACACCGGCGGCGTTGCGTTCAACCTCCTGTGGGCCGAGTGGGAGCCTGCGCGGCGCAGCGAGAGCGGTTGCACGGCACCGAACGAGATCGCCTTCGACGGCCGGTGTTTCACCATTCCCGCGCACGTCGACGGAGCCATTCGGGCCTACAGCGCCCGCGGTCTCGCCGTCACGGGCGTCCTCTACGGAACACCCGCCTGGGCCCGGGGCCCGTGTACGCCGCCGACGCCGGGGTTTGCGATCTTCTGTGCGCCCACCGCGCCGCGGGACTTTGGCCGCTTCGTGCAACTGCTCGCGCGCCGCTACGACGGCCGCCGCGGTCACGGCCGCGTCGTCGACTTCGTCATCTGGAACGAGGTCAACGCCAACGACTGGTTTGACATCGGCTGCGGCAACGGCGGCCCGCCCTGCGACCCCGCGCGGTGGATCGCGTCGTACAGCGCCCTCTTCAACGCCGCCTACGACGGGGTGATGGCCGAGCAGCCCACGGCGCGGGTGCTCATCTCGCTCGAGCACCATTTCGGCGCGAGCCTCGACGCCCCGAGCACCGAGCGTCCGATCTTGTCGGGGGAGACATTTCTGCGCGGGTTTGCGCCGCAGGTGGCGCCGCGGGCGTGGCGGGTGGCCTACCACCCCTACGCACCCGACCTCCTCCGTCCGGCGTTTTCCCCCGACGACTGGCCCCGGGTCACCTACGGCAACCTCGGAACCCTCCTCGGCTGGCTCCGTCGCACCTTCCCCAATGTGCCCAGCGCCTGGGAGGTGGAGCTCACCGAGAGCGGCATCAACAGCGTGTCGCCGCACAGCACGCTGACGGCCCAGGCGACGGCGGTGTGCGACACCTTCCGCAATGTGCTTGGGACTCCTGGGATCGACAACTACGTGTACCATCGTATGACCGACCACCCCGACGAGCTGGTGTCGGGCCTCGGTCTCGGCCTGCGTAACCCCGACCGGAGCCCCAAGCCCGCCTGGGCCGTGTGGGCCCTCGCCAACCGCAACGACCTCACGCCGCCGCAGCTTTCCTGTGGCTTTGAGGACCTGCCGTACACACGCCTGCGTCGCAGCTACCACCCGAGCCGCGGGCACTGGGCCTCCACGCGCATCGCCCCCGCGGGTTTTCGCGAGGAGCAGTCGTGGTTTCTCTGGCGCGACCCGCGGCCGGGCACACACCTCCTCTACGAGTGCCGCGTGGGGCAGCACAACCTGCTGAGCGCCGACCCCGGCTGCGAGGGGCAACACCCGAACGGCCCCGTGGGATACCTCCACGACCAGGCCGGGCCCGACACGGTGCCCTTGTACCGGTGTTACATCCCGGGCAACGGCGATCATTTTGTGAGCGAGAGCGCGGCCTGCGAGGGCCAACGCCGCGAGCAACTGCTGGGCTATGCCCGCAGCCGTCGGTAGACCACTTAGGGTGATGGACGACGATGCGACCGCGCAGGTGTGGGTGCTGCCGGTGACTGCGGCGCTCGACCCCGACGAAGAGGCTGCATGTCTGGCGGTGCTCGACGCCGACGAACGGGCCCGTCTCGACGGCCTCACCCTGCCTTCGGTGCGCGGGGAATACCTTCGCGCGCGGGCCTTCGTGCGCAGCGCGTTGACCCGGTTTACGGGGCACGACGTGCGGTCCTGACGCTTCGCCGCCAACGCCTGGGGGCGGCCCTTTGTGGCGGGCGAACAGCGAGCTCTGGGTCGACCGCCGAGGCCCCGCGCAGCACGGTCGGGGCGTGAGGACGCTTTGCATCGCCAGGAATCTGTCAACTCGAAAAATGGGCTTGAGATCCAGATGGATGGTTGCTCGACGCAGCGAACCCGGTGGAGGTCCTATCCCCCAGAGCTCGCTGGCTTCAGAGAAAGTACGACAGGCGCGAGGCGCGCTCGTGGTCGGTGAGCGGGTGCGACGTGGGGTCGGGGTCGAGCTCGACGCGGAACACGAAGTGCGGCGACAAGAGCACGGCCTGGAGCGCCAGCCGTACGCCCGCTTCGAAGCCCTCGACGAGGATCCAGTCCACGTAGAGGTTGCGGTCTTCCATCATGGCCGGCACGTAGTAGTCGTTGGTAGACGCGACGGACACGGTGGCCGGCGCGGCCGTGCGCAGCGTGACGCTCACGCCGAAACTCGCCCGGCGACGCCGCGACGTTGCGCACGGTGAACGCCTGCGCCACCGCGCCGTTGAGTCTGACCTCCATCCGGGCGTCGTCGCTGCCCGCGCGCGACTGCCACGCGCACGGTCAGCCGGAAGATGCCCGGCCCCGTCGGGGTGAAGCGCACGGGGACCTCGCCGTTCGACCAGAGGTTCCACGCCGAGCCGCTCGCGGCGCCCACGGTGCCCGTGAGGCCCTCGGCCTCGTACTGGCGCCGCACCGACGGGGGCGTCGGGTCGCGCAGGGCCTCCTCCACGAGGGCCTCGGCCGCCTGCTGGTACAGCTCGAGCTGCAGCGGCGACATGGTGAGCACGTCGGCGATGTTGTCGAAGCCGTAGCCCCGGTCGTCGGTGGGAAAGTCCGCCGCGGGCGCGCCGTCGACGGGCGTGACGGCGCCGTCGCGATGGATCGTTTTGCACTCATGCGGTAGAATACCCTTACCGATGAGCACCCCGCCCAGGACGCCCGAGCAGCCGCACTGGATCGTCGACGACCTCCCCGTGGGAGTCTGGGTGGCGACGGTGCCGGGCGGCGAGTTCGTCTACGCAAACCGAATGTTCGCGGAGATCATGGGGATGGCGGGGCGCTCCGACGTCGCGCTCGGGGAGTACGCCGCGCCCTACGGCATCTGCGGCCGCGACGGCGCCCCCTACCCCGAAGAGCGGATGCCCTTTGTCCTGGCGGTGCAGGCGCGCGAGACGGTGCTCGTCGACGACATCGTGATCCACCGCACCGACGGGCGGAAGGTGTACGTGCGCGCCCAGGCGCGGCCCGTGTTCGACGAGGCGGGCGCCATGACCCACGTGGTGATCGCGTTCATCGACATCTCCCCCGAGGTGATCGCGCAGAAGGCGCGCGCCGAGAGCGAGGCGCGGCTGTTCAGCGCGCAGAAGATGGAGTCGATCGGCAACCTCGCCGGGGGCATCGCCCACGACTTCAACAACCTCCTGGCGACCATCAAGCTGCTGGTCGCGGTGCTACGCAGCGGCGAGACCGAAGACTGGCGGCTCACCTCGCTCGGGCAGATCGACCAGGTGACCGACAGCGCCGTGCGCCTCACGCGGGCGCTCCTCGGGTTCGCGCGGCGGGGGCGCAACCTCGCGTCGCCCGTGGCGGTGGGCGAGGTGGTGCGCTCGCTGAGCCCCATCGTCGAGCGCACCCTCGGGCGGCAGGTGGAGGTCGAGACGCGCATCGAGGGCCCGGCGTCGTGGATCGTCGGCGACTTCTCGCAGCTCGAGCAGGTGGTGATGAACCTCGTCGTCAACGCGCGCGACGCCATGCCCGACGGCGGCACCCTGACGATGCGCGTCGAGTGCACCCGCACCCCGCCGTGCCCCGAGCCGCCGCCGTCGCCCACGGGCGAGTACGTGGTGCTCGAGGTGAGCGACACCGGCACGGGCATCGACCCCGCGATCCGCGACCGGATCTTCGAGCCGTACTTCACCACGAAGACGCGCACCGGCACCGCGGGCTTCGGCCTCGGGCTCGCGACGGTGCACGGGATCGTGCACGGGCACGGCGGCACCATCGAGGTGATCGACCGCGCGCCGAAGGGCATCACGATGCGGGTGACCCTCCCCGCGATCGACCCGCCGCCGCGCACCTCGGAGCCCCCCGCGCCGGTCACGTCGCTGCACCCCGGCAAGGGGACGATCCTGCTCGTCGACGACGAGGAGATGCTGCTCGTAGCGGCGGCGCGCGCGATCCGCTCGCTCGGGTACAAGGTCGAGACGGCGGTCGACGGGCAGGACGCGGTGGAGAAGTTCCGCGAGCGCCCCGACGCGTACGCCGCCGTGCTGCTCGACATGATCATGCCCCGGATGGACGGGCGCGCGACCTTCCTGGCCCTCCAGGAGATTCGCCCCGACGTGCGCGTGCTGCTGACCACGGGCTACGCGTTCAACGAGGAGGCGCAGCGCATCCTCGACCTGGGCGTGCGGGGCTTCATCGCCAAGCCGTTCTCCCTCGAGGGCCTCTCCGAGGCGCTGGATCGGGTGATCGGGCGCCCGACACCGGCGCCCACGCCGTAGGCGGAGAGGCACTCCGGCTCATGGGCCCTTCGAGGTGAAGGGGCCGAAGATGAGTCGTAGAGAGCCGAGGCAGTGGCGGCGATCGTGGTGCAGGCCCTGGGAGAAGGCGACGTACAGGCCGAGGCACCACTTGCTGACTCCGCGAAACGGTCGGAGGAAGTTCCGCAGACCGACCCAGTGTCCCTCCATGGTGTTGCGGTGGACCTCGCGCACGCCGTCGCCGTCGTCGTCGCGCGCCCACTCTCGGCGGTTGTGGTGCATCTCGTCGGCCTCCACGACGCGATCGGGCAGCGGGGTGGGGGGGAAAAGCGCTCAAGGGCGGAGGCCCTGAACACGATGGCGAAGAGGCAACAGGTGGCGTCGGCTGAGGCCCAGTTCCTGCGCCAGGTGGAGGGTGGGCACGCCCTGGTAGAAGCCGCGCAAGATCATCACGAGCCGCGAAGGGGGCTGCCGCGTGCGGTGCAGCGCCGTGCCCGTGAACACGTTGAAGACCTCGCGCACGCGGGGCGCGTCGGGAAGCAGCAGCGCTGGCCGGGGAGCTTCAGCGACTCGTGGTTGTCGTACACCTGCTGCGCGTCGAAGTCGGGCGGCAGCTGCGCCTCGAGGATCGCGTGCGCCGCCCCCACCGGCACCCCGTCGGGCACGAGCCCGAGCCGCGCCGCGACGCGGTGGTGGCTGTCGACCGGGAGCGCGGGCCGGTGCAGCTGGCTGAACAGCAGCACCGCCACGCTGGTCTTCGGCCCCACAGCCCGGCAGCCGCTCCAGCCACGCGCGGGCCGCCCGCACGGGCATGTCGGCGAGGAAGTCGAGCGAAAGGTCTCCGCCGCGGGACCTGGTGATGCTGCGCAGCACGGCCTGCAGGCGCGGCGCCTTCTGCTCGGGCCAGGTGACGCCCGCCAGCAGCGCCTCGACCTCGGCGACGGGGGCGTCGCGCACCTGCGACCAGTCTGAATACCGCGCGCGCAGGGCCCTGAACGCGGCGCCCGAGTCGGCGTTGCGCGTGCGGTGCGAGAGCAGCGCCGACATCAGCTCGCTCAGCGGGTCGAGCTCGTGGAAGTACGGGATCGGGCACCCGTGCGCCGCGCAGAGGCGCTCGTGCACGACCAGGGCCTTCTCGCGGAGCGCACGATCTTCATCGAAGAGTGGAAGAACGCCCTGCAGCCTGAGGTGAGCGGCGGCCATCATCACAGCTTGAAGCCGGCGCGCGGCGTCGCAAGCGCGACGAATCTCCCACGCGCGCGCGCCGTGGTCGGCGGCTGCGGGGCGCGGGCATTTACGTCTTTCCGCGTCGTGGCCAGCCGAGAACCCCACCGCTGACCTCGGCGAACGCAGTCCGAGGAGCCCTTCGACGCAGTGGACCGCGACCTCACGGGGCTGTGGGCGCCGTAGCGACCGACGGGCCGATGACAGTCGGCCCCTACGGTTGCATGTTGGGCCGATGACCAAGAAGTCCGCGACGGTGGGAGAGACCCTGGGGGTGGGCCTTGGCTGGGCGGCGGCGCCCTTGTTCGCGCTCGTGAGCCAGGCCCGGCGCGCGCGCACCTTCCACCCGAGGGGGGACGCCTTCCTCGCCGAGGTGACGGCCCTGCAGGGCGGTGGGGTCCTGGGCGAGGTGCTCGCGGGCCCCTGCCTCGTGCGCTTTTCGGGCGCCCTCTGGAAGAGCCGCTGGGAGCACCTCGACGTGCTCGGCTGCGCCCTGCGATTCCGCCGCCGTGACGACGCCGAGACCGAGCCCGACGTCGGCGATCAAGACCTCCTCTTCGCCACCATCCTGCGCCCCTGGACGATGGGGCTCGCGCCCTTCACCACCGACGCGTCGGACTACCTCGACAACCTCTACTACGCCGTCTCGCCCTTCGACGTGCCGGGCTTCGGGCGGGCCTTCCTCCGTCTGCGACCCGATCCCCGCCACGGCGCCCCTGGGCGCGACCGCGCAGAGCGCCTCGACGCGACCATGGCCCGCCATGGGGTCGTGCTCACGCTGGAGGTGCGGCGGCGCTGGCGGCGGGCCTGGGTGCCGGTGGCGACGGTCACGCTGCGAGAGCGCGCGAACGTCAACCAGGAGGCTCTGGCGTTCTCACCCTTCCGCGACGGGCGGGGGCTCGTACCCCGCGGGCTCGTGCACGCGCTGCGTCGCGCGGTCTACCCCGCCAGCCAGCGCGCTCGACCCCGGCGGTAGCGCCGCCCGGCAGATTGAGGCTGCCAGGGAGGGCATCCCGGGCTGCGCGTTCTTCTCGTTGCGACGGGACGAGGCGGGGCAGCGTCAGGCCGAGCGGTACCACGCCGGGCCCGCCCGGCACAACGCCGGGGGTCTCGTGCTGGAGTTCGGAGTTCGTCCCCGTGACGGGCGCAGGCGCTGTCGCTCCGGGGCATTGGCAGCCATCGACATGCTGGGGAAGCAACCGCGGGCGGTGACGGTCCAAAAAGGGCATCGTCGCGAAAGTGTCGCGAGACGAGACCGTGATCAAGCACCCCGATCGGCCGACCTCAACGCGCGTCGCCAACTTCCCGCTGGCGGCCGTCGAGGAGGCGGTGGTCAACGCCGTGTACCATCGGAGCTACGAGCTGCGTGAGCCCGTGGAGGTGCGGGTGGGGCGCGAGGATCTGATCGTGCTCAGCTACCCGGGTCCCGACCGCTCGGTCCGGCTCGACCACCTCCGCGCAGGACGCGCGCTGCCGAGGCGCTATCGCAACCGGCGCATCGGCGAGCTGCTCAAGGAGCTCGACCTGACCGAAGGCCGCGGCACGGGCATCGGCAAGATCCTGCGCGCCATGCGCGAGAATGGCTCGCCCGAGCCGGTCTTCGAATTTGACGACGACCACCGCTACTTCGCGGTCACCCTCCCGGCCCACCCGGCGGCCGTCTTCGATGCCCACGGCGAAGCGGTCACGCAGGGCACGGGCGGCGGTACCGATCAAGTCACCGATCAAGTCACCGATCAAGTCGTGACCCTGTTGCGGGCGGCGGGCGGCTGCTCGACGCGGCGAACCCGTGGGAGGTCCTATACCCAGCAGCGGGAGGGCGCGGGGCATCGCGGAGCAGCAACGCACGTCCGTGCGGCGCGCTCAAGAGCGGGCTGTGTAGACTCCGCGGATGACCCACGGCTCCCCCTACCGCGCGACCGTCGAGGCGGCCCCGCTCGCCGGGCACGGCGGACTCCCTTCGCGAAAGCCCATGGTGCTCTTCGCGTCAGCGCCGCCCGAGATCGGACCGTTGCGCTCGGCGCAGTCGACGCTCTCCGCGGGCGCCATCACGCTCTCGCGCGGAGTACGCATCGCCGCCATCACCTTCGGCGCGCTCCTGGGGGGCACCCTCTTCGTGGGGCTCGCGATCGTCATGGGCTACGACGCCCTGTTCGCCCTCAGCGCGGGCTTTGGCGGGCTCGTCTTTGGGGCCTTCGCCGCGCGCGCCGCGGTCACGCTGCACCACCGGGTGGAGTACGTGGGCGTCGACGGCGTCGCCGTCGGTGACTGTCACGGGACCACCCATCACCTCACCTGGCGGGTGCAGCGCTTCGCCGACGCCGCGCACGTCCGCAGCGAGACGACCGGCGCGCCGCCAGGGGCCCCTCTCCCCGCGACCCTCGTCACGACGCTGACCTTCTGCGACCCGAACGGGCGCGACCTCCTCACGCTCTCCGACACCACGGGCGGCGCCTTCGTATGGCCGTGGTCATCCCTTACCGTCGCCGCCGACGTGGCCTGGACGCGCTGGCGCCTCGCGCGAGCCCTCGCCGAAAGCGACGGGCGCTTCCCGGAGTTCGTGTTTCCCATGCGCGAAGGGAGGCTCCGCGTCACCGCCGACTCGCTCTTCCTCGAGGCCAGCTCCGGGAGCGGGCGCTTCGAACGCGCCGCCTGCTCCGTCGCCGTCGAAGCTGGTCGATTGAGACTCTACACGGCCGCCTCGCTGTCAGAGCCGACCCAGAGCTCGCTCGACGTCGCGCCCTCGGAGGTCGCCGATGTGCGCCTGCTTCAACTCACTCTCTCGTGCGCGACCGCGGCCGACCTCGCCGCCGCGGCCGCCCCGCTCGCCGCCCCGCCGCCTACGCTGCACATCGCCCCGGCGCCGGCGCGCGAGCCCACCAACAACCGCAGCGCCCTCGCCGCGGCCGCGCTCGTCCCGGCGGTGCTCATGCTGGTCGGCGTCGCGGTGGCAGTGGTCGCAGCGGTTCCGCGTCGTCAGCGCATGCTCGTCGTCGACAACCCCTCGCTCCAGGCCGTAGCCGTCACGCTCGACGGAGCGACGATCGCCAACCTCGCGCCGCGTCGTCACCTGCGCGTCGACCTCACCGAAGGCAGCCACGTCATCTCCGCCCGGCGACCCGATGGCAGAACGGAGTCCTTCGCGTTTCGGGTTCCGCCGCGGCGGCACCTCGCCGACGGGTGGTACGGCCTGTGGCGCGCGGCTGGTCGGGCCAGCTACGCCCGCATCACGGCCAGCTACGGCGCCAACGGGCGGACGGTCGTGCGGTCGAACAGCGGCGACGCGACCTTCGTCGCGCTCGATGATCCCGAGCTCGCCGAGACCTTCGACGAGCCGTTCCCCCGGACCATGCGCGTATCGGTCGGGACGACGCAGTCCATCACCCGCCTCTGCGCCGTCTCGCAGGGCATGGCGACCGGGTGCCAGGTCGAGTAGCGCGGGCTCTTTCAGGCAGCCTGAGGCCCTGACGCCAGACGCGGACCTCACCCCCAGCCCCTTCTCCGTTCAGCTGGAGATCGCGCTCATGGTCCGGGATACGCAGACCCTCACGTGTCGCTGCGCCTGGCCGGAGTGAAGGCTGACGACACCCGCTGCGCGCGCTGGCCCGCGCAGGGACGTTGAAGGTTGCGGCTGGGGATCGGAGCCGTGGTCAGGGGGCGGCCGTGATAACGTCGTGCGCGCGATGGCCGCAGACCCCGCGCAGGCGATGGACGCCGAGTTTCCCCTCCTCCGCGCCGAAGTGGTGGCGGCGTATCGTGCCGCGCCCGACAACGTGGTGGCGGAGATCGTCGACGGCGACGTGTTTGTCATGCCCCGCCCGACCGTGGCCCACGCGAGCGCCGCGATGGACCTGGCCATCGAACTCGGCCCGCCCTTCACGCGCGGCCGGGGAGGCCCTGGGGGCTGGGTCATCCTCGGTGAACCCGAGCTCCATCTGGGAAAGACGCCGGACATCGTCGACCCCGATCTCGCGGGGTGGCGTCGCGAGCGTATGCCGATCCTCCCCGACACGGCGGCGATCACCCTCGCGCCCGACTGGATCTGTGAGCTGCTCTCCGATCGCACGGAGGCCCACGATCGCGGTCGCAAGATGCGCGTCTACCGCCGGGAGGGTGTGGGGTGGTACTGGATCGTCGATCCGCGCATCCGCACGCTGGAGGTGTACCGCCTGGAGAACGGGCGCTATGTGCTGCTCGACACCTGGGAGGGCGAGGAGAAGGTGCGCGCCGAGCCCTTCGACGCGATCGAGCTCGACCTCGCGTT
>CAYUSB010000059.1:0-51844 GCA_964447205.1 uncultured Myxococcaceae bacterium
CGTCGTCGGGCGGAGTGCCCGTGTCGTCGGGCGGAGTGCCCGTGTCCGCGGGCGGGGTGCCCGTGTCCTCGGGCGGAGTGCCCGTGTCCTCGGGTGGAACCCCCGTGTCCTCGGGCGGAACCCCCGTGTCCACCGGGGGGATCCCTGTGTCCACCGGGGGGATCCCCGTGTCCACGGGCGGATTGCCCGTATCCACCGGGGGCGTCCCCGTGTCCTCGCCGAGGTCTTCGGTGACCTGCGCGTCCTGGTTGTTGGCCGGGGGGGGGTCGCTGCTACACGCAGCCGCCACCGCCACCGACAACATCGCCAGAACCGCTCTCCAACGCGTGTCCTTCATGTTGCCTCCTTCGCAGCGGCTGCATCGGTGGGGAGTCCGGACACTCTCCCGCGACCCCCCGACACCCGTCATACCGCAGCGACTTTCTCTTTTCTGCTACCACCACACGCCGGTCGCGTACAAGCTTCTAATCACAAATGTCCCACCGCGGCAGACTTCTCTGGGGCATTCATTTCGTGCAGAATTCAGGCGTTCTCTGGCTATCTCCGTCGTTTCCGTGATTGGCTAGGAGCCCCTGGGACCGCAAGCAGCTCACTCTGTAGATTCTATTTTTTATGAGCTATACTCACACATTTATATATAACTCTCCAACTTCGCGAATATCGGGGCAAATTTGTTCCCCGTCGACGCGATCGATGGTCACTTTGTGCCCAACCTTCCGTTCGGCCTGGTTGTCGCTCTCGGCGGCCTGTTGTGCACCGACCCGCAGGGGGAGGGCTGCCACGGAGGAGAGTCGAGCCCGAGCATTGCCTGGGCGACCGCGACGCCCCCGCGACGTACGATGCGAGCCTGGAGGTACCCCTTGGAGCACAGCATGCGCACACGATCTGTTGCCCTGGCCCTGTGGGGCGTTGTGATGGCGGGCTGCGCCGCGCGTCCGCGCCCGACGACCGCGGTGTCACCCCGGGCCGCCCTGGCCGCCCACGAGGTCCGCTGCGACGGGCGCGACCCGGAGAGCTGCCTCTCCCTCGGGCGGGCCCTCACCGTCGGCGACATCCTGCCCGTGGACTTCGCCCGGGCCTCTCGCCTCCTCGAGCGGGCCTGCGAGGCGGGCAGCGCGAGCGGCTGCGATCACCTCGGGCATCTCTACCACACCGGCCGCGGGGTCGAGCGCGACCCCGGGCGGGCGGCCACCCTGTTTCAGCGCGCCTGCACGGGCGGAGACCCCATGGGCTGCAACCACCTCGGCGGGATGTACGAGGCGGGGCGCGGGGTCCCGCGCGACGAGGCCCGGGCCCTGGGGCTCTATCAGCGGGCCTGCGACGCCCACAACCTCCAGGGCTGCACCAACCTGGGCCTGGCGTACGCGACCGGGCGCGGGGCCGAGCGCGACGAGGCCCGGGCCGTGGCCCTCTTCGTGCGAGCCTGCGACGACGGCTACCCCGGGGCTTGTGACGAGCTCGGCAAGGCCAGGGCCCAGGGCGTGGGGGGCCCCCGCGACCCCGGGGAAGCCCTGCGGCTCTTTCAACGGGCCTGCACGGGGGGCTACGCCGAGGGGTGCGTCTCCGTCGGGATCGCCCTTCAGCTCGGGGTCGGCACGCCCCGCGACGATGCCCGGGCCGCGGCGGCGTACACCCAGGCCTGCGAGGCGGGTTCGGGCAGAGGGTGCCTGCGGCTCGGAAACCTGCACGCCGACGGGGTCGGGGTCGAACGCGACGAGGCCCGGGCCGTGGGGCTCTTTCGTCGGGCGTGCACCGAGGGGTTTATGCTCGGGTGCACCCACCTGGGCATCATGCACTTCTCCGGGCGGGGGGTCGCCCGCGACCTGGCCGAGACCGTCTCCCTGTACGCGCGCGCCTGCGCCGAACACGAACCCGTAGCCTGCAGCAACCTCGGGCTCCTCTACGCCGAGGGGCAGGGCGTGACCCGCGACCCGGCCCGGGCCGTGGCCCTCTACCAGCAGGCCTGCGACGCTGGAAACCCCGCGGCATGCAACGAGCGGGGCAGGGCCTACACCACCGGCTTCGGCGGCTCCCGCGACGAGGGCCGGGCCCTGGCCCTGTACCGCCAGGCCTGCGAGGCCGGGTTGGCCCACGGATGCACCAACCTGGGTCTGGCCTATGGGTCCGGGCGGGGGGTCGCCCGCGACGAGGCCCGAGCCGTGACCCTGCATCAGCAGGCCTGCGACGGCGGATCGCCGCACGGGTGCACCAACCTGGGCCTTGCCTACGCCGAGGGGCGCGGGGTCACGCGCGACGAGGCCCGGGCCGTGACCCTCTTCCAACAGGCCTGCGACGGCGGATACGCCGGGGCCTGCGACGAGCTCGGACGGGCCCGGGCCACAGGGGTCGGCGGGGCCGCGGACATCCCCCTCGCCGTGGGGCTCTACCAACGGGCCTGCGACGGCGGGTACATGATCTCGTGCAACCGGCTGGGGTTGATGTTTGGCAGCGGGCGCGAGGTCGCGCGGGACGACGCCCGGGCGGCCCGGCTGTACCAACGGGCCTGCGACGGCGGAAACCTCCAGGCCTGCGCCAACCTGGGGCTGCTGGTGGAGGCAGGGCGCGGGGTGCCGCGCGACCCGGCCCAGGCCGTGGGGCTCTACCAACGGGCCTGCGAGGCGGGCTACGCCGGCGGTTGCGACGAGCTCGGCCGCACCCGCGCCGAGGGCGTCGGCGGCGGGCGCGACCCCCAGGCCGCGGCCGTGCTCTACCAGCGGGCCTGCGACGGCGGGTTCGCCCGGAGCTGCGCGCGGCTCGGGCAACTGTACGCCGAGGGGCGAGGCGTCGGCCGCGACCCCGCCCGGGCCCAGAGCCTCCAGCAGCAGGCCTGCACGGGCGGCTACCAGCCCGCCTGCTCGGGCCGGCCCCCCGCCGCCCCGACCGCTCCCGCGCGCCCCTGAACCCCTCCCCTCTCTCCTCCCCGAGGGACCACCCCCGCCCGCCTGTCCAGCGGACGGGCCCGGCTGCGGGACTACACCCACCTCCTCGCCCCGCCGAAGGGGTGGGTGCCGGTCTCCTGGGGCATCCTGGGCCTGTGCGCCCTGGCCCTGGCCTCAGGCCGCGGGGCGCGGCGCTGGCGGGCGGGGCAAGGCCTCTGGCGACCCGCGACCCTCGACCCCGACGGGACGGTGCGCTTCGAGGACGGAGGCTCCGCCACCCTGTCGTACGGGGCGGCCCTCGCCCCGGGGCCCGCGGTCGTGCTCGGGCCCGTGGGGCCTGGTACGGGGGGGCCGTTTCGTGCGAGCGCAGGGAGGCTCCCCCTCCGCCCCGACGACGTGCGCCCGGGGACCCCCACCACGGTCCTGGCCGAGCTCGACGCGGCCCGCGACGCGGTGTGGGTGCGCATCACGGCCACGGCCTGCCTCGCCATGGCCCCGCTCGCGCCGTATGTGCTGTGGGGGATGTGGTTCTGACGGAGGGGCCTGGACGGACGTGGGGCTACGGCGGGATCGACTCGCAGCGCCCCGTGGCCGTCGCGCACACCAGGGGCTCGCAGCAGTCGGCGTCGGTGCGGCACGGCCCGCAGGCTCCCCCTACGCACGCCTGGCTGGCCCGGCACGACCCGCAGCGCCTGCACCCCATCGGCATGGGCTCCTCGGGGCAGTCATCGCCCGCCCGCAGGATCGAGCGGTCGTAGTGCACGTCGAGGTCGCCGCCCGTGATGATGTTCTGCGCGAAGAGGGCCCCGTGGAGGTTCATGTAGCCCGCGATGGTGACCGCGGCGCGCGGGGCGTAGACGTTGCCCACAAAACGTGAGGCCCCCAGGAGCGTAAACCCCCGGTCGCCGCCGATGTAGATGCGCACCCCCGACGGTCGGCTCGTGCCCCCCATGCGGAGGTACCCCGCCCCGAGGACCGAGCCCGCGATGAAGACATCGAGCTCGCCGCGCGGGCCGAGCTGCACGTCGAAGAAGCCCCCGAGGTCGAAGTCGCCCCCGACGAAGAGGGCCGTGCGCCCCTCCACCCGCAGCTCGATGCTGCCGAGGCCCGCCACCCGCTCGGCGTAGAAGCGCCCGCAGGGCAGGGTGGTGACCTGCCGGGCGAGCACGGCGTTGAAGCGGGTCGGGTCGAAGCCCGCGTCGGCGTTGTCGTTGTGGACCTGGGCGTGGCGCACGGCCGCGGCCACGTCGAAGAGCTCGCCCGGTCCGCACGCGCAGGGCGGATCGACGGTGACGTTGCCGTTCGTGCGCTGCCCGTCCACGCGCAGGACCCCGAGGACCCCGGCCCCGCTCTGGTGCACGAGGTCGCCCCGCACCCGCATGGGGCCGAGGGCGGTGATGTTGCTTCGGATGCGGGCGTTGCGGTGGACGTCGAGGGTCCCGACGACCTCCAGGGGCCCGCCGAGGTTGAAGTCGCCGTCGAGGGTGTGGGCCCCGACGAGGCGCAGGGGGGCGATGCCCGCCATGGTGAGGGTGTCGCCGATCTGGCTGTAGCCCACGATGGAGTAGTTGCCGTTGACCCCGACCGCGCCCCCGCGCTCGCGGCCCATCATCCCGCGGGCGGAGTCGTACGAGTCGGTGCGCAAGAAGCCCGCGAGCCCGAGGTTGCTACAACTGCACAGGGCGTATCGGAACACCGTCTCCGCGAGCTGCCCCGCGCAGCGCATGGCCCCCGGCGGCCCCACCGTCACGGGCGGGCCCGAGCCCTCGCAGAACATCGCCCGGCTCACCTCCGGGGCATCGGGGCCGTGGTCGGCGGGAGGCAGAGAGACCTCGAGCTCGGGGCGATCGAGGGCCCCCACGTCGAGGCCCTGAACCGGGCGGTCGAGGTCGTGGACCGTGGCGTCCCGAGCGGCCACACCCGCGTCGGGTTCAATGACGTGGGTCTCCCCCGCGGCGCACCCGAGCGCGACGACCCCGACCGCGAGCTGGACGACGGTGCGAACCCTACGAATGGCCATGACGGGTCTCGATGCCTCCCTGTGGCCCGAGAGGGTACACCCCTGGGGACCGCGCCGCGGGGTCCTCCGACCGATCGTGTGTCGGTGCGTGTGCGGCCCGCCGTGACAAGGGCTCCCCGGTGAGGGATGGTCGGGCCATGCGCGCTGGATGGCTGGTCGGGTGGGTGGTGTGGGCGGCAGGATGCAGCGGGGCGACCAGCCCCGGCGGGGACTGTCCGGACTGCGACGCGGGCGAGGTCTCCCTGGACGCAGACCAGGGCACAGACGCCGCGGGCTCGGACGGCGGTCCCCTTGACGCAGGAGCGCGGGACACGGGAGCGCGGGACACAGGCGCGCGGGACACGGGAGCGCGGGACACGGGAGCGCGAGACACGGGAGCGCGAGACACGGGAGCACGGGACGCGGGCGCGCTGGACGCGGGGGGCGTGGTCGGGCCTCCGGGCGATCCGGCGACCCGGGACGTCGCGGCGGTCTGCGCGCGGTGGGGGCTTGATCGTGACCTGTGGGGGACGCTGCCGGGGTGGGTCGCGGACGCCGATCGTTGCGCCAACGGGACCCTGCCGGAGATCACCCGCACCGCGGGGGTGCGCCTCACCAACGCCTTTCGTTGGCTCGCGGGCCTCGCGCCCACCACCGAGAACGCCGCCGCCCTGCCCAACGCCCAGGCCTGCGCCGTGATGATGAACGCCAACGGCCAGCTCTCCCACCGCCCGCCCACCACCTGGGCCTGCTACTCCAGCGCGGGGGCCCAGGGGGCGGCCACGTCCAACATCGGCGGCGGACGCGGGTTCGGCATGACCCCGTCCTACGCGGTCTCGTCGTGGATCGACGACAGCCGCGACCTCACGATGACCCTCGGGCACCGGCGCTGGATGCTCTTCGAGCCCTTGACGACGGTGGCCTACGGTCAGGCGGGCGGGTTCGCGTGCCTGGTGGTGCTGTCGGGGCACAACGGGGCCCGCACCCGGCCGTGGGTGGCGTGGCCCAACGCGGGACCGACCCCGATGCAGGCCATGACCCGCATCTGGTCGTTCTCGGCGGCGGGGCTGGGGCTGTCGTCGAGCACCCGGGTCGGGGTCACCCTCGACGGGGCGCCCGTGATGGTCGAAGCCCAACTCCGGGCCGCCAACTACGGCGACCCCACCGTCTCCTGGGACATGCCCGCCATCCGCCCCGGCGGGGTCTATGCGGTCACCGTGACGGGCCTGCGCGGGGCGGACGTGCGCTACACCGTACGCCCCGTCGCGTGCGACTGAGGCCGGCGGGGCCGGATCGCGCTCGCCACGCCGATTGTGGCTGTGGCCCGCTCGGACACGCCGATACAGTACGGCGATGACAGCCCCCCAACGTGTGGCGATCCTCGGCGCAGGTCCTGCGGGGCTCGCCGCCGCGTGGCACCTCTCCGACCCCAGGCTTCACCCGCGCCCCGAGGTCACGGTCTACCAGATGGGCTGGCGGGCAGGAGGCCAGTGCGGCACCGGCCGCGTCGGCCAAGAGCAGTGGGTCAACCAGAACGGCACCCACTACCTCTTCGGCTGCTACCACCAGTGCCTCGGCCTCATGGCGGGAGCCTTCCAGGTCCTGGCCGAGCACGACGACACGCGCTTTGGCTCCTACGAAGAGCAGCTCGTGCCGCGTGACTTCATCTTCCTCAAGCAGCTTTACCAAAACGCCTGGACCGACTGGGCCCTGTGGATCCCTCCCAACGCCAGCGAGCCCGAGGGGGCCGCGCCGCCGACGCTCTTGCACGGCGTCTGCAGCCTCTTCCGGGCCGCGATCGAGCGCCTCCTCGCCCCCGCCACGGCCGACCACTTCCGGGCGGGCATGGCGGCCATCTCCTCCGCCCCGGGGGGCATTCTCGGGGCGCTCCTCGCCCGGGTCGAGGCCCTGGTGGCCGACCCCTTCGAGCGGTTCGCCCGGGGGGCCATCGCCCACGCCGCCGAGCGCGTGCGCAGCGAGATGACGCCCGCCGCCCGGTCGACCATGATCGAGCTCGCCCAGACCTTTCGGAGCCTCGGCCGCGACGTCCTGACCCCCCTCGCCGACCTCGACCTCACGATGCTCCGGGTGCTCCTCCTCACCGACCTCGCGATGACCGTGGTCATCGGGGCCCTCACCGACCGGGCCTACACCCCCGAGGGCATGGAGGCCCTCGACGCCTACGACTTCCGCGCCTGGCTGCGCATCCACGGGGGCCTCGAGCGCGCCATCACCTCGCCCGCGACCCAGGTCTGGTACGACGCCATCGCGGCCTTCGCCGGGGGGTCGGCCCAGCACCCGTCCGCCGCCGCGGGGGCGTCGCTCACCTGCGTGCTCGAGCTGCTCTTCAACTACCGCGGGTCGGTGGCCTATCAGCTCGCCAACGAGATCGGCGACTCCTTCGTGGGCCCCATCGTCGCGGCCCTGGAGCATCGCGGGGTGCGCTTCGCCTTCTTCCACCGCGTGTGGGACATCGTGCCGGGCGAGGACGGGCGCATCGCGCGCGTCGTGCTCGAGAAGCAGGCCGCCGTCCGCGGCGGGGACTTCGCCTATGCCCCCTTCATCCCCGGCGTCCAGAAGGGCCGGGTCGTGTGGCCCGACGACCCCAACTGGGAGCAGCTCGACCACGTCTACGGCCCCAAGACCACGGGGATGTGGCAGACCCTCCTGCGCCCGAGCGAGAGCGGCCCCGGGGCCCCCTTGGCTCCGACCCCCCTGGCGGTCGCCCAGGCTCCCCTGCTGCCGCTCCAGCCCTCCCTGGAGTCTGCCGACTACCCTCAGGGCGGCCCCGAGGTCGTGCTGCGCGACGGGGTCGATTTCGACGTCGTCATCGCCGCCCTGCGGCACACCATGTACCGCGCCTCGGCCCCCTCCCTGATCGCCGCCTCGCCGCGATGGCGCGCGGCCGTGGACAACGTCGGGGCCCTCGAGACCCAATCCCTGCGCATCTGGTTTCGATGCGACCCGAAGACCCTGGGCTGGCACTACCCCGCCCCCATCCTCTCGTCGTACATCCTGCCGTACGCCACGTGGGAGGATCCCTCCCCCGTGCTCGCCTCCGAAGACTGGGGCGGTCGTTGTAAGACGGTCTGTCACCTCTTCGGCCCGCTCTCCACGATGCAGCTCCGAGGTCCTGGGATCCCGCAGCCCCTGGAGGCCCTCGCCCTCCAGAATCAGCGGGCCGTCTTCGACGCCACGACCTGGCTGGAGTACGCCCCCGGCACCCTGTGGCCCGGGGCCTGCGCGGCGACCGACCCCCTGCGCCTCCGCAACGACCTGGTCGAGGCCATCCAGATTCGCCCCAACACCGGCCTCGATCAGCGCTACACCGCCATCCTCCCGGGCACGGCGAAGCACAGGCTCCGGGCCGCCCAGACGGGGTATCCCAACCTCGTCGTGGCCGGCGACTGGACCCGCACCCGCCTGCTCTCGGGCAGCGTCGAGGGGGCGGTCGACTCCGGCCGCGCCGCCGCCAGCGCCGCCCTCAACGCCCTCGGGGCGTAGCCCTCACCTCCGCAGGCCGACCAAACCACGGGTCGGTGTCGCCGACGATCACCGCGGGGTAGCCCGACAGGGCCCGGGCGGCCTGCAGCCCGCCCATCACCGCGGCCTCGACGCAGCCGACGTTGAGCCCCGTGTAGAGCCAGTCGCCCGCGACGCAGAGGTTGTCGAAGCCCGTCTCGTCGGCCCGGATCCGGGCGGCGGCCGTGCCCGGCGGCGACAGCACGTAGCGCTCGCTCGGGTCGATGTTGCCCCGCACAAACTGGGCCCGCAGCCGCTGAGACCCGCGCAGGGACGAGGGCCCGTGCAGGGTCGACCAGCGCACGGTGTCCGTCCCGGGCAGGGCTCCCCCCGGGAAGAGCTGCCCCCACGAGGCCAGGAGCCACGCCTCGGTCAGGGCCTCGACCCGGGCCTGATTGCGTACCGGAAACCCGTGGTCGCTGGCGGGCGGAAGGGCCTCGGCCTCGTCGCCGTACACCCCGCAGAGGTAGAGGAGGGTCTTGGGAGCGTCGGGGCCCCAGTCTTCGCGCACGATCAGGTGGCTGAGGTCGGCGAAGGTGTTGTGGGGTTCGGCGAAGCCTGCCCCGATCGAGGGGGGGGCCTTCCAGCCGAGGGCCGCGGGGGTGGAGTCGAGCCACACCTGGGCCGCGAGGGTCTGGTTGGTCCGGGCGCCCTGCACGGCGGCCCGGAGCCGCGAGGAGTGACGTAGGAGGCTTGGGGCGAGGGTGCGCAGGGGCTCGACCGACAGGCCCGCGATGACCAGGTCGAAGTCGACCCCGCACACGAGCTCGCGCCGGGCGACCGGCTCCCAGCCGGCGTAGTGCGACTCGAGGTTGATGGCGGGCCTCGTCCCGTCGCCGCGGAGCCGGGCCGACTGGGCGGGGTCGAGGGCCTCCCAGCGCGGTTCGGACGGCCAGCAGCGGACGCCCTTCACGGTGACGAAGGGGTCGTAGTCGGTCAGGCCCGGGGCGAGGTCGACCTGACGGGCGAGGCCGATCCGTTGCACCTTGCCCGTCGTCGCTCCCCCGTCGGTGCAGTCGATCTCCTCGACGCGGTGGAAGAACTCGAAGCGCACCCCGCGGGCCTTCATCCACTCGTACAGGGGCGTAAAGACCGTGTCCCCCATGCCGGCCTGCATCATCCAGAAGAAGGCCCCCTTGAAGGTCGCCACGCAGCGGAAGAGGGTGCGCAGGGCGGTCCCCGCGCTCATGCTCGTGTTCTCGATCTCCCCGGCCAGGGCCGCGAAGGCGAAGGCGTGCCAGCCGCGCACGAGGGCTCCCCCGAGGGTGCTCTCGGAGGCCCCGTGCCGACGCAGCCAGGCGGTAAACTCCACCCCGTCGACGGCGTCGAACCCGTCGACGAGGACCTCATCGCGGAGGGTCCCGCGGAGCAGGGCCGCGCCAAAGTCGACGACCTCGACGGTCTGCCGCAGCCGCGGGGGGTCGTCGGAGCACGCGGCGAGGGCGCGACGCAGGCGATCGATGCGCGCTTCGAGGTGCGCGAGGCCCAGGGTCACGGCGCCTTCTTCGAGGGCCTCGATCGCGCGCAGGGCCTCGGCGAGGTCGTGCTTCAGGGCGGGGTCGAGGTACGACGCCAGACGCGTCCGGGCCGGTTCGAGAAAGGCAGTGATCCGGTCGGGGATGGAGGCCAGGACGCCCCAGGGCCCCTCGCCCTGCTGGGCGGCGAGCCACCCTGGACCGAGGAGGGCCTCCTCCATCACCTCGACGAACTCAAGGACGTAGGCCCCGAGCGAGTCGAGGAGCTTTCCCTCGCCGGGCCGGTCGTGGTTGGTGGGGCTCTCGATCTGCCAGACCACGGGGTGCGGCCCCGCCCTCTCTCCGAGCGCGATGGCGCTGTGCGGCCAGAACGCGCTGCGCCCGCGGTCGTCCGGGTCGTACCAGGTCGACAAGGGGGTGTTGTGGGGCCGGGCCAGGTCGTCGTACACGTCGCGCATCATCGCGAAGGCGTTGTCGTACATGCCCGACCAGACGTGCAGCCCGTGCTCCAGGATGCGTCCGTGGTCGCCCATCTCCCGGCCGCTCGCGCACTTGCCGCCGAGGCGCCAGCCGTACTGGTACACCGTGATCTCGAGGCGCGGGGCGTGGGGCGACCGAAGCAGCCCCCACACCGCGGCCATGGCCCCGACCCCGCTGCCAAGGACAGCCACCTTGACCTTCGGCAGGTGGGCGTACCGGGCCAGCCACGGCGTCCCCGCAGGCTGAGCCGTGGCCTTGACCGGGGGCACCGCGGGGGCTGCCACGAGCGCGTCGAGCTGCGACCCGACGATGGGCGCGTCGACGCCCTCGAAGGTGTTGGCGCAGCGCAGGCCGCTCATCACGGCCCCCTCCAGGCAGGCGGCGTACAGGCCGTTGTCGATCCAGTCGCCCGTCACCCGGAGGTGCTCGATCCCCGTGCCGTCGGCCTTCATCCGGAAGCGGTTGCTGTCCGGGAGCGACAGGGTGCATCGCTCGGAGGGCTCGCAGTTGCTGCGCACGTACCGGTCGACGAGGAGGGCCGGGTCGAGGGCCTGCGGGACGTTCGGGAGCGCGGCGCCTGGCAGGAGGATCGGGAGTTGGGTGTCGAGGAAACGTTCGGCGTCGTCGAGGGCCTCGGAGAGCATCCGGGCGGGGAAGGCCCGGTCGGTGCGGGGCGGACACACGGGGGGCCCGGGTTGGGCGCCGGTGAAGTACTGCACGCTGCCTGGTCGGCGCTCGGGGGGCCAGTCTTCGCGGGGCAGGGTGTGCGTCATGTCGCACCAGGTGTTGAGGGGGTCGGAGAAGTCGCTGACGAAGGGCGGCTCTCCGGGCCAGCCGAGGCCCTGCGTGGTCTTGGTCATCCAGAGCTGCACGGAGACGGTCTGTACGGCCTGAACCTTGTCGACCATGTCCTTCCAGGCGGGCCGGGCGCAGAGCTCGGGGGCGAGGAAGGGCAGGCAGGCCACGGGGGTCGCGAGCACGCAGGTGTCGAAGTCGACCCCTTGGGTGAGGACCTCCTCGGGCAGGGCGGGGGGCTCGGCGTAGTACGACTCGAAGCGGGACGGGTCGGCCTGCCAGGCCGCGGGGAAGACTGCGAGCTGCTCCCAACACGGCTGGTTGGGCCAGCTCGGCAGGCCCTTCACGTCGACGAGGGGCTGGTACCCGTCGGGGCCCCCGTGCACCCGGGCCTGGGGCTGCACGCGCACGGCGGTCAGCCGGTCGCCCTCGGCCTCGACCCGGGTCACCTGCTGGAAAAACCTGAACCGCACCCCCCGCGCGACGAGGCACTGGTAGAGGGGGGCGATGATGACGTCGCCCATGGCCCCTTGCATCTTGAAGTACGCCGCGCCCTTGTAGGTGAGGCCGAAGCGCAGGAGGCACAGCAGGACGGTGTCGGCGGCCATCCGGGGCCGCTCGCCTCCCTGCGGGTACGAGAAGGCCGCGTCGTAGACGAAGCGCACCGCGGGGCAGTCGCGGTGGGCGTCGAGCATCCCGTGCCGTACGAGCCAGTCGGCCCAGTCTTCGGGAGCGACCCGGGCGAGGCCCCCGGGCTCGAGGACCCGGTCGGCCACCACGCCCCGCAAGAGGGCCCGGGCGAAGTCGAGGAAGGAGACGAGGAGGGCGACGGTGGGGTCACTGTCGGTGACGCGGTTGACCAGGGCGGCGAGGGCGCGTTCGGCCTCGGCCAGGATGGTCAGGAGCTCGGGGGCGAGGGCGTGGGCCGCGCGGTCGACGGCCGAGGCGACCGAGAGGAGGGCCTTCAGGACCTGGACGAAGAGGGCCACGAGGGGACCGCTGACCCCCTCGGCGGGGTCGCCCCCGTCGCTGGCCTCCCATCTCTTTCCGAAGGGGAAGAGCCCGTTCTGGACGGCTGCCAGGGCCGGGGCCCCGAGGGTCGCCTCGATCGCCCCCGCGAACAACATCCACAGGTAGCTGCGCCCGCTGTTGAGGAGGGTCCCGTCTCCCGGGACCGCCCCGTTGCGCGGGAACACCACCGACATCGGCCGCCACGCCGCGTCGTGCTGCCACTCGACCGTCCCGCTCTGGCCGGGATGGAAGGCGTCCTCGAAGGTCGCGAGGGGGTGCCCCGGGGGGCGTCCGAGGGCCTGGTACGCCTCCCGGATGATCCGGAAGAAGTTGTCATAGAAACCAAACGTGATGTGCAGCCCGTGCTCCTCGATGCGGGCGTTGCGGTCGAGGGCCCGGCCGCTGGCCCCCTTGCCTCCGAGGCGCCACCCCATCTGGAGCAGGGTGACGTCGTAGCGGTCGCGCAGGGCGGGGGTGGCTGTGAGGGCCCAGGCGCAGGTGAGGGCGGAGGGGCCGCCTCCGACGATCAGGATCTTGTGCCGCGTGGCGGTCATGGGTGCGTGCTTCCATCGGCGAGGAGCGAGGTGGCGCGGGCGAGCTGTCGGTCGTGGGTCTGGGCGGCGAGGGCTTCGGTGCGGGCCCGGGCGGCGCGGCGGGCGGGGCCCGTGGAGAGCCGGGCGACCCCGAGCGAGGCAGAGGCTTCCTCCCACGGCAGCCCCATGGCCTGGGCCGCGGCGGCGGCGCGTACGAAGCAGGCCCGGGCCTTGGCGAGGTGGCCGCGGCGTTCGGCGTCGAGGCCCGCGCAGAGGTCGCGGTGGGACGCGAGGACGGGATGCATCGTGGCCTGCTTGGCGACGTGGGCGAGGGCCCGAGCGAGGAGGGAGGCCAGGCCGTTGCGGTCGCGCGGGGCCGCCGCCGCGAGGGCCTGGAGGCACAGGAGCACGAGGTGCAGATGGCCGTCGATGGCCCGGAGGTACGAGAAGCACTTGAGTCCGCTGCGGGCGGCGAGGTCGAGGGCCTCGCGGGCGAGGTCGAGGGCCCGGGAGCCCTGCCCGTCGAGCCACAGGGCCCAGGCCAGGATGGCCTTCGCCGAGAACTCCTGGAGGGCGTGGTCGCCCTGGGTGGTCACGACCCCGACGGGCCCGTCGAGGGCGGCGACGACCTCCCCGGGGGCCGTCCCCATCCGCAGGCGGCACAGGCCCATGATGGCGGTGGCCTGGCCGGCGCTCGACGGCTCGGCGAGCAGGGCGATGGGGACCACCCGGGTCATGAGGGCGATGGTCTCCTCGTAGCGGCCGAGCATCAGGGTAGCCTCTGCGCACATGAACAGGGTCCGGTGGCGCCACAGGCCCTCGGAGAATCGTTCGGAGATTTCGATCGCCCGGCGGTGAGAGGGCAGCGACTCCTCGACGCGGCCGCACACCACGAGGGCCATGCCCCGAATGGTGAAGGGGCAGGCGGTGTGCCCGTCCAGGGCGCGCTCTGCGATCTCGCAGGCGACGTCGAGGTCGCGCAGGCCCGGCCCCTGGAGGCGCATCGCGACCAGCAGGTACCCCATGGCGGCCCGGGCCTCGGCCACGTACCGACCGCGCTCGACGAGGCGCCCGACGTTGTCGGCCGCGCAGGCCGTGTGGAGGTAGCTGAGGGTCTGTCCGTCGAAGATGAGGGTCGAGCAGATGTCGGAGCTGCTCGCGAGGACCTGCTCGCATCGCGCGAGGAGCGCCGGGTCGTGGGTCGGGGTCGGGGGCCGCAGGCGCGCCCAGAGGTTGCGCCCCACCTCGGCGAGGGTGCCGAGGCTGCCCCGGGGGGGGGACCAGCCGGCGAGGGTCCAGGCCCGGCCGTACCAGTGCAGGGCCTCGCGGTGCCGAAGCTGGCTGACGTACGCCTCGGCGATCTGGCGGCACCAGACAGCCCGCTGGGTGTCGACGGCCCGCTCGCCGCGGGCGCGCAGGTCGAAGTCCAGGGCGCGGGAGAGGAAGTCGATGGTGGCCTCGTGGGCGTACGCATCGAGGGCGAAGCGCCCCGCGAGGCCGCAGTACACGGCGGCCTCGGCCGGGTCGTCGGCCTCGGTGAAGTGGTGGGCGAGCCGGGCGGCGTAGGCCGGGTCGCGCCCGTAGCGCCGGGCGAGCTGAGTCGCCGCGGCCTGGTGCAGGGGCCGCCGTTGGGCGAAGGGCAAGAGGGCGTAGCTCGCCTCGTGGATGAGGGCGTGGCGAAACGCCCAGACGTCGCGACACCCCGGTTCGAGCGCGATGAAGCGCTGGGTGACCAGGGTGTCGAGGGAGCCATCGAGGGCGGGCACGAGCTCGTCGGGCACGATGGCCTCGAGGATCTCCCGGGCGAAGCTGCGCCCGATCACCGCCGCGATTTTGACCAGGGTGCGCACCTGCAGGGCCAGCCGGTCGAGGCGGGCGGTCACCACCCCCGCGATGGTGGTGGGCAGCGGAGCGCTCGGAGCCTGGAGGTCGGTGCTGACCTGCCCGTCGTGCACCCGCACGGTCCCGCCCTCGCGGAGAGAGCTCACGATCTCCTCGGTGAAGAGGGGGTTGCCCTCGGAGCGGGCGTGCACGAGATCGACCAGGGCGTCGGGGACTGCCTGTACGCCGAGGCAGCGGGCGACCAGGCTGGCCGTGCCCGCCCGGGCGAGGCCCCCGAGGTGCATCCGGGCGCCGGAGGCCGAGAGAAACGGGGGCTCGTGGTCGAGGGGACGGAAGGTGCCCACGAGCCAGACCCGGGGGCAGCGGTGGGCGACGGCGCGGAGGATGTTCCAGGTCTCGGAGCCGAGCCAGTGGAGGTCTTCGAGGACGAGGACGACGGGGCGGACGGCGCTCTCGGCCGCGAGGAGGGCCACCACCAGCTCGGCGAGCCGTTCGGCCCGGGCCGCGCTGTCGAGCCCCCGGGCCTCTTCGGTCTCCTGCAACCCCAACGGGACGACCGCCTCCAGGAGCCCCGTGAGCCACACGTGCTCCGGCGCGGCCTGGGCCACCCAGGCGACCACCCGGGTCCGGGCCTCGTCGGCCGCGAGGCCCGGGTGCACGCCCGCGAGCCCGCGGATGACCCCCCGGAGGCTGTAGTACGGGGTCTGGGTCTCCAGGGCGTCGGTGCCCCCCGTCAGAGTCTGGATCGAGCGTGCCGCGGCGGCCTCCACGATGGCCTGCACGAGGGTGCTCTTGCCGATGCCGGCCTCGCCCTCGATCCAGACGGGGCTCACGGCGACGCCCTGGGCGAGCTGGTCGAGCCAGGCCTCTGCGCGCCCGAGCTCGTCGTCGCGGCCCAGGAGGGCGCCCCGCTGCGGCGAGCGCGCGGCGGTGCGTCCGCGGGCCACAAACCCCGGCATGGGTTGGGCGAAGCCCTTCAGGGAAAGCTCGGCCTTTGGGCCGAAGCCGTGGCCGTAGCGGGCGGCGAGGCGTCGGGTCTCCTCGCAGCAGAGGGTGACGCCCCGCCCGGCAGACTGCATGAGGCGGGCGGCGAGGACCAGGGTGGCCCCCACCACGTCGAAGCCCCGACGGTCGCCCGCCCCGTGCTCGGTGCAGAACACCCGCCCGCTGGCGATGCCCACGGAGGCCTTGGGCCCGAGGGGCTGGAGGTGCTGATGAAGGGCCACGGACGCGTCGATGGCCCGGGCGGCGTCGTCCTCGTGGGCCAGGGGCGGGACCCCAAACAGCCCGAGGAGCCCGAAGCCCTTGTCGCCGATGATGGCGTGCACGACGCCGCCCGCCTCGACCAGGGCCTGCTGCACCGCCCGTACGGTCTCCTGGACGGGGGCCGCGGGGTCGTCCAGGTCGAGGTCGTGGACGCGTACAAACACCGCAGTCACGGCGCGAAACTCGGCGATGGGGTTGCGCCCGCCGCTCTCGATCCGCTGTCGGACGGTCGGCGGGATCACCGCCATCAGCGCCGCCTCGACCTCGGGCGGAACCTCCCGGCTCGGCCCCTCCCACGGCGCCACCCGGGCACGAAGCCCCGTCACGCGGAACACATCGCCTGGCAGGGGAGCGGCCTCGAGGCGTCCCCGCGCGACGGCGTAGGCCCGGGCGGTGATGGTGAGGGTCCCCACGGCGGCGGCCTTGTCCGCGCGCCCGAGGTCCTCGACGCCCTCGCCGTGCACGAAGAGCTGCCACTGCCCTTGATACCCGCCCGCTTCGAGCACCGTGCACCGTCCCCAACCGATGGCGGCCCGGACCCGAATGCGGGCGGTCCCCTCCGTGGCCGAGGCCTCGGCGGTGGCGAGGGCGTCGAGGGCCGCCTGGCTCGCACGGAGGACGGGCTCCTCGGCGGGTTCTCCAGGCGCACGAAGGAAGGCCACCCCCACCGCGTCGCCGGCGAAATACAGCACATCGCCCCCCATCCGGACGACGGCCCCGGTGACCGCCGCGAAGAGGGGGATCACCGCGCGGGAGAGTTCTTCCGCCCCGCGGGCGCCCTGGGAGGAGAGCTCGGCGGCGACCCGAGAGAAGCCCACCACGTCCATGAGGAGAAACGCGGCCTCCGCGACGACGGGTCGGGACGGCGCGTGGTCCGACGCATGGCGCGCCAGCATCCGATCGACCTGGAGTCTGGGGACGTAGGACGCTGCCTCGGAGGGGATCACAGGGTCTTCGCGGCGGTTGCGTCGGGGTGAAGGGGTTGAGCTCGCAAGCGCCCTCCCGTGTGGGGAGTAGACCCCACAGGGTCACAGCGGGTCAAGGAGCCCTGGGGGTCCATACGACGCGATGCACGGCCCCGGCAGCGCGCTACACGGAGCGTCCCGGGGCAGGCGGCGGGGTGCGGTCTGCGTCGGGCGACGCCCCCGTCACCGCGTCGTACGCGCCCTCCACGGCTCCCTTGAACTCCCCCCACGCCTTCTCGGCCCCCGCCCGAACGCCGTCCCAGGTCTCGTCGGTGGCGTCGGCCATCTCCTGGAGCCGGGCCTGGGCGGCCTCCATGTGCGTGTGGGCCGCGTCGATCCGGGGCTGGAGGTCGAGCCGGGCCTGGGCCGTCAGCTTCTCGCCCCGGGCCTTGAGGCCCGCCACCTTGGCGCCCCACTCGGCAAGCTGGGCTTCGTACTTCTGTCGATAGAGTTCGCGCGTTTCCATGGAGGACCTTTTGTTTCTTTGGGAGAGGCGGGGAAGAGAGCGGGAGGCGCTCAGCGGGCCCCGACGCGGCGCGAACCCACGATGGCGTTGTAGACCGCGAGGAGCACGATGGCCCCGACGCTGGCGACCAGGATGCTCCAGAGGTTGAGCCCGGTGACCCCATGAGCGCCGAAGGTGTTGAACAGGTAGCCTCCTGCGAAGGCCCCGATGATGCCGACCACGAGGTTGCCGACGATCCCGGAGCCTGTGCTGTTGACCACGCGGCTGCCGATGTAGCCCGAGATCAGGCCAAGGAGAATCCAAGCGAGGATGGACATGGTGTCTGCTGCCCTGGGCCCATCGTGTACCTTGCGGCGCGTGGGCTCTGGTGAAGGGTGAACGTTTCCCAGGGTGACGACAGGTCGACCCTCGGTGGCGCTCATGGAGACGGCACAGGCTGCTGCCCAGCGTTCTCCGAGGTCCAAACATAAGGCGGTCCCCGGGGGATGTGGGCGGACAGACCAAACAACCGACGATGGTGTGCAGCACGATGTACAGCGAGCCGAAGCCGCGCAGCCTGTCGTGCCCAAACGGGCTTGTTTCCGTGGGTTCCGTATGGCTGAGGCAGGCCTGTCGTCCCAGACCTCGGCACACATCTCGTCGCCCTCGCACCCCCTCGGGATCACCACCGACGGACGGCGCGACACCACGCGGCTCGAGGCGTGGGTGGCCCGGGGTGTTCCGCGGGGCAACATCACCCTGCCGCAAGACCGTGCGGCGACCCGGGCGGCGGTCCTGGCGGCCTTCGCGGCGGCGGTGCAGGCCACCCAGCCGGGCGAGATGTTGTGGCACTACTACGCGGGTCGCGGGATGCGCGTGGCCCCCGCGCGCAACGCCGACATGGCCGCCACGCCCGCGACGTACTTCGTGCCCTACGACGGCACCCTCGACGGCCCGGACACGGGCCGGAGCCTCGCGAGCATCGGAGAGACCCTGGCGGGCTCGTTTCGCGGGAGCTCGGTGCTCCTGACGGCCGACCGTTGCGCCTGCGCCGCACCGCCCGCACGACGCCGACGCCCTCTTCGTGCGCTGTGGCCTTGAGACGCGCCGCGGGTTGTGCAACCTGCGCGAGGCATGAAGCAACTACCAACCTCCATGATGGTCCAGGGCTGGTTCGATCACGCCCTTCTCTTGCGGCTCATCACCCGGGCGCGCCCGCCGTTTGTCTCTCTCCGCAGCCTGTTGGGTGCCCTTCTGTTGGCGTTCGCCCTGTTGGCCGGGCTCTGGGGCCTGGCCTGGCGCGACCGCACGGAGGCCGACTGCCGCGCGCGCCTCTCGCAGTTTCCCGACGCGGCGGCCTATTGCGGTCGGTACGGGCCGCTGCCCGAAGACTACAGCCGGGTGTCGGGGGGTGACGCGATCCGCGCCTACTGCGCCGAGCGCCAGGGCCAGGACGGCTTCGCATACTGCATGGACCACCGCGCGCGGCGGTGGTGGGACGCGTGGAAGGTGGCGATCCCGCTGGGCATGCTCGGGCAGCTCCTCTTCCTGTCCTGGGGGCTGGCCCGCGCGCGTCCGCCGGAGTTCGTGCGGGTCCTGCGGTCGCGCCCGCGGGACGTGGTGTGGGTGTACGAGCGCGTCAAACGCCAGGGGAGCATCGTGTGGCACGACGTGATCCTGGGCCTCGCCAACGGGCAACAGGTGGAGTTTGACATCGGCGAGGAGCCTCCCCAGGCGGTGTTTGCCTCCCTCGGGCAGGTGACGCCCTGGGCGACCTTCGGCTACTCCCCCCAGGCGGAGATGGCGTTTCGTCAGGCGCCTGAACAACTGCGCCGCGGGTAGAGCCTCCCTCGGGTGGGCGGCCCGGGGCCTCGGTGCGATAAGATCGTGGCATGAAATCGTACCGCAAAGAGATCTGGATGGAGACGCGCACGCGGATGGCCTTCGTCAACATCACGCCCACGGTCGAGGCGGCCCTGCGCGAGAGCGGCGTGCAGGAGGGGCTCTGCCTCGTCAACGCGATGCACATCACCGCGAGCGTCTTCATCAACGACGACGAGCGCGGCCTGCACGCCGACTACACGAAGTGGCTGGAGGGCCTCGCCCCGCACGCGCCCACGTCGCAGTACGCGCACAACCGCACGGGCGAGGACAACGCCGACGCCCACATGAAGCGGCAGGTGATGGGGCGCGAGGTGGTGGTGGCGATCACCGCGGGGGCCCTCGACTTCGGGCCCTGGGAGCAGATCTTCTACGGCGAGTTTGACGGCGCCCGGCGCAAGCGCGTGCTCATCAAGATCATCGGGGACTGACCGCTGCGGCGCATGGAGACGCCCGCGCGGCTCAGCCCTCGGTGTTGATCGAGATCCCGCGGCTGCGCAGCCGGGCCACCAGGGCGTCTCCGAGGGCCTCCACGGGCGTCAGAACCCCATACCGCCCGGGCGTGCCCTCGCGGTCGAGGGCGAGGCTCAGGGCGCTCTCGGCGAGCATCTTGGCCGTCTCGTCGTAGCCCGGGTCGCCCCCCGACACGGTGGTCACCACCCGCCGCCCGTCGCCCACCCCGCGGAAGACGCACCGAAACCAGCTACGGGCCCGCGTCTCGGCGGAGGGTCCGTCGCCCGAGGGACGGAGCCCCTGGAGCCAGCGTCGGGCCGGGCCCACCTGGGCCACCAGGGCCAGGGCGCTGAGCCCGACCGCCCCGCCCACCAGGAGCGGGGCCGACGTGGTCAACCCGTGATGGGCATACGAGAACCGCGTCCCGTACACGGGCAGGGCCGAGGCGCTCCGCAGGACGATCTGGCCGTCGATGGTGGGCAGCGGGAAGCTCCACCCGCGCAGGTCCTTGTCCCATCCCAGCCGGGCCGGGTGGGCCCGCACGACGCGCCCGGGGTGATCGTGCAGGGGAAGCCGGGCGTCGCGGCGCGCGCGCATCTTGGTCATGGCGTCGAGGGCGCTCTGCCAGGTGCCCCCCGAGGGGGCTCCCTGGGCGCGGACAAACCCGTCGACGGTGATGTCGGAGGCCCCCTCCAGGCGCTTGACGGTCTCGTATACGCCCACGTCGTGGGGGATGCTGTCGAAGCCCGCGCAGTGTACGATGCGCTGCCCCGCGGCCTCGGCCCGGGTGTGGTGGGCCTCGATGGATTCCCGCACGAAACTGGGCTCTCCCGTGATGTCGACGTAGTCACATCCCCCGTCGAGGGCCGCCGCGAGGGCGGGCTGGCCGATCGTGGCGTAGGGCCCCACCGTGGTGAGCAACACCCGGGTGCGCCCGGTCATCTCGCGCATCGACGCGGCCGACTCGCCCGTGGCCTCGACGAGGGGCAGGTCGGCCAGGGGGGCGTGCTTCGCCGCGAGCTCGGACCGCAGGGCCTCGAGCTTCGTGCGGTCGCGCCCGGCCAGGGCCCACCGGGCCTCGGGTTGGGTCTGGGCCAGGTACTTCGCCACCAGCCTCCCCGTGAAGCCCGTGGCCCCGAAGACCACCACGTCGAACTCTCGCCCTGCCTTCGTGTCGTCGTGCATGGTCGCCCGGTATAACCACCCCGCCGCGCCGTGCCGGGTCGGGGCGGTCGAATTCGGCCGTGGCAGGCGCGGTCAGCGACCCGCCAGGACGCGACCCCGCAGCGGCTCGAACTCTCACTCCGCGCCACAGGAACGAAACAGGGCGGCCGCTCTTCGTGCATCGCCGTCGGCACGAAGGGCCAGCGCTGCGTGGGCGCGGGTCGGCCTGCGCGTACGCACGCGCACGATAACGCACCTCGACCTGCGTCCCACCATCGAGGCCATCGTGGGGCTCAGCCCGCGCGCCTGCGCGGGGTGCGGGCTCCCTAGCGCCGAGCTCGTCGAAGCGGCGCGGGGTGACCCCGCTCCGGCCCGGTAGACGGTCGGGGTCATGCGCCCGGTCAGGGGGGCTCCCTCGTTGGGGCGCACAACGGATCAGACGAGCAGCCCGGAGACCGCCGCAAGGGGGCGGCCTGACACCCATCGCCCCCGCGTGATACCGTGGGCTCCGTGAGCAGGTCATCGCATGCACCCCAGATCATGTACACGGCGGTCCCGGATTGGGCACGGTGGGAACTGCCGGAGGGGCCCCTGATGCCGCGGGGCGTGTGGCACGGTGAGGTGCAGGCCTGCGTGAGCTCCGCGATGGAGGCGGAGATCGCGCGCACCGGGCGCGATGCGCAGGTGCTCCAGGAGGTGGCCGTCCGCTGGATCGAGGAGCGCCCCGGTGTGGGCGTGGACCCGGACGTGTGCTGGGTGGAGCCCGCCCCCCCCGAGGGCAAGCGGCTGCGCAGCCTGCTCACCTGGAAGCCGGGTCACAAGGTTCCCCTGGTGGCGTTGGAGGTGGTGAGCCCCAACAACCCCGCGAAGGATTACGAGATCGCCCCCGACCGCTACGCCGACCTCGGCGTCCGGGAGTTGTGGATCTTCGACCCCGACCTCGAAGGTCCGCGCGCGGCCGGCGGGCCGTACCGCCTCCAGGTGTGGCGATGGGAGGGGGAGAGCTTCCAGCGTGTCCACGCGGGGGATGGCCCCTGGCGCACGCAGGCCCTCGGCGGCTGGCTCGTTCTCACCCAGGAGCGCAGGATGCTCCGGCTCGCGGAGGATCCCTTCGGGCAGAAGCTCTGGCCCACCGTCGCCGAGCGGGAGCGCGCCGAGAAGGAGCGGGAGCGCGCCGAGAAGGAGCGGGAGCGCGCTGAAAAGGAGCGCCTCGCCGACGGGGTCGCGCGGGTTGTGCTGCGAGGGCTCTCGCGGCGCCTGGGTCGCCCGCTCGCGGACAAAGAGCGCGACGTCGTGCTGGATCTGCTGCGGACCACCGCGGTCGATGCGCTCGATGACACGCTCGCGGGGCTCGACGACGCGGCCCTCGTGACCTGGCTCGGTCGCGACCGACAGGGAGGGGCCCCCTGATCGTGCGAACTCACCCGAAGGCGATGATCTCCCCGACTGCGCCCGAGGTCGGGAGCGCCGTCGCTTGACGGCAGCGGGGGCCTCGGCGTTTGGTTGCGGGCGATGAAGCCGCGTGTGCTGCTCGCCCTGGGGATGCTCGCTGGCTGCGGAGACGTCACGCCCACGGGGCCGCGGGGCCCTGACGATGCCGGCCGCGACGCCGGGGTGTCGGACACGGGGCCCGACACGGGGACAGCCCCCGTCGATGCGCCCGCCCCGACCGACGTCGGGCCCCTGCCCGATGTCGTCGACGCCGCGGCCACGGTTCCTCCCCGGGAGGCCTGCGTACGGGGCGACGCGGGCCCGCGCGACCGTACGATGACGGTGACCTACGGGGGCCTCGTGCGGAGCTTTCTCGTGCATCTGCCCGCCGGGTGGGATGGGCGCACCGCACGGCAGGTGGTGCTCAACTTTCACGGGCGAACCTCCAACGCCACGCAGCAGAACCTCCTGTCGGGGATGGGCCCCCTCGCCGACCGTCATGGCTTCATCGCCGTGCACCCCCAGGGCATCGGCGACACCTGGAACGCCGGCCTCTGCTGCGGCGAAGCCCAGGCCCGCCAGATTGATGACGTGGGCTTCACCCGGGCCCTCCTCGACGCCCTGGAGGGCGCCCTGTGCATCGACACCCGGCGGGTGTACGCCCTGGGCTTCTCCAACGGCGGATTTCTGAGCCATCGCCTCGGGTGCGCCCTGTCCGACCGCGTGGCCGCCATCGCCTCCGTCGCCGGGACCAACCTCACCACCCCGTGCGCCCCGTCCCGACCGATGCCCGTATTGCACATCCACGGAACCGCAGACTCCGTGGTGTGGTACCAGGGTTACCTCGGCGTCGCGGGGGTCGATCGTACGATGGCCGAGTGGGCCGACCGCAACGGCTGCGCGCCCACATCCACCCCGCGGTTTGCACGCGGGGACGTCACCTGCGTGCAGTGGGCGGGCTGTCGGGGGCGGGCGGAGGTTCGGCTGTGCAGCGTTCAGGGCGGGGGGCATCAGTGGCCCGGCGGCGCCACGATTCCTCTCCTGGGCCCCAACACCACGGACCTCCACGCCAGCGAGGAGGCGTGGCAGTTTTTCAGCGCCCATGCGCTGCCGTGAGGGCGTAGGGCTGCTGGTGGGGCGACGCGGGGGAGTGGTCGCCGGGGCGGAGATGGCAGTACTGTCGGGCAATGGAGAGGCTCCGCGTGGGGCCTCCGTGGATGGCATAGGGGGCTTCGACCGTATGGCGACGCACACTGGTTTTTGTAGCTTCTTCGCACCGGCATCGTTGCTGGCCCTGGCGACCCTCACCGTTGCATGCGGCAGCGACCCGCCGCAGGCGACCCCGGACGACACGGGCGTCGGGGACGTGGGCGCCCCGCCCGTCGACTCCGGGCCTCCGCCCGTCGACTCCGGGCCTCCGCCCGTCGATACCGGGCCCCCTCCCGTCGACACCGGCAGTGCGGACGACGTGGCGACACCCCCCGTCGATGCGGGCATCCCGGACGACCGCGGCCCGACGCTCACCGACACAGGCCCCGGGCTCGACGTGGGGCCCGACGACAGCGGAGGCCCCGCGGACGTGGGCGCAGACCTCGGCGGGCCCGTCGACGCAGGGCCCTCCTGTACGATGGGTCAGGCCCTGTGCGGCACCGCCTGCCGCAACCTCCAGGACGACCCAGACCACTGCGGCACCTGCGACGCACGATGCCCGGCGGGCCAGACGTGCAGCGGCGGGGTGTGCACCCTGCGCTGCGCGGGGTCCGAGGTGGTGTGCGGCATGGCCTGTCGCAACCTCACCAACGACACGGGCCATTGTGGCCGCTGCGACAACGCCTGCGCCGCTGGGCAGAGCTGTGTCGCGGGGCAGTGCACGCTGGTGTGTCCGACGGGGCAGACGGCGTGCAGCGGGACGTGCCGCAACCTGCAGTCCGACGACGCCCACTGCGGGCAGTGCGGTACGGCCTGCGTGAGCCTGTCGGTGTGCAGGGCGGGGACGTGTGTGTACGACGTTCCGAGGTCGTGTCGGGCTGCTCAGGTGGCCGACCCTCAGCGCGCGAGCGGGGCGGTCACCATCGACCCCGACGGGCCCGGCGGGGCCGCCCCCTTCGCCGTCTACTGCGACATGACCACCGACGGCGGCGGCTGGACCCTCGTGGCCCGCATCGGCGAGTCCCTGCCCGGGGCCATGCGCGGGGCCCTGCGGAGCGACCGCAACCTGGGCCTCCTCACCACGGGCAACGCGCCCACGGCCACGGAGTTTTCCAGCTTCGACCTCGCGCGTTTCGTGCAGTACGGCAGCGCGTGGCAGGTGCGCGTAATGGTCGACACGGCAAACAACGGCAGCCACTTTCAGTCGGTGTTCTATCGCCCGCAGGAGAGCTCGACGGTGACCCTCTCCACGGCAGGGGCCAACTGGATCGGCTCGACCACGGGGGCCTCCCTCGAGTACCTCACCCGGTCGAGCAACATCGGGGTCAACAACAGCCGGTACCTGCCGGTGCAGGGGATCGACGTCGACGGGTTCACGGTGGCCCTGTTTACGTACCGCCGGGCGTCGAGCAGCGTCGCGTGCCTCGACACCAACGGGGAAAACCAGCTCTGCCACGCCCCCGCCGGGGGCATCTACAACACCGCGAGCCTCGCGGGGACGTTCACCGCGGCCTTCTCCAACAACGACGGGGTGAGCCACGCCTGGGGCCGTCGGGCCACCTACTGGGTTCGGGATTCTCGCTGCGCCCCGACCCACCTCGACTGCGACGGCAACCCCAGCAACGGCTGCGAGACCCCCATCCGGGACAGCGCCCAGCACTGCGGGGCCTGCGGTCGCGCGTGTTCGACGGGGCAGGTGTGCATCGCGGGCGGGTGCCGGGCGCCCTATCCCCGCAGCTGTCAGGCCCTGCGCGAGGCCGACATGACCGCCACGAGCGGGCTCCAGACGATCGACCCCGACGGCCCGGGCGGGATCGATCCCTTCATGGTGTACTGCGACATGAGCCTCGACGGGGGCGGCTGGACCCTCCTCGGGGCCGGGACCTGGTACAATGCCGACGCCGACGTGGTGAGCGCCCCCGGGGGGGCCAACACCCTGCTCTCGCAGCGCCGTCGCGACGCCGTGATGGCCGCGAGCCGCAACCTCTATCGCCTCGGGTCGACCTCGGGGGGGCGGCTCTTCATCGAGGACACCGCCCCCGAGTTTGGCCCCACCCTGCCCGGCGGCGCGGGACGCCACTACTGGCGCTCCCGGGCCATGACCCAGCGGTGTTCGACGAGCTACAGCGAGGTGGTCACGATGTCGATGCGGACGGTGCCGTCAAACCGCCTGTCGTGCGACACGACCGGGGTCGGGCTGCACACCTGCGGGGTCGGGTCGGGCTGGATCCTGTGGCACACCAACGACACCTACAACTTCAGCGGCGATCACCCGTGCGCGTTTGGCACGGGGCCGACCCCCACCAACGCCGCCCTGCGCGACCTCTGGGTGCGCTAGAGGCACGAAGGCAGACGGGGTGGCCGAGCTCTCCGCCTCCCACGCCCGAGCCCTGGCGTGATACCCGTCGGGGCTCGCGATGAAGCCCCTGCCCTTCGACCTTCCCTTCGCCCGTGAGGCCCTCGTGTCCATCGCCGCCGCGGCCAGCGCCGTGCTGCGCGCAGGCTACCGCAGCCGCGACCTCGGCCTCGAACACAAGGGGGCCATCGACCTCGTGACCCGCTTCGACCTGGAGAGCGAGGCCGTCGTACGGGAAGGGGTCCGGGCGGCCTTCGGCGACGCCGTCCAGCTCATCGCCGAAGAAGCCGGCGGAACCGCCTCGGGCGACCGCCCCGTCCTCTGGGCCGACCCCCTCGACGGGACCACCAACTTCGCCCACGGGCACCCCTTCTTCGCCGTCTCCCTCGGCCTCGCCGTCGGCGACACCCTCCTCGCCGCCGCCGTCGACGCCCCAGCCCTCGGGCTCACCTGGAGCGCAGCCCGCGGACACGGGGCCCTGCGCGCGACCGAACCCTGCCGCGTGTCGTCCACCCCGGCCCTCGATCAGTCCCTCCTGGCCACGGGGTTTCCGTACGACAACCGCACCAACCCCGAGGCCAACTTCCGCGAGTTCGCGGGGCTCACCCGGCGCTCGCGGGGCGTACGCCGCTGCGGCTCGGCCGCCCTCGACCTGTGCCTCGTGGCCGACGGGACCTTCGACGGCTACTGGGAGCGCCACCTCAAGCCCTGGGACCTCGCCGCCGGGGCCCTCCTCGTCACCGAGGCCGGGGGCACCGTCACGGCCCTCGACGGCGGCCCCGCCCGCCTCCTCGACGGAGCCCTGTGCGCCACCAACGGCCCCCTGCACCCCGCCCTCCTCGCCGCCATCGCCGCAGCCCGGACCGAGACGTTTTGATCGCCCCGAGGCGTTGCCCCGGGCCCGCGCGGGCTGCTACACCGACCGTCACCGTGATGCGAGCCCATGCCTGGGTGTTTTCCTTCGCCGTAGGGCTCTTGATGGGCTGCGGCTCCCGCACGGGGCTCCGGGTCGACCCGGGGGAGCCCCTGCCCGACGCGGGCCCCCCGCCCGATGTCCCTCCGCCCCCGCCCACCTGCCGCCCGTTGCGGGTGCGCAGCCAGGTGGGGGTCGAGACCGCCCTGCGGGCCGAGGTCGACAACGCCCCCACGGGCAGACCCGGGGCGTTTCGGTGGAGCATTCGGTCGGCCCCCACCCGCTCGATGGCCCCGGTGGTCTCGACGGGCGACACCACGGCCCGGATCACCCCCGACGCCACGGGGGCCTACGTCCTCGCGGCGGCCACCCCCTACACCGACGCCGCGGGCGACCCCCTGGTGTGCCCGGTCTTCGTCGACGCCGACCCCGCCGACCCCCTGTGCCCCGAGTACGCCCTCGAAGAGCCCACCGTCGTCGCACTCCCCCTCGGGGCCCTGCAGTTTGCCTTCGAGCGCGGATGGAGCACCCCGCGGCTCAACCGCGGGGCCGAAGGCCGCGGAGGCATGGTCGCGGCCGACGCCCCCGCCGACGACGTGGCGGCCCTCGTGCACGATTTCGCCGACGCACGCGCCCTGGAGACCGTGGCGGGTGAGCTCGAGTCCCGGGTGGTCAGCGCCCTCGGGGCCGTGCCCGTCCTCATCGGGAGGGGGGGGAGTACGCCGGACGGGGTTCCGCTGCGGCGGAGCTCGTTTCGGGTGGTGAGCGCAGGCACGACCGCGGCCGTGGTGCGCGACCGGGTGGCCCGCGACGTGGTGGGGCTCAACCCCGGGTCGGCCGCCCCGGGCTTCACGGCCAGCACCCGCTTCGTCCTGGAGGTGACCACGACCCTCGACCCGGCCACGGGCCGCGGGGCTTTGTTGGTGAGCGCCGCCCCCGAAGCCCGCTTCGACGACGTCCGGGCCGGGGTGGCCGTGCGCCTGCAAGACGTGACCAACGGGACGGGCCTCGCCCGGACGGGGGCCCGGCTCGACGTGGAGTGCCGACGCATCGTGGCGACCCGCACCGTCACCGCCGACTTCCTCTGGCTCGTCGACACCTCGCGCTCGATGGACGACGACCAGACCCGCCTCGGCCGCACCGCCGAGCGCTTCTTCCGCGAGATGAACGCCGCGGGCATCGACTTCCGGGTCGGGGTGGTCCAGGCCGGGAGCGACGCCCAGGGGCCCGACCTCAATGACCCGGGGTTTGCCTTCATCCCGGGCAGGGCGGCCGACGGGCCCGAGCGGCTGGCCCACACCGTCACCTACCAGCGCTTCAACGACGACCCCCGCGACCGCCTCCAGCCCTATCCCCTCCTCGGCGGCGAGGAAGAACCCCTCGCGGCCGCCGTGGTCACCACCGAGGCCCTGGAGCGCCGGGCGGGCGACCTCAGCGACGCCCGACGGTTTCGTCCGGGCGCCACCCGGGCCCTGTTCTTCGTGACCGACGAGGCCGGGACCAACGACGACGCCCGGTACTTCGCCCTCGATCGGGTGCGCTGGGGGGCCCTGCGCGAAGACCGGGTCCTCGGCGTGACGGAGTACTTCCGAAGCCGCGGGTACCTCACCTTCGCGATGGCCAACGTGTTCGTGCGCCAGCCCTGCCCCTCGCTGGAAAACTTCGTGACCTGCGTGAGCGTCGGCAACGGCGGGGCCTACATCCCCCTGTCCACGGCCAACGACGCCGAGGTGAGCGCGGCCCTGTCGCGCATCGTCGACGCCATCGCCGGAGCGGCGAGCGAGTTCGCCCTCGGGCGGGCCCCGGTCTCGTCGACCCTGCGGGTGCGGGTCGACGCCACGGCCGTTCCGCGGTCGCGGGCCGACGGGTTTGACTACGACGACGTGGCCCGGTCGCTGGTCTTCCGCGGCGGCACCTTCCGCCCGCGCATGGGCCAGGCCGTGCGGGCGGCGTACTTCCACTGGGTCACCCCGTAGGGGGTCTCAGCGCCGCCATCCACCCCGCCGCGCCGCTGGGGCGCAGTACGTCTCCATCTGGTTGAGCGAGGCCCGGACGGCCCCCTCCAAGGCGATCCCCGTGAGCCTGTGGTGCGGATCGCTCGCCGTCGCCAGAACCGGGGCCGACTCCCGGGCGCTCGCGGCCCCTGAGAGCGACCCCGCGATGGCGTGTTGGTTCCCCGTGAGTAGCAGGAGCTGCACCTCGGCCCGCATCCCGACCGTGCCCGGGGCATCGACCGTCTGCAACGCCGTCAGGGTCCCGTCGAGCTGGTACTCCCGCAGGGAGCCGGCCCGCACGCGCCGCTGCCCCTCGGGCGGCAACACCCCGGGGTGCAGGGCCACGTCGGGGTACGTCCCGAGGGTGCGCTGCACGGTGCTACGAAACAACAAGGTGCGGATCGGGTCGTTCTGCGTGCGGTCTTCGAGCGTCCCGAGCGCGATCACGCAGCGCACCTGGGCCCAGTCGGCGACCACCTGAACGTGGGCCACGGGCGGGGCCGCCACCCCCGTCTGACTCCGCGCCGCAAACCCCGCCAGAACCTCCCGGGCCGCCTCACGCACCCGCCGATCCCGGTCGGCGCTCGCGCGGGCCAGGCTCGGCTGGCTCGCGGGGTCTTGCATCCGCCCGAGGGCCTGCACCGCCGCGAGGCGTATGCGCGGCGACCGATGCGACAGCTGCTCCTCCAGGGCCTCGCGTCCGCCATTGGGACGGAGCTGCACGATGGTCTGCATGGCCTGCAGTCGCACCCGCGGCGACCCCGTGGCCCGCAGGAGCGCCACCGGCCCCGCCACGGGCTGCCCCGCCGCCGCCGCCGGCAGGAGCGAGGTCGACAACACGAAGGCCGCAACCGCACGGGCAACCGTCCACGAGGAGAGGGAGAGAGGCATGGATGGGTCGTAACCGTTGGCGAGGGATGAGGGGCGAGGGACACCGACGAGGCGCCCCGACGCTAGCGGAGCTCCCTGCCTGCGGCAACGGCCCGACGCGCGGGATCGTTGTCGCAGCACGCTGTGCAGGCCCTGCGCAGGCGCGTCTTCAGGGTTGCACGGAGAAGCTGCCCGGGTAGGCCCCGTAGTCGCGCGAGACCACGCCGTTGGAGGGCCGCCCCATGTACCGCGGCATGCCCGGCAGGATGCGCACGGTGAAGGTCCCGCCCGCGGGGCCGATGCGCCCGGCGTGTTGGGCCGCCCCGCAGATGCTGCTGTCGTCGGTGTACACCCCCGAGCCCCAGACCGTACCCGGAGGCCCCCCCGGCGGGCAGTAGGCCCGGATGGCGGTGCCGTTTCGACCGCGGAAGCGCGTGGCCGCGTCGCGCCAGGTGAAGGCCGTGGCCCCCGGAGGCACCGGGGCGGCTGCGGCAGGGGCCTCCATGCCGGGCGCGAAGGTGATGCTCCCGGCGTAGCTGCCGTAGTTTTGTGTGGTGACCCCGTTGCGCGGCGAGCCCTGGTAGGCGGGCATCCCAGGGCGGACATAGAAGGTCACCGGGCCCCCCGCCATGGGGTTGAGGACCCCGGCGTGTTGGGCCGCCCCGCAGATGCTGCTGTCGTCGGTGTAGACGTTGGTGCCCCACACCGTGCCGGGGCTGCCCTGCGGGGGGCACATCAGGGTGAAGGCCCGGCCGTTTTGACCCCGAACGCGCGTGGCGTTGACCCGCCAGGGGTTGTCGGAGGGGTTGACGGGGAAGGGGGTGGCGCCTCCCGGGCCCGGCATCGCGACCACCGGGGGCGGGACAGGCGGCGGGGCGGCGTTGACGGGCGTGGCGATGAGCCCCGGAGACGGGCCCCCGACGATGCTGAAGCTCCCCGGATAGGCCCCGTAGGGCCGGGTGGTGACCCCGTTGCGCATCGTGGCGAGGTAGGCGGGCTGGCCCGGGAGGATCTGGATCTGGAAGGTCCCGCCGGTCTGGAGGCTCACCCGGCCGCTGTGCAGGGCGGCGGTGCACACCCGGCTGTCGTCGGAGTACACGTCCGAGCCCCACACCGGCCCGGGGGAGCCATTGGGCGGACAGGTGACCGACACGATGGTGCCGACCCGACCGCGGTAGGCCCGGGCGTCGGTGCCCCAGTTTGCCGTGAGGGAGGCCCCTGCCGCCGCCGCGGGCGGGGCGTCGCCCCCCTCCTGGTTTTTCTTGCGGCAGGCGCCCAGGGAGGTCGCGCCGAGCGCCACCAGACCCAGGGCTCCGAGACTCCACAGACCGCGCGAGGCCGAGACAACCTTCTTCATCGATCACATCCTCGTGGCAGAGAGAACGCGCCACGCCGCGCTCTCACACGGCCCGACGCACGAACGATACGCACCCGATGACCGCAGCCTCGCATCGTTTCCGCAGGTTGTGAACCCTTCAGTGCCAGGCCACCCCGACCTCGAAGCGATACTGGTGATAGTAGAAGGGCACCCCGCGCAATTGGGGCACGGGCACCATGAAGGTCGTGGGTTGGACCAGGAGCGTGAGGGTGCGCCCGAGGGGCACCCGCAGCCCCAGGAGGTTGACCCCCACCATGGGCCCGACGGCCCCGGCGTCGGCCGCCACGAGGTCGACCAGGAGGGCGCTGACCCCGGCGTACACCGTGGTCTGGATCGTCAACCGACCAAACCGTTGCCACGCGAACGTCCCCGCCAGCATCACGTTGAACGTCCCCCGCGCGAAGCGCCCCACGCTGAGCGAGTACCAGGGGTTGTGCTCGGCCAGCAGGGCCACCTGCCAGCGGGCCCCGAGGTTGACATGAAACCCCGCCCGGTACGCGAAGGCCCCGCGGTCCATCGAGGCCCCGAGCGCGGCCTGGAGCCCCCATCGGGACGGGGGGAGCTCGTCGGTGCGATCGACCACCGTACGCGTCTGGGCCCGTCCCTCCGCGGGCCCCGCGAGCAGGGCCGCCCCCACCGCCAGGGCCGCCCCGAGGGCTCCTCCCCGGCGACGTAGCCGCCCCGCCGCGGCCACCGCGAACCCGAGGAGAGCTGTCATCGCCCCGGCCCTCTTGGCCCCTCCGGGCCGGGTGTGACAGCCCTCCGCCGCCGCGGCCTCGTCGAGCTCGGGGGCGTCGCAGTACCGGTTGGCCGCGGTGCATCCGGGCTCCCGGGCCAGGACCCGGTCGAGCACGGCCCCCGCCCGCGCGAGGCGCCCGCTGCGGCCTCCGGCGGGCTCGGACACCGCCCGGAGCAGGGCCGCGGAGGCCTCGGTGGCGCCCTCCACCCTGCGGCGGGCCCCGTCCGTCGGGGCCTCGCAGTCGTCGAGGGGAGACAGGTGTCGATGGCCGTCGCGGTCGGGGGAGTAGCCAGGCTCCAGGGCCCAGTCGATGAAGTTGAAGACATGCCGGACCCGGCCCGTGCCCGGGGCCCGGAGGCAGTGGGTGTAGCTGTCTTGCAGGGCGTGCAGGGCCTTCCCCATGTGAAACGCGTACGACTGGAGGGGAAGGTGCACCGTCCCGCGAAACGTGAGGGCCACCCGCACGGGCTCGTCGGCGGACAGATCGATGTCGGCGGACGGCCCGAGGGCCGCGGCCACCTCCTCCAGGATGAAGGCCCGGCACGCGGCCAGGGCCCGGGCGTCGCCGTCGGGGCCGTCGTCTCCGGGGGCCCGGAGGCAGTGGGCCCGCTGGTCGTTGGGGTCGTTGTGGACGCTGGCGAGGCCCGGGAGGTTGTCGGCGGCGAAGCCCCGCAGGTCGTTGTCGCGGACCCCAAACACCAGGGCAAGGCTCCAGGGGTCGCGCAGGGGAGCCCGGAGCCGGAAGGGAACGTCGACCAGGGCCCGGCCGATCTGATCGGGCCCGAGGGGAGCCGGGCTGCGCCCCCCGGGCCACCCGGCCTGTTGTAGGGCGTCGAGGGTGATGTCCTCGTGGCACCCCGCGGAGACCGCGGAGGAGAACGTAAAGGCCCCGGCCTCGTGGCTGAGAGCGGTCGCACAGAGCCCCAGCACCACGGCAAACCCCGGCTGGACACGCGTCCCCACGCGGGCGACGATATGCCCCGCACGCGGCGGGGACAAGCGCGGAGCGAGGGCGGAGGGCCCTTACCCGACCGGGGCCCCGCAGTGGGGGCACTGGGCGAGCTCGCCCGCGAACATCGACTTGCAGTACGCGCAGGCCCGTCGGCCCACCCGGGCGTCGGGGGCGATGGGCTTGAGGGTGGGGAAGACCACGGCCATCTCCGCGCTCGACATCACGTCGTTGGGATCGCTCGGCTGCCACACCACCTCCATGGCCTGCATGGCCCTCTGGAGCCCCGCCTGGGCGAGGAGCACCTGGAGGTCGTGGGCGAGGTCGGCCCGCCCCGTGATGGGGCGGAAGGCGTTGAGGTCGCCGCGGCGGGCCACGAGGAGGGTGACCACCACGAAGCCGTCTCCCTCCTCGCGGCGCCCCTGCGACGCCGGGGCGTTGACCTTACGCAGGCCGCCCGTGTCGGCCCGTACGGTCTCGACCACGAAGCGCCCGCGCTCGGTGTCGACGGCCTGCTGAAACTGCTGCTGGGTGGCCTGCATGGGCATCGGCTGGGACACCGCGTGGTGGGTCATGAAGGCCGCGTCGAGGTGCTGCGACAGGGTCTGGCCCACGAGTTGGGCGGCCCGGTCGAGCCCGTCGGGGGTGTTGAAGTTGACCTGGCTCGCGATCCCATCGAGAGCGCTCTGGACCTGAGCCCGGGCCCGGCCGTCAAAGGCGATGGCCAGGGCCCCGAGGGAGAAGGTCTCGGGCGTGAAGGCCCCCGCCGGACCCCCGTACCCGGGACCGCCCATGGGGGGAGGGACGTAGAAGGAGGCGTTGTTTTTGCTCTTGTTGCGGGCGGCTACGACGAGGACCACCACGACGATGAAGGCGATGATGCACAGGGCCCCGAAGCCCACGCCCCCGCCTCCGCCGCCGCTGCTGCTGGTAGAGTAGCCCCCGCTGCTGCCGTAGCTCGGGGTGCCGTAGGACCCGCCGTACGTGGGGCGCGACCCGCTGCCGTAGGATCCGCCGTACGAGGGGCGCGACCCGCTGCCGTAGGACCCGCCGTACGAGGGACGGGACGGGGCCGAGGGGCGGGACGGGGCCGAGCCCGAGCCCCAACGGGAGCCGCCGAAGCTGCCCCCTGTCTGTTGGGCCAGGAGCACGGGAGCGGCCCTGTCGTCGTCCCAGGTCTGGGCCTGGGCGGCCCGCGGGGCCAGCCACCACGTCATCGCCAGAAGGGCCCAGAGCGTCCACCACCGTGCGGTCTGCATAGGCGCGAACCGTAGCACGGAGGCCCCCTCCGTCACCCCCTCAACGTGGGCACTGCACCCGAAGCACGCCCGGGCGCGGGGCCCCATGGGTCGGGCCCTCGCGCTGGAGGGCCCAGGCCACGCCATCGGGGCCGAGCCAGACAGGTTCGTCGTCGCTCCAGCCGCGGAAGGGGGTCACCACGGAGCTGCTCCCGTCGGAGAAGAGCCGCACGAGGCTCTCGCGGGCGGTGCGGGTGTCGCGGGCCCGGGCCAGGACCACCCCGGCCGCCCCATGGGCCCACAGGGGACGCAGCCCGGGAGCCTGGGACAGATCGGGCATCGTGGCCGGAATCCCTCCGCCCGCCGGGACCCGCATCAGGAGGAGCTGTCCCGTCACCATGGGTTGCACCGTGTAGACCGACCCGTGGAGCTCGACCGGCCCCACGGCCCCCGCGGGCCAGCGCAGGCGCATCCCCAGGGACAGGTCGGGGCCGAGGGTGTGGACCCCCGTCCCGCCGCCTCCGGGCTCGACCAGGAGCACGGTGGTGTCGCTCTCCCCGAGCCGCACGAGACGCGGCGACAGTCCCTCAGTCACCGGGGCCGGGCCCCCCCGCGGGACCCCCCTGCCGTCCGTGGCGAGGGCCATCACGGCCCGCTCCGCGGGGCGCGACCAGACCATCACCATCCCGTCGCGCACCGTGGCGATTTGAATCCCGGTCACGGGCTCTCCCGCCCCGAAGGTGCGCACCACCCGCGGCACGTTCTGCCCTTCGAGCCGGAGGTTGACCCGGGCCAGGACGAGGTCGCGGGTCGCCTCCAGCCAGGCCAGGGCGAACCCCGTGGCCGTGCGGGTCGCCGCAAACTGCAACACTCCCGTAGCCAGGACGCGGACGTCCCCAATGGGTGCTCCCTCCCCGTCGAGCATCCGCCCCCGCAGGGCCCCGGCCGGGTCGAGCCAGGCCACCAGGGCCCCCCCCTCCCAGGGGACGACGGCCGCGGGCTGCCCGTGGGTCATCCCGGGCAGGGCCCCCGCGTCGAAGGTCACCCGACGCACGAGGCAGGTGTTGCGCCGGGGCGTCGCGGTCGCGGCCGGGGTCCCCGTGGGTTGGGCCTCGGACGCGGCAGGGGCCACCCCCAGGGCCAGGACCAGACCCAGCCCCGCCCCGCGTGTCACTGCAAAACGAGCGGGAATCGTTGGCCGACCCCCACCGCCGACAGGGTGAGCGGCCACGCCCCCACCTGCGCGGTGGTGACGTTGTACGGCTGCACGATCAGGCTCCCCTGCTCGCTCCCTCGGGTGGGCGGCAGCCCCTGGAGGGCCTGACGGGGCACGGTGCACTCGCCGCTGTCGCCGTAGCACTCGAAGATGATGCGGTACCAGCGGCCGTTGTCGTTGGCCGTGGCCGGCACCACCACCGACACCCACACCGCCCGCGCCGCCGTGGGGACCCACCGCACCCGCAGCCCCGTCTGGCGCGAGGCCCGGACGACGCCCTGGGCGGGTTCGGTCACGACCACGGGACCGGGCATGGCCACGGGGAGGTTGAGGGCCGGCACCGAAGCCGTGCCCGGAGCCACCACCCGCAGGGTGCGGGCCTCGGGGAAGAGGACCCCATTTTCGTAGTAGGCCCCGTAGCGCCCGTCGGGGTTGGTGCGCAGGGTGGGCGCCGTACGCCCGCCCTCGACCCGCAAGGCCCCGGGATTGGGGAAGGGCGTGGGGTGCGTATCGGGGATGGCGGTAACCCCGAGGTCGCAGTCCTGGAGGTACCACCCGCCCGCCCCGACCCCGCGGCAGCGCGGGTCGTCGAGGCGCGGGAGGTACCGAAACTCGGCGCTGACGTAGGTGTAGACCCCGCTGCCCTCGAAGTAGGTCCCGACCCACAGGCTGCCGTAGCGCTGGTCGAAGAGGGAGCCGTCGGGGATCTGCCAGGTCCCCGCGTCGGTCGACCCGTCCACCCCGATGATCCCGCCGTCGACCCCCGCCTCCACCGGCCGAAACGGGTCAAACCCATCGGGGTTGACCCCCGGCGGAACATCCCGAGGCCCCGCGTCGATCCCGTCGGCCATCCGGCCATCCACCGTCGACGCGCAGCCCCCGAGGGGCCCACCCCCTGCGGCCAGAAACAGGGCCCCCGCCCACCCCAGGGTCGCCCGCGACCGTCGCCTGCTCAATGTTCGTACGACCGCCGGGGTGCTCATGGTTGGCCCTGAGTCTGCGAGAGCCCGAGGCGATGTGCAATCTCCCCCATCCGTCGGGAATGACAGGCCCGCACCCGGGGTTGTGGGCCTCGCCGCGGTGACTACCATGCGCCGTGGCCGTTGCAGCGGGCCACACCGCTGAGGTAGTGGCTCTGCCAGGCGTCGCCGACGCTCCGCCCTATCCCCCCTCCGATCCCCAGGTCGTTTCGTATCATGTCGTACAACCGTGAGTTCAACGAGCAGGTCCAGGTCGAGTCGCGCTTCGTCGACGACCTCTTCGCCGAGGTGGGCAAGGTCATCGTCGGTCAGCCCGTGATGGTCGAGAGGCTCCTCATCGGGCTCCTGGCCCGGGGGCATGTCCTGCTGGAGGGGGTCCCGGGGCTCGCCAAGACGCTCACCGTCAAGACCCTCTGCGACGTGCTCCACGCGCAGTTTTCCCGCATCCAGTTTACCCCCGACCTCCTGCCCGCCGACCTCATCGGCACGGTGATCTACCGCCCCCAGGACGGCACCTTCACCCCCAAGAAGGGCCCCGTCTTCGCCAACCTCGTGCTGGCCGACGAGATCAACCGGGCCCCCGCCAAGGTGCAGAGCGCCCTCCTCGAGGCCATGCAAGAGGGCCAGGTCACCATCGGCGACCAGACCTTCAAGCTCCCCGAGCCCTTCCTGGTGATGGCCACCCAAAACCCCATCGAGCAGGAGGGGACCTACCCCCTGCCCGAGGCCCAGGTCGATCGGTTTATGCTCATGGTCAAGGTGGGATACCCCACCCGCGAGGAGGAGCGGGCCATCATGGACCGCCAGACCGGCCCCATGACCACCAGCGTCTCGGCCAAGGTCAGCCCCGAGCAGATCATGAAGGCCCGGTCGATGATCCCCGAGCTCTACGTCGACGACAAGGTCAAGGACTACATCGTGTCCCTGGTGTTCGCCACCCGCGAGCCGGCCAAGGCCAACCTCAAAGACCTCGCGGGCATGATCAAATACGGGGCCTCCCCGCGGGCCACCATCGCCCTCAACATGGCCGCCCGGGCCCGGGCCTTCCTCCAGCACCGGGGCTACGTCACCCCCGAGGACGTGAAGGCCATCGCCCTCGACGTGCTCCGGCACCGGGTGTCCCTCAGCTACGAGGCCGAGGCCGAGGAGATCACCAGCGACCAGGTGGTGGGCCGCGTCCTGGAGGCCATCGAGGTCCCCTGAGGGGGATCGCGCGGACATCACGATGATCCCGAAGGAGGTCCTCAAGCGCCTGCGGCGCATCGAGATTCATACGGCCCGGCTGGCCAACGACCAGCTCGTGGGGTCGTACGCGTCGGTGTTCAAGGGGCGGGGCCTCGCCTTCGACGAGGTGCGGATGTACCAACCCGGCGACGACGTCCGCTTCATCGACTGGAACGTCACCGCGCGCACGAGCACCCCCCACGTCAAGGTCTTCCGCGAGGAGCGGGAGATGACCGTGATGCTCCTCGTGGACATGTCGGGCTCGCAGGCCTTCGGCACCCAGACCATGTTCAAACGCGAGCTCGTGGCCGAGGTCAGCGCCGTCCTCGCCTTCAGCGCCACCAAGAACAACGACCGGGTCGGCCTCGTGCTCTTCACCGACGACGTCGAGCGCATCGTGCCGCCCCGCAAGGGCTCCCGGCACGTGATGCGGGTGGTGGCCGAGACCCTGCAGTTTCAGCCCAAGGGGCACGGGACCCGCCTCGGACGGGCCCTCGACGCCCTCGGGCACCTCGTGCGACGCAAGGCCGTGACCTTCGTGGTCAGCGATTTCCTCGGCGAAGACTACGAGCACAGCCTGCGGGTGGCCGCGGCCCGGCATGACATCGTTCCGGTGATGGTGAGCGACCCCCGCGAGGACGAGCTCGTCGACGTAGGCCTGGCCATGTGCGAAGACCTCGAGACGGGTGAGCTCATCCCCGTCGACACCGCCGACCCCGCCGTACGAGCCCTCTACCGCCGCCAGGTCGAGCAACAAAAGGCCGAACGCGACGGCCTCTTCCGACGCCTCAGCCTCGACGCCATCTCCGTACGCACCGACCGGCCGTACATCACCGCCCTCGCGGAGTTCTTCCGCCGTCGGGCCCGGAGGAGGCACGGATGAGCCGCCACCCCGCCCTGCTCGCCGTCCTCCTCGCCGCCCTCGCGCCCGCAAGGGCCTGGGCCCAGTCCCCCGACGCGAACGTCCCCGCGGATGCCTCCGTCGCCCCTGCGGTGGGCGGCCCCACGCCCACGGCCGCCACTGGCCCGCTGTCCACCGAAGGCTGCACGAGCGACCCCCTCCCCGCCGACCGGGCCCCCACCCTCACCGCCCTGATCGAACCCGCACAACCCCGGGTCGGCGACCGGGTCCTCATCCGGTACCGCTTCCGCTTCCGCGACCGCGACCGGGTGGAGTTCTCCCCCGACATCGTGGCCTACCAGCAGCCCACCATCGAGCTCGACTACGCCCGCGACCAGCCCGCCCGGGCCCGCCAGGGCGTGCCCGACGGCGACGGGTGGCTCCAGAGCGAAGTCCTCGTGGCCGTGCAGCCCTTCCGGGCCGGCGAGGTCTCGATCCGACCGCAACAGGCCCGGATCCACACCGGCGACGAGATCGCACGGATCTGTACGCCCCCCGTGCGCTTCCGCGTCCAGAGCGCCTTCGGCAACGCCTCGCACCCGATGCCCCGCGACATCACCGAGCCCGCCGACGTCCGCCGCGACGCCCTCTACCTCCGCCACATCGCCCTCGGCCTCAACGGGGCCTTCGCCCTCGTGCTCATCACCCTCGGCCTGTCGGCCTGGCGCCGGGGTCGGCCCGTCCCGGTGGTTCCGCCGCCGCCTCCGCGCCACCCCGCCCTCGTGGCCCACGAGGCCCTCGAGGCCATCGCCCAAGGTGACCTCCTCGCCCGCGGCCTCACCAAGGACTACTACGACGCCATCTCCGACATCGTGCGCCGCTACCTCGGCGGGATGCGCGGCTTCGACGCCATCGAGATGACCTCCGACGAGCTCCTCGCCCAACTCCGGGCCAACCCCCTGCCCGGGGTCACCCACGTCGAGGTGGCCCGCCTCCTGTCCGAGTGCGACCTCGTGAAGTTTGCCAACCACACCCCCACCCACGAGGAGTGCGACGAGGTCCTGGCCATGGCCCTCGGCCTCGTACGACGCGGACTGCCCGCAGCCACCTCCGCCACCCCGCGCCCCGGAGGCCCCGCGTGAAGCTCCGCCTCCGCACCCCGGAGCCCCCCAAGGGCCGCCCCCCCCTCGTGCACCCCCCCCGGCCCTGGCGCACCAACGCCCTGTGGACCGCCGCCCTGCTCGCTCCCCTCGCCGCCGCCGCCTTGGCCGTGGTCTTCGCACAAGGATGGCAGCTCCGCCTGCGCTCGCCCTGGGCCCTCGTGGCCCTGCCCGCAGCCCTCGCGCTCACCCTCGTCATCCGTTGGCTCTATCGCCCCATCTCGGGGGCCCCGGGAGAGTCCCTCGCGCGGCTCAAGGTGTCCCAGGGAGCCCTCCTGGCCCGAATGCCCCGCACCTGGGCCCTGCGCCTCGCCCCCCTGCCCGCGGCCCTGCGCACCGCCGCCCTCGTGCTCGTGGTCGTGGCCATGGCCCGCCCCCAACGCATCGACGCCCCCGACTCCATCGAGCTGTCGGGCATCGACATCGTGCTCTCCATCGACCTGTCCGGGTCCATGCGGGCCGCCGACCTGCAACCCACCCGGCTCGAAGCGGCCAAGGAGGTGGTGTCGGAGTTCATCCAGCGGCGACGGAGCGACCGGATCGGCCTCGTGGTCTTCGGCCGGGCGGCCTACACCGTCGTGCCCCCCACCCTCGATTACTCCGTCCTCCAGCGGATGGTGAGCTCGCTCTCCCTCGACCTCATCGACGGCTCCGGGACGGCCATCGGCGACGGCCTCGGCACGGCCCTCAACCGCATCCGGCGCAGCGACGCCCGGAGCAAGGTCGTGGTCCTCCTCACCGACGGGGCCAACAACGCCGGACACGTCGACCCCCGCGAGGCCGCCCAACTCGCCGCGGCCCTGCGCTGCAAGGTGTACACGATCCTCGTGGGGCAGGCGGACGAGGCCCCCGTCCAACAAGGGGTCGACCTCCTCGGGCGGCCGGTGTTCACCACCGTGCGGTTTCCCATCGACCCCGACCTCCTCCAGGAGATCGCCCAGACCACCGGGGGGCAGTTTTTCCGGGCCGCCGACCGCAACGAGCTGTCCCGCAGCTTTCACACCATCCTCGATCACCTTGAGCGCAGCCGGATCGCCGACGCCGGGGTGCGCTACGGGGAGCTGTACCCGCCCATCGCCCTGGCCGCCCTCGCGCTGCTGGCCCTGGAGGCCCTGCTGGCTTCGACGCGGCTGCGGAGGTTCCCGTGAGGTTTGGACAAGCCGCGTGGTTGTGGTGGCTGCTGGTGGTCCCCGCCGTAGGGGCCCTCCTGGCCTGGGCCGCCGTGGCCCGCAAACGGGCCCTCGCCCGCTTCGGCGACCCCGCCCTCGTCGCCCGCCTCCGCGACGGGACCCCCGCGGGCTGGCGGGCCGCCCGCAACGGGATGCTCCTGGTCGCCCTCGGGCTCCTGGCCGTCGCGAGCGCCCGGCCCCAACACGGGTCGCGCACCGAGGTGGTCTCCCGCCGCGGGATCGACGTGGTGGTCTGCCTCGACGTGAGCAAATCCATGCTCGCCCGCGACGTGGCCCCCTCCCGCATCGAGCGGGCCAAGGCCGAGCTCGAGCGCCTCCTGCAAGAGGAGCCCGGCGACCGCGTGGGCGTGGTGATCTTCGCCGGGGACACCATGGAGTACCCCCTCACCACCGACCACGAGGCCGCCACCCGCTTCTTCCGTGACGCCCACCCGTGGGAGTTTCCCGTTCAGGGCACCTCCATCGGACGGGCCATCACGGCCGCTCGGGACATGCTCCGCCGCGACCCCCTCGCGGCCCGTCGCTCGCGGGTCATCCTGCTCATTACCGACGGCGAAGACCTCGACGGCGACCCCGTAGCCGCCGCGCGCGAGGCCGCCGCGGATGGGGTTCAGGTGTACATCGACGCCATCGGGAGCGCGGCCCCCGAGCCCATCCCCGCGTACTCCCCCGACGGGCGCATCGTGGGCTACGAGCGCGACTCCCGGGGCGAGGTCAAACACACCCAGTTTACCCCGCAGATGGAGCAGCAGCTCCGGTCGGTGGCCCGCGAGGGCAACGGGCAGTACTTCCGCCCGCGCGTCGGCGAGGTGGGCATCGACGCCGTCCGGCGGCAGCTCGCCCGGCTCCGTCGGTCGGAGGTGGCCGAGTCGCAGAAGACCGTCTACGAAGAGCTGACCCTGCCGTTCCTCCTCCCGGCCTTTCTGCTGCTGTTTGCAGCCTCGGTCCTCGTGCCCGAGCGGGTCCGCCCGCGGGTCAAGGCCCGCAAGGAGTCCGCGTGAGCCCCGCCCCCAAGAGCCCGAAGGGCAAGAAGAAGGCTGCGGGAGCCCCGTGGCCGCGGTGGGTCGTTCCGACTGCGGTGGGGGTCGTGCTGGCGGGGTTTACCGTGTGGGCCTGGGAGCCCCGGGACGAGCCCGAGCCGCGGGTGCAGCGGGGCAACCGGCTCTTCGAGAGCCGCGAGTTTGCCCAGGCCCTGGCCCAGTACGAGGCCGCCCCGGGCGACGGCCTGCGCAACGTCGGGGTCCACATGAACCGCGGCCTCAGCCGCTACCGCATCGCCCTCGCGCCCAATGACGCGGGCGTGCTGCCCGAGCTCGGCCCCGACGCGGCGGTGCCCGAGTCGTGGGAGCGCCTCCAGGACGAGATGCGCACGACCTTCCGCGGGGCCGAAGGGGTCTCGGCCGAGGACGTCGACGCGTGGCTGCGGGCCCGGGCGGCGTACAACCTCGGCAACACGTACTTCTCGCGCCACGACTGGCGGCGGGCCATCGACGCGTACAAAGACGCCCTGCGCCTGCGCCCGGGCTGGATCGACCCCGCGTGGAACCTCGAGATCGCCCGGCGCCGCAAGGAGGAGGAGGACCACCCCGACGCGGGCCCCGACGCGGGCCAGGACGCCAGCCAGGACGCCAGCCAGGACGCCCCGCCGCCCGACGCCCCGCCCTCGGACGGGGGATCGCCCGATGGGGGATCGCCCGACGGGGGATCGCCCGACGGGGGCGCGGGCGACGGCGGCAACAACCAGGGCGACGGGGGCGACAACCGCCCAGACGCCGGCAACGACCCGGGCGACAGCGGCGCCCCCCAGGGCCCCGACGGAGGCGGCGCCGACAGCGGTACCCCGCCCCCCCAGGACGACCGCGACGGCGGCCCGGGCCCCCAACCCGACGCCGGGGCCCCGCCCCTGTCGCTCGCTCCCCTCGATCAGTTGGAGCGCAACACCCAGGACCTCCAGCAGCTCCTCCTGCAGCGTCGGGCGGCCCAGAATCCGCGTAACCCCGACGACGAACGATGACCCCGCCCCGCCCCGCCGCCTTCCCCTTGGCCCTCGCGATGGCCCTGTCCGTCGCGGCGAGCCCGGCCCTGGCGGGGGTCCGCATCGACCTCCAGGTCGACCCGTCGCGCCCCATCGCGGGACAGCCCTTCCGGGTGATCTATGGGGTCCAGATCGTCAACGAGGGCGGCGTCCGTCTCACTGCCCTGGAGGTGGGCCCGGGGCTCCAGGTGATGGTCCACGGGGGGGCCCCGACCTCGCCCAACGTCATGATGGGCAACCTCGGGGCCATGATGCAGTTCACCAGCAGCGTGGAGTACGTCCTGGTGGCCACGCGACCGGGGCGTTACACCGTACGCGGAGCCCGGGCCCTGCACGGACAGACCGGGCTCCCCCTCGCCGAGCACCCTCCCCTCACCATCACCGTCGTCGAAAACCGCGGGCAGCCCACAGCCCAGTCCGGACGGCCGATGCGCGACCCGTGGGGGCCCGGGGGGTTCTTCCCGCCTGGGATCTTCGACGACCCGACCGACCCGGCCCGTCAGCCCGTGCCCCAGGAGGCCCCGCGGTATGAGGGACCGGATGTGCCGCCCGAGGGGCCCATCACGGGCGGGACCTTTGACCCGCGCGGGTTTCTGCGCGCGCACCTGAGCCGCACGCGGGCCTATGTGGGCGAAGAGGTGGTGTTTCGCACCTGGATCTACGCCCCCGCCCCGGAGGCCGGCTGCGAACCCCTGCAAGAGCCCTCCCTCACCGGCTTCTGGAACAACCCCCTCCTCGTGCAGACCCGGGCATGCGCCAATCGTTGGATCCCGCAGACCGTCCAGGGCCATGGGCTGACCGCGGGCCTCGTGCGCCATATGGCCCTGTACCCCACCCGGGCCGGGGCCCTCGAGGTCGGCCCCATGCGGATGAACATCGAGTACATCACCGGCGACGCCTTCTTCGGCCGTCGGCAGCTCGTGGCCGTGGCGAGCCCGGGCCTGCGCCTGGAGGCCCTCGACACGCCCGCGGCAGGGCGTCCGGGGGACTATGTTCCGGGTACGATCGGGGCGGTGTCGTTGTCGGCCACCCTCGACCGGCCGAGCGCCCGGGTGGGCGAGACCGTGACCCTCACCGTACGGGCCGAGGGCAACGGATACCTCGGGGCCGTGACCCTCCCGCGCCCGACCGTGCCAGAGGGGATGCGGCTCCTGCCGGGGCCCACCCAGGTGAGCGTCAACACGGACGTCTTGCCCGTCCGGGCTACCGTCACCAACACCTACCGCGTCGTGTCCGACCGGCCCGGCGCCTTCCCCCTCCCGGCCTACTCCGTCGCGTACTTCGACCCCGCCACCGAACGCTACGACCGCACGACCATCCCCCTGCCCACCCTGGAGGTCACGGGCGAGGCCGCCCCGGTCGACGCCGAGGCCCAACGCGAAGACCCCGCCATCGCCCTCGACCCGTTTCGTCCCAGGGTCTCCCTCGAACCCCACCGGGCCTGGTTCACCTCGGCCCTGCGGGTGTGGGGGACGTTGCTCCTTTTGCCCCTCGCCCTGGGCCTGGGCGGCCTCGTGCGGGCCCTGCGTCGCCGTCTGGCCATGCGGGCCCGGGAGCGGGCCGAGAGCGCCCACAACGACCCCGAGGCCCTCTTCGCCGAGGCCAACGCATCGCTCGCGGCGGGAGCGGCCCGGGAGGCACTCGACCATGCGGGTCGGGCCCTGCACCGGGCCCAGGCCCAGGCCCGGGAGGTAGAGGCCGGGGAGGAGGTTCGGGCGGCCCTGGAGACCGCGCAGGGTCGGCTCGACGGGCTACGTTTCGCGGGGGCCTCGGTGGCTCTCGAAGACGCCCGGGAGGCCCTCGGGGCGGTGCGGGCAGCCCTCGATGCCCTGGAGGCTGCAGGATGAAACGCGCGCTGCTGTCCGTGGTGCTCCTGGGGGTGGTGCTGGGGGGGATGGTTCCGCGCGAGGCGGTGGCGGTGCCGGCGCACACTCTCTTGCAGCGGGCCACCGAGGCCGAAGCCCGCCGCGACTGGAACGCCGCCCTCCGCGCCCTCGAAGAGCTCACGGCTGCGGGCCTGGATGGCGACGGGGTTTTGTACAACCTCGGCACGGTGTACGCGCAGGCGGGGCGTTACGGCGAGGCCATCGCGTGCTTCGAGCGCATCGTGCGGCGGACCCCGCTGGCCCTGTCGGCCGAGCGCAACCTGCAGGCCACCCGGCTGCGTCTGGCCCGCCGCGACGCCGCCCGAACGGGGCGCGCCGTGCTCGATACGCCGCCGCCCCTGTGGGTGCAGCTCGGGGAGCTGTTGCCGTTGGATTACGCGGTTCCGTGGGTGTTTTTGTGCGAGCTGGCGCTGCTGGGGGCCTTCTTGTGGCGGCGCCGGGCCGACACCGAGCTCGGGCGGGTGGGGGCCACAGCGGCGTTGGTTCTGTCGCTCGGGCTTGGGGGGTTTGGGGTGGCGGTGGTGGTCGCGCGGAGGGCGTCGCCGCCTGCGGCCATCGTGCTACGCGACGGGTTGTCGCTGTTGCAGGGGCCTCGGGTGGATGCGGTGCCTGAGGTGGGAGCCCGGGAGGGCGAGCGGGTGTCGCTGTTGGGCCGCGACGGGGCCTTCGTACGGGTGCAGACCCGGGCCGGACGCACGGGTTGGATGCGCGCGGCCGACCTGGGCGAGCTCGGGCCCTGAACCGCCTGACGCGGGGTCAGGAGCTGCGATTGCGGTTGGCGTACTCCCAGCCCTGCTGCACATAGGGCCGGGCCTCCTCCCAGGACGAGCCGTTCTTCAGCTCCATCCACTCGCCGCGCAGGCGCGACTCAAACTGCGGGCTCCAGACGCGCTCGTCGGCGTAGTGGCGCTGGGCCCCGAAGCCGTAGCGCATGGCGGCCTCGGCCTGAGACCAGTTGGCGCGGGCCTCCTGGAGCTTCTGGGCCTGCCTGGCGACGTCTTCGTTGGCGTCGGCGCGCACCTTCTCGATCTTCTCCTGGGCCTCGCGCTGTTCGTCGGCGACCTTGGCGTCGGCGCGCATCTGCTCGACCTCGAGGTCGGTGCGGGCCTCGACCATCTTGACCTCGGCCTTGCTCCGGTCCTTGACGACCTTCTCCACGCGGTCGGCGACCTGACCCGGGGTGTCGGCGCGGGTCTTCATAGGCGGCGGCGGAACCGGGGCCTTGCCCGCGGCCTGCTTGACGGTGTCGACGACGTTCTGGTTGAGGTCGACGGCCCCATCGACGGAGAAGTCGGCCTTGGTCTGCTCCCAGTCGCGCCGCAGGGCGGCCTTCACCCGGTCCCAGTCGGAGGTGTGTTGATCGTTCCACCAGGCGGGGCGGGTCGTGGTGGCCTGGCCGGTCGTGCGGTTGGTTGTAGGGGCGTGCTTGTTCATGAGCGTTGCTCTCCTTCGGGCATGCGTGCCCTCGGCCCGAGCGCGCAGACAGGGACACGCCGTGTCGCAAGCGCTCAGGTCGATCCGCATGGGTCGAGGGCGTCGCACGGGCTGTGCCATCGCGAAGGTGCTGTAAGGAACAGCCCGAAGCCGGGGGAGCTGGAGTACGTTCAGCACTCTCGATGCCCCGTGGCAGTTCGCCACGTCGAGACGCAGGGCCTCGACACTTGGACCCCGCGGCCTATGTCCCCGCGTCTTCGAGCCAGCCGAGGGCCTCGCCCCAGCCGGGCACGGCCCGCGACGGGACGTAGGTGTGCCCCACCGCCCCGAGGTCGACGAAACGCGCCGCGAACCCCTCGGCGACCAGTCTTCGCGCGGTGGCCTCCAGCGCCCGGCGGGTCGCGTCGTAGCGCCCCGCGGCCAGAACCACACGGCGTACCCCAAGGCGCTCAAGCGAGGCCCGGAAGAGGCGTCGCAGCCGGCTCACCCGCTGCCGAACCTGCGGCGGCGGGAGCCGCTCGGCGCTGGCGATGTCCTCCAGGCTCTCGCCCTCACCCTCGCGCAAGCGCCACACGAAGGTCCGCCACGACGTCATCGACATCGTGGGCTGGAACCCGCCGCTTCACCATGGCGGCGAGGGCTGCGCGAAAGTCGGCGGAGGTCCAGTCGTCGTTCATGGCGGCCGTCATGCGGGCTACGTCGCGCGGGGGCGTCGGAGTGTGACAACCCGATCCTCCCACGCCCTGGGCCATGGACAGAGGGCCGTGGCCCATACGTCGCACGAAACGGCACCCGCGGAGATGCACACCATCGCCGACGCGCAGGCGCCGCGGGCCCGAGAAAATGGAGGCTGGATGGCGCGGGCCGATGTGGTAGGCACGCAGCATGACCATTCAAGTGGGTGATACGTTTCCTGACGCGACGCTCCGCGAGACGGTGGAGTTTGGTGATGCCTGCCCGCTCGCGCCCCAGAGCTTCAGCGCGGCCGAGGCCCTCGCGAACAAGAAGGTGGTGATCTTCGGCCTGCCCGGCGCGTACACACCGACGTGCTCGGCCCAGCATGTCCCGGGGTATGTGGCGCAGCTCGAGGCGCTCCGGGCCAAAGGGGTCGACGAGGTGTGGTGCGTGGCAGTCAACGACGCCTTTGTGATGGCCGCGTGGGGGCGCGAGCTCGGGGCCCTCGGCAAGGTGCGTATGCTCGGCGACGGCAGCGGAGACCTGACGAAGAAGCTCGGGCTCGAGGTCGACCTCACCGCGGGCGGCATGGGCCTGCGCTCCCAACGCTACGCGATGCTCGTCGACCACGGGGTCGTGCGGGCCCTGCACATCGAGCAGCCGCGCAAGTTTGAGGTCTCCAGCGCCGAGCACATGCTCACCACCCTCGACGCCCTGGGCTGAGCGTCGTTCGATCGCCTCGCCCGAGTCAGCGCACGCCCCCGCGCGCCGCCGCGGGCATCGGTGCTCTCCGAGACGTTGGTATGACTCCGCCCGCGATGCGTCACCTGCACCTCCTGGCCCACGAGCTCGCCCCCTTCGCGGCGGGCCTGCGGGCCCTCGAAGACGCCATCAGCTACCCCCTCGACCGCGACCGCTTCACCATCGATCACGGACCCGACTATCACCCCTTCTTCTCGGGGCTCGGCGAGGCCCACTTCCTCCTCGCCCTCGACGGCGACCGGGTGGTGGCCACCCTCTGCGGCATGCTCCGCCCGGTGCGAGCCCGCGGACAGACCCACCTCGGCCTCTACCTCGGCGACTACAAGGTCGCCCCCTCCCACCGCGGCACGGGGGTCGGTCTCGGGCTCCTCCACTACGGCCTCGGCCAGCTCCTGGCGGATCCGCGCCGCAGCGCCCTCCGCTGCCTCTACGGGGCCGCCATGCGCGGCCCACACGGCGACGTCATGCGAACCCGCAAGGCCTGGCTCCACCCCGGCTGGATCGTGCGCCCCGCGGCCCGGATGCGCCTGTGGTTCGCCGATCCAAGGGCCCTCGCCCGGGTCGACCCGAGGCTCTGCCCTCCGCCTCCCGACCACGACGGCTGGGACCTCTCCCCGCACGACCCCGCGGCCCCGACCCTGGTGTGCACGGCCGGGCGCAAAGACCTCCGCCTCGTCTCGACGGGGGCCCCGTTGCCCCTCGTTCACCTCGCGGGGGGCCCAAGCGTCTGGGGGGCGTCCTGGGGGCACTGGCTACGCCGGGCGGGCGAGGCCCTGGCCGACACCCGACCCGAGGCCCAGGCATGTTTCGCCCTCGACGCACGTTTGCACGGGCACCACACCTGGATCGCCGCCCAGGGCCTCTGCCCCGACGCGGAGTGCACCGTCTACGCCCTCGCCCGGGGGATGGGGGCGGGGCCGTGGGTTCACCTGTCGACCTGTGACATCTGATGGAGCGCGCGCGATGACCGAGACAGACAAGACGCTTGACAGTTTTGACCTCCTGCGGGCCACGGTGAAGGACCGCTCGGGGGTCTTGCGCAACCGCTACGTCACGGCCCTGGAGTCGGGCGAGCTCGAGCGCGACGACTTCGTCGAGAGCCAGACCCAGTTTCTCTTCGCGGTGGTGTTCTTCTCGCGGCCGATGGCCGTCCTGGCGGGCCGGCTCCCGCGCCCCGAGATGCGCCTCGCCCTCCTCGACAACGTCCTTGACGAACACGGCCACGGCAACCCCAGCCTCACCCACGAACGCACCTTCCTCGAGCTCCTCGGCCGCTTCGGGATGACCCCGGCCCAGATCGAGGGGCGGGCCTTGTGGCCCGAGGTTCGGGCCTTCAACACGGCCCTGACGGGGCTGTGCACGATGGACGACACCTACACCGCCCTCGCGGCCCTCGGGATCATCGAGGACAGCTTCGCCACCCTCTCCGCCCGCATCGGCCAGGCCCTCGTGGCCCGGGGGTGGCTGCCGGCCGAGCGGGTGGTTCATTACGCCCTGCACGAGGAGCTCGACGTGCTGCACGCCGAGGGGTTTTACCGCACGTTGCGGGTCCCCTTCGCGGCCCACCCGCGGCACCGCTACCAGATCGCCCAGGGCCTGGAGCTCGGGGCGTACCTCTTCCGGGCCCTGTACGACGGCCTCTACGACGCCCGGGGCCGACGCTGGCTCCGCGACGTCGGCGGGCCGCACAGCCTCGCCGAGGGCTGGTGGCTCGACAGCCCGTGAGGGGCGAGAGCTACAGGCGATCGCCCGCGGGCAACGGGCGTGCGGGCAGGAGCACCCGGAAGGTCGTCCCGCGGTCGGGCTCGCTGTCGCAGAGGATCGCGCCCCGATGACCGCGGACGATCCCGAGCACCGCCGCGAGACCGAGGCCCCGCCCCGCGAACTTGGTCGAGAAGAACGGCTCGAAGATCTTCGCCCGCGTCTCCTTCGACATGCCGATGCCGTTGTCGGTCACGTCCAGGTAGACATACGTGCCTTCGGGAAGGTCTTCGTCGGCGTAGGTTCCCACGAAGCAGGAGCGGTCGCAGTGCACGACGCCGGTGCTGAGCACGATCAGACCGCCCGGGCTGCCGATGGCCTCGGCGGCGTTGAGGACGAGGTTCATGACCATCTGACGGATCTGACCGACATCCGCCTCGATGGCAGGGAGGTCATTCGCGAGCTCGCACCGGAGGACGCACTTCTTGGAGATCGAGACCTGAAGCAGTTGGACGGTATCCCCCGTCAGCTTGGAGAGATCGAGCGGAACCACAACAAACCGACCCCGACCCGAGTAGGCCAACATCTGCTGCGTCAACACCGCGGCCTGACGCGCGCCCTTCATCGCCTCCTCGATCATCGGGCGGGCCAGGGCGTCGGGGGACAGCTCCAGCAGGGCCAGATCGCCGTATCCCAGAATGCTTGTCAGCAGGTTGTTGAAGTCGTGCGCGATGCCCCCGGCGAGCACCTCGAGGCTCTCAAGCTTCTGCTGCCGCTGAAACTGTTCTTCGAGCCGACGCCGCTCCTCCTCGGCAGTTTTGCGCTCGGTGATGTCACGCAGATAGCCTACAAACAAGGGCGGATCGCTCTTGGGCGTCAGGGTGATCGCCAACTCTACCGGAAACTCGGTTCCGTCCGCGCGCATGGCGGTCACCTCCACACGACAGCCGAGCACCGTTTGGTGCCCCGTCGCGAGGAAACGAGCGAGGCCCGCCCGATGCGCGTCGCGTAGGGAGGGTGGGATCACCACCTCGGCCATGGGTTGCCCCATCACGGCAGCACGACTGTATCCAAAGGTTTTCTCGGCCGCGCGGTTGAACTCTACGATGCGACCCTCGTGATCCATACAGATCACACAATCAAGAGCGGTCTCAAGAATGGCGGCGCGGAACGCCTCGCTCGCATGCAGCTTGGCTTCAAGCTGAGAAGTTTCGGAGGCATCCCGTACCACCACAAAGACGCTAGAACTCTCCTCGGTAGACACCGGAGCGAACGCGACATCGACCGGGAGGGGACTCCCGTCCCGGCGTCGGCCCAACAAGCGCACACGCGCGCGCGGAGCCCCCTCCCCCGCGTGTGCAGCGAATCGATAGGGGATCACCACCATCGCAGGCAGACCGAGAAGCTCATCTGGAGCGTATCCGAACAGATGTTCTGCCCGACTGTTTGCCGCTTCGATGTCCTCGTCTGGAGAGACGATCAACACCGCGTCAGGCGTGTACTCGAAGTACCTGCGGTCGATCGGCATCGGAGGTCCCGGCTTTCTTGGAGGTCGCGGTGCCCCTTATTCTTCCACGGCGCCGCGTGGGTCGCCACGCCAGAGTCGCTGGGGCCGATCCGTCGAGGACAGACCCTCAGTCGGTCGGGGCGATGTCCGGGGCGCCCCCCGCGTCGTCGTGCACGCAGCGCGAGACCTCGGCCTCTCCACGCGCGCAGCGGGATCCATCGCGGCACCAGTCCTGAACCGGGCAACAGGGAGCCCCCGCCACCCCGCAGCGTCGGCACATCGGGGCCCCCTCGCGGGCGAGCGGGTCGCACACCACCAGCTCCCCCTCGCACGACTGCCACGGGCAGCACGGTTGATCCGCGGCGCCGCAGGGCATGCAGACGCGCGGGGCGTCGGGGGCGTCGGGGACGTCAGCGTCGCGCTGGACCTCCGCGTCGGACAGGGTCGCATCGTGGGAGGCTTCGACGTCGGGCGAGGCTGCGTCGGCGGTCGCGTCGCGCGGGCCTGCATCGAGGGCCCCGACGACCGCGGCGGGAACACACGCCGTCCCCGCACCGCACTGTCCGCCGCAACACGGCGCCCCGGGGGCCCCGCACTGCTCCGGCAGACAGCGCTGGCCTGGCAGGCACCGCAGCCACGACTGGCACACGTCGCCCGGGCAGCAGGGTTGATCGAAGCCGCCGCAAGGCTGACACGCGCGGCCGATGGATGTGTCGGTGCACAGCAGGCCCTCCCGGCAGGTCTGATCGGGGCAGCAGCCCCGGTCGCGGGCCCCGCACTCCGAACAGACCCCGTCGATGCAGCGGGCCTGGTCACGGCATCCGTGCTCGCAGCACGGCTGGCGGGGGCCCCCGCAGGACACGCACGACGCCCCGACGCACCGGGCCCCGGCCGCGCACGGGGGCCCTTCCGGGCAACAGAGCTGCCCCCCGGAGCCGCACCCGCGGCAGAGGCCGTCCGCGCAGTACATCCCTTCACCACACGGGCTCGACCCCGCGCCGCAACAGGCCTGTCCCGCGGCCCCGCAGACCACAGGCGGGACGCACTGGCCGTCCGCGCAGCGGGTGTCGCCGCGACAGAAGGGAGCGCTCCCGTCGAGCCCGCAGCACGGCTCGAAGCGGTCGCCGCACGGGGGTACGGCCGCGCACCCGCTGGACCGCGGTTCGGACTCGCCGCAGGTGGTCCCGCAGCAGCCGCGACGACCGCCCGCCCCGAGGGCGCTGAGCATCACCACGACACGGAGGGTCTGCACGGCGGCACGGTGAAGATCCATGGGTCCCCCCGAAGGATGCGACGCGAAGGAGAGGGTTCCGTACACCCCGGGGTTCGCCGTGTCGAGCGGGGCCCTCGCCCGTCACCCCCCCCGCCGCGGATCGCCCGCCACCGCCTCCACCGCGTCCGCGAAGGCCCGGGCCGCGGCCTCGACCGCGTCGAGGGTGCCCGTCACGTACCCCCCCGCGAAGTTGGTCTCCGTCGGCGGCCCGAAGAAACGCGCGAGCCGCACCT
>CAYUSB010000060.1:0-44970 GCA_964447205.1 uncultured Myxococcaceae bacterium
GCGGTGGGAGAGGGGACCGGGGACGAGGGCGCGCGGAGAGAGATCGGGGCCGTGAGCTTCGTGCAGAGACTTGGGAGCCATTCCATGAAGACCAAGACCCGCATCCGCGTCGGCGACATGTACATGCACAACCCCCGTAGCTCCAACGGCTGAAGGCCGCGCGGCCTCGTCCTCGCCCCGGACCTGGTCAATCTCCCTGATCATTCGTAGGGGTCGTCGGCCTCGACAGGCGCCTCGCGGCCCGTCGGGATTCGGGCTACACACGACCCTCGATGCAGCCCTCCCGCGACCCAGGCCGTCGACTCGCCGCCATCGCGCTGGTCGTGGCCACCACCGCGGCCGTGTCGGCCCGCTTCGTCCTCGACCGCTCGCCCGGGACCGCCGCCGCCCTCGACGGGTTTCCCCTCGATGACGCGTGGATCCACCTCGTGTACGCGCGCTCCCTCTCCGCGGGGCACGGCTTCGCGTACAACCCTGGCGAGCTCGAGGCCGGCTTCACGAGCCCGCTCTGGGTGCTGCTCCTCGCCCCGGTGTTCTGGCTGAAGGCCGCCTTTGTCTCCGCGCCCGTGGTCTCGATGGTGAAGGCCCTGGGGGTGGCCCTCGGGGCCATCACGGCCCTCCTCGCGGGGCGCCTCGCGGAGCGACTCGCCGGAGGCCTCGCGGGCCTGACCGCCGCCGTCCTGGTCGCGCTCGACCCATCGCTCGGCTTCGCGCGCGTCTCGGGCATGGAGGTCTCGCTCGCCACCGCCCTCGCCCTCGGGGCCTGCCTCGCGGTCGAGGCGAAGCGACCCGTGGCGTGCGCGGCCCTCGTGGGGCTCGCCACGGTGACGCGGCCCGAGCTCGCGGTGCTCGGGGTGGCCCTCGGCCCCGCGGTCGCGCTTCAGCTCCGGGCAGCACGGTCGGCGCGGAGGGCCGCTCTTGCGGGGGCCCTCGTGGCGGCCCCAGCGCTTGCGTGGGGGGTGTACTGCGCGCGGGTGACGGGGCGACCGCTCCCGGCCACGTTCTACGCGAAGCACACGGCCGACGCGCCCGGGGAGGCCCTCGCCGAGGTCGTGCGGGTTGGGGGGTGGTTCGTCGACCAGGTTCCGCTGGTGGCGCTCGGGCTTGGGCTCGTCCCGGTCGTCGCAGGGGCCGCCCGGGTGCTCGGCGGGGCCTCGTCGCGCGAAGACCGCGTGGTGCGGGCGGGGGTCGTCGCGTGGCCCGCCCTGTTCGTCGTCGGGTGCCTGTGGGCGCACGCGCTCCAAGAGCCCGGGGCGTTTTATTGGGGGCGGTACCTCGCGCCTGCCCTGCCGGGCCTGGCCGTGCTCGCGGGCTGCGGGGCGTCCCTCCTCGGTCGTCGCGGCGGAGAGGCGATGGCGCCCGCGAAGGGGGCCGGGCGCGCCCTGCGGGCGGGCGTCGCGGTGGCCCTCGCGGTGGCCCTTGGCACGAACCTTTGGAGCCTGCGCGCGCGCGCCTCGCTCTACGCGTGGAACGCCCAGAACATCAACGAGGTGCAGGTGGCCCTCGGCCGTTGGGTCGCGGGTCACGTCCCGCCGCGTGCCACCGTGGCGACGATCGACGCAGGGGCCATCCGGTACTTCGGCCATCGGCGTACGCTCGACCTCATCGGCCTCAACGCCCACCGCCTCTTGCGCGACGGGCTCGGTCCCACCCTCCAACGCGAGCGGCCCGAGGTGGTCATCGGGTTCCCGTGGGTGTTGCGCCGGTGGGACTTGGGCCCCGAGTATCAGCTCGCCCACGAAGCCTCGTCGCGGATCTTCACGATCTGCCGCTGCGACCAGAGCCGTATGGTGGTCTACCGGCGCGCCGACATCACCCTGACGCCCTGAAAGCCTGGGCGCTCTGGGGCCGACGGAAGGGAGACAGCCCCTGCGCAAGCTGCCATGCTGCGGGGCACCGACGAGGCCGATGGGCCGCGCGGGTTCGGACGCACGCAGGCAAACCGCAGGGGGCCGACGATGGCACGACGATTCTCGATACTTCTGGGGCTGTGGTTCGGAGCCGCCCTGCTGGGCTGCACGGGCAATACGGTGGTCGGTGGCACAGCGGACGCCGGCGACGACGTGGCCGCGGACATCCCCATGGATCTGCCGCCCCTCGACGCGGGCGGCTGCCTCCCGAACGAGCAGCGCTGCGCCGACCGCTGCGTCGACCCACGCACCAACCCCAGCCACTGCGGGGCCTGCGGGGTGGCGTGTCCGACGGGGCAGTTCTGCGTCAACGGGGCCTGTGGCATCCCGTGTCCGGCGGGGCAGACCGTGTGCGGCGGGCTCTGCGTGTCGGTGCAGACCGACCCGGCCCACTGCGGGGCGTGCAACATGGCCTGTCCCGCGGGTCAGGCCTGCGCGTCCGGGCAATGCACCCTCGTGTGCCCGATGGGCCAGAGCCTCTGCGGCGGTCGGTGCATCGACACCGACGTCGACCGGGCCCACTGCGGGGCCTGCGACAGGGCGTGCCCGACGGGGCGGGTCTGTGCCAACGGAGCCTGCGCCCTGGAGTGCGCGGCCCCCCTCGCGACCTGCGGCCCGATGGGCGGCGAGCGCTTCTGCGCTGACACCCGCGTCGACCCCAGCCACTGCGGAGCCTGCGGCACGGCGTGTATGCCGGGACAGGCCTGTGTGAGCGGGGCCTGCACCGACAACTGCCTCATGGGGCAGACGAGCTGCAGCGGGGTCTGCCGCGACCTGCAGACCGACCGGGCCCACTGCGGGGCCTGCGGCATGGCCTGTCCCGCCGGGCAGTTTTGTATCGCCGGGGCGTGCACCCTGTCGTGTCCGGCGGGCCAATCGGCGTGCGGGTCGACCTGCCACAACCTCACCTCCGACCGGGCCCACTGCGGAGCCTGCGGCACCGCGTGTGTGGGGGGCCAGCTCTGCGTCGAGGGGGTGTGCACCCTGCCGTGCCCGATGGGCTTCTCGGAGTGCAGCGGGGTGTGCCGCGACCTGCAGAACGATCGCACCCACTGCGCCGCCTGCGGGACGGCCTGCGCGGCCGGGGAAAACTGCGTGGCGGGTCGATGCGCCCTGTCGTGCCCGGTGGGGCAGACGAGCTGCGGCGGGGCCTGCGTCAACACGGCCACCGACGCGACCCACTGCGGGATGTGCGGGGTCGCCTGCAACGCGGGCGAGGCCTGCGTCGCGGGGCGGTGCACCCTGGCCTGTCCGCCCTCCCAGGCCAACTGCGCGGGGGTCTGTCGTGACCTCCAGTCCGATCGCAGCCACTGCGGGGCGTGCGGGAGGTCTTGCGCCGACGGCCAGATCTGCGCCGCGGGGATGTGCGTGCTGTCATGTCCGCCGGGGCAGACCAACTGCGCGGGCACCTGCCGCGACCTGAGCATCGACCGGGGCCACTGCGGGAGCTGCGGGGCGGCGTGTCCGTCGCTTCAGGTGTGCTCGCTCGGGGTCTGCACGTCGGTGTGCACCCCCCCGCAGGTGTCGTGCGGCCTCACCTGCGCCACCCTCGCGAGCGACCGAAACAACTGCGGAGCGTGCTCGACGGTCTGCATCGACCGGCCTCAGGCCCGCGGGGTCTGCACCTCGGGGGCGTGCTCGTTCGCCTGCACCGCGGGCTACGCCGACTGCAACGCCATGCCCGACGACGGCTGCGAGACCTCCACCGACGACGACGCCAACAGCTGCGGGATGTGCGGTCGGCGCTGCGCCCTCGCCAACGCCACGGCGCGGTGTTCGGGCGGGCAGTGCACGGTCGGGGCGTGCGCCGCGGGCTTCGCCGACTGCGACGCCAACGCGGCCAACGGGTGCGAGGTCACGCTGGCCACCGACGCCAACCACTGCGGGGCCTGCGGTCGAAGCTGCCCCGGGCGGATCTGCACGGCGGGGGCCTGCGTGGTGCCGCGGAGCTGCCTGGAGATCCGTCAGAGCGACCCCACCCTGCCGAGCGGGACGTACACCATCGACCCCGACGGGAGCGGTCCCATCGCGGCCTTCGCGACGCGCTGCGAGATGACCGTGCTCGGCGGCGGATGGACCCTCGTGCAGCGTACGGTCTGGGAGTTCGCCTCGGAGAGCGCGGCCCTCATCACCAACTACGACACCTGGTACGGCAGCACCCTGGGCACGGCCGAGGCGGGGCGGGCCTTTCGTGCGGCGGGCCGAGCCTGGCCGGCCCTTCAGTCGACCCGCGACCACATGATGGTGTTTACCCCCCGCCGCGTGAGCAACGGCCAGAGCTGCTCGCCGATGTACTACCTCGCCCGCAACGGAGCGTGGACCGTCCCGGCCGTGAGCGGGGCGGCGGTGCGGGGCACGTCGCAGCGGGTGACCTTCTTCAACGCCGAGGCCCTGTCGACGACCGACAGCGGCCCGTCGACGTGTGTGAGCGTGTACGGGGCGGTTCCGTGGACGTACACCAACTGCTGCACGACCTGCCCCACCTTCGCGGGCGGCTACTTCTCGACCCCCCGGCCGATGGTGTCGTACCTCGCGACCCCCGACGAGTTTGGCAACACCGTCACCGCACGCTGCGGCGGCAGCGATGTCGTCCTCTCCAGCGGCTACTACGGCCTCAACGCGATGGAGTACTACCTCCGCTGAGCGGCCTTGCAGCCCGTCGCAAATTGACGCAGGGAGGAGGTCACTACGATGCGAGGCAAGGCTCTCCTGGAGGCCCTGGTGACCCTGGCCGGGTCGCGGGGGGTGACCGTTCGGCGCGAGGCCATGACCCGGGGGACGTCCGCGGGGGGGATGTGCGTGCTCAAGGGGGTTCCGACGGTGTTTATCGACGAGCGGGCCAACCTCGACGCCCAGGTCGAGATCCTCGCCCGGGCCCTGCGGCACTACGACTGGTCCGAGGCCGAGCTCGACCCGGCCTTGCGTACGATCCTCACCCGCCCCGCCCGGCCCCGTCCTGGCCCCGCCAAGGCCCGCCCGAGCACTTCCCGCCCCTCAGAGCCCACCGAGCCCACGTGACGCCCCTGCGCGTCGTGGCCCTGCTCCGTGGGGTCAATGTGACCGGGCACAACCGCGTGCCCATGGCCGCCCTCCAGGCCCTGTGCGCCCGGCTGGGAGGGCGCGACGTGGCCACCTACGTCCAGAGCGGCAACGTGGTGTTCACCGGCCCCTCCGACGACCTCGCGGGCCTGGAGGCGGCCCTGGAGGCGGGCCTGCGGGACGATCTCGGGGTGAGCGTAGCGGTGATGGTGCGTAAGGCGGCGCAGTGGGAGGCGTATGTGCAGGGATGCCCGTGGCGGACCGAGGCCGAGGCGGCTCCGACCACGGTGCTCCTCGGGGTGGGGAAGGGGCCGATCGCTCCCGGGGCCGCGGAGGTCTTGACGGGCCGCGGGGGAGCCGGGGAGCGGGTGGTGTCGGCGGGCGACGCCCTGTGGGTTCACTACGTGGCCGGGGTGGGGCGCTCGAAGCTACAGCCTGTGGTGGTCGAGCGAGCCGCGGGGGTGGCCGTGACGGCCCGCAACTGGCGGACGGTGTGCGCCCTCGGGGCGATGCTCGGGGGGGTGTAGGGGGAGGGGCAACGAGGCCGCAAGGGCGCAAGGGTCGCAGGGGTCAGAAAGTTTGTGTGGGGAAGCGCGGCGCTCCTCGCCAGGGCGCTCGCCTTCGCCCGCCCGATGCCCCCCCATCCCGTCTGGGCCCTTGCGGCCCTTGCGGCTTCCTCCGCCTTCGTGCGCTGGTGTCTGCGGCTGGCAGGGGGCCCTTGAGCGAGGGGGCCTACACCCGCTCGACGACGACGCGGGCGAAGAGGCCGAGGGTCTCGTCGCCGAGGGGCACGGCCCGGTCGAGGGCGATCAGGCGTCGGGCCACGGGGCCCGGGATGCGGGTGTTGAAGGTCAGGCCCCCCGAGGCGATGTAGAGGCCCTTGTGGAAGGGGCGCCGCTCGACGATGCGGAGCTCAGGAAACTCATGGGCGAAGCGCAGGTCGGAGTCGCGGAAGACGCTCGTGGGCAGGCGCTCGTTGGCCCCGGCGAGGCGCCCTTCGCCCCGGAGGGTCCAGTCGTCGGGGTCGAGCACGAAGGGCTCATGGTGCACCAGCCGGTAGAACCACTGGCCCAGGGTCGTAAACCACGGCTCGATCAGCACGACGCGCCCGCCCGGACGCAGGACGCGCGCGGCCCCGTGGAGGAAGGCCACGGGCTCGGGCAGGTGATGAAACACGTTGAAGGCCACGATGGCGTCGAGGGAGGCGTCGTCGAAGTGGGCCGGGAGCTGGCAGGCGTCGACCACCCGGTCGACCGCGGGGGTCGGCACACACTCCGAGGTGATGGCGTGGGGGCACAGCTCGCGCAGAAACCCTCCCCCCGACCCGAGCTCGAGCAGCCGGGGAAACGCCGCGGCGGGCACGGGCTCGAGGAGCCGGGCGTACACGTCGCGGTAGATCTCCCACAACAAGGGGTTGGCCCGGATGTGGGCCGCCGCGTCGGCGATGGCGTGGGCGTCGTCGGCCATCGCGGGCCTAGATCCGGCTCACGGAGCAGGTGGCCGCGCGGTCGCGGTAGTAGCTGCGCTCGTACACCGTGACGCTGCCCGACGAGGGGCACAGGAAGCGCCCCACGGGGCACAGGCCGCAGGCGTCGTCCTCGCCGTAGCCGGTGCCAGAGCCCGCACCGGTCGCGGCGATGCGGCCTGCGTAGCTGCACTCGGTGGTGCCCGGGCAGACGCGGATCATCGGGTCGGCGGAGCAGCTCCCGAGCCGGGCCCCGCAGGCCGAGCCCGCGTCGGCTCCGTTGGTGCAGCCCACCGTGATCGTGCTGCCCGGGGTGCAGGTGTAACGGTTGCCGAGTCGCCAGCCGCACTCGGACTGGAGGCCGTCCGCGGTCGTCGTGCAGGTGCGGGTGATGTTGCCGCTGCCAGCGTCGGGGCGCGGGCCCGTGTCGGTCACCCCGGCGTCGCTCGGGCACGAAGCGGGCGAGCGGGTCCACATCCCAATGACGGGGAAGCAGTCGTTGGCGTTGGTCGGGCCGCTGGCGTTGCCCGCGGCGCAGGTGCCCGTCAGGCCACACCAGCCGCAGCGGGAGTCGGCCACGCAGGCCCCGCAGCCCCGGAGGCTGGGGCAGGGGTTGGTGCAGCTCCCGCAGTCGGAGGGGCACGTGGTGCAGGTCTCGGTGCCGTTGCAGAGGTTGTCGCCGCAGCGGGGCATACACTCGCCGCAGTCGGCGGGGCAGGTCGAGCAGGTCTCCGCGCCATTGCACATGCTGTCGCCGCAGCGGGCCTCGCACGCCCCGCAGTCGGAGGGGCAGGTGGAGCAGGTCTCGGTGCCGTTGCACATGCTGTCGCCGCAGCGGGGGGCGCAGGCCCCGCAGTCGGAGGGGCAGGTGGTGCAGGTCTCCGAGCCGTTGCAGGCCCCGTCGCCGCAGCGGGCCGCGCAGGCCCCGCAGTCGCCCGGGCACGAGGTGCAGCTCTCGGTCGACTGGCACATCCCGTCGCCGCAGCTCGCCGCGCAGGGGCCGCAGTCCATCTGGCACGACACGCAGGTCTCTGTGCCATTGCAGAACCCGTCGCCGCACGCCGGGGGGCTGCCCGTGTCCGCGGGCGGCGTCCCCACGTCGTCGGGGTTGACCTTCCCGCGGTCTTCGGGGGCGAGGCCCGTGTCCTCGGGGGCGAGGCCCGTGTCCTCGGGGGTCCCGACGTCCATGTCGTTGCCGAGGTCGGAGCCCGCGGGCGTGTCGTCGACCGACGCGTCGTTGCCGCCTCCGACCCCGCCCCCGCCCCCGCCGCGGGCGGTGCAGCCGAAGCCGACGGCCCCGAGGAGGAAGGTGGTCAGGAGGAGCCGGGAGCACGAAGAAGTAAGCCGGGAATTCATGGTCGGGTCCGAGCGTAGCCGCCTGAGGGACGGGTGCAACTTCTGGGACGCCCCGGGTGCGCCATTCTCTGTCACCCGGGACCGGGAGGGAGGCGTTGCGGCGCGGCCGGGGCCGTGCCAGAAGCGCGAGGCTCCGATGGCCGCACCCCTGCAAGCGTTTCGTGCCCTGCTCGGGGCCCTCCGTCCGCGCACCTCCACCACCCGCATGCAGGAGGCCGCACGCCTCGTGGCCGCGGGGGCCATCCTGGTCGAGCGGGAGTCCGACGACGAGGTGGTCCTGACCCTGTGGGAGGCCGGGTGGAGCCACAGCCCTACGGCCGTTCTGTATCCCGAGGAGGGGGAGTGGGCCTGCGACTGCGGGGGGGCCGATCCGTGTGTTCATGTGGTGGCGGGGGCCATGGCCCTGGAGGCCGCGGCCCGTACGGGAAAACCCCTGCCCACGGCCCGGGCGACCCAGGGGCGGGTGCGGTACACCCTGCACGATAGCCCCGGGGGCCTTCGGGTGGCGCGGTCGGTGGTCACCCCCGCCGGGGAGACCGCGGTGCAGGGGGCCCTCGGGGAGGTCGCGGTTCCGGTGGCCCTCGGGGACGGCGATCGGCGGGCCGATGCGCTCCTGGGACCGGGCGGGGTGGTGGCCCCGGGCGGCGTGGGTGCGCTGTTTGAGGCCCTGCACGAGGCCGACGTGGTGGTCGGGGGGGAGGCCGTCAAGGTCTCTGTCACCCCACGGGCTCCGCGGGCCTGGGTCGAACGCGCAGGGGCCGGATACACCCTGCGGATCGAGGGCCCCCCCGGGGCCGCGGTCTTCGCTCCGGGGGTGCTTCGTAGGGGCGACACCCTGCACCCGATGGGGGCTGTCGAGCTCACCGGGCCCCGGCACGAGAAGCTCCCGATCGTGCGGAAGTTTGGCCCCGACGACGTGGTGGAGATGGTCACCCGGGCCCTGCCCGCCCTGGAGGCCACGGTCCCGGTCGAACGGCGGGGCAAGGTCCCGGTCCTGGTGGAGGCGGGGCCTCGTGTGCTCGTGGAGGTGTCGGTCCTCCCGGGCAAGCTCACGGCCCGGCCGGTGATGGTGTACGGCGACCCCCCCGTGGCCCGGGTCGAGGGCGACCGCCTCGTGCTGGTCGGGGGGCGGGGAGTGCCCCGGCGCGACCGTGCGGCCGAGGTCGACGAGGGCCATCGGCTGCGCGACCAGTTGGGGCTGGTCCTCGGGCATCGCACCGACTTCGTGGGGGCCGACGGCCCGCGGTTTGTGCAGCGCCTGCGGGCCTTCGACGACAAGGCCGTGGGGGGGTCGAAGCCCGGGGCGTGGTTTGGCGAGGCGGCCCTGGTGCCCCGCCTGGAGGTGCGGGAGACTGGGTTTGACCTGGAGTTTGAGCTCCCTGCGGCCGAGGGAGAGGCCCCGCGGCCGGGCGCCCGGGCCGACGCGGCCACGGTGCTTCAGGCCTGGCGCGAGGGTCTCGACGCCGCCCCCCTCCTCGACGGGACCTGGGCCCCGTTGCCCGTGTCCTGGCTCCGCACCCACGGAGCGCGGGTCGCCGATCTCCTCGCTGCCCGTGACGACCACGGAGAGCTGGCCCGGGCGGCCCTTCCCGCCCTGGCGAAATGGTGCGAGGCCATGGAAGAGCCCGCCCCGCCCTCCCTCGCGCGCCTCGCGGGGCTCCTGGATGGTGCCGAGGGCATCGCGCCCGCGGAGCTTCCCGCGGATCTCACGGCCACCCTGCGGCCCTACCAGCGGCACGGGGTCGACTGGTTGTGCCTCCTGCGGGACGCGGGGATGGGAGCCCTCCTGGCCGACGACATGGGCCTCGGGAAGACCGTCCAGACCCTCGCGGCCCTGCGGGGTCGATGCCTGGTGGTGGCCCCGCGGAGCGTCGTGCACAACTGGTGCGACGAGCTCAGGCGGTTTCGGCCCGGGCTGCGGGTGGCCGTCTATCACGGGCCTGGACGGGTGATTGATCGGTCGGCGGACGTGACGGTCACCACCTACGCGGTCCTGCGGCTCGACGCGGAGGTCCTCGCGGCCGAGACCTGGGACGCGGTGGTCCTCGACGAGGCCCAGGCCATCAAGAACCCCGACAGCCAGGCGGCCCGGGCGGCCTACGCCCTGCGGAGCGGGTTTCGTGTGGCCCTGTCGGGCACCCCGGTGGAGAACCGCCTCGAGGAGCTGTGGAGCCTCATGCACTTCACCAACCCGGGCCTCCTCGGGGGCCGCGGAGAGTTTGTGTCGCGGTACGGCGACGCGGCCGCGGGGGGCGCGGGAGCGGGGCTCGATGCCTTGCGGGCCCGGGTGGGGCCCTTTCTCTTGCGGCGCAAGAAACGCGAGGTAGCCCCGGAGCTTCCGCCGCGGACGGAGATGGTCCTGCGGTGCGCCCTCGATGAGGGCGAGCGGGCCGTGTACGACACGGTGCGGGCGGCGTCCCATCGCGAGGTGGTGGAGGCCCTGCGGGGTGGGGGTGACGCGATGAAGGCCCTGGAGCTGCTCCTGCGGCTGCGGCAGGCGGCGTGTCACAGCGGGCTGGTTCCGGGGCAGGAGGCGGGGCGGTCGTCGAAGGTGGAGGCCCTGGTGGAGGCCCTGGAGACCGCGGCGGCGGAGGGGCATCGGGCGTTGGTGTTCTCGCAGTGGACGGGGCTCCTCGACCGGGTGGAGCCGCACCTGCGAGAGGCAGGGATCGGGTTTGTGCGCCTCGACGGGTCGACCCGCGACCGGGCCGGGGTGGTGGCGGCATTTCAGGCCGAGGAGGGGCCCCCGGTGATGCTGGTGTCGCTCAAGGCGGGCGGGACGGGGCTCAACCTCACGGCCGCCGACCACGTCTTTCTGCTCGACCCGTGGTGGAACCCCGCCGTCGAGGATCAGGCCGCCGACCGGGCCCACCGCATCGGCCAGCACCGGGCCGTGACCATCTACCGCCTCGTGGCCGAGGACACCGTGGAGGAGGGCATCGTGGCCCTGCAAGCCCGCAAGCGGGCCCTGGCCGAGGCGGCCCTGTCGGGCGGCGATCCGGCGGCGTCCCTGACCCGCGACGACCTCCTGGAGCTTCTCGCGTAGCCGCACCCCCTCCCTGAGCCCCCGGGCGCGTGATGTACCCTCCGCCCACCCCGATGAACCCCACCCCCCTCCTCGTGATGCGCCTCCGCGGGTCTCAAGCCGCCATGGGCGCCCAACACGGGACCGTGCTTCGGCGCCGCGGAGGCTACGAGGCCGCCAACACCTTCTACCCCACCATGGCCGCCCGGGTGCTGGGGCTCGGGGTGCCGCACGGGGCCCGTCGTACGATGGAGGCGGTGGCCGGGCCCGTCCTCTTCGCCAAGGCCCTCGTGCTGCATCGGCATCGCCAGCGGCACTTCCCGCAGTACCTCGCCCGCAACGAGGCCATGCTCGCGGCCCTCGGGGCCCCCCGGCGCATCGCCGTGGCCATGCTCACCATGGACGTCCTGCAGAACACCGTCGGCCTCCTCGGCCGTGCGGGGGCCTTCCCGGCCCACCTCGGGGCCTTCGCGTCCATCCCCGCGTGCTCAAGCCTCGCCGTGTGGGGCCGGGCCTCGGCCGATGGGGCCCTGCGCCACGCTCGCAACTTCGACTTCCCCGGGGCCACCGTGTGGGACCGTCAGCCCGCGGTGGTGTTCTGCACCCCCGAGGCGGGGCTGCGGTACGGGTTTGTCACCTCTCGCGGTGCAGATCTTCCGGGCGTCACGGGCTTCAACGAGGCCGGGATCACCCTCACGGCCCACACCCGCTTTCATCGTGACGTGCGGTACGCGGCCCCGGCCATCGCCGACCTCGGGCACGAGATCGTACGGCGGGCCCGGACCCTCTCCGAGGCCGTGGACATCGTGCGGTCGGTGGGGTCGGCCTCGACCTGGGGCCTCCTGGTGTCGTCCGCAGCAGAGCGATCGGCCGTCGTGATCGAGACCACGGGCAAGGCCGTCGACGCGACCCATCCGACCCGCGGGGCGGACCACCTCGCGTGCACCAACGGCTACCTCTCGGCCGCATTGAGGGCGGGCGAGGTCTCGTCGAGCGCGGCCCTCGCGGTGGACTCCGACGCCCGGTTTCGCCGCCTGCACGGGCGGGTCGCCGAGGCGGTCGGGGGGCTCACCGCCGACGACCTGGAGGCCCTCCTCGGAGACTACGGATCCCCCGACGCGGTCGACCTCTGCGACGACGTGACGCGGCTCTCGGGCGACTGCATCGTCTCGGCCATGTCCGTGCAGAGCATCGTGGCCGAACCCGAGTCCCAGTGCCTCCGGGTCTCGGTCGGCCGGGCCCCGACGGGGTTCGGGCCGTATGTGCGGGTTCCGTGGTCGTGGGAGGGCGCGGTGGGGGAGGTGGACGTGGAGCTCGCCCCGGGGCCCGAGACGGGCCGCAGCCACCGCGGGGAGGCCCTCGGCGACGCCGAGCGGGACACGGCCCGGGCCTACGCCGAAGCCGGACAGGCCCACCTGATGGGGGCCTCCCCGCGGGTGATGCGTCCGCGGTTAGAGGACCTCGTGCGCCGGGCCCCGCGCGACCCGGGGTTTCGTACCGTGGCCGCGGCCTTCGCGGTGGTCACCGACGACCTGCCCGCCGCCCGCGAGCACCTGCGGGTGGCCCTCGACCTGGAGGGCGGGGCCTTCCGTCGGGCGCGGCTCCTGCTGCTGCAATCGCGGGTACTTGGGGCCCTGGGCGAGACCGCTGCGGCCGAGGTTCTGCGGGCAGAGCTCGGGGCCATGGAGGGAGCCGAGACCCGGCCCGCTCGGGACGAGGCCGCTCAGGACGCGGTCCGCCCGGTGTCGCGGGGGAGGCTCGGGCGGCTCGTGCCCGATGTGTTCCTGATGGACGCGGCATTGGCGGGGTGAGGGGGGCGGGGCGGCAGGGCCCATTTGGAGGTCGGAGTACGTCCGTGGCGCGCGCAGAAGTTGCCGCTTAGAGGCGCCGGGGCGGCCATTGACATGCTGGGGAAGCAACCAGTGGGCGGTGACGGTCCGAAAAGGGCATCGTCGCGATGCCTTCCGCTCTCTGTCATACCCCCGCGTATCAGCCTCGCGACGCGGCGGCGTCGGTGCTGTACGGCGTGGTTCAGGCCGAGCCCGTGCCTGCACCGACCCGGAGCGAGCGTAGCCCCGGTGCTGCGGGAGGTGGCAGCGCGGGTCTCGCGGATCCGTACCGTGCGCGAGGACGACGGGCTCGACACCCTGCGAGACGCGGCGGCGGGCCGGGGGCGCTTTGCGCGGGTCGAAGAGGCGGATGACGGGGAGGTGGCCCCGGCGCGGGCGCGGGAAGAGGAGGGGTTTCGGCAGAGGGGGTGGAGTACGGGGGGTTCAATGTGCACGCGGGGGTGCGCGTGGAAGACGACGACCGGGCGGGCCTGGAGCGGCTGTGTCGCTACGTCGCGCGGCCCGCGGTGTGCGGCGAGCGGGTGGAGCTGCTGGAGGATGGCTCGGTCGCGTATCGGCTGAAGACGCCGCGGCGCGGGGGAGAGACGCATCGGGTGATGCGGCCCCAGGGATTTATGGGTTGTTTGGTGGCTTTGATCCCGCCGCCGCGGTTTCCGCTGGTGCGCTACCACGGAGTGTTTGCGCCCAACTCCCCTTGGCGCGGGGCCATCGTGCCGGGACCGAGGCGGCTCCACCACCGCGACCGGGGACGAACACGCGCGTCGGTCGCGCGTCGCCCCGTAGCGGGAGCGGAGGGCGCGTTGATGCCAGGGTCGTGTTTGAGCCGCTGGGATTGGGCTACCCTGCTGCGACACGTGTGGGGGGTCGACGCCCTCGCGTGCCCGCGCTGCGACGGCCGGATGCGCTTCATCGCAGTCATTCGTGACCGCGCCGTCATCGAGAGGATCTTGCTGCACCTTGGGCTGCCGCACGAGCCGCCGCCGACCGCACGCGCAAGAGCTCCATGAGGGAGACGGCGGCGGCGGCGGCGACGGTGGAGGAGGTGAAGGGGCGCGGTGCTGCGGCATGACGGCGCCAGGGGAGCGGTCTGCGCGCGGGGACCGCGGAGGGGGGTTTTTGGGTTCGTTCAGCGAGCTCTGCGTCGACCGCCGAGGCATCGCGCGGCACCCAGGGGCGTCGGGTCACGGCGCATAGAAAGAAATCTGTCAACTCGAACTTGAGCCTGGAGCTCCACACGGGTAGCTGCTCGACCCCGGGAACCCATTGGAGGGCCTATCCCCTGGGCGACATCGTGAATCGGGCGGAGCGTGGGGGTCGTGGGCATGGTCGGCGCGCGACCGTAGCCGAAACCACGGGCGTGGCCCAAGCATCGGCCGTGGTTGGGGCGACGACGGCGGACGCAGTTGGGGCGACGTGGGAGGTGGGCGGGCGCCAGGAGGGTCTGAGGATGCGCACCGGGAAGTTGGTCTCCGCCCCGCATCCGGCGCACCCCGCGTCCCGCCCGCTGCGTTGAGCAGCCCCCCAGACCCTTTCCATGTCCCTCCTGTGGCAGCCCTGGACCGAGCAACAGCCCCACCGGCCCGACGCGGGGCGCTGCGTCCTGGCCCAACACGACGACGCCAGCGTGGTCGTCTACCAGGCCTTCTCGGCCAGCATCGCCGACCACGCCGCGGCTACCGGACGGCTCGACGGGGGCGGGTTCTCGCTGTCGCGCATGGGCTGGATCAAACCCAACTTCCTGTGGATGATGTTTCGCTGCGGCTGGGCCACCAAACCCCAGCAGGAGCGCGTCCTCACCGTGCGCCTGCGCCGCGAGGGCTTCGACGCCATCATCGCCCAGGCCGTGGCCTCCTCCTGGGACCGCGGCCAACACCCCACCCGCGCGGCCTGGGAGGCCGCCGTCAAGGCCAGCGACGTGCGCCTGCAATGGGACCCCGACCACGGCCCCGGGGGCGAACCGCTCGCGCGTCGGGCCGTCCAGCTCGAGCTGCGCGGCGACACCCTCCGGCGCTACGTCCACACATGGACGGTCTCCATCGAGGACATCACCGCGGACGTGCGGGCCCAACACGCCGCGCTCCAGCACGGCGGCCCCGCGGCCCTGTCTACCCCGGTCGAGCGACCCTACCCCTTGGCCCTCCCGGCACCGAGACCGGCCGTGGAGTAGGGCGCAGTCGAGGCCTGACGGTCACCGCCCACAGCGGCAAATACTCAAGCAACTCGCACAGGCTGCAGGCCCCACGCAACGCCTGCGGACAACCCTTCCAGACACGCAGACGGTGCACCGTACGTCGTGCAACAGGGCTGACTGTCTCGTACGAATACGAGGCACGGCCATTGCAAAACTCTGTGAATGCTCGACCTCCTCCTCCCCACCCCACGCTCCCTCGAAGTGGACCACGTCGAGCTCGGAGCTCCTGCCGCGCGCGTGTTCGAGCGCCTGCGGCACGGCGACCTCGCGACCTCGCCGTTGATCCGGGCCCTCTTCGCGGTCAGGACCCTGCCCGATCGTCTGCACGGAAGGCCCGTCGACACATCACTCCGGCTCGACCACCTGACTTCCTCCGTCGAGCGCCCCGGCTTTCAGATCCTGCTGGAGGATCCGCCTCACGAGGTCGCCGTGGGCGCCATCGGCAAGGTCTGGCACACGGAGATCCCCTTCGTGCATGTGGCCGACGCCGGGGCGTTTTTGGACTTCGCGCAGCCTGACTACGTCAAGGTCGCCTGGGCCCTTCGGGTGTTGCCGCGCGGGGACGACGCCTGTCGCGTCGAGGTCGAGGTGCGCGTCGACGCCACGGACGACGAGGCCTGGCGCAAGTTCAAGCGCTACTTCCTGCTGATCGGTCCGGGCTCTCACTTCATTCGCCGCGCGGCCCTCGCCGCCCTCGCCCGCGAGTTTGCAACGCCCGAGGCCCGCGAGAACGAGACCCCGCTGCCCGGAGACGGGAGGCTCCCGGTCGGCTCCGTGCAGGTGACCGATGGCATCACCATCGCCGCGACGCCGGAGCAGATCTGGCCGTGGCTTCTGCAGATCGGCTGTCGGCGCGGCGGGTTCTACGCCGTCGACGCCCTCGACAACGGGATGCAGCGGAGCGCCCGGCAGCTTCACCCTGAGCTTCTGGAGCTGACGGTGGGCCAGGTGATTCCTGCGACGCCCGAAGGCGACGACGGCTTCGAGGTCCTCTCCGTCGACGCTCCCCGGGCCCTCGTGCTCGGGGGGCTCCACGACACGGAGGCGGGCAAGCAGCTCCCCTTCGTCGCCGAGCGGCCCCCGCATTTCTGGCACGTGACTTGGGCGTTCGTCCTGCAGCCCCTCGACGCGGGCAACACGCGCCTTGTGGTCCGGGCCCGCGCGGCCTTCCCGCCGAGCGGCCGCCTGCACGCCGCGGTCATCCGCCCGGTGCATCACTTCATGCAGGGCGCGATGCTCCGTCACCTCGCCGAGCGCGTCGAGGGGCGGCTGCCCCGGGACGACTTCGGGGACGTGATGGAGGGCATCGGGGGGGTGGCCTTCCTCGTCGCCGCGTTCCTCTCGCCGTTTCACCGGCGCGCGCGCAGCCACTGGGGCCTCGACGAAGCCACCGCAGCGCGTGTGTACCCCGGCGACGAGCTCGTGCCCGAGCCACGCTGGAGCTACACCCACGGCATCACCATCGAGGCCCCGGCCGAACGGGTGTGGCCCTGGATCGCGCAGATCGGCGCCGATCGCGCCGGCTTCTACAGCTATCAGTGGTTGGAGAACCTGGTCGGGTGCGCCGTACAAAACGCCGAGGTCGTTCGTGCCGAGTGGGAGGCCCGGGTCGGTCAGGCCCTGGTGCTTCATCCCGATCCGAAGGCCCCCCGCCTGGAGATCGTCGCGGTCGAACGCGGGCATCACGTCCTCGCCTACGGGCGCCCCGACATCGAGGCCCGAGCGCTCGGCAAACCCTGGGCGAGCTCGAGCTGGCTCTTCTTCGTCGAACCCCTTGGACAGAACCGCTGTCGCTTCATCAGCCGCCACCGCGCCGCCTGCTCGGACGATCTGGCCACCCGCCTCGCGTTCGGGCCCACGCTGCTTGAACCCGTGGGATTCGCCATGGACCGCCGGATGCTGCTCGGCGTCAAAGAGCGGGCCGAACGGGCAGAACAATCGCCCCCGAGGCGGGTTTTGGGGCAAACGGACGGGTGACACGCCCCCGTGGCGCGGTGCTGGCCCTTCCCGCGTGATGGGGCGCGCTCGTGGCGAGGCGATGACCGCCGCAGGTGATCAGGGTGCGCGCACGAGCCCCACGGCGTCGATCTCATTCCACCCGGCGACCCGGCGCGTGTCGAGCACGAGCCGCACCGCGGACATCATCCGTGGGTGCACGAGCGTCAGGGTGGGCACGGCCGCGGCATGCCCCGCGCGCCCGACGCCCTCCCACAGCACCACGGGGCTCGACGGAGTGCTCACATCGTCGACCCGAACCACCGCCCCCGGGTTGAAGGTCTCCACCCACAGCAGGCCCGTGGCCTGCACAGGCTCGCCAAAATCCACGGTGATCCACTCGGGACCGCCATGGGTCGCCTGCGAGGCCCAGGCTCCCGGGGCGTCGCCGAGGGTGGGGTACACATCCGGCGGCCCCACCACCTGACGGGCTCCGTTGCGGTCGCCCGACCACTCCGACGACCAACCCGTCACCGCCGAGGCCCAGACCACGCCCCTCCCCAGGAGCGCCGCGAGGTCGGGCTGCTCGACCGTCCAGCGCGTGTCTGGCAGGGCCGCGGTGGGCCGCGTCGCCGTCGCCGACGACCTCGCGCCGTCGCGCTGGCTGCCCAAGGCGACGATGCCCGCCACCCCCGCGACCACAACCGCCAGCGAGCTCTGCGTCGACCGCCGAGGCATCGCGCGGCACCCAGGGGCGTCGGGTCACGGCGCATAGAAAGAAATCTGTCAACTCGAACTTGAGCCTGGAGCTCTAGACGGGTAGCTGCTCGACCCCGGGAACCCATTGGAGGGCCTATCCCCCTTCGACGCGCTGCTGCCCCTGCTGGATGACAAGCTGGTTGCCTTGTCCGCGGAGTTTGTCCACGACCCCCTGGGCATCGACCTCGGGGCCGCCAGGTCGAGCCGCTGAGGTCTTGAGGGTGGGGCGGCCGACACCTCGCCCCTCGGACTCTACGTTGCCAGTGCGATGGAGGGGGTGTCCGGGCAGAGGGCGTCAGCTTCCTACGGCGACTTCGGAGCGGATACCCAGAGACCGCACATCGTCACGTCAACGGCGACTCCCGATCGTCGGGCTGATCCCGCCGATCGGGTCACTGGGCGTACGCCGAATCCCAGGGCCCACGGCGCCATTTGCGGCGCCCGCGACCCGCGTGGCATGGCTTCGAGCATGACGCGCGACCCGCGGACGCCGCCCTCCCGACGCCCGCCCGATGCAACCCTCGCGGACTGGCTCGCGATCTCGGAGGAGCAGCGGGCGGAGCTGATCGACGGACGGATCGTGTACCAGGGGATGCCCGGGCCGAAGCTCGGCGCGGTGCAGCGGCGACTCGGGGCGAGGCTCGATCCGTACGATCGACGCCGCGGTGACCCCGACCAGCCCGGTGGTTGGTGGATCTCTCAGGAGGTCGACATGTTTATCGGGGGCCTTGGGTGCCGACCCGACGTGCTTGGTTGGGAGCGCGAGAAGCACCCGCGGATGCTGCTTCCCGATGCGCGCGGTCGGGTGACGACCGTCCCCGCATGGATTTGCGAGGTGCTTTCTCGCACGACGCACCCCCGTGGACGCTAGGCTCAGTCGGTCGGGGAGCTCGCGGGGGCCTCGGCGCTCTCCGGGGCCGCGGGCTCCTCCTCCGGCTCGCCGGCGGCGTCGCGCACGAGCTCGACAAGGGCCTTGACGAACGCCCCCGGGACCGCCCCCTTGAAGGTGAGCATGCCCTTCGCCCGGTCGAGGTCGGCCCACCCGGTCTTGTACCCGTTGTGGGCCATCGCCAGATGCACCACCGCCCGGAAGAACTCCTCGGCCTGCCGCTTGTTGGCGTCGGCGAAGATGGCCTTCTTCGTCTCTCGGTGAAGCTGCACGACGCCGCTGGCCGGGAGCTCGATGCGCACGAGGTAGTCGGGGCCCGCGTAGAGGTGGGCGTGGGTGACCGTGCTGACGAAGATCCTGGGGTCGACCTCGTTGAGGGTGATCAGGGCCTGGACGACGTCGTGGAGGGCGGGCGACGCGGCCGCGAGGGCGTCGAGGTTCTTGACGAAGCGGGGATTGAGGTCGTTGGGCGAGGTCTTAGGCATCGTCCGGAGAGGATCGCACATCGGGGCTCCCCCCGGGGGCCGCACGCCGAGCTTCACCGCAGGGACGCCGCCCCAGAGCTCGCCCGGGCCGATCTTCGTGTGATTTTTAGCACCGCGTTGGCCGCCACCACGGCCCCGAAGGGTCAGCCCGCGGCGAGGCGGCTGCGCAGGTCGTCGACGGTGGCCCGCAGCCCGTCCGTCAGGCTCACCCGGGGGGAGAACCCGAGGAGGCCCCGGGCCCGGGTGATGTCGGGCTTGCGGCGCCGGGGGTCGTCCTGGGGGAGGGGGGCGAAGCGCACCCGGGAGGGGCCTCCCACGAGCTGGAGGACGGCCTCGGCCAGGGCGATCATGGAGATCTCCTCGGGGTTTCCGAGGTTGACCGGGCCCGGGACCGCGTCGCACTCCATGAGGGCCATGAGCCCGGGGACGAGGTCGTCGACGTAGCAGAAGCTGCGGGTCTGGGTCCCGTCGCCGTGCAGGGTGAGGTCTTCGCCGCGCAGGGCCTGGAGGATGAAGTTGCTCACCACCCGGCCGTCGCCGAAGGACATCCGCGGGCCGTAGGTGTTGAAGATCCGGGCGATCCGAACCTCCACCCCGAGCTGCCGCTCGTACTCCACCATCAGGGCCTCGGCGCAACGTTTGCCCTCGTCGTAACAAGCGCGTGGGCCGATGGGGTTGACGTGGCCCCAATACGACTCGCTCTGCGGATGAACCTCCGGGTCGCCGTACACCTCGCTCGTGCTCGCTTGCAGGACCCTGGCCCCCCGGGCGTGGGCGAGGTCGAGGCAGTGCAGGGCCCCGACCACGTTGGTGCGGATGGTCTTCACCGGGTCGGACTGGTAGTGCACGGGGGAGGCGGGGCAGGCGAGGTTGTAGATCCGCCGGGCGTCGAGGGAGAACGGGACGGTCACGTCGTGGTCGCGCAGGGCGAACCGCGGGTGGTCGCGCAGGTGGGCCACGTTGCGGACCGATCCCGTGAAGAGGTTGTCGACGGCCACCACGGCCTCGCCCTGGGCGAGGAGGGCGTCGCAGAGGTGGGAGCCGATGAAGCCCGCCCCGCCCGTGACCACGGTGACGGCGCTCATCGGGCGGCTCCCCGGCCGCGGGCGATGACCCCGTGCCAGGCCAGGACCCAGGCGGCCCGCAGGGCGTCTTTGGGGCCGATCTTCTTGCCCTCGGCGTACGTCCGGCCGTTGTACGTGATGGGGACCTCCCAGATGCGGATCCCGGGCAGCCGGGCGAGCTTGACGGTGACCTCGGGCTCGAATCCGAAGCGCTCCTCCTGCAGGGCGATGCGCCCGAGGACCTCGCGGCGGAAGGCCTTGTAGCCCGTCTCCATGTCGGTGAGGTTGATGTTGCTGACCACGTTGCTCAGGGTGGTGAGGAGGCGGTTTCCGACGGCGTGCCAGTAGTAGAGGACCCGCCGGGGGCCGTGCAGAAACCGCGACCCGTAGACCACGTCGGCCCGCCCGTCGAAGATGGGCCCGAGCACGGTGGGGTAGTCGGCGGGGTCGTACTCGAGGTCGGCGTCCTGGATGATCACCACGTCGCCCCGGGCCTCGGCGAACCCGCGGTGCAAGGCCGCCCCCTTGCCCCGGTTGCGGGCTTGGGTGAAGACCCTGACCCGGGGGTCGAGGTCGGCGAGGGCCGCGAGCTCGGCGGGCGTGCCGTCGGTGCTCCCGTCGTCGACGATCACGAGCTCGAGGTCGTAGGGCTGGGCCAGGACCCGCAGGGCGCTCGCCCGTACGACGGGGCCTTCGTTGTAGCAGGGCATCACCACGGACAGCTTCATGGGGCACCGGGGGCGTTGGGGCGGGCGATGCAGAGGAGGTTTTTGCCGAGGGGAGGGGCCACCCGGGACTCGATCGCCCGGGCCCACGGAACGACCCAGCGGTCGTAGAGGGGACCGAGGGGGCCGTCGAAGGACCGGGCCCGGATCACCCGCCCGACCACCCACCAGGGCACCACCCCGGCCAGGTCGAACCACCGCAGGGTCTGCACCGTAAACCCCGCGGACGTCACGGCCTTGCGCAGGGTGGCGGGGGTATACCGCCGCTGGTGGCCCACCAGGGCGTCGAGGGAGCCGTAGAGGGCCGGCAGGGCGGGCACGAAGAGCGCGAGGCTCCCGGCGGGGCCGAGGAGCCCTCGGGCCAGGGTGAGGGCCAGGACGTCGTCGTGGAGATGTTCAAGCACGTTGACCATCACCACGGCGTCGAGGCTGCGGGCGTCGATCACCCCCCGGGCTTCGGCCAGGGTCCCGGGTAGGACGTGCACCCGGGGGCATCCCCCGAAGCGCCGGGTGAGGGCGGCCCGTGGCTGGCCCGCAGGCTCCAGGAGCCAGGCCTCGTCGGCCGCGTCGATCCAGGTCTCGGCGAAGGTGCCCGTCCCTGCTCCGACCTCCAGGACGCGGCCCCGCAGCCGATCGCCGAAGCCCGCCCGGATCCACGCGTGGTAGCGCCTGAGGGGTTGCAGGGCCTCCAGGCTCCGGGGGTCGTAGTCTGTGGGGTCGTGGGGGTCGGGCATCGAAGCGGAACACCTTCTGCGCGTTTTACACCCGGCGGGCTTCCGGGTGCGCCTACCATCGCCCCGGGCCGCCCCGATGGGGCCCCACACCCTCTGGAGCCCGCAGACCCCCGATGCCCCCTCGCAAGCCTCCCTCCTCCCGCGGAACCCTGCGTCGTCGCCTCGCGGCCCGTGGGGCCTCCCCCGTGCCTCGGGACTCCGCCCCTGTGCGCCCCGTGGCCTCACGCTCCAGCCGCGAGGGCCCTTCGGTCACGGGGGCCTGGTTTGACCGGGCCGCGGCCCTCCTGGCCTCCCCCTGGGCCCTGGGGATGGCCCTGGTCCTGGCCGCGGTGGTGCGGGTGGCCCACCTGCGGAGCTTCCACGCGAGCCCCCTGGCGGCGGTGCTTCAGCTCGACCATCGGGTCTACGACCAGTGGGCCCGGCGCATCGCGGGCGGCGAGTGGATCGGCCGCGGGGTCTTCTGGGTCGACCCCCTGTACGCGTATTTCCTCGCGGTGATCTACAAGGTCTTCGGGCACAACCTCCTCCTCGTGCGGGGGATCCAGGTGGCCATGGGGGTCGGGGTGGTGGCCCTGGTGGCCGACATCGCCCAACGGATCTCGGGGCGCCGGGCGGTGGCCCACGGGGCGGCCTTCATGGCGGCCCTGTATGTCCCCCTCATCCACAACGAGGTGTTGATCGAGAAGGCCACCCTCACGACCCTCCTGGCCACCGGGGCCCTGGCGGCCTTTCTGCGCGAGACCCCGCGGGGACTGCTCACCGCAGGGATCTTGATGGGCTTCGCCATCCTGGGGCGGGGAAACCTCCTGCTGGCCCTGCCCTTCGCGGTCGCGGCCGTGGCCCTCCACCCCCCCGAGGCCTCGGAGTCGTCCGAGCCCGAGCCCCGGAGCTGGTCGGTCCCGGGGGGGCGGGTGACCGAGGAGTCGCTGCGCCGGGCCCTGTTGTTCTTGGGCGGGGTGATGGTGGTGGTGGGCATGCTCACGGCCCGCAACGCCGTGGTGGCCCGGGAGTTTCTGCCGACCACGGCCATCGGAGGGCCGAGCTTGTACGCCGCCCAGCTCGAGTCCAACACCACGGGCTCGTACCAGCCTCCGCCCTTCGTGCGCCCCGCGAGCGACACCGAACACGACGACTTCCACGCCGAGGCCGAGCGCCGTACGGGCCGCCGGATGACGGACGTCCAGGTCAACAGCTACTGGGCCCGGGAGGGGATCAAGGAGGCCCTGTCGCACCCCCTGCACACCCTCAAGCACTCGATCCGCAAGCTCCTCCTGTCCTTCCACGATGTGGAGGTCTCTGACAACGACGACGTCTCCGTGACCCGGCAGTACGCCCCGGTCTTGTGGCTCCCGGTGTGGTGGATGGGTCAGGTGGCGGCCCTCGGCCTGCTCGGGGCCGTGGTGTCGTGGCGCCAATCGCGGGCGGCCCGGGTCACCGTGGGCGCGATCGGGGCGTACACCCTGTCGCTGGTGATCTTCTACGTGATGGGGAGGCTGCGGCTGCCGATGGCCCCGAGCCTGATCGCCCTCGCGGCGGTGGGGGCCGCGTGGATCCTGGAGCGGGCCCGTACGGCCGACATGACCCGCCTCGGGATGGGCCTCGGGGGTGTGGCCATCGCGTTCGGGGTGCTCTTGCATCAGCCCGAGTGGCTGGAGGACATGGTTACCTCGTCGCGGGCCGTGGCCTGGCAGAACCACGCTGGTCAGCTCCTGGAGATGGGTCGCCCCGAGGCGGCCATGGCGGTGTACGCCCAGGCCATCGAGATCCGGCCTGCGTCCCTGGTGGGGGCCATGCGCACCCTCGGGGACATGTACCTGGAGCGAAGGCGCTACGAAGACGCCGAGCGGATGATGCTGCGGGTGCTCGTGCACCGGCCCGACAGCCCCCTCGGCAAGGCGGCCTTGATCCGCCTCTACGAGCGGATGTCCGAGGACCCGACGGTGGGGCCCTCGGCGGTGCGCGCGCGCCTCGCGGCGGCCTACCGGGCGGCGGGCCGTACGGCCGACGCCGATCGGATCGCCATCGTGCGGGGCGGGGCTGCCGGGACGGGGATCAACACCACCACGGCCCCCACCCCCGGGGGCGGAACGGCCACCCGGATCACGGTCGGGGGCACCGAGCCTCCGGCTCCCTTCGCGGGCGAGACCCTGACGGCCACGCAGCGGGCCACCATCGTGCGGAGCCTCTCAGTGGGGCCCCGGGGTTCGCCGGTGTGGATCACGGCCACGACCTGGGACCCGCGGGCCGTGACCCGGGCCGAGGAGCTCGCGGGCCTCTTCCGGCAGGCGGGGTGGGAGGTGCGGACCCTGGAGCGGTCGGAGGTTCGGGTGCGCCCGGGGCACTATCTGTTTGTGGGCGACGAGGAGGCCCCGAGGTACGTGGGGACCGTGCATCAGGCCCTCACCAACGCGGGTCTGGCCCCGGCCCTGTCGACGGGATACCGGGCCTACTACGACGAGATGGCCCGCACCCGGACGGGGTTTCAGGGCTTCCGTCTGGCCGAGGGGCAGGCCTACTGGCTGGTGGTGGGGCGCGTCCCCGAGCCCGACGGGGGCGTGGCGGCCCCTTAGGGCCAGGCGAGCACGGCGGCCTCGCCGTGGCGTGCGATCTGTCGGCGGAGGCTCTCCAGGAGGCTCTGCCGGCGCAGCGCGTAGCCCGCGAGGGCCTCGGGGTTGACGAGGCGCCGCTCGCGGTACATCGGGTCGCGGGCCGCGGCGTCGCGCACCATCTCCGGGGTCACCCGCTGGAGGGACTCGTACAAATACCGCGGAACCCGGCGCACGACCGTGGGGCTCGTGATGCGGTTGATCACGCTCGGGACCCACCCCGCGTCGTTGTCGCGGAAGACGAGGTTGTCGTGCTCGTCGACGGTGATGTTGCAGCAGTTCCAGCGGTCGTAGTTGGCGGCGAGGTAGTCGAAGACCAGGACCTCGGAGACCTGCCGGGCCCGCTCGCGAAACTCCTCGGGCAGTGGGTTGGCGGGGTTCATCCACGACGACCACTGGCGCCGGGCGGGCAGGAGGTGCATTCGGGCGCTGTTGAGGACGGGCATCCAGACGCTGGCCGACCCGGCCACCATGCCCTGCCGGTCGACGATGATGTTGGTCCCGGCCAGGTGCCGACCAAACACCTGCTGCGGGAAACGCCGCCCCACCGTCGGCGGAACCCGGTTCTCGATCCCGAGGAGCCGGGCCAGGTGGTACGACACGATCTCGTGGCGCCAGAAGTGCTCCTGCCCCGGGGCCGCGGGCTGAAAGCTCACCTCCACGCCGCCCTCCAGCTCGATGTGAAACACGAACATCGTGCTGTGAAACCGCTCCCGCACCCGCACCGCGGGCCGCTCGGTCATGAGCTGGATCCATTCGTCCTCGCTGCGCCCACGAAACATCCGGACCCCCGCGGTCTCTCCGGGCGTCGTGGCCTCGGGGGCGGGGGTCGTGGCCTCGGGGGCGGGCGCCGTGGCCTCGGGTGCGGGTGCGGGTGCGAGGGGCGTGACCGCGGCGACGGGCGTGGTCGCTGCGGGAGGCGGGGCCGAGACGACCGGCCTCGGGGTCGCGGCGCAACCGAGGGCGAGGGTCGCGAGGAGGGCCCAGGGCCGGGGCGCACAGAGACGGAGAGCGGGCATCGGCCAGGAGTTTTGGCGCAACCGCGGGGCAGCGTCCAGAACGCCGTCGGGCCGCGACCTCACCATTGCAGGACGGGCCAGCCCCGGCGTCGGGCCTCCCAGCGCAGGCGCAGGTCGGGGTTGACGGCCACGGGTTCGCCCACCCGCTCCAGCATCGGCATGTCGCTGATCGAGTCGGTGAAGAACGCGCTCTGCCCCAGGTCGACCGCGTGCATCGCCGCCCAGGCCTCGGCCACGGCCACCTTGCCGTGCCCGAAGCAGAAGGGGGTCTCGACCTCGCCCGTGAAGAGGCCGTCCTGCACCCGGAGGCGCGAGGCCAGGACGTGTTCGATGGCGGCGGCCTGGGCCACGGGGGTGGCGGCATAGACGGTCGAGCTGGTGAGCAGGACACAGTCCCAACCCTCGGCCCGTCGGCGTTCGACCTCGGCGAGGCCAAGGGTCGACAGGTGGCCGAGCACCTCGGAGGCGACCCAGTGGGAGGTGGCGTCGATCACGTCGCGCTCGGGGGATCCCTGCCAGGGGCGCACGAGGCGGCGGGCCACGGCCTCGGCGTCGAGGACCCCGAAGGCGTAGCGCAGGAGCCACCAGGACAGGCGGGCCACGTCGCGGCGGCGAGCCCGGCCCTCGCGGAGCTCGCGGCGGGCGTACAGGCCCGCGGTGTTGACCCGGAGGAGGGTCTTGTCCATGTCGAAGAAGGCGGCGCGTCGGGGGCGATGGGTCATCGGGCGCCCTCCAGCCAGCGCTCGAAGAGGTTGCTCGCGGCGTGCAGGGCGATGGCGGCCCCGACCCCTCCCCGCCACACCCGCAGGGCCCCGAAGAGCAGGCCCGGGAAGAAGACCACGGCCCGCGGCAGGGTGGGGGCCACGACCATGTGGGTGAGGGCGAAGAGGAGGGACGTACAGACCACCACCCGGGTGGCCTCGCGGAGCTGGGATCGGGGATGGACCGAGAGGTCGCCGTACCCGAAGGCGTCGGCGAGGCGGGTCTGGACGTACCCTCGGAAGAACACCTCCTCGGCGAAGGCCACGGCGATGAGCTCGGTGGCGATCTCGCGCCAGCGGGCTCCGTCGAGCACAAACTGCCGGGGCCCGAGGGCCCGGTTGAACAGGGGCCAGGCCAGGGCGTACACGGGGAAGACCAGGGCCCCGACGGCCGCGGCCACTCCGCACTCGCGCAGGGCCGACGGGACGGACTCGACCAGGGCCCGCACGAGCGAACGTCGATCGCCCTCGCGCCCGGGCAGGACCCCCTCGAAGCGCACCCCGTACCGGGCCGGGTCGTCGTCGTCGCGGCGGATGCCCCAAAGGGCCGCCACCACGAACACGAGCCCGATGAGGTCGTGCAGCCCCCGAGCCTGGGCCCCGGGGCGAGACAAGACGAACACGAGCCCGTTGACCGCCACCAGGGTGAGGGCCAGGTCTCGCCAGGCCGCGCGGCGCCCGGAGGTGCTTTCGGGGGCCGTCATCGCGGCGGCGATCAGTTGAGGGAGGGGTCGGTGCGCGAGGGGGCGGCCTCGACGGGGGCCTCGGACGCGGGAGCAGCCTCGGCGGCCTGGGCCCGGGCGATCTCGGCGTCCATCGTGCCGGCGATCATGTGGCGGAGCATGACGAAGTCGCCCTTGAGCGACCACAGGGGGTGGCCGAAGGTGGCGGGGCGGTTGCCTTCGACGAAGAAGTGCCCGATCCAGGCGGGGCCGTACCCGAGGACGAGCCCGAGGGGCACGAGGCGGGGCCGACGGGTGATGACCGCGGCCAGGGCCATGGCCACGCCCATGGAGGTGCCCATGGCGTGCAGGACGCGGTTGCTCGGGTGCTGGTGGGCCCGCACGTAGTGGGGCCAGAAGGCCTCGAACGAGTCGATGGGGGTGCGCATGGTGGGCACGGTTGTGCCCCAATGCGGGGCCCCTGTCGAGGCGCCCCGGCGGGAGCCCGCGAGGCCATCAGCGGGCGAAGGGCAGGAGGTGGGTCACGTACCACCGGGCGCCCCAGTGGATCATCACCCGGACCTCCAGGGAGCGGGTGCGGCCGTCGACGGCGTACTCGAGGCGGGAGCGGTAACACGACCAGTAGGGCAGGCGGTTGGCCTCGCGGCCGACGGTCATCCAGGTGCAGGCCCGGGAGGGCACGAAGCGGCGAAACTCGGCCCGGGCCAGCTCGGGGCGCTCGGCCCGGAGGGCGGCCAGGTCGCGGCGGTATGCCCGAAGGAGGGTGGCGAAATACCCCGAAGCCCCCCGCATGTCCTTGATGGCCAGGAAGGGCTCCCGCGGCAGGAAGAACCCGTCGGCCGCCTCCACGGCCCTGGGCTCCCCGCTGCGCAGGGCCGCAAAGAGCAGCCGGGCCCGAACCTCGGCGTCTCCAGGGCCCGGGCGGGGCGGAGGGCTGCGCAGAGACCGCGCGTTTTCTGGCGGAATCGTGAGGGAGGGCCACGGGTCGGCCAGGACCCCCGGAGGGGCCGCCAGCCCGAGCCCCATCGCGGCGACCATCCATGGCACAGCGCGTCGTAGAAGCGTCATCACCGCCGGGAGGTCTCTACCACGTCGCAGCGGGGTTCGGGCGGATCCGGGGCGGGCATTAAGGACCGGGGAGGAGCCCGCTGGGGGAGGGGCTTGACAGGGGGGGGAGATTTGTGATGCGCGAAGATTGACCATTGAAATTGGGTGCGCTAGGGAAGGCCGAGTCACCTCACCGGTGTGCGGGCGTTGACGTCGATTCAATAGATGCGTGAGCACTAGGGGGTCGGCGGGTTGCGAGTCGGTTGGTCAGACGGGAGCGGTCGAGCCAGTGAGTCCGACAGACAACACAGCACAGCCCGAGGGACCGCAATGGATCGTGGTCTGATCCAGACGGTGCGCGACCGGGTCGACCTGGTCGAGCTGGTGGGGCAGTATGTTCCGCTGCGCCGGGTGGGGTCGCGGTTTGTGGCCCGCTGTCCCTTTCACCAGGAGCGCACCCCGAGCTTCAGCGTGAGCACCGAGCAGGGGGTCTACCACTGCTTCGGCTGCAAGGCCTCGGGCGACGCCTTCCGCTTCTACGCCGAGATGGAGGGCCTGACCTTCCCCGAGGCCCTGCGGGCCCTGGCTGAGCGGGTGGGGGTCGAAGTCCCCGAGACCCGCGACCCCGAGCGGGTGGCCGAAGACCGCCGCCAGCGCGATGTCTCCGAGCGCCTCTACGCCGTCAGCGAGGCCGCCGCGGTGTACTTCGAGCGCTGCCTGTACGACCCCTCCGTGCCCTTCCGCGAGCTCGCCCGGCTCTCCCTCGCCGACCGCGGGATCTCCGAAGAGACCGCCCGGGCCTTCCGCCTCGGGTACGCCCCGGCCCGTTGGGACGGCCTCACCGAGCACCTCCGCGGCCTCCGGATGTCCCCCGCCGACGCCGAGCTCGCGGGCCTTCTCATGCCCGGCCGCGGGGGCGGGAGCTACGACCGGTTCCGCCATCGGTTGATGTTTCCCGTCCTCGACAAGGGGGGCCGGGTGGTGGCCTTCTCCGGGCGCATCCTGCCGTCGAGCGAGGAGATCGCCGAAGGGGTCGTTCCAGAAGACGCCGGCAAGTACATCAACAGCCCCGAGACCCCCCTCTACCGCAAGGGCGAGCTCCTCTTCGGCCTCGCCAACGCCCGGATGGCCATCCGCCAGCGCCAGGAGGCCATCCTGGTCGAGGGCAATTTCGACGTGGTCCAGATGCACCAGCACGGCTTCAACGAGACGGTGGCCCCCCTCGGGACGAGCTTCACCGAGCCCCAGGCCCGGCTCCTGCGGCGCTTCGCCGAGACCGTGGCCCTGGTCTTCGACGGCGACGAGGCGGGGCGTAAAGCCGCCCGGGCCGCCCACTCGGTCTGCGGCAAGGTGGGCCTCGCCGCCCGGGTGGCCGTGATGCCCAAGGGCACCGACCCCGACTCCTTCCTGCGCAGCCCCGACGCCGACAAGGGCCCCGAGACGATGCGGGCCCTCGTCAAGGGAGGGGTCTCCATCGCCGAGTGGCTCATCCAAGACGCCGCGGCCTTCGCCGGCGACAACCTCCACGGGCGCCTCGCGGCCCTGCGGGCGGTGGCCCCCGTCATCGCCGAGGCCGGGAGCGAGCTCGAGCGACGGGCCCTCACCCAACTGGCCCGGCAGCGGTTTCACGTCGAGGAGAGCGTCGTGCAGCAGGCCCTGCGCGACGTGGGGGCCCCCCGGCCGGGGCTCCCCCCCGGGCAAACCCCCACAGGGGCCGAGGGAGGGGCCGAGGGGCTCCTGGCCCGGGTGGGGGCCGCCCTGCCGCAGGTGGAGGGGGCCGAGGCCCCGACAGCCAAACGTAAGCTCTCGGCCCTGCTCCTTGAGCTCCTCCTCGTGCGGCCGCAGCTCCTCGACACCGCCGAGGCGGCCCTGGTGTGTCAGTTCCTGGATGGGGTTCCGGCTTTGGTGGTGCGGGAGGCCCGGGGGCAGTGGGCCCAGGGGCAGAAGCTGCACGGGCCCACCCTCCTGGAGGTTGTCCCCACCGAGGAGCAGCGGCAGTGGATGGCGGCCCGGATGGTGGTCGGAGAGGTCGACGAGCCCACCCACGCCCGCCTCACCCAGGCCCTGACCGACACCGTCCGGGCCCTGCGGGGTGTGCACCTGCGCGAGTACGAGCGCCTCCTCCAGATGCAGAGCGCCCGGCTCGGGGCCCAGGGCGACCCCGGGGCCGAGGAGGCCCTCCTCAACGAAGTCGTGGCCGCCCGGCGTCAGCGGGTGATGGGAGGGGTACCCGGCGACAACTGATTGTTTATTCAGGGGGAGTCGCCTGCGTGGCCGCCCCCGAAGTGTCAGGATTGTGGGCTCCGGGCGTCGTTACCCCCTGAGCCCTGCAGAAGAAACGGTACGAGATGGTTGACGGTGGGCCGTGATCGGGCCACCACTGCGCGCGGCGCGGAGGAGCCGTTTGATGAAGGATGACACGACTCGCAAGGGACCCACTGCTCACACCGCCCTCACGAAGGTGAAGCCGACGGTGGCAAGCAAGAGCAACGGCACTACCTCCAAGGTCGCCCCTGTGGCGGCCAAGGGCAAGGCCCAACCGCCTACGAAGACCGCGAAGGCCCCCGTCGCCGCCGCGAAGCCACTCAGCAACGTCAAGGCCCCCGTGAAGCCGGGAGGAGCCCCCGCCAAGGCCCAGGCCCCCGCGGCCAAGGCCCCGGCGGTCAAAACCAACGGGGCGGCCAAGGCTCCCGCGGCCAAGGCTCCCGCGGCCAAGGCTCCCGCGGCCAAGGCTCCTGCGGCCAAGGCTCCTGCGGCCAAGGCTCCCGCGGCCAAGGCTCCTGCGGCCAAGGCTCCCGCGGCCAAGGCTCCCGCGGCCAAGGCCAACGGAGCCTCTGCCAAGGCCACCCTGTCGCCCCAGAGCGCCATGCTGGCCAAGGCCCTCGCCCCGTCGAAGCCCTCCGGGGCCAAAGGGGCCAAGGGGGGGCCGCCCGCCAAGGACGCCAACGGGGCCGCCGTCCAGGGCAAGGGCCCCATGGCCACGGCCGACGCCAAGGGGCGCGACCGCAAGGAGGTCCAGCAGCTGATCGAGCTCGGCAAGAGCAAGGGCCACCTCACCTACGACGAGATCAACGAGGCCCTGCCCACCGACGCCCTCAACAGCGACCAGATCGACGAGCTCATGGACATCCTCGGCGACGAGGCCATTGAGATCGTCGACAACTCCACCCAGGTGAAGGTGGTGTCCAAGCGGGCGAGCGAGGACGAGACCGAGAAGCGCGTGGTGCCCATCCCCGAGGAGGAAGACACCAGCTTCGACGACGCCTACGCCAGCAAGAGCAACGACCCGGTGCGGATGTACCTCCGCAAGATGGGGTCGGTCTCGCTCCTCACCCGCGAGGGCGAGGTCGAGATCGCCAAGCGCATCGAGGACGGCGAAAACCTCGTGCTCAACACCATCTTGCAGTCGCCCATCGCGGTGCGCGAGATCATCAAGCTGGGCGAGAAGGTCCGGCAGAACAAGCTCCGACTCAAGGACGTCGTGCGCGACGCCGACGACGAGGAGGGCTACAACGAGGAGGACGTCCGTCGCCGGGTGGAGACCCTGTCGGCCCGGGTGGAGACCCTCTACGGCGAGATCGAGGGCCTGCACGGCAGCCTCGACAACAAGCTCACCGACGCCCGACGCCGCAAGGTGGCCGAGGAGGTCGAGGCCCGGCAGAAGGAGATGTGCCAGGCCCTCATCGACCTGCGCATCAACAAGAAGCAGATCGAGCACATCGTGGTGCAGCTCAAGAAGCTCATCGATCAGCTCGAGCGGGCCGAGTCTCCGGCCACCGACGCGGCCCGGCGTTTTGGGGTCGAGCCCCGCGACCTGCGCAAGCGCCTCACCGAGTACGAGACCGCCGACGGCCGCCGGAAGGCCGTGCTCGTCAAGCAGCTCAAGAGCACCCACGAGGAGCTCGAGGGGCTCTGTCGGGCCATCGAGTCGAGCCGCAACAAGATGCGGACGGTGGAGGAGAAGGCCCGCGAGCAGGGGGTCTCCCTCGAGGAGCTGCGCAAGACCTACCAGCACATCCGCGAGGGCGAGCGCACCGCCGAGCGGGCCAAGGCCGAGCTCGTCGAGGCCAACCTTCGCCTCGTGGTGTCAATCGCGAAGAAGTACACCAACCGGGGCCTGCAGTTTCTCGACCTCATCCAGGAGGGCAACATCGGCTTGATGAAGGCCGTGGACAAGTTCGAGTACCGCCGGGGGTACAAGTTCAGCACGTACGCGACGTGGTGGATCCGGCAGGCCATCACCCGGGCCATCGCCGATCAGGCGCGCACCATCCGCATCCCGGTGCACATGATCGAGACGATCAACAAGCTCATCCGCACCTCGCGGTACCTCGTGCAGGAGTTTGGCCGCGAGCCGACCCCTGAAGAGATCGCCGAGAAGATGGAGCTGCCCCTCGACAAGGTGCGCAAGGTCCTCAAGATCGCCAAGGAGCCCATCTCCCTCGAGACCCCCATCGGCGAGGAGGAAGACTCCCACCTCGGCGACTTCATCGAGGACAAGAGCGTGGTGTCCCCCCAGGACGCCGTCATCTCCAGCAACCTCTCCGAGCAGATGCGCAAGGTCCTCAAGACCCTCACCTGGCGCGAGGAGAAGGTCCTGCGGATGCGCTTCGGCATCGGCGAAAAGAGCGACCACACCCTCGAGGAGGTCGGCCAGGGCTTCGAGGTCACCCGCGAGCGCATCCGGCAGATCGAGGCCAAGGCCCTGCGCAAGCTCCGTCACCCGTCGCGCTCGAAGCCCCTCAAGAGCTTCATCGAGGGGTAGAGCCCTCCCGTCCCCTCCCTCCTCCGTGCCCCGCGTCCTGCGGGGCCCCGCCGCTCTCCGCTCCCCCTATCAGCCAGTCAAGACCCCCGGGTTGAGAATGCCCGTGGGGTCGACCGTCGCCCGTACGGCCGTGAGGGCCGCGGCGAAGAGGTCGGGCCGCTCGCGGTCGTACCAGGGTCGGTGGGTGCGCCCCACGGCGTGGTGGTGGGTGATGGTGGCCCCGTGGCGCCCGAGGGCCTCGCTGGCCGCGGCCTTGACCGCCGCCCACTGCTCAAGCTCGGAGCCCACCTTCGCCGGGCCGAGGAAGGTGTAGTACGGGGCCGGTCCGTCGGGGTAGACGTGGGTAAATCGGCAGGTCACCTTGCCCCCCCCGCACACCCGCCCGAGGGCCTCGGTGACCGACCCCACCACGTCGGCGTGGAGGGCCTTGAAGCGCGACCACGGGACGCAGGTCTCGAAGGTGTCGACGAGGACCCCGAGGCTCACGAGGGCGCTCTGGAGGTACGGGCCTTCGAAGAAGGCGTCGCGCCATTGGGCGCTGGCGGCCTCGCGGGTCCCGTCGGCGTCGATCCGGCGCAGGACCCCCCCGGGACAAGCTCCACCCGCGGCGAGGGCGAGGGCCAGGGCCCGGTCCATCGGGGCCGCGGGGTCGTGGTCGGCCGACTCGAACCCAAGCAGCAGAACGGCCCCCCCGTCGGCCGCGGAGACCCGGTGCAGCATGGCCTCCATGGGGTCGAGGACGCGGCAGTTGGCGGGGTAGAGCCCCGCCTGGGCGATGGACCGGGCCGCCTCGACGGCCGCGGGCAGGGCGTCGAAGCGTACGCTCGCCGACAGACGCCAGCGGGGACGCGGGAGGACCCGGACCCAGGCCGAGGTGATGACCCCGAGGGTCCCTTCGGAGCCGAGGATCCAGCGGGACGGGTCGGGCCCCGCCCCCGAAGCCGGAACCCGGGCCGTCTGCCACACCCCCGCCGGGCTGAGCACCCGGACGGCCTGAACCCGGTCGTCGATGTGGGTGTACAGGCTCGCGAAATGTCCCCCAGCCCGCGTGGCGATCCACCCCCCGAGGGTCGAGAACTCGAAGCTCTGCGGGAAGTGCCGCAGGGTAAACTCCCCAAGCTGGGACTCGAGCTCGGGCCCCGTGGCCCCGGCCTCGATGTGGGCCACCCGATCGACGGGGTCGACCGACACAACCCGGTGCATGGCGCGGAGCGAGAGGGTGAGGGTCCCCCGGTGGGAGGGCCCGGCGATGGGCTCTACCCCGGCCACCACGGAGGTCCCGCCTCCGTAGGGGAAGACGGCCACGTGTTCGGCCCGGGCCCAGGCCAGGAGGGCCTCGATCTCGGCCTCGTCCCGGGGGGTGGCCACCAGGTCGGGGGCGTGGTCGTACTGGCCGCGCAGTCCCCGCACGAGGTCGAGGTAACCCCGGCCGTAGGTGTGCCCGGCCCGAACCCCGGGGTCGTCCGAGACCACGGCATGGAGGGCCCCTGGGAGGGCCGTGCGGGCGATGCGCGGGGGGGAGAGGGTCAGGGTGGCCGGGTCGGGCAAGGGGAGCCGCGGGAGGGCCTCGACGCCCAGGAGGCCTTCGGCCATCGCGGCCAGGGCCTCGCGCCCGGCCTCGTCGGGAAACCGATCGGCCCAACCCCAGGCCCAGGGGTGTCGCGCCCGGGCCGGGGTCACTCGACCCCGAGCTCGCGCAGGAAGGTGTGCCCCTCCTCCAGTTGGGCGTCCTCGGACAGGGCCTTGCGGGCCAGGAACACGGCCTTTTTGGGGTCTCCCTGGGCGTTGGCGATCTGCCCCTGCCGCAGAAAGGCCAGGGCCCGGCTCATGGGCCCCGGGCTCTTCATGAGGGTCACGGCCCGCAGGGCCTTGAGGGCCGTGTCGTAGTTGCCCGCCTCCATGGCCACGTCGGCCAGCTCGGCGGCCACCTGGCCGTTCTGCATGTCGGTGTCGAGGGCGGCGTTGAGCCAGGCCAGCTCGACGGCGCTGTCGCCCGCGGCGTAGGCGAGGCGGGCCATTCGGTGCTGGAGGGTCCCGAGCTCCTTCGAGCGGCGGCCCTTGTGGGCCGTGATGGCCTCGTTGAGAAGGGCCGAGGCCTCCTCCAGGCGCTCGAGGCTGGTGTACGCGTCGGACAGGCGCACCACGGTCTCATGGTCGGTGGGGCGCAGGGCCCTGGCCTTCTCCAGGGCCTCGACGGCCTGCTCGTGGTCGCCCGCCAGGTCGGCGAAGCTCGCCCCCGCCGCGCGCCAGGCCTCGAAGCGGGCCGCGTCGTCTTCGGAGAAGGCGGCCTCGTCGATCCACAGGGCCGCGGCCTCGGGGCCCATCCCCGCGGCCTCGTACAGGGTCCGCAGGCGGCCCCGCAGGCCCACGTGGTCGCGTTGGGCGGCGTAGGCCTGCTCGAGGCCCGCGCGGGCCTGCTCGGGGTGTCCCGCCCGGTCGCAGGCGTCGGCCAGGCCCAGGGCGGCCTCGACCCGGGCGGGGCCCTCGGTGGCCCCCACGAGCTGGTGCCACACCCCGGCGGCCTCGTCCCAGCGCTCGGCCGCCCCGTGCAGGGTGGCCAGCATGCCCAGGGCCTCGGCGTCGTCGGGGTTTTGCGCGATGAACCCGCTCAGGAGCTCGACGGCGGCCTCGCCCCGTCCGGCCCGCGGCAGGACCTCGACGAGCCGCAGGGTGGCCGCCCGCTCGCGGGGGGTGTCGCCCGCGTGGGCCGCGGCGAGGCGCAGGCGGTCGAGGGCCACCACCAGCTCGGGGGCCAGGCTGTCGCCCGCGTGGGCGAAGGCGCTCTCGAGGTCGGCCGCCGCGGCGTCCACCGCCCCAGCCGCCGTGTGAAGCTCCGCCCGCAGTCGCAGGAGGGCGGGGACCATGGGGTTGCCCTCGGGGATGGGCTCCAGGGCAGGTCGATCTTCGCCAGGGATGTAGTGTTGGGCGAGCTGGCTGGGGATCTCGTCGAGGGCCCGGGTGGCCTCGCCCAGGGCGGCCCCGTGATCGCCCGCGGCACTGAGGGCCCGGGCGTGTTCGGCCAGGAGGTTGAGGTCGCCCGGGAGGTGCCTGCGGGCCTCGGCCAGGAGGGCCACGGCCCGACCCGGGTCGCCGAGCTGATCGCGCCACAGGGAGGCCGCCGTACGGAGCGACTCGGCCCGGGCCTCGGGGTCGTCGAGGTGGGCCGCGTGCAGCTCGCGGATCATGGCCACCCCGGCCCAGTGCTGCCGGGCCACGTACCGGGCCTCCAGGTGCCCCCGCAGGGTGTCGTCCGTAGGCAGGGCCCGGAAGCCCGCCTCCAGGGCCCGCTCGATGCCCTCGGGGTCGCTGAGGGCCTCGCGGTATTGGGCGAGGCGCAGGGCCAGGGCGGCCCCTTCGGCCCCGGGCTCGACGGCCACCAGGGCCTCGAGGGCGTCGGCCCGCTCGTACAGGGGGTCTTCGTCGGTCTGCAGGCTCACCAGAGCCCGCAGGACCTCCTGGTCGCCCGAGACCACCTCGGTCACGGCCCGCAGGGCGTCGAGGGCCCGGTCGCGGCGGGTGGGGGCCAGGAGGGCGGCGAGGCGCAGGCCCAGGGCCCGGGTCCCGTGCGGGTCGCGCCGCTCGCGGGCGCTGTCAAACTGCCGCATCAGCAGGTCGGCCAGGTCTTCGTGGCGGCCTTCCCGCTCGAGGAGGTCGGCCAGGAGTTGGGTGGCCGCGGTGTCGTCGGGATCTTCGTCGAGGACGTCCCGCAGGGTGCGGGCGGCCTCGTCGCCGCGACCGGGCTGGGCGAGCAGGAGCCGGGCCCGCTCCATCCGGAGGTGGTTGCGGGCGGAGGCGTCGTAGACCCCATGGATGGTCTCGTCGATGAGGGCCTCGAGCCGGGGGGCGTCCCCGAGGCGGCGGTAGACGTCGAGGAGGGGCTCCCACACGGCCCGGTCGGAGGGGTCGCGGGCCCGCAGGGACTCGTAGGTCTGGGCCGCGAGGGGGAGGTCGCCCAGGGGGCCCGCGGCCAGCGAGGCTACGTCGAGGAGCAGGGCCGTGGACTCTCCGGGCTCGGCGGCCTCGGCGGCCTCCCGCAGGCAGGTCATGGCCCCGAACCAGTCCTCGGCCGACCGTCGCAGCTCGGACAGGGCCACCAGGGCCCAGACGGCCTCGGCGGGCTCTCCCCGCGACCGGGCCAGGGCCACGGCCCGACGCAGAAGGGCCTCGGCCCGGGGGTCTCCCGCCCGGGTGGCCAGCTCGACCCCCTCGCGCAGGGCCTCGAAGCTCACGGTCTCGGTCGCCGACCTCCGCACGAGGAGGTCGCGCAGGGCCTCCTCGTCGCCCGCGTCGCGGGCCACCCGCTCGTACAGACTGAGCAGGGCCGGGTGCCCCGGGTGGGCCTCCGCGGCCTGCACGAGGAGCCCGAGGGCCCGGGGGTGATCGGGGGCCTGGTCGAGGGCCCAGGCGAGGCGCTCGACCCCGGCGTCGACAGACTCAGAATCGGGCATGGCCAGCTCGAGGGAGGCCAGGGTCCAGGCCAGGGGGCTCGGGTCTCCGAGGCCCTCGTCGAGCATGGCCCCGAGGGTCCTGCGCTGACCGGCCGTGTCTCCGAGGGCCGCGAAGGCGTCGGCGAGGCTCTGGAGGGCCGCCTGGCGGGCGTCACCCGTGGCCTCGGCCTCGGCGGCCAGGAGGGTGTCGCGGGCCCGGGCGAGGTCTCCGAGGTCTTCGCCGTAGACCGCCCCGAGGCGGAGGTACCCCGTGACCACCCGGTGCAGGTTGCCCGCGTCCCGGGCCTGGTCGCTCAGGCCCTGCAGGACCGCGGCGTACTGGGCCGCCCGACCCAACGCGCGGGCGAGGGCCCGGGCCGCGGCGTGTACGGAGGCGTCGTCGGGCGCCAGGGACACGGCTTCGAGCCGACGGGCGAGGGCCTCGTCGGGCCGCCCGAGGGGGCCCTCCAGGACCGCGGCGATCTCGGCCACCACCTCGGCCCGGGCCCCGGGGGACTCGAGCTCGCCGAGGCGGAGCTCCAGGGCCCGCAGGCGCAGGTCGTGGCGCCCCGCGGCGTGCAGGGTCCTCTCGAAGCGACGGGCCTCCTCGGGCGAGCGGGCCGCGGCCTCGAAGGCGCTCTCCAGGATCTCGGTGGCCCGCTCTTGGTCGGCGGACGGGTCGGCCGGGGCGGCCAGGCGATAGAGCTCGAAGAGGACCTCGCTCGGTCCGAGGGCCTCGGGGCCCTGGAGGCTGGAGGGCCCCTGGCGCCGCACGATCATCAGCAGGGCCCGGTAGGCCCGCTCGGCCCGGTCGACCTGGCCGAGGTCGCGGGCCACGTCGCCGAGCATGCGGAAGATGCCCGGGTGGGTGAGGTCGATGGCGCTGGCGAGCTCGAGCTGGCGCAGGGCCGTGGGGAGGTCGTGGAGGTCGCGGGCGATCTGGGCGAGGTGGAGGTGGACCACGGCCCGCTCGCCGGGGCGCTGACGGCCGTAGCTCTCGACCAGGGCGTCGAGCATCGACCGGGCCTCGTCGAGGCGGCCGGCGGCCCGCAGGGAGTCGGCCAGGGCCGCCCGTACGGCCCGGTCGTCGGGCCCGAGCTCCAGGGCCTTCTCCAACACCGGAACCGCCCGCCCCGGGTCTCCGAGCCGCTTCTGGTAGATCTCCGCGGCCTCGCGCAGGGCCCCGAGCCCCGGGGAGGAGCCGTCTCGGGGGGCCGTGAGGAGCGCCGCCAGGGGCTCCCATGCCCCGGTGCTGCGGTAGAGCTCGGCGAGGAGCTCGGCCACCTCGGCGGCCTCGGGGTCGTCGTGGAGGTGGGCCTCCAGGGTCGCCCGGGCGGCCTCGTGGTCGCCGCTGGCCCGCAGGGCTCGGGACAGGTCGGCCACCACCGGCCGCCGGGCCTCGCCCTGTCGGGAGGTCAGGAGCCTCCGCAGGCAGGTCACGGCCTCGGGGTGGGCTCCGTGGGCCGCGAGGAGCCGGGCCAGGGCCTCCAGGGCCGTGAGGGAGCCCGTGAGGGCGTCGACCTGGCGCCACGCCGCGATGGCCCGGGCCCCGTCGTGCAGGGCCTCCTCGGCCAGGAGGGCGGCCCGCGACCACAGGTCTGCGGCCCGGTCGGTGTCTCCCTCGGCATGCAGGGCCGTGGCCTGGGTGGCGTAGACCTCGTGGAGGGCGTCGGGGCGGCCCCCCGCGCGGAGGCACTGGGCCAGGGCGTCGAGGGTGGGGGCGTGTCCGGGACGTTCGGCCAGGTTGTCGTGGAGGGCCCCGACCTGGGCCTCGGGGTCTCCGAGGGCGGCGTGCAGGGTGGCGATCTCCAGGCGCAGCCCGAGGCGGGCTTCGGGGTCGTCGGCGAGGGCGAGGGCGTGTTGCCGTAGCCCGAGGAGGGCGGCCGTGTCGTCGGCGGCTTCGTAGAGGGCCGACAGGGCCGACAGGGCCTCGCGGTCGCGGGGGGCCTCGGCCAGGATCTCGCGGTACAGGGCGCAGGCCCGGGGGGCGTCCCCGAGGTCGCGGGCGGCCCGGGCGGCGGCCTCGTGACGCAGGCCGAGGGCCTGGTCGGGCTCGAAGGGCAGGGAGGCCCCCCAGACGAGGAGCCGGACGGCCTCGGGGTGGTCGTCGTCGCGGGCGTGGTGGTCGACGAGGGCCCGCAGGGCCCAGCGGGTCTGGGCGGGGGCGGAGGGGTCGTGGTCGGGGTTGTCGCGGTCGGCGGTCCACGCGGCCGAGGCGTCGGCGAGGAGGTGCTCGAGGATGGGCCGGGCGGCGGCGGCGGTGACGGGGCCGAGGTCGAGGGCCACGGCGGCGGCCTCTCGCAGGACGGACCGGGCTTCGGGGCCCGGGAGCAGGGCGTCGGCCAGGGCCAGGAGGGTGCCCACGAGGTCGGGGGAGGGGTCGGCCCGCTGGAGGTCGGCGAGCATCCCGAGGGTCTCGGGGTCGCCCCCGTCGCGGCGCACGGCCCGGGACAGGGTCGCGGCGGCGGCGGCGGGGTCGCCGAGGCGGTCGCGTTGCCACACCGCGAGGCAGGTCTCCAGGGCCCGGAGCAGGGCCGGGGGGGCCTCGGCGGCCTCGACGCGGGCGGTGAGGGCCTCCATGGCCTCGGGCCACTCGCTGCGGGCGTCGGCCACCGACTCCAGGGCCTGGGTGATGCCCGGGTCGACCGATCCGCGGGTGGCGGCGGTGGCCACGAGGGCCTCGGCGGCGGCGTCCCAGCGCCCCACCCTGCCGGCGACCCGGACCACGGCCTGGGCGGCCTCGACCCGATCGCGGTGGGCCTCGGCCACGCGGAGGTAGGCGGTCAGGGCCTCGGCGGCGTCGCCCCGCTCGTGCTCGTGGATCTGGCCCAGTCGGAAGGCCAGGGCCGCGTCGCGGGCGGGGTCGTCGCTGGGGGCGGCGAGGGCCTCGCGGTAGGCCTCGACGACGAGGTCCCAGCCGTCGACGAGGCGGGCGAGGCGGGCGAGCTCGGCCTCGAGGGGGCCTCGGACGGCCGGGTCGTCGGCGAGGGGCAGGGCTCGGGCCGCGTGGCGCAGGGCCTGGGCGGGGTCTGCCCCGCGGCGCTCGGCGAGTTGGGCGGCCTCGAGGAGGAGGTCGGCCCGGGCCCGGGCCGAGGGGGCGGCGGCGAGGCGGGGCTCGAGGAGCTCGAGGAGCCCGGCCCAGTCGTCGGTGGCTTCGAGGCTCTGGGCCAGCAGGGCCACGGCCTCGTCGGCGACCTCGGGGACGTCGAGGAGGCACTGGAGCCCGCGCCGGGCCCCTTCCTCAGCGGGATCGCCCGCGAGGGCCTCGGCGTAGGCCGCGAGGGCCATGGCGGGGTCGTCGCCGCGGAGCCGGTGCAGGTCGCCCATCCGCCGTCGCAGGGAGGCCTTCCGCTGGGCCTCGACCTCCTCTCCGCTGGCCCGGGCCAGCAAGGCCAGGAGGTCGTCCCAGCGGGCCGAGCGGGTGTAGAGGTCGGCCAGGGCATCGACGGTCTCGGCCGATTCGCCGTAGGTCTCCTGGAGGTCGGTCCAGGTCTCGATGGCGGCCTCGGTCTGGTCGAGGCGGTCGGCCTGGGTGCGGGCGATGGCCACGAGGTCGGCCCGGTGGGCCGCGGGGTCATGGGCGGGGCGGCCGGGGCCCTGGAGGTCGGCCCGAGCCCGCAGGGAGGCCACGAGGTCTTCCCAACGCTCGGCCCGCCCGAGGAGGTCGATGAGGGCGTCGAGGGCCTCGGGGTCGCTCGGGTCGTCGCGGAGCCGGGCGTGCCAGGCGGACAGGGCCCGGTCGGTGTCGCCCAACTGATCGGCGAGGTGGGCGGCGTCGCCGAGGGCCGTCCGGCGGGCCCTTGGGTCGGGCTCGAGGACGGCGAGGCGCTCGAGGACGGCGAGGCGCTCGGGCTCGTCGTGTCCGCCCCGGAGGAGGGTGGCCAGACGTCGGGCCACGGGCAGGCTCACCGCGTCGGGAGCCCCGGGGGTCTGCAGGACCCTGGTGTACAGGGCCGTGGCCCCGGGCCCGTCGCCCAGGGTGTCGCAGCGTACGTCGGCGGCCTGCACGAGCAGGGACAGGCGCAGGTCGGGGTCGTCGTCCTCGCGGGTCGCGAGGGCCTCGGCGGCCTGGGTGAGGGCGTCGGCCAGGACGGCGAAGTCGCCGGTGTGTTCGGCCAGGTGTTGCAGGTCGGCCAGGTGTCGTGGGGAGGCGGGCTCGAGCACGACCAGGGCGGCCACGTGGGCCACTGCGGCGTTCTGATCGCCCGCGTCGAGGTGGCGGTGGGCCATCTCGTCGTGGAGCCGCACCCGGGCCGCGTCGTCGGCGGCTACGTCCAGCCCGAGCCGGAGCACCCGGAGCAGGTCGTCGCGGCGCCCGTCGGCGTCGTAGCGGGCCCGGAGGTGATCGATGGCCCGCCGGGCCACGGGGGCCTCGGGGGCGACCGAGAGCCGCTCCAGGAGGGGCAGGACATCGGGGTGGGCGGGGGCAGACTGGAGGAGGGCCTCGGTGGCGTCGAGGGCTTCGGGCCAGGCCTCGAGGTCGATCCAGAGGGCGGCGATGCGGGCCCGTGTCGGCGGGGCCTGGTCGCTGGACAGGTGGGGGAGCCGGGCCTGCCACAGACGGATGAGGTCACGGGGGCGTTTGTAGCGCTCGTAGAGGCGCTCGAGGGTGCGGGCCACCCCGGCGTCGCTCGGGTCGAGCTCAAACCGCCGCTCCAGATACGGAACGGCCCGTTGGGCGTCGCCGGCCAGGTCGCGGGCGATCTCGGCGGCCTCGTCGAGCAGCCCGAGGAGCCCGGTCCGATCGGCGTCCGGGTCGAGGGCCGCGAGGCTGCGGTCGTAGAGGCCCAGGAGGGCGTCCCAACGGGCCGAGGCGTTGTAGAGCATCGACAGCCGCTCGAAGGCCCAGGCCTCGCCGGGAGCGGCGGCGAGCACGAGCACGAGGAAGGTCTCCAGCACGGCGGGGTCGCCTCCCCACTCGTCGTGGAAGGCCACGGCCCGGGCCCCCAGGCGGGCCACCTCGGCGGGGTCGAGGCCTGCGCCGCGGAGGGCCTCCAGGAAGGCCTGGAAGACCTCCTCGGGGCGCTCGATGCTGCGTGCGATGTCTTCGGCATCGGCCCACAGGGCGTCATCGTGGGGCTGGGCGGTGGCGGCGGCGAGGGCCTGGGCGAGGGCTTCCGGGGTGCTCATCGTGGGCGCTGGACCTGACGGTGCGGAGAGGGGACAACACACGCAGACCCGCGGCCGTAGCCCCGGGCGCGGGGAGAGTACCTACTCACGGCCCGGGCTGAAACCACAGACTGCACCCCCCCACCTTGGGGGGCTAGCCTGCGGGGATTCTTGGGGGGAGGGGCAGGGGGGGGGGAGGGGGGGGGGGGGGGTCAGAGCCGGCAGACCCCGTTGCGGCAGCTGAAGCCCGCCGAGCAGGTCCGGCCGCAGGCCCCGCAGTGGCTGTTGCTGGTGAGGGTGTTGACCTCGCAGCCGTTGGAGGTCACCCCGTCGCAGTTGGCGAAGCCCACCTGACACGACGCGATGGCGCAGCTCCCGCTGGAGCACACGTTGATCGCGTTGGCCAGGTTGCATCGGGTGCCGCAGGCCCCGCAGTGGCTCGTCGAGGTCAGCAGGCTGGTCTCGCAGCCGTTGCTGAGGTTGTTGTCGCAGTTGCCCCAGCCCGACGCGCAGCTCCCGCCGCACATCCCGCTGGCGCAGGTCCGGACGTAGTTGGGGTAGGTCGGGCAGATGTTGCTGCAGGTCCCGCAGTTGTTGACGTCGGTCTGGAGGGTGGTGCAGGTGCCCGACGAGGGGCAGAAGGTGGTCCCGCTCGGGCACGAGCTGACGCAGGCGCCGGCGTTGCACACCGAGCCCGCGGTGCACCGCATCCCGCAGGCTCCGCAGTTGCTGTTGGTGGAGAGGGCGGTCTCGCAGCCGTTGCTGGGGTTGTTGTCGCAGTTGCCGAAGCCCGTGTTGCACGTGCCCAGGGCGCAGGCGCCGTTGGTGCAGGTGGCGCTGGCGTTGTTGAAGATGCAGGTGTTTCCGCAGCTCCCGCAGTGGGCTACGGTGTTGCTGAGGGTGGTCTCGCAGCCGTTGCTGGCGTTGTTGTCGCAATTGCCGAAGCCCGCGTTGCAGGTGCCTACGGTGCAGGTTCCCTGGGTGCAGGTCGGGGTGGCGTTGGCGAGGGCGCACCGGGTCGTGCACGACCCGCAGGTCGCGGTGCTGCTGTTGAGGTCGGCCTCGCAGCCGTTGCCGGCGTTGTTGTCGCAGTTGGCGAACCCTGCCCCGCAGGTGAAGCCGCACGAGCCGCTCGTGCAGGTGGCCACGCTGTTGGCGGGGCGGGGGCAGACGTTGCCGCATGCCCCGCAGTTGCTGATGTCGCCGGCGAGGTTGACGCAGGTCATCGAGGCGCTGCAGTAGCTGGTCGGGCTGGAGCAGGTGGCCACGCAGGCGCCCCCGGAGCAGAAGGTGCCCGACCCGCAGGACCGTCCGCAGGCCCCGCAGTGGTTGTTGCTGTCGAGGCGGGTCTCGCAGCCGTTGATGGTGTTGTTGTCGCAGTCGCCGAAGCCGGTGCTGCACATGGCGATGCCGCAGCGTCCCATGGCGCACGACCCCGTGGCGTTGGCGGGGGCGCAGGAGCTGGTGCAGCTCCCGCAGGTCACGAGCGAGGTGGCGAGGTTGGACTCGCAGCCGTCGGCGGGCGAGCCGTTGCAGTCGCCGAAGCCCGGCTGGCACGCGGCGATCCCGCAGCTCCCCTGGCTGCAGGCCCCGATGGCGTTGTCGGGGGCACAGGCCCGTCCGCAGGCCCCGCAGCTCGCGGGGCTCGTGCGGAGGTTGGTCTCGCAGCCGTTGGACCGGTTGCCGTCGCAGTCGGCGAAGCCCGCGTTGCAGGTGAAGGCGCAGGTGCCACCGGAGCATACGGGCGAGGCGTTGGCGAGGGACGGGCACACCGTGCCGCACATCCCGCAGTTGCTCGTGTCGGTCTGGAAGTCGGCGCAGACGCCCGTGGCGGGGCAGAAGGTGGTGCCGTCGGGGCACGAGCTCACGCACGAGCCTCCGGCGCAGCGGGTGCCGGCCTCGCAGGCCCGGCCGCAGGCTCCGCAGTGGGTGTTGGTGTTGGTGGGGGTCTCGCAGCCGTTGGCGGCGTTGTTGTCGCAGTTGGCGAAGCCGGCGTTGCACGACCCGACGGCGCAGGAGCCCTGGGTGCAGGTCGGGGTGGCGTTGGCGAGGTTGCAGGCCGTGCCGCAGCTCCCGCAGGCCCCGACGGTGGTGTTGAGGTTGGTCTCGCAGCCGTTGGCGGGGTTGCTGTCACAGTCGGCGAAGCCCATGGTGCAGCTCGCGATGGTGCACGATCCCCCGGCGCACCCCGCGGTGGCGTTTTGCAGGGCGCAGGTGCGGCCGCAGGCCCCGCAGGAGGCGGCCGTGGTGTTGAGGTTGGTCTCGCAGCCGTTGCCGGTGTTGCCGTCGCAGTCGCCGAAGCCGCTCTGGCAGGTGTAGTTGCAGGCCCCGGCTACGCACTGCACCGAGGCGCTGGCGCGGCTCGCGCAGGCCATCCCGCACGCCCCGCAGTTGCTCGCGTCGGTGTTGGTGTTGACGCAGATGTTGAGGTCGGCGCAGAAGGTCGTGCCCATGGGGCAGGAGCTGACGCAGGTGCCCCCGGCGCAGCGGGTCCCCGCGGCGCAGGCCATCCCGCAGGCCCCGCAGTGGGTGTTGGTGTTGAGGGGGGCCTCGCAGCCGTCCATCGCGTTGTTGTTGCAGTTGCCGAAGCCCTCCTCGCAGGCCGCCACCGAGCACGCTCCGGCGGTGCACCCCGCGGTGGCCCGGGGCAGGGTGCAGGTGGTGCCGCAGGCTCCGCAGGAGGTGGGGCTGGTGGCGGTGCTGGTCTCGCAGCCGTTGGCGGGGTCTTCGTCGCAGTCGCCGAAGCCTGCCTGACAGGTCCCGATGCCGCACGAGCCCATCGAGCAGGCGCCCATGGCGTTGGCCGGGGCGCAGGCCCGCCCGCACGACCCGCAGTGCATGGCGCTGCTGTTGAGGTCGGCCTCACAGCCGTTGGCGGGGTCCATGTCGCAGTCGGCGAAGCCCGGGGAGCAGTTGGCGATGCCGCAGCGACCCTCGGTGCAGGCCGGGGTGGCGTTGGCCGGGGTACAGGCCCGGTCGCACATCCCGCAGTGGGCGAGGCTGGTGGCCGTGTCGACGCAGGCGTCGCCGCAGCGGGTCTGCCCCATCGGGCAGGCCGTGGGTGCGTCGGCGGGTGCGTCGGCGGGTGCGTCGGCGGGTGCGTCGGCGGGTGCGTCGGCGGGTGCG
>CAYUSB010000061.1:0-42876 GCA_964447205.1 uncultured Myxococcaceae bacterium
CCGCGGGCACGAGGAGGGCGGCCAGGACCGAGCCGCGGGTTCGGGTCGATCGAACACGCGCGGCGAGGACGAGGGCCGCGGGCAGGCACAGCCCCGTGGGCAAGGCCGCGAGCAGATACCGAGGCGAAAACGCGATGTCTTGATAGAAGGCCAGGGCCGCGAGTTGGGCCCCGCCCGTGGCCGCGAGAAGCAGCACGGCCCGGGACGGACGCTCGCCCCCCAGGACCCGCCGCCAGAAGCCCACGGTCGCCAGCAGGGCCACGGGGCCGAGGGACACCAGCCACAGGCCGTACGCCCCGAGTGACGAGAGGGTCCAGGGATGCTGGCGGCGTTCGGTTCCCATCGACACAAACCACGCCCGCACCCGGTCGAGGTAGTCGGGCCGGGTCGCCCAGGCCCACACCACCCCCAACATCCCCGACGGAACCGCTCCCCCCAACACCCACAGCCCCGCGGTCCAGCGCCCCGTCTGCAAGGCCCGCAACGCCATCGCCACGGGCAGGTGCACGATGGCCTGCTCGCGTAGCCCCGCGGCGGCCCCCAGGCACAACCCCGCGGCGAGGGCTGAGCCCCGGTCGCCCGCCCTTCGGGCCGCCAGGGCGTACCCGAGAACCGCCAGGGCCATCGAGGGGCCGTCGGTGAGCACGGCGTCGGCGGTGTTGGCCAACGCGGGAGACAGGGCCACCAGGAGGCCCGCCCACCCCGGGGCCCAGGATGGACCGTCCGGGGCCATCGAGGCCTCGGGAGGGGGCGGGGCGAGCGCGGCGGTGAGCCAGGCCGTGGCAGGAGCCGCGAGGGCCGTGACGGAGAGCCAGAGCCCGCGGAGGAGGGGTTCGACGCCTTCGGGGGCGACCCCGAGGTGCATCGTTGCCCGGGCCACCCCGTGCGAGGCGAGGATGAACAGCGGGCGCCCGAGGAGGAGCCCGCCCACGTCGCCCGTCAGGCCCTGACCCACGTACCCGAAGCTGTCCCAGTACAGAAGCCCCCCAGGGCCCGCGGCCCGGGCGTGCAGGGCCGCCGCCGTCCACAGCCCCACGCCCATGAACACACCGCGCAGGCGGAGCAAAGGTTGACGCTGTACGAAGCACCCTGGCACCATCGGGGCGCAACTTGGCCGGAGGCCGCGAAGATGTTCAAGGAGTCGCTGCAAGAAATCGTGGAGGGGACCGAGGGCGCCATCGCCGGGCTCCTCATGGGCTTCGACGGGATCGCCGTCGAGAGCTGGACCCGCGGGGAGACCGAGCTCGACATTCAGACCATTGGCATGGAGCTGTCGATGGTCCTCAAGGACATCAGCCGCGCGGCCGAACAGCTCGAAACCGGCGACGCCCGCGAGGTGGCCATCCAGGCCGAAAAACTCACCACCGTCGTACGAATGCTCAACGCCGAGTACTTCGTCGCCCTCGCCCTCCGCCCTGAAGGGAACTTCGGCAAGGGGCGTTTCCTCCTCCGCCTCGCGGCCCCCAAACTCGCCGCCGCCCTGGCATGACCCAACGCCCCCGGGTCCTGGTCGTCCACGGGCCCAACCTCAGCGACCTCGGCCGACGCGAACCCGCCCGCTATGGCTCGGTCACCCTCGAGGCCCTCGACCGCCGCCTGCGGGCCCGCGGCGAAACCCTCGGCTGCGACGTCACCTGCGTCCAGAGCGACGCCGAGTCGACCCTGGCCGCCGTGATCCGCGACGCCCGGGACTGGGCCCACGGGCTCGTCCTCAACCCCGGGGGGCTCACCCACACCAGCGTGGTCATTCGCGACGCCGTCCTCGCCGCGGCCCTGCCTGCTGTCGAGTGTCACATCACCCACCCCGAGGCCCGCGAATCCTTTCGCCGTCGCTCCCTCGTGTCCGCGGTCTGCATCGGCCGCGTGTCGGGCCTCGGACCGGGCGGATACCTCCTCGCCCTCGACGGTCTCGTGGCCCATCTCCGCGGCCCAGACCCCGGCCACGATGCTTGACCTCAGGCCCGCCGGGCGCCTACCTTGCGGTGTGCGCGAGGCGTCGTGGTGCCGCTCCACGCACCCCAGGTGTCACCCCCTGTGAGCATCGACCGCCAGAGAGTCACCGAGGCCGCGCAGAAGCTCGCGGCCAAGGGTCAGTTTGACAAGGCCGTCGTGGAGTACCAGCGGGTGCTGCGCGAAGACCCCAACGATGTGCGCGTCCTGCTGAAGGTCGGCGACCTCCAGGCGCGCATGCAGAGCCCCGAGGCGGCGGCGGAGACCTACCTGCGGGTGGCCGTCTTGTACGAGCAGCAGGGGCTGCATCAGAAGGCCATCGCGGTCTACAAGCAGATCCTCCAGATCGACCCCGCCCGCGACGCCCTCCACCTCAAGCTGGCCGACCTCTACGTCACCCTCGGGCTCGGCCCCGACGCGATGCAGCACCTGACGGCCGCGGCCCAACGCCTCGCCCGGGGAGGGCCCCCCGAGCGCCTCGAGGCCGTCTATCGCAAGATGCTCCAGGTCGACGGGAGCAACGTGGCCACACGCATCCGCCTGGCCGAGCTCCTGTCGCGGCAGTCGCGCAACGCCGACGCCGTGGCCGAGTTTGAGGAGAGCTGTCGGCTCCTCGAGCAGATGGGGCGGCAGGAGGAGTGGTCGCGGGTGGCCGAGAGGCTGTCGTTCTTCAAGCCCGACGACGCGCCCCTCGCCCGCAAGCTGGCCCTGCATTACCTCGAGCAAGACGACCCCCGGCGGGCCCTGCCCAAGATCCAGGTCGCGTACAAGGCCGACGCCCGCCACGTCCCCACGCTGGAGATGCTCGTGCGGGCCTTCCGGAGCCTCGGGCAGCTCCCCAAGGCCCTGCCCGTGCTCAAGGAGATCGCGCGCATCCACGGCGACGCCGACCGGGTCCGCGAGCGCAACGACACCTGGCGCCGGGTCCTCGACCTCGCCCCCAACGACGAAGACGCCCGGGCCGCCCTGCGCGAGACCTCCGACCGCCGCGACGACGTGGCCCGACAGATCGCCCCCGACGACGAGCTCGCCGAGGTCGAAGAGCTCGCCGCCGACGAGGGCGACGAGGTCCTCGTGGTGGACGAAGACGAGGTGGTCTTCGACCTCAAGCCGTCGGTCCCGCCCGCCCGCGAGGAGCTGCCCCTTCCGCCCGCGCCCACAGCCCCGAAGCTGTCGTCGCGCCCGCCCGCGGCCCGCACGGGCGGCGCCATCCTCGGCCGTCCCGCCCCGCGCCCCGCCGCGGCCCCCGCCCCGTCGGCCCAGGAGCGCAACGCCACCGAGGCCGCCCGGCTCGTGGGCGAGGCCGAGATCTTCCTGAAGTATGGCCTCCGCAACAAGGTCATCGATCACCTCGCCAAGGCCACCCAACTCGACGCCGGCAACCTCGAGCTCCAGTCCCGCGTCCGCGACCTCTACCTCGCGATGAACGACCCGGCCGGGGTCGTCCGGGCCTCCGTGCGGGTGGCCCAGCTCCTCGCCCCCACCGACCCGGGGGCGGCCTTCACCGAGCTCGCCCGGGCTCTGGAGATCGACCCCACCGACGCCGGGGCCAGGGCCCTGCACGAGCAGCTCCAGGCCAACCTCGGGCCCGACACGGGCTTCGCCCCCGACGAGACCCTGTACGACGACAACCCCGCCTACGACCTCCACGTCGACCCCTACGCCCAGGCCGTGGCCGACGACTTCGGCGAGACCACCGACGGCAGCGCCCTCATGGCCCCCCCCGCCGTGATCTACGACGAGGCCGCCGACGGGCCCCGCCCCGAGATCGAGGAGGGCCTCGACGAGGCGGAGTTCTTCGTCACCCAGGGGCTCTACGATGACGCCCGCGACACCCTGCGGCAGCTCCTGGAGATGTACCCCAACCACCCCCTCGTGCTCGACCGCTGGGCCGAGCTCGAGCAGCTCGCCCTCATGCGGGGGGCCGACCAGGGGGCCATGGGGGGCGAGTTTGGCCTCGGGGCCGTCTTCGACGAGGAGGCCGAGGCCCTCGGGATGTTGGAGAGCACCGCCGAGGGGATCGCCCTCGACGAGGGCTTCGACGGCCTCACCCAGGAGGCCTCCGGGTCGGTGAGCGTCGAAGACTGCGACACCCACTACGACCTCGGCATCGCCTACAAGGAGATGGGGCTCTACGACGACGCCATCGCCGAGTTCAAGATCGCCACCTACAGCCCCGTGCGGCAGTGCATCGGCGACACCATGATCGGCCTGTGCTTCATGGAGAAGGGGGATGTTCCCTCGGCGGTGGAGCACTTCAAACGCGGGCTCCAGGCCCCGCAGCGCACCGAGCACGAGGAGCTCGGGCTCTACTTCGAGATGGGGATCGCGTACCAGACCCTGGGCGACTACCCCGAGGCCCTGTACTACTTCCAGAAGGTCGAGAAGCGCGACCCGTACTTCCGGGAGGTCAACCAGTACGTGGCCGCCCTGCACGGGTACGTGGGGCACAGCAGCTCCCAGGCCCGGATCACCCCCGGCATCGAAGACCTCGACCGGGCCTTCGACGAGCTCGTCAACGAGAACGACTGACCCGCGCCCCGCGCCGGGCCGAGGCCGCCCGGAGGGGAGTTGTGGGAGCCGGTGATGCTGCGACGGGGGGAGCCTCGGCGACCGCAGCCGCTGCGACCGGAGCGGGCGGGGGCCACTCGTTGTACACGGGCCGCGGGGGAGCCGCTGCGACCGGGGCCGTGGGGGCCGCCGTCGGCCCAGGGCCCGTCGCCCCGGAGGGAGCCTCGGGGGCGTCGGCGATGGCCAGGGGGAGGAGCTCGGTGAAACCCTTGAGGGCCCGGTGAAAATCGCGCCCCACGACCTCGCCCGCCCGGTCGGGGTGCAGCCGGGCGATGACCCGGCGGCGGGCCTCCCGCAAGGCCCCCCGCGAACACGGCCACACCCCCACCTCCGCCACCTCCAAGAAAAACTCCGCGTCGAACCCGAGCCCCCGGGCGCTCCGGGGCTCGACCCGCGGGACCTCCGGGGCCTCCGAGGTGGCGTCGTCAGGGAGCCCCCCGAAGCCTCCCTGGCTCGACGGAGGGGCCTTACGCGTCCTGGCCCGGGCGACCCGCGGGGCCGCCTCGGCGACGGCCTCTGGCGCCATCCTGGGGGAGGTCTTGGGTGCAGTCTTGGGGGCGGGCGTCTCCTGGGGGCTCTGGGCCCGTTGGGGAACCCGCGACGGATCGAAGCGCCGCGGGGTGGCCCCGTCGGCCAGGCCCGAGGCCCGGACGAGACCCTCCAGGGCCCGCAAGGCCTCCCGGGCGGTGACGGGCCGCTTGCCCGAAGTCAGGGCCGTGATCGCCCACAGGGGCCCCCCCGAGGCCCCCTCCGCGAGCAGGGCCCGCAGGGCGTACAGGCTCGTATGGAGGGGGGCGTTGACGCGGCCTGCCTCCGCGGCGAGGCCTCGCTCCAGCGCCCGCAGATCGACCGCGCCCTCGACCCGGGCCCGCCACGACGGCCCACGGCCCCGACGCCCTGCGGGGAGGGGCGTCACCCGGACCAGCTCGTGCGCGGCGAGCCAGGCCCGCAGGGCAACAAACCGCGCGAGGTCGGCCTCGTAGGCCTCCAGAGACCGCCCCACGGCCCGCACGAGCCGGGCATCGACGAGGCCCGCCTGGCCCGAGGCCAGGGGAGGGGACGCCGCCACGAGGCCCAACGCATCGAGGAGGGGGGTGGGCCCGATCGAGAAGCTCAAACGACGAAGACTCTCCACGACAACGACTCTCCCCCTCGGGACCTACGCACACGGGCCCCTTCTGGACCCTCAGGCCACCCGGGCGGGCAGGAGATTGCCCGCGAAGACCCGGTCGAGGTCAAGGCTCTCGATGCCCCGCTCCCAATTGCGGGCCCGGCTCTGGAGCCACAGGGCCAGGGCCGCGAGGTTGGCGTCGCAGGTCTTCTGGGCCCGGGACACCTTCTCGACCAGGGCCCCGGAGGGCAGGCGCATCCGCAGGCGGGCCCAGTTGGCCTCGGCGTCCCAGGTGACCTTCACGTCGCGCTCGGGCACCCCGAGGCGACGAAAGGCGCTGCGAAACACCTCGATGGAGTCGCCCACGGACTTCGCCCCCACGTACAGGCTCACCCGCGGCCCGGCGTTGTCGTTGCGGGCCACGGCCAGGGCCAGGCTGTCGGCGAAGGCCTCGGCGAACGACTCGATGCCCCGCTCCATGTTGCGGGCCCGGTCTTCGAGCCACAGGGCCAGGCAGGCCAGGTTGGCCGCCCGGGTGGGCTGGGTGGCGCAGGTGCGGGACACCCGGGCCGACCCGTACCCGAAGCTCACCGTCACGGCCCCGGCGTCGAGCCCGCGGCCGTCTTCGATGCGGAGGTCGTGCAGGCCCAGGCGGCGCTCGATGCGCCCGAGCTTGGCGCGGACCTCGGCCTCGTCCATCTCGCCACGGTACAGATTCGTCTTACGCTGCGCTGCTGCTACCACGGTGCACCTCACTCCTCATCGCCGCGACGGCTCCGCGCCGCCGACCCGCTGCACGAGGCTTAGCGCAGCACTGAACAAAATACCATACCCCGGGGACATATCCTGTCCGTCAATACCCTCTCAGAAGGGCATCCAATTGCGTCGGGCGGGGATCCGCTGGGGGCCTGCGGGGCGGGGGGCTGAGGGGCGGGGGGCCACCCGGGGGGGAGCCTCTTCGGAGAAGTTTTGGGTGGCCACGTACACGTCGTCGGTGGGGCGGGTGTTGATGGTCAGGGTGGGGCTTTGGGGGCGCAGAAGGGGCTGGCCCGAGGTGTCGACCCGGAGCGAGAGGCTCTCGCCCGTGTTGACCCGGAAGATGAGGTGGGCGATGCCCTGGAGGTCGGTCCGGGTGATCATCCGGCCGTTGTAGAGGATGGGGAGGTTGGGGCGGTTGGGCGTGCGGACCACCACCGCGGCGATGCGGTGGGCGGGGGGGCACTCGACGGTGGTCTCGATCCCGGTGGAGCCGCCGTCGCCGAGGGAGATGGTCGAGCGGAGGATCACGGGGATGTCCTGGGGGGGCGAGACGAACCCCGTCGGGCAGCGCACGGTGAGGTTGAGGCTCGTGCCCTCGACGCCCGGGGTATGCAGCACGAAGGCCCCGGTGGCGTCGGTGCTCCCGAGCTCGCGGTCGCGGTAGAGGACCGTGGCCCCGGGCATGGGGCGCGCGTCGGCCATGACCCGCAGGGTGATGGGGTACAGGGTGGGGGGCTGGGCGTTGCCGCAGCCGGCGGATCCGCCCCCGAGGGCGGCGAGGAGCCCGAGGGCGGCGAGGGTCAGGGCCCGGGCCCTGGCGCGGGTGTCGTCGAGGGCAACGTCGGGGTCGGTGAAGGGGTGCATCCTCGAACTCCAGGGGTACATCGTTGCTGAGCGGCGCGGGCCCGCAGGACGGTGGCGAACTGCCGAAAGAGCGGGGCCTCGGGGTATTGGACGGCCAGGCGCTCGTAGCGCTCGGCGGCGTCGGCGTAGCGGTTGGCGGCCACGGCCTCGGCGGCCTGCCGGATGGGGTCGTTGGGGTTGGGGGGCGGCAGCGCCCGGGGCCGCCCCGCGGCGTCGACGGCGGCCATCGGAGCCGGAACGATCACCCCGACCAGCCCCGGGGCCCCGATGGGGAGCTGGAGGATGTTGTTGCTGGTAGGGGCCGGGGCCGGGATCGTACGCACGACATACGAGGGCCGGGGCGGACCGCCGCCCTGGCCCCCAGAGGCCCCGGCAGAGGCGGCAGGCCCCTGGGCCGGGCCGAGCATCAACAGGAGGGCGCACAGGGCCAGGACGACCCCGGCCAGGGCCAGGGTGCGGGGGGGCAGGGTGGTGAGGCCCTTGCCGGGGCTCTGCGGGGGCGGAGGGAGCTCCATCGGGCCGAAGGGGTCGTCGCCCTCGACCCCCATCGGGCCCACCCCTTGGGGCGGGGGCACGGCGGGGGCCAGGGGGTTGGTCCCTCCAAACGCGGGCGGGGGCATGGCCCCGGGCATCATGGGCTGGAGCCCGGGGGCCAGGGGGGGGGCCATGGTGGCCGACCGGGGGGGCTGGACCATGGGCATGGCGATCCCGGCCTGGGCCAGGATCTCGCCCGGGTTGGCCATGACGGTGCGCTCGTCGGTCCGCTCGCCGCCTCGGGACATGGGCCCCGACCCGACGGGCCCCGAGGAGGGCAACATCCCCGCGGCCTCCATGGCGGCGTAGGGAGACTGGCGGATGACCGTGGCCTCGCTCACCGGGGCCTTCGGGGGAAGGCTGGGGGCGGAGACCACGGGGGCCGAGACCATGGGGGCGGGGGCCATGGGGGCGGGGGCCATGGGGGCGGGGGTCATCCCGGGCAGTCCGGGGAGGGAGGGGACCTGGGGGATGCCCCGGACGGGGGCCATCGTGGCGAGGCGGCCGTGGGGCCCGCCGTGCCCGCCGTGTCCCGAACCGGCCATGGGGGCGGGAGGCCCCGAGGCCCGCATGGCCTCCATGAGGGGCTGGTTGGAGAACACCACGGTGCTCTCCTCCTCGTCGAGGAAGGCGGCGGAGGCCCCCGCGGCGGGGGCTGCGGCGGCGGGCGACCGGGCGTCGGGGCCCACCACCACGGCTCGCAGGACGGCCCCCCCGAAGAGGACCTCGGTCGCGTCGAAGACCTGCTGCCACTCGTCGGCCCGCTCGGTCCCGACGTACACCCCCGACAGGCTCCCGGCGTCGCGGACCCACAGGATGTTGCCGTCCCAGTAGAGCTCGCAGTGGACGGGCTCGACCCCGACGGCCCGCACCTTCCACTGGGCCTCGGGGCCTGAGCCGACGGCCACCTGGCGGGCGGCCATGGCGGGGCCGAAGGTGGCCGTGGGGTGAGGGCTCTCCCCCTGGGCCACGGACAGGGTGATGGTATTGACCCGCGGTGCAGTCATCCGTGATGGCCTCCGTAGGAGCCGTCGTACGCCTGGACGTGGGCCCCGGTGGCGCCCTGGTCACCCATCTCTGCGCGCTGCCGCGCGGTCTCGTACACCACGTCGGGGTAGGCCATGCCGTAGGAGTGTACCATCTCCGTACACAGGGGCAGGGCCCCGGTGGGCTCGAAGGTCGACACGAGGTTTTCTGCCTCGTCGCGCCCCTGAAACCGCCGCTCGAAGATGTTGACGAGGTCGAAGCCCTTGTCGGGGGTGTAGCCCCGCACCTCGGCGATGTGGGTGACCTTGCGCGAGCCGTCTTGCAGGCGAGAGACCTGCACGATGATGTTGATGGCGCTGCCGAGCTGGACCCGGAGGGCCGACAGGGGCAGCTCGACGTCGCTCATGAGGGCCATGGTCTCGAGGCGGGTGAGGGTGTCGTGGGGATAGGTGGCGTGTACGGTGGTGATGCACCCCCCGTGGCCCGAGGTCATGGCCTGCACGAGGTCGAGGGCCTCGCCCCCGCGGATCTCGCCCACCACGATGCGGTCGGGGCGCATCCGCAGGGTGGCCCGAAACAGGTCGCGGATGCTCACCTTGCCCCGACCCTTGGCGTCGCCGGGGCGGGCCTCGAGCTGCACGACGTGCTGCTTCTGGAGCTGGACCTCGCGGCTGTCTTCGATGATCACCACCCGCTCGCCGTCGGGGATGAACGAGCTCAGGGCGTTGAGCATGGAGGTCTTGCCCGAGCCCGTGCCCCCGGCCACGATGATGTTCTGCTTCAAGACCACGAGGGCCTCGAGGACCTGGGCGGCCTCGGGGGTGAGGGAGCCGAAGTCGACAAGGCGGTTGACCGTCAGGGTCTCCTTGAAGAAGCGCCGGATGGCCACGTCGGGCCCGTCGGGGGCGGCGGGGGGCACGATGGCCTCGATGCGCGACCCGTCGGGCAGGCGGGCCTCGAGGATGGGGTGCTCCTCGTCGACCATCTTGCCCACAAACTGAGCGATGTTGCGCAGGGCCGCGTTGAGCGACTCCAGGCTCGGGAACCGCGCGTCGGTGAGGGTGAGCCGCCCGGCCTTCTCGATGAAGATCTGGTTGGGCCCGTTGATCATCACCTCGGACACCTTGGGGTCGTCGAGGAAGGGGCGGATGGGCGCCAGGAAGGACAGCAGGGTCTCTTCGTAGACCTCCTTGGGAATCATCGGGGCACCTGCCGGGGTGGGGGGGACGAGGCGGCCGGTCGTGGGGGGCGACGGGCCGGCGGGGGCTGTGGGGGCTGTGCCGTGGGCAGGGCCGTGGACAGGGCCGTCGGAGCCTGCGAGGACGCGGGTGCGGCGAGTGCGGCGGGGGCTTCGGGGGGCACAGGGGCGGCCGTGTGGGCGGCGGTGGCCGGGGGCTCAGGGGTGGCCTCGACCGATCGCAGCACCGGGGGCCGCACCATCTCCCCGTCGACGGTCGGAACCACCGTCCGCAGGAGGCTCCCCCGGGCCTCGTCGGCGAACACCCCGCGGGGGTCGAGCTCGAGGTACCGCCGGAAGTGCACGTCGGCCGCCGAGGCGTTGGTGTAGGTGTCGCGCAGGATCTTGCCGAGCATGAAGTGGGCCCCGGCGTGGGTCTCCCGGACGCTCAGGACGGCCTCGAAATGCCGGCGGGCGGTGAAGTGCTCGCCGAGCTCTTCGTGGATCGTGCCCACGAGGAAGCGCAGGGCCCAGTCGGCCGGGTGGCGCTCCAGGTACTGGGCCGCGTAGGTGACCGCGGCCCGAAACCGGCCTGCCGTGACGCACACCCGCAGGAGGGTGGGCAGGACCCTCCGCGGATCGGCCCCGCGCTCGAGGCCCTCGGCGAGGTACTGCTCGGCCCGCACGAGGTCGCCCGCCTGGGCGAGGGCCAAGCCCTGGTCGACCATCCGTTGGGCCTGGACGGTCCGCATGGGATCGTGCTCGGGCAGGGGTTGCAGCCCCCGGGCCCGGCTCACACACCCCGCGGCCCCTCCCAGCAGGAGCCCGAGGGCCACACACACCGTCCGTCTCATCCCTGCACCGCGCACGGGCGTAGTTATACACCGCCCGCCGCCCCCACAAGCCCCGATCACCCGCGGGCCGGTACTCAGCGGGCCGCCGCGGCCGCCTGATCGATGCGCAGGGTGAGCTGCCGCTCCAGGGCGTTGAGGGCCGACAGGTACGGGCCCCGGCGGTGGGCCACCAGGGCCGTGAGCATCCGGGTCTCGTACAGGGCGTCGGCGGTGCGCTGCTGCTCCAGGGCCCGCTCGAGGCGAAACTGGTGGGCCCGGTACTCGTCCTCGAGGCGGGCCTTGAGGGAGTTGGCCTGGCGCAGGGCGAGGTCGGCCGCCCGGGCCTCGCCGATGCCCCGGTAACACGCCGCGGACTCGGCGTAGTAGCGCACGGCCTCGATCCCGTCCTGGGTGCGGAAGGGCATCCGCTCGGCCTTGGACAGGGCGATCCGGGCGCTCTCTTCGGCCGACGAGCGCACGAGGGTGGCGTCGGTCTGGGAGCACCGGGAGGGGAAAGGCTCGAAGAGGGGCGGAGGGGCCTGCTGGACCCGCCCCGGGGCCGAGGCCGCAGGGTCTTGAAACGACTGGTAGAGGGCAAACGGAACGATGAGGGCCGCGGCGATGAGGAGCACGGGCGAGACCTTCTCGTCCTTCTTGCCGTCGGTCTCCTTGTCCTCGCCGCGACGGACCCGCGTGCCGTCGGTGGGGACGAGCTTCACCTGGCCGATGGTGATGGTCGACCCGTAGGGGACCAGGCCCCGCTCGAAGGGCTCGCCGTCGACCAGGGTGGGGGTGACCACCCCGCGGGCTACGATGATCCCGCACCCGTCCGAGCGCGGCGAGATGAGCAGGTGCTCGGCCACAAACTCGGGCTGGTCGATCATGACCTGGCACTTGGTGGCCGTGCCCACCACCACCCGGGCGTCGGTGAGGGGGTAGCTCTGCATCGTGCCGTCGGGCAGGTAGACGTCGAGGATCGGCGTGGCCATGACAGAGACCCCTTCAGATGCCGTGGCCCGACGCGATGTTGACCGCGAAGGGCCCGAGGATGATGAGCATGATGGTGGCGAAGATGAGCATGAGGGGGCCCATCATGAGCACCCCGGCCCGGGCGGCGCTCTCCTCGGCCGCGACGCTGCGCCGCATCCGGAGCATGGTGGCCTGAATCTGGAGGACCTCGGCGAGGGGGTTGCCCTTCTCCTCGGCCTGTACGACGGCCGACACGAAGTCGCGGACGGCCTCGGTGGGGCAGCGGTCGCCGAAGGCGAGGAGGGCCTGCTTGCGGGTGCGGCCGAGCTCGAGCTCCTGCAGGATGCGCAGAAGCTCCTCGTAGAGGGCGTCGGTCTTGTCGGCGGTCTTGTCGGTGACCTGGCGAAGGGCCCCGGGGAAGTCGAGGCCCGCGCTCATGGTGAGGGCCACGAGGTCGATGGAGTACGGCAGGCCCCGGTTGACCTGCTTGAAGCGCCGCTCGATCTCGCCGCTCACCTGCATGTGCGGCAGGATGGTGCCAAACCCGATGAACATCAGCAGGAAGATCCCGCCGATGTTGGCGAGCTGGTCGATGACCACGCCTGCCACGAGCATCCCCAGGGTGGAGAGGACGCACAGGGCGAGGTACTCGTCGGCGGTGAGCCCGAGGTACTCCCCGGCCTGACGGAGCTGGGTGTTGATGCTGGCCCGGGTCCCGTGCAGGGGCAGCCCCGCGATGCGGCGGGCGAGCCAGCGCATGAGGGGTTCGATGGTGTTGAAGAGCCCCCCCTCGTCGAGGACGGCCTTGCGCTTGAGGCCCTTGATCCCGACGTCGGGGGCCTCGTCGGCGGGGGTGAGGGCCAGGAGAAAGACAAACAGCCCGAAGCCAAAGGTCAGGAGGCCCAGGGAGAGGTACTCGAACACCTGTGTGGTGGGGGTCATCGGGGTCTCGTGCTCCTCAGATGTCCACGGCCAGGATGCGGCGGGCGGCGAAGATGGCGGCCACCCAGAAGACGACGGCGATGGCCACGATGATGTACCCGATGGCCGACGAGGAGAGGGGGCGGAGCCAGAGGGGGTCCATCCAGTTGAGGAGGGCCACGAGGAGGGGCGGGATCACCCCGAGGACCCAGGCCTGGGCCTTGCCCTCGGCCGTCTTGGAGCGCACGACCCCTTCGAGGCGGGCCATTTCGCGGAGGGTCCCGGCGGAGGTCTCGAGGATGCGGGAGAGGTCGCCGCCGGTCTGACGGCCGATGAGGACGGTGGTGAGGGCCCCGGAGAAGGCCCGGGAGTTGACCCGTCGGGCCATGTTGAGGAGGGCCTGATCGAGGGGGACCCCGAGCTGGTTCTCCTTCACGGTGAGCTCGAGCTCGTCCTTGATGGGGGTCCGCAGGAGGGTGGAGGTGGCGTTGAGGGCGTCGCCGAGGGAGGGCGAGGCCTTGAGGGCGTTGGCGAGGGCGAGGAGGAAGGTGTCAAGCTGCTGCTCGATCTTCTCCTGGCGCTTGTGGCGGGCGTCGATGAACCACAACGCGGGGGCCGCCGCGATGATGGGGATGGCGATGAGGGCCACGGGGACCCCGAGGGGCTCTGGGGCGAAGAGGGAGTAGATGGGCTCGAAGAGCAGGGCTACGCCCCCGAGGCCGAGCTGCCACTTGGCGATGGTGACCCCGCTCGTGTCGTGCATGAAGAGGGCCCGCAGGTCGGCGTCGAGGTGGGCCGCGTAGCGGTAGAAGAGCCGGGCCAGGGGGCTCTCCTCGTCGGTGAGGGTGATGTAGATCGACACCGCGAGGCCGATGGCGAAGAGCACGATGCCGAGCCAGGCGACGGGGGCGAGCTGCGTGACGCTGGCGGTCATAGGTAGTCCTTCCCCTGCACGAGCCCGTACGCGATGAAGGCGTCGAGGAACGACGGCAGATACCCCGTGGCTCGAAACTCCCCGAGGACCTTGCCCCCCTCCCCCGTGCCCGAACGATAGAACTCAAAGATGGGCCGGAGCTGGACCTCGAAGTTGTCGTCGAGGCCCACCACCTCGGTGATGGCCGTGACCCGCCGCGACCCGTCGGCGAAGCGGCTCTGCTGCACGACCACGTGCACGCTGTTGGCGATCTGCTCGCGGATGGCCCGGGCGGGCAGGTCGAGGCCGCTCATCAGGGCCAGGACCTCCAGGCGGTTGATGGCCTCCCGGGGGCTGTTGGCGTGGGTGGTGGTGAGCGAGCCGTCGTGGCCGGTGTTCATCGCCTGGAGCATGTCGAGGCACTCGCCCCCGCGGCACTCGCCGACCACGATGCGGTCGGGGCGCATCCGCAGGGCGTTCTTCACGAGGTCGCGGATGGTGTACTCCCCTTTGCCCTCCATGTTGGCCGGCCGCGACTCCAAGGACACCACGTGGGGCTGGTTGAGCTGAAGCTCGGCGGCGTCCTCGATGGTCACCACCCGCTCGTCCTTGGGGATGGCCCCGGAGAGCACGTTGAGCAGGGTGGTCTTGCCCGACCCCGTGCCGCCAGAGATCACGATGTTCTTCTTGGCGATCACCGTGCGGGTGAGAAACCTCGCCATCTGCTCGGTGAGGGCCCCAAACCCGATGAGGTCGGTCAGGGCCAGCGGCACCTTGGAGAACTTCCGGATCGTGATGCAGGCCCCCTTGATGGCCAGGGGTTTGATCACGGCGTTGACGCGCGACCCGTCCTTGAGCCGGGCGTCGACGAGGGGGGTGCTCTCGTCGATGCGCCGCCCGAGGGGGGTCACGATGCGCTCGATGCACGACCGCACGGCCTCGTCGTCGGTAAACCGCGCGTCGACCCGCACGAGCTTGCCCTTGCGCTCGATGTAGATCGTATGCGGGTCGACCACCATCACCTCGCTCACGCTCCCGTCGGCCAGAAACTGCTCCAGGGGTCCGAGGCCGAGGGCCTCGTCGGACATCTCCTGCATGAGCTGCTCCTGGTTGGTCCCAGGAGGCAGGTCGGGCGAGAGCTGCTGCATGATGCGCTTGAGGGCGTCGCGCACCCGGGGCCGCATCACGTTGTCGGCCATCTTCGACCGGTCGAGGGCCGCGAGGTCGAGGTGGTCGAGCAGCATCCGGTGGATACGCCGCCGCAGCTCGACCGAGACGTGCATGGTCCCGTTGGTGCTCGCCGTCGGGGCGATGGTGTGCCCCGCCCCGTTGGCCCGCTGCGGGCGGGCGGGAGCCCCTCCCTGGCCGAGGGCCGCGAGCCCGCTCGGGGCCGCCATGGTCTGGGCCAGGGGGTTGTGGGGCCGCTGCCCCGGCAACGGAGGCAGCCCTGGGGCCCCCATCGGGACAGGCGGCGGAGGCGCCCCCGCGGGAGCCCCCTGGCGCATCACCCGGATCACGTAGGGCCCCACCTGAATGGGTGTCCCAAAGGGCACCGGGATCTCCGAGCGGAACACCCGCTGCGACCCCACCTGGGTGCCGTTGCTCGACGAGTCGCGCACGGCGATGGCCGAGGGCTGGACGGTGATGGTCACGTGTCGCCGCGAGATGTCGGGCGAGGCCAGAACCACGGTGCAGGTCTCGTCCCGACCGATGGTGATCTCACCCCCCGACGGCACCATGTACGTCATCGGGGGCGCGTTGGGGGTCTCGATCTGGAGCAGGGCCTGGTCCATCTGAGCTTCCTGCGCGAGGGGGTCGCGCCGTCGGTCCGGGCACCGGGGCGGGACGGGGGTCCCCTCCGGGCGGCGTTACCCGCAGAGCATATCCTTCAACGGTACTGGGTGCCCGTGGGCTCGTAGAGTCGCAGCTCGTCGATGTCGCCGCTAAACTGCTCGTACTGCCGCAGGGCCTCGGCTACGCGGTCCTGGGCGCTGCGGGTGACGCCCTCGACCACGGTCGGCACGATAAACAGAATGCCCTCGTGCTCCTGCTCAGACGCCGACTCGGTGCCGAAGAGGTAGCCCAGGATGGGGATCTGCCGCAGCAGGGGCAGGCCCGTCGAGCCCTGGGTCTGCGAGCGTGACCGGAAGCCCGACATCACGATCGACTGCCCGAGCTGCAGATTCACGAGGGTGGTGAGGTGGGTGATGTTGCGCCCGGGCAGGTCGCCGCCGCCCTGCTGGGACAGGTCGGAGATGTCGGCGTCGACCCGGATGTCGATCCGCGAGCTCTGGGGGTCGAAGCGCGGGGTCATCGTCAGGTTGGTCCCGTACGAGATGGAGGTCATGGTGGCCGACCCGTTGGCCCCGATGAGCCGGAAGTTGAGCTCGCCCCCGTTGCGGTAGGCCGCCTCGTTGCCGTTGGCCGTGATGAGGGTGGCCTGCCGCAGGATGCGGGCCCAGCCCCCGTTGGAGGCCAGGTCGAGGCGCGGCAGGGGCTGGTTGGTGATGATGGCCTGGGCGCTCTGGATGCCCGCCCCGACCCCCCCCATCCCCATGGGGGCCACGAGGTTGATGGTGGCCTGTCCCTGGGTGGCCGGGGCGCTGCCGCCGATGAAGGCCGGCCAGCCGAGGCCCACGCTGCGGCCCGAGTTGGTGGAGAAGTCGACGAAGTACAGGTCGAGCCGCACGTTGATGCGCCGCTCGACGATGGTGGCGTCGATCGAGACCAGGCTCTCGACCTGGTTGGGGTACAGGCCGGCGATCTGCTGGACCCGGCGCTGCTGCTGCTCGGTGGCCACCCCCCCTTCGAGGTAGAGCCGCGCCCCCACCCGGCGGATCTGCACGCCGGAGTAGCCCTCCAGGAGGTTTTCAATCTCGGCCTGGACGGCCTCGGGGCGACGGGCGAACACCGTCACCTGGAGGGTCTCCTGGTTGCTCCCGGCCCGGATGAGGAGGAGCGAGGTGCTGCCCGCCCGCTGGCCCACCACCACGAGGTTGCGGCGGTCGCTCGGGACCCGCACATCGACGATCCCCTCGTTGGCCACGGAAAACTGCGAGATCCCCTCGGCCGGCACGAGGATCTGCTCGCCCACGGCCAGGGTGAGGTCGCGCCCCGCCCGGGCGGGTTGGGCCTCGAGCGACGGAGCGGCTGTCAGTCCCACGCCCGCCGCCCCCGCGGCGAGCAGGATCATCGAGAGAAACTTCGCGAAGCGGGTGTGGGGCATCGGGGTCGTCTGGGTCTGGAGAGGGTGCAGGGAGGCGCGTGGAGAGGGAGACGGAGGGCTCACATGCCCGGGCCCGAGCTGCCGATGCGCTCGATGATCTGCCGACGGCGGCGCGACACCTGGGCCCGTCGGGTGGGCTCGAAGATGTCGTCGATGTTGGTCTCGGGCACCCCCTCCAGGATGGCGATGTCCTCGGGGTTGCGGAGCACGAGGGTGAGGCCCGTGTGGCGCCCCCCGGCCCCGCCCCGGTCGGCCGCGTAGGTGAGGAGCTGGGCCTCTTCCATCGAGACCGACAGGGTGCACTGGGAGATCTCGACGCTGGCCCCGTTGGCGGGGGTGGCCCCCGCGCTGCCGGCCACCACCTGGCGCTGGGCCTCGCCCCCCGTGTCCCGGCCCGCCGCAAGGACCAGCACGTTCTGCAGGAGCGGAACGGTCACCCGGTTGTCTTCGGCGTTGGTGCGCGAGAGGGTCCCGAGCACGTCGACCCGGTCGCCCGGGCGCAGGAGCCCGCCGAAGGAGTTGGTGATGTCGGCCCGGATGGTGATGGCCCGCATGCCCGTGGAGACGAGGCTCGACAGGTCGCGGCGGGCGTCGGAGGCCGTGGCGAGGTCGGTCCACATGACGGTCTGATTGGCCCGAAGGCCCATCGAGACCCGCACCCCCACGATGCGGCGCAGGTCGCTGTAGCGGATGAAGCGGTCTTCGAGGTAGGCCTGCGGGATCCGCCGGACGCCCAACATGTTGTCGGCCAGGGCCGTCCCGAGGGGGATGTCTTGCACGGCAATGAGGACGGGGATGGGGAGCCCCCCCGAGGCCTCGGTCTCAAACCGCTTCTTGTAGATCAGCAAGAACATCAGCCCGAGGGCCGCGGCCCCGATCGCGATGACGAGCGCCTTGGTATTCATCCCGTTACCCGCGGAGGTGGTCAACGTTGCGCCGGGGGGCGGGATCGTCCCGCGCACACGACGCTGCCGGCGTGGACAGTAGCCCCAAAGCCCGCGCCGACACAACCCGGCATTTGGGGTGTCGGCGCGTGGAGGGAGGCGTGGAGGGAGCGCCGCGGAGGGGCGGGAGGGCGGAGCGGGCGGCGAGGCTCAGCGGGCCACGAGGGCCATCATGGAGGTCAGGCCGTCGTCGTGATCGAAGACGAGGTACATCATGCCCTCGGCCCGCGAGAAGGCCTGGGTGGTGGCCCGATGGGCCTCGACCTCGGCGGGGAGCCGACGGTCGGTGGGCAGGTCGAGGAGCTGCCACCCGCGGCGGACCATCTCTCTGCGGTAGAAGCCCCGCACGTCGGCGATGGGAGCCCGGACGGTGTAGATCCCGAGGCCGTTTTGATCGCCGTCTTCGTACGCGGACAGGATGCGGCGCATCTGGGGGAAGCGGGCGAGGTCGCCGACGTCTTCGCCCGGGGCGTCTCCCGACTCGGGAAACATGCGAAGGATGTTGAAGCGCCCCTCGGTGGCGAAGGTGATGATGCGGGTCCCGGCCGAGCCGCGGGTGACGTAGGCGTAGCGGATCCCGCCGAGGTGGGCGAGGTTGCCCGTGTCGAGGAGGCGCCGGGCCCGAGCGAGGAGCTCGTCGCCCGAGACCCGGGCCGTCGAGCCCGTGTCGATGCAGGCCACGTACCCTTCGGCCTCGTCGCCCGCCCGCAAGACCTCCATGGCCTGGGTGACCCGGCCTGAGCCCGTCCATTGGGCGTTGAAGGCCGCCACGTCGAGCCCCTCGGCCCCCTGGCGGACCTGGCCGTGCAGTGCCTCGGAGAGCTGGCCCGCCCGGCCGGCGCACTGCCGCTCGTACCAGTCGAGCACGGCCGGGACCGAGTCGCGGGCCGTGCCCACGGACAGGAGCATGGTCTCGCCGTTGAGGTGAACCCGCCGGGGAGCCTGCATCACCCCCTGCTCGGCGTAGGGCATGAGCTGCCGGGCGAGCTGGCGCATGGTCTCGTGCACCTGGGCCCGAGCCGAGCGCACGCTGGCCACGGTCCCGCCCGCGCTCACCACGAGCATGAAGGTCGCGAGGCGCATGGCGTTGGGCAGACGACGAAGGGACAGTGCCATGGTGCGACCTCTCAACAGATCCCGGTGAAGCTACAGAAGGCGTTGCGCACGATGCTGCCCGGGGTTTGCACCTGGGTGTTGCACATCATGCTGTTGCCCGCGAGGACTGGGGTCGATCCGCCCCCGAGGAGGCCGGGTTTGCTCACGTTGCGGGTCGTACGGAGCTCGGTGGTCTGCCCGGCCAGGGCCCCGAAGATGGAGTTGCCGATGCCCCCGAGGAGGGACTGGAGCCCGTTGAGGTCGCCGGGGCGCTCGCCCGCGTCGGTGTGACGTTGGGCGGAGTTGCTGCACCCCGGGGCTTGCTGTTGACACGCCCCGTAGGCGTAGCTCATCACGCAGTTGCGGTTGAAGGCCATGGTGTGGACCTTCATGCTGTACGCCTTGTGGACGTAGATCACGCAGGACCAGATGGCGATGAAGAAGGGGAGCATCACCACGGTCTCGGTAAACGCGGCCCCGCGTTGGGCGCGGCGGCGGGGCGGGGAGACCTTCTGGGATGCCCGAGGGCGGGTGTACGTCGAAGCCATGGCGCTCGCTCCAGAGACGGTCAGTGAACGATCACCCGATCGATGATGGAAAGGTCGACGCCGGGGGTGAGCCCGCCGATGCCCAGGGGGTTGGACGGCATGCGGAAGCGGCGGAAGCGGGCCCTCCAACGCATGTTCCACATCCACTCTTCGCGGCTGTTGTCGCGGCCGTCGGGGTGGCCCTCGTAGTAGTACTCGGCCTGGGCGAACCCGACCCGCGCGAAGTTGCCGAGGGCCCCGAAGACCCCTCCGCCCGTCCCGCGGCCCCAGTTGGCCACGCTGACCGCCTGCTCGTTGCCCTGGAAGGGCGGCTGCCCCACCACCACCGACCGGATCTGGCTGTACTCACAGTTTTGACCGGGCATCCCGTCCTGACATCCCCCGTTGCCGGGGTCGATCTCGTGGGGCCGCATCCGGCTGTCATTGAAGTCGCAGAAGATCGTCGCGATGACGTTGCCGATGAAGCGCCCCGCCCGCGAGGCCACCCCCCCGAGGAAGCTCAGGGGCAGGGCGATAAACTGCCCGATGGGCTCGGCGGCCTTGCGGCACAGGCGCATGATGGGCACGGGCTTCACGGGCAGCGGGTGGTTGGCGATCGGGTGGATGCCCCCGAGGGTGACCGGCGGGGCGTACATCGACGAGCGCGAGGTGGCCACGGCGTTGGCCTGGGCCAGGTACGGATAGCCCGTACGGATGGCCGACTGGGCCCCGTGCCCGAGGCGCAGGGCGGGCTCGAGGATCGACCGGCGGTACTGGTCGGCGATGCGGTTGATCTGGTTGCCAAACTGCACGAGGGGGGGCACCGCGGGCTGACACACAAACGCGCAGGCCAGGGCCGCGAGGAACAGGGCCGCGGCCACCACCTTGAGGGTGAGGTACACGGTCATCAGCATCGCCATGACGATGTTGATCAGGGCGATGAGGTTCATCCCGCGGGCGTGGATGACGGCCCCGGAGAAGGCCAGGGCGTCGGCGGCGTCTTGCATCCGCTCGCGGTAGATGATCGTGTTGCCGATGCCGATGATGGAGTAGAGGAAGCCCGTCACGAGCACGGCCATGAAGACCCCGACGACCATCACGGCCCCGGAGTTGTCACGGTGTACGTCGCGGGCCGTGTCCACGAGGCGCTGGCGGACGTTGCGGCGGGGGGTGGGTGCAGTGGCATCCATGACAATCACCGGTCGCGGTAGCAGGCAGAGGGGACAGGATTGCCAGGGCCCTGGTTGGGCAGGGTGGCCTCGGCCCGCAGGACCGAGAAGTTGCCCCCGGTGAGCCCGAGGAGGAGGGCCGAACCCACCGCCCCGGAGCCCGTGTGGCTCAGCTCATCGAGGCCGGGCCGGGCCGCCGACAGGCGCCCCTGGGCCACCTGGACCCGCTCGAACACCGACTGGATCTCGGCGAGGTTGTTGCGCCCCGAGCGCAGGGCCTGGGTGGCCTGCCGGATCTGCCGGTGGGGCAGGCCCGTAAAGAGCCCCAGGGCGTCGTCGCAGGCCATCTTGTTGACGATCGGAACCCCGCAGTGAAACAGGTACGTCACCCGGGCGGTGAGCTGGTCGCGGGCCCCGAAGTTGTCGCGGAAGCTGCGGTCGGTGGGGCGCCGCGGGAAGGTCACGGCCATGGCGGCGTTGTTGTACCCGAGGGCCCCGAGGGCGAGGCGGGCGGCGGGGTTCATGTTGCCGCCGATGGCGTTGATGAGGCTCTGCCGTTGGGGGTCTCCGTCGGTGGTGAGCTCGGCCAGGGAGGGCGAGGTCGCCGCCAGGGGCATGTTGGCCGCGAAGCGTACGGCCGACAGCCGGGCCCCGGCGTTGCTCCCCCCCGGGAGAAACCCAGACCCTCCGCCCCCGCCGCCGAACAGACTCGCGAGAGCCCCCGCCGGGTCGGTGGCGGTCCCGCCGCCGTTGACCACATTCTGCGGGGCCCCCCCGTAGCGGTACTCGCAGTCGGGAAACACCACGATGGCCGACCGGGCCGCGGTGGTGGCCGCGTGCTGCACGATCAGGTGGGCGCTGTACATCAGGGCCACCTGCATGATCCCAAGGACCATGACAAAAAACGGGATGAACGCGACGAGAAACTCCACGTACACCGCCCCGCGGGTGTCGTCGCGGAGGGGTGTTTCTCGCCTGGGGTTGGTGCTTCGCCGGTTCATGTTGCGGGTGCCCATGGAGGGGGTACGAGGGTCACAGCCGATATCGTGCCACGGCCGCGAGGGTGGTCCCTGCCAGCATCGCGCCACCGAAGCGGATCATGTGCAGGGCGCTCGGGTCGATGGTGCGCCGCCACTTGCGGGGCAGCACCGGGTTGAACGCGAGGAAGAGCGAGTTGGCCAGGACGGCCATCAGCTTGCCGTGCCAGGCCAGCCGGGCCAGGGCGAACAGAGCCCCCGCGCAGTAGGCCAGAAACTGCGCCTCGATGCCATGGAAGTACCCGAGGAGGGCCCCGATGGCGACAAACAGCTTGAGGTCTCCGCCCCCGAGGGCCCCCTTGCGCCAAAGCAGAAAGGGCATGAGCCCACAGACGGCCATGCCCCCCACCGCGCTCAGAAGACCCTGGACAACCCCCAGAGGCCCGACGACCTGAAGCACGATCCCCACGACCGCGGTCCCGTAGGTGAGCCAGTTGGGGATCTGCCCGGTGCGAAAATCGGTGACCGCGGCGACCGCAGAGGCCACCACCGACAACACCACACACACCACTGGGGCCCAGAACCACACCCTCGACCTCCGAAACAGCAACGCCGCGCACCCTGCTACAGGCCGCGGCGCTCGCTCATCACTACACTCCTGCCACCCGTCGACCCACACAGGCCGTTGTACGATGGCCAATCCCGAGCTGCGCCCACACGGGGGGCGCGTCGATCACGGGCCGAGGCCGGAGACCTGGCTGTTGCCCGAGTTGATCTTGGTCACAACCGTGTTGCCGAAGGTACGCCAGGCCGTGATGCCCACCACCGCGATCAGGATGAGGATGATCACGTACTCGACCGTGGAGAGGCCCGCGGTGTCGTTGGCAAGCTTGCGGAGGTTCTTCGTCGTCATGATGATCCTTCTTTCCGAGTCGATGAGCGCCTGGCGAGCCGCTACCCTATCTCAAGGGAACGGCATCGACAAGATGGTTTGAGCAAAGCGGTAGTAGTCTACAAACGGTGCACCCAGGGAGAACGTCGCCGCCGCCGAGATGACCGTCACCAGCAGGAGCACCACCACATACTCTACAAACGCGGCACCCGAGGTGTCGTGCGCGAGCTGTCGGAGGTTGGGCTGCCGATCGACCACGGCCGACACTACTTCAACACCCGTGCCAGCGCTATGGGGGGCGCCCTCTTCCGGGGCCGGGGCCCGAAATCCGGGGCCCTCCAGGGGGAAGGCCTGGGAGGACGTCCGGTGGAGGGTGGAGCGCCTCCCTGGGAGTTTTCCCTCCCACGGGGGAAGAGAGTCCGCCTCCGCAGGGGGGTCACGCCGCTCCCCCCCCACAAAACCTCCGGCCCTTGCGGCCCTGCGGCTTCGCTGCCCGCCCCTCGCTGCCCGCCACCCGTCTCCCGTCTCCCGCCGCCTGTCTCCCGTCTCTCGCCGCCCGCCCCCGTCGTCAGTCGTCGGAGGCCCCGGCGAAGGACAGGCCCGTGTCGATCCCGAGCTCGTGGCGCAGGCGCTCGGCCTGGTGGTAGGTCCGCAACGGGGTGATCAGCTCGTCGAGGTTGCCCTCCATAAACTTGTCGAGCTTGTACAGGGTGAGCTGGATGCGGTGATCGGTGACCCGGTTTTGCGGGAAGTTGTAGGTCCTCACCTTCTCGGCCCGCTCCCCGGTGCCCACCATGCCCCGCCGCTGGTCGGTGATGGCCTCGTCCTGCTTGCGGCGCTCAAGCTCCAGGAGCCGGGCCCGCAGGATCTTCATGGCCTTCGACTTGTTCTTGATCTGCGAGCGCTCGTCCTGGCACTTGACGATCAGCCCCGTCGGGCGATGCAAGAGCTGCACGGCCGAGTTGGTCGTGTTGACCCCCTGGCCCCCGGGGCCCCCCGAGGCCGCGATGCTCACCTGGAGGTCGCGGGCCTCGTCGATCTGGACGTCGACCTCCTCGGCCTCGGGCAACACCGCCACCGTCGCCGTCGAGGTGTGAATCCGCCCCTGGGCCTCCGTCGCCGGAACCCGCTGCACCCGATGAACCCCCCCCTCGAACCGCAGGGTGGAGAAGACCCGGTCGCCCGTCACCGTGGCGATGACCTCCTTGATCCCGCCCACCATGGTCTTGCTCTCGGACAACACCTCCACCCGCCAGCGCATCTTCTCCGCGAACTTCAGGTACATCCGGAAGAGGTCGGCGGCGAAGAGGGTGGCCTCGTCCCCCCCCTCGGCGGCCCGAAGCTCGAGGATGACGTTGCGCTCGTCGGCCGGGTCGGGCGGCAGGAGCATGAAGGTCAGGTCGCGTGACAGGGACGCGATCTGCGACTCGAGCCCCGGGATCTCCTCCATCACGAGGTCGCGGAGCTCGGGGTCGTCGAGGGCCGCCCGGTCGTCCTCGAGCTGCCGCGTGAGCTTCTTGTGCTCGGCATAGGCCGTGACCAGGCCCTCCAGGCCCGCCCGCTCCTTGGAGAGCTTGCGGTACCGGCCAGAGTCCTGGGTCACGTCGGGATCGCACAGGAGGCGATCGAGCTCCTCGGCCCGGTGCACGAGGGATTCGAGCTTGGCGATGGGCAACATACGCGGTCGGTCTTCAGCAGAGAGGAGAGGAAAGGGCGCGAGGCGAACGGTCGTGTACTACCCAGAAGGTCCTCTAGTCGAGGCCCTGGAGGAGCTGCTCGAGGACCCGCTCCAGCCCGCCGCCTCCCGGGGAGGTTCCGCCCGTCCCGGGCCAGGGAACCCGCTGGGGGCCGCCTGCGGGCGTTCCGGGGGCAGTGGGCGTCCCGGGGGTGGGGGGAGCCTGGGGGCCGGACGGACCCGCCCCCGTTCCGCGCAGGACCTGTTGGATCACCGGGCCGAGGCCCTGAAGCATCTGTTGCATCTGCGGGTCGATGGCGCCCTGACCGCCCATCATGGTGGTCATGATCGTGCCGAGGTCGCCGGGGCCGAGGTCTTCGTCGCCGTGAGACTCCTGGAGCCAACGTCGTCCGAGGGCCCGGTAGCGGGCCGCGCGGGCCGGGTGTTCGGCCGAGAGGGCGTCGAGAAACCCCGAGGGGGGCGCCGTACGAAACCGCCACGTGTCGGCGTAGCGCCGCAGGGCCCGGAAGAACACCGCGTCGCCCGCCTCCCGCCGCAGGGCGTCGTACAGGTACGGGCCCTTGCCATAGACCAGGCCCGCGTAGGCGATGGGGCTCGTAAACACATGGGCGGGCCGGTCGACCGCCCCGTCGGGGTGGCCCAGCATGCGCATAAACTGGTAGTTCATCCGCACCTGCATGTCGGCCTCGCGGCGGGCCCGGGCGGCCCCGTGCCGCGCCTCGACGTAGAGCATGGCCGAGTACTGGGCCAGGGACTCGTCGATGAAGGGGTGCTCCCGCGAGTCGCTCCCGACCAGGCCGTGCCAGTACTGATGGGCCACCTCGTGGGCCGTCACAAACTCCAGCATCGACGGGAGCATCTGGGCCAGCATCCCGCTGGTGTCGCCGAGTCCCCCGAGGAGCCCGCCGATCCCGCCGCCACCACCTCCCCCGAGGGCCCCGAGGATGGCCCCGAGCCCGCCCCCTCCCGCCGCGTCGCCCCCGGCGCCTCCGAGGAGCCCGCCCAGGATGCCCCCGAGCCCTCCCGCGCCGCCGCCCGAAGCCCCGCCCGCGGCCGGGACCCGGCTCGGAGCCGCCCGGGTGGGCCGATAGAACATCGTGGCCACCGTCACCAGCCCGGGAAACTCCACCCCGCCCGCCCCGCCCACCAACGGGGCCTCCACCACGTCGAGGTCGCGGTACGGATACGGCCCGAAACGCCGGGCGAACTCCTCCAGAGACCGGGCCGCCGTGTCGAGGACCCGCTCGCCCGCCTCACGATGGGCAGGCAGGAAGTACGACCGGACGTCCACCGTTCCCACCCGACGCTCGGACATCTGCAGGGTGCGCCCGGTCAACACCGCGAAATCACGAACCCCCCCGGCCACCACCTCGTGGCGCTGCCGTCCACCGCCCGCGGCCACCGTGCGGGCCGTGATCCCCGTGGTGGCCACGACATAACCCGCAGGAAAATCAAGGGTCGCCCGGACGTGGGACAACGCGTCCGAACCAAAATCCCCGACCCCTCCGCGGTCGACCCGCTCCCAACGGCCCGCCGTTCGACGCCCGAGCACGGGGTAGAAGTTGGCCAGGGAGATGATCCCGTCGCCCGTCGCCAGAACCCCATAGTCGCCCCCTCCCTCCGAGGCGGCCCCCATGGTGGCCAGAGACTCCAGGCCCTGGGTCATCAGGTCGGTGCGACCTGGGGCGATCTCGGGCAGGGTTCCGGTGAGGTCGAGGGTGATGCGGGTCGTGGCCCCCGGAGCAAGGGGTTGCCCCGGCCGCACGGCGATCACCGACGGGGTCTCCGCCCGCACCGTGCACCCCGCCCCCTCGCACGACCCGCGGACAAACTGCACCGGAGGCCCGGCCAGGGTCGCGCCTCCTGCGGGCGTCGGGCCTCCTGCTGCGGGCGTGGCGCCCTGGGGGCGGGTGGCGTTGCCGTACACCCGAAACACCAGCTCGCGCAGGGGGGCCCGCTCGGTGTTGGTGACGGTGACCACCTCGTGCAGGGTGAAATCGCGGCCGTTGTCGGCGAGGCGCAGGGTGAGGTCGTACAGGGGCAGCCGGTGGGCCGGACCGGCCGCACGCACGAGATCCTCGCGGGCCGCGGGCTGCATCGACTCCAGCAGGGGCCCCGGGTCGTAGGGAGCGACCCCCTGGGCCGCGGCCCCCGAGGCCCACAAGGCCGTGGCCCACGCCACCCCGATCGCGGTCGCCTGTCTGTGCCTGCGTTCCATCACCCGCGCACGATAGCCCCTCCCTCAGCTCCTCGCATCTTCCGCGGGGGCCTCGGGAGCCGCAGGGGCAGGGTCGGGCTGGCCGTCGTCGTCGTTGTCGTGGCTCGGCCCGGGCCCCTCGGCGGTCGTCGGTTCGGCGAGCCTCAGGGCCGAACACACCGTCCGGGCCGCGGCCTCTCCCGAGGCGGCGTCGGCCACCGTCCACACCACCCGCGACCCGTCAGGGCCGTGCAGGGTGACGGCGTCGAGGGCGATCCCGTCGGACAGGAGGTGTTTGCCCCACGACACCGAGGCCACCGACCCAAACGGAACCCGCACCGTCCCCCGCCCCTCCAGCACGAGGGCCTTGCCGGGGGTGTCGATCCAGACCCGGGTGGGGCTCAACACCGGCGACGGTCGCAGCCGGGACTGCACGAGGTACGCCCCCACCATCAGGGCCACCGCGAGCACCACCGGCAAGGCCCCCCCCATCACCTGCCACGCCAGAACCCCCACCCCCAACACAAACGCCGTCACCCCGAGGCCCCCCACGACGCGCTGCCCCCAGGACAAACGCGGGCGCTCGTACACCAGATGGGGATCGACCTCCGGGGGCGTCATCCCAGACTTGTTACCACGGCGAGGCCCGGGGCATCATGGCGGCCCTTCTCGCTGTCCCCCTGAGGCCCTCTCTGATGGCTCTTCCCGAAGCCCTGCAAGGCAAGCTGTCGGTCCCCGTGATCGGGGCCCCGATGTTTCTCGTGTCGTTTCCGCCGCTGGTGGCGGCCCAGTGCAAGGCGGGCATCGTCGGGGCCTTCCCCCACGTCAACGCCCGCCCCGCCGAGCAGTTTGACCGGTGGCTCACGGAGATCCAGGCCGACCTCGCGGCCTGGGACGCGGCCCACCCCGAGAACCCCAGCGCCCCGTACGCGGTCAACCTCATCGTGCACAAGACCAACCCCCGGTACCTGCCCGACCTGGAGGTGGTGGTGGCGCATAAGGTTCCGGTGGTGATTACGGCGTTGGGAAACCCGGCCCGGGTGGTCGAGGCCGTCCACGGCTACGGGGGCCTCGTGCTCTGCGATGTGATCAACGCGGCCCACGCCCGCAAGGCCATCGCCGTCGGGGTCGACGGGATCATCGCCGTCGGAGCCGGCGCGGGCGGCCACGCCGGGACCCAGAGCCCCTTGTCGCTGGCCCGCGAGATCCGCGCCTTCTGGGGCGGGATCTTCGTGCTCGGGGGGGCCATCGGGGACGGCTACCAGGTGCGGGCCGCGGAGGTCCTCGGGGCCGACCTCGCCTACATGGGGACGCGGTTCATCGCCACGGCGGAGAGCCACGCCCAGGACGCGTACAAGCAGATGCTCGTCGACTGCGGGGTCGAAGACCTCGTGTACTCCGACCGCTTCTCCGGGGTTCACGCCAACTTCCTCAAGCCCTCGATCGAGCGCCACGGGATCGACATCGCCGCCCTCCCTCCGAAGGCCCCCGACGTGTCGAGCCTCGCGGGCAGCGACGCCAAGGCCTGGAAGGACATCTGGAGCGCCGGGCAGGGCGTGGCCACCATCCACGACATCCCTTCCGTGGAAGAGCTCGTCGATCGTCTTCGGCGCGAGTACACCCTCGCCTGCGGCCTCGGCCCGAGCCTCAGCCTGCGCAGGGGCTGACGTGTCGTCGGCCTCCGACCGCGGCTGGACGGTGTACCTCCTGCGCTGCGCCGACGGGTCGCTCTATGCGGGCATCACGGTCGACCTCGCGGCCCGCCTGGTCACCCACAACACGGGCCGGGGGTCGCGGTACACCCGGTCGCGCCTGCCCGTGGAGGTGGCCTGGTCGAAGTCACAACAGCCCGGGACGGACGCCCGACGTCTTGAGCGGGCCCTCAAGTCCCTGGCCCGGGCCGACAAGCTGCGCCTGGTCGCGGGCGACGAGGCCCTGTGGCGCCGCCTGCGCCGCAGCACCCTGGGCTGACCCGCAGGACGGGCACGGGCGCTGCACCCCCGGGTCGGTCACCGTGAAGTCTCTCTCGCTGCCCGCGCTCCGAGCCCTGGTCTTCGTGCTCTTTGCTACGGTCCTGGCCGCGTGCGGAACCCGCAGCGGGCTCCTCGACCCGCCAGCCCCGGACGTAGCCGACGCCGCGACCTGCCAGGGCCCGGCCTTGCTCTGTGTGGCCCCCGACGCTGACCCCTGCGGCCCCCCGCGCCGTGTGGCCTCTGCCTGCGATGGGGCCTCCCTTACCTGGCAGTGCCCGGCCGGAACCCGGCCCCTCGTGCGGGCTCCCGCGGAGTCCGGGGTGTGCCGACCGTTCTACGATCCTGGCGGGCCGGTGCGGGCGTTGGGGGGGTCGCTGGTGCGGGTTCCGACCGAGGATGGGCGGTGTTTGTGGATCGCCGAGGAGGTGACCCTCGCCTCGGGTCAGGGGCTCCGCAACGTGGGCTTCGAGGTCGACCCCGCTGCGCCCTTCGGGTCGTGTCCGCGACAGGTGGCCTTCGCCGACGGGGTGGCCCGCACGATGGTGGCCGTCGAGGGCGACGACCGGGCGTTGTCCGTGCAGATCACCGGGGGTTATCGGCAGGGGGGCGTCACGCGGGTGACGTACCGGCTCTTCCGCAACGATCCGAGCGCGGGCTTCGGGGTGCGGCTGCTCGGGAGCGGGCTCGGGCGGTGGGATCCGGGGTCGCGGCGGGTGATCGTCCCGGGGGCGGGGGCGCTGCGGTTTGCGACGGAGATTGACCTCGGCGACGCGTCCCTCGTGCTCGGCGACACGGCCTATCTGTGGGGGTGTCCCGGGCCTCCCACCTTCCTGACGGAGCGCTGCGTGGTGGGGCGCCTCGGGTCCGACGACCGGCTGGCTCTGTGGACCGCCGGGGGATGGCGGGACAGCACGCGCGGGGGCGATGCGGCCACGGTGTTCGAAGCGGGCCCGTGGGTGTCGTCGGTGGTGCGGCAGCCGGGGACCACGCGGCTCGTGCACGTCTTCGCGGTGGGCTTCGGGAGCGACCTGCAATCGCGCACGGCGCCAGAGCCCCAGGGGCCGTGGACGGGGGCCGTGTCGCGGGCGCGTTGTGACCTGCCGGGCGATGACCGCAATGCGTTCTGTGCGGGGCCGGTGGTTCATCTGGAGCTGGCGGATCCGACGCGGCCGAGCGAGCTCGCGGTCACCTACGGGCTGGGGACGACCGCAAGCGACGGGGGCGCGCGGGTCGCGGCCAACCCGGGGGCGTACTGGCCGCGGCTCCAGTGGGTGCAGGTGCCGTAGGGGAGAGGTTCGCCGCTCCCCTGCGCTACAGTCCCCCCCAATGGTCGCGCCTCGAACCCTCGCCGTAGCCCTCCTCCTCGGCGCAGGCTGCGCCTCGTCGGTGCTCGGCACTCCCCCCGGCCCCGATGCCGGACCCCCCGATGCCGCAGGGCTCGACGCCCCCGCCCCCTTCGACCGCCCTCCCGCCGATGTGGTGCCCGCGGGTGCGGCCCCGAGGCTCTTGCGGCCCCTGAGCGCGACCCACACCACACGCGGGGCCCCCACCCTGCGCTGGGCCATGCCCGCGGGGGCGACGCGGGCCCGGGTCCTCGTGTGCCGCGATCGGACGTGCGGGCGCGTGGTGCACGACCTCGCGGTGAACGGCGACCGCGTGACCGTTCCCGCCCTCGAACCCCGGGCTCACTTCTGGCGCGTCGAGGTCGATGGGCGCACGAGCCCGACCTGGTCGTTCTGGCCTTCTCCGCGGGGGGCTCCCGTCGACGGCAGCTTCGGCCAGGTCGCCGACTTCAACAACGACGGAGCCCCCGATCTCGCCCTCGTCACGGCCGGGGCCGTGGACGTGTACTTCGGGCGCAACCCGGGCTTCGGCGACCGCCCCAACCAGACCCTGCGCCCCGCCGCGGAGGTGTACTGCGCCGCGGCCCTGGCGGGCGATCTCGACGGGGATGGGTTTGTCGACCTCCTCGCGCATCGGTGTACGCCCGACGAGCGCCCAGGGGGGTGGGAGATCCTGCGCGGTAGTCCCAACGGGCTCCAGCCCGGAACCCGCCTCGACCTCCCCGATCGGGCCAAGGTGGTCGGGGTGGGAGACCTCGACGGAGACGGCCTCGGCGACCTCGCGGCCACGGGCACCAACGCCATGTCGCCCCCCTATCTCAGGCTCGTGCTCGGAGACGGCCGAACCATGGACCGCGACCGTCCTCCCGGGGTTCCGCCCTTGTCGTCGGCCCTGCCCGCGGCCGTGTGGGACGTCGACGGAGACGGCCTCGATGACGTCGGGGTCGGGGTGTACGGAACCAACGACGGGGCGTGGGTTTTGCGCGACGGGGCGAGCACGTCGCCACGGTGGTCGCACCTCGGCCCGCGGCCCGAACCCTCCGGTCGCAACGCGGTCATCCGCACGGTGTTTGGCGGCGATGTGAACGGAGACGGGATCTCCGACGTCCTGGTCTCGACGACCCTGTACGACAACGCGGCGCGGCGCTACGAGTTGTACGTCGAGCTTCACCCCGGGGGACCGGGGGGGCCTGTGGCCGGCTCCTCCCAGCTCGTGCTCCGACCCCAACGGGAGGACAGTCCGCCGCGTTCGGTGTTGGTCACGGACGTTGATGGAAACGGGCTGTGGGACGTGTTTGTGAGCGCGCGTTACGACAGCGGGGCGGGGGTTCAGTCCCGGGTGTTGCGCTTCCTGGGGAGCCACGTGGGGTTGTCGCCGACCGGGTCGTCGCTGGTGACCGATCCCCCCGGTTCGTCGAGCCCGATGCTGTTTGTGTTGGGGCTTGGGGATCTCGATGGGGATGGGGTTCGGGATGTGGGGGTGTTGGGGCCGCGGGGGGCGGGCGAGGCGGGGGTGGTGTTGCGGGCGTACGCGGGGGGTGCGACGGACGGGCCCGTGCTGCGCACGTGGACGCTGGTGACGGCGCCGAGCTCGTGGTTCGAGGCCACGGCGGTGGGGTCGAACTGAGGGGACGGGGCGCAGGTGGTGGGCGGAGGGGGGCGGGTGTTGCGGGGGAGGCACGTGGGTGACTTCCCTCTCCCCGCGCGTTGCTCTCGGTACGAGAGCGCCCTCTCCCCGGGGAGAGGGCACGTGGGCGCCGCACGAACCGTGAGGGGAGAGGGAAGTCACCCGCGACCACGCGGCGCTTATCCCGGCTCCCTGTCACGGCACGGACGGGCCGACCTCAGTCGACGGCGCGGTCGGCGAGCACGTCGAGGGCGAGGCGGGTCATGGCGGCGAGGTAGGTGAAGTTGACCCGGTCGTAGGTGTCGGTGACCCGGTGGTAGTGCGGGGTGTGGTCGTCGCCGACAAACTCCTCGCCCACCCCGGTGGCGGGCAGCCCCTGGCGCAGAAACGACTGGTGATCGCTCGACGCAAACCGAACCGCCCGCACAGGGATCCCCCGCGGCGTGCCGTGCAGCCGGTAGAGGTCTTCGAGCCCCGCGGAGGGCGACCACAGCTCGACGGCGTTGTCGCCGTTGCCGTCGAAGCTCAGCATGTCAAACGTGTGGGCGCTGTCGATCGTGGCCGACTCCGCGCGCAGGGTGGCCACGTAGGCGGCGCTCCCGACGAGGCCGATCTCCTCCTGGTCGAAGAGCACAAACTCCATCGGGTGATCGCGCCGAGGCAGGGTCGAGAGGTACCGCGCCGCTACCAGCACGAGGGCCACCCCCGTGGCGTCGTCGGCGGCCCCAGGGCCGGCAGGGACGCTGTCGTAGTGGGCCCCGACGACGATGCGGGGGGCGTCGGAGGGGGAGGTGGGGGGGAGGAGGGCCCGGACGTTCTGGCCGGTGGGGTAGGTGTGGTAGTCGGTGTCGAGGCCTGCGGCCCGGAGCTCGGCCCGGAGGTAGGCCCGGGTGGTCTCGCGCTGGCCCGGCGACGAACGCCGCGTGAGGGTGACCCCCTCGGCGATGGGGCGTTCGCCCGAGAGTTTGGCGACGACCTCGCGCTGGTAGTCCTCGATCCAGGTGCACGCGTCGGGGGTCGCGCAGGCCCGGGGGTCGGGCGGCGGGGCGTCGGGGGCGGGGGCGTCGGGAGGGCTGAGGGCCACGTCGGGGGGCGCGGCGTCGGGGGCGACGGGGGGCGACGCGCGGGTGCAGGTGGCGAGGAGCAGAGCGAGGCAGGCGGCGAGGGGGCGCATCGGGGGGAGGAGCATATACCCACGTGCCCTCTCCCCGCGCGTGGCTCTCGGTTCGAGAGCGCCCTCTCCCCGGGGAGAGGGCAGTTGGGCGCCGCACGAACCGTGAGGGGAGAGGGAAGTCCGTGATGTGCTCGCGCCGGGGGTCTCTTGCACGGGTCCGTCTCCGCCTCCGTCTCCGCCTCCGTCAGTACCGCGAGGCGAAGCCTGCGGTGGGTGCGGTTGACCACTCCCCTGGCTGCGCGCACGCCCCAACGCCCCGCAGGAACCCCATCGTCGTGGGCCCCGACGAGGAGGGTGGCTCGGCGGTGCGGCACGGCCGCGCAGGGCGGAGTAGGATGCGGGCATGGCAGCGCACGCGGTGACCGAGGCGACCCAGGGGAGTGGCACAACGGCCGCGGTGGGCGCGCTGGATCTGGGGCCGATCCGAGGGCTCCTCGCGCGCATCGAAGGGCAGTACCACCCCGAGCAGGTCTGGCTCTTCGGCAGCCGGGCCCGCGGCGATGCCCGGCCGGAGAGCGACTGGGATCTGTTGGTGGTGGTTCCGGATGAGACCCGCGACGAGGCGCTTGATCTGCTCTTCCTCTGGCGGCTCACGCGGGGGGCGGGCGTGCCCGCGGATGTGATCGCGTGTCGGGCGGGGGAGTTCCGCGAGGCCTGCGACACGGTGAATACGCTGGCGTACATCGTCGCGACCGAGGGGGTGCGGATCGATGATCGCTGACCTCGTCATCGCGAACCTGCTCCGCATCGCGCGGGAGGATCTGGATGGAGCGAGCCTGCTCCTGCCACGCGGCAATCGCAACGCAGCCTACCTGTGCGAGCAGGCCGCGGAGAAGGTCATCCGAGCGGTCCTCACCTCCGAGGGCCAACACGCGGGGATCAGGCATCAGCTCGACCAGATGGTCAACGTCATCCCCGACGAGAACCCACTGAAGCCCGCGCTCCGCGAGATCGAGGAGCTCGCGGCCTACGCCACCGCGTATCGTTACCCGACGCCCGGGGGCAGGATCCCGGAGGGACCTCCTGGCAGCGAGCTCGCAGCGCTCATCAACAAGGTCGATGCCGTGCTCGGCGAGGCGGCCTCACGTTTCGGGGTCGACCTCGCAAGGAAGGGCGCCCCTGCCGCGAAACCGCAGCCCATCCGCTGAGGACGGCCCATCGAGTGATCGTGGTGGGGGAAGGGCCGACAGGGAACACGCCACCGCCAGCACGAGGGCGAAATCCCCGTGGCATCATCCGCCGCCCCAACACCGCGCAGGAGCCCCGTCGCTGTGGGCCCCGACGAGGATGGGGAGCGGCGGAGCGGCACGGCCGCGCAGGGCGGAGTAGGATGCGGACATGGCAGCGCACGCGGTGACCGTAAACCTCCCGATGCCGCTCAATGAACGGCTGGCGCGACGCGCGACCAGCACCCACCACACGGTCGAGGCGGAGCTCGTTGACACGGTCGCGACGGTTCTGGAAGAACCGGGCGCGTTGTCGGCGGACATGGCGGAGGCCATGGCCGCCCTGCACCTGCTGGAAGACACCTCCCCGCGGGTGTACCCTCCTCCCGGCATCCTGAGACGAGCATGAACGACACGACACCACAGGCGGACTCCCGCTATCACGCGCTCCTCCGGCGCCTCTCTCCGGCGCAGCGCTTGGAGGCCTCCATGCGGCTGAGCCAGGGTGTGCGAGAGATGGCCGTTGCAGGGATCCGTCGACTCTACCCAGACATCAGTGAACATGAGCTTCAAGTTCGTTTGACTGTGCGACTGTATGGTCCAGGGTGCGCACAGAGGCTCTTTGGTTGGGTGCCGGAGAACGCGAGTTGAGCCATGAGTAGCTTGACGGACGTCGGAAGTGTCTTGGATGTGGCTCTTCGCGTGGCCGAAGCGATCGAGAGCATCGGATGTGAGTACTTCGTAGGTGGCAGCGTTGCCAGTTCGCTGCATGGTGAGCCGCGCGCTACGAACGACATCGACATTGTCGTCGCCATGGCTCCCTACCGCGTCAAGGCGTTCGCCGAGAAGCTCGGAAGTGACTTCGAAGTCGATCAGGACATGCTGCGCGATGCCATGGCCCGTGGCGGCTGCGCCAACATCTTCTACCTGCCGATGGTGACGAAGGTCGACCTCTTCGCGCAGGGCTCGGCCCCTTACGACGAGGTCGAGTTCAGTCGGCGTCAGCGCGTTTGCGTGCGTACGTCAGGAGAAGTCCTGTTCGTAAAGTCGCCAGAGGATACCATCCTCCGCAAGCTTCTATGGTATCAAGATGGTGGCGGAGTGTCGTCGAAGCAATGGCGTGACGTGGTGGAGGTACTCCGCATCAGCGCGGCACAACTCGATAGCGCATACCTGATGCACTGGTCCGACAGACTGCACATTCGTGAGCTGCTGTTGAAGGCCCAAGACCAGGCCACGAAGGCAGATCAGTGAGGCATGTTCAACAAGTCGATGGTGTCTGCGATGAGTTTAGCCGAGGGCATCGCTCTTGTTGGTGGTTTGCTCGACACCTTCGCCGAGAACCACTACCGTATGGATGTGGCGGCACGAGAACCGGGCGACGCTGGGGTGCCACTGGATATGCAGGTCGGGCCCGTCAACGCGGACGGATGGGTCGAATGGCAGATGCTGCCCTCCACACTGTCTGAGAAGGACGTGGCAGCCGTCGAGGACGAGTTTGGTGTTCGGTTTCCACCGCTGTTCCGAGCCTATTTGCTCGCGCGGTTCCAGTTGTTCGACCAGGTGCACAGCCGGAAGTATCGCCAGCTCATCTTTATGACCGATGTCCCGTTCTCCGGCCCCCTTGGCAAGCTTCGGACGTTGATCCAGAACTGGCGGCCATTTCTTGGGGCAGGGTTCCTCCCCTTCGCGGAATGGGGCGATGGCTGGGGGCCCATGTGCTTCGACCTCCAGCAGCAGAATGACGAGGGCGAGTGCCCGGTCGTCTGGATGGATCACGAGCGTTTGATCCCGCTGGGTCCAGAGACGAGTCGTCGGGCCGCGGTGTTGCCATGGGTCAATCCACTTTATGCGTCGTGTCGGGAGTTTTTGTTCGACGTGTTTGTTCCCGAAGCGCGAGAGGCGGAGAGTCTGTAGTGCGTGCGGGGCGAAGCCGTCTCACCCTCGCCACGCCCTGCAGCCCCTGCCCTCGCCGCGAAGTAGCGACCCGGCTCCAACGACCGCCAGACCGCGCCCCAGCCCCGCTGCCGCCCCCCAACCGACGTGCGCACCTTGGCGCCGCCTCCGGCGAGCCCCCAACCGACGTGCGCACGTCGGTTTCAACCTGTCCCCCAGCCTCCGACCGACGTGCGCACCTTGCCAGAGGCTGCCTGCCAGCCTCCCACCGACGTGCGCACGTCGGCGGCGCCCCAACGGCAGCCTCGCCCTGGGGCTACTCCGCCGGCGCCAGCTCCGGCTTCGGCTCGACCCCCGGCTTGACCTCCGCCTCGCCCGCCGGAACCCCGCGGACCACACGAGCCCCCCCGCCGACCCCGGCCATGAGCCCGGGGGCCTTCTGGGCCCAGCCGTCCTTGTCAAACCAGAACAGGTACGCCGCAGCCTGCTGGGCCTGGGCATGAACGGTTCGCAACAACGTGGCCGCCCGGGCCTGAATGTCGTCGACCTCGTCGGGGGTGGTGAGGGCCCCGCCGCCCTCCTCGGCCAGCCGACGGAGGATCATGGTGGAGAGCCGCGAAGCCTCGTCCAACTCGGCGGGGGTGACATCGACCCGGTTTTCGAGCTCAGACCAGCGGCTGCGAAAGCGTTCGGCCAGTTTGCCCAGGTCTTCGGCCAGGTCGCGGTAGCCCGTTCCCGGCGTCACGTCCTCCAGAATCGTCGCCGGAACCCGCTTCCGTTTGATGAGCCCGGCCATCACGCCGACGAATCCTTCGCGGAGTTCGGTCGCGCGGGGGGCGATGTCTGCGAAGCGCTTCTCCTCGGGCTCGGGGAAAAGAAGGTGCGCGTGGTAGGCCGTGAGGGCCGCGTGTTCGACCCGGGTGGCGATGTCGGGCGGGGTCTCGGGCAGGCTCTGCCGAATCCGTTCCTCCGCCGCGCGCAGGTGCGGAACCGCGATGAGCGCGTTCTCGGCTGCGATGTTCAGGGGGAGGTTGCCGCGACGGACGGTGTCGGCCGGGAGGGCCTCCAACGTCGGGCGCATGGCCGCAAACACGGCCGCCGCTTCTGCTGTGTTGACCGCCAACGATGCGTCTTCTGGTTTCATACAGTCCCCTTTCCTGCTGACCGGCCCGATCGTCGCCCGGCGTGCGGCTGAAGATCAAGTGATTCGTTCGGTGTTGTGCACGGGGGTTGGCGCTGGGCTCTGCGCCTCTGCTGGGGGTGGGCGATGCAGGGAGCGCGGAAACGGCTTGTTCTGTTGGCTACGCGGGGAGAGCGGGCTGCGCTTGTGGAGACGACGGAGAGGGGGACGTTTGGAGCTCCATGGGGATGGTCAGAGCGGCCGGGCTCATCCCACCGTCTCATCAGCTCTGGGCGAATGAGTCGCCCTCGGGCTGAAGCCCGGGGCTACCCAAGGGAAAGGCCCACCGTTGTGGGCCTGCGAGGGAGTGAGCCGAGGTGCTCCGGCAGCATCGCGGGTTCCATCCCGAGCAGGCTCGCGAAGGCGATGCCTTCCCCTACGGGTAGCCCCAGGCTTTAGCCTGAGGGCGGTAGCCAACGGAAGTGTCCAGGTTTGATGGAGCGGGGGTATCAGAGCTTGCCTCCACGGGCCGGGGCCACGGGTTGTTCGCGTCGCAACCCGCGACGACGGAGCCCTCCGCGCGGCGTTGGAGCAGCAAGGGCGCGTGCGCCGTGGGGGGAGTGGTCCGCTTCCGGACGATCTCCTCCTGCCGGGGCCTGACGGCGGGGCGGGGGTGCTCGACGCGCTCCTCGACGCACGGCGGGGAGGCAGGTAACCCCCCCGATGGCCACGACCCACGACCTGCTGGCTCGCATCACCCACAACCCCGCGGTGATGGGCGGACGGCCCTGCATCTGCGGCATGCGGGTCACGGTCGGGACCCTTCTCGGCTTGCTGGCAACCGGTCACGCCGCGGAGGATGTTGTGGCCGCCTACCCCTCTCTGGAGCGCGAGGATGTGCAGGCTGCCCTGGCCTTCGCCGCATGGCGTGTTGAGGAGATCGCGCTGCCTTGGACGGCGTCATGACACCGGCCTCGCGTCCGACTCCGACACCGCCGACGACCCCGCGCGGCAGACGGCCAGAGCCTTGCGAGGCACGGCGCGTGGGGTACGCTGCGCCGATGGCGTCCCATATTTCTGTCGCGGAGGCTGCCCGGGAGTTCTTCGAGGTGATCGAGCGGGTGCAGGCGCACGGGGAGGAGTTCGTCGTCGAGCGCGCGGGCGAACCGGTCTGTAGGATCTCCCCGGTGACACCGCGGCGGCGGACGGTTCGAGATCGCAGAGACCTGCTTCGGACGGCTTCTCCTGCGGAAGACGCCTCCCTCCCCGCGGTCGAGGAGGCCGCGAAGGACCCGCCGATGCCGTCGGAGACGCCCCGGGAGCGCAGGCTGACCGTCGACGAGTTCTTGGCCGCGCGGGTCGCGCCGCCGACGGGGGCGGGGGGCGTCTCCCTGGAGGACATGGAGCGGGCCATTGCCGACGGAGCGCTTGGGCGATGAGGTTCTTCGGGGAAGGCCTCGCGGCGGACCTTGACACCGCCGGGTCTGTTGTGCATCCGGGCGACGGCGGGGCTTGAGCCGAAGCCCTCCTCGGGCACAGAGTGGCCAGCCTCGCTGTGCGCGAGGACAACGCCGGGCAGCCCGTTCCAGGGCCTGTCGACACCCGGGGGGGGCCTCGGGGGCGCCGCAGGAGACGTGTGGCGCGAGGTCGTGCTTGAGCCGCGAACCACAACCCCGGGGACCGGGGCGGAGGCTCTCGGGGCCGACGTTCATCGCGCGCGGGTGCGCTCGATGGGGACGGGGTCGTTCAAGAACGGGGCCGCCATCCGCAAGGTGCTGGTCGAGCGCGGCCTGACGGACGCCGGGCTGGACGCGATGCCGCGCCTCGTCGATCAGCACCGGGCGAGCAGCGATCCGCCCGAGGGCACACGAGGAATCGAGGTCGACGCAGGCGCCGTCGTTGAGACGCAACAGGCCCAGCGCGAGGGCTCCGGGGACTGCGGGATGCTGGATGGGGACTGTCGCAGTGGGTGGTGGGGCAAATCTTGTTGACGGGCTCGGGGAGAGGCGTAGTGTCGCCCCCGGATTATGGGAGCGCGGGTTACGATCGCGAGTGATACGGGGCAGGCCGCGGGCGGCTTCCTTGGCGCGCGGCGCGTTGTGCAGGGGGCGCAGGGTGTTCGAGACGGCTTCGCAGAGGGGCAGGGGGATGCTCCAGGCGGGGGGCGTGGGGCGGCAGCGGACGCGGCGAGAATGCGTGTGGCTCAGTTAGGGGGTTAGGCAGCGTGGACGGCTGGCTAACTGCGCCCCCAGTGGGGTTAGGCGGCGGGCGGCGACCTAATGATATGTTGGGCGGAAGCGACCGAAGAGGAGGACAGCATGGCGGTAACTCTTGCTGAGTGGACAGAGTGGATGTTCGCAGGCGGTGAGCAATGGACGGACTGGCTGCCGCTCAGCGAGACAGAGTTCGCCAGAGTGCCGGAAGGGGAGGGGGCGTATGTGGTGGGCATCAAGGACCGCGCGAAGATTGGTAGACTCCTCGAAGATGATCCCCATTCGGTCATAGATATTGGTGAGAGCATGCAGTTGAGGGAGCGTCTTCGTGACTTCGTGCGGTGCGCGGGCTGCAAGGGTCAACGCGGGCATATGGCCGGGTGGAGACTGGGAAGTTTCGGCCTTCTCGAACGTCTAGGCGGGAAGGTGGACAACCTCCAGTTCAGCTACAGGAAGGCGACGAGTAAGGAAGATGCCTATCGTATTGAAGGCCAAATGCTCCGTGTATACTTTGACATCTTTGGTGAGTTGCCTCCGCTGAACTACAAGTTCAATTGGGTGACCTGGATCGGCGAGTGAGCATGGGTGCGCCTAACAAGCCGATGGTGCCGACCGCCCCCACCTCCCTCGCTGAACCCGCACTGCCGTCACTGCGGCGGCAGACCGGCAAGCCGTTAGCCCGCGCTCCCACCCACCAGCGACCCACATATTGCCAAGACCTCTCCGCGGGTGTAGACTCCTCCTGTGCACGCCGTCTTCGCCGACCCCAAAACTGACTTCGTCTTCAAGCGGATCTTCGGCGCCGAGGCCCGCAAGCCTCTGCTCGTCGCCCTGCTCAATCATCTCCTCGAACTCGATGGCGATCGTCGCATCCTCGAGGTGCAGCACCTCACGGGCGAGCAGCACGTCGACGTGGCCGAACTCAAGCTCTCGATCGTGGACGTCAAGTGCACCGACGCCACGGGGCGGCGCTTCGTGGTCGAGATGCAGGTGCTCAAGGTGGAGGGCTTTGAGAAGCGCGTCGTGTACAACGCAAGCAAGGCGTATGTGATGCAGCTCCGCAACGCCGAAGAGTACCCTACTCTGTGCGATGTCGTCGGCGTGACCCTCTGCAATTTCAACCTGTGGCCCGACAAAGACGAACAGGGCGGCTACAAAGTCCCGATGCTCAGCCGCTGGCGGATGCAGGAGCAGCATGGCGGCGCGCGGGGGTTGCCGCAGGTGCAGTACGCTTTCCTCGAACTGCCCAAGTATGCCGCGGGCGAGACACCACTGACCCTCGTCGACAAGTGGGCCTACTTCTTCCGCGAGGCCAAGAACCTCAACGTGATCCCACCCTCGTTGTCGGATGGCCCGTTTCGGGATGCCTTGGAGGTTGCCCGGACGGCGAGCTTCTCGCCCGAGGAGTGGGAGGCCTACGAACGGGCCAAGATGGCCGAGCAGGACGCCCGCGGGGCGTTGACCGTCGCACGGCAGGAGGGGCTCCAGGAGGGCCACAAGTCGGGCCTCGTGGAGGGCCACAAGTCAGGGCTCGCGGAGGGTCACAAGTCGGGCATTGTGCAGGGCAAACGAGACACGTTGCTTCGGCTTCTCTCCCGGGCTCGGCTCGCACTCTCCGACGAGGACCGCGCGCGCATCGCGGCCTGCGACGACGCGACGACACTCGACCGCTGGTGCGAGAACGTGCTCGGCGCCGCCACGGCGGCCGAGGTCCTCTCCTGAGCGCGCACCAGCGCCGCGGTGACCCGCGCAGATCCCGGGCAGGCTGGGCGCGCGGGCGGTTGGCCGGGACGGCGCCCTCTCGGCGGGGAGGGAGGGCGTCGGGGCACATGGGGTGGCCATCGGAGCCTTGCATGCCGTGGCGTAGGGTGGGATCTTCGGGCAGCACAAGCCAGGCGGGAGGCAGGATGGGATCGTTCAACCTCAAAATCTCTTACGACATCCTCGACGCGGCACGCATCCCGCCGACTGAACTGGAGGCTGTGCTGAAGCGGGAGTTGGCCGTGCATCTGTATACGCGCGAGCTCTTGCCCAAGGCTGCGGCGCGTCAGTTGTCGGGGATGGATCGGGTGGCCTTTGACGACCTCCTCGGGGAGCGCGGGGTCGCGTCACGGCTCACCGTCGAAGACCTCGAACGGGACCTCGCCGACCTCGCGGCGTACCAGCGAGCCGCGGGCGAGGGTGGGCCCGCATGACGGTGCCGCGGGTGGTGACGAACAACACACCGGTCTCGAACCTCCTTCGGATCGGTCAGCTCCCCTTGCTCGGTCTGTTGTTCGGGCGTGTACTGCTGCCCGTGCAGGTAGTCGAAGAGCTCGATCGGGGTCTGGCCGTGCTCGGTCCGTGGCGTGAGGCACCTGGCGCGGATGCGTTGGTCGTGGCCACACCACTTGATGGGCCATTTCTACGGCAACTCCTCGGGCAACTCGACCCCGGAGAGGCTGCCGCCATCGCGCTGGCGGTCGAGAGGAGCGCGTCGCTGCTGCTCATCGACGAGGTCGATGGTAGAAAGGTAGCCCGGCGCCACGGTCTCCAGATGACGGGCACCCTCGGACTCCTACTCGAAGGGAAACGCCAAGGGCACCTTCACGATGTCCGGTCATCGATTGACGCGCTCGAGCTTCAGGGGTTCCATATCCACGTCGCACTACGGCAGCACATCCTCGAGGTCGCCGGAGAAACCTGAGATGGTGGCGTGCAGCATAAGCCAGGACGGAGACCATCAGTCGGGCGTCGTGCAAGTTTCGCCGACTACATCATCCGCGAACACGGCCTCGCCGCGGGCTGTACGGTGATCGCGACATTCGATCAAGCCCTCCTGAAAGAGCGCGGGTATCAATCCCCGTAGGTCCGCCCCGAGCGCACCAGCGCGGCGGTGACCCGCACAAACCCGGGCCCGCGGTCCGTGCGGATCCACACCACCACATCGGCCCCGACCGTACGCGCGGCCTGCCGCAGCGCATCCGGCACATCCTCCAGGGCCCGCTCGTCGTAGCCCGTCAGCTCGACCAGCCCCAGCTCCTGCGCCCGCGTATCCGTCAGCGGCGGCCGCACAATCCGCACGGCCCCCACGGCCCGCACCCCGCCCGTCTCCCGCGGCCCCAGGGGGATCACCCGCGACTCCAGCCGGGCGCACCCCACCGCGGCCCCCAGGAGCCCCACCCACACCACCATCCCGCCCAGCCTATGGCGCCGAGTGCAGGACATCGTCGAGATCCGGCAAGGGGTTGCTCGTGGCCCCGCCCGCCCCGCCCGCGACCCCGCCGGGGCCCTCTCCCGCCGCCGCGGCGTGCTCTCCCGCGCCCGGGGGGTCGGGCCGCGGGGCCAGGGCCCCCAGGGGCGGGGGCAGGGGCCAGCGTGGGTCGGCCCTTCGCGCCCGCCGAACCCTGCGGACGGCCACCCCTTCGAGGCGGAGCTCGACCTCCAGGGCTTGGACCGGGCCGCACGGTCCGCGGGGGCCTGGGGACAGGACTCCGGTGTCGAAGCGGGAGCAGCCGGTTCCCATGGATTGCAGGACGAGGTGGGTGTGGGTTCGGACGTCGCGCACGAGGAGGGCGTGTCCTCCGGCTTCGCGCACCCGGCCGAGGGCTTCTTGCAGGGCCACGTCCAGATGGGCCCGCTCGTCCCGGGCCGTCACATGAACCTCCGCCACCACCCGATACGGCCACGCGGGGGCCGCGGCGTAGTACACCCCCACGTCCCGGGTCGGAGCCCGCGGGCTGGCCCCGCCCACGTACCGAACCCGGCTCTGCACGGGCGCACACCCTGCCCCCCCGAGCGGCAGGGCCAGGCCAAGACAGATCCAGACGGGGGAGGGGAGCCGCACGGGGCCCTAAGGTACGTCACCCGAGGGCCCAAGGGGAGTGGGGGGCGGGGTACTTCCCTCTCCCCCAGCGGGTTCTCGTGATGCGCGACTCCCCTCTCCGCTGGAGAGGGGGAATCGAGGACATCCCTCTCCCCCATGGATTCTCGTGACACGCAACTCCCCTCTCCTCAGGCTGAGGTTTACCCACGGAATCTCCTTGCTCTGTCGGCGTGGAAGTGAACCGGTA
>CAYUSB010000062.1:0-41968 GCA_964447205.1 uncultured Myxococcaceae bacterium
CCCCGCGGCCAACAAGCCCAAGAACCCCGGTCCAGCCCGAAGGCTTCATGAGCGTGGATGTTTCCCCAGAACTGCCTCGATAAGTCCTCCGCGTCGAGGCGGGCCGTCTCCTCGGCCCGAGCAGCGCTGGACGCGACGCCCCGCGGCTCCGGGATGAACCCCGCGGCGGGTCGGGTCGACGGGAGTGGCACGCTGCGCACCCAGGGAGTCGCAGCAAGCGCCTCGCGCAACAGGCGGGCACCCCGATCGGGGCCATTGCGGGCGATGACGGTCTGCCGTCGGCGGATGGCTCCTGCCTCCTGGGTGCAACCGCGCTCGGCCATCGAACGCGGCGGCAAGAGGTACGATCGAGGGAGTCCCGAAGGGCCGACATCCTCCCGCGTACAATCACCGCGTTCGGTCGTCGAACGCAGCAGAAAACGGGTGGCCGAGACCTCCAACTCGACCGAGGGTGTTGGCACGTAGCCCCCAATCGGCAGCAGCGTCACGCCATGGGGCCCGCGGAGCGCCAGGGAGCCCTCGGGAAGGCTCCCCATCACCTCCCACAGGGTCACCATCGGCACCCGGCCGTCGACGAAGTAAATGTAGGCGGTGGGGTATACACCTCCGAGTTCGTCGCGGCTCCACTCGAAGGGCCCGAAGAGCGCGGCGCGCGCCCTCGACGACCTGTCTCTCAGCACCTGCCGGGCGCGGTGCCAATTGTCCCCGTCAAGGAGCCGACCCCCGTGAAGGCGCACAAGCCCAGGGCTCTCGACCAGCAGGGCCTCGCGCCACAGCGGATCGGTGGCCTCCCAGATGCGGCGCCGGGTCGCCGTGGGCAGGGCCGCAGTGCGGGCCCGCAAGTCGAGGTCGATGGTGTCGGTCGTCACGCGCAGATGCGCAGCAGGACGGAGCGGCTCCAGGTCCACCTCCACGCGCGGCAGGTCGACCTCCAGCATCCGCTGTTCGATCCGCTGTTCGACGCGGAACAACTCCCAGCGCGCCAGGGCCCGTGGCGTCGCCAAGACCACCGCCCCCACGAGCCCCGCGAGAAGGAGGGCCAGGGCCCGCAGACCCCGCGAATAGCGACGCGGATTGAGATCACGCCAGCGCAGGGTCATGGTCGGTCGACGATAGCACGCAGCCCCTTCGGCCCCGGGGGTGGGCGTCGAGGAGCCGCTGTCCCTCCCCGTCGGTACCGCGAGGCGGGCGAGGGGCGACGGGCGACGGGCGACGGGTCGCGGCCTCGTGGCATGGCCTTGTGGGCGCGTGGTAGAAGGGGTCGTATGGACACCGCAAAGCCTCTGCGTGCGCCGGTGGTGTACCCGGAGACGGACCACATGGGGGAGCACGAGCGACAGTTCCAGATCGCGGTGTTGTTGGTTCCGTTGGTGGCCGCGTGGTTGGTGGTGCGGGGGGTGGTGGCGCGGGTGGCGGGCAACCAGTTCTGGTACTGGGTGGAGGGCGACACCCAGCGATGTCGGGCCCCTGACGTGTATGTCGTCGAGGGCATCGGCCCCGACGCGCCCGACCGCCCGACCTGGAAGACCTGGGAGGGACACACCCCGGCCTTCGCCCTGGAGATCGTCAGCGACGAGTGGAAGAAGGACTACGCTGAGGTTCCGCAAGACTACGAGGCCATGGGGGCCCGGGAGCTCGTGGTCTTCGACCCGAGTGCCACGGCCCGAAGCCGCAAGCGCGTACGGTGGCAGGTCTTCCGCAGGGTACGCGGGCGCGGGCTGGTGCGCGTCTTCGCGGGCGCCGGAGACCGCGTCGAGTCCCAGGCCCTCGGATGCTGGATCCGCGTCGTCAACGAGACGGGAAACATCCGCCTCCGCCTCGCCACGGGGCCACACGGAGACGAACTCCTGCCCACAGACGCCGAACGCGCGGACGCCGAACGACGAGCAAAAGACGCAGCCAACGCGGAGATCGCACGGCTGCGGGCCTTGCTCGCGCGCACCACGGGATCGGCGTAGCGACTCCGGGTTTGTGACGCGGGGCTCGGCGGCCCAAGGGGTCTCGGCGGGCCAAGCGACGGCGACGGCGAGGTGGTGTGGGCCGAGAGGGTCACGATCGGGTTCCGAGGAGGAGGCCCGGCGGATCATCGCGGCGGTGGGTCGCCGCGTCTCGCAACGCTCGACAGGAAGTATGGGAAGAGGCACCCCTCGGGATATGTGCCAAGCTGGCAGCTCCCGGGCGACTGCTCGCGCACGGCCATCACCGTCGCAACAAAGTCCGAGACTGTCAGCTCCTCGTCCATCTTGATCTGGATGCAGCCCCAGGGCTCCGGATCCGAGCGGTACACGAGACGGCCGTCGGCTGCCCTCGGTGCAGCGGCCAGCACCCAGGGGCCCGCAGCGAGTGCGTCGCGCAGCAGGCTGACACCACGATCGGGGCCTTCGCGGGCGACGACGGTCTCCCGTCGGCGGTGGTCTCCTGCCGCTTGGGTGCAGGTGCAGCGTTCGGTCGAGTGCAGCAGAAAACGCGTGGGAGAGACCTCGACCTCGACCGAGGGGCTGTTCCAACAAGTCCCGTGAGGATATTGCTCGCAGGTCCCGCTCCGAAACGGCAGCAAGGTCACGCCATGGGGCCCGCGGAGCGCCAGCGAGATATGGTCAACAACGCTTGACCACACCGCCCACAGGGTCGCCATCGGCACCCGGCCATCGACGAAGTAGATGGGCGCGCGGCGGGTCTCATAGCTGATCTCGTCGAAGCCCACGTCAGCGAGCGCGCGATTGGCCCCATGCCACCGATCGCCCAACACACCCCTTGCGCGGCCCCAATTGTCCCCATCGGGGAGTCGGCCCGCGTGAAGGCGCACAAGCCCACGGCTCTCGACCAGCAGGGCCTCGCGCCACAGCGGATCGGTGGCCTCCCAGATGCGGCGCCGGGTCGCCGCGGGCAGGGCCGCGGTGCGGGCCCGCAGGTCGAGGTCGATGGTGTCGGTCGTCACGCGCACACGCGCAGCAGGATGGAGCGGCTCAAGGTCTACCGCCACGCGCGGCAGGTCTACCTCCAGCATTCGCTGTCCGAGCCGCTGTTCGACGCGGAACAACTCCCAGCGCGCCAGGGCCCTCGGCGTCGCCAAGACCGCCGCCCCAACGAGCCCCGCGAGCAGGAGGGCCAGAACCCGCAGACCCCGCGAATAGCGACGCGGATTCACATCACGCCAGCGCAGGGTCATGGTCGGTCGAAGATAGCACTCAGCCCCCTCGGCCCTGGGGGTGGGCGGCGAGGAGCCGGAGTCCCTCTCCGTCGGTACCGCGAGGCGAAGCCGGCGGTGCTGCCTGTCAACATCAAGGCCGCGGACACCAGGCGTCGACGGGGGTACTCGCGGGAAGGGGAGTGGTCCACCGCGCCCACCGCCGGCTTCGCCTCGCGGTACGGACGGACGCGACGGGCGACGGCTGTTGGGACGGTGCTGTTCTGCGCGACAACCCCGGCCCAACGCCCTCACGATCAAGCCCCGAAGGGGCGCCCAAAACCTAGCCGGAGGGCGCTGGCGCGGACGCGACAAGCCCCCGGCGCGAGCGCCCCACGTCCCTCCCTGAACCCCGGTCTGACCGTCACCACCGCCCCCCGGCGCGAGCGCCCCACGCACCGCCCGGCCGACGAACGCGACGGACCACGGACCACGGACCACGGCATCAGGATTCCGGTGCGGGTACACTCCCCGGATGCCGGTGTATTTCTACTCCACCATCGACGAGTACGGGGCGTTCTCGAACTTCTCCGCCCACGGAGTCGAGCTCGACGGGCTGTGGTGGCCGACCGTAGAGCACTGGTTCCAGGCGCAGAAGTTTGAGGACGAGGCGTACCGGGGGCGGGTCCGTGGGGCGCGTACGCCGAAGCAGGCGGCGGAGCTCGGGCGCAGCCGGGCGGTGCCCCTGCGCGAGGGCTGGGACGAGGCCCGCGACGCGGTGATGTATCGCGGCGTGCGGAAGAAGTTCGAGACGCATCCCACGCTGCGGGCGCTGCTGCTGAGCACCGGCGACGAGGAGATCGTCGAGAACGCCCCCGGCGACTACTACTGGGGCTGCGGCAAGGACGGCTCTGGCCAGAACAAGCTCGGCCAGCTCCTCATGCGCGTACGAGCCGAGCTCGCGGAGCAGTGACCCTCGGACGGGGCTGCGCCGCAACGAGGCCCCAGCGGCCTACAACCCTTCGCCCTCGGGGTCGCGCGGGTCGATCGCGTCGGCCATCACGAAGTCCCTCCCGCCTGGGCGGCTGAACCGCTGCCCCTGCACCCGCACCTCCCGCCCGAGCAGGGTCGCCACGGACTCTGCGGCCTCTGCGTCGGGCAACCAGACGTCGAGGGCCCCGTCGCCCTCCAGGGGCTTGAGCCGCAACCGACCCTCGTCGAGGTCGATCATGCGCATGACACCCACCGCATCGAAGGCAACCGCCGCCACCTCGTGCCGGATGACCTCCACGAGGCGTCCGCGCGCCTCGCTCCGCAGGCTCACGGGCAGGGCGCGTCCGATCGCCCGCCCGCCAATCTCGATGGCCTCGATGGCGCCCGACGCGGACGGTACGAGCCGCACGGCGTCGAGGGCCATCCGGGTGCGGGTCGCGGCCTCGGGAACGGCTGCGACGAGGCGCTCCATCGGGTCGGCGTGGGAGGCGGCCCAGGCGGCCACGTTGATGAAGCGCTCGAAGGTGTCACGGACCCGGCCCTCCACCTCCTCGCCCTCCAGCAGGGACGTCTGGGCCCCTTGAGGCCACGCGAGGGGCATCACGATCTGGGCCCCGATGCCGTTCTCGGGGATGATCTCGACGCTCCCCGCGGGTCGGAGGGTGGTGGCCTCCTCGACGTCTCGCGGGAGCCGTCCGCGCCGGGCGTTGGGGCGCACCACCGAGCGCATGACCTGCCCGACGAGACCCAGGAGGGCCCCGACCCGGGCCGCCGTCGGCAGGGGCCTGTGCTTGTGCAGTCGCACCACCAACGCGAGGTCGTTGGAGACAAAGGGGCTCTCGGGGGCCAGACGGCCGAGCCGCTCGTGGACGAAGGGATCGAGCAGAGAGAGGAGCACACGGTACTGGGCTTCGTCGTCGCCAGGGTGGAGCGCCGCGAGCTGCTTCGCCAACGAATCGACGCCCCCTCCGGGGAGGGTGCAGCGGACGTGCGTGCGCCAGGCGTGGAGCAACGGGTGCGACGGCTCGGGGGCGTCGGTGCGGGCGGCCATCACCTCGCGCACGACGAGGAGCATGAGGGCCTGGGCCTCCACAGCGTCGGGGCCCCCGTACATCGCGGGGTGCTGACGGATGCTGTCGAGCACGCTGTCGGTCCAACGCTCCAACCGCGTACGCAGGGCGCTCACAGGTCACCCCGCCGGAGCTCAGCCGCACTCACGCGGTGCGCCTCGGGCGCGTCAAAGTACGTAGTGAGATAGGTGGCGAGGGGGTGTCCGTCGACCCCGGTCATGGCGTCGACGCCGTGGGCCTCGACCCGCACGAACACATGATGCGTCCACTCCGGGCGAGGGCGATGCCTCGGGAGAACGTAGCGGGCAAAGGGCAACGTCGGCTCCACGAGGAGCGCCTCGGCCGTGGCGTCCAGCTCCTCGGCGACCGGCAGGATCTCACGGGCGGCGTCGGCGCAACGCGGCGAGGTGAGTGGGTGTCTCGTGAGGGCCGCGGATACCCGTGTGTGTTGCGACGTGTTCCAGCCGACGGTCATCGCCGGGAGTATAGCGGAGACGGTCGATGGAAGGACGGGTGACGAGCCCCTCTTGCCGTCCGCTCCCCGACCGCCCTGGCGACGCTCGAGCACCTCCGCCCGCCTCCCTCCCCCGCACCGCACCAACGAGCGCCGTCGGCCCCCGGGGGGGCGTAGACGCGCCGAGCGCGGTGCGGTAGTTCGTCGGGGATGAAGGCGATTCCCGACACGCTGTTGCAGCTCGCGGAGTGGGTGCACAACGGGCGGTGTACCGTGCAGGACCTCGAGTTCTATGAGGAGTTCAACCAGGAGTACCGGCCTTCGAGCTGGACCGGGAACCCCGACACCGACCTCTCCTTCGGGACGTTCGCGCAAGACGGCGCCGGCGGTCAGTACGCGCTGTGGTTCGATGCGCCCGGGGGCGGGCTCCCGCCGGTGGTGAAGCTGGGCGACGACGGCGACCTCGTGCCCCTCGCGGGCGACGCGCTCGAGTTTGCGTGGCTCATCGCCTGCGGCGTGGAACCCATCGGCGTAGGCGAGGACGGCGCGTTCGCGATGCCCCCAGTGCCCTGCGAGCCCATGCAGGACTGGGTGCGCGGACAGGACCCCGAGCGCGATTTCGATGCGCCCGCGGAGGTCATCGCCCGCGCCGCGCGGGAGTACCCCACCTTCGTCGAGGTGGTGCGCGGGCAGGTCCGCACGTAGGCGATACACTCCCTCGCCATGCGTTCCTTCCCCCTCGCGGCCTTTGTGGTCCTCTGCGCGGCGTGCTCCAACACCCTCTCCGGCGTCGTCTCCGACGCCTCGACAAACACCCCCGACGTCCCTGCGGCGCGCCCCGATGTCGCCCCCGATGTCGCCCCCGATCGCCCCGTTGCGGGCCCGTGCCGGTGGCGCGCGGGCGAGGCCGTCGTGCTCCCGCGCGATCCTGCAGACCGTTCGCGGCGGGCCCTGCTTGACCTCGTCCCGGCCGAGGGCGGGGCCTGGGTTCTGACCTCCGACGACGCGGGCGGCGGTCGTGACCTCGACACCACCCTCGAACGCCTCGACGCAACAGGACACCGTCGCCCCAACGGCGCCGTGCGCCTCGAGAGCATCCACACCCAACGCGCGTCGCTCGCCGTCGACGAGGCCCTCGGTCGCCGGGCCGTGCTCGAAGAGGCCGGCGGAACCGGCTCCACCCCCTGCTTCCTCTCCCTCCTCGACCCCGCGGGGGCCCTCACCGCGCGGCGCGAGGTCACCTTCCCGCGGGGCGGGTTCTCCCTCGCGGGGTGCCGGGGGCTGATGGCCAACCGCGCGGGGTGGACCTTTCTCAGCGAGCAGATCCGGGCTCTCTGGGGTGTCTCGATGGTGCAGCTCGACCCCATGGGGCAGACGCCCATGCAGCCCGCGCCGAGCGTGTACGACGGGTTCCCCGAGGTCGCCTACGCGCGTTTCGCCCTCTCCGAGCGCTCCTTCATGCTCCTGTGGCACGAGGCCGGGGCCCAGGGGGCTCCCCCCTACCGCCTGCGGGTCCAGCACTTCACCGAAGACGCCGCGCCCCTCGCGGAGCCGTACACCTTCCACGAGAACCCCTCTCCTCTCCGTGGGTTTCTCGCGACCCCTGCGGGCGACGGCGCGATGGCCTTGTGGGCAGAGCCCGTCGACCTGCCCCCGCGGACCTACCACGTCGCCGTGCGCGCGCTCGAACGCGGCGGACGTCCGCGGGCACCGACCCGGGTGCTCTCCGAGCTCGGGGCCTATCAGGGAGGGCTCTCCGCGGCACACGCGCGGGGAGACATCCTGGCCACGGCAATCTCCGGCTCGGGCGTCCTGCGCCCCGTGGTGATCCCCCTCGGCCCCGACGGCAGCCCACGCGGAGCGCTCGTCCCGATCCCCACCCCACCGGGCACGGTGCAAATCGGCGAGGTGCGCATCGTGCCGACCCCGGCGGGCGCCCTGGTGGTCTACACCACCGACCCCATGGTGTACCCCAATCGGGTGGTGGCCGTTCCCCTGGGGTGTGCGCCATAGAGCGCCGACCACCCCTGAGGCGATTCGGCACGCCCTGTGGCGAATTGCGACGACCCACCCGCCGCAGCGAGATCCCTGGGGCAGCGTCCCGTGCGCAAATCGACCCTGGCCCGAGACGTGCGTGCTGGCGGGACGACCCAAGGAGGCACGTTCATGCACAAAGACATCACCGTCGCGGTCAAGGTGGGCGGAGCCGAGTACCAGGCCCGTCTCCGGAAGATGGATGTTCAGGTCTACCGCAACACGGCCCTGGTGGGCTCGGCCCTGTGGCACGACGGACAGCTCCTTGAGCGCGCCGAGACGATCCCGGACGAGGTCTACGAGGTCATCCAGTCGACCCTCGTCCAGGCGATTCACAACGTCAACTGAGCCATGTCCCCTGCGAAGGGGTCGAGTTCAACGAGGGTTCTTGGCGGCCAGGATGGCGGCCTCGACGGCCTGGACACACGCGGCCCCCGCGGGCTCGGGGCCGAGGCCGACGAAGTAGGTGCCCGGTCGCCCCGTCTCACCCGGGAAGCCCGAGAGGGTGATCCCATCTTCGCCGCCTGCGGCTCCGAAGCGTGCGGCGAGGGCGCTCCCGCGGGTCATCGAGGCCTGAACCAGCGGGAGCGACAGGGCGAAGGCGCCTGCCTTGTCGCCGTTCATGGCCACGAGCACATGGGTGGGGTGCAGCACGAGGGCCGTGTCGCTCTGCGTGTTGGGATCGACCGGGTTGGCCCGTCGCCCAAGCAGGCGCCCCACGAACCCTTCGGCCGGGGGATTCTCGCTGTGGGTGAGCCACACCCGCGTGTCGCGGAGCTCGATCTGGTGTTGGGCGGCGTGTCCCGCGAGCTGCTCGGCCAGGGGGCGGGGCAGGCTCGCGAGGTCCATGGCGCGGGTGCTTCGGCGGTACATCCCGACCCTCGTCGCCCGGATGCACCCTCCGGGTCAAGCGGGCGGAGGGGTCAGAGCAGGTACCGCACGTCGGCGCTGAAGGTCGGATACGCGAACACCGGGGCCTTCAAGGCACTCGCCGGGATCCCGTGGGCGATGGCCAGGGCGAACACGTGGATGATCTCCGGGGCCGCGTGTCCGAGCACCGAGGCCCCGACGACGCGGTCGGTCCCGCGGTCGACGACCACCCGGGCCCGGGCGGCCCGCTCGGCGTAGGTGCGCGACGAGCGCCAGGCGGTCATGTCGTTGTCGAGGAGCTCGACCTCGAGGCCTCTGGCGCGGGCCCGGTCCTCGGTCTCGCCCACGGTCGCGAGGGGAGGCAGGGTGTACACGCACGCGGGGATGGCCGCGTAGTCGAGCGACCGCGGGGCGTCCTCGTGCAGGAGGTTGTCGCCCACGGCCTGACCCTCCCAGGTGGCCACGGGGGAGAGCTGCGGGGTGCCGGGCAGGGCGTCCCCCGCGAACCACACCCGCGGGTTTTCTTTCGAGCGCATCGAGGCCTCGACGGGCGGGCGCCCGCGGTCGAGGGTGATGCCCGCGGCCTGGAGGTTGAGCCCCCCGAGGGCCGCCACCCGGCCCACCGCGTTGACGACCACGTCGGCCTCGAACGAGCGCGACGCGCCGTCCACCTCGGCCGCGACGACCAGCCCTGAGGGGCCCCGGGTCACCGACCGGGTGGCCGCCTTCGTGACGTGGGTGATGCCCACCGAAGCCCCGACGCGCACGAGGTCGTCCACCAGGGCCGCGTCAAACTGGGGCAAGACCCGGGGGCTGAGTTCGAGCACCGTCACGGCCGAACCCGCCCGCGCCAGGACGTGGGCGAACTCCATCGCGATGACCCCCCCGCCGACGAAGACCGCCCGCGGGGGCAGGGTCGGGAGCGAGAGAAACTCGTCGCTGGTGATGGTCAGATCCTCGCCCTCGACGCCGAGCCCCCGCGGCTCGGACCCTGTGGCCACGACGAAATGCCGCGCGGTGTACGTCTTGCCGGCGACCTCCACCGCGTCCGGCCCCACGAAGCGCGCCGCGCCGCGGAGCAGGGTGATCCCCCGTCGCGCGAGGGAGCCCTCAAACTCCTCGGGGACCCCCCGCACAAAGCCCTCCTTGCGAGCCATCAGGGCGCTCCAGTCCAGGGTCGCGGCGGGCGCCCGAATCCCGTGCTCGCCCGCCCGGGCGATGGCCTCCAGGGTCTCCGCCGCGGCCACCAGAACCTTCTTCGGCACGCAGCCCCGCAGGGGGCACGTCCCGCCCACGTCGCGCCGCTCGACCACGGCCACGCGCCACCCCGCCTCGCGGGCCTTGCCGGCGGCGGCGAGCCCTGCGTTGCCTGCGCCCAACACCACCAGATCCAACGTGTCGTTCATGCTCGTCGTGCCTCCAGGTTGTCGTCGTACGGCGCGGGCTTCGTGCGGCCCCGTGGGGAGGTTACACCCGGAGCGCGGGCGATGCGGCCGCGAGGTAGCTTCTGGGCGAGATGCCTCGTTGGTTCAACATCGCGGGCCCGTGCATCGCGTCGCAGCACTACATGATCCCGGCCGAACGCCGCGCGGCCGAGGCGGCGGAGCTCATCGACCAGGGGCGGTGGTTCTGTCTGGTGTCGGGTCGACAAACGGGCAAGACCACGGTGGTCAAACACCTCGCCCGGACCCTCAGCGCCGGGGGCCCGCGGCTCGCCGTCTGGGTCGACCTGCAGACCGCCCGCGGCCTCGACGACCCGAGCCAGGCCTCACCGTCGTGCTGCACGCCCTCGACAGCGCGTTGGTCCGTTGGGCGCCCGACTGGGCACGTCCCGACGCCGCCGCGCTCGCGTACGCCCTGGAGGTGCCCGAGCTCGCGTTGCTGACGTACCTCAAGGCCCTATGCGCGGCCAACGATCGCCCCCTCGCGCTCCTGCTCGACGAGGCCGACGCGCTCACCGGGCCCGCGATGGTGTCGTTCCTCACGCAGCTTGGTGCCCTCTACTTCGACCGCGAGGACAATCCCGTCCCGTGGCTCGGCAGCGCCTCCCCCTTCACCATCACGGTCGAGAACGTCACCCTCCCCGCCTTCACCGAGGCCGCCAAGGAGACCCTCATCCTCGAGCGCCGAACCCACATCGACTCGCTCCTCGCCCGCCTCCGCGAAGACCGGGTGCGCCGCGTGATCGACCCCATGCTCGCGGGGGCTGACGGTGGCGGGGGGTTCTCTCGACGACGACGTGGGGTACGTGGCGAGCCTCGGGCTCATCCGGCTCGTCCGCGGCGGTTGGGAGATCGCCAACCCTATCTACCGCGAGGTCATCCCGCGGGCCCTCACCTTCGCGACCCAGACCACCCTCGCCCGACAGACGGCGTGGTACGTCGGCCCCGACGGCCTGCTCGACATACCCAGGCTCATGGCGGCGTGGCAGACCTTCTGGCGCGAGGACGGCCACATCGCCGCCGAGGGCTTCTCGTACAAGGAGTCCGGGCCCCACCTGATGCTGATGGCCCTCCTGCAGCGGGTGGTCCACGGCGGCGGGCGCATCGACCGCGCGTACGCCCTCGGCCGGGACGCCCTCGACCTGCTCATCACCTGGAAGACCCAACGCATCGCCGTCGAGCTCAAGATGCGCCATCGTCCCACCTCCGAGGCGAAGGGCATCGCGCAGCTCAGCGGGTACCTCGACCGGCTCGGCCTCGACGAGGGCTGGCTGGTGCTCTTCGACCTGCGCTCGGACGAGCCTTGGGACGCGCGGATCTACACCCGCACCGAGACCGTCGACGCCCGTCGGATTCACGTCGTCGGCTGCTGAGAGTCTGCGGGCACCACGCCACAGCAGCCGCGACGATCCCCACGCGGGCTCTCCAACGGAACCTCACCTCCCCGACAGCGGAGTGGGGCGACGGTGCTGAATATCTAACATTGACAAAGGTCGATACCGAGGGTGCTATAGCGCGGGTTTTGGAACCCGCCCTGCGTTCGTGCCTGTCAAACATCGGCATGAGTACAGCGGATGAGTGCCCGGGAGTCAGAGTTGATCCCGAACGCATCGGAATCCAATTCCCGCACCGCTGGCTGTCGGCGACTCGAACACCCGAGATACGGATCGGAAACCTGAGGTAACAGCATGGCTCCATGCTCCTCCTCGGAGAACGCGAGCAGCATTATCTCCGCCAGAACCAGTACACACGGGATTTGTAAGCATCGATCGTCCTGCGCAGGCATTGCCAGAACCAGTGCCATCGTATTCACTCCAATTATCCGCTGCCCACTCCGATACATTACCAACTAGATGCATGATGGTCTGGGGTGATGCTCCGGCCATGAAAGCCTGTCCATCGACGGCGCAGGTAGAAGTACGCATGGTGGTAAGAAGGGCGCAGATGCGCGTATTGTCGGCATTATTGCCCCAAGGCCAGATACGCCCATCAGTTGTACGGGCGGCAAGCTCCCACTCTGCTTCAGTGGGTAGATGGCCCCCGTCCCACACACAGAACGCCTGGGCCGTGTACCAGTCAACACAATTGATGGGGTGATTCTCTCGAACCCCCAGGGTGACTCCCCAGTTACAGTCTGAAGTTGTTGCCGGTTCTGTGACTGGACCCGACCATGGGACCAGTACACTTCCATCGATGCCCGAACGATAGGCTACCCTTCCACCAGGAATGCCTGGCCGTCCGGCGTTCCAGAACCGGCGAAAACGAGCGACGGTCACAGGATAGCGGTCCATCACAAATCCTCGCACGGTTACATCGGTCTGAGCGGCCATCGCATTTTGGGCCATGCTGTCACCACCCAGGGTTAAAGTGCCTCCTGGGACGTTCACTACATCACAGCCCGCAACAGATGTTTGCGCACAACTCCGCTGACCAGAAGTGCAAGTGCCCGCAGTGCATACTTGTGCGGTGGAGCACATCCGCCCGCAAGCCCCGCACGATGCCGGAGTGAGCATCAGATTGGTTTCACAGCCGTTGGAAGGATTGTTGTCACAGTCCCCAAATCCCATCCCACAGCTCGCCACCACACACCTCCCCTCTGCGCAAAGTGATGCCGAATTGGGCAACATACATGCTCGAGCACATCCTCCGCAATGGATCACGTCATCCATCAGGGATCGGCAAACACCACCGCAATCGCTGAGTCCAGTGCGGCATCCCCCGCCCACGCACACAGGCTGCCCGGTCCCGCCGCATGGTACACACTGCGACCCAACCTGTTGGAAGTCAGCATGGCACGAAAAACCGCAGCGTCCGACCGCACAAGTTCGATCTCCGTGGGACACCACAGGGCACGCCCGGTCGCATGTGCCACAGTGCTCAGGGTCAGTGGCCAGAACGACGCAAACTCCTCCACAAGAAGACTGTCCTGTTGGACATGCGGAGATATCAGCAGGTACGCTGCCGTCTACCTCGGCAGAGTCACGATCGCTCGGCCGCGGGACTTCCTGCTCCTGGATCATCACGTCGAGGGCCCCAGCATCCCGCGGAACCACGACGATATCGGGCAGGCATCCAGCTGCCAACCCCATCCCAAGCCAGCAAGCGATCTGCCCCGCAACGGATTGTGTTGCCCCTGCCTTCCACATACCCCGAAAGTCACCTTTCGGGGACACCGACGCAAGCGCAGAAAGCGGGCCAGACGGCCAGATCCTCGCGTCTACACCCTGGACCTTTGTCGAGCGCAAGGTCGTTTCACTCCAACGCCGTCTCCGTCTTCCTCCCCGCCCCCCTCCCCCAACTCCCCCTCCCCCCCCGCAGGGTGCTACACCCGCACCCCGCGGGGTCTCGTACACCCGCGTCCGCACCCCTCCGTCGTCGCGCGCGAAAGGCCGTCGTCCCTTGCAACCTCTTCCCATCCCTTCCCTCCTCCGCGCCGCCCTTGTGGCCTGCGCCCTGGCCACCGGCTGCGGCTCCTCCAGCAGCACCCCCTCCCCCGACGCAGGCACTGACACCGGCCCCAGCCTCGACACGGGCACCGACGTCCCGGTCGACACGGGTCCGCAGTGCACCGCCCCGCAGACGGCCTGCGGGGGCCAGTGCGTCGACACCCAGACCAGCCGCGACCACTGCGGATCGTGCGGGACGTCGTGCCCGGGCGGCCAGGTCTGCACGGCCGGAGCCTGCGCCATCGCGTGCCCCGGGAGCCAGATCGCGTGCTCCGGGTCGTGCGTGACCCCCACCACCGACCGGGCCCACTGCGGAGCCTGTGGCAACGCGTGCCCCACGGGTCAGGTCTGCGCCATGGGCCAGTGCACCCTGGAGTGCGGGGCCATGCTCGCCACCTGCGAGACCGGATCGGGCGGAGACGGCGGGGCCGGCACCCGCTTCTGCGCCAACACCCAGACCGACCGGCTCCACTGCGGGGCCTGCGGAAACGTGTGCGCCGCCGGGCAGGTCTGCGAGGCCGGGCGCTGCACCCTGAGCTGTCCCGCGGGGCAGAGCGTGTGCGCGGAATCGTGCCGCGACCTGCAGACCGACCGGGCCCACTGCGGCACCTGCGGGACGAGCTGCATGGCCGGCGAGATCTGCGCCGCAGGGCGCTGCGCGCTGAGCTGCGACGGGAGCCTGCGCAACTGCAGCGGAGCCTGCCGCGACACCCAGTCCGACCGACTCCACTGCGGAGCCTGCGGCACGGCCTGCCCCCAGGGCCAGGTGTGCCTCGCGGGGGCGTGCCAGATCTCCTGCCCCCAAGGGCAGAACAACTGCGGCGGAGCCTGCCGCGACACCCAGTCCGACCGCAACCACTGCGGAGCCTGCGGCACGGCCTGCCCCGCCGGGCAGTCCTGCAACGCGGGGGTGTGCGAGGTGGTGTGCGGGTCTCCCGGCACCAACTGCGGCGGAGCCTGCCGCGACCTCTCCAGCGACCGCGCCCACTGCGGAGCCTGCGGGCGGGCCTGCACGGCCGGGCAGCTCTGCATCGAAGGGGTCTGCACCCTGTCGTGCGGGGGATCGCTCACCAACTGCGGCGGGACCTGCCGCGACACCCAGACCGACCGGGCCCACTGCGGGGCCTGCGGACGCACCTGCCCCGACGGCCAGGTGTGCGCCGCCGGAGCCTGCGTGATCACCTGCTCGGCAGGCCTCACCCCCTGCGGCTCCGCGTGCCGCGACACCCAGACCGACCGACTCCACTGCGGAGCCTGCGGCCGCACCTGCCCCGCGGGCGAGGCCTGCACGGCCGGAGCCTGCGTCCTGTCGTGCACGGCGGGCTTCACGGCCTGCTCGGGGGCCTGCCGCGACACCCAGACCGACCGGGCCCACTGCGGAGCGTGCGGAAACGCCTGCCCCGCGGGACGGGTCTGCACCGCCGGGGCCTGCGTCCTCGTGTGCCCGATGGGGCAGACCGTGTGCGGCGGGCAGTGCGTCGACCTCGCCACCGACCGCCTCCACTGCGGAGCCTGCGGAACGACCTGCCCCGCCGGTCAGGTGTGCTCCAACCGGATGTGCCAGATCACCTGCAGCGCGGGCCTGACGGCCTGCGGTCAGGCCTGCGTCAACACCACCCAGGACCCCGCCCACTGCGGAGCCTGCGGAACGACCTGCCCCGCGGCCAACAACGCCCGCCCGGCCTGCGCCATGAGCGCCTGCGGGTTTGTGTGCAGCACCGGGTTTGGCGACTGCAACAGCTCCCGCACCGACGGCTGCGAGGTGGCCCTCGCGTCGAGCGTGGCCCACTGCGGAGCCTGCGGAAACGCCTGCCCCGCCCCCGCCAACGCCGCGGCCACGTGCGCGTCCGGGGCGTGCGGGTTCGCCTGCATGAGCAACTTCGGCAACTGTGACAACAACGCCGGCAACGGCTGCGAGACCGACCTGCGCACCACCGCGGCCCACTGCGGAGCCTGCGGCCGGGCCTGCCCCACGGGCCAGGTCTGCGTCGCCGGGAGCTGCGGCGGGAGCTGCGGGTCGGTCGCGGGCCCCACCCTCACGCAGAACATCGGCGGCTGGGCCAACGCGGGGATGCAGTTTCGCGCCCTGCGCAACAGCACCCTGACGGGCTTCGTGTTTCACAACCAGGGGGCGGCCGACACCGTGCGCCTCACCGACGGGAGCGGAAACACCCTGGCCACCCTGAGCACCCCGTCCGGCAACACCGCCTTCGCCGCCACCGTCGCGTGGAACCTCACCGCAGGCGCCACCTACCGCATCCTCAGCGCCAGCGCGACCAACGGCCGTTGGGTGAGCTACTCGTCCTATCCCACCAGCAGCACCCAGATCGCCGTCGATGGGGTCCATGGGATGGGAGCCCTGCACCCCATCTACTGGTTCAGCTTCCGTAGCCTCCAGGCCTGCGACCGGTAGGTCTCCTTCCCCGCCCCGCGCCCTTTGATCACAAGGGCGCGGCGTCCTCCAGCACCAGACTCACGTCGTCCTCGGGCGGCACGTTGTTGTCCCCGGCCGACCCCGTGCGGGCCCGGTAGGTCCAGTGTTCGCTCGTGGGGCGCACGTCCAGGTGCAGGTAGTCGGCCCGCGGGCTGTACCCGCACCCCACGTTGCTCAACGTCTGGCAAAACGCGAACACCTGCGAGGTCGGAACCCCCTCCACCCGCAGGTCGACCGCGTACCCCTGGGCGTGCCGGTTGGGCAACGGCCCGAGGGCCCGACGGTGGGGGCGATACCCCGACAGCACCATGATCCTGCGGCCCCCGAAGCGGTCGCTCAGGACGGGAAAGAGCCGCAATAGCCTCGGGTGGACGAGGCGCATCACCCCGTTGCGGGCCCGCAAGACCTGCTCGACCCGCACCCGCAGGTTGCGCGGGTTGGCGGTGAAATTGACCGTGACCTCGCCCTCGTCGCGCACCCGCACGAAGGTGACCAGGCCCGTACGGTGCGTCCGCGAGGCCCCCGTCTCGGAGGGCGGGGCCCGGAGCTCGTCGCGGCGCGGCAGGGTGCGCAAGACCTCCTGCGACACCCCCGGAGGCAGCCGCAGCCGTTGACCCACCCGCAGGGGAAACGGCGACCGCAGGCCGTTGACCCCCGCCAGGTCGCGCGGAGGCACCTCCAGGACCCCCGCCACCCGGCGCAGGGTGTCCCCCGGCCGGACGATGTACACATGGTCTGCCACCCGCTCAGGCGCCCGCGGAGCCGCCCCACGGCGCGGCTGCGCCTGGGACAGCCCCGGCAGGCCGAGGGCCATCGAGAGCACCACCAAGGCCGTCCTGGGCATCATCAGTCCGGGAAGGCGGCCACGAAGGCCCGACCGGGCGTCCCCGCCCCCGGGGTGGGCGTACACCCCGACACCGGCGACGGAACCACCTGCCCCTGGAGCTGGCACATCGTCGGGGTGGCCGAGATCCGCACCCGCCCGAGGCCCCCGCGTCCGCCCGCTCCGCCCGAGGCGTAGAGCGACCCGAAGCCCCCGACCCCGCCCACGGCCGACACCCGGGCCCGAACCCCCACCGTCAGGGTCGGAGCCCGCAGGAAGATCAGCCCGCCCGATCCGCCGCCCCCGGCCGCTCCGGGTTGGGGGTCGCACCCGGCGTTGCGCCCGGTGCCGATGTACGCGTCGCCCCCGTCGCCCCCGTCGGCCAGGACCCGGCCGTTGATGACGATCCGCGTGGCCGACCACACCCGCAGGGCCCCGCCCCCGCCGCCGCCGGCGGAGGTCCCGCCGAAGGCCGGTCGGTTGAGATAGTCGGCGCTGCCTCCGCCCCCGCCCGACCCCGGGTAGAAGGTCGAGACCACCGCCAGGTCGTTGGCCGCCGCGGCCCCGATCGACCCGCCCCCGCCGCCGCCCACCCAGGCCGCCGGGATGCCCGGACGACCCACCGAGGCCCCGTCACACTGGGTCTGCCCGAGGGTCCCCGTGGCCCCGTCGTACTGCACCCGCCCGGCCCCCGCCGAGCCCCCGCGGCCCGCCGTGGCCCCGCCCCCTCCCGTCGTGCCCGTGCAGTCCTGCTGCCCCGGATAGGGCGCCCCGAGGGCCCCGGGAGCCCCCCCGGCGTACCCGCCCCCGCCCGCCCCGTACCCGCGGTAGCCCGTAAAGATCCCGCCCCCCCCGCCGTACTGGGCCGGGGCCGAGGCGAAGATCAGTCGGGTGGCCGCGTCGGTCACGCAGCTCGCGCTCGTGCCCTGGCGACAGGTCCCGGTGGTCCCGACAAAGCCGCGGCCGTTGCCACCCGAGACTCCGCCCACCCACTCGCAGGCAGGGCCCGGAGTGGCGGTGCGCGGATCGCCCGTAAACCCACCGGCCCCGGGTCGTCCCGTCCGGGTGTTGCGCGACGTGATGGTCGACTGTCCGCCCGGTCCGCCCGAGACGTTGAGCTCGCCCTCGATGAGGACATCGCCCGTGGCCCGCAGGTCGAGGGTCCCCGACTCGGGGCCTCCCCCCGCCACGTACACCACCACGTTGGCCGGGATGGTGATGGTGGTGAAGTTATGAACCCCCGGCGAGAGGTACGTGGGGTTGACCACCGGGTTGAAGGCCCCCTCCGACCCGTCGCTCGGCCCGCGCTGGCAGCGGCCCGCCACGCACGCGGCCCCGGTCGGGCAGACGATCCCGCAGCCCCCGCAGTGACGGGCGTCGGCGCGGACGTTGACCTCGCAGCCGTCCATCATGCTGCCGTTGCAGTCGGCGAAGCCCATCTGGCAGCCCGCGACCCCGCACTGCCCCCCCCTGCACACGGGCACCGCGTTGGGCGGAGCCGCGCAGGCCCGGCCGCAGCCCCCGCAGTGGGCCACGTCGGTGGCGGTGGTGAAGCACCGGTCGCCGCAGCAGGTCTGCCCCGGATCGCACGGAGGCCCGCCCCCGCACATGGGCTGGGTGACGCAGCGCCCCTGGGTGCAGGCCTGGGTGCCTGAGCACACACGCCCGCAGGCCCCGCAGTGGGCGCGGTCGGAGCGCAGGTCGGCGCAGCCTGTCTGGCAGCAGGTGGTGCCCCCCGTGCAGGCCGGGCCCATCCCGCAGCCCGGCTCGCCCACGCAGGCCCCGCGCAGGCACATCTGCCCGGGACGGCAGACGTTGCCGCAGGCCCCGCAGTTGATGGGGTCGCTGAAGGTGTCGGTGCAGCCCGTCCCGCAGCAGGTCTGGGAGGGGCCGCAGCCCGGGATGCACCCGGCGGCTCCGCAGGCCCCGTTGACGCAGATCCGGCCAGGCCCGCACACGCTGCCGCAGAACCCACAGTTGGTGGGGTCGTTGCGCAGGTCGACGCAGCGGTCGACGCAGCACACGGCCCCCGGGGCGCAGGCGGGCCCTCCCCCGCAGCCAGGGGTCACCCCCTCGCAGCGCCCTGCCCGGCAGACGGTGTTGAGGGGGCACACGTTGCCGCAGGCCCCGCAGTTGGCCGGGTCGGTCGAGAGGTCGCGGCAGATGTCTCCCGCGCAGCACGTCTGACCGGACTGGCACATGCAGCCCATGCTCGGCAGGCATGCCCCCCCGCGGCAGGTCTCGCCCGGGGCGCAACGGCGGTCGCAGCCGCCGCAGTGGGCGATGTCGTCAAGCGGGTTGACGCACAACGAGCCGCAGCACAGGGTGCCCCCCGTGCAGGGTCCGGGGCTGATCCCGCAGGGCTCGGTCGACACGCAGCGGCCGCTGTCGCAGCGCTCGCCCGAGCCGCAGGTGACCCCGCAGCCGCCGCAATTGGTCGGGTCGTTGACAAGGTCGACGCAGAACACCCCCGGGCAGCAGCTCAACCCGGGCGGGCAGTTGCGACCCCCGCAGGCGGTGGACAGGCACTGCCCCATCGCGCACTCCTGCCCGGGCGGGCAGGTGTTTCCGCAGGCCCCGCAATTGGACGGGTCGGACAGCGGGTTGACGCATCCCGAGAAGCAGCACACGGCCCCGATCCCGCAGGCCGGACCCCCGTTGCATCCGCCGGGCACATCCGTGTCGGGCACGTCCGGGTCGGGCACATCCGCGTCGGGGATGTCCAGAGGGTCGGGCACGTCCGCGTCGGGTGCGTCCTGGGGGTCGGGCACGTCGGCGTCGGGGACATCGACCGGTGGCACATCCGGCACATCCTGAGCGTCGGCGACGACAGGGACATCGTCGGGCTCGAGGAGCTCGGAGCGGCCGCATCCAACGGCGAAAAGCGCGACGATCGCCGCTGCGAGGCGAATCTTCCAGGGCATCGGGGGTGCGTCCTTGAGGGTAAGCGTGTGGGGCGGAGGATACCCCTAGCAGGGTCTATGCCTACAGAGACCCACAAGAAATCGGCCGCGGACGCTCCCGGTCGGGGGTCGGACCGTCAGGCGGTTGCCGTCGGGCCTGCGGGGGTGGCGGGCGGACCGACGAGCTCACGAAACGCGTCGCCGTCGAGGTACTCCCGCTCGAGCAGGGCCTGAGCGACGGTCTCGAGGGTGTCGCGTCGGGCGTCGAGGAGGGCCCAGGCCTGGGCTTCGGCCTCGCTGACGATGCGCTTGACCTCGGCGTCGACGAGGTCGGCCACCCGCTCCCCGTGCTCGCGCATCCGGGTGATCCCGCCTTCGGTGGGCACAAAGGCGCTGCGTTCGGCCCCGAGGGCCACCGGGCCGATGGCCTCGCTCATCCCGTAGTCGACCACCATGGCCCGGGCGAGCTCGGTGGCCCGCTGGAGGTCGTTGCCCGCCCCGGTGGAGACCTCGCCGAAGACGATCTGCTCGGCCACCCGGCCGCCGAGGAGGCCCGCGAGTTGGGCCTTGAGCTCGCCCTCGGTCATGAGGAAGCGGTCTTCGGTGGGGAGCTTCATGGTGTACCCCAGGGCGGCCAGGCCCCGAGGCACGATGCTGATCTTGGCCACCCGGCTCCCGCCCGGCAGGAGGTGGCCCACCAGGGCGTGACCGACCTCGTGGTAGGCCACCCGGCGGCGCTCCTCGGGGGAGATGATGCGGCTCTTGCGCTCCAGGCCCGCGGAGACCCGCTCGATGGCCTCCTCGAGCTCGGCCCGGGTGACCGCGGGTTTGTTACGACGGGCCGCGAGGAGGGCCCCTTCGTTGATGATGTTGGCCAGGTCGGCCCCGGCGAAGCCTGGGGTCCGGGCCGCGATCTCGTCCATGTCCACGTCCGTCCCGATCTGAACCTTGCGGGCGTGGACCCGCAGGATGGCCGCCCGTCCGACGCGGTCGGGGCGATCGACAAGGACCTGACGATCGAACCGCCCGGGGCGGAGCAGGGCCACGTCGAGGACCTCGGGGCGGTTGGTGGCCGCCAGGAGGATCACGCCCTTGTTGGACTCGAACCCGTCCATCTCGACCAGGAGCTGGTTGAGGGTCTGCTCGCGTTCCTCGTTGGTGCCGAGGACGTTGGCCCCCCGGGAGCGCCCGAGGGCGTCGAGTTCGTCAATGAACACGATGCACGGGGCGGCCTGCTTGGCGGTCTCGAACAGGTCGCGCACCCGCGAGGCCCCCACCCCGACGAACATCTCCACGAACTCGCTCCCCGACAGGGAGAAGAAGGCCACCCCGGCCTCGCCCGCCACGGCCTTGGCCAGGAGGGTCTTGCCCGTCCCGGGGGGCCCGACCAGCAACACCCCTTTGGGAATCCGGGCCCCGATGGCCACGAACTTCTCCGGGGCCCGAAGAAACTCGACGACCTCCTGGAGTTCTTCCTTGGCCTCGTCGACCCCGGCTACGTCGTCGAAGCGGACGGTGATCTCGCCCTCGGCCACGGCCTTGCCCTTGGAGCGCCCGAAGGCCAGGACGCTCCCGGTCTGCCCCTGGATGCGTCGGGCCAGGGCCCGGCCAAAGACGATCATGCCCAGGATGAGCATCCCCAGGAGGAGGTACGGCATGGGCGATCGGGCTTCGGGCAGGCCCGCGTAGCGCACCCGCTGCCGGTCGAGGAGGGGCACGAGCTCGGTGTCGGCCACGCGGACGGTCTCGAAATCGTACCGCCCTCCGCGGGGCAGTCCCGTGCCCGGGGCCACCTCCCGAGGCGACCCGGGCGAGGTCGGAACCGGGCTCACCGGCGGAGCCTCGGCCGGGGCGGGGGTGCGCCGCCAGCGCCCACGGATCACACGCTCCCCGAGGACCACCTCCGCGACCTGTCCCGCCTGCAACCGGGTCTTGAACTCATGGTACGGCAGGGTGGCCGTGGCCGCGGGGGCAAACTCGGCCGCGAAGAACAACGCCCCGAGCAGGGCCAGGAGCACGATGACCGCGGCCCGGGCGCGACGTTCGGCCGGGGAGGGGCCTTCGTCTTCGCCGCGCGGGGTGCGGCCCGTGGGCTCACGCTCCGCCATGGGCACCCTCGGGGCCAAACACGGGCAAGGTCCGTCGCACGGGGGCGGCTCCCTGGAGGGCGAGCTGCCCGCAGGCGGCGTCGATCTCGTCGCCCCGGGTCTTGCGCACGAACACCGCGTACCCCGCGGCCCGGAGGTACGCCTGGAAGGCCAGGACGTCTTCGGCCCGGGGGCGGTCGTAGGGGGCCCCCTCGACGGGGTTCATCGGGATGAGGTTGATCTTGGTGGGGACGCCTTCGAGGAGGCGGGCGAGGGCCTTGGCGTGCTCGCGCTGGTCGTTGATCCCACGCAGCAGGATGTACTCGATGGTGATGCGCCGCCGCCGGGCCAGGGGGTACTGCCTCAGGGCCGGGATGAGGGCCGTGAGGGGGTACCGCTTGTTGATGGGCATGAGCCTGGTGCGCAGGGCGTCGGTGGGGGCGTGGAGCGACACGGCCAGGGCGATCTCGCCGTTGAAGTCACGGCCCAGGCGCTCGATCTCGGGCACGAGCCCCGAGGTGCTCACGGTGACCCTGCGGGTCGACAGGTCGATCCCGTCGCGGTGGGTGAGCAGGCGCAGGGCCCGGGCGGTGTTGTCGTAGTTGTGCAGGGGCTCGCCCATGCCCATGAGGACGACGTTGCGCAGGGCCTCTCCGGGGTCGAGCAGGGTGCGGCCGATGAGGACCTGGGCCACGATTTCGCCCGCCGTGAGGTGCCGCTTGAGCCCCGCCACCCCCGACGCACAGAACACGCATCCCATGGCGCACCCCACCTGGGTGGAGATGCACTGGGTGACCCGGTCAGGCGCTTGACCAAACGGCAGCTTGCGGCCGGGCGCGTTGGCGGGTGCGGCCTGGGCGGTGTCGTCGTCGTCGTCGACCTCGTCGGGGTCGTCTTCGCCCGGCATCGGGGGGATGAGCACGGTCTCGACGGTGCCCCCGTCCGCGCGCCGCGGAAACCCCACCAGGACCTTGCGGGTGTTGTCGGCGGCCCGATGGGCCTGGAGGACCACGGCGGGCATCTGCATGTCCCACGCGGCGAGTTTTTCGCGCAGGGTGCGGGCCAGGTCGGTCATCGACGCGGGGTCGACCACCGAGCGGGTGTGGATCCAACGGAACACCTGCCGGGCCCGAAAGGGGCGCTCGTGGATGTCCGCGAAGGCGGCGCTCCACTCTTCGGGCAGTGCGCCGACAGGATCGGCGCGCAAGGAAAACGCTTCGTACGGCACGGGCCGAACCTAACCCACCGCGCCCCCTCGTGCATCACTCGCCGTGTACTCTTCGGCGGTGACGCGCGCTCTGCCCCTCCTGGTCGCCCTCCTCCTGGCCGCTCCCCTGGCGGCTTCCCGGGCCGACGCCCAGCCTGCCCCCTGCGGCGAGCGCCCCAACGCCCTGGTGGCCGACCTCGGGCAGCATGTGGTCAACCTCGGGTACCAACGGACCCTCGGGTGTTACGCGGTGGCCCAGGCCTCGGCGGGGCTGTACGTCCCGTGGATCGTCAACCGCAACGTGCTCGGCCAGGGCGACGGGACCCAGCCCAATGGGGACGTGGCGGGCCTGGTGCTTCGGGCCCGGGTGTTTGTGTTTCCGCTGGGGACGGCCCCGTCGGGGCTGTGGGTGTCGCCCTTCGTGCAGGCGGGGCCCGTGACGGCCTCGCGGCGGGGGGAGGCGGGCGGGGACAGCCTCTCGGGGCACGCGTTTGCAGCCGGGATCACGGCCGGGTGGACCTTCCGGTTGGGGCGGCGGTTTCTCTTGGGGCTGGGGTTTGGGGGGCAGTACCACCGGGCGGTGCTCGGCGGGAGCACGGACTTCCCGGGCTTCGGCCGCTTCGCGACGACGGTGGACATCAACGTGAGCTGGCGATTCTGAGCGACGGGCGACGGGCGGGGGGCGACGCGCGATCGAACGGAGGAGGGCGATCGGGCGGAGGAGGGCAGAAACTGCAAGGGCACAAGGGTCGCAAGGGCCGGAGGTTGGAGGGGGCATCGGGCAGGCGAAGGCGCGCTGGGGGTGCGGGTGTTGCGGACGAGGTGCCTGTCGTCGGCGAGGCGTCGAGGGGATCACGCCGCCCTCCGAGCCCCAAAAACCGCCTGCCCCTTGCGACCCTTGCGCCCTTGCGGCTTCGCTGCCCGTCCCCCGTTGTCCGTCCCTCGTCGCCCGCAGCTGTTGCCCGTCGCCGGTCAGCGCGGCCGGAGCCGCTGCATCTGCGCCGCGACGGCCGCCGCGTCGGGCGAACCTCCCGTCTGCCGCCACACCTCGTGGCCCTGGCCGTCCACGAGCACATACGTCGGCGTCACCCGCAGGCCGTAACGCCGCACCACGAGCTGCGCCGCGGGCGACTCGATGTCCACCCGAACCACCTGCATCCGTCCCTGATACTGTCGTTCGAGACCGTCGACCGACGGCCTTGCCAGAAGGCAGGGGGTTCACCAATTGCTGTAGACGTCGATGAGGGCGGGGGTCCCGTTGCCGATGGCCGCCGCGAAGGCCGCGGGGCTGTCGTGGGTTCCGTGCCCGGGCCGCAGGACCATCACGGCCCCGCCGAGGGCCAGGAGTTGGGCGATGAGCGAGAACCGCCGCAGCCCGGCCAGGTGGTGCCCGTCGGGGCGCCGATCGAGCCACCAGGCCCCGGCGAAGAGGGCCACACAGAGTGCGAGCAGGCCGTACATGATCGCGGGGTGCATGATGTGTTGGGTGTAGTGCACGCAGGGTCGCCCGGCAACGCCCCCTCCCCGCGGGTCTCCCGTGCCACACTCGGGCCCCATGGATCGCGCCGCCCTCCGGGCCCTCGCCCGCCGCAACGCCGACCTGATGCTCTGGGCCGAGACCGCCGTGTGGCCCGACGTCGGCGTGGCCGAACCCACGGGGCCCCTCGACCTCGCCCTGCACGCCCGCGCGGCCGCCCTCACGGTGATGGCCGGGGCAGGACGAGGGTATCGCCGCCTCGACGAGGCCGCGTGGACGGCCCTCCTCGACGCCGCCGAGGCCGCGGGGGCGGAGGGTTCCATCGGCGGGGCGGTCGACACGGCGGTGTCCCGACGCATCACCCACGTCACCCTGCGCCTCGGAACCCGCCCCGAAGGCCCCCTCACCGCGGTGTTCGCGCGGAGCGAGTTTGTCACCCCCGGGAGCCTGGAGGAGCCCGCGTGGGCAAGGTTCTTGACGATGTGCGCCGACCTCAGCGCCGACCACGCCGACCTCGACGCCCTCGGGTGCTGGACCGACCTGCTCGCAGCGTTCGCGCTGCGACTCACGGCTCCGCGGTTGCTCACGGCGGGGGTGATGCCCGTCGAGCCGGGGCGGGCGACATGGGGCCTGCCGCTCGCGGGGAGGCAGTGGTACCTGCGGCTCGGCCAGTCCGAGGGAACGACGGGGCTCTATTGCCTCGTGCCCCACGAAGGAGGGGCCGCGGTGTTGTCTGTGGGCTCTGGGGGGCGCGACGGGGCCGAGGTGGCCCGGCTCGTTCCGGCACGGGGCGAGGCGGCGCGGTGGCGTGGGCCGACGACGGCGGTGTATCGCGGGGATGGGCGCGGCCCGGTGGACGTGATCGTACGCGACGGGGCGATGACGGTGCGGGCGACCCCCGGGGGCCCGGGGGTGTACCTGCAACGGGCGTGAGGACCTCTCCCCCGCTACCGCGCGCCCCTCTCCATAAATGGCGAGGGGCTCCTCCCTCTGTAGACCTCGATGTGCGTTGCGGAGGTCTCACGACACAAAGTCAACCACCCGAACCAAACCCCGACAGCGCGCGGAGCCCCTCGCCATTTATGGAGAGGGGCGCGCGGAAGCGGGGGAGAGGTCACTCCCCAAACAGCCACCGCCGGAAGAGGACCATCCCCGCCGCGAGGTCGGCCCGGTCGGTGTACTCGTTGCGCTGGTGGGCCTGCGACTGCGTCCCCGGTCCGAGGTTGACCGCGGCCACCCCCACCCCGGCAAAACGGGCCACGTCCGTCCAGGCCTGCTTCGGCTCCACCCGGGGAACCCCCGCATCGAGCAGGGTCTGCACGAGGGGGTGGCTCCGGTGCGGCATCGCCGAGGGCGAGCGGTCAAACACCTCCACCTCGGCCTCCCCGGCCACCAGCTCGGTGAGCTCGGCCACCGCGTCGTCGACCGTACGCCCCGGGGCAAACCGCGCGTTGACGTTGAGGGTAAACCGGTCGGGGATCACGTTGCGACCACGGCCCCCCTCGGCCAGGGTGGCGCTCATCACCTCGCGGTACTCCATGCCCTCGTGCACCACCGTGCGGACCCCGTAGTCCCCGAGCCGGGCGAGGAACCCCGCGGCCTTGTGGATGGCGTTTTCGCCCTGCCACGGCCGGGCCGAGTGCGACGTCCGCCCGTGAAAATGAACCCGGGCGTGCAGGCTCCCCATGCACCCGAGCTGGAGCACGTTGGAGGAGGGTTCGAGGCACACCGCGAGGTCGAGGGTGCGCAGGGAGGGATAGGCCTCGAGCAGGTCGCCCAGGCGGTTCTCGACGAAGGGGCCCTCCTCGCGCTCGTAGAAGACAAACGTCGGGGCGTACCGCGGGACCTTGCCCCGCACGAGGTCGTCAAGGAGGTGAAGCATCACCCCGAGACCCGACTTCATGTCCGCGGCCCCGGCCCCGTAGAGACGGTCGCCTTCGAGGCGGGGGGGTCCGTCGTGGGAGGTCCGCACGACGTCGAAGTGCCCCACCAGGCCCACCCGGGGCAGACCCGCAGGGGCGGCCGGGGTGACCACCAGGGAGTGACCGTCGCGGGCTACGACGTCGCGGCCGAGGCGGGCCACGAGGTCGGCCTCGACCCGGTCGCACAAGGGGCCCTCTTCGCCCGTCGGGGAGGCGATGGCGCAGAGGGCGAGGAGGGCGTCTTCGAGGGGGAGATCGAGGAGGTTCATACGGCCACGGCGTGTTGACGGAGGGTGTCTTCGAGGGAGGTCTTGCGGTCGGTGCTCGCGCTCCGCTGCCCGATGATGAGAGCACACGGGACCATGTACTCCCCCGCCGGAAAACGCTTCGGCCGCATCCCCGGGATCACCACGCTGCGCGCGGGAACCCGCCCCCGCAGCTCGACCGGCTCGGGGCCCGTGACGTCCACGATCACGGTGCTCGCCGTCAGGATCACCCCCGCCCCGAGCACGGCCTCCTCCTCCACCCGAACCCCCTCCACCACGATGGCCCGGGAGCCCACAAACACCCCGTCCTCGATGATGACGGGCTGGGCCCCGGGGGGCTCGAGCACCCCCCCGATCCCGACGCCCCCCGCGAGGTGAACGTCCCGCCCGATCTGGGCGCACGACCCCACGGTGGCCCAGGTGTCGACCATGCTCCCGCGGTCGACGTAGGCCCCGATGTTGACGTACCCCGGCATCACGATGGCCCCGGGGGCCACGTAGGCCCCGTACCGGACCGTTCCCGGGGGCACGACCCGCACCCCCTCGGGGGGGACCTTCACGGGGATCTTGTCTTGAAACGCCAGGGGCCCCGCCTGGGACGGGGTCATCCCCCGCATGGCGAAGTACAGGAGGATGGCCTTCTTCACCCACGGGTGCACGACCCACTGCCCCGTCTCGCGGGAGGCCACGCGGATCGTGCCCGCGTCGAGGGCCGCGATGGCGGCTTCGACGGCCGTCCGGGTGTCGGGTTGGGCGAGCAGGGAGCGGTCGGCGAAGGCCGCGTCGAGGGGGGGGGCGAGCCGTGCGGCGAGGTCGTGGTCCATGGGGTCGACCCGAGGGAGTACCCCATCGGGCCGACGCCGGTCCATCCCGCGGCGGGCGATCGTGTCAGCGAATGGTGATCTGGGCCGGGGTGGCGGTGATGCCCGTGATGTTCGCGGCGAGGAGGTTGTCGTCGCCGGTCCAGCCCCAGCAGAAGACCCGGCCCGCCGTGTCGACGGCGCACACCGGGGCGTACGACGAGCCCTGGACCCGCACGAAGGTGCTGGAGTTGACCACGGGCGAGGCCCCCACGCTGTAGGCGGGCATCCCGTTGCCGACGAGGCCAAACTCGTTGTAGCCCTGGCAGGTGACGGTGTTGCCCCCCGAGCCCGCGACCACCCGGCAGACGGTGCTCGCCCCCGCGTTGGAGTAGTCGAGGCTCGTGGCCAGCAGGGGCTGGCTGGTGGCCCGAATGCCGCCGAAGCCCAAACCCCAGGACATCCCGCGGTTGGTCCCGGTCTGCCGCGACAGGCACCACGCGCCATGGCAGAGGATCAAGTTGACCTCCTCCAGGTACACGGGACTATTGAGGGTGGAGGCGCTCGTGGTGACGAAGCCCGGACGGTACCGGTTGGTGGTCGACCCGTCGGCGAGCTGGCCCTCGATGTTGCGGCCCCAACACGACACCCGCCCCGTGCTGAGCCGGGCGCAGGTGTGATTGCTCCCCACATCAAGCTGCAGCACCCCGCTGAGCCCCGACACCAGCACCGGGGCCGAGCGGTTGACCTGATCGCCCTGCCCGAGCTGGCCCTCGAAGTTGTACCCCCAACACGACACCGTGCCGTTGGTGTGCCGGGCGCAGGTGTGGCTGCCCCCCGTCCGGATCTCGGCCACGTTGGCGAGCCCTGCCACGACCGTCGGCACCGCGCGGTTGACGGTGGTGTTGTCGCCGATCTGGCCGTAGTTGTTGATGCCCCAGCACATCGCCGTGGCGTTGCTGCGCCGGGCGCACACGATGTTGCCCGCCACGCTGATCTGCGTGGCCCCGGTGAGCCCCATCACCCGGGCGGGGCGCGGGTTGTTGGCGGTGGTCCCGTTGCCGAGCTGGCCCGAGGCGTTGCCGAAGACCCCGCTGCCCCAGCATGACACGCCCCCGTCCGAGTGCAGGACGCAGCGGTAGGCCCGCCCGGCCCCGGTGGCCACGTTGCTGGCCCCCCCCTGCTGCAGGTCGGTCACGCCCGTCAGGCCCGTGATCTGCGCCGGGGTGGACTGGGCCTCGGTGCCGCCGCCCGCCTCGCCGAAGGGGTTGTAGCCCCAGCAGCGCACGATGTTGTCGGCCCCGATCCCGCAGGTGTGATGGTCGTAGAGCGAGAAGGTGCGCTGCGGACCGAGGGTCGAGACCGCCCCGGGGGTCGCCCGCGAGGTGCGGTTGCCGTCGCCGAGCTGACCGTAGCGGTTGTCGCCCCAGCAGCGCAGGGCCCCGCCCGTGGTGAGGGCGCAGACGTGGCGCAGCCCCGCCCGCAGGAGGCTCACGCCGGACAAACCCGCGACGGCCACGGGGGTCATGCGGGTGGTGGTGGTCCCGTCGCCGAGCTGAAACTGGGCGTTGTTGCCCCAGCACACGACGGCCCCGGTGCGGCGTTGGGCGCACACCGAGGCCTCCCCCGCGGCGAGGGCCGCGGCGTCGGTGAGGCCCATCACGGCCACGGGGGTCGTGCGGGTGGTGGTGGTCCCGTCGCCGAGCTGGCCCGAGGTGTTGGTGCCCCAGCACACCACGGCCCCGCTCATCCGGCGGGCGCAGCCGAAGTTGGGGCCCGCAGTGACCTCGACGGCGTCGGTGATCCCCGCCACGAGGGTGGCGTTGAGGGCGGTGGTCCAGCCGGCCACGCGCCCGTCGTCGAGGAGGCCGTAGAACTGCGTGTTGCGCCCGGCCACCTGGGTGACGAGGGCGTCGGTGGGCAGGGTCCGGACGTTGGTGGGGGCCAGGCCCGCCCCCCAGCAGACCACCGTCCCGTTGCTGCGCAGGCCGCAGACGTGGTTGGCCGCGGGGGCGAGGGCCGTGACGTTCTCGACGGGTTGGCCGATGCCGTCGACCACCTGCACGGGGGCGACGTTGTGGGCGAAGCTGCCGCCCGAGCGGTTGATCCCGTTGTTGTACCCCCAGCAGAAGATGCGGCCCGAGGTGTAGAGGAGGCAGTTGTTGTGGAAGGTCGAGGCCACGTCGACGACGCTGGCGCAGGCCCCCGAGACGCAGCCCGTGGGGCACAGGGTGCCGCAGGCTCCGCAGTTGGCGGCGTCACGGCGCAGGTCGACGCAGATGCCCCGGCAGGGGACCTGGGGGGACGGGCACTGGAGCACGCAGGTGCCGGCCACGCAGTTTTCGGCGTTGCTGCAGGGGCTCCCGCAGCGGCCGCAGTGGGTGTTGTCGGTGAGGATGTCGACGCAGGTGCTGCCGCACTGGGTCTGCCCCGCCGGGCACGACAGCCGACACGTCCCGCTCATACAACGGAACCCCGCGGCGCAGCGGTTGCCACAGGCCCCGCAGTGGATGTTGTCGGTGGCGAGTGTGACGCAGCCGCCGGAGCACACGGCCTGCCCCGTGCTGCAGGTCATGACGCACCGGCCGCCGCCGCAGAGCTGGCCCGTGGGGCAGCGGTTGCCGCAGGCCCCGCAGTGGGTCGGGTCGTTGTCGGTCTGGGTGCACACCCCGCCGCATCGGAGCTGCCCCGGCGGGCACGGAACCCCGCACGCCCCGTCGCTGCACACCTGCCCCACGGGGCACGCGGTGCCACACGCCCCGCAGTTGCTGGGGCTGGTGGCGAGGGCGGTCTCGCAGCCGTTCTCGGCGCTGCCGTCGCAGTTGCCGAAGCCCGCGGCGCAGGTCCCGGCCCCGCAGCGTCCCATCGTGCACACGGCCGTGGCGTTGGCGGGGGCGGGGCACTGCTGACCACAGGCCCCGCAGTGGGCGACGCTCTGGGCGAGGTCGGTCTCGCAGCCGTTGGCCGGATCCATGTCGCAGTTGCCGAAGCCCGGGAGGCACTGGATGCCGCAGCGGGCCCCCGTGCAGGTGGGCTCGGCGTTGGCGGCCGCCGGGCAGGCCATGCCGCATCCGCCGCAGTGTTGGGCGTTGGCGCGGGTGTCGGTCTCGCACCCGTTGTCGGGGCTGTTGTCGCAGTCGCCGAAGCCGCCGGCGCAGGTGCCCACCACGCACACCCCCGAGCGGCACGCGGGGGTCGCGCCCTCGGGGCTGGGGCAGCGCTGGCCGCAGGCCCCGCAGTTTTCGATGTCGTTGTCGACCCGGGTCTCGCAGCCGTTGTCGGTGCGCATGTCGCAGTCGGCGTAGCCCGTGTTGCACATCCCGACCCCGCACATGCCCATGGCGCAGCGCGCGGTGGCGTTGGCGACGGCGCACCCGCGGCCGCAGGACATGCAGTTGGAGGCGCTGGTCTGAGTGTCGACGCAGGCCCCGCCGCAGCAGGTCAGGCCCCCCGCGCAGGGGCTCTGGGGGTCGCAGCCCTGGACGCAGCGGTCGTCGGCGCAGACGCTCCCCATGGGGCAGTCGGCGCTGCGGAGGCACTCGACGCAGCGGTTGGCCGCGGTGTCACAGCGCCGGGCTGCGACCCCGGCGTCGCCCGCGGTGGCCATGAGGCAACCCTGGTCGTTGCGGCAGCCCGCCACGCAGGTGTTGGTCATCCCGTCGCAGTGTTGGGTGGGCGGGCAGTTGCCGTCGAACGCCGGGGTGCACTGCACGCACTGGCTGGTGGCGGTGTTGCACACCCGGTAGCCAAACTCGTTGCCGCGGCAGTCGTCGTTGACGAGACACCCGGCGAAGACATCCTGCGGGGGGCCGGCGTCGACCCCCGCGTCCGTGGCGTCGGTCGGGGGCAGGGCATCGACGGCCGGGGCATCGGCCGCGGGCGTGTCCATCGCGGCGACGTCGACCGGGGCAGGGCCCGTGTCGCGCCCCGCGCCCGCGTCGTTTTCACCCCCGACGACGGAGCTCCCGTCGCAGCCCACCACGGCCCCGAGCAGCAGGGCGCCCGCCCACAAACCCCAGGCACTTCGTCTTGATTCAAAGCGTTGCACTAGCACCTCCACATCGCGCGCCCCCTCCTCCCACACAGAGGAGTCCGACCCCGCGACAATCTTCCCGCGAGCCTACCCCGGAATCAGGGAGGGATTTCACCGAGATGGGACCCAAATCGCCCGCCCGATGACCGTCGGGGCGACCGTCGGGGCGACCGTCAGGGCACGCAGGCCCCGACCTCGCCGCGCACGAGGGGGCAGATGGCGTTGGGGAAGCGGCAGTCGGCGGGCTGGAGGCAGCGCTGCACGCAGAAACGCGAGCGGTTTTCGTCCTCGGCGGTGATGCAGATGCCGCGGTCGGGGCAGTCGGCGTCGATGTTGCAAGCCACGGTGCACAGGGGCACGGTCCGGCCGTTGACCTCGTTGGTGAAGCTGATGCACCGGCGGGTGTCGGGGGAGCACACGGCGCTGGCCTGGCAGGCCCCGTAGGGCACATCGCTGCCCGGGCCACAGGAGGCCAGGGCCAGGAGACCCACGAACAGGATGCGGCGGCCCCCGCCGCGGAGGGGGCCCCAAGGAAGGGGGAGCAGCACGACGGGGCTAAGTATATGCTGCCCGCAGGGTGATCGAAGCACGCGGTGTGACCAAGACCTTCCCCGGGCAACACGTCCCGGTCTTGCGGGGCGTAGACCTCACGGTCCCGCGGGGGTGTTTGTATGGGCTGGTGGGACCGGGGGCCTCGGGCAAGAGCGTCCTGCTCAAGGCCCTGGTCGGGCTCGTGGCCGCTGACAAAGGCACGATCCGCCTTGGGGGTGAAGCCGTCACGGGCGTGAGCGAGCTCAGCCTGCACCGGGTTCGGGCCGGGATCGGGATGCTCTTTCAGAACAACGCCCTCTTCGATCACCTCACGGTGGGCGACAACATCGCCTTTCCCTTGCGGCGGATGGGGGTCACCGACGAGGCCGAGCTGGCCGACCGGGTGGCCGACCGGCTGCGGGCCGTGTCCCTGCCGGGCTTCGAAGACCGGATGCCCTCGGGCTTGTCGGGGGGGCAGAAGAAGCGGGTGGGGGTCGCCCGGGCCACCGTCACCCGAGCCCCCCTCGTGCTCTATGACGAACCCGCCGCCGGCCTCGACCCGGTGACCTCGCAGAAGATCTTCGAGCTCCTGCGGGCCGAGCAGCAGGCCAACCAGTCGACGGTGGTCATGGTGTCGAGCGACCTCGACCGGCTCGTGACCATCACCGACCGGGTCGGGGTGTTGTATCAGGGTCGGATGATCTTCGACGGGACCACCGCCGAGGCCCTCGGCTCGCCGCACCCCGTGGTGGATCAGTTCATCCACGGCAAGACCGAGGGGCCGTTGTAGGCTACAGAGGCTCCTGATGGCCGCCGACCCCGACAGCCTCGCGAGCCGCACAGGCAAGGCTCTGCTCGACCTCTCCCGCGACGTGGGCGGGGCCACCGTGCTCGCCGGCCGCCTCCTGCGACGCCTCGTGCCGCCGCGCCTCGACGGGCCCGAGCTGTGGCGCAACCTCTACCGCATGGGGGTCCGCTCCCTGCCCATCGTGGGCATCACGGCCCTCTTTACGGGCGGGATCATGGTGATCCAAGCCGGGGTCCTCATCCGCCGCTTCGGGGCCGAGGGGCTCCTCGGTTGGGGGGCCGGGTTCGCCACCCTGCGCGAGGTGGGGCCCATCCTCATCGCCCTGATGTTCTCGGGGCGGGTGGGGGCCAACACCACGGCCGAGCTCGGCACGATGACCGTGACCGAACAGATCGACGCCCTCGAGACCCTCGCCATCGACCCCCTGTCGTACCTGATCCTGCCGCGGGTCCTGGCCATGGTCTCGATGCTCTTCACCCTCACCGTCTACGGCGACGTCCTGGCCCTCCTCGGGGCGGCCGTGATGGGCGAGGCCCTCCTCGGGGTCAGCGTGGCCACCTTCTTCAACGGCCTCCTCGAGGCCATCCACCTGTGGGACCTCCTGACCGGCCTCATCAAGTCGGTCCTCTTCGGGTGCATCGTGGCCCTGTCGAGCTGCCACTTCGGCCTCACCGTCACCGGCGGGGCCCCGGGGGTCGGCCGGGCCGTCAACGCCTCCGTGGTGGCCTCCGCCACGGGGATCTTCGTGGTCGACTATTTCAGCACCTTCTTCCTCGGCTGATCGAGGCCGACGCCCATGGCAACCGCCCCCGCCCTCGACGCCCACGACCCCCGCGACGACGCCCCCGAGCCCCCCGTCCCTCCCCGGGCCTCGTGGCCCCTGCGCACCGGAGACGCCGTGCTGGGGGCCCTGCGGGCGGCCCGGGGCCTGTTCGAGGTCTTCGCCCGCACCCTGTACTGGTCCGTACGCGGCCGCCGGGTCCGGGGGGTGGTCCTGGCCCAGTGCTACGAGGTGGGCAACCGGTCGGTGTTCTTCCTCACGGTGACCATGGGGTTCATCGGGATGATCCTGGTGTTTCAGAGCGGCCTCCAGGCCCAGCGGATCGTGCCCGACCTCACCATGCTCGGGGCCACCTTCCTGGAGATGCTCGTGCGCGACCTCGCCCCGAGCCTCGCGGCCCTGATGCTGGCCACCCGGGTCGGGGCCGGGATCGCCGCCGAGATCGGGAGCATGGTCGTGACCGAGCAGGTCGACGCCCTGCGGATGTGCGGGGTCGACCCCGTCGACTGGCTCGTGGTCCCACGGTTTCTGGCCTCCCTCGTGATGACCGCGGTCCTGATCTTCTACGCCGGGACGGTGTCGTACCTGGCCGGAGGCGCCACGGCCTGGGCCATCTTCGACGTGCAGCCGGGCACCTACCTCAACCCCTCCCTCCTCGACATCGGCGACTTCTCCATCGGCTTCACCAAGTGCCTCGCCTACGGGGCCGCCATCCCCGTGGTGAGCGGCTGGTGCGGCCTGTCGGCCCGGGGCGGGAGCGAGGGCGTGGGCAACGCCACCACCCAGGCCGTGGTGTCGAGCAGCCTCGCCGTCATCGTGCTCAACCTCCTCATCTCGGGCGCAGGCTTCGTGATCTTCCCGGTGTAACCCGCGTGATTGAGTTCAAGGGCATTCGTAAGTCGTTCGGGCCCAAGCACGTGCTCAAGGGGATCGACCTCACCATCCCCACCGGCGAGGTCTTCTTCTTGATCGGGTCGTCGGGGGCCGGCAAGAGCGTGCTCATCAAGCACCTCATCGGCCTGCTCAAACCCGACGCCGGGAGCATCATCCTCGACGGCCACGACGTGTCGTCCCTGGCGGGCGAAGACCTCTACCGGGTGCGAAAGCTCTGCGCGATGGTGTTTCAGCACGCCACCCTCTTCGACAGCATGACCTGCGCCGAAAACGTGGCCCTGCCCCTGCGCAAGCACCACGGACTGTCCACCCGCGAGGCCCTGGCCCAGGCCCTGCCGCGCCTCGCCCAGGTCCACATGGCCGACTACGCCGATCGGTACCCGGGCGAGCTCGGGGACGGGATGCGCAAGCGGGTGGCCATCGCCCGGGCCCTCACCGTCAACCCCCGGTACGTCCTCTTCGACGAGCCCACCACCTCCCTCGACCCCGTGAGCGCACGGCGGGTCGACCGGCTGATCCGCGAGCTCAGCGACGGGCTCGGGGTCACCAGCGTGGTAGTGAGCCACGACCTGGCCTCCATCTTCTCCATCGCCGACCGGGTGGCCATGCTCTACCAGGGCAACCTGCGGATGGTCGGGACCCCCGCGGAGTTTCGGGCGGCCCCCGATCCCATCGTGCGGCAGTTTGTGGAGGGACGGGCAGAAGGGCCGATGGAAGTGTAGCCCCTTGGGAGTATCCTCCCCCCGTCGCAATGGCAGCCGAACGCTCTGTGGAAGTTAAGGTCGGGCTCCTCGTGCTCGTGGGAGCCGGGCTCCTCGTGGTGCTCGTGCTGGTGATGGGGGGGGTTCAGCTCGGGAGTCGGTTTCCCATCACGGTGGACTTCAACAACCCCGGGGGGCTTCAGAGCGGGGCCCCGGTCAAGATCGCCGGGGTGCGGGTGGGCACGATCGACCGCGTCGAGTTTCGTGGCCCCGAGCCCGACCCCCGCACCGGCCGGTCGAGCCTCGTGCGCGTCCACGCCCGCCTCGATGTCCGGTACCGCAACCACCTCCACCGCGACGCGGCCTTCTTCGTGACCACCCAGGGCATCCTGGGCGAGCAGTTTCTCGCCATCGAACCAGGCTCCGCGGCCCAACCCCCCCTCGACCTCACCCTCCCCCAGGAGGGCATCGACCCGCCCCGGATCGACCTCTTCCTCGCCCGGGCCTACTCCCTCCTCGACGACACCGTGACGGCCCTGCGCACCAACCGCCGCCAGATCGGGACCATGGTCGACGACCTGTCCGGGATCCTGCACCAGACCCACGGGATCCTCGAGCGCAACAGCACCCGCATCGACGGCCTCCTCGTCAACGCCGACACGGCCCTGCGCGACGCCGACGGGCTCATCAACGCCGCCCGCGACCGCTACGTCGACGGCCCCCAGGTGCGCAGGATCCTCAACCGCACCGAGGCCATCCTGGCCACCATCGAACGCGACCTGCCCCCCCTCGCCCGCGACGCCCGGGCCCTCACCGCCCGGCTCCACCGCATCGCCGACGGGGTCGGAGACGCCCAACTCGAAGACCTCCGGGCCACCCTCCGCGACGTGCGCTCCCTCGCCGCCCGGGCCAACACCATCGCCGGCGACGTGCAACACGTCAGCGCCCACGTCCGGGCCGGCCGGGGCACCGTCGGGGCCCTCCTCATGGACGAGGAAATCTACGACGACCTCCAGGAGATGGTGCGCGACCTCAAGCACAACCCCTGGAAGTTCTTCTGGCGGGAGTAGGAGACCCCGCGGTCAGGGCCCGAGACCCTTCCCCCCCCCTCGACGGCACAGACCCCGAGAGAGGAGCCCCTGCACGTCCGGGCATTCCAGCCTTGACAGAATATTCTAGGATGGGTATACAACTTCAGTCCGGTCAGAGCGTATGAGTCCGAAGGTGGTGACGGTCTCCCCTCACGGGGAATCTCCCCGTCTGCCGCAAGGAGCCTCGAATGACCTCACGAGAAGACACGGTCTCCGCCCTCCTCGCCGACCTGCAGCACATCGAGGCCGAGCGCCTCCAGGCCGAAGCCCAGGAGTCTGCCCGGGTTCGGGCCGCGTCCGAGGCCCTCGCCCGACAGGCCCAGCAGGTGGCCGAGGCCGAGGCCCGCGAAGCCGCCGACCGGGCCGCCCAGGCCGCGTCCGAGGCCGCACGGGCCGCACGTCTCCAGGCCGCCGAGGCCGAGACCGCCCGGGTGGCCATGCAGCGCCAGCTCCAGGAGCACGCCGAGGCCGCCCTCGCCGCCCGGATCGAGGCCCAGGTAGCAGCCCACGCCGCGGCCCTTCAGCAGGTCTCGGGGCGTCGGCGCGGGGTGTCCGCCGGGGCCACGGTGGCCCTGGCCCTCGCGGCCGCGGTCCTCGTCGGGGCCGCGGGATGGTTCGGGGTGGTGGTTCCGCAGGAGGCCCGGCACGCCCAGCAGGTCGAGGCCGCGGGAGCCCGGGCCGCCCTCGCCCGGGCCGAGGCCGCAGCCGCCCATCGCCAGGCCCTCGCCCACCCCGCCCCGCTCCCCGCTCCGGTCCCCGCCCCGCTCCCCGCGGTGGCCGAGCCCCCCACGGCCACCGCCCCGACGGCCCGGGTCTCCCCGCGCATCCGCCGCGCCCCCGCCCGGCCCAACCCCGCGGGGCCCCCGGCCCTGAGCAACCCCGCCGAGGGGCTCGACCTCGACCGCGGAAACAACCCCTTCGCCATCGACGACCTCGGCCCGAGCCCGCGTCGCAGTCGCCGTTGACACATTCCCACTGCGGTTGGTACGAAACGCCGCCGCGTTGTCCCCACAGACAGAAAGGTCGCCGATGAGCCAGCAGCAGAAGGAGGACTCGGTCCTGTTTTCGCTCCGTTCCTTGATGGAGATTGAGGAGGAGCGCATCAAGTCCGAGGAGGACACGAAGCGCGCCGCAGAGGAGGCCGAGCGGACCCGCATCGAGGCCCAACGCGCCGCTGAAGAGGCCGAGCGCATCCGGGTCGCCCGCGAGGCCGAAGAGGCCCGGGCCTCCGAAGAGCGCCGCCGCCGCGAGGAGGAAGAGCGCACCCGCCGGGCCCGCGAAGAGTCCGAGCTGCGCATCCGCCTCGACGCCGAGTCGAAGCAGAAGGAGCGCGAGCTCCAGCTCCGGATGGAGCAGGAGCAGAAGCTGGCCGTGCTCGAGGCCGAGAAGAAGAAGGGCCTCCCCGTCGCGGCCGTGGCAGGCATCGTCTTCGCCGCCATCGGGGTCGTGGCCGCGGGGGGTTTCTACGGCGTGGTCAAGCCCGCCCAGGAGCGCCAGGCCGCCGAGGCCCAGGCCGCCCGCGAGACGGCAGCCCGCGCCGAGGCCGACCGCCAGCGCCTCGCCCGCGAAGCCGAGGCCGCCGTCCAGCGCGCCGCCGAGGCCGAGGCCAACCGCCGCCGCAGCGAGGCCGCCGCCCTGCTCGCGGCCCAGACCGCTGCGGCCGCTCAGCCCGCCCAGCCCGCTGCAGGCAGCGGCTCCACCGCCTCGACCTCGCGCCCCCGCTCGACCCGTCCCGCCCGGCCCCGCGGGGCGGGTGGCGGCGGCGGCGGCGGCGGCGGCGGCGGTGCCGACTTCGGCGACCTCGGCCTCTGATCCGATCCTCCCCCAATGCTCCCTCTGGCCTCTTGTCCCCGCGGTGTCGCGTGAAGCGGCACCTCTGCGGTCCCCACGCCGTCCTCGAAGCCCTCCGGGCCCGCCCGGCCGACGTGGCCGTGGTCTACACCCTCGACCCGTCGCCCAAGGGGGCCGTGGGGGAGGTGGTTCGGGCGGCCCTCGACCGGCGGGTGGCGGTGGAGGCCTCGACCCCCGACGCCCTCGACGCCCTCGCCGGGGGGCTGCGCCATCAGGGGGTGGTGGCTGTCTCCGCGGGCGACTACCCCTACCTCGACCTCGACACCCTCCTGTCCCAGGTGGCCGACCCTGCCCGGGGGCTCCTCGTGGCCCTCGACGCCATCACCGACCCGCACAATTTCGGGGCCATCGTCCGGTCGTCGGTGGCCCTCGGGGCCGACGGGCTCATCACCCTGCGCGACCGGGCCGCCCCCGTCACAGGCACCGTCGTCCGGGCCTCGGCCGGGGCCACCGAACACGCCCGCATCGCCCGGGTCACCAACCTCGCCCAGACCCTCTCGCAGCTCTCGGGTGCAGGGTGGTCGTGCGTAGGCCTCGCCGGGGAGGCCGACACCGCCCTCGACGACGTCGACCTGTCAGGCCCCACGGTGCTGGTCGTGGGCTCGGAGGGCGACGGGCTACGCCGCCTCGTGCGGGCCCGCTGCGACGTCGTGGCCAGGATCCCCCTGGCCGGCCCGGTGGCCTCGCTCAACGCCTCGGTGGCCGCCGGGGTGGCCCTGTACGAGGTCGTGCGCCAGCGCCTCGCCCTCGCTGCCTCGTAGCCGCTCCCCCCGCACCCAGGCTACAGTCCCGCGATGAACTCCGGCGCTCGCATGACCACCATGGGGACCCTCGGCAACCTCCTGTGGCTGGTGTTCGCCGGGGGCATCCCCTTGTGCCTCACCTACCTCCTGGCCGGGGCCGTCCTGGCCGTCACCATCGTCGGGTTTCCCTTCGCGGTGGCCGCCTGGCGCCTGGGGCTCTACGCCCTGCTGCCCTTCGACCGCCAGGTCGTGACCCGCCGCGACGGCCTCGGGTCGGGCCTGCTCGGGCTGCTCTTCAACCTCCTCTGGCTGGTGCTGTTTGGTTGGGCCATCGCCCTGGCCCACGCGGTGTGCGCCCTCGGGTGCGCCGTCACCATCATCGGGATCCCCTTCGCGATCGCCCACCTGCGCCTCGCGGCCCTGGCCCTGTGGCCCTTCGGCCGCGAGGTCGTGTGACCGACGTCCTCCGTCAGAACCCCACGTCGCGGGCCCGGGGGGCCATCCCCGCGGGGCGGGACATGGCGTCGAAGGGATCGGTGCCCTGGGTCCGCTCCTCGGTGTCGGTCCAGCCGTCGTCGTCGAAGTCCTCGTACGAGTCGATCCCCGTCACGTCGACGGTGGCCATCCCGGGGCCCTGCCAGCCGGAGGTGAGGAAGCCCACCACGCTGCGCTGGAAGGCCACCAGGGGCTGACGCACCCGAGCGGGCCGGGCCACCATCGGAAACCGCGCGGGGGTGTCGTCGCGGGGGAAGGGCGGGGCGAAGAGCTGGGTGCCATACCGGAAGCTCAGGTTGCCCCCGTGGGTGGCGGGGTACTGCAAGAAGGCCGCGTGGGTGCGTCCCATCGTGTTGCCCCGCACGGGGTTGGCCACCTCGGGCATGGCCCCGATCACGCGCCAGGCCCCGCGCACCTGGGACAGCCCAAGGGCCCGGGCGAGCAAGGCGTTGGCCCGGTTGGGCACGACCGAGTCGCGGTCGACCATGGTCATGTACACGTCGTGCATTCGGGCGGCGTCGGCGGCATAACAGCCCGGGTCGCCCCCGTCGAGGGGCCCCTGGAAGAGGGTCACCAGGGGGTGCCAGCGGTCGATCGGGACGCTCGTCGGGAAGCGGAAGAAGAGCGAGGCCGCGGCCACGAGGTTGGGCCCGATGCTGGGCGAGTCGGCCCCAAGAACGCTCACCAGCCCCGCCCCGGGGACGTTGAGCACGAAGGGGTTTACGTCAGGCTCGATGCCCGCGAAGACCGTCCCGATGATGCCCCCGAGGGAGTTTCCGACGTAGCCTACGCGGGTCGGATCGAGGCGCGGGGCCGTGCCCCCGTACTGGGCGGCCACGCTCCCGAGGTTGAGGGCGGGGTTGCCCACGAGGCGCCGGAGCTGGACGTAGTCGAGGGCCGTCTGGCGGATGTTGTCGCGGACCACCATCGGGGCCGTGAGGCTGCCGAAGAAGTTGGTGTTGTCGTAGCCCTCGGCGTCGGGCAGGCCGTCGGGGCCCATGTACGTCCCCCGCCCCCCGAAGAGCGAGGTGGCGTCGGTCTCGAACATCCCCCCGGCCCGCTGCCCGAAGGTGGCCGTGTCGACCCCGATGGTGGCGATCCCCGCCCGGGCGAGCTCGTTGGCCACCCCGAAGAGCTGCTTGCGCTGACCCCCGAGGCCGTGGCCGAAGATCACCACGGGATACCCCGAAGGCGGGGCGGGGGCCCGCGGGAGCACGAGGGTGACCGGGAGGGTCTTCATGGCGTTGGCCGCCACGGCGTCGCCCATGGGGTCGAAGCCGATGGTCCCGTCGTCGCGCAGGGGCTGCCCCGCCCGGGGCCGTCGGAACTCGGGCGACACGAAGGTCCCGGTCACCACGGCCCCGATGGCGTCGTGGGGGAAGCCCACCGCGGCCTCGTCCCCCCCTCCGGGCTCGCCGGGCAGGTCGCGCATCATGGCGTCGCGGCGGGGGGTCCCCATCCACGCGTCGAGGGTGGCCGTCCAGCCTTCGTGGGCGGCGACCCCGAACCGGGCCACCCCGTAGGGCCGGGCGGCCATGGGGTCGGTGTTGAGCTGGGGGGCCGGGCCGTACCTGCCCGCCACCAGGGCGTCACGCACCCGACGCAGGCCCCCGGCCGTGGTCTGGGTGGTGAACACCGCCATGGCGGCGATGCGGTCGCGGGCGATCCCTGCGGCCACCACGCGGTCGGCCGCGTCGGCGTAGAGCCGGACCGCGGGGTTTGTGCGGGCCTCGGCCGGGGCGTCGCGGAGGGCGGCGAAGCCCGGGGACACGGCCAGGGGGCCCGACGCGCTCTGGAGCCGGGTGGTGAGCACGAAGGCGTATCGGCGCCCCGGGGCCAGGATCACCCCGTCGGGCTGCACCGAGAGCACCCGCACCCCGGGCACGAACCCGGCCGCGGCCGGGACCCTCTGGCCTACCGTCGGCGACATGGGGTCGACGTCGACGATGGCGTAGGGCACGTCGGGCCCGGCCTCGGGGCCCACCGGGGGCAGCACCCGGGGAGAGATCTCGGCCTCGCCCTCCATCACGAAGAGGGCCCCGGCCACGCGCCCGAACCCGTCGAGGGCCCCGTACCCTTCGGTGAAGGTGAGCTCGGTGTTGCGCACCCCGAGGGCGCTCCAGTCCTCAAGCTGGTCGCTGAGGGTCCCGTCCGGGTCGGTGCGATACAGGTCGGTCGGAAACGGAACCTGCCCCGGCTGCGGGACCCCCGTCGCCGACAGCACGAAGCGTGCGGTGAAGACCGCGGCCCCCGCGTCGTTTCCCGCGTCGCCCGCCGCGTCGGGGACGACCCCCGCGTCGCCCGCGTCGGGGGTCGGGGTCGCTCCGTCGTCGCATCCCTGTGCCAACATCGCCCCCACCGTGAGGGCCATCATCCCGAAGCTCGTCGTCCGCATTGGGGCGGACGGTATCACCCCTCGTGCGGCCGCGCACCGTGTCGCCTGCGGCCCCTGCGGCGCCTTGTGAGGGCCGCCGCCAGGGCCACCATGCCAACCCCCGTCGCGGTCGCCGGAGCCCCCGGACGGGCCCTCCCCGGGGCGCTGCACGCGCACCCCGGGACATCGCCCGATGCGCCCCCGTCCTCCACCACGCCCCCGTCCTCCACCACGCCCGCGTCCTCCACCACGCCCCCGTCCTCGACGAAGCCCGCGTCCTCGACGAAGCCCGCGTCCTCGACGAAGCCCGC
>CAYUSB010000063.1:0-40611 GCA_964447205.1 uncultured Myxococcaceae bacterium
ACTGACCCTCCGAGCGTGAGCCCCCGCCGCGCGTCTGCGTGATGCGCGCGGGGGCCACGGCCCTCCCCGCCGATCCCCCGCACACTCCCTGCACTCTCCAACGGGCTCCGCGGCCCGAGGCACCCTCTGCGCCTACTCCTCCGCGGGCTGCGGCTGGGCCCCTGCGGGCGGCGTCGGGGCCGCGTTGCGGCAACGAATCTCCACCTCGGGAATCCCCCCGTCGGTCTCGACGGGAACCCGGGTCATCGCCCGCACACACTGGGGCCTGCCCTCCAGTTGGGGCTGGTCGAGCTGAAACCGGTACCGCCCCGGCGACGGAACCGACTCCCGCAAGCACACCCCCCGCTGCGGGTCGAGGACCTCCTCGCGCTGAATCCCGTCCCACCGGGCCACCTCCACGGCCTCGCCCGGCGCCAGGGTGATCGTGCCCGCCTGCCCGAGGCCGCCGTAGCCCGGGCCCGCGTCGCTGTCGCAGCGCTGCATCCGCCCGACGGGGAAGAGCGACACCCGGGTCCCGTCGGCGTACAGGGCCGACCGGTCGGACGTCCCAGCCGACACGTTGGCCCGCTGCACCCGGATCATCTCGTTGAGGTCGGGGTTGGTCAGGATCCGCAGGGGGGCCGTGTCGACGTTGCGCAGCCGCACGATGAGCACGGTCTGCGGGCCCGCGTCGACCGCAGGGATCCCCGACGGCGACGCCGGGTCGCGCGGCGGGACCGCGGCCGTCGTGGCGTCCGTGCGGGCCGGGGCCACGTCGCGGGCGGGCGGCGACGGCGGCGTACGGCGCTCGCAGGCCGCGAGGGCGAGGGGGAGGGCGACGGGGGCGAGGAGGGAGGGCAGCGCGCGCATCAGGGCCGCGAACCTATACCGCAACGGGCCCGCGGGGCACCTTCAGGGCACGGGCTCGCGGAGGCCGAGCTCCTTCATCTTGATCTGGAGGGACTTGCGCGAAATCTTGAGGAGCCGCGCGGCCTGGGTGACGTTGCCCCCGGTCTGTTGCAGGGCCTTCACGATGAGCTCGCGCTCGAGGCGTACGGTGGCCTCCTTGACCTGGGCCTTGAGCCCGCCCAGGTCGTCGCCCTCGTCGCCCTCGTCGGCCGCGTCGAGGCTGGCCGTCTCCCCGGCATCGGCCCCGCTCCCGACGCTGGCCCGCACCTCCGGGGGCAGGTCGCGCAGCCGGATGGTGTTGTCGTCCGAGAGCAGGACGCAGCGCTCGATGACGTTCTCCAGCTCGCGGATGTTGCCCGGCCACGCGTAGTCCACCATGCACTGATGGGCCTCGGGGGAGATGCGGCTCTGGGGCTTCTTGAAGCGCCCCGCGTGCACGGCGAGGAAGTGCTCGACCAGCAGCGGAACATCACTCCGCCGCTCCCGCAGCGGGGGCAGGTGCACCGGGACCACATTGAGCCGATAGTACAGGTCTTCGCGGAATCGCCCCGCGGCGATCTCGCGCTTGAGGTCGCGGTTGGTGGCCGCCACCAGGCGCACGTCGACGGTGAGGGGCTTGATCCCGCCCACCCGGTCGATCTCGCCCTCCTGAATGGCCCGCAGGAGCTTCACCTGCATCTCCACGGGGATCTCGGCGATCTCGTCGAGGAAGAGGGTGCCCTTGTCGGCCAGCTCGAAGCGCCCGGGCTTCGACGTGACGGCCCCGGTGAAGGCCCCCCGCTCGTACCCGAAGAGCTCGGCCTCCATCAGGTCGCGGGGGATGGCCCCGCAGTTGACCCGGATGAAGGCCCCGGCCTTGCGGGAGGAATTCTCGTGCAGGGCCCGGGCGATGAGCTCCTTGCCCGTGCCCGACTCGCCCGTGATGAGCACCGTAGCGCTCGTGTCGGCCACCTTCTCCAGGATCTGGTAGATGGCCCCCATGGAGGGGTCGGTCCCGATGATCTTGTATCGGCCCTGACCGAGGTCGTCGACCCGGATCTCGCCCCGCCGGGCCTCCCCCGTGCGCAGGGCCTTGGTGACCACGGCCCGGATGTCGGTGAGGTCGAAGGGCTTGGCGATGAAGTCGAAGGCCCCGTAGCGCATGGCCTCCACGGCCACCTCGATGGTCCCGTAGGCCGTCACGAGGATCACCGGGAGCTCGGGGAGGTGCTCGTTGCAGTAGCGGAGCACGGCCATCCCGTCGGGGGTGCCCATCCGCAGGTCGGTGATCACCGCGTCGAAATGGTGCTCCTCCAGGGCCCGCAGGGCCGCGGCCCCGTCGGCCACATCATGGACATCGTAGCCGTCGGCCTGGAGCTGCACGGTCAGCACCCGCCGGATGCTGGCCTCGTCCTCTGCCACCAGGATTTGTTTGCGTCCTCCGAGCACGGATCGGTCTACTACACCCGGTCGGGGCGGCTGTCACCCGCCCCCGCCCAATGTTTGGGGGGAGAGGGCTCAGCCTTCGGTGGCCCGACGGGCGAGGTAGTCGATGAGGTCGATCTTCGAGATGATCCCGAGGAGGGCGGGCCCGTCGGTGACCAGGGCGGACCGGGCCTCGGCCAGCACGGCCTGGAGCTGTTCGATGGGGGTGTCGGGGTGCACCGCGGCGTAGTCGGTGTCGAAGATGCCCGCGATGGTGCTGTCGAGGTGGGCCTCGCCCGAGACGAGGTTGCGCAGCACGTCGACCTCGCTCACCACCCCGCGCAGGGTCGTCCCGTCGAGCACCGGGAGCTGCGAGATCCCGAGCGATTTCATGGTGGACACCACCCGGCGCAGGGTGTCGTCCGAGCTGGCGGTCACCAGGGTCTGGGGGCGCTGCTGGAGCAGGTCGCGTACGGCCCCGAGGGGGCCGAGGCGGTCGGAGGGGGCTTTGGGGGAGGTCATCGGTCGTCGGGGCTCCTTCGCCGTACGATCGAGGCCTGTAGCATCGCCCCGCGGGGGGCGACAACCCGGCGGACACGTTGCGGTTTCCCACGGGGCCCTCGGGTGTGCGAAGGTCTCGGGCCATGCGACGCGCGAAGATCCTCGCCACCGTGGGCCCCGCCAGCGCCGACCCGGCCACCCTGGAGGCCCTGATCCGGGCCGGGGTCGATGGGTTCCGGCTGAATTTCTCGCATGGGGCCCTCGACCAGCACCGGGCCACCCTGGCCCACATCCGCGCGGCCTCGGCCGCGGCGGGTCGCCTCGTGGCCGTGCTCGGCGACCTGTCGGGTCCCAAGATCCGCTGCGGGACCTTCGCACACGGGCCCATCGAGCTCCGCGAGGGGCAGACCTTCACCCTCACCTCCCGGGCCGTCCCGGGCGACGCGGCCTCGGTGTCGTGCACCTACCCCCTGGCCCGCGACCTGCGGCCGGGCGACACGGTCCTCCTCGACGACGGCCTCCTGCGCATGCGGGTCACCGCGGTCGAGGGGCAGGACGTGGTGTGCACGGTGGAGGTGGGCGGTCCCCTGTCCGACCGCAAGGGGATCAACGTCCCCGGGGCCACCCTCTCCGTGCCCGCCCTGACGGACAAAGACCGGGTCGACGCCGAGGCCGGGCGGGACATGGGGGTCGACTATTTCGCCCTGTCCTTCGTGCGTCGGGCGTCCGACCTCACCGACGCCAAGGCCCTCCTCGGGAGCACCCCCCTCATCGCCAAGGTGGAGAAGCCCGAGGCCGTGACCAACCTCGAGGCCATCATCGATGCCTGCGAGGGCGTGATGGTGGCCCGCGGCGACCTCGGGGTCGAGCTCGGGTCGGAGAAGGTTCCGATGGTGCAGAAGCGGGCCATCCGGGCTACCAACGCCCGGAGCAAGCTGGTGATCACCGCCACCCAGATGCTCGACTCCATGATCCGCAGCCCCAGGCCCACCCGGGCCGAGGCCGCCGACGTGGCCAACGCCGTCCTCGACGGCACGGACGTCCTCATGCTCTCGGGCGAGACCGCCGCGGGCCGTTACCCCCTCGAGTCGGTGCGTATGATGGACTCCATCATCCGCGAGGTGGAGGGCTCGGAGATCTACCGCGCGCTCGACCAGGCCCAGCCCTCCAACACCTGGGACTACTCCCACGCCTGCGCGGCCGCGGCGGCCCTGGTCTCGCGGAGCCAGCGCCTCGCCGGGATCGTGCTGTTTACCCGCTTCGGGCACACCGCCAACATGATGGCCGAGTACCGCCCCGCGGCCCCCATCGTGGCCGTCTGCTCGGAGGAGGTCACGGCCCGTCGGATGGCCCTCCAGTGGGGCACCACCCCCGTGTGGGAGCCCATCCCCCCAGGGCCCGTCGAGGCCCTCGAGGCGGCCGTACGCCTCGCCCAGGTGCGCCTCGGGGCCCGGTCCGGCGACACCATCGCGGTGGTCTCGGGCAGCCAGCGGGCCACGGGCACCAAGTCGTTCGTCCTGCACACCCTGACCTGACCGATGGGCGCGCGGCCCGGGCTAAACCACGTCCAGTTCGGGATGTGTAGTTTTCACAACGAGACGCAAGCCAGGCAAGGAAGGGCGACGACGGCGGGCTCCATGCCCGGCGAGGAACCCTGACGCCGCATGGCGACGCGGATCGGCGGGGAAAACCACACATCCCGAGCTGGACGGGGTTTGGTTCCGCTCGGGGCCGCCCTGGTCACCCTGGGGGCCGTCGGGCCCGCGGTGCTGCGCCGGGCCCTGCCCGCCTGGGTGGCCCTCCTCGGGCGCATCGGTGACCCGCGCCCCGAGGCCCTGGGTGGGGCCCTGCGGGCGGCCTTCGGTTGGGGGGCGGCCACGACCCTGGGGCTCCTCGTGCCCGCCCTCGGGGCGGCCCTGGCAGCCTCGGTGGCGGTGTCTGCGGCCCTGCGGAGGCAGGATCCAGAGGCAACCCGGGGGGCTGCGGGGTACGACGACCTCGGCCCGGGGTTGGGTGCGGCCTTCGGGGCGGTGGCCCTGGGGGTGGGCGTGGCCGCGGCGATGGGGGCCGTGGCCGTGGCCGCGGGGGTCGGGGGCCTCGGGGCCGTGGGGGAGGTGGTGTTGCGCGGGGGCGGGGTGGCCCTCGGGCTCGGGGTGGTGGAGGTCGGGGTGCGGGTGGCCCTCGGGCGGCAGGCCGAGGCCGAGGCCGCGGGCGATCGGGCCGTGGCCCGGCGGAGGCAACGGGAGGAGGCGGGGTCCCCGGAGGTGCGGGCGGAGGTCAGGGCCCGGATGGGGGCCGGGTCAGGGGGCGAGGAGCTCGGCGGGGATGGCCCGCAGGCACAGGCGTAGGGTGGGCGCGTCGCGGCGGGTGGGGGCGAGGCGGGGGCGGGTGCAGAGGAGGAGGTAGCGCCCCCCGGGGGAGCGGGCGAGGCCCAGGGGGTGGTCGAAGCCCTTGGGCAGGGCGAGGGCGAGGCTGGTGGCGGAGGGGCCCGCGGAGAGGGTGTCCCAGCGGGTGAGGGTCATCGGGGACCGGGAGCGTTTGGTGGCCACCGCGAGGGCCCGGTCGGCCCCGAGCCAGACGGCCAGGGCCCCGGGGAGGGGGCGGTCGGAGACGAGCCGGGGAGCCCCGGTCCGGGTCCCGGTCTCTACGTCGAGCACCGTCAGGACGGTCCGTGGTGTGGACCCGTCTCCCCGTTGGGTCCCCGTGACCAGGACCCGTTCGCGGTCGGGGTGCAGGTCGAGATGGACACTGGGTCCGGGCCATTGCCTCTCGGCCCGCAGGGGGTCGTCGGCGCTGTCGTAGAGCAGGGCCGGGGTGACGGTGTCGACGAGGCCCACCTCGCTCCACCCGAGACCGTCCGAACCGCGCAGGAGCCACCGCCCCGGGTCGCACCCGACGAGGGCGTCGAGCTCGAGGCCCGCCCGGCACCTCCACCGCACCCGCCCCGTCTGCCGGTCGAGGCCCAGGAGGTGGCCGCGTTGGAGCGGGACGGAGCCCGAGGCCGGGCCCAGGGGTTCGCCGAGCCACACGACGAGCTCGTGGCCGTCGGGGCTCATGGCCGCGCAGCCGGGCCGGGCCCGCGGGAGCTGCGGGAGCCCGCCGAGGGTCTCGGGGTCGAGGGTCGCGACCACCTCCCAGGCGGGGCCCTGGAGCACGTAGCTGAGCCGTCGGCGGATCTTCGTGCGGTCGCCCCCGTGCCAGCGGGCGGGGCCTACGAGGACGGCCGAGACGCTCCCGTCGGGCCCCGGGGCGGGGATGCTGAGGGTGCTGGTCCGGGCGTTCATTTCGGGCAACGGGACCGAGGCCAGGACCCCTCCGTCGGGGACGGCGTGCACGACGGCCCGCACCCCGAAGCGCTCGCCCGTGCGCAGCACGAGGAGCTGCTCGGGCGACAGCCACACGAGGCCCGTGATGGTCCGTCCGCGTACGGTGAGGGCCACCCGTCCGTCGTCGAGGGACATCACCCGCAGGGTCTCTCCCCAGGCCGCGGCCACCCAGGCGTCGTCGGGGCTCACGGCCACGTGCTCGGCCCCCGGGGCGGGTCCCCGGACGCCCTGGGGGTCTTCCTCCCACGCGGCGGTGGTCTCGGCAGAGGTGCTCATGGCGGGGGCGAGTATGGCCGGGAGGCCCTGACTCCGCCCGCGTTGTTTGTATTTGTGGGGCCCTCTGCGCGGGGCGTAGCGTCGCGGGCGTGAAGCGAACGGCGCAGCACCTCGAGATGGCCTGGCAGGCGGCCCTGCACGCGGCCCAGTCGCAGGCCCTGGCCGACCTGCACGCCACGGGAGCCTGCGAGGTGGTGTTCGTGCGCTCCGAGCGCCCCGCCGACGCGGGGGCCTTCTTCGACGAGGCCGTGGCCCGGGCTGCGCGGGAGGGCTTTGTGACGGCCCGGGTTCGGGTGCTGGAGGGCCGGGCCTTCGACGCCCTCGACCTGCTCGTGCGGGCCGTGGTGCGGGCCCTGGTGGCCCCCGAGCGCTGGCAGGAGGTGCAAGAGGGCGACCGCGGGGCGACGGGGCTCGTGGCCCTGCTCGACGCCTTCGTCGCGCGCAACGCCGCCGAGAGCCTGTCGCGCTTCGACCAGGGCATCGCCGCCTACGGGGCGGGGGGCGACCTGTGCGCCCTGGCCCGGGCCTACGTTCAGCCTGCGCGCAAGCCGCGGCGGGAGGCCCAGCGCATCGACGCGTGGATCTCCGGGACCGAGCTCGCCCGGAGCGAAGAGACCACGGCCCTGGCGGCCCTGTCGCCCCGTACGGCCCGACGCGCCCTGCGCGAGCTCAGCCACCTCGTGCGGGTCCTCGGGTGGCGCGGAACCTTCGTGGTCTTCGAGCGGGCCGAGGTCTTGCCCAAGCTCCCCGCCGGGCGCCGCGACGACGCGTACACCGTGCTCCGCGAGCTCATCGACGACAACGACACGGGCCGCGGCCTCGTGGCCACGCGCCTGGTCGTCTCGGCCTCGCCCGCCCTCTTTGACAGCAAACACGGCATCGGCCTCCTGCCCCCGCTGGCCATGCGCGTATTGCCCCTCACGACGGGCGGGATCGTGGGCCCACCGCCCCCGCACGCTCCCTTTGTGGCCCTGCGGGTTCCGGCGGGGTGGGATGGGGCCTTCGAGGTTCCGACCGGGGTCGACACGCCCCCGGAGGCGGCCCTGGCGGGGCTACGGGCGTTGCAGCGGGCCTCGCACGGCCTGCCCCCGACCGAGCCCCTGGAGGCCCTGAGCGTCGGCCACGAGGACATCGACGCGACCATCTCGCGGCTGTTCGAGCACGCCGCGATGCAGAGCTCGGTCTTCGGCCTGCTCGTGGGCGGGTACGGAACGGGCAAATCACACCTCCTGTCGCACCTCGCAGCCCGGGCCTTGCGCGACCGCAGGCCCGTGTTTCGTCTGTCCCTGGAGCGCATGGACAACGACCTTGGGAGCCCCCAGCGCCACCTCCGTCGGATGTTGGAGCAGGCCGTCCTGCCTCTGCCCGGGGCCCCGTCGCCCCTCGACCGCCTCGTGAGCTGGACCCGGATGCCGGGGCCCTTGAAGCGGGTGGTGGAGGTCGTGCATCGGCTGGCGGAGGGGGAGACCATCGCGGGCCCGGCCGCCCGCAAGCTGCGGCTCCAACTCGGTCGGAGCCGCACCCCGGGCCCTGCCATCGAGAGCTTTCTGGGCGCCGCCGAGCTGGTCGACAAGGCCTCCGGGGCCAACTACCGCCAGGACGCCTACCAGCGGATCATGCTGTGGTTGTCGCTGCTCGAAGCGGTCGAGGGCTGCAAGGGCCCCGTGATGATCATCGACGAGGCCGAAAACCTCTACCGTGGTGGCAACACCCGGGCCTCGCGGCGGACGGCCCTGCGGTCGTTGTCGTTCTACTGCGGGGGGGCTCTGCCGGGGGCGTGTGTGGTGATGGCGGTGACCCCTGACGCCCTGGACGATCTGCGCGAGGAGGCCGCCGCGCTACTCGACGACGTGGCCGAGCAACGAACGGTGCTGGCCATGGAGGACGCGGCGATGTTTCGTCGGCGGCTGACGATGCTGCGGCCCCTCGAGGTGCCGGCCCTGACCCAGGGGATGCTGAGCATCCTCGCGTTTCGGGTGCGGGAGGTTCATCAGGCGGTGCGGGGGCCGGTGGTTGATCCGCACTGGTCGAGTTTTGTGTACGAGCTGGTGGCGGGCGAGGGGACCCCGCGGCGGGTGCTGCGGGCCGTGGTCGACCGGCTCGAAGGGCAATGGTGGGCTGCGCGGGGGGCGGGGCGGGGGTGAGGGCGACGGCGACGGGGGGAGAGAGGCGGCCGCGGATCACGCTATCGAGCGTCGGGGTCGGCGAGCCACGCCCCGAGCGCTTCGGGGCTGAGGTCGAGCACGACATCGCCGAGGCGATCGGGGCCCACGGTGTCGACGCGCGCCAACAGCATCGCCGACTCCGCCGCCGTCAGCGGTCGCCCGAGGCGCCGCGCGACCAAGCGCTGCAACGGCAGGAGGCCCGCCCGCAGGCCCTCGTCGCGGCCCTGCTCAACCCCCTTCTGGATGCTCTTGTCGACGGCGTCCTCGAAGGAGTCGTAGCCCCTTCGCTGGACGAGGTTTCGCAGCGCGACCTCGTGCGCGGCGTCGCGGTCAAAGAGGGCGTCCACGGGCACGTCGTTCTTGAGGACGCCGGGCGCGGTCAGCGACTGGCCCGCGTGGACCGTGCGCGTGGCCTTGCCCCGCTCGTAAACCTCGACCCTGCGCGGCCCCGTGAGGCGCACCACCCACACCCATCGGGTGCCCGCGGTGAGAAACTCGTCAATCTTCTTGCGCAAGTCGGGGTTGTCTTGCCCCTCGGCGGCGTACTCCACAGCCAGCGGGGGAACCGTCGTGCTCCATCCGCGCTCCTCGGGGCCGATGCCCACCACCAGGTCGGGCGCGCGCAGCGTGTCACTCGACAGCGCGATGCCCGCGTCGACGCCCGCCGGGGGCGCCGCGGGGTCGGTGTCGAGCACTACAAACCCGCGACCGTTGGGACCCGTGCCGTTGCCGCCGGTGGGCAGGCACAACACGGGGTGCCCCTCGGAGAGCTCGTACGGATCGCCCGAGCGGAGCTGGTCTACGTGAAACGGACCCGGAGCGCGCACTGGGTACGACATGCCGCCATCCTAGCATCGCTGCGCCCGGCCGGGAGTGTGACATACCCTGTCCGTAGGGGACTCGCGCGGGCTGCGTCGCGGGAGTAGTCTGCGGGGTGGTCATGGCAACACGACAGCCCGAGTTGTTCGCGTCGGCACCCGAGACCCGCATCACCGCGGGCCGCTACTGCGACGTGGCCGTCCCGTTGCCGCTCCGGGGCAGGCTCACCTACGCCGTGCCCGACCTCCTCGCGGCCCAGATCGAGCCCGGGGTGCGCGTCGTCGTCCCCGTCGGGGGCCAGCGCGTCGTGGGCTTCGTCGTGGCTGGCGGGGTCGCGCCTCCGTCAGGGCTCGACCCCTCCCGCATCCGCCCCGTCCTCTCCGTCGTCGAGACCGAGGCCGTCTTCCCCGAAGACCTCCTACGATTCCTCAAGGAGGCCGCCGACTACTACATGCACCCCCTCGGCGAGGTCCTGCGGGCCGCGGCCCCCGCCATCGCCCGACGGGGGGCCGACCCCGACCCCCGCGACGACCTCCAGGGCCGTAAATCCACCCTCAAGGCCCGCTGGTCGCGCGTCCGCGAGGAGGTCTACGTCCGCCTCGTCGACCCGGCCGCCCCCCTGCCCAAGCTCCGCGGCGACCGACAGGCCCAGGTGGTGTCGATCCTCGCCTCCCGGGGCGAGGTCTCCATGCGCGAGCTGCGCTCCCAACTCAAGTCCCCCAGGGCCGCCGTCGAGGCCCTCAAACAACGCGGGCTCGTCACCCTCGAGGCCCGCGAGGTGCCCGACGACCCGTTCTTCGGAGCCCCCGTCCCCCGGGATGTCCCGCCCGCCCTGCGGCCCGCCCAGGCCGACGCCGTCAGCGCCGTGGTGGGGGCCCTCGACCGCCGCGAGCGGGCCACCTTCCTCCTGTACGGGGTCACGGGCTCGGGCAAGACCGAGGTGTACCTGCGGGCCATGGACGCCGCCCAGGAGAAACGCCGCGGGGCCCTCCTGCTCCTGCCCGAGATCGCCCTCACCCCGCAGCTCGTAGCCCGCTACCGGGCCCGCTTCGGCGACGACCTCGCCGTGCTCCACTCGGGCCTCAAGGACGCCGACCGCCAGGCCATGTGGCGCAAGCTGCGTAAGGGCGAGTGCCGCGTGGCCATCGGGGCCCGCAGCGCCGTCTTCGCCCCCATCGCCGACCTCGGCCTCGTCATCGTCGACGAGGAGCACGACCCCTCCTTCAAGCAGGACGACCACTTCCGGTACCACGGTCGCGACCTCGCCCTCCTGCGGGCCCACCGGGCCGGGGCCGTGTGCCTCCTCGGCAGCGCAACCCCCAGCGTCGAGAGCTATTTCGCCGCCATGGAGGGCCGCTACCAGCTCCTGCACCTGCCCGATCGGGCCACCCAGGCCGAGCTCCCGAGCATGGAGATCGTCGACCTCAAACGCGTCGGATCCCGCGGCCCCACCGGACACGAGCTCCTCTCCCTGCCCCTCGTGCGCGGCATCGCCGACAGGCTCTCGCGGCGCGAGCAGGTGATCTTGTTCCTCAACCGCCGGGGGTTCGCCCCGAGCGTGCGGTGCGCCCGGTGCGCGGGGGCCATGGAGTGCCCGTCGTGCAGCGTGGCCCTCGTGCTGCATCGCCGTCAGGGGGCCCTGCGGTGTCACTACTGCGACTTCACCGTTCCGTACAACGGGGTCTGCATCACCTGCGGGTGCGCCGACCTGCAGCTCATCGGGGTAGGCACCGAGAAGCTCGAAGGGGCCCTGGTGAGCTCGTTCCCGGGGGCCCGGGTGGGCCGCCTCGACCGCGACGTCGCCAGCGGGACAGGGACCGAAGAGGTCCTCCAGAAGCTCCGCGACCACGAGATCGACATCCTCGTGGGGACCCAGATGGTGACCAAGGGGCACGACGTTCCGCGGGTGACCCTGGTGGGGGTGATCGCGGCGGACGCGGCCCTGTCCTTCCCCGATTTTCGCGCCAACGAGCGCACGTTTCAGCTCCTGTCCCAGGTGGCGGGCCGGGCCGGGCGGCGCGAGCTCCCGGGCCATGTGGTGATCCAGACGTGGCAGCCCGACCACCCCGTGCTCGGCTACGCCAAGGCCCACGATTTCGAGGGCTTCTACCACGCCGAGATCGTGGCCCGGCGCGAGCTTGGCTACCCCCCGTACGGGCGCATGGCCTCGGTGCGGATGGACGGCCCCGACGAGCAGCTCCTGCGGGCTACGGCCACCCGCATGGAGGCCTTCCTCCGGGCCCTTCCCGACGTGGCCATGAACCTCGTCCGCGTCCTCGGACCCGCCCCCTCGCCGATCGAGCGCATCCGGGGGAGGTTTCGGATGCAGACCATGCTCCGGGCGGCCGACCGACCGCCCCTGCGGCGGGTCCTGGGGCACCTCGTCGAGGCCCTCGACGCGTACACCCGCGACGACGTCCGGGTGGCCCTCGACATCGACCCGGTCAACATGCTCTGACCCGTCAAGCCGGTTGACGGAGGTCACTCGGTGTAGTCAAGCTCCTTGCCGAATGTCTCCTCCAGGCCCCACAGCGAGCCGAGGGCCACGACCAGGGTGACCACCCCCACCAGGGCGGCGCTGGCCACCAGCGACAGGCCCTTCCCACGCAGTCCCAAGAAGGCCCAAGTGAGCAGCGGGACCGAACCCCGCACGAAGTTGGGCACGGAGGTGGTGACGGTGGACCGGAGGTTGGTTCCAAACTGCTCGGCGGCGATGGTGACGAAGACGGCCCAGTACCCGATGGCCACCCCGAGGCCCACACACAGGGCGTAGACCGTGCTCGGGGTCGGGGCCGACAGCGACAGGTACGCCGCGCTCAGGACGGCCGTGAGCCCCAGATAGGCGGCCACCACACGCTTGCGGGAGCCGATCCATTGGGACACAAACCCGCTCGACAGGTCGCCCACCACGAGGCCCAGGTAGGTGTAGAGCACGGCGTCGCCCGCGCTCACCGGCCCCGTGGCCCCGAAGGCCGCGGCGAACTCCGGCGAGGCCGTCACCAGGATGCCCACCACGTACCAGATGGGCAGGCCGATGAGGATGCAGCGGAGGTAGCGCCCGAAGCGCCTTCGGTCGTTCAAGAGCATCGTGAAGTCGCCCCGGACCACCGTACTCCCGGCGCTTTTGAGCCGGTCGAACATGCCCGACTCCAGCATGGTCATGCGGGTGGCCAGGAGCACGAGGCCGAGGCCTCCGCCGATGAGGTAGGCCGTACGCCAGGAGAGGTAACGCCCCACCAGGGCCGCGGCGATGGCCCCGAGGAGGCCCACCCCGGCTACGGTGGCGGTGCCGTAGCCCCGGGTCTTGGCGGGGAGGGTCTCGCTCACGAGGGTGATGGCGGCCCCGAGCTCGCCCGCCAGGCCCACTCCGGCCACGAAGCGCCACAGGGCGTAGGCCCCCGTGGTGTGCACGAAGGCGTTGGCAATGTTGGCCACCGAGTACATCAAGATCGACCCGAAGAGCACCGACAGCCGCCCCCGCTTGTCGCCCAGGATCCCCCACAGAACCCCGCCCACCAGGAGCCCCCACATCTGCACCGACAGGAGCGACAGCCCCTCCTCCAGGAGCCTCCCCTGCGCCACCCCCAGGTCGCGCAACGAGGCCACCCGCACGATGGAGAACAGCAGGAGGTCGTAGATGTCGACGAAGTACCCGAGGGCCCCCACCACGACGGTCGTGATCACGGCCCGACGGGACGGCGAGGCGGTGTTGTCCATGCGTGGAGGCAGACAATCGCGCCCCCTGTCTGCGTGTCAACGCCCTCCGCGGTGGCGGCGGTCGTTCGGCAATGGTTGCCGGATTCGGGCGGAGCATCCGGCACTGGGTTGCCGGTCGGGCCCGGGGAGGCCGGGCTACGGTTCCATGGTCGGGCCCATGCGCACCGTGACGACGAAGAGGGCTTGTTGGGATGGACTGTACGCGGCCCGGGTTCGGGCCCGGGGGAGGCGGGAGCTCGGGCAGGTCGAGGCCCTGCTCTTCGAGGCCGTACGCGGGGAGGCCTTGCGGATCGCCGCCCGGGTGGTGGGTCTGCACCCCGCCGACCACGACGACGTGGCCCAGGAGGCCTGCCTCCGGGTGTGGACCAGCTTCGACCAGTGTCGGAGCGAGGAGGGGTTCGGGCCCTGGGTTCGTGCGGTCGTGCGCTCGGTGGCGTGCACCCATCGAACGCGGCACCGCAGGCACCGCAAGCATCGCCCCGCCGACCTGACCGCGGCCACCCACGGGGCCACGGGGCGGGCTCCCGTCGATGCCACGGTCGACCATCGGCGACACCTCCTGCGCCTCCAGGTCGGGGCCCAGGGGCTGAGCCCTGGTCTTCGGGTGGTCTATCACCGCACCCTCCTCGGGGGCGAAGACATTGCGGCCACCGCGAAGGCCCTGGGGGTGCAGCGGGCCGTGGTCGACCAGCGGGTTCGTCGGGTGCGCCTCGCCCTGGCCCAGGTCGCCTGAGGTGAACCTTGGGGTACCCTTCGGGGCTCTGGCCATGGCTGCGCCCCACGACCCCATTGCGGCCCTCCTGGCCGACCCCGAACTGGCCGCCCTCGACGGGTGTCCGGTCCCGTTCGATCCGCTCGCGGCCCTCGGGTGGTCGCACCGCGAGCGGGCCTACACCCGCTTCCTGGCGTGGCTCCTCGGGGCCCGCGGGGACGACCTCGCCCAGACGCACACCTTCGCCCCGGCCATGCTTCGGACCCTGGTGGGGGTGTGTCTGGATAGGGCCGTTCCGCTCCCCGGGGGAGGGTGGATCGCCCTGCCGAGGGCGCCGCGGGAGGTGCGTCGGGAGGGCCTCCGGGTCGATACCGAGGCCCCGGTGGGGGACGGGGTTCGGGTGGCGGCCCGGGCCCCGGACCTGTGCTGCACGTTCGTCGACGAAGCGGGGAGCCTCTGGTTCCTCGTGATCGAGGCCAAGGTCGACGCCGACGAGGGAACGGGGCAGGTTCGGGCCTACCTCGACTGGATGCGGGGGGCCCACCCTGGGGCCCGGCGGGTTCTCGCGTATGTCACCCCCGACGGACGGTCTCCCGAGGCCACCCCCGAGGCGGTCGACCCGGTGGTCTCGCTGCGCTGGGGGGTTCTGGCCGCGGCCCTGCTCGACGCCCTGCCCCCGACCGACGACGACGGGGCCACGGGGTTTGCGCGGGCTGTACTCCAGGCGTGGAGGCTTCGGCACGGGGGCGACCCTGCGGTGCTTGAACGGGTGGCGGGGTTGCGGGCTCGGCATCCCGCGGCCGTGTCCCGGGTGACCACGCCCGAACCCCTCGTCCGGGCCCTCTCCGAACGCGTGGGGGCCCATCCCCGAGCCGTGTGGCACCTGCGCCATGGGCGCCCCGGAGCCCGGGTGTGGTCGCGCCGTTGGGCCGAGGCGGTGGCCCGGGCCATGGACCCTTCGCTCCCGGCCCTGGTGGCCACGGCTCCCCACGCGGCCCTGGCGGACGAGGCCGCGTGGATGATCGCGGGCATCACCGAGGCCCTCTCGCTGACCCTGCGGTGCACCCCGGGGCGGGTGCTGGGGGTCTTGCGTCCCCGTCTGTGGATGAGCCTCTACGCCCCCAACCGCAGCGCCCTCGCGGCCTTCGCCGAGCGGGAGCAGCTCGCCGCCCTCGAGGCCCTTCCCCGCAGTACCCGCGAGGCCCTGCGCGGGGCCCGACCCGTGGGGGCCCGGGGCGAGACCTGGGAGGCCCTGTGTGTGGGCGACCCTGTGGTGGCTCCTGAGGGAGGCGGGGCCGACGACGGGGTGGCCCGTACGGCCGCGGCCCTGGGGGCGATCCTGCGGCCCCACGCCGAGGCATTGCAGGCGTTTGCCCGCGACCCGGAGATGGTCTTGTTTGCCGACGACCTCGATCCGCTGCGGGTGTTTCCGGCCGAGACCCGGGATCGGGCTGCCCTGGCCGAGGAGGCTGGGGCCGAGGCTGTGCGGCTGTGGATCCTGGCGGAGGCCCCCACGGGGCACCCGGCCGAGCTTGGGCGGGCTGCGGGTCTGGGGCGGGCCCTTACCCGGCTCCTCGGGGGGACGGGGGGGATGGTGTACGAACTGGTTCCGGGGCGGGGGGAGAGGCTGCGGTGTGTGTCTCCGACGGCGGTGGTGCTCGACCTGGGGATGCTTCGGGCGGCGGGGGGCTTCGTACATCCCGAGACGGGGGCGGCTCTGGCCGCGGGCCTGGCCCAGGGGGCGGCTCTGTGGGTCCTCGGGGAGCTGCCAGTGTGTGGGCCCGAGGCGGTGCACGACCCGGCCCTGCGGTCGCTCCTGGGGCCCTTGTGGCAGGCGGGGGGTGGGGCGAGTCTGGGGACGGCCCTGCGCTGGCAGGCGGGGGCGACCCGGGTGCGCGCCTGGGTGACGGCTCCGGACGAGGCTCCGCGGGTGTCTGCGGCGGGGTGCGCCCGGTGGTGGGGGGCCATGGTGGGTTCGGCTTCCGTCCACCTTGCGTCCGTGCCGCGAGGCAAAGCCGACGGTGGGCACGGTTGACCGCTCTTCTCCCAGCGAGCGACGGGCGACGGGCGGCGAAGCCGCAAGGGCGCAAGGGTCGGAGGTTGTGTGGGTCGGAGCGCGGGGTGAGCATCTCGGCGGATCGCGGACGACGGTGCCCTCCTCACCAGCGCGCCGACCTTCGCCTGCCCGGTGCTCCCACAACCTTCCGCCCCTTGCGCCCCTTTGCGCCCTTGCGGCTTCGCCGCCCGTCGCCCGTCGCCCGTCGCCCGTCGCTCGTCACATCCGCGCCAGAGGGGGCGTCCGAGTTGCGACCCCTGGGTCGTCTGTGTTGGTATTCAGGAGACCCGACACCCCAATGCCCACCCGAACCCCACCCCGCTTCGACCGCTCGACCCTCGACCTGATCCGCAAACATCTGGCGGGGTACGGCTCGGCCTCGGGGATCTCGGAGGGGGAGGGCGACCCCGAGGCCGACGCCCTCGTGACTGCAGCCACGCGGTCCCTGGGGCCCGTGCGGATGGCCCCGGTAGTCCCTGTGGCTCCCGTGGTTGCGGCCGTCCCGGTGGCTCCCGTGGTCCCGGCTGTCTCGGCGCTCCCCGTGGCGCGGGGGACCCAGCTCGTGTTGCCGACCTTCGGGGCCCGGCTCGGGTCGCTCGCGGGCACTGCCGCCCGAGAGGCTCCGCGGCGCCCCCGGGGGCGGACCGAGGCTGCGCCCAAAGTGATCGCGGTCGAGCTCCCCGACGAGGTGGTGGTGGTCGACACCGAGACCACGGGGATCGACCGTCGGGCCCGCCTCGTCGAGATCGGGGCCTTGCGGGTGCGGGGCGGGGTCGTGGTCGACCAGTTTCAGACCCTGGTCGACCCGGGGATGGCCATCCCGCGTGAGGTCATCCGGGTGCACGGGATCACCGACGCCATGGTGCGCGGGGCCCCCCAGGCCGACGCGGCCCTCGCGGCCTTCTTGGGGTGGGTGTCGGGTGCCACCCTGGTGGCCCACAACGCCGGGTTCGACCGCAGGATCTTCCAGCAGGAGCTCGCCCGGGTGGGGCGCCCGGCTCCGGGGCTGCGGGTGTTCTGCACGCTGCGCATGGCCCGCAAGGGGCTCCCGGGGCATCCGGGGTACGGCCTCGGGGTGTTGGCCCAGGCCCTACACATCCCGGTCTCGGGGGCCCACCGGGCCCTGGCCGACTGCCGTACGACGGTGGGGCTCCTCGGGCACCTCCTGGGCAAACACTCGCGCCAGACCCTCGGGCAGCTCCACGGCCCGCCGAAGGTGCTCTGATCGCCTCCCAGGGGTTCAGGTGAAGATGATCTGGGCCCCGTCGGCGAGGTCGTAGAAATCCCCCGCGGTGATCACGTCCTTCACCTGCGGGATGAGCTCCTCCCGCGTGCGCTTGAACATGTTCATGGCCAGCTCGCAGGCGTAGAGCTCGGCCCCGGCCTCGTCGAGGATCTGCAGCATCTCTCGCACGGTGGGCAGCTCCAGCTCCTCCATCTGCTTCTTCATCATCTTCGCGGCGAGGCTCTCCATCCCGGGCAGGCCCGCGAGCATGGTGGGCATCGCCGAACTGGCGTTGCCCGCGAGGTTGACGTGGAGGTGGTCGACCTTGGCCTCGGTGATGATGTCCAGGCCCCAGAAGGTGAAGAAGACAAAGGCCTCGATGCCCGACTGCCGCGCGGCGTTGGCGAGGATCAGGGCGGGATAGGCCTCGTCGAGCCCCCCGTGGGAGGCGATGAGGGCGACCTTACGGTGCGGGGTGGCGATGGCGTTCATGCGACAACCTGAGTGCTGAAGAGAGGGACGTGCGGGGACAAGATGAGGCCGACGGGGCTACAGGCAGCCCGCGGGCTTGGGGATGCCCGCGATCTTGGCGATGGTGCGGGCCGGGGCCCTCGGAAACAGGGAGTAGACCTCCTTCGTGCTGATCCCGAGCTCGAGGGTGATGCGGCGGATGTTGGGCGAGGCCCCCGTGCGGAGAAAATCGTTGCGGGCAAACTCCACCACCGTGCGCTGGTCCTTGCCGAGGGGGACCCCGAGGGCCGCGGCGAGGGTCTCGGCGAGGGCCGGGGTCCAGGCCTGGGGGTCGGCGAGGTGCCCGTCGGGGGTGAAGGCCACCCCGTCGAGGCGGATGGGCTCGGCCTCGGGGGCCGTGGTGGCCGCAGGGGCCGTGGTGGCTGCGGGCCGGGCGGGGCGTGCGGGGGGCGGTGTCCGTTCGGTGCCGAGGGCCTTCTTCTTGCGCGACCCGGTGATGGCGTCGAGCTTGTCGCGTCGGCTCCCGGGGCCCTTGGCGCCGCGGCGGGCGGCGATGGCCTCGGCGGCCCGGCCCACGTGGCGCATCACGTCCATCATCACGGCCATGCCCCGCTGAACCTCGTCGTCGCGGGTGGCCCGCACCATTCCGAGGAGCCCGAGGGGTTCGACCTCGTTGACACGTTGGATGGCCGCGGTGGCCTCTCCGGCGATCTCCAGGACCTCGGGTTGGGTCAGGGCCCGGACGGTCTCGAGGATGTCCACCACGGCGTCGCCGAGCTGCTGGACGTCGCGGGGGCCGTAGCCCTCGACCACCCGCTGGCCCACCCGGACGAGCTCCCGGGCGAAGGCGAAATAGCCCTTCTTCTCCAGGTCGGAGAGCTGGTCGGTGGCGCTCCCCATCACGGCCCGCAGGATGGGGGTGGCCTCGGCGAAGAGCTCGTCGGACTTCTTCTGCCGCGCCACGAGGTAGGCGATCTGCTCGCTTACGGCCTCGAGGCGGGCCTTGATGGTGGCGAGCCGCTCGGAGGGGAGGGAGGGGCGGGGGTCCATCGTCAGCTCCACTTTCCGGCCATGAGCATGCGGTGATCGAGGGGAAGCTCCTGGCCGTCGAGGAGGACGTTCCAGTAGAGCCATTGGAAGGCGAGCTTGCCCCAGTGGTTGGCGGCGCTCTCTTCGAGCAGGGAGAAGGGCCCGACTCCCGGCAGCGGGAAACGCCCCGGGAGGGGCTCGGTCTCGTAGTTGAAGTCGATGAGCATGGCCTTGCCGTACCCGGTCTCGATGAAGCAGTTGGCGTGTCCGTCGAAGCCCGGCAGAGGCTCCTTGCCCCGGACGTGGCGGAGCACGTTGTCGAAGAGGACCTCAGACTGGAAATGGGCCACGGCCCCTGCCTTCGACGAAGGCAGGTCGGTGGCGTCGCCGAGGGCGAACACGTTGGCGAAATCCCGGCTCCGCAGCGTGTGCTTGTGCGTGGGGAACCACCCCCCCGCGTCGCCCATCTGGCTCCGGGTGATGGCCTCGGCCCCGGCGTGCATCGGGATGGTCACGAGCAGGTCGTAGTCGGTCTCGCGCCCGTCGTAGGCCCGCAGGACGCGCCGCGCGCCGTCGACCTCCGAGGCCGCGAAATCGCCGAGGACCTTGATCCCCCGGTCGTCGAGCATGCCCCCGAGGGCCGCCGAGGCCCGGGGTTTGGTAAACGCACCCTCCAGGGGGGTGGCGTACACGATCTCGACCTTGTCGCGCAGGCCCCGTTGGGTGAAGAAGGCCTCCGCGAGGAACAGAAACTCAAGCGGGGCCACCGGGCACTTGATGGGCATCTCGACCACGTTGAGCACGAGGCGCCCGCCCTCCCATCCCTCCAGGGCCGCGCCCAGGGCCGTGGCCCCCTCCAGGGTGTAGAAATCAAACGCGGTCTCCCCCCACCCCGGCCCGGTGAGCCCCGGGGTGGCCTCGGGCACGATCCGCGACCCGGTGGCCACCACGAGGATGTCGTACGGAAGCGTCTCGCCCCCGCGGAGGTACACGGCGTTTTCGTCCGGGGCGATGCGGTCGATCTCGCCGAGGCGCAGCGCGACCGCGGGATCGAGCAGGGGTCTGCGCGGCTTGACGACCTCCTCAGGCCGGTACGACCCGAAGGGGAGAAACAACAGCCCCGGCTGGTAGACGTGGACCTCGTCGCGGTCGACGACCGTCACCCGCCAGCCGTCGCCAGACAGGGCGCGGACGAGCTTGTTGGCCATCATCGTGCCGCCCGTGCCGGCCCCCAGGATCAAGATGTGTTTCATCGTGGACAACCTCGGCCCCGAGGCTGAGCACCGTGTGTGCCAGACGGGTCGAGGTCGTCGCAAAGGCCCTGTTTCGTGCAGGATGGGGTCGTCCTGGGCCTACGGCGCCGCGCCCGCCCCGCGAACGTGTTGCAGGAGGAGCCCGGCCCATCCGGCAGAGCGCGCGCGAAGGGAGTGCGTCCTCAGAACGAGACGAAGCGCTGGCCCCCGTCGCGGCTCCAGGCGATCAGGGTGAAGGGCGCCGGGGGGCTGTAGCGGGGGGGGGGACGGGGGACGGCCTCGCGTTCGGCCAGGGTGAGGGGCAGGGCGGTCTGGGTGTCGCCGCGTACGAAGGCCAGGACCCGGTCGCCCTCGGTGAGGAGGGTGACCTGCTGGACGGCCCGACGCTGCTGGAGGGCGGGGCGCAGGGTCATGAGGAGCGACCCCGGGGTCCAGGTGGTCCCGTCGGAGCCGAGGCGCATCACCCGCAGGGCCTCGGGGGTCCCCACCACGGCCACCGCCCCCTCGGTGGTGAGCCCCACGGCGTAGACCTCCGTGTTGGACGCCAGCCCCACGGGCATCGGGAGTTGGGCGGCGTTGGGCAGCCCCTCGGCAAACTGGAAGAGCTGCCAGGCCCAGGGGCGGGCGATGGGCTCGGTCCCGTCGGGGCTGAGCAGGGCCCGGGTGGCATCACACTGGAGCCGGGCCGCACGATGCCGGGGCCACTGCACGGGCCGGGTGGCGATCTCGACGAGGTCGTCGCCCCGCGCCCGGAGCACGGTCACGGCCTGCTGGCCTACCGCGGCGAGGTACTGGGTGGGCCCGTCGCTGCAGGTCACAAAACGGGCCCCCCGCAGGGCGATGGGGGCGGCGTCGTCGGGGACCCGCCGTACGCGGACGGTCTCGGACGCCAGGGACCGCCCCACGGGGCGCAGGCGGTACTGCACCACCGCGGCCTCGTCGAGGACGGGGCGCAGGCCCGTCAGGCGCCACCCCGCGGGGGAGGTGTCGGAGGGAGAGGTGTCGGGCCCCAGGAGGGCGGCCAGGTGGCTCTCGGGGGGGCCTACGACCCGGGCAGGGGTCCACCCGGGGCCGTCGTCGGGGGTGGCCCAGACCGACAGGGTGCCGAAGTCTTCGGCCAGGAGGGCGAAGCGGTCGGACGACCAGGCCCCGTGCCAGCGGGCGTCGCGAGGAAGGCCCGCGGCGGTGAAGTCTTCGGGCCATGGGAGGACCCGCACCGAAGGCCCCAGGGCCAGGGCCACGGGTGACACCTCGGACGAGGCCCGGCCGAGGGCCCCGCGGGCCTCCTCGTCCCACGGAACCACCGCCCCCACCCGCTCCTCCTCGAGCCTCCCGTCGACGAAGCGCAGGCGTCGGGTGATCCCGTCGAGGTACCCCCGCGAGAGCACGGCGTCGGCCGCCACGGGCACGACCCGCTGCACGGTCGGGGCCACGGGGCGCCAGCGCGGGGTGACGGGCCCGGTGGGGACCTCGGGGCCGGTCGAGGGCATGATCCATCGGCTGCGGGTCCCTGTGGACAGGGTGTAGGTCTCGGCGAGGACCTGGGCCGTGAGGTTGCCGAGGCTGCCGTCGTCGACCGCGGCGAGGAGGTGCTGGGGGCTCTGCGAGGCGGTGCGCAGGAGGGACCCGAGGCGGGAGGCGTGGCTCGCGGTCACCCCGGCCCCGCCGACCCGGAGGAGGCGCTCGCTCAGGCCCTCCAGGGGCGCCCGGCAGCGCAGGGGCCAGGCGGTGGAGCGGTCGAGCGACAGGGTGGCGAGCTCGGGGGCGGTGGCCGTGACCTTGAGCCACTCCGTCAGGGTGTAGGCCCAGCGGGCCTGGGCGTCGGGGCCCTCAGGGTCGCGGAAGATCCAGCCCGCGTGCCCGCCCGCGAGGCACACGGCGAAGCGCAGGGCCTCTTCGCTCGCGGGGCCGTCACGGCGCTCGACCCGGACCTCGTGGCGGGCGTACCCACGCACGGCGGCCAGGCTCGCTACCACGAGCCCGAAGAACACCAGGGTGCCCCGGGAGGGCTTCGCTACAAAGATCGCCATGCGTACAGATCGGTCGGTACCCTACCAGCGCGGCCCCCGGGCCGCCATGACGGGCGCGTCGTCTGCGCTCCGGGCCGCGGGAATCGCCGACGGATTGGGGCCTCCGGGCCCCGCCCAGCTCCGGCCTCCGTCGTCGGAGGCGAGGAGGGCCGTGGCCCCGGGGAGGCCGAGGGCGATCAGGGCCTGGCTCCCTTCGACGTAGAGCTCGAGGGCCCGGAGGGTGACCCCGTGCTCGGCGGCGGCGGCGTCGAAGATTACGCGCTCGGGGCTCCACCCGAGGCTCCCGGGGGTCCAGCGGGACAGGGCGCAGAGGGTCCCGGCGGCCCGCACCGCGAGCAGGCTCCCGTCGTCGAGGCTGGCCACCCGCCAGGGCCACTCGGGGTGGGTCACCCGCTCGCCGTCGGGCCCGACCGTGGTGTAGGCCACCAGGTCGCGCGGGTGCATCGGGGCCCAGGGGCCGACCCGGGCGCACCCGTCCCCGGCGCAGCGCACGACGGGGCTGCGCCGGGGGCGGGAGGCCCCGTACACGACCATGGCGGCCTCGGAGCAGCGCACCACCACGGACTCGTCGAGGAAACCCGGGTCGCGCGGGATCTCCAGGGCCTCGTGCACCCCGTCGGCCCCGACCCGGCCGAGGTGCCATCGGTCGTAGCCCGCGGCCACGAGCCACAGGCCCCCCCGGGTGTGGCAGAACGACAGCCCCGGACGCCGGGCCCGGAGGCTCCACGGCCCTGCCGCGAACGGGACGGCGGCCACGGCGGGGCGGGCTCCTCCCTCCTGGGCTCGGACGACCCCGACCCGCACCTCGGCGGGGCCCGTGTGGGCGGTAAACGCGACGTAGATGTCTCGCCCGTCGGCCCCGAGGGCCACCTCCTCGCTGGGGGTCACCGGGCCCCCGGGGGTGGCGAAGGCGGGGGTGGGCGGGGCGAGGCGCAGGGCCGTGGCGGCCTCGGCTCGGGCCACGGGGAGCCGGGCCAGGACGGGGGCGTTTCCGCGTACGGACTCGGCGAGCCACAGGGCCCGGTCGGTGGCCAGGGCGTCGAGGGAGATGGCCGCGAGGGGGGTCCGGGGGGGCGGGGCGGCCACCCGTCCGAGGCCCAGGACCGCGGCCGGCCCGTCGAGGAGGACGGGGGCCAGGCCGTCGGCCCGACCGTCCTCGGGCAGGATGCGCACGAGGCCCTGGGCCCGCACCTGCCAGGCCCGGGCGGGGGTGTTTCCGCGGGGCTCGATCGAGACCCCGCGCGGGTCGACCCGTACGGCCGACAGGGCGGGCAGCGGGGAGCCCACCAGAAACCGCCGCGGGGTCCCCAGGGGCAGCGGGTCGAGGCCGGGGAGCTCGATGAGGGCGGGCCGGGGGAGGGGGGCCGGGGCCGGGGCCATGGGGGCTCCCGGGGACGCGGTCAGGGTGCCCGTCCGAGGCAGAACGACCCCGGCCAGCTCGAGCTCGGCGGCGGTGCGCACGAGGAGCTCGGCCAGGGTGTCCATGTCGACCTCGGGGTCGCCCCCGCGGACCTGCCAGACCAGGCCCACCCGGGCGATCTGCAGGGCCAGCTCGCGGGCCCGGGGGCCGACGTGGGTGGGGGCGGCGGTGACGGTGCGGGTGACATCGACCCGGGCTCCTTCGACGGCCAGGGCCCGGGCCAGGGGGACGCAGGGGTCGAGCCAGGAGGGGGCGAGGGCCAGGGGGGTGTCCATGGCCAGGGCGCGCAGCCGCTGCCGGATCTCCTGGGCCCGGTACACGAGCTGCGGGGCGTCGGGCCCGAGGAGGCACCCGGCCAGGGCCATAAACCGCGCCCCCTCGGTCTGGGTGGCCCGGGCCGAGGCCCCGCGGCGCCAGTGTTCGACGCCGTAGACGAAGACCCCGATGGCGCACAGGGCCCAACCCAGCCCTGAAGATGCCCACGCCCGGGAGGTCTTGCGCAACGCCCTACCCTTCACCCTTCCTGCCGACGACGGCGGGGCGGAGCATAGCCCCCGCCCCGGGGGGAACGCCCGTCGCCCTGTCGGGCCCTGTCAGGGCCCTCAGGCCCCGAGCCCGGCACGAAACGCCCGCTGGATGGTGAGGTCGTCGGCGAAGACCTCCTCGACGCACTCGGACTCCAGCAAGACGGCCGTCATGCGTTTGACGGCCTGCTCGTGGGCCCGGGCCTCGAAGAGGGCCCGCATCAGCTCGTCGATCAGCTCGGGGCGCCGTTGGGGCACGAGCTCGATGGAGTCTTCGGCCTCCAGGGCCACGACCACCCCTTCCACCGCGGCGTAGGCCGCACGAAACCGCCGACCCTCCTCGCCCCCGTCGTCGGCCGGGGCGGGGGCCGCGGCGGCCTTGCGGGTGGCGTCGAAGGCCTTCATCCAGCCTTGGGCCTCGCGGGCCGGGACGGGGTCGTCGTCGAAGGCCATCCAGGCGATGTACTCGGGGACCTCGTCGGCGGCGAGGGCCCGGTCGAGCTCGGCCAGGCGCTCGAAGAGGGTGGTGAGGGCGACGGGGAGGTCGGTCTTGGGCAGGGCCGGGGGCGGGGTGAAGTGCCGGGTGCGGAGGAAGGTCACCAGGGCCCACAGGGCGGCCGTGCGCAGGGGCGTACGGCCCGGCTCGAAGGGCGGGACCGAGACGGTGGCCTCGGGCCAGCGTTGGGCCTTGTGGGCGGCGAAGAAGGTCGACGGGGCGACCCGAAGGAGCAGGGGCAGGGCTCCGAAGCCGGTGTGCACGAGGTCGGGCCCCAGGGCGGCGGCCTGGAGTTGGGTGGCCGGGGGGACCCCTGCGTCGACCCGCTCTGCCGGGCGGGCGGCCCGGGCCGCGAGGGCGGCCATGTAGCTGCCGAGGGGGGCGAGGCGGTCGAAGCGCAGCCCGGTGGGAACGCCATCGGGCCCGACCTCGAAGGCGAAATGGTCGCCCTGGCTGTTGGGGACCCGGTCGATGACGAGCCAGGATCCATCGGGCTTTCGGGCCACGGGGTCGAGGTCGGCCACGGCGAAGGCCCAGCGCAGGGCGGCCTCGCGCACCTCGGCGAAGCGTCGGTCGACGGCCACGGTCCCGAGGGCCAGGACCGGCCACGGGTCGGCGGCGGGGACAGGGCCAAACTCCCAGGGGGAGGCCTTGAGGGGCTTCTTGGCGACGACGGCGAGGAGGGCCTCGACGGGGTGGTCGGGGAGGGGGGGGAGGCGGGCGCCCCCGAGGGATTCCCAATAGGATTTGAGCGCGGAGCGCAACGCAGGCGAGATCACCGCGCGAGACTAGCGCAGACCGCGCCGTCGCCAAGGCGCCTCCGAACAACGATGTGTATTCGCGCTACATTGCGGCGTCGAGGCCTGCCCCGGCGTCGGAGGCCCCGTCGCAGCCCGCCCCGTCGAGGCCGGGAATCACGAGGATGATGTCGCGCGACCCGAGGTTGGGCCGGCCGTCGGCGAGAAACTGCACCCGGGCGGGGATGCGGAGGGTCTCGCGGGGCGGGGGCATGTCCGACCCGAGGTCGAGGCCGAAGGTGAGCTCGGTGCCCGGGACGACCCCGACGAAGGTCGACCCTTCGATGCGGGCGACCTGGGACATGGGCATGGCCGACAGGGGGCGTACGGCCCGGACGTAGGCCGTGGCGGGTTGGGCGGGGTCGAGGTCGACCACGCGGGCCGAGGCGTTGAAGCGCACCTGGCGGGTGAAGGTCTCGACGGCGCTCACCACCCGGGTGTCGAGGTCGCGCCCGTCGGCTCCGATGTCGAACACGAGGGGGGCCCCCGCGGAGGTCACGGCCCCGGTGTCGACGGCGAGGCGCTCGAGGTCGTTGCGACCCGAGAAGGGGGGCGACCCGGAGTTGATCCCGATGACCCGGGCCCGGACGCTGAGCAGGGCGTTGACGGCCTCGACGTAGGTGTGGGGCCCGCGGGTGGCGGCGCAGCTCGGCAGGGCGGGGGGGCACCGTACGGGGTTGGTGAAGGCGGGGACCGAGTAGGCGTGGGCGCTGGTGGGGCCGTTGTGCGAGGGGGCGTCGGCGATCAGGACGAAGATGGACTGGGCGTTGGGGCGGAGGCAGCCGTACCCGAGGCGGCCGGGGGCGGCGCAGCCGGCCCGGGGGGTGATCCAGGGGGCGTACCCCTCCCCCGAGGCCACCTGGTAGAGGGCCTCGACGAGGGCCTCGGGGTTGTCTCCGCCCCCAGAGACCCGGATGCTGTTGACGGCCCCCTGGACGTTGGCCACGCTGCGGTCGACGGGGGACACGAGGGTGAAGGGGGCGTCCCCCGGGTCGCCGTAGGGGTCGACGGGGAAGTCGCCGTAGGTGGCCACGCCAAACTGTACGTCGCCGATGGTGCGGGCGATGGCCGGCACGATGGTGGCGGAGAGGTTGGCCTTGATGTTGTCGATCTCCTGGTCCATCGAGCCGGTGCGGTCGATGACGAAGAACACATCGGCCACGCTCACCTGGGGGCGGGTGGCGAGGCTTACGGTGACCACGCCCCCGTCGGGGGGGATCTCGACGCACAGCTCGACGGGCCGCTGGGGCACGTCGGGGCCGGGATTGTCCGTGGGCACGTCGGGGGTGCGCAGGCCTGTGCGGGCCCCGCAGCCTCCGAGGGCGAGGAACCCCGCGGTCAGGGCCCCCGTCAACCACCTGCATCGTCGTCGCTGCGCCATCACCGACCCAGTGTAGGGAGCGCAGGAGCCCGCGTCCACGCGGACCCTGCCCGAGCGCATTCGTTTGGGGCGGAGGGGGGGCCTCAGGTCGGGGGCGGGGGGCGCTTGCGGCTGCGGGCTTTGGCGCTGGCGGCCTCCCAGCGGGCCCGGTCGTCGAGGAGGGAGGTGAGGTAGTCCACCGCGGCGGCCTCGGCGGGGGGGGCCTCGGCGGGGGGGGCGTCGACGGGGGCGTCGGCGTTCTGGGCGGAGGCTTCGGCGGCGGCTTCCAGGGCGTCGGCGAGGCGCTCGGCCTGGGGGGCGGGGAGCGACCACAGCCCCCCGCCGGCGCGCAGGGCGGGGGCGACGGCGCCCAGGGCCTCGGGGGGGCAGTGGCCGCGGGCGAGGATGTCGCGGGCCCCGGCGCTGAGGTCGTCGATGTCGCGGGCGTCGGCCTCGACCACGGCGGCGGCCACCTGGGAGGCCCCGAGGGCAGACAGCTCGCCGTCGCCCACGAGCACGAGGGCGGCCTGGAAATAGTCGGACACGGGGACCACCTTGGCCCCGTACCGCCGGAAGAATTCCGGGTCGCTGCGGCGGTCGAGGTGGATGAACACCCGCCGTACGGGGTCGGTCAGGGGCACGGTCTGTACGAGCTCGATGGTCTCGTCGATGACGTCGGGGTAGGTCCCGGCGTACTCGAGGATGGCCCGCAGGAGCTTGTCGCTCACGCGCCCTCCGAGGATGTCGCCGTAGAGGGTGTAGACGAAGGCGTCGGCCTCGGCGTCGTCGCCGAAGAGGATCTCCCGGTCGGCGTCGGCGGGGCCGCGGGACCGCTGCCCGAGGAGGGCCGGGAGCTTGTACCCCACCTGGTCGCGGAGTGCTCGAAACCGCAGGCGTACGAGGTTGCGCAGGGAGTGTTTGAGCACGAAGTCGTCCCAGGCTACGCCGTCGAGGCGGAGCTTGGACTCCAGGGCCTGGCGCATCTGGGACGGGCTCCCGGAGAGGATGGTGAGCACGGTGGGGTGCTCCGAGCGCATCACGCGGATGAGGGCCGCGGCCCCGGGGACGGAGCGTTTGGTCTCGGGCTTCTCCACGGCGGCCCAGAACAGCCCCCGAAACGAGTCGAAGTCGGTGTGGAGGTAGGTCTTGTCGAGGTCCCAACGTACGACCCGGGGGCGCTCCGGGGGAGGCACCGCTACGGCAGGGGGCACGGGGCCCAACGAGGGCGCAGAGGGGATGGGGGGCGCAGGAACGCTCACGACGCCACCGAGGGTACCATCCTCTGCGGGGCTCGAAACAATTGCGCGCAGAGGTCCCGAGCCTGGGGGCGGCCCTTAGGGTGCGGCGGGTGCGGCGGGTGCGGCGGGCGCGGCGGGCGCGGCGGTGTCGTTCGAACCCACCGATCCGGGAGCCGCCCGGGGGGTGGCTCCGAGCAGCTCCTGGAGCCGGGCCCGGCGTTCGGCCTCGGGGAGCGAGGTGACCTGGGCCGTGTCGAGGGTGAGCATGGGCATGGCGTTCTGGCTGCCGCTGACCACGGGGAGGTGACCGTCCCAGCGCTGGAGGGCCCGGTACGACAGGACCTCGCGGTTCATCGAGAGGCGCACGATCTCGTTGGCCTGGGCCTCGGCCCGGGCGCGGATCAGGAGCGAGTCGGCTTCGCCCTGGGCCCTGCGTCGGGCGGCCTCGGCCTCGCCGTTGGCCCGGGCGATGTTCTGCTCGGCCTCGGCCCGAATCTGCCGCACGCGGTTCTCGGCCTGGATGGAGTTCTGCGTGGCCTCCATGGCCCGGTTGATGGCCCCGACCACGTTCTCGGGCAGGCGCAAGGCCGAGTTGAAGGTGAGCTGGTCGATCACAAACCCGTCGCGCTCAAGCTCCTGCCGCACCTTCCGCAGGGCCGCCATGAGGAGCCGGGTCTTGCCCGCCCCGTACACCTCCTGCACGGGCATCTCCGAGGCCGCCTCGTTGATGGCCTCGCGCACCACGTTGCGCACATACCCATGGGCCAGGATCCCCAGGTTGGCCTGCCGAAAGCGGGCGTAGAGCTGCGGGGCCTTGGCGGGGTCGATGTGAAACGCGAGCCCCACGTCGGCGTTGACGCTCACCCCCTCGCTCGACGCGAACGAGATCGACTCGTCCGCGGGCGACCCCTCCTGGGGCTCCCGGGTCCACACGATGTTCTGCACGCTGGTGGGAAACACCACGATGCTCTCGGTGATGGGGTTGAAGGCCACCCACCCGGTCACCACGGGGGCGTTCTGCACCCCGCGCTCGGAGCCCGCGAGGCGGACCCGGATGCCCACGTGCCCCACGTCGACCCGGGTGCAGCTCGCCGACCCGACGATGCAGGTCATGACCAGCACCACCAGGGCGATCACCGCGGGCTTGATGAAGCCTGGCACCCCGTTGCCTCCAAACTGCACTGTTTTTGTCGCCATGGCTCTCCCACCGCGTGGTCGGTTATCGCCCGCGGCCGAAGGTGTACCACCCGAGGCCCACGTGCGCGGCCACCATCGCCACCGCGAGCGCCACCGCGGCGCCGAAATGGCTGTCCGAGCGCGCGTTGACCCACCCCACGATGGTCAAAAACCCCAGGACGTCCGCGGCCCCCACCCCGAGGGCCGCCACGATCGTCCAGGTCCCGCGGGTCTGCCGCCCCCCGAGGGCCGCCCGGAGCCGCTGGTTCTCCGCGCGGAGGGCCCCGATCTCGGCGCGCAGGGCCGCCCGGTCGTCGCGGTAGGGGGAGGCCTCCGCGGGAGGGGCCGCGGCGGGAGGGGGGTCGACCATGGGGTGTACCTCGCCGGAGGAGTGGGCGGCCGGTGCCACCCCGCGCGGCGGGAGGGTAGCACCGACGCCCCGCGGAGCGCACGGCGGGGGGAGAGGCCCCTCCTGCCCCCGACAGGGTTGACACGAGCATGGAGTGATGCGGTAAGTTTGCCGCAGGGACAAGGAGCGACACCATGACGAAGACCATGAAGGGCATTGTGGCAGGGGCTCTGTTGGGGATGACCACCCTCACGAGCGGGGTCGTGCTCGCGCACCGTACGGGCAACGAGCGGCGCACCATCCCGCAGTGTATGACCCTGACCGACGCCGCGCGGCAGGTGGCCTGCGTACGCTGCGTCTCCCGGGCCCGTCCGCATCACTACCACCCCCTGCAGTCCGAGGGGTGGCGCTGCGACCGCAACGACGGCACCCGCTGAGCCACCTCGACCTCCGCGGCGAGCGCACCGTCTGCGACGTCTTGTCCGTCCGGGAGGCCCCCTGTGCAACCGGGGGGCAGGGGTGGTAAGAGGCCCCCCGCCGCACGCGTGCAGCGCTCTGCCCCGCCGCGGTGCGCCTCTCGATGGGCGCCTGGAGGTTTCTGTGGTGATTCGCGTGCGTACGCTGGCCGCCGGGCTGGCCCTCTCTGGTGCCTTGCTCCAAGCCACCTCCGCGGAGGCCATCGTGGTCGCGCGCATCACCCGACGGGGATACATCCTCACCGACGGGCCCGACGACGAGGTGGTCTTCGGCGAGCGCCTGCCCGCAGAAAACCAACGCGAGATCGTGCGCTTCATCCAGGAGGCCACGTACGTCCTGTCCCAGACCGAGGGCTTCGTCGAGGGGCGCTACCTCGCCGCCATGCAGATCCCCTCCACCCAGGACCCCCTCGCGTACTACCTCCCCATCCGCAACGACACCCGCGGGATCGGGGTGCGGTCGAGCACCGACGGGCGCACCGAGGTCTTCGACACCAACCGCCTCTTCGGCACCGCCTTCACCCTCGACGCCTTCCTGTACCTCAACTCCCTGCGCTTCTACACCGACCCCCGGGCCGTGAATTTCGGGCGCTTCCTCATCTGTACCCAGGAGTTCGGGCACCGGTACGGGGTCAACGTGAGCGTGCCGGCGTACCCGGGGTTTCCCAATGGCCCGCCCCCGCCCGACGCCGGGCCTTCGGCTCCCGCCGACGCCGCCACAGACGCGGAGGTCGACCCAGACGCCACCGCCACCGGAGGCGGCGACCCCGATGCCTCCCTGCCCGACACAGACGCCGCCGTGGCCGACGTCGGCACACCCACCCCTGACGTGGCCGTGGGCGACGCGGGTCCCACGGGGCCCCAACCGCTGGCCCTCGACGCTCTCCTCGGGCGCGGCAACCGCACGGCCACGGGGATGGTGGTCAACCGCTCCCATTGGAGCTTCTTCTTCAACTCCGGGGGCTCCCCCATGGAGGGCAACGCCTGGACCGAGCTCAGCCCGGGGATGTTCCGCACCGAACGGCCCTCGTTCCGGTTCTCGGACTTCGACCTGTATTTGATGGGGCTCATCCCGGCCTCGGAGGTCCGCCCGAGCTACCTCATCGCCGAGCCGCAGAACGTGCCCCGCGGCTACGGGCGCGACTCCCCTCCCACCTACTACAACCAGCAGGTGACGGTGCGGGGGCGTCGGGTCGACGTGACCGTGCAAGACCTCATCCGGGTCAACGGCAACCGCAGCCCCGCCTTCCCCAACACCCAACGCGAGCTCGACGTGGTGTGGGTCCTTTGGGCGCCCCCCGAGGCCATCAACGACGCCCTCGTGGCCGAGTTTGACGAGGCCATCGACTCGTGCGCCCTCGGGTACGACACCTCCACGGGCAACCGCGGTCGGCTCCGGGCCGCGGTGTCCCCCAATGCCTCCCCCCTCACCGAAGACGCCGGGTCGCCCATCGTCGACGCCGGAACCCTCGCGGACGTCCCCTTCATCGCCGACGTCTCCATGGCCACCCCCGACACCGGCCCCGTCACGGCCCCGTCCGAGGCGGGCGGAGGCTGCGGGTGTCGCACCCTCCCCACCACGGGTCCGGGCTCCCGCACGGGCCTCGCCCTGTCCGCCCTGGCCCTGGGCCTCGCCCTCGCGCGCCGCCGCCGTCGCCCCGCCTGACCGACGCCGACCCGATTCGCGCCAATCTTCGTGGCAGCAGGCGCCAGGGACGTTGACAGCGGGTGCGCCCCGGGTCTCTGCTCCCGGGGGTGATGGGACGACAGAGGGTTCATGTGGTGGTCAACCCGCGGGCGGGGGGCGGGGAGGCCCGCGGTCGGCTGGGCGAGTTGGGGCGGGTTCTCGGGCGGCATTTCCCCGCGTGGGAGATGCACCTGACGGCCCGGCCCGGGCACGCCACCCGACTCGTGCAGGAGGCCGTCGCCCGGGGGGCCACCACCCTCCTGTCCGTGGGCGGAGACGGGACCCACCACGAGGTCACCCAGGGCCTGATGACCCCGGAGGCCGAGGGGGTTCAGCTCGGGGTCTTGCACGCCGGGACGGGGGGAGACTTCCGGCGCAACCTCCGACACGCCTCGTGGGAGGCCGCCCTGGAGGCGATGGTGTCCCTGCCCCCGCGGCGCATCGACGTGGGCCAGGCCCGGTTCGTCTCCGACGCGGGAGAGCCTACGGCGCGGTGGTTTCTCAACGTGGCCTCGGCGGGGCTGTCGGGCAGCGTCGACCGGGCCGTCAACGCCGGCAGCAAGGCCCTCGGGGGCACCGCCTCGTTCGTGCTCGGGACGCTCCAGGCCCTGCGCCACCACAAAGCCCCCAACGCCAGGGTCACCCTCGACGGGGTGGTCGTACACGACGGGGCCCTGCACCTGGCCCTCGCCTGCAACGGCCGCTGGGCCGGCGGGGGGATGATGTTCGCCCCCGAGGCCGTGCTCGACGACGGCCAGCTCGACGTGGTCCTCCTCCGCGGTGACCGCCTCGGGACCGTCGTCCGGGCCATGCCCGACGTGTACCGCGGGGCCCACCTGCGCCACCCCGAGGTGCTCCTTCTGCGCGGGCGCGAGGTGGTCATCGACACCGCCGACCCCTGCCCCCTCGACCTCGACGGGGAGTCCCCCGGGAGCGCCCCGGTGACCTTCACGGTCCACCCGGGGCGCATCCCCCTGCTCGGCCTCGCCTGAGCCTCATGGGGGCATCGTGCACTGGAGCCGGGTAAACCACGTGGCGATCCGGCCGTCGCGCTGATCGCGGAAGAGGACCCCCACGTCGCCGCCGGGGCCGAAGCTCAGGCTGGGCGACACGCTCGCGGCCATCGGGGCCGTGGGGGTCACCTGCATGGCCGCCCCGAGGGGGTCGAGGGTCGGCGAAAACTCCTGGGCCCACAGGGCATACTGGGCCCCGGCCCGGTCGTCGCCCCACACCAGCAGGAGCCGGTCGCCCCGCGGGAGCCACACCGGGTACCGCGAGAACCCAGGGTCGGTCGTGAGCCTCCGGGCCGGCACCAGCGACTGGCCCGAGGCTCCCAGGGCCGCCCCCCACACCTCGTGGTCGGGCGAGTCGGGGGCGTCGTCGTACCAGGCCAGGACCCACCGGGAGGCGTTCCACACGAGGTGGGGATAGACGGCGCTGTGCCCGGGGGACGAGACCCTGCGCAGGGGGCTCCGCGAGCGCAGCGCGTCGCCCAGGGAGTAGCTCTCGAAGTACACCGCCCGGCCCCCGTCCCGGGTGTCGGTCCACGCGACCCCGAAGGCCCCGTCCGGGCCCGCCGCCACGCTCGGCCCCTCGGCGCTCCTCGGGATCGATGCGAGAACGAGCGACACTGTGGCAGGACGCCCCGTGGCGTCGATGCGACGTACGGCCAGGATGTACCGCGACGGATCCCGCGGGTCGATGGCCTCCTGCCACACCACCACGAAGCCCTCCCCGGTCCACACGAGGCTCGGGTGGATCGAGTGCCCCCGGGTCTCGCTCACCCGCAGGTCGGGGCCGAGGCGCTCGCCCCCGGGGCTGAAGCGGTTGAAGTACACCTCGTAGCCCCCGTCGGGGTCGCGGCGGTCTTGCCACACGGCCCCGAGCTCCTGTCCCGTCCACACCACCGCAGCCCCAAACGCGTCGGCGGGGCCCCCGTGGACAGGTTCGGCCGCGCCCGCCCGTCGCCCCGCGCGATCGAAGGGAGCCACGAACACCCGCGCCTTTCCTCCCTGATAGGCCCACCAGCTCGCCGTGTAGGCCGCCCCCGTCCAGGCCAGGCCCCCGGGGCCTCCAGGCAGGGTCTCGGCGTCGCTCACCCGGGTCAGGGTGTCGGTGGGCGTAAGCCGGGACCCCTCGTCGATCGACCCGTCGCAGTCGTCGTCACGGCCGTTGCATGTCTCGACCGCCCCGGGGTGCACCGCCGGGTCGTCGTCGTCGCAGTCGTCGCCGCAGGTGGGGTTTCCCGAGCTCCGGGCGAAGTGCCCGTCGCCGTCGCGGTCGAGGCTCACCCGGGCTGTGCGGCAGGCCCGGGTGTCCTCGTCGCACCGGGACGCCATGCAGGCCTCCGCGGGGCCTTCGCAGGTCACCGGGGCCCCAGGGCGACACACCCCTTCGAGGCAGCGCTCGACCCCGGTGCAGTAGCGCCCGTCGTCGCAGTCGGGGTCGGCGACGCAGGCTACGGGGCCGGGGCCCCCGTCGCGGGCTTCGAGGCCGGTCCGGGAGCCGCAGCCGAGCCCGAGGGCGAGGAGGAGGGCGACGGGTCTCATAGACAGGCTCCGATGTTGGGCAGGTCGGTGGGCTCGCAGACGGTGCCGCGGGGGCAGGCGGGGGCGGTCCCGTCGAGGCGACAGAGGCGCAGGCAGCGGTTGGCCGCGGCGGTGGTGAAGCAGGCCGTGTCGGCCGCGCAGTCGGTCCCGAGCTGACAGAAGCCCCCGACCGCCACGCGCCCGTCGACGAAGCACTCGGCCCGGTAGGTCTCGGCCCCGCACGCCACGGTGGGCGGATCGACGAAGGGCCGGCAGGTGTATCCCCGCGGACAGGCCCGCTCCGCGAAGGGGTCGCAGCGGTACTGCCGCAGGGCCGGGGGCCGACCTCCCGGGCACACGTCCGCGGCGAAGACATCGTACCCCCCGGTCACCACGGCCGCGTCGCCGAGGGGGGCTGGGACGTCGCCGTCGGCCGTGGCGGCGTCGGGTCGGCCCTGGGCGACCTCGGCCGATCCCCCGTCGAGGGTGGAGGCGCAGCCCGTGGCCACGACCGCGAGGAGGAGACAGGGCCCGAACGAGCCCCAACCCAGGTGGCTCCAGATGCGTGCGCGCATGGCTCTCCCTTGGGATGATCCATCTTCATCCGCCACCCGGGCGTTGCAAACCATGGGCCCGGCGGCGGCCCCGCGCCCGGGCCTTCGTGCGGGGGGGTGTCGTTAGGGGCTTGTCGCCCGGGCCGTCGGGGCGTTATCGCCAAAGCCCATGGATTATCGCGTGACGTTGATTCCCGGCGACGGGATCGGGCCCGAGGTGACCGAGGCGACCCAGGCGGTGCTCGCCGCCACGGGGGTGAAGATCGCATGGGAGCCTTACCCCGCCGGAGCCGCGGCCGTGGAGCAGATGGGCAACCCCTGTCCCGACGAGATCATCGCGTCCATCCAGCGCAACCGCATCGCCCTCAAGGGCCCCGTGGGCACGCCCATCGGCACCGGGTTTCGCAGCGTCAACGTCACCCTCCGGCGGGCCCTCGACCTGTACGCGTGCGTGCGGCCGGTGCGGTCGATCCGCGGGATCCGCACCCGCTACGACGCCGTCGACCTCGTCATCGTCCGGGAGAACACCGAGGGCCTGTACTCGGGCATCGAGCACATGGTGGTCCCCGGGGTGGCCGAGTCGCTCAAGATCGTCACCGAGCGGGCCTGCCTGCGGATCTCGGAGTTTGCCTACCGCCACGCCCGGACCCAGGGCCGGCGCATGGTCACGGTCCTGCACAAGGCCAACATCATGAAGCTCACCGACGGGATGTTCCTCGAGGTGGCCCGCCGGGTGTCGCGGCGATTCCCCGAGGTCGAGACCCACGAGGCCATCGTCGACGCGTGCTGCATGGGCCTCGTGCGCGACCCCACCCGCTACGACGTCCTCCTCATGGACAACCTCTACGGCGACATCCTGAGCGACCTCGCGGCGGGCCTGGTGGGGGGATTGGGCGTGGTCCCCGGGGCCAACATCGGCGACGACTGCGCGGTCTTCGAGGCCGTCCACGGCAGCGCCCCCGACATCGCCGGGATGGGCATCGCCAACCCCACGGCCCTCATCCTGTCGGCCGCCATGATGCTGCAGTACATGGGCGAGCGCGACGCGGCCCGGCGCATCGAGGCCGCGGTCGAGCGGGTGTACGCCGACACCGACGTGCGCACCCCCGACCTCGACGGGGGGGCGAGCACCCGGGAGTTCGCCGCGGCCGTGATCGACGCGATGGCTACCGCTTGAGGAGCTTGCTGAAGAAGCCCGACAGGCCCTTCTGCTCGGGCTCCTCCTTCTGCTTGGCCCGCATGTCGGCGATGCGCAGCTCGCGTTGGGCGTCGCGGTTTTGTGGGTTGAAGTCAAGGGCTTGACGAAAGTACCCCTGGGCCCGCCGGTCGCCGCGGTGCTTGAGCACGACCCCCATGAGGTAGTGGGCCTTGTCGTTGCGGTCGGTGGCCTTGATGACCCGCTGGAGCATGGGCTGGACGGTGTCGAGGCTCTCCTGGGGGCGGGTCTCCATGAGGAGTTGGGCCATGAGGAGGTTGGCCATGAGCTCGTCGGGCGTGATCTGGAGCACCTTGCGCAAGAGGGGCTCGGCCTCGTCGTAGCTCTTGCGCTTGATGGCGATCTCGGCCCGGTGGAGGTCTTGTACGCTGTCGAGGACGGTCTTGACCTCGCGTTGGGCGTTGACGGTGCCTCCGCCCCCGGGCAGGCTGCCCTCGTACTCCTCGCGGGCCTTGGGGTCGGTGAGGGTGCTGAAGGCCACGTTGTAGAGGGCGAAGATCTCGGTGTAGACGGGCACGAGGGCCGGGGCCGGGGCCCTGTCGGGGTGCCACGCCGCGGCGACCTTGGTGAAGACCCCCCGCACGTCGTCGGGGGTGGACTTGGGCCCGAGGTCGAACATCTCGAAGTACGTGAAGGCCTCCATGCGCTTGAGGTGGCGCAGGGCCTCCTGGCGGCTCTTCTCCAGGCGCTCGCCCGTGGCCGGGTCAGGGGTCGGAGCGGGGGGCGGGGCGACCGCGGCGGGCTCGGGGGTCGCCAGAGGAGGCGCGGCCTCGGACGGGGTCAACACGCGGGCCGGGGGCGGTGTCTGGGGGCCCTTGGGGCTGGGGCGCATTTTGTCGAGTTGGGAGCCCATCCCCGGGCTGAGGGAGGCCCCCGGGGCCGATGGAGGGGCGGGCACCACCGAGGGGCTCGAGGCCCGCCCGACCTCGCCGTTGGGGCTCTGGGCCACGGCCTCGATCTGCTTGGTGAGGGCGAGGAGGTACAACATCGACCGGGCCGTGGTCGGGGTGTCGGCGAGCCCTTCGAGTTGGGCGATCCCGGCGGGGCCCGAGCGGAGCTGGGAGGCCGCGAGGCCCGTGTCGGCGCCAAACTCGAAGCGGTCAAACTCGTGTTGGGCCTTGAGGCGCACGAGGCGGTCGCCGATGCGGTCGAGGACCCCCTGGACGGCCGCGGGCTCGGGCGGGGCCTTGAGCAGGCCGCGCCAGACGATGGGCAATACGTCCTCGGGAGCCCGCAGGGCCCCGTGACCCTCGAGGAGGTCGACCTGGCCGTAGTAGGCGTAGTGGCCGTCGGGGAAGCCAAACAGGTCGAGGACCCGCCGGCGGTTGTACTCGCGCAGGCCCTTGTCGAGGCTGGTCGGGGTGACGGCCCGCATGCGCAGGAGGGTGGCCATCTCGTCGGCCCCGGAGTCGGTGTGGGCCTTCTGGGCGGCGAGGAGGGCCTCGTCGGTGATGAGGTCGAGCTCGCGCAGGACCCAGGCCACGGAGTGGGTCTCCTTGGGCAGGGCGATCCCGACGAGGGCCCCCCCCTCGAAGACGAGGGTCGATTCGCCCGACACCTCCACGGCCGGAACGGTCGTGGGGATGTGGACGATCATCGAGCCCGACAGGCGCTTGTCCCGAACATACAAGAGCACGTTGGGAAGCGGGGTCTTGCGGAAGGTGCCCTCGGTGGTGGGCTTGAGGTTCATGCCGTCCCTGTTCACGTAAAGGGGACTATACCGCGCGCCAGGCGGTGCCCGAAGTCCCGTCTCGCAGTTCGATCCCCTGGGCGGTAAGGGCCGCACGAATCTCGTCGGCCTTCGCAAACTCACGCTGAGCCCGGGCCTCGGTCCGAGCCTTCACTTGATCCTCAATGTCGCTGCGGCGCAGACCCCGCAGCTCGATGCGCCGGGCGGTGACCCGTTGGAAGAAGGCCTCGGGGTCGCGGTCGGCCACCCCGAGGGTGCTGGCGAGGCGCCGCAGGGTGTACTCGGCCGCGTCGAGGTCGTCGGGGTGGGGGCGCTTCTGGTCGCAGAGGTCGTTGGCCCGGGAGAAGGCCCGCCCGAAGGGGTCGAGGGCCCCGGCCGTGTTGAGGTCGTCGTCGAGGGCCGCCTCGAAGTCGGCCCGGACCTTCCGGAAGAAATCCACGCTGATGGGGGGCGGGCTCCCGGGTTTGACGGGCCCGAGGGCCGCCCGGCGGGCCACCAGCTTGAGGAGGGTGTCGTAGAAGTACTCCAGGCGCTTCTCGGCGGCCTCCAGGGCGGGCAGCCGTACGGTCCCGGCCTCGTCGCTCACCTCGAAGCCCAGGGGGGCCCGGTAGTGGGTCCCGAGGATCCACAGGCGCACGGCCTCTCCGTCCACCCGCGACAAGAGCCTCCGGAGCTGGAACCACTCCCCGACCTGCACCTTCCGCGTATAGACGGCGAGGCGCGCGGCGTCGTCGTCGGAGAGGGTGTCGCCCTGGGCGAGGAGGTCGTCGCGGCGTTGCCGGTCGCTCTTGGAGATCTTGCGGAGCTCGGGCTCGCGGGCGAAGAGGTCGGGCAGCCGGGCGGCCACGGGCTCGGAGAAGCCGGCCCCGCGCTCGAGGTCGACCTCGATGAAGCCGTTGTGCATCCAGGCCCCGGCCATGCAGGGGCCGTACACGGCCTCGCTCTGGGCGATCTCGTTCTCGTGGTGCGGGAACTTCAGGTCCATCCCGCCCCCGTGCAGGTCAAACCCGTGACCGAGCAGGGCGTGGCTCATGGCCGAGCACTCGATGTGCCACCCGGGGCGCCCGTCTCCCCAGGGGGAGGGCCACCGGGCCCCGGGGGGCTCGTGGTCCTTGGCGTGTTTCCACAGGGCGAAATCGTGCTCGTGGCGTTTGCTGTCGCCGGCCTTGCCGCGGCCAAACTCTGCCCGCCCCGCCCCCACGTCGCGTTTGGACAGACGCCCGTAGGCCTCAAACCGGGCGCTGTCGTAGTACACGTCGCCCTCGTCGGTGACATAGGCGAAGCCCTTGTCGAGCAGGGCCTCGATGTGGGCCACGATCTGCGGGAGGTACCCGCTCACCCGGGGCTCGGCCGAGGGGGGCCGGCACCCGAGGGCCTCGGTGTCTTCGCGGTAGGCCGCGATGAAGCGCTCGGCCAGGCTCTGGGGGTCTTCGCCCGCGGCGTTGGCCGCGGCGATGATCTTGTCGTCGATGTCGGTGTAGTTGCGCACGTAGGTCACCCGGAGCCCCGAGGCCTCCAGGTGCCGCACGAGGACGTCGAAGACCACCGGGGGGCGGGCGTTGCCGACATGGATGTACCCGTACACCGTCGGGCCGCACACGTAGAGGCTGGTCTCTCCGGGGGTGCGAGCGGGCAAGGCCACGGTGGCGTCGGTGAGGCTGTCGTGCAATCGGAAGGGCATAAGATCCTGACCGGGGGAGGTACCCCACCGAAGCCCCCCGCGGCAAGTGTCCCCGACCGCTTCTGGAGTTCGGAGTAGGTCCCCGTGGCGGGCGCAGGAGTTGTCGCTCCAGGGCTCTGACGGCCGTTGACATGCGGGGGAGGCAACCGGGGGCGGTGACGGTCCGAAACGGGCATCATACGCACCGTGCGCGAGGACGACGGGCGCCGATGCCCTGCGAGACGCGGCGGCGGGCCGGGGGCGTTTTGTGCGCGGCGAGCGGGTGGAGCTGCTGGAGGATGGCTCGGTCGCGTATCGGCTGAAGGTGCCTCGGCCTGGGGGCGAGACGCATCGGCCGATGCGGCCCCAGGAGTTTATGGGCTGCCTGGTCGCGCTGATCGTGCCGCCGCGGTTTCCGCTGGTGCGCTACCACGGCGTGTTTGCGCCCAACTCCCCGTGGCGCGGGGCCATCGTGCGGGGGCCACGGCGGGCGCACCCCCGCGACCGGGGACGAACCCGCGCGTCGGTCGCGCGCTGCGCGTCGCCCGGCGGTGTCAGGAATCCTCGCCGGGCATACAGCCCGCCGTCGTCGCCCTTCCTTGCCGGGCTCGCACCTCGTTGTGAAAACTACACATCCCGAACTGGCCGTGGTTTAGGAGCACACCACTCGTCGCCGTGACCGGCGCGTCGGGGCTCGTCGGATACAACCTCGTGCGCGCGCTTGTCGAACAGGGCAGGCGTGTGCGCGCCATCGTGCCCGCGCCCACCCCGTGGATCACCCGCCTCCGTGTCGAGGTCGCCGTCGCAGACGTACGCCACCCGGAGACGCCGCGCCCTGCGCTTCGTGGAGTGGACACGGTGTTTCATCTCGCGGCCCGGATCTCCATCGACGCCGACCGCGACGGTGAGGTGCGCGGTCAATGTGTGGGGCGCCCGCCGGTGCGCTCCACCGCGCGGCGCCCACCTGGCGGCTCGTGTACGACCCGGCGCGGATGCTCCGCACCCTGGCCGCGCGCTACGGCGACCCCTTCGTGCTGCCGACCCTCGACGAGGCCTACGTCGTCACCGGCGACCCGCGGCACGTCGGGGCGGTCTTCGCCGCCGACCCCGACGTGATGGACCCTCCCTCGGGCGTGGTCGAGCCCCTCCTCGGCGAGCACTCCGTGGTGCTCGCGCGCGGCGCGCGCCACCGCCGCAAACGCAAGGTGCTCGCCCCGCCCCTCCACGGCGCGCGGATGCGGGCTTACGGCGACGCGATCGCGGCGGCGGCCCGCGGCGCATTCCGCGATGTCCCTGCGGGCGAGGCCTTCGCGGTGCTCCCGCGCACGCGGCGCCTGTCGCTCGACGTGATCGTGCGGGCGATCCTCGGCATGATCGACCCGGCGCGCATCGCGCGCTTCCACGCCGTGGTCTCCGAGGTGACCGCGCGCCTGCCTGCGTGGCTGATGTTCAGCCCCTGGCTCCAGCGGCCCCTCGCGCCCGAGAGCCGCGAGGACATCCTCGCGCTGCTGCCGTCCGCGCGCGACGAGGACGGGGCCCCGCTCCCTGACGACGAGCTCCTCGACGAG
>CAYUSB010000064.1:0-40549 GCA_964447205.1 uncultured Myxococcaceae bacterium
AACTCAGCGGCCCTTGACAAGGGGCTTCCGCGAGATGTGTCCGGCACAATGCCCGTAACCGGGAGAGGGTTCTCTCCTGCTGTGATAATCGAAGGGGTGGTGGGCCATCGGGCCGCGCGGTGCAGAGGTGTCTCCCTCTGCGGCGCGCGTAAGCCATTTCCCATTTTCGGCTGATGTCTACCCACGAAAATGTCTTGTGTTCGGCTGCACTTGGAACTTCTCGTCGGCCGATAAGATCGCGCGGGTTGACTGTGTACTGCACCGCGCAAGTTCGTAGCCAGATCGGGGAGGATTGCGCCAGGCCCGGCGGCCTTCACACGCTCTATTCTTACGGTACGACGGCGCCCTCTCCCGGTCACGGGAGAGGGTAGATGGGTGACGCACGGACAGGATGGGGTGAGGGCCCTCGGGGGCTGGCCGTCGCTGTAGTTTGGGAGGGAGAGGGGCGCGTGGCAGCGGGGGTGAGGTAGGGCATTGTGCCACCCATGTCGATATTCGAGATCGTAGGCCGCTCAGCAGGCGGCGGAGAGCTGGCGCGTCCCGACAAGACTCGATAGACCCTCGGGCAACCCCCGATGGCGACCAAGAAGAAGACCCCGCCCGCCCGGCTCCGCGCTCCTGTCTGACCGCGCGTATACGCACAGCACCTTCCTCAAACACGTCCGCTTCGACGACGCGGGGCACCTCCTCTGCACCGACGCCCCGACGGGCGTACAGCATAAGGCGGGACGGGGCCAGACGGATGATCAGTGTCCATGCCGCGAGTCCGCACGGATCTGGCGCCTGTCGCCGTGCAAATCACCCCAAGGAGGCGCACTGGTCATCAGACCGGTACTGCCCCGCTTTATGCTGTACGCCCGCGTAGGCGACCGCTGGGAGCCTGTCGGCTGGGACGAGGCCCTCGCTGACATCGAGCGTCGCCTCGCCGCCACACGCCGCGCGAGGTCGTTGGACGGGCGTAGGCGCGCAGGACTCTACCGCTCCGGCAGTGGTCTCTTGCGCGGGTCCTTCTCGGTCAGTACCGCAAGGCGAAGCCGGCGGTGGGTACGGTTGACCACTCGGGGGCAACTCACGACGGCCAGGCGCGGTCGCGTACGAGCGTGTCGAAGATGCGCTGCAGGGTCGTGGCGTCACGCCCGGCCAGCGCGGCGCGTTGCGCTTCCTCCAGGGGAACCCCGAGCGTCGGACAAAGCCTCTCGATGGACGCACGGGGTGTTTCCGCCCGCGATCCGAGCTCGACCCGCGGCACGTCTCAGCCCCGTCGCGCCAGCTCGGCGCGCAGGCGGGCCAGCTCCTCCAGGACCGCCTCCTTGTCTGCCAGGGCCGCCTCGGCGCGGGCCTGCTCGGCCTCGGCGCGGGCCAGGGCTGCCTCGGCGCGAGCTTGCTCCGCCTCGGCGCGGGCCTCCAGGTTGTCGAGCATGGTCGACAGGCGTTTGATCAGGTCGTCGCTGCTGAAGAGTTCGGCCATGCCGTCGAAGAAGGACAGTCGCCCGCCCTGCACAGCGAGGTCAATGCCGAGCAGTCGCGAGGGGACCCGACCCGCCTGCGGCATGATGCGCTCGTAGCGGCGAACCCCGGAGGCCGGCAGGCGATACCCGGTGACGCGCTGCCGGGCGCGGTCGTAGACGAAGTACTCGGGGATGCCCAGGCGGGCGTAACGCTCGACGTTCTTTGCGAGGTCTTTGGCGCGGTGGCCGCGGTGCATCACCTCCAAGACCACGTCGAGGCCGCGGCCCTCGTCGGCCACCACCCACGCCAGCCGCTCGTCCTCCTCGGGCTGCGGAACATCCAACACCGCGAACACATCGGGCGCAAACCCCCGCTCGCCGGGGTACAGCACCGACAGATCCTCGGCGAGATACACCGTGCGCCCCTTGGCCTCGAAGTGCCGACCGAGGAGGTCCATCGCGCGGGACTTCGCCTTCTTGTGCGGCTGACCTTCGCTCATCAGCGCGGCCGCCTCCGTGAGCGCCTCGTTCATCCCGATCACGAAGGCTTCCCGGGCCGCAGGCGACATCGCGCGCCACGCCTCCTCCGAGGGAACCACAGGGATTTCGCCCGGCATCGTCGACGGCACGCTGATGGACATGCGCGCAGTCTACGACGCGGGGGCTCCGAGGGGATAGGTGACGGACCCGACCGGGGCAGCGGTTGACCCTTTCCAGGGTGTCGTCTCCCGCCGTACGTAGTGCCTCCGTCCGCGACCACCCCCACCCCCTCTGGGCAACACCCGATGGCGACCAAGAAGAAGACCCCGCCCGCCCGGCTCCGCGCCGAGCTCCTGTCTGACCGCGCGTATACGCACAGCACCTTCCTCAAGCACGTCCACTTCGACGACGCGGGGCACCTCCTCTGCACCGACGCCAACGGGGCCTGGTCGGTCTGGAACCTCGCCGACGGCGACCGGCACCACCACACCCCGTGCGGCGAGGCCACCCTCAGGAAACCGGGGCCCCTCCGGCCCCTGCGCGCGGACGCCTGGATGGGCTGGAACGGACGCGACGAGCACCTCGCCGCCCTCGACGCCGAGACCGGGGCCCCGTATCCCCTCGGGCTCCCGGCCACGACCCATCGTGTGGGCGAACACCTCGTCACCCTGCTCCCGAGCACCCTCGAGCTGCGCGATCCCGAGACCCTCTCCCTACGGGCCGCCCACCCCCACGGGCAAAACGACGCCACCCTCGTCGCCGCCGCGGGCGACTTCATCGTGTGCGCTGGGCCGGGCGGCACCTGGACGATGCGCCTGTCCACGGGCGAGGTTCACAGGCTTGGCCTGCCGGGTGGGGCGCGGGTTCTGGCGGTGCGTGGGCGCGACGGGCTGGTGATCGGCCGCGACGTGGCGCCCGCCACCCTGGTCACCTGCACCTACGATGGACAAGAAGCCCGACAGATCGCCTTCATGCACTCCGCGCCCATCGTGGCTGTGTGTCGCGTCGACGACGACGCCCTGGTGGTGTGCGGCGACTCCGAGGGAACCGTACGCTGCCTGAGCCTGGACGACGGCCTGGAGCGATGGGGGGTTGCACTGGAGGGCAACCTGTTCGGCCTGGCCATCAGCCCCGACGGGGGCACCCTCGCGGCCGCCGCCGGTCAGCGGGCCCTGCTCCTCGACGCGCGTACGGGCGCCCTGCGCGAACCCCGCGGCCCGGTCTGGCCCCCCACCGCCCTCTCCTTCGGGGGAAGGCCCCTGACCCTCTGCGCCTCGCCCTCGCGTCGGCAGCAACTGCCTGCCCGATACGTTCACCTGCTGACGCCGGGGGAGTCGCCCGGGTGGCGCCCCATCGCAGGATCCCTGGCCTGCGCCGCAGGCGAGCACGTCGTGATGCTCGATGAGGAGGCGCGGGTGACCCGGGCCCTGCTGGGGCAGTGCCCTGTGGCTTCGGGGGTTCCCGGGCAGTGTGGGCTCGGCACGGGGGCCCTGACGGTGGGGCCCGCGGGCGAGGTGGTGCGCGGGCGCTACGACGTGCGCCGTTCGACCCGGGTGCTGGAGGTCGTGCGCTTCGATGCGGCGGGTGCTCAGCAGGTCACCGAGCTGGCCGCCGACAAGAAGAAACACCCCGCCCTCTGCGCGCACAGCGCGGGAGACCTGGTGGTCGTGGGTGCGGAGGACAAGGAGGTTCGGGTGTACGCGCTGTCGACGGGGCACTGCGTCCATACGCTCTCGGGACTCAAGCGCCCCGCCGATCGGGTGGTGTTCTCGCCCGATGGGCGCTTCGTGGCCGCCATCGAGTCCAAACACGTGATGTGCTGGCCGCTCGACGGCGCAAGCCCCTGGACCCACAAGCTCGACGAGGCGGCGGGCAGCGTGTGTTTCGCGGCGGACGGGCGGCTGGTAGTCGTCGGAACCACCGAGCAGGTCACCACACGACCCGCGTTGCTCCATGCATGGCAGAGCGCGGACGGCGAGGCCCGCGGGGTCGCCACGGCCCCCTGGTCGACCAGCACCCCGGCCCTGGCCTGTGGCCCCGACGGTGCCCTCTACGCCGCGGGGGGCGACCTCAACGTCTACCGCATCGAACTGCCCGACGGCTGGTGAGGGTCTGACGCTGGAGTTGCCCGCGCGGGGCAGAGACTGCATTCTCCGGGGCGATGACTGCGCTGCCGCGAGTGGGTACGAGCCCCGAGGCGTTTCTGGCGATGGAGCGCGACGCCGTCGACAAGCACATGCTCTGGAATGGCGAGGTCTTCGTCATGGCGGGGGCGACGCCCGAGCACAATTTTCTCTTGGCCAACGTCATCGCCGACCTGCATCGGCTGACCCGACGCGGGCCCTGTCGGGTCGGGGCTTCGGACCTCAAGGTCTACGTCCCGCAGCGTGAAGGCTTCGTGTACCCGGACGCGAGCGTGGTGTGCGGGGAGCTGGCGTTTTACCCGGGGACGCGCGACGTGATCACCAACCCCACGGTGTTGCTAGAGGTGCTGTCCGAAGGCACCGAACGCTTCGACCGGGGTGACAAGGCCTCGGGATACCGCGGGATCGTTTCGTTGCGGCACCATGTGCTGGTGTCCCAGACCGAGCGGTGCGTCGAGGTCTTCACCCGCCATGCGGAGGGGGGGTGGCTCTTGCGAGAGTACCGCGGCGTGGAGGAGGCCGCCCTGGAAGCCCTCGACGGAGCCCTGCGGCTCGAAGAGGTCTACCTGAAGGTGCTGCCGTGAGTATCGTCAGCGGTCGGACATTTCGATTTTGGGCGTATAGCGTGAGTCATTGTCAGCTTATTTTGCGGAGCTTAATGACCAAGCAGTACGATTGCAACATCGATATTGCATTTGTTGGCGTGAGTTATATTGATGCTCCAATGAACTTTTTGGAGTAGTAGTCGCAGACGCGTCTGACGACGAGACTCGTCATGTGTTGAAACGCTGCGGTAAGGATTTGGATGGAGATCGTCTGTTTGTACTGATTTCGGGTGGCCTTCGATTTTATGTGATTGCATCTTCGTATTATGTGTCCAAGAGCACTTTGGGTCTTAAAGAAACCACGCTTGGATTTATGTCGATGCAGACGGTTGATTTGCCCAGTGAGGATGGCGATGCCTAGAGCGTTCGCCCGACGGACTTGGTACACGCCTTCGCGAGCCCCCACCCTTGCTTTCCCCCACCCGTGGGGGAGGGTGCAGAAACCTCTTCCGCTCATGAAGCCTTCGGGCTGGACCGGGGTTCTTGGGCTTGTTGGCCGCGGGGCCACAGAGGATTCCAGGAAGGAGGAGGATCCGTGGTGGACATTCCCTCTCCCCATTGATTTCAGTGTAACGTGCATCCCCTCTCCCCAGGGAGAGGGGAGTTTGGTGACCCGTGTGCCGCGGAGGGAGAGGGATTCCCCATTGGTTTTCCCTGAATCCCTACAATCCCCCTGAGTCCACCAGTCTTCGGGGCCCTATTGCCGCCGTCTCGACATCGGGACAACCTCGTAGCGGGCCGTCCCCGCCTGGTCTGCCCTCGGCTGGAGGTGATCCAGCCCGAAGGCTTCATGAGCGAACATGTCTGTCAACCTCTCCCCCTTCCGTCGGGCCCCCGCGGGGCCCTATGCTCCGCGGCCATGCAACGCACCGACACGGCCCTCTGCTCCCTCTGCGAGGCGGCCTGCGGGCTGCGGGTCGAGCACGACGGGCGGCGCATCACGTCCATCCGCGGCAACGACCGGGACATCATGAGCCGCGGCTTTCTCTGCCCCAAGGGCGTCGCCCTCATGGACATCCAGCACGACCCCGAGCGCGTCCGCGAGCCCCTGCGCCGCGTGGGCGACCGCTGGGAACCCGTCGCCTGGGACGAGGCCCTCGCCGACATCGGGCGTCGCCTCGCCGCCACACGCCGCGATCACGGCCGTGACGCGGTGGCCTTCTACTACGGAAACCCCACCGGGCACAGCCTCTCCGGGGCCATGGGGATGTTGTACTTCCGGGCCTTCCTGGGGAGCCGCAACGTGTTCAGCTCCACCTCGGTGGACGCCCTGCCGAGGCTCTTTGTGTCGCGCATGCTCTACGGCAACCAGGCCGTGATCCCCGTGCCCGACATCGACCGCACGGACTTCCTCCTGGTCTTCGGGGCCAACCCCGTCGTGTCCAACGGCAGCGCCATGCGCACCCCCGACATCAAAACCCGCCTCCGGGCCCTGCGCGAACGCGGCGGGCGCCTCGTGGTGGTCGACCCGCGTCGCAGCGAGACGGCCGAGCTCGCCGACCAGCACCTGGGCCTGCGTCCGGGAACCGACGCCCTGCTCCTCGCGGCGATGCTCTTCACCCTCTTCGAAGCGGGCGCCGTCCAGACCCCCGCCCACGTCGATGGGGTGTCCGCCCTCCAGACCGCCTTGCTTCCCTTCACCCCCGAGCGTGTGGCGGCCCGGGTGGGCCTGCGGGCCGAGGAGATCCGCGGCCTCGCCCTCGACTTCGCCCGAGCCCCAACCGCAGCCTGCTACGGCCGCATGGGAACCTGCGTCCAGGAGTTCGGGGCCCTCTCCACCTGGCTCGTCGACGCTCTCAACGCCGTGACGGGCAACCTCGACCGGCCTGGGGGGTCGATGTTCGCGACGCCCGCGGCCGACCTCGCGGGTTTTGCCAACCTCGTGGGGATGCGGGGCTCGTACGCGGCCTATAAGAGCCGCGTGAGCGGGCAACCGGAGTTCAACCTCGAGCTCCCCGTGGCGGCCTTCGCCGAGGAGATGGAGACCCCCGGGCCGGGGCAGATCCGGGCACTCGTTCTGCACGCGGGAAACCCCGCCCTGTCGCTCCCCAATGGACCGCGAGTCGCGCAGGCCATCGCGGGCCTCGACCTCGTCGTCTCCATCGACATCTACCGCAACGAGACCTCGGGCCTCGCCCACTACATCCTGCCGCCCACCTTCGGCCTCGAACACGACCAGTTCCCCATGCTCTCGCAGGCCCTGTCGATCCGCGACGTGGCCCACTTCGCCCCGGCCCTGCTCGAGGCCCCGCCCGGGTGCCGCCACGACTACAAGATCTTCGGCGACATCGCCCGGGCCACCGAACGCGCCGGCCGCACCCTGCGCGGCTCCGCCGTGGCCGCCGCCATGACCGCCTTCGAGGCCCTCGGACCGGCCCGGGCCCTCGACGTTCTCTTGCGTCTTGGCCCGCACCGCACCTCGGTCTCTGCCCTGCGGCAGAACCCCGACGGCATCGACTTCGGCCCGCTCGTCTCGCGGCTTCCGGGTGTGCTCGGGCACCCCTCGAAGCGCGTCGACCTCGCCCCCGCGGCCCTCGTGGCCGACCTCGGGCGCCTCGACGCCCGCCTCGCGGAGCCAGCCGAAGATGGGCTGGTCCTCATCAGCCGCCGCTCCCTCCGGAGCAACAACTCCTGGATGCACAACAGCCGACGCCTGGTGTCGGGTCGGCCCCGGTGCACGCTGGAGCTGCACCCCGACGACGCGTCCGCCCGGGGCTTGGGGGACGGCGACGCGGCGCGGCTTTCGTCGCGGGTGGGCGAGGTCACCGTGCCCGTCGAGGTCACCGACCGGGTGGCCGCCGGGGTGGTGTGCCTCCCGCACGGCTGGGGTCATGGCCGCAACGGGGCGGCCCTGTCGACGGCCGCTGCGCAGCCCGGGGTGAGCGTCAACGACGTGGTCGACGACGCCCGCATCGACGCGGTCACGGGCACCTCGGCGCTCCACGGCGTGCCTGTGCGCGTGGAGCCTCTGGGGCCCCCCAGCAAGGCTCGATAGACCCCCCGGGCATCCCCCCACAAAACCTCGTTGCCCCTTGCGACCCTTGCGCCCTTGCGGCTTCGCAGCCCGCCCCGCGTCGCCCGCAGTCCGCCCCGCGTCGCCCCGAAGCCCACCCCGCGTCGCCCCGAAGCCCGCCGTCCGCGGAGGCAGTGATTGACAGCGGACACGGGCCGTGTACCGTCCCCGTGACCCAATGCCGATCACCAGACAGGGCAGACGTGGGGCCGACACGGGGCGAGGGGGCCGGGGCGGAGCATGGGCCCTCGGACTCGCGGCCCTCGGTCTCGTCGCGTCTGGACCCGCGGTGGCCCAGGTTCCTCCCGCGGCGGTAGAGCCCGCGGCCCAGAGCCCGGCACTGCCCGCGACCGAGGCCCTCACCGCCCTGCGCCGACGCCTCCGTGGGTACTACCGGGCCGTCCCGGGAGGCGACAACCTCGCCCGTCGCGACGCGGCCGTGCAGCGCACCGTGTCGGCCCTCTTCGTGCTCGTGCGCCCGCTGGCCACGGGACGCCTGACCGAGGCCAACCCCGTGTTTCCCATCGTGCGGATCGCGTTCGACGGCGGCAACGTCGACGTGGCCACGCCCCCCGTGCTGGCCCGTTCGCCCGAAGACGGGACCGAGGGCACCGTCGTGGGGCTCGACCGCAACCGCAACCGCCTCCTGCACCGCCTCACCCCCGCCGGCCTCACCCAGGTCACCTGGAACAACGACGGTTCCCGCACCACCAGCTTCGTGTCGGGCCCCGACGGCCGCACCCTGAGCCTGCACGTGACCATCCGCAGCCCCCGCCTGTCGATCCCCGTGGCCTATCACCTCGACTACGCACGCACCAACTGACCCCCGCACCCGGCGCGCTCCCGCGTCCGAGGGCCCTGAGAGACCTTCGCTGATGTTCCAGACCTTCACGACCCTTCCGCGGCCCGAGGTTCCCCCCGAGCCGCGGGGCAACGCCCTGTGGGGGACCTTCGGTCACCTGGGATCGCCCGTCTTCTACGTCGTGCTCCTGGCGTGGGCCGGGGTGAGCCTGCCGAGCGCGTTCTTGGGCTTCTTCGCGGTGTCCGCGGTCTTCGTGCCCTTCACCCTCTTCGGCGAGAAGCACAACGCCTCGATCTCCCTCCCAAAGCCCACGCTCCGTGAGGTCTTCGACGGGCTGTTTATGGTCTTCGTCAAAGGGGTCCTGGTGGGCGGAGGGTTTGTCACCCTGGGCTGGTTCCTTGGGCGCCTCGTGCCCCTGCATCACACCCTCAGCAACTCCTGGCCCCGCATCGCCCTGGCCACGGTCCTCACCGACTTCGCCTACTACGTCATCCACCGCCTGATGAGCCACAGCAAGGGCCCCAACCCCCTCCTGCGCTTCTACCGGGTGAAACACGCGGCCCATCACTCCGTGACCGCGCTCGACTTCCTCCGGGGCAACCAGTCGTCCTGGGTCGACACCTCGTTCAGCCAGTTTCAGCCCTCCCTCATCGTCATCTCGTACCTCCTCGGGATGGACCTCGCCGCCACCTGGGCGGCCTACGCCCTCATCCTGGCCCTGCAGGCCACCGACCACACCAGCGTGACCTACAACATCGGCTGGCTCCGCTACATCTTCATGGACAACCACGCCCACAAGCTCCACCACTGCAAGCGGGGCAACCTGGTCAATCACGCCGCGGCCTTCTCGGTCTTCGATCGCCTCTTCGGCACGTACTTCGAAGACTGGAGCCTGTCGTCCAACTACCTCCACCACCACAAGATCGCCCTCCCCATCAAACCCATCGCCCCCCGGTGACCGCCATGCCGTCCTCCACGAAGGGCAAGGGTCTGGCCCTGGTCACCGGGGCCAGCAGCGGGATCGGAGAGGCCATGGCCCGCAGCCTCGCCCGACGCGGACACGGGCTGGTCCTCGTGGCCCGCCGAAGGGCCCGCCTCGAAGCCCTGGCCGAGGCCCTGCGGGAGGCCCACGGGGTGGAGGTTCGGGTGCTCGAGTGTGACCTCGCGGGGCACGACGCGGCGACGCAACTCGTCGAGGCCCTCGAAGGGTCCGAGGTCGAGATCGTGGTCAACAACGCCGGGTACGGGATGCAGGGGCGCTTCGTCGAGATGGCCATGGATGACGTGGCCCGGATGGTTCGGCTCAACGTCCTGACCCTCACCCACCTCACGCACCTCATGGCCCAGGCCATGGCCCGCCGGGGGCGGGGTTTGATCCTCAACGTGTCGTCGTCGGCGGCCTTTCTGCCTTCGCCGTATGTCACGGCCTACGCGGCCACCAAGGCCTACGTGATGAGCTTCAGCGAGGCCCTGCGGCACGAGCTGGAGGGCACCGGGGTGAGCCTCACCACCCTGTATCCAGGGATCACCCGGACGGAGTTCAACGCGGTGGCAGGGGCGAAGACCCCGGGGCTCTTGGACTTCTCGATCCTGTCGGCGGAGGCCGTGGCCGAGACGGGCCTCGACGCCATGTTCGCCCGGCGCCGAGCCGTGATCCCGGGGTGGGTCAACAAGGTCAATGCCCTGTTCTCGGTCCTCCTGCCGCGGGCCTGGGTCGTGCGGATGGCGGGGTTTCTCCTCGGACGGGCCAACGGCTGGGGCTGACCGACCCGGGGAGGGGACCCCAGGGTCAGTGGCGGGAGGCCGGGCCGAGCCAACGTTTGAGGACCGCCGGGGCCCACCAGTTGGCGTCCCCGAGGAGGCGCATCGTGGCGGGCACGACCAGCACCCGCACGAGGGTGGCGTCGAGGGCCACGGCCACGGCGAGGGCCACCCCCATGGCCTTCATGGCGACCACCGTGGCCAGGGCGAAGGCCGCGAAGACCGAGACCATGATGGCCGCGGCGCTGGTGATGAGCCGACCCGTACGCTCCAGGCCCTCGGCCACGGCGTGGGTGTTGTCGCCCGTGCGCTCAAACTCCTCGTGCATCCGGGTGAGCATCAAGACCTCGTAGTCCATCGACAGCCCGAAGACCGTGCAGAACAGGAGCACCGGCAGGGTCGGGTCGATGGGCCCGGGCTCGAAGCGTAGGAAGCCCGCCCCGTGGCCGTCCTGGAAGATCCAGACCAGGGCCCCGAAGGAGGCCCCGATGGAGAGGAAGTTCATCAGGACGGCCTTGAGGGGGAGCAGGACCGAGCGCAGGAGCACGAGGAGCACGAGGTAGGTCATGGCCACCACGAAGGCCACGGCCGTCGAGGCCCGGGCGCGGATGAAGGCCCCCACGTCGAGGTCGTCGGCGGTCTGGCCCGTCACGATCACGGTCCCGTCCGCGACCGAGCGTCGGCCGCGGATCGTACGCACGAGCCTGCGGGCCGCGTCGCTCGCGGGGGGGGCCTCGGTCAAGACCTGCAACACCACGATGCTCCGCCCGACGGTGGCCTCGCGCAGAAACCGCACCTCGTCCGAGAGCTGGTCGGGGGCCGTGGTGGCCACCGCCGCGGTCGAGGCCCGGTCAAACATGGGCCCGAGATCGACGAGGCTCTCGACCGCCCGAACCCCCGGGAGCGAGGCGATCCAGCGGCTCTGGTCGTACACCGCCAGGGCCCGGGCCTCGGTCAGGACCGGGGCAGAAGGAAAGCGGTTGACGACATAGATCCGCGTGGCCGCGTGGTCGGGGAAGGCCCGGGCGAGCAGCTCCCAGCCCCGGCGGGCCTCGGTCCGGCGGGGCAGGACGCTCACGTCGGCCACGGCGAGGCGGAGGTGCAGGAAGGGGATCCCGAGGGAGACGAGGATCACCAGGGCCGGGGCGAGCACGAGGAGGGGGCGCTTCATGACGCCGCGGGCGAGGCGGCGCCAGCGGCCCCCGGGGGCGGGGTCGCGGGGCACGAAGGGCATCTGCCCGGCGTGGATGCGGGGCCCCAGCAGGCTCAGGAGGGCCGGCAGAAACGTGAGGGCGAAGACCACGGCCAGGAGCACCACGATGGCCCCCGCGAGACCCATCGGAGCCAGGAACGACCCGCGTAGAAACACCAGCCCCGACAGCCCGATCCCGACGGCCAGGCCCGAGAAGGCCACGGCCCGCCCGGCGGTGGCCACGGCCACCTGGAGGGCTTCGTCGTAGGGGCGCCCGGCGGCGAGCTCGTCGCGGTATCGCGAGACGATGAAGAGGGAGTAGTCGATGGCCACCCCGAGGCCGATGAGGGAGGCCACGTTGATGGCGTAGGCCGCCACGTCGACCACGTGGGACAGGGCCATCACCCCGGCGATCCCCGTGGCCACGGCGAGGCCCCCGACGAAGACGGGCAGGAGGGCCGCCACCACGGTACGAAACACCAGGAGGAGCACGAGGACGGCCAGGGGGAGGCTGATGGCCTCGGCCACGAGGAGGTCGCGCTCGAGGGTGGCGTCGAGGTCGTGGCGGAAGGCCAGGTACCCCGTAAAGAGGGTGGTGAGTCCGGTGGGCCGGAGGCTACGCCGGAGCTCGGGGTAGACCCGGGCGGCGGTGCGGTAGTCGCCCCGGAGCGAGACCACGGCCAGGGCGTGGTGGGTGTCCTCGGACTGCAGGCGGGCGGCCACCATGTCGGGCAGGTCGTCGGGGGCGATCACCGAGGCCACCCGGGGGTCGCGGCGCAGGGGCCCCAGGGCCTCGCGCATGGCGCCCAAGAAGGCCGGGTCGTCGGCGGCGAGGGTCTCGCTGGAGAATACGACCGTAAACGACGAGGCCCCGGGCAGGTGGAGCTGGTCGTCGAGGAGCCTGCGGCCCGTGTGGGCCTCGATCCCGACGGTGTCGCCGGAGGTGAGGGCCCCTCCCCGGGCGATCACCAGACCCGCGAGGAGGAGGATCAGGCACGACAGGGCGAGGACCCGCGTGCGGTGTGCGATCGCGATGCGACCCAGGGCATCAAACACCCCACGAGTTGGTAAAGGACTTCGGTCGGAATTGCCAGCGTACGAAGCGTTTAGGCGCGTTCGAAGGCGGTGGCGATGCCCTGACCCACGCCGATGCACAGGCTGGCGAGGCCGCGGCGGTAGCCCTCCCGGCGCATCCGATGGACCAGGGTGGCTACGACCCGGGCCCCGGAGCAGCCGATGGGGTGCCCGAGGGCGATGGCCCCTCCGTCGGGGTTGACCCGGGCGGGGTCGAGCCCGAGGGCCGCGATGCACGCGAGGCTCTGGGCCGCGAAGGCCTCGTTGAGCTCGACGGTGTCGAGGTCCCCCACGGACCATCCCGCCCGCTCCAGGGCCTTGCGGGTGGCCGGCACGGGGCCGAGCCCCATCACCCGCGGCTCGACCCCGGCCACGGCGCTCGACACCACCCGGGCCATGGGGCGGAGCCCGAGGCTGCGCACGAGGGTCTCGCTCACGAGGAGGACGGCCGCGGCTCCGTCGTTGAGGGGGGAGCTGTTGCCGGCGGTGACCGTGCCGTCCTTGCGGAAGACGGGGGCGAGGCGTGCGAGGGCGGGGAGGGTGGTGTCGCCCCGTACGGACTCGTCGCGGGCGAAGACCACGGGAGGGCCCTTGCGTTGGGCGATCTCGACGGGGACGACCTCGTCGGCGAACCCGTGGGTCTCCCAGGCCCGGGCGGCCCGCTGGTGCGACGCGAGGGCGAAGGCGTCCTGGGCCTCGCGGGAGATGCCGCACTGGTCGGCCACGTTTTCGGCCGTCTCGCCCATGCTGTCGAGGGCAAACCGTGCGGCCATCCTGGGGTTGGGGAAGCGCCACCCGAGGGAGGTGTCGTACAGGGCCGGGGGGGTGCGGGCGAAGGGCTCGTCGGACTTGGCCATGACGAACGGGGCCCGGGTCATGCTCTCGACCCCTCCGGCGAGGACGGCCTGGTGCTCTCCGAGGGCGATGGCCCGGGCGGCGTATTGCACGGCCTCGAGGCCCGACCCGCAGAGGCGATTGACCGTGACCCCGGGGGTCTCGTACGGCAGACCCGCGAGGAGGAGGGCCATCCGGGCCACGTTGCGGTTGTCCTCTCCGGCCTGGTTGGTGGCCCCGAGGATCACCTCGCCCACGGAGGACTCGAGCCCGGGGTTGCGGGCGAGGAGGGCGGTCAGGCAGTGGGCCGCGAGGTCGTCGGCCCGCACGCTGGCGAGGCCGCCCCGCAACCGGCCGAGGGGGGTGCGTACCGCATCGAGAACAAAGACCCTGGAGAGCGTGTCGGGCATGGCCCGCGGGACGCTACCCAACCCCGGGGCCAGAATACAACCCGCCTGTCGGTCGATCGGGACCTCACACGACCCACTTGAAGAGCGCGAGGGCCAGGAGGGTCAGGAGCACCTGGCTGAAGATGAGGAGGGCGAGCTGGCCGACGGTGATCCGGATCTCGCGCGGCCCCGGCGGAAGGACCCCTGCCGGTTGGGGGGCCGTCGGGCCGCTGCGGTCGGCCCGTTCGGTCGGTCCCCAGGCTTCGAACGAGGTCCGTTCGGTCCCGGGCAGGGGGGCGGGGTGGACCGCAGGCGCCCCACGCGGGGCGGGGCGTGTGGCGGGGGCCGCGGCCGAGCGCACAGGGGCGGCCGCGGGGGGGCGCACCGAGGGGGGGGGGCGGGTCGAGGGGGAGGTCCGGGCCGGGTGCGGGCGCTCGTCGGGCAAGGCAGGGTGGGGACGCTCCTCGTCGGCGTCGAGGCTCGCCTGGAGGACCTTGCCCAGGGGGGTGTCGTCGGTGACCGTGCGGACGAGGGTGGGGCGTTCGTCCTCGTCGTGGGGCCCGTCGGGGACCGGGACGGGCAGGGGGAGGTCGGGGTCGGCGTAGACCGCGGAGCTCACCTCCTGGTCTTCAATGTCGACCACCCGGAGCATGGACAACTCGGCGTCTTCGGTCTGGATGGCATCGACTGTGGGGGCGAACACGGGCGGCCGACCCGAGCGCAGAACGGGGACAGGCAGGTCGGTCGGCGGAGCGGGCGGCAGGGCCAGGGCCCCTTCGGGGCTCGACGTACGTTGGGCCCGGGGGACCCGGGGGGTGGGGCGTTGGCCGCTGGGGTGCTGGGCGTTGGGGCCGGGGGGCCTCCCCGAGTCATTGCGGGCCGGGCTCGAGGTCGGGCCGGGGGCTCCGTTGGCCCAGCCCATGGCGGCCATGGGGCCCGGGCTGAGGGACCGCACGGCGGGATACTGCCCCGAGCGGGTGGCCGGGATGCTCGGGGGCCGCCCTGAGGGGCTGAGGCTCCGGGGGGCGCTTTCGGGGCGTGCCGTGGTGGAGGCCCCGGGCACGGTCCGGGCCCGGAAGGGGCTGTCGAGGGGGGTCCGGCGGCGGGTGAGCTCGGCCGGGGGGACCCGCTCGATGGCGGCGGCCAGGGCCACGTAGAAGCTGGCGGCGGAGGGGGGACGGAGCCCGGGGTCGGCCTCCCAGGCCCGGTGGAGCACGGCGTCGACGGGGCTGAGGGCCTCGTTGGGGCCGAGGGCCAGGTAGGGCCGGGGGCCCTTGCGGACGGCGTGCAGGAGGGCCGCGGGGGGCCCCGGGAAGGCCAGTCGGCCGGTGATGATCTCGTACGCGAGGGTGGCGAGGCCGAAGAGGTCGGAGGCGGGGGTGGGGCTCTGGCCGTCGAGCTCTTCGGGGCTGAGGTACTGCGGGCGCAGGGGGGGTTGCAGGGGGCGATCGGCCTCGCCGACCCCGAGGAGCTTGACGCTGAGCTCGCTGCCGATGAGGACCACCTGCTCGGGTTGCAGGGCCCGGTGCAGGACGGGGTGGGCTTTGTTGTGCAGGTAGTCGAGGGCGCTGGCCAGGGGGCGCAGGATGCGGAGGATCTCGGCGGGCTGGAAGATGTGTCCCCGGGCCAGCTCGCTGCGCAGGGTGCGCCCTTCGATCCACTCGGTCACGATCACGGGCAGGCCCGAGTCGACGTACCCGATGGCGTGGACGTAGAGGAGGTTGGGGTGGCTGAGCCCGCGGATGAGCCGGGCGTAGTCCTCGAACCAGGTCTGCAGGGCCTCGGCGTGCTGCGGGTGGAGCACGAGGGCCCGGGCCCGAAACCCGTGACCGTCGCCCGGGAGGGCTTCATAGACGAGCCCGACCCGCTCGGCGTGGGAGAGCTTGCCGAGGATGAATCCTCCGGGGAGGGGCGAGCCCTGGGCGGCGATGGCGGTCATTGCGGGGGCGAAAAGCTAGCCAGTGCAGGAGGCCGTGACAAGAAGGGCCCGCGCGGAGGAATCTTTGTGTCGGGTCGGCGAGGGCCCTACTCGCTGGCCGTGGCGCAGCAGCGGAAGCCGATGGAGTAGTCGTGATAGTCGACGTTGTGGCCGTTGGTGCGGTACCAGCACCCGTCGCCATTCTGGGTGGTGTCCATGTAGTACCCGCCGCGGAAGGTGCCGGTGGAGGTGTCGGTCCACTCGTGGAGGTTGCCCACCATGTCGAAGAGGCCATGCTCGTTGGAGCAGCCCGCGTGGGCCCCGGTGAGGGACACGGTGCCCGGGAGCTGGTTGATCTGCGGGTCGTTCATCGGGGCCATGCCCCAGAGGTAGCGGGTGGTGGCCGAGAAGAGGCGCACCACGGGGTGCCAGCGGTGATTCTCGTTGCAGCGGCCCTGCTCGCGGGTGTTGCCGTAGCCGAAGGTGCGCTCGCGGGGCCCACGGCAGGCACGGAACCACTCCCTCTCGCTGCACAGGCGTTTGCCGGCCCGGGCGCAGGCCCCGGCGGCCTGGACCTGCGAGATGTATCCCTGGGGCACGACCCCGCGGGTGCTCGAGGCCCGTACGGTGGCCCGTCCGGGGTTGAGGTACGGCGACCAGGGGCGCTCTTCGCCCGACGGGAGGATCTCGACCAGGGAGGCCTCGAAGCGGTCGACGCAGTAGCCGCCCAGATAGGCCATCCCCAGGGGGCAGGGGGCGTCGGAGCGGGCCGCGGGGCTCAACGCGAACAGAGCTCCTCCCGACGCCAGAGCCACCGCAAGAACCGCCGCCACCTTCGCGCCCACAGACTGCCGCATCACATGTCTCCTCGGTGGACCACTCGACACCTCCGCGGGGGAGGTCGTGCCCGACCAGAAGGGGTCGGGGCGTCAAGTGGTGGGGGCAATCGATCGCACCGCGGAGTGTCCGTGTGGGATGCGTGCCCGGTGTCTCGGGACTGATCTGCCCACAGGGTGGGCGATTCTAGTGTTGCGGGGGCCTTTGTGGGAGGCACCGCAATGCTTCAAGCGAAGGGCGACGGTTGCAATGCGTAACTCACTTCGCCCCCGCAGCACAAGGGCCAAAGCACCCTCGGCCTGTATTTTTCTTGACGCCCGCGGTGCGTCTTCCACACCCGGCGTCGGGGTGCGCGCACACGGTTGATTCTGTCGCGGGGGCGGTGTCTCCTCCTCGCTCGGCGAGGCCCCGACCCTGGGCGATCGCGCACGAAACGAGGAGGTTTTGACGATGACCGCACGCACCCTGGAGGCCCGCCTGGCGCACCCGCTCCCCCCCCTGGAAGAGGCCGCGGTGACCCTCTCCGAGCTGCGAGGGCTGCGGGCCGCGGGGGTGGCCGCGGGGATCAAGGCCTCGGGCCGACCCGACGTGGCCCTCCTCGTGTCCGAGGCCCCCATGGCCTGCGCGGGCATCTTCACGCAGAATCTCCTGCCCGCCGCCCCGGTGGTGGTGAGCCGCGAGCACCTCGCCCGGTCGCGGGGGTGGGTCCGGGCCCTGGTGGTCAACAGCGGCAACGCCAACGCCTGCACGGGGCCTTCGGGCCTCGCCGACGCCCGGGAGATGTGCCACCGGGTGGCCGCGGCCCTGGGGGTCGATCCCACGGAGGTGGTGGTGTGCTCCACGGGGGTCATCGGCCACCCCTTGCCCATGGACAAGGTGCGGGCGGGCATCGACCGGGCCCTCGGCGCTCTGTCGTCCGAGCGGGCCGCAGGGCGGCGGTTTCTGGCGGCCATCCAGACCACCGACGCCTTCCCGAAGGAGGCCGGGGCCCGACTCGGCGACCTGTCCGTGGCGGGGGTCTGCAAGGGGGCCGGGATGATCCACCCGGACATGGCCACCATGCTCGCGTTTGTGGCCACCGACGCGGCCTACACCCCCGCGGCCCTGGCCGAGCGCATCGGGCCCATCGCCCGCCGGAGCTTCAACGCCGTCCACGTCGACACCCACCCGAGCACCAACGACACCTTCCTCCTCCTGGCCACGGGGGCCGGGGACGCGGGCTCGGTCGGGCTCGACGCAGTCCTCGGGGACGTGGCCCGGCGGCTGGCCTGGCTCATCGCCCGCGACGGGGAAGGGGCCACCAAGGTCACCACCGTGCGGGTGACCGGGGCCCGCAGCGACGAGGCCGCCCGGGCCGTGGCCGACCACGTGGCCGCCTCGGCCCTCGTGCGGACGGCCCTGTACGGAAACGACCCCAACTGGGGGAGGTTCGTCTCGCAGGTGGGGAATTGCCGGGCCGTGGGGTCGGTCGAGGGGCTGCGGTGCGCCCTCCAGGGGGTGGTGGTCTTCGCCGAGGGAGGGCCCACGGCCTTCGACCGGGCCGCGGTCTCCGAGGCCATGGCCCGCGAGGACGTCCTCCTGGAGATTGCCCTGGCCGAGGGCCCCGGGGCCGCCGACCTGATGACCAGCGACCTCGGATACCGCTACGTCGAGGTCAACGCGGAGTACACCACCTGAAGCGCCCGGGCAGGGGGGATGGGGGGGCTCCCCTGGACGGGGCGGAGGGTGTAGACTGGCGCGGTGACACCGATGTCGGAGGGGCTCGTCGCAGGGAGCGTGGTGGCGGGGCAGTTCCGCGTGCTGGGGATGCTCAGCCAGGGCGGGATGGGCACGGTCTACCGCGTCGAGCAGATATCTACCGGGGCCCCCAGGGCCCTCAAGGTCATGCTCCCGCAGCTCGCGGCCGACGCCCGGGCCCGGGAGCGCTTCACCCAGGAGGCCCAGGCCGCCTCGCGCATCGAGAGCGAACACGTCGTCCAGGTGATCGCCGCGGGCTCCGAGGCCGGGGTCCTGTGGCTCGCCATGGAGATGCTCTCGGGCGACGACCTGGCCACCCTCCTCCAGCGCCGCGGGACCTTGCCCCCGCGGGAGGTCCTGGAGATCTTCCGCCAGCTCGGGCACGCCCTCGACGCGGCCCACCGGGTGGGGATCGTGCACCGCGACCTCAAGCCCGAAAACGTCTTCATCGCCAACGCCCGCAGGAGCGACGCGAGCTTCACCGTCAAGGTCCTTGACTTCGGCATCGCCAAGTGGCTCCAGGAGACCCGGCCCGCCACCAACACCACGGTCGTCGGGTCGCCCCTGTGGATGGCCCCCGAGCAGCTCGAGACCCGCAGCGCCATCGGGCCCTCCTCCGACCTGTGGCCCATGGGCCTGCTGGCCTTCACCCTGCTCACCGGGCGGGTGTACTGGCGGCACGGCCAGTCCGAGCAATTCTCCTTGCCCATGCTCGTGCACGAGGTGGCCGCGGCCCCGTATGTTCCGGCCTCGCAGCGGGCCGCCGAGCTCGGGGTGGGGGGGCTGCCCCCGGGCTTCGACGCGTGGCTGGGGCGATGCCTCAGCCGCGACCCGGCCCAACGGTTTCAAGGGGCCGGGGCCCTGGTCGGGGCCCTCGAGGCCGTGCTCCAGGGCGACGGGGCTCCAGCCCCTCTGGGGTCGTACCCTCCGGGGCAGGGGCCCGGAGGCACGGTGGCCCTGCCCCCCGCGGCCATGGCCTCGATCCAGGGTGCCGGAGGGGCCCAGGGCGTTGGAGGGACCGTGGTGGTGCCCCAGATGGCCACCCCCCTGCAGGGGTCGATCCCCAACGCGGGGTATCCCCCGGGCATGGTGATGATCCACGGGGCTGGGGGGGCGTATCAGGGTGCCGGGCCGGGGGGAGGTCCGGGGAGCATGCAGGGGGGCGTTCCGGGGGCCCTTCCGGGCACGCCGGGGTGGACCTACGCCCCGAGCGGGCAGGGAGGGCCCGTACGGCCTCAGGCGGGGCGCAGCAGCGCCGCGTTGGGGGTGGGCCTCGGGCTCCTGGTGCTGACCGCGGTGGGAGGAGCCCTGGCCCTGAGCCGTTCGACGAGCTGCGGCGATGGGCAGCACGCCTCGGGGGGTCACTGCTGCGGCGAGGGCCGGGAGTGGTCGACCGAGCACGAGGCCTGCGAGTCTGCGTCGGCAGGCTCCGGGGCCCCCACGACCGCGGCCGTGCTGGCCGGGCCGCCGTCGAGCGCCCGGCCGCCGATGCCTCCGCCGATGCCGGCGCCGGTGCAGCCCGTGCAGCCCCAAGGCCCGCCGTCCGCCCCGCCGCAGCCGACCGTGTACGCCCCGCCCTCGCAGCCGGTCGTGCGGCCGGTGGCCCATGTTCCGCCGGCCCAACACGCGTGCGTGGGAAACTGGGCCGGGCCCCTCGTGGAGAACACCGGGAGCGCCGGGAGCATGACCCTGCTCGTTTCGTCGAGCGGCGGGACCTGCGCCCGGTGGACCGAGTACTGGGCCAACACCGGGCACCGCTGCGTGTACAGCCTCATGCGGTGTACGGCCCTGCCCGGCGGCATGATCCGGGGCGTGGGGGTGAGCCGCACGTCCCAGTGCACCTCGCCGGTCAACGCCACGATCACCTGCGGAGCCGGCCGGGCCTCGTTCCGCGAGACCGTGGGGAACGTGGTCGATGTGGGCCGGCTGACCCGCACCTGACCCCCGACGCGCGGGCGCGGGGCGCGGCCCTTACCCGAGCTGCATGTGGAAGATGCGCTGCCCCATCAGCAGGGCGTCGCCGTGGGCCAGGGGGCGCAGACCCCGGATGCGCAGGAAGGTCCCGTTGGAACTCTTCAGGTCGACCAGCATGACCTGACCCGAGACGGGCATGAGCTGGCAGTGAATCCCCGAGACCCAGCCGTCCTTCGGGAACTTCAGGTCGCTCCGAGAACGCCCCAGGGTCATGCCCGAGGGCGGGACCACGAAGGGAAACAGGGCCTTGTCGACGTCGCGCCCGACCACCAGGTGCAGAAACCCGACGCCCTCGGGCGTAGGCCGAAACTCAAACCGCAGGATGATCCGGCCGATGCAGAACTGGTCGTTGTCCTGGAGCTGGATGTGCTGCCGCGGGGAGATCCGGGCGTAGACCCCGTTGCGGGAGCCCTCGTCGCGGACCCAGGCCTGCTGGCCCTGCACGATGATCGTGGCGTGTTTGGACGACAGGAGGTTGTCCTCCATGAAGATCCCCCCGACCTCGCGGCCGATGAGGTTGTCGCCCTCCTTCAGGGGGTACTCGCCGTGTTCGGTCCCGTCGAGTTGGGTCACCATCAGCCGGGGGCGCTGGGTCCCGAGGGCGTAGCGGACATCGGTCGGGGACTCGATCATCGGGGCAGGCCACTGGGCCGCGGCCCCTCCTCCGGGCGGAGGCTGGGCAGACCACGGTCCGGCCACGGCCGAGGCCGCCTCGGTCGCCGCCCGCCCCCGCGGACCCGACCCAAAACTCGGGACCCCCGTCGGCGGCGGAACCGGCGGCGGCATCGCAGGCCCCGACCCGAAGGCCGAGGCCCGCTCGAAGGGGTTGTTGCCCGAAGGGCCTGCGCCCGGCGCTGAGATCGCGCTGACCGGGGCCCCGTACGGCCCCGCCGAGGCGAAGGGGTCACCGCTCGCCGCGAAGGGGTCACCGCTCGCCGCGAAGGGGTCACCCCCCGCGCTCGGCCCGATCCCGGGCCCCACGGGCGGAGGCGGAACCGGCGGCGGCATCCACGCCGCCTGCCCCCCCGCCACCACCCCGCCCGGAGGCGTAGTCTGCGGCAGCGGAGGCAGCCCCAGGAGCCCTCCTCCTGCTCCGGCCATCCCCACGAGAGGCGGTCCCCCTACGGGAGGCGGTCCCCCCACCGGAGGCGGACCTCCAGGAGGCCCGAGCGGCGGAGGCATCCCGAGGGGGCCCGGCAGCCCCGGAGGAGCCCCCAATCCCGGAGGAGCCCCCAATCCCGGAGGAGCCCCCAATCCCGGAGGACCGCTCAATCCCGGAGGAGCCCCAAGACCCGGAGGTCCGCCCCCGTACGGGGAAGGTCCCCCCATCCCCGGGGGATTGGCCCCGTACGGGGAAGGTCCCCCCATCCCCGCAGGAGCCCCCCCCGCGGGAGGAGCCCCGGGGAGCGGAGGAAGACCCAACACCGGGGGAGCCCCCGAGGAGGCCGGACCGAGACCCGACCCGCCGAGAGGAGGCATCCCGTAGCCGCCCCCGCCCGAGGACTCAGGCCCACCCAGAGACGGCATCGGACCGAGAGACCCACCCCCCAAGGGAGGCGGAGGAGCCCCGTACCCGCCCGGACCACCCCCTAGGGGCGGAGGACCCCCGAGCGACGGAGGACCGCCCCCAAGACCCCCGAGCCCCGGAGGGCCCCCGAGGGCCGGAGGACCCCCCCCAAGGGACCCAGGAGGACCCGGACGGGGAGCCTGCGGCATCGAAGGAGGACCGCCAAGCGACGGAGGCCCCGCACCCCGGGCGCGCATGTCGCCGCCACACCCGAGACAGAACCGAATGTCCGCCGGGTTGTCCTTGCCGCAGCGGGGGCAACTGACGTTCATCGGTCCCTCCGGGGGGGACGGGGCAGACGCCCGAGGGCGCGGGAGAGCGCGGGGGGCTGCAGTGCGCCGTGGAGGGAGGGGGAGGTGCGGAGCGTTGCCATCGTCCCGGTTGCCGTCATGCCGATTGTAAGGGTGCGCCGTGCGGCCGTTGGGACACAAGCCTCCCATGGAGGCACGGGCCCTGTCCAGCAGCGGGCGAAGGGGCCGTTGTATGCCGGGCTCCAGGGGTTCATCCTCCGGCCCCTCCGACGATGAACCCCCTGACCCTGCGCCTGGACTCGCTGTTGTTGTCGCGCCGTCTGGCCAGCGGGACCTGCCTGGTCTCCGCCGCCGCGGCCCCACGGTTTGTAGCCCATGGCCCCGAGTGGCAGGCCAGCGAAGACCTCCGGCTGTTTCTCACCGAGCTCCTCTCCCGGGTCTCCCCCGAGGAGGTGGCCCGGCACTGCCTGCCCGAGGGGGTGACCCTCACCTCCGTGCGGGTCTTGCTGCCCCGGGAGGAGCTTCCGCGCCGGGTGAGGGTCGGGGTTCCGCTCCAGGTGTACTGCGTGGTCGTGCCCGACGGGCTCGACCGGTGGGTCCAGGTGGTGGCCCTCGACCATACGATCCACCTGCGCCGCGACGAGTCCCTCGACGAGGTGGTCTCGGGCGAGGTCGAGCGCCTCGTGGGGGCCCTCGAGCTCGCCCCCGACGCGTGGTTGCGCCTCCTGCCCCCACGGTCGGTGGCCCTCCTGCCGAGCCCCCTGGAGGTCGAGCGGACCGAGCGCCTCCCCGCCGGACGGGTGACCTCCCTGCGCAAGCTCTGGCAGCGGCAGTCCCGCACCCGCGAGGCCGAGGCCCTCCTGCGCACCGTCGCCCGCCCCGTGCACGACCGGCTCCCCCGCAGGCTCCCGCCCCTCACAGCCCGCGAGGCCGAGCTGCGGCAGCTCAGCGCCCTCCTCGACGGCAAAGACCGGCTCTCGGTCCTGCTCCAGGGGCCCTCCCTCGGGGGGCGCTCGGCCCTCGTGCTGCACTGGCTCAGGGGGCGCCTGCGGGTGGCTCCCGACACCCAGGTCTATGCCACCTCCGCGGCCCAGCTCCTCGCCGGGATGTCGGGCCTCGGGGCCTGGGAGGAGCGCCTCCGACGGGTCATGGAGGCCGCCGAGACCCTCGACGCCGTCCTGTGGTTTGACGCCATGGGCGACCTCTTCGCCGACCGGGCCTCGGGGAGCGTCGACCTGCCCGCGGCCCTCAAGCCCTACCTCGAAGACGGAAGGGTCCGGGTCGTGGGCGAGCTGCGCACCGAGCTCCTCGACCTGGCCGAACGTCGCAACGGCCCCTTCCTCGCGTGTATGTCCCGCCTCACGGTCGAGGCCCTCGACGCCCCCAAGACGGCCCTCGCCCTGCGGGCCCACCTCGCGTTCGAGCGGTCGCAACCCGACCTCGATCGGCCCACCCTCGCCGACGACGCCGTCGACGCCCTCGTCGACCTCGCCGAGCGGTACCTCCCGTACCAGTCCTTCCCGGGCAAGGCCTTCCGCCTGTACGAGACCCTGCGGACCCAGTTTGCGCAGCGGGGACCCGCGGGGGCCGACCACCCCGCCGACCGCACCCTCGGGCCCGAGGCCGTGTACGAGGGGTTCTCGCTCCAGAGCGGGATGCCCGCGTTTCTCTTGCGGACCCGCAGCCCCCTCGAACGCGCGGACGTCATCGCCCGCCTCGCCGCCCGGGTCGTGGGACAGGCCGAGGCCGTCGGGCTCGTGGCCTCCGTGGTCATGGTGGTCAAGGCCCAGCTCCAACCCCAGGGCCGACCCCTCGCCGTGCTCCTCTTCGTGGGCCCCACGGGGGTCGGAAAGACCGAGCTCGCCCGCGGCCTCGCGGCCCTCCTCTTCGGCAGCGAAGACCGGCTCTTGCGGTTCGACATGAGCGAGTTCAACGACCCCGAGGCCGCCGACCGCCTCCTGCGCGGAACCCAGGGGGCCGAAGGGCTCCTGACCCGCCGGGTGCGCGAGCAGCCCTTCTGCGTCCTGCTCCTCGACGAGGTCGAGAAGGCCCACCCCGCCGTCTTCGACCTGCTCCTGCAGGTCCTCGGCGAGGGTCGGCTCACCGACGGGCGGGGCCGCACGGCCTTCTTCCACAACACCATCGTCATCATGACCAGCAACCTCGGGGTGGCCACCCACCGCGACGCCGCGGGCTTCTCCGCCGCCGCCACGGACGTGGCCCGGCACTACGTCCGCGAGGTCGAGCGCACCTTCCGCCCGGAGTTTGTCAACCGCCTTGACCGTGTGGTGGCCTTCGGGGCCCTGCGCCCCGAGGAGGTCCGCGAGGTGGCCTCCCTGGCCGTGGGACGGATCGCCTCGCGACGACGCCTCGCCCGGGAGGGGGCGACTCTCCGGGTCAGCCCCGGGGCCCTCGATCGCCTCGCCCGCGACGGGTACTCCGCCCGGTACGGGGCCCGGGCCCTGCGGCGTCACCTCGAAGACCACCTCGTGTCGCCCATCGCCCAGGGCCTGTCGGCCCTCGGAAACGAGCGCGGGAGCCTCCTGCGGGTCGAGGTCACCCTGCCCGGCGAAGACCCCGTGGGGCACCCCCAGGCCAAGGTCTCCCGGGCCTTTGAGGCCGGGGCCCTGCGGGGGGTCTGCCACTTCGCCGCGGGGGGCGATTCGGGGCGGAGCGAGGCCGCCGTGGCACGCCTGTCGGGAGCCCGCCGACGGGTCGATGCCTGTATGGCCCTGTCCCGGGTCGAGTCCCTGCGCGAGCAGCTCGAGTACCTCCTGTCGCAGCTCGACTACGGCACCGACGGGAGCGCCCAGGACGAAGACCGCCGGACGGCCGTCGAACGCGGAGCCCTGCAGACCGAGTACCACCGGCTCAATACGACCTGGCAGGCCCTGCAAGGGGCCCGCGAGGAGATCAACCTGCTCGAAGACATGGGGCTCCTGGCGACCCTGGAGGGGGCCTCCGCGGGCGAGCTCGTGCGCGACGCGGAGCTCGCCCTCGAGCGCTTCGACCGGGCCCTCTGCCACGCCCTCCTGGCCCAGGAGCGGCGGCGCGACGCGGTGACCCTGCGGGTGACCGACCTGGACGGGGTGGCCTCGTTGCATCGGTGGGTGAGGGCCCTCGTGGAGGGGGCCAAGGGGCGCGGCTGGGCGGTGGCCCTGCACTTCGACGGAGAGGCCGTGAGCGTGGACGGGGCGTGGCCGACGGGGCACCGATGGGGACCGGCCCACGACCCCCGCGACGAACGCGACGACTCCCTCGAACGGCTCGAACGCCGCGGGCGCGACCCGACCTCGGTCCTCGTGCGGGTGCGGGGTCCGTGGGCGGGGGTTCTGCTGGCCCTGGAGCAGGGGCCCCATCGGCACCAGACGCCGACCGAGGAGCTGCGCTTCGACGTGCGGGTCTTGGGGATGCGATGGGACCTGCCCGACGCGGCCTGGGACCACAAGGCCATCGTGCCCGAGGGGCCCCAGACCCTCGACAAGAAGGGGCGCGAGGCCGTAGCCCGGGCGGTCTCCGTCTGGGCCGAGGGTCCGCGGGTCAGGGTGCGCAAATGGGACCCCGTCCGCGAGCCCCCCGGCGGCTACCTCGCGGGCCTGGAGCAGTACGCCCTGCGGGAGCTGTTGCCCTTCGAGACCTACGAGGACGACCGCGACCGCGACGACCTCTTCGTGGGCCCCCTCGACCTCGGGTTTGCCGCCCCCGGAGCCCTCGGATGAACGTCACCCTCACCGTCTTCGTGTACCGCCGCGGGGCCGAGCTCCGTTGGATCACCCTCGGCCTCGGCCCCCACACCCAGAACCTCCGCGGGACCCACGAGGCCCGCCTCAAGGACCAGCTCGTCAACCACCTCCGGGCCGCCCTCGCGAAGCTCCCGGCCTCGGAGCTCGACCGCTTCGAACTCGTGCGGGGCCGCCGGGTCGAGTCGGTCAAGCTCAGCCTCTCCCTCCGCGGGGAAGGCCGCAAGCGCAAGATGACCCTCCCCGTGCCCCTGGTGGTCGAGTCGCGATGGGCCTCCGAAGACGAGCGCCTCGTGATCGCGTATCACCCCGGCCGGCAGGACGCGTGGTTCGCCGTGAGCGACGAGGAGGCCCTCGCGTCCCTGGCCTCGACGTACTTCAGCGAGGCCTGGGCCAACCTCGACGACGAAGAGCTCGAAGCCCTGATGTTTCGTGGGAAGGTGAGCCTCAAGGCCGTGTCGTTCTCGGCCACCCCGCGGAGCCTGCTCGACGCCCTCCCGCCTCGCCCCGAGGCCGGTCCCGAAGACCCCCGCAAGGCCGAACGCGAGGCCCGCGACCGCGAGCAGCTCGCCCGCCGGGGGGGCTACCGCATCCTGCCCTCCCTCGGCGAAAACCTCACCCGCAAGGCCGCCGACGGGGCCCTCGAGGGCGGCCTCGACCGCGGCACACTGCGCGAACAGCTCCGCATGCTCCTCTGCGGCCCGCACCGTACGGCCACGGTGCTCGTGGGCCCCTCGGGGGTGGGCAAGAGCGTGGCCCTGGCCCGGTGGGTCCTCGACCTCCTCGACGAGGAGCACTACCCCGTGCACCGCAACATCGACCGGGTCTCGCAGGTGTGGCGCCTCGCGGGCAAACGCCTCATCGCGGGGATGTCGTACCTCGGCGACTGGGAGCAGCGGTGCGGCGAGGTCGTGGAGGACGTTCGCAACAAGCGCTGCATCGTGTACGCCGACGACCTGCACCTGTGGGGCCGGATCGGGCGCTCGCGCGACTCCGACCGCAACCTCGCGGAGTATTTCCACGGGGTGGTCTCGCGCAAGGAGATGCTCGTGGTGGGCGAGTGCACCCCCGCCCAGTGGCGGCAGCTCGAAGAGGACGCCCCGGCCTTCGCGGGTCTCTTCACCCGGGTGACGGTCGAGCCCGCGGGCGAGGCCGAGACCTTCCGGCTCCTCGTGCACGCCATGCGACGGCTCGAACCCCGCTGGGGCGTACGGTTTGCCCCCGGGGCCCTGCGGGCCCTGCTCGACCTCGGGGGGAGCCTCGTGCCCAACCGGGCCATGCCGGGCAAGGTCCTTGACCTGCTCGATCAGCTCGCCCGCGAGCACTCCGGAGGGGCCGCCCAGACCGCCCGCGAGGTCCACCAGCTCCTGCACCCCGACGGCACCCCCGGGAACCCCGTGGGCGAGCCCGAGGTGGTGGCCTTCATGGCCCGCCGTACGGGTCTGTCGCCCGAGATGCTCTCGGCCACCCCGATGGAGATGGCCGCGGTCGAGGCCTCCCTGGCCGCCCGGGTGGTGGGGCAACCCGCGGCCGTGCGGGCGGCGGCGGAGATCCTCGTGCGAGTGCGGACGGGCCTCGTCGACAGCAAGCGCCCGTACGGGGTCCTCCTCCTCACGGGCCCCACGGGGACGGGCAAGACCGAGCTGGCCCGCACCATCGCCGAGCACCTCTACGGCGGCGAGTCGCGCCTCCTGCGCTTCGACATGGGCGAGTACGGGACGTCCGACGCCGCCGCTCGCCTCGTGGGCGACCGCTGGCAGCCCGAAGGGCTCCTGACCCGGGCCGTGACCCAGCAGCCCTTCTGCGTGGTGCTCTTTGACGAGGTCGAAAAGGCCCATCCCCAGGTGCACAACCTGCTGTTGCAGCTCCTCGACGAGGGCCGTCTCACCGACGCCACGGGAACGACGGCGAGTTTTACGCACGCGGTGATCGTGCTCACGTCCAACCTCGGGGCCCGGTCGCGGGCCCTGGCGGGATTCGGCGACGACCCGGTGGCCCAGGGGAGCGAGGTGATCCGGGCGGTTCAGGATTTCTTCGCCCCGGAGCTATTCAACCGCATCGACCGGGTGGTGTCGTTGAGCGCGTTGTCACTCGCGTCGGCCCGGGCCGTGGCTGCGAAGGAGCTCGGCAAGCTGGCCCGTCGCCGCGGTCTGGTCGATCGTAATGTCTTTGTCACGGCCTCGCCCGCGGTGCTCGACCGGGTGGTGTCCGAGGCCTTCCGTGCGGCCGACGGGGCCCGGTCGCTCAAGCGGTACCTCGACGACCAGATCGGGGCCCTTCTCACCCGGCACCTCGTGAGCGCGGCCCCGGCCGAGCTTCAGCTCGTGCGGATCGGGGTGGGGACCGAGGGATTTGTGTTGGCGGTGGAGGCCTTGCGGGAGTGCCCCCCCATCGCGGGAGACATCGCCCTGGAGGCCCTGCAGACTGCTCCCCAGGCGGCGTTGGTGGAGGCCGTGGAGGGGGCCACGGCGTTTGTGGTGGCCTTGAGCGAGTCGCCCACCCTGGCGGCCTTGTCGACCCGGATCCGGGAGCACCTGGCGAGGTACGGCGAGGGGGTCACCGAGAGCGCGGAGGATCTGTACACCCTCGACGCCCTGCGGGGTCGGCTCGGGGCGTATCAGGCCCGGCTGGAGGGCCTGGCCGAGCGGCTCCGGGGCGAAGAAGACTGGGAGCTGCGGGCCCTGGAGCTCGAGGACCGGACCTCGGGGATGGTGAAGGAGTTTACCGAGCGGCACGTTCGGATGTACGACCGGCGGGCGGTGGGGGCGTCGGGGGCCGTGCCCGTGCGGGGGGAGATTCTGGAGGTCCTGGCCGAGCGATATGTGTTGGCCCGGGCCCTGGAGCGGGTGCACGACCCCGAGGAGCACGCGATCTTTGTGGAGCTGACCCGGGCCACCCCGCCCGAGCTCGACCGCAAGGTGGCCCGGTCGGGGGAGCTGTTTACGGCCCTGGCCATGGCCTACGCGGGGGTGGAGGCCCACGCGGGGGCGGCCGAGGTGGCCTGGGTGGGACCGACGGGACAGGTGATGTCGACGGCGTTGGAGGGCTTCGACGCGGCCTATGTGGGCGACTGCGCCCACGCGAGTCCGCGGGTGGTCTTGCGTCTGGTGGGGTTGTGCATTCGGGACTACCTGCGCCTGGAGGAGGGGACGCATGTGTGGCACCACCTGGGCGGGGCTCCGGAGCTGGTTCGGGTGGTGGTTCGGCCGGCGGGCCCGGGGGAGAAGGCGGGCGGGTTTCTCAAGGACCGGCTGGCGGCCGTACGGGTGGGGGAGGCCCTGGGGCGGGACGAAGTTTCAGGGGGCGAGAAGGCCCTGCCGGTGGTGCGGGTCCTGCGGTTTGATCCCCCGCGCGGGACGGGGGTTGCCCCGATCGAGCTGGAGGACTTTGCGACGGGTCTTGTGCGGAGCGGGACGGCCCGGACCCTGGCGGATCCGCTCCCGGCCTTGTGGGCGGTGCGGATGTCGCGGAGCAGCTAGAGGGGGCCGTTGATCTTCGATAGACGGCGCGATCAACCTGGTCCGCGGGCTGAAGCCCACGGCACCGTCGGGAAAGCCCGTCGAAGACGGGCTGCCCACCCACCGAGCACAACGGTCGGTCCCAAGGTGTCTTCCAAGGCGGCATCTCCCCGGCGGTGTCGAGCAAGAACAGAGGAACACCGGCCGCCACCGAGAACTTCGCGGCGTGAAGCCCGTCTTGGACGGGCTTTGCCAACAGTGCCGTGGGCTTCAGCCCGCGGCGGTTCGGATTGGTCGCGTCTGACCTGCCGAGGTGTCGCGCGGCCTGTTGGGTCGGGAGGGCAGTCCCCACACCCGAACGGGCAGTCCTCCCGACCCATCGGGCCCTCCCCCCGTGCGGACGGCCCGTAGGCCGGACTGAACAGGATCTTGCCCGAGCAGAACAGCCCGTGCCACACAGAAATAAACGAAACAAACGTGAAGAACATGCAGTACATCACGCAGAACACGCAGTGGTGCAGGCTGTACGGGCAGTTCCCCTGTCAGAACACCCGGTTCCGCAGAGAGTACATTGAAGTATATGCAGACTTCAGTGTGATTTTCGTGGGATCAGGGGGCAGACAGGGTGGGGTCGGGTGTTGGGGTGGGGGCGGGCTCGTCCTCGGCCTCCAGGTCAGATTCCTGGGCCTGGGCCCGGCGCAGCTCGCGGCGCAGGGTCTCCCCCAACGGCATCCGTGGCAACCCCGGAACCACGCCCTGATGAACCTCCAACGCCCGATACAGCCGAGTCAACTCGGTCATAAACCGGCCCTCGATGAGGTTGGTTCCGGGCAGGTCGCGGCCCGCGGCCGGAAACTCGTGCACCCCCCGCCGGGCCTTCTCCAGCGTGGCCGCAGCAGCCCGGGCCAGGGTGACATCGTCGGCGGAGACGCCTCCCGCGGTCAGTGCCAGCGCCCGTTCGTTGTCGGCGAGCCACCGCTTGACCAGGGAAGCCAGGGCCTCGAGGGAGGCCGACATGGCGACAGGACGGCCGCCCCGTCCCCGCGTCCGGGTGACCTCCGCCGCCAAGGTCGGCTTTCCGGAGGTGGCCTGCTCCAGCCCGAAGAGCAGGCTGTTGCGCACCCCCCGGGCCGCCTCGAACGCCTGAGCCAGGGTAGCCTGCGCATCAGCCCATGCGTTGCCTCGGGCAGTCTGTGACTCCTGGGAGTCCACCAGCGCAAAGAGCAGATCAAGCAGGTACCGCGCCCTGAACCTGGGGTACCGGATCGTCTGCCCATGCTCCGACACCAGGGCCACGACATCGATGCGCACGAGGGCGCTCGATGCCTCGTTGATCACATCGGCCGCGACGGTCGCGGTTCCGCGGGTGATGGCGTCGACGTCGGTGACATCGCCTTGCAGGACGGCGATCTGCTGGGGGGTCGTCTCGGCGAGGCCGTCTCGCTGCCCCTGGAGGATCTGAAGACGCGCTTCGCGGGGGACCGGATCGGCCTCGGGGGCGCCGTGGCCCGAGGTGGAGGGGACCTCGGGGCTGGTGTGGGAGGGGGGATGCTTGGAAACCGGCGATGATGGATGAGGAGGATCGCTCATGGAAGGAGGGTCGCGCCCGAGCGCGGGCGGGGTCAAGAGGGATTCTGCGGGCGTGCGTCGATTCCGCCTGGGAGGGGGTGGGATGGTGGTCGGGAAAGGGGCGGTGGTGTAGGCGGGGGTGGGAGAGGGGGAGGGCGTCTACGTTGACACGGGTGGGGCTGGTGGTGTCCTATCGCCGCGATGCCGACCCAGGCCAGCACAGGACCGTCTGCGACGGTGTTGATCGTGACCAACGTACCATGGCTCTACAAGCCACTTCGGGACGGGCTGGGGCTGACCGAGGTCGTAGAGGGTGCCTCGGGTGTTGAGTATGAAATGGGTAGGCTGGCTGCCCCAGATGGGGTGTGGAACGTTGTTTTGCCCGCCGACATGGTGACCGAAGGCTCGGTGCTGGTTGCAGAGACATCACCCACTCTGGTCGTGTTTGTCGCCGGGAAAGTTGACAAAGGCGTAGCAAACGAGCACCCCGTATTCCAATATGCCTCGGCGATCCGGGCGAAGGACATAATCGTCAAGGCTCCGCTGGTGTTTTTGCGAAAGATGAATCAAAGCATCTTGCGTGGTACTATGAGGTCGATTGGCGCCGATGATAGTGCTTTGCACCTTCCGGATCGTCTCTGTTCAGGCATCCATGGACATAAGGAACAGGATCTTCCCGACTGGGTCGCGATCACTGTCTCTGTGTCCATTTCCATGTTCATCAATCGCAATAGGTCGAAGGTGCCTTCGTCTGCCATCGCCGACCTATTCAGCGACCTGTTGAAATTGTTTTCTGTTACGGCCTTCGGGTCATCTGGCTCTCCCGCCAAGCCGTCGCCCCCTCCTCCCGCGCCAACGCTGATCCCCATCCCCGGGACGCTCGCGGGATTCTCCCTGACCTCGGTGCGGATGTTCGAGCAGGTCTCCTGGCCCCAGGTCGCCTCGCGTCCGGGGTGGCATGTGGTGCTCGGCGACAACGCTTCGGGCAAAACCAGCCTGCTCCGTGCCCTCGCCCTCGCCCTGCTTCCCCGGGCTGAGCGGGATGCCCTCCGGCAGGACTGGTCGTCGTGGTTGCGGCACGACGCGCCCCGCGGCCAGATCGCGGTGACCCTCGCCGACCACGCGGGCCCCGCGCATACGCTGGTGCTCTCGCTGGAGCGGGCCGCACGCGGCGCCCAACCCGCGAGCAGCGGGGTCGACGTGCGCAGCTCCGAGACGATGCAGTACGACGGGTTCCTCGCGGGGTACGGGCCCTTCCGGCGTTTTACGGGCGGCGACCCCGAGTGGCTCAACACCTTCCGCGCGCATCCCCGCACCCAGCGGCTCATCACGCTCTTCGAGGAGCGGGCCGCGCTCTCCGACGCCCTCGAGTGGCTCAAGGACCTGTGGGTGCGCGCCGAGACCACAAAACCCGCGCCACCCGAGAAGGCCTTCCTCAAGCAACTTCTGTCCTTCATCAACGACACGGGCTTTCTGCCGCCCGACGTCACCCTGCTCGAACCCGACCCCGACGGAGTGTGGTGTCACGACGCCAACGGTCGCCGTATCCAGGTGATCGAGCTCTCCGACGGGTACCGGGCCGCCCTCAGCCTCACCCTCGACCTGGTTCGTCACCTCACCGTCGAGTACGGTCACGCGAAGGTCTTTACGAAGACCAAGGGCAAGCCCCTCACCATCATGGCCGAAGGGATCGTGCTCATCGACGAACCCGACGCCCACCTGCACCCCACCTGGCAACAGCGGCTGGGCGGGTGGTTCAAGCGGTTTTTCCCGCGGATGCAGTTTGTGGTGTCCACCCACAGCCCCATCGTGTGTCAGGCCGCCGACTCCGTGCTCCTGCTTCCCGTCCCCGGGCAGGACGAGCCGGCTCGGATGGCCTCGCCCGCCGAGCTCGATCGCCTGCGGTACGGCGACGTCCTCGACGCGTTTGCCACGGACTTCTTCGGGCGCAAGGTGACGCGCTCGGAGGCGGGGCGTACAAAGCTCGCGCGGCTCGCGGCCCTCAACCTCAAGGCAATCCAGTCCGGGCTCGACGAAGCCGAGACCGCCGAGCAGGAGCAACTGCGGGGAACCCTGGGCACTGTCGGGGCCCCGCCGGGAGGGAGCCCCGGCCCGTGATCCTGGTTCGGGACTGCTCGCTCCTGCCCGCAGTGCAGAAGGACCTCGCCGCGTGGCAGGCGGAGGTCGATCAGTCTGCGAAGCCCTTCTCCGCGCACGTTGCTGCGGCCGAGGCGCTCTTTGATCAACGACGGGCGCGGGTCGGCTTCACGCCGGTGAAGGACCTGTTGCGCGCGATGTGCTCCGGGGTGACGCGCTGCATGTACTGCCAGGACAGCGGGGGCGTGGACGTCGAGCACTTCCAGCCCAAGTCCTGGTATCCCGGTCTGGTCTTCGCGTGGGCCAACTTCCTCCTGGTCTGCACGCGCTGCAATCGCAAGAAGTCCAACCGCTTCTCCCTGTTTCACCCCAAGGCCAACACGGTGCGGAAGCTCGCGCGGAAGAAGGGTACGCCTCTGCGCAAGCCGCCCATCGCGGCGCCGGTGTTGCTCAACCCCCGCGTCGACGACCCGCAGCAGTTTTTCTCGCTCGATCTTCAGGGGACCTTCCAGTTTGTTCCTCTCGCGACGGCGGGGAGTGTGCCGTGGCTGCGGGCCGATCTCACCCTGGAGACGCTGGACCTCAACGACGACGACCTGCTGCGCGCACGCAGAAACGCGTACGACAGCTTTCTCAGCCATCTGCACAGCGCCGACAGGGCCCTGTCGCGCGGCGATGCGGCCGGGCTCGTGCGCGTCCGCGCTGCCATCGTTGGCGCGCCGTGCGGCGTGGTGTGGTTGGAGATGCAGCGCCAGCAGGCCAGTGTCCCGACGCTCGCAGCAGCCTTCGCGGCCGTGCCGGGCTCGGTCGGTTGGTAGGCGTCGGACCGGGTGCTGTATTCGCGGCATGGCCGCGGGAAGGGGAGCACGAAGTCAGGCGGGTCGACGCGCAGCTACGAACTGGTACCCGGTGTCGGATCGGCGACCTGTGCGCTCTCCTCAGCCGGGGGGAGGTGGGTGATGTCCAGAGGCCACCACGCAGGATCCTCTCGCCAGGCATCGTCGTCCTCTCCTTGCCGCCGCCACTGAACCCTCAACTCCAGGTCGCCTGCCCTGGACGGGGGGCGAAGGCCCTGGGTACGAAACCGGAAACGTCGGTGGGTGAGGGGCAATACGATCGACGGACCGGGCTCCGACAGTCCGTCCGCCATCCGCCGCACCACCCTGAACTCGAGGGTCGTACCGACCTCCTCCGGTTCACACTGCCAGTAGACATGAAGCTGGACGTCAATCGCTCCCTGCGGAGGCATGGCGCTGTCGTGCAGCGTGAGCCCTTCGACAAGATGGAAGAGGGACAGCACGTTGGTCCCCTTGTCGAGCGAAGAGGAGTGGGACACGGCGAGGAGATAACAGCGTGGCATCGTGATCGCCCTATGCAGCAATCGAGAAGAGTTGGCCGCCGTCGGTGGTGCTCTCCGGGGTGTGTAGGTCGGGCACGACGGAGGGCAGGACCGTGACAGGGCTCGTCGCTGCGCGTTCGCGGAGCAGGATGTCCGCCATGCCCGACAACCAGCGCAACCCCGGGTGGGTGGCTGCTTGGAGCTCGCGAAGAAGCTGCTCGCCTTCCTCGACATGGGTGTCGATCAGCCGCGCAAGCAGGAGCGCGGCCTCGATCTCTTCGACCTCCCGGGTGTCGCGCGAAGCCTGACGCTGGACGCACTCGACCAGACGCTTCATCATGGCCTGGTGCGTGACGACCTCGCCCGACTGCACCGCGGGGAAGGCCTCGCGCGCGAGGATCCTGGCCTGGGCGGTGTACCGACGGATGCCGCTGCTGGCGAGCAACTCCATCGCCGCGCGCGCAAGCACTTGCTCAGGGATGGGGGTCATCAGGGTGTCCTCCGCCAGTACTCGGGGGTGCCATACATGGATTCCAGTCCGGTGGCGGGATGTTCAAACTCTCCCAGGCTGCCCCAGGCGCTCCAGATGAAGACCAGCGGCGTTGCGCTCGTCGCGCGCGTGTGGACACGATCGAGCCGACAAACCAGCCCGGTGTGCACGATCTTCCCGTCGGTGATGTACGCCACCACGTCTCCCACTCTCGGGATGCTTTGCACGCGCTCGTAGCCATCGTCGCGGAGAATCCGCCGCACGACCTGGTCATCGTCTTCCCCTGGTCTGGGGATGCTGGTGCGCCGGGATGCGAAGGTCAACCCGTGGCAGTTGTAGGATGTCGGCCCAGACAAGGGAGTGCACTGCAGCGGGAGGGTGGGCAAATTCTTCCTGGCCAGTTGGACCGCGTTGTCGCCTGGGATGGACTCGACGCTGTTGGGGATGTCCCAACCGCCGCGGGTTTGGAGCGCGATGCCCCGCGGTGGTGGAGGAGGATGACCGGGTAGGAGCAAGATCGTCATTGCTCGAGGCCCTCTCTACCGCAGTCCGGGGGAGAGGGCCAAGGGGCATCGTGCCCCCGGTGATCCGAAGGCAATCACGCCGAGGGGCAGACGGGGCCAAGGGGGCATGGCGCCACGTCTGTTCAGCGATCTTTCGTGCCGGAGGTCGCCGTGCAGCCCAACGCCCGGCGAGAGCCCGGTGCCCTGTCCAGGCATCGGCTCTCGCGCGGGCGTTTTGTTGTGACGACTTCGCGGCCGTCCGGTGGGAGGCCGCGGGTCAGGTCACCACATCACGGTGTAGCCGGCGTTGAGCCCGAAGGAGGTGCTGCCGGCGATGAGGGTGCCCTGCGGGGTCTGGATGACATCCGAGGTCGAGTACAAGAACTGCAGGGCAGGGGTGAAGATACCCGAGCGTCCCACCAGCACGTTGACGCCGAGGCGGGGGGCGAGGGCGAAGCCGGCCCCGGGGCCCTCCGCATACGCCACACCCACGCCCACACCGGCGAACGCGAACAGGCTCCGGCTCAGCGGAAGGTGGTAGCTCGGCTCAGCCAACACGCTGAAGGAGGACGACGAGGTCCGCACCGAGTTGGTGACGGTGCTGGCGTAGTTCACGGCCACGATGGCCGAGAGCTGGAGGTTGTCGGCGAAGAACCACCCGATCGATGGGGCCACCGTGACCTGGCGCAGGTTGCCACCCAGGTTGATGCCCAGGGATCCGCCGAGCTCCACCACGCCGGCCCGGGCGTATCCCGTGGTCCCGCCCACGCCTGCCTGTCGAATGTAGCCGGACTCCGGCACGGTCGGTGCGGCCACCGGCGGCAAGGGGTCGTTGTCCGATCGAGGGGGCGGAAGCGCCTGCGAGGGGGTACCCTCGCCGACCACGGTCCGCTGTCCCGGGTCATTGCGGTTGGGGTCATTGCGGTCATTGTCCCTGGTACGTTGAGTGTCGGTCTGGGCGTGCACGACCGGGGTGATCGCGGCCAGACCGACCGCCAATCCAGCACAGAGTACGAGATGGTTGATCTTCATACTGTCCTCCGAGGGCTCGAAACAGCATCGGAAGCTCTGCCGACCTTTAGTGCTGCGTCGCCCGGTGGTGTGTTGAGCATCTCATGTGCCATGAGCTCTTCCCCCTCAAATCTTGGCGGGATGGCACCGATTGCGGGGGGATGACCTGCACGAGGCCACGGTCGAGAGGCGTGACACCCCGTGGCAGACTGCCACAAGCGTGACGCAAAGGAGGCAACGTCCGAGCCCATCCCCGCGCCGTTTGCGCGGCCGAAGGGGCCATGGCTCCTGTTGGGACCCCCGCCTCTCGCGGAAGAGAGGGGGGCCGGGAGGCCGACGGCCCGCGGGCTGCAACGGTCCGTCGATGGACGTGATCTGCCCTGCGTCCAGAAGGGGTCCACGGTGACCTCATGCCGAACATTGATCCCCTGCGGTCAGACCCCGCCCCCGCCTCCACGGATCATCCCCGGGGCGTTGGGGTCTACGACCGACCCAAGGTGAACCCGCGGCTCCTGACCTGGGGCGCGGTGGTTCTCTGTGCTCTGGGCGCGGCGGTAGGGCTCCTCGTGCTTGTCCGTGGCTGAGATGAGGTGGCGATGAAGAAGCGCACGTCAAACACTGTGATTCTGCAGGACGGAACCCTGGGCACCATCGACGCCTGGCACCCCGGAGGAGGCACCGGAGCCTACGCCCTGGTGCGGGTGGGGGAGGGGTCGCGGCTGTGGGTTCCGGCCGATACCCTCGTTCCGCAGGCGGATGGGAGCTATCGGTTGCCGGTCGACCAGGACCAGATCGAGAAGGGGGAGGTGGTGATCCCGGTGCTGGTCGAAGACGCCAGGCTCTCCAAGAAGAAGGTCGAGACGGGGACCGTGCGCTTGCGCAAGGTGGTTCATACGCGCGAAGAGATCGTGACCCCGAACCTGACCCGAGAGCGGGTCTATGTTGAACGCGTTCCGGTGGGGCGTGCGGTCGACGGGCCGGTGGCCACACGCCAGGAGGGCGACACCTTCGTCGTCCCGGTGCTCGAGGAGGTCCTCGCGATCGAGAAGCGCCTCGTCCTGATCGAGGAGGTTCGGGTCACGGTGCGCCGCGAGCCGCACGCCTCTCCGCCCCAGCGCGTGCTCCTGCGCCGCGAGGAGGTCGTGGTCGAACGTGACCCCCGCGGACCCGCCAAGGCCTCGCCCGATCACCACTGAGCTGAGTCGACATCTACGGACCCGACGCCCCGATAGGCGCCCGCTGGCGTGCAGGGTCATGCCGGGTCCAACACACGAAAGGTTGGCACATCATGGCAAAGACGATTGTAGGTCTCTTTGACGACATCCACGACGCCCGGGCGGTCGTCGAGGAGATCGTTCAACTCGGCGTCGCCCGCGACCACATCAGCCTGATGGCGCATCGCGGCGACACCACGACGTCCGCGGACCCGACCACCAACGAGGAGGCGGGCTCGGACGTGCTCACGGGGGCCGGCTACGGGGCCGTCCTCGGGGGCGTCGGGGGCCTGCTGGCGGGCCTCGCCGTGTTGCCCATCCCCGGGTTTGGCCCGATCATCGCGGCCGGTCCCATCGTCAGCACCCTGGCCGGGATGGGCCTCGGGGCCGCGGCGGGCGGGATGATCGGGGCCCTCACCGACCTCGGGGTCCCTGAGGCCCACGCGTACTACTACGCCGAGGGGGTACGCCGCGGCGGCACCCTGGTGTCGGTCCGGGCCGACGGCACGATGGCCCCGCGGGTGGTCGAGGTCATGAGCCGCCATCACGCGGTCGACATCGAACGTCGCTCCGAGGCGTGGCGCGCGCGCGGATGGACGGGGTACGACCCCAACGCCCCGATGTTCACCTCCGAGGAGGTCGACAAGGAGCGGGATTTCCATCGCGAGGTCAACCGCGACGGCGGTCAGGTGAAGGTCCCGGTGATGCAGGAGCAGGCGATCCTGGGCAAGCGTTCGGTCGAAGACGGCGGGGTCCAGGTGCAGACCCGCGTGGTCGAGACCCCCGTGTCGGGACAGGTCGACCTCCGCGAGGAGCGGGTGAATGTCGAGCGCCACCCCGCCGATCGCCCGGCCAACGCGGCCGACATGTCCGCCTTCCAGGAGGGCACGATGGAGTTCCAGGAGTCCCACGAGGAGGCCGTGGTCTCCAAGGACGCCCGGGTGGTCGAGGAGGTGGTCATCCACAAGGACGTTCGGCAGCGCCCCCAGACCGTACACGACACCACCCGCCGCACCGAGGTCGAGGTGAAGACGAAGGCGGATCCCAAGCCCGGCCGCCCCACCCCGCAGCCGCCCCCGCGCTCCACCCGCTGACCGCCCCCCCAGGGACCGCCGCCCGCGGATCGTCGCCGCCCCCACCGCCGCCCCGTAGCCCCCGCCTTCCCACCCGTGATACCGTCGGCCCCGAGGAGAGGCGAGGCCGCGGTGCACAGGCCGTGGTCGGCGGGCACTCTCCGTCACCTCCCGATGGAGACAGCGCGATGATGCAATGGTACCGCAAGGCCCTTCTGGCCGGCTTGTTGATGGGTTTGATGGCGATCCCCGCGGACGCCCAGCAGGTCCCGCAGCTTCTCACCGTCCAGGGATACCTGACGGATTCGAGCGGGGCTCCGGTGACGGCCACGGCCCTCACCGTACAGGCCACCCTCTACGATGACGCCACGGCCAGCGGCGACTCCAACCGCCTGTACCAGGTCATCCGGCGGGTCGATGTCACCAACGGCAACTTCACCATGCTCCTCGGTCGCCCCCCGGGCAACATGAGCGACCCGGTGATCGAAAACGCTGTCTTCTCCCGCCCGTCGCTCTGGGTCGGGATCGCCGTGGGCAGCGACTCCGAGATGTCCCCGCGGCTGCGGGTGACGGCGGTTCCGTTTGCGGTGCGGGCGGGTACGGCCGACACCGTCCAGGGCCGGGCTCCGCGGGCCTGCCCCGCCGGGACGACCGACATGCGGACCTACTGCATCGACCCGGTGGCCCGCTCCAGCCGCGGCCTGGAGGCCATGGAGACCTGCTACAACGCCCACGGGCGGATGTGCGGCTTCCAGGAGCTGTTTATGGCCTGCCGCCGCACCCGTGTGGGCGAGCCGCGGGTCAACTTCACCCCCGTCATGGGCGAGTGGATCTTCCTGCCCCAGGGCGAGTGGCACCACCCCGACACCGGCGGGCCGATCATGGCGGCGGTGCAGTTCAGCTCCTCCAACGAGTGCATCTCGAGCAACACCGTGGTCTGGGGCAACACCCGGGGCTCACCCTACCGCTTCTACTGCTGCTACGACCCCTCTCCGCTCGCGCGGGGGGAGTGACCGATGGCTGCCTTCGTGCGGCAGGGTTGTGTGCTCGCCGTGGTGGCCGCCCTCTGGGCGATGGGCTGCGGCGGCGGCAACACCGTCGTGACCCCCATGGACGACGCAGGGGCCGAGCAGGACACCGGCTCCCCCGCGGACACGGGTCCGACCGACACGGGCCCGGGGCCCGTGGACGCCGGGACCGACACCGGGACCGACACCGGGACCGACACCGGGACCGACACCGGGACGCCTCCCCCCGACGCGGGCCACGACGCGGGCGAAGACGTGGTGGTCCCGGTCGACAACGGCCCCCCCGACGCGGGGACGCCCGACGCGGGCTGCGGCGAGCTCTGTCCGCCCGACGCGGGCTTCGACGCGGGCTCGCCCGACGCGGGCTCGCCCGACGTGGGCTTCCCTGACGTGGGCTTCCCTGACGTGGGCTTCCCTGACGTGGGCTCGCCCGACGTGGGCTCGCCCGATGTGGGGGTGCCCGATGTGGGGGTGCCTGACACGGGGGTCGTGACCCCGCGCCGACTCGGGACCACGCTGGAGATCACCGCGGGCGGCGGCAACGCGGCCTCGTCGGGGTATCGCCTCTCGGCGAGCGTTCAGTACGGGGTCGCGGCGGGCGGCGTGGGTCGCGCGGCCGGCCGCCACCTGCTCACCGGCACGGTCGCCCGACCGTAGCCTTGGGGGCCCGACGGCCCGACGGCCCGACGGCCCTCACCCAATACTGCGCGTACGTCACCCCATTACCCTCTCCCGTCACCGGGAGAGGGTACCCTCGTACCGTGAGAATAGAGGGGGTAAGGGCCGCCGACTCTGGGTACGAACTTGCGCGGGGTAGTGAGGTTTACCCACGGAAATGTCTCGCTCCGTCGGTGTGGGCGTGCGTCGGTGCCCCGCGAGCAACAGCGCGGCCCTACACCTGGCGGCCCTCACCCAATACTGCGCCTACGTCACCCAATTACCCTCTCCCGGTCACGGGAGAGGGTACCCTCGCACCGTGAGAATGGAGGGGGTGAGGGCTG
>CAYUSB010000065.1:0-39120 GCA_964447205.1 uncultured Myxococcaceae bacterium
GCCTTCGCTCGGTCCTGCTTCGTAGCCACCCCGAGAGCTGGAGCTCTGGCGGCAATAATGTCAACAGTTTATTTTGAAACAGGCCCTCAGAGGCTTTCGATCATTGTCTCCCGTCGGTGGTGGCGCGATGCCCGTCGCGATGCGGCGTCGACGCCCTTCACCGCACGTTCAGTGCGCTTTCAGGGCATCTCCTTGCCTCGCTCGGGCCTCCCGCCGCCACCTCGGTCCGACAATGATCGACAGCCTCTGAGCGCGCCCGACCGTCGGCCCGGGTACTCTCACCCGGGTCATGCTCCCCCATCGCCTCTGTGCACTCCTCACCCTCGGCCTCGCCGCGGGGGCCTGCGACGGGGACCCCGCCGCGGTTCCCAATGCCGACGCGGGTCCCGCCGTGGACGTTGCCTCTGCCGACGCGCCGCCCGCGGGGGACGCGCCGGGGGTGATGGTTCGGGAGGTTGACGACCTCCCGGTGCCCGAGCGGGTCGTGGTCGAGCCCGGGGTGTTGCGGGAGCGGGTGAGGGTGGACGTCCCGGCTCCGCCGCCCAACGCGGCCCTCGGGCGGAGCCCCGTGGAGACCCCGGGGGCCCTCAACCGGGTGCAGGTGATCCGGTAGCGGGTCGAGGCCACGCCGTCTTTGCCCGTGCGGGGGGTGGTGGTGGCCATGCCGGGGTTTCTGGGCGGGGCCGGGAGCTTCGACCCCCTGGCCCGGGCCCTCGTACGCCGGTCCGCGGCGGCCGGAACCCCGGTGGAGGTGTGGGCCCTCGATCGTCGGGCCAACCTGCTCGAAGACCTCCACGGGATGCACGCCGCCGAGCGCCTGGGCGACCCTGAGGTGGCCGCGGGGTACTACCTGCGCGACGGTGTCGGTCGGGGGGCAGACCTTCCCGGGCTACCTCCGCGACCGGGACACGGCCCACCCCGCGGGAGTTTACCCCCATCGTGCGGGGGGCCGCGGCCTGGGCTACGAGCCCCACCAACTTCGGCGAGTGGTACTTCCCCACCCGGATCACCCTCGACGTCTCGGCCCTGGGCGACATGGCCCTGCCTCCCGCGTCCTGGCAGGTGCGGGAGGGGCTGCGGGCCCTGCACGCCCGGTCGGTCGATGTCCCCGTCCTCGCCGTGGCCACGGCCCTGGTCGGGCGGGCCGAGGCCTACGAAGGGCTGCGCGGGCGGCTCGGGCCCACCCTCGGCAGCGACCTCCCCGCGGCGGGGGCCACCCGAAACGAGGCCCGAGGCTTCGAGGCCGTCTTGGTCCCCGGGATGACCCACCTCGACCCCCTGACGGCGGCCGACGACCACCCTGGCAACGACGTTCCGGCCAGGGTCTTGCGCTTCGTCACCGACAACACCCGAGGCTCCGTCTCGGTGCCCTGAGCCCGAAGGCCAACTTGTCCTGGTCGGGTCGGGTGGTTATCCGGGCCGATCGCCGGGGAGATTGACGTAACTCGTTGAAATTATTGATGTATTTCGTCCTGCCTCGGCGGCGGCTTTGACCCCGCCCCCGGTCCATGGTAGGGTCTGGACCTGTACGGCGACATGGTCGTTGCTCGAGCCGAGGCGGGTGACGACGACCCCGCCGTGGTGTGATGGGTGTCCGTCTGGTGGTGGGCGTCCCTGCGGTCGGAGCAGGGTGCGTTTTGACAGGAGACTGCGATGCTGGCGACTTTTCAGGTGGGAGACAAGGCCGTTCATCCTGCGCACGGGGTGGGCGAGGTCACCGCCATCGAGCGGCGAGAGATCGCCGGCAGCGCCCGGGCGTTTTATGTCCTGCGCATCATGGACTCGGGGATGAAGGTGATGATCCCCACCCTGTCGAGCGACAACGTCGGGCTCCGGGGGGTGATGGCCGCCTCCGAGGCCGAGCGGGTCCTGGCGGTCTTCAAGTCGACGGAGAAGGCCGTCGGGGGCGGGCCGTGGAATCGCCGGCAGCGGGCCTACAACGAGATGATCAAGTCGGGCTCCCCCTACGAGGTGGCCAAGGTCCTGCGCGACCTCTACCGCATCAAGCTCCGCGACGACAAAGACCTCTCCTATGGCGAGCGCCGCCTGATGGACCAGGCCAAGAGCCTCCTCGTCAAGGAGCTTGCCCTCGCCCGGCACATCACCGAGGCCCAGATCGAGTCGGAGATCGAGGCCATCTGCGCCGCCGCGAGCTGAGCGACGCCCCCTTCCCCCAACGCGCTCCTGCACGATGAAATGTCCCCGGTGCGCCGCCACCTGTCCGCCCGGCTCGGTCGCGTGTAGCTACTGCGGGCTCCCCCTGGCCAGCCCCGACCAGCTCGGCGAGGCGGCCCGCGGCCTCGACGCGCGGTTTGACGCCCTGGCCGCCGCGGTCACCTCCGCCCTGGAGGGATTGCCAACCCCCGAGGCGGGATCCGCCCCCGGGGTCGACCCGGTGGCCCGCATGCGTGACGCCCTCGAAGCCCAGGCCCGGTCCCTGCCCCCGCCCACCACCGCCCAGGAGGTCATGGTGTGGCTACGACGGGCCCCGGGCATGGCCTGGGTGTCCCTGCGCGGGCGTGGGATCGTTCGCAGCGTGGCCCTCGGGCCCCTTGCTGAGATCGTGGCCGACCTCTACCGCGACCGGGAGACCTGGGAGGCCCGCGACCCCGGGCTCAAGGCCGTCTTCGCCCAACACGAAGCCCTCGCCCGGCAGGCGGCTCCGACCCTCTCCCAGGGGGCCCGGAGGTTCGCCCGGGCCAATCCCCTGGTGATGCTGGCCCTGGCCCTGATGGCCCTCCTCGGGGTCTGGTCGAGCCTGCGCGGGTCGCGGCGATCGACCCGCCGGAGCAGCAGTCGGCGCCGACGTGCGCGCGCCTCGGGGACCCGCTGAGCTATCCCCCTGCGACGGGCGGGATGATGGCCACCTCGTCGTCGGGGCGGACGGGGTCGTCGGGTTGGGCGTAGGCCCCGTTGATGGCCACTCGCAGGGCCGACACGTACGGGCCCAGGGCCGGGTGACGGGCCACGAGGGCCACAAGGGCCGCCGCAGCCGTCGGAACCTCGGCGGCGGGCAGGGTCAGGCTGCGGGTCCCGACCAGGTCGCGGGCGGCGGCAAAGAGCAGGACACGTACGGTGGGATCGGGCATCACAACGACTCCAGGCGGATGCAGGGCAGGCGGGTGCCCTCGGCGATCTCGTCGAGGGCCGCGTCGACCACCACGAGGGCGTCGCCCCAGGCGAAGGAGGTGGCCGCCCCGGAGGCCTGATTGGGCAGGACCGTGGCCAGGAGGGATCCGTCTTCGGCGCGGTGCAGGCGGGCCCGGAGAAACTCCATGCGCCCGGGCTTGCGGCGGAGGGGGGCCGTGAGGGCGCAGAGATCCCACGGGGCCTGGGGGCGGGCGTCGCCCTGGAGGGCCCGCAGGATGGGCATCCCGAAGAGGGCGAAGGTCAACAGGGCGGACGAGGGATTGCCCGGCAGCCCGATGACCCGGGCCGTGCCCGGAGCCTCGCCCACACACAGGGGTTTGCCCGGCTTGATGGCCACCCGCCAGAACGACAGCCGAACCCCCTCGGCCACGAGGGCGGCCTTGACGTGGTCGCGGTCGCCTACGCTCACTCCCCCGACCGTAACCAGGAGGTCGCTCGCCCCGAGGCCGTCGCGTACGGTGGCGCGCAGGGACGTCAGGTCGTCGCGGACGGGTTCGAGCACACGCACGGTGGCCCCGGCCTGGGCCCCGAGGGCTTCGAGGGCGGGGCCGATGCTGTCCACCACGCTCCCGGGGCGGGGGGCGCTCCCGGGGGGGCGCAGCTCGTCGCCGGTGAGCACGAGGGTCATCCGCGGGGCCCGGGCCACCGTCACCGTCGGCCGCTCCGAGGCCGCCAGGAGGGGGAGCATCCAGGGCGTGACCCTCGTGCCTACGGACAGAGCCACCCTGCCCGCCGCGAGGTCTTCCCCCCGCCGCCGGATGTGCTGCCCTGCCCGGACGGGACGCTCAAACCGACACCCCTCCGAGGCCACGGTCACGTCTTCTTGCATCACCACCGCGTCGGCCCCGGGAGGCAACGGGGCCCCGGTGAAGATCCGGGCGCAGGTCCCCGGGGCGAGCCGGGGCAGATCCCCAACCCCCGCCGCGGCCTCGAAGGCCACCGGGAGGGTCGCGGGCAGGGCCTCGGGGGCGAGGTCGGGGCTGTGCACGGCGTACCCGTCCATGGCCGAGTGGTCGAAGCCCGGAAGGTCGTGCAGGGCCGTGACCTCCGCAGCCAGAACGCGTCCCACGGCCTCGCGCAGGCCCACTCGGGCCGTCCCCAAGGGTCCGAGGCCGTCCAGGCAGCGTCGCAGGGCCTCGCCCAGTCGGAGGGGGCGGGCGGGGGTGTCGTCGGTCTCGGCCATCGGATACGAGTGAGACCTTTGGGCCCTGCCTTGTCAACGCAAGAGGGCCACCATGTGCCCGAGGGTGGGCACCACGAGGCGGTCCATGCCCAGGGCCGCGGCCCCGGTGCTCCCGGGCAGGGCCACCACCACGGACCGGCCCACGGTGCCCGCCACGGCCCGCGACAGGATGGCCCGGGGCCCGATCTCGTCCCAGGAGAGCCGGCGGAAGGCTTCGCCGAATCCGTCCAGAATCTTGTCCATCATCCCGGTGACGGCCTCGTAGGTCTGGTCGCGGGGGGCGATCCCGGTGCCGCCCGTGAGGATCACCGCGTCGGCCCCGAGGGTCTGGGCGGCCTCGGTGACGGCGGACCGAATGGCCTCGGGGTCGTCGGGCACGATGCGGTGGCCGAGGTGGGTCCATCCGGCGGCCGAGACCCGGGCCACGAGGGCCTCGCCCGCGCGGTCGTCGGCGGGGGTCCGGGTGTCGCTGACGGTGACGGTGACCACCCGGGGAACGATCGATCCCTGGTGGCTCACGGGGCCTCGGGGGCGGGGACGGCGGGTTTGAGGCCGGGGTGTTGGGGCACGGCCTGGGCGGCGGGGGGCATCGAGACCCGAGCGGCCTGGGCGCTCAGGTGCATCGACTCGGAGAGGAGCTGCTCGTCCTGGTGTTCGAGGTCGGCGTCGCGCCAGGCCTCGCGGATGCGGGCGGCCACGTAGAGGGCGGGGAAGGAGAGGAAGAGGCCCACGAGGCCGAAGGCGTGCTCGAAGAGGATGAGGGAGGTGATGATGACAAACCCCGGGAGCCTGACGTGCTGGGCCGTGAGCCGGGGCGACAGGTAGTAGCTCTCGATCTTGTGCAGGAGGAAGGTGCTCACGAAGAACACCCCCACCCCCACCATGCCCTTGTGGGTGAAGGCCACGATGCCCATGACCACCCCGGAGATCACCCCGCCCACCACGGGGATCAGGCCCATCACGAAGAGGAAGGCCATCAGGGCCGGGATGCTCGGCAGGCCGAGGGCCAGGAGCACCGGGAGGGTGATCACCGTGTTGACGAAGGCCACGATCACCTGGAGCTTGGCGGTGATGGCGATGGCGTCGCAGAGGTACGAGAAGTACCGCATCAGGATGCGGGGGGCGGAGTCCTCGTGCAGGGAGGTGCGCCAGTCGCGCAGGGCGTCACGCTCCAGGAGGAAGACCACCGCGAGGATCAGCCCGAGCAGGACGTAGATGAGATTCTTCCCGAGGGAGCCGACGAAGCCGACGACGTTGCCGGCGTAGTGTTGGGCCCGGCCGACGAGGGTGGAGGTCTGGTGCGACAGCATCTGGTCCCAGCCCCGGTGCTGAAGCCACGCCTGGAAGGCCCGAAACTGGGCCTCCACGTCCCCGCGGATCTCGGGCACGGCCGGCACCACCCGGGTGTACCCAAGCACCCCGAGGGCCACGAGGCCGCCGAGCACGACGACGATCTGCAGCACGATCCCGGCGGCGATGGGCACCCGGAGCTTGTCGCGCAGGAGGCCCGCCCCGACCCCCAAGGCCCGCTCGAACAACACGAAGAACACCAGGAGCACGGCCAGGTGGCGGAAGGCCACCAGGAGGCCCAGGAAGAGCACGAGGACAAAGCCCCGCCGGTAATTGCGGTCGTTGAGCAGCAGGCGCATGGCGACGGTCCCTCAGGGCGATGAGCGTATGGCGAGGACCGGGGGGCCTGTCCAGCCCTGTTACTCGTGGCCGTGGTGGTCGTGCCTGGGACCGTGGTCGTGGTCGCCGGTGCAGCGGGCGTCGGCCCAGCCCACCCAGTACGGGCCGTCGGGGCCCCACTCGCGTTTCCACACCGGAACCCTCGCCTTGATGGCGTCGATGAGGGCCCGTCCCGCGACGAAGGCTTCCCCGCGGTGTTTGGCGCTGGCCGCGCACACCACGGCGAGGTCGCCTACGGTGAGGTCGCCCACCCGGTGATGGGCCGACAGGCGCACCCCGGGGTAGCGGGCCGTGAGCTCGGCCCCGATGCGCTCCATCTCGGCCACGGCCATGGTGGCGTAGGCCTCGTAGTCGAGGCGGGTCACCGCCCGGCCCTCGTTCTCGTCCCGAACCGTGCCCACAAACAGGGTCACGGCCCCGGCCCCGGGGTGGGCCACCGCAGCGAAGGCCGCGTCGAGCGACAACGGGGTCTCCAGCACCGCGAAGCTCATGGGGCCCCCGCCTCGTCGTCGGCCCCGGCGGTCCAATGGCCGCTCCGGCCGCCGCTCTTGTCGAGGAGCTCGACCCGCTCGACCCGAACCCCACGCTCGATGGATTTCACCATGTCGTACAGGGTCAGGGCGGCCACCGAGGCGGCCACCATGGCCTCCATCTCCACCCCCGTGCGGTCGAGGGCCTCGGCCCGGGCTACGATCTCGGCCCCGTCCTCCACCCAGCGGAGATCGACCGTCACCCGGGTCAGGGCCACCGTGTGACACAGGGGGATCAGGCTCGGGGTCTGCTTGGCCGCCATGATCCCCGCGATCCGAACCGTGGCCCCGAGGTCGCCCTTGGGCCCCCCGCCGTCTCGGGCCGCCTGGGCCGTCTCGGGCCGCATCACCACCCGGGCCCGGGCCGTAGCCGCGCGGGCCGTGATGGCCTTTTCGCCGACCCCCACCATGTGCACCGCCCCCGTCGCATCGAGGTGGGTCGGACGTGTCGCGTCAACCATGAGGCACCCCAATACCTCAACTCGGGCTGTGACGGAATATGTCCTCGCCGGGCATGGGCCGACTTGTCACCGCGCGGGCGGGGCCTTCACCTTGTGCGAAGGAGCTGAGCGAGGATGATGGAGGTCGTCGGTGTAGGCGCGGGCAACGCGGAGTCGGTCGCCGCATGGGCCGAACCCGACGTGGTGGCCCTCGACACCGAGACCACGGGCCTGTGGTGGGGCGATCGGCTGGTGGAGCTCGCGGCGGTCCGGCTGCGGGGGGATGCGGTGGTGGGGCGGTGGTGGGCCCGGGTTCATCCCGAGGGGCCCATCCCGGCGCGGGTCACGGCCCTGCACGGGATCGCCGACGGGGACGTCGCGGGGCTCGCGCCCGCCGCGGCCGTGCTCGGGGACTTCCGTCGGTTTGTCTCCGGGGCCCTCCTCGTGGCCCACAACGCCGTGTACGACCGCGACATCCTCGGGGCCGAGTTCGTGCGGGCGGGGCTCAGCCCCCCATCTGAGGCCATGGTGTGCAGCCTGGCCCTGGCCCGCAGGCTCGTGCCGGAGTCTCCGCGGTTCGGGCTCTACCGCCTGGCCGCGCACCTGGGGTTGCCCCTCGGGGTGGCCCACCGGGCCCTCGACGACGCCACCCTCACCCTGGCCCTGTGGGGCACCCTGCGGCAGCGCCTGGAGGCCGCGGGCACAAGCCTCGCGGAGTGCCTGTCCGCCGTCGAGGGAGCCGGGCCCCATCACCTCGGGGACGCCGTACGCCCTGTGGGCCCTGCCGAGCTGTCGGGCCGGGGATACGCCTCCCTCGGGCAGTCGTTGTTGGGGGGAGGGTGGGTGAGGGTCCGTGTTGCGAAGGGGGAGGGCGAGGCCGGGGAGATAGTGCGGGGGGTCGTCCGGACCGCCTACGCCCGGGGCACCGAGCTGGTGGTCGACCTGCTCGAAGGGGCGACGGGCGGGGCCGCTCGGGTGCGGAGCGTCCCGCTGGGGGCGGGGGTCGAAATCGTCGGGGAGGGCGTGACGGGCGGTGGGAGCCTGGGCTAGACACGGCCCTCCGTGGTCGCCAACATCCTGCGATTCCTGCTGCTCATCGGGGCCCTGGTGTTCGTGCACGAGCTCGGGCACTTCCTCGTGGCCCGGCTCTGCGGGGTGAAGGTCCTCAAGTTCTCGCTGGGGTTCGGGCCGCGAGTGATGGGGTGGCGGCAGGGCGAGACCGACTACTGCCTCTCGCTCATCCCCTTCGGGGGCTTCGTCAAGATGCTCGGCGAAGACCCGAGCGACGACGTCCTGCCCGAAGACCTCCCCCGGGCCTTTCACTCCCAGGCCTTGTGGAAGCGGTTCTTGATCGTGCTGGCGGGGCCCCTGATGTCCCTGCTCTTTCCGGTGCTTTTGTACGTCCTGGTCTTCCTGGGCAACACCGACCTCACCCCCCCCCTGATCGGCACGGTCGTGCCCGGATACCCCGCCGCGGGCCTCCTGCAGCCGGGCGACCGGGTCGTGTCCATCGATGGCACGACGGTGGGGTCGTTCCAGGAGATCCGCGAGCTCATCGCCCAGAGCCAGGGGCGGCCGTTGCGCTTCGAGGTCCAGCGCGGCGAGGCGCTCGTCCAGGTGCGGGTCGTGCCCGAGGTCGTGCAGGTCCAGGGGCCCATGGAGCGGGTCGAGCGGGTGGGATTCCTCGGCATCGCCCCGGGCTCCCCGCTGCCCGTGGTGGGGGTGCGGGGTCCGTCCAGCCCGGCCCACATCGCCGGCCTCCGCAGCTTTGACATGGTCACCATGTTTCGCGGGGCCCCGGTGCGCCGATGGCACGAGCTCGACCTGCTCCTGCAGCGCTCCCGGGGGGCCACGGTCCCGATGGCGTATCTCCGCCCCCGGCTCGTGGAGCGGGCCGCGGGGGGCCTCGTCGACGTGGAGGTCTTCGACCCGGGCCTGGCCCAGATCACCCCGACCCCGGGCGACGGCGACGTGGTCACCCGCACGGGGATCGAGTCGCCCGACCTGTACCTCGCCGAGGTCGACCCCGACGCCCCCGAGTATCAGATGGGGCTGCGCCGGGGCGACCGGGTGGTGGCCGTCGACGGCGTAGCCCCGCCGTCCTGGGAGCGCCTGCGGGAGGGGCTCACCGCGGGCCCTCCGCGGCTTCGTACCCTGCGCTTCGCCCGCAACGACGGCGAGTCCGTCGGGGCCTTCGCCCTGCGCCCCACCGCATGGAACGACGAGGCCGGCCAGCGCCGGGTGCGCCTCTCCCTCGGGATCGACCGCTGGTGGCCCACCGCCGCCGAGGCCCCGATCCCCAATCCGTCGCCGCTCCTGTACGCCGCCCGCAACGCCGCCCGCGAGACCCGCGAGGTCGTCGGCACACTGAGCACGGGGCTCGTGCGGATCTTCCAGGGCAGAGTCCCCATCAGCTCGGTGGGCGGGCCCATCATGATCTACGACGCCTCGCGGACGGTGGCCCTCGACGGGCTCTGGGGTTACCTGCGGCTCATGGCCTTGGTGAGCATCAACCTGGGCCTGCTCAACCTCTTGCCCATCCCCGTGCTCGACGGGGGACACCTGCTCTTCTTCGGGGTGGAGGCCGTGATCCGTCGCCCCGTGCCCCTGGCGGTCCGTCAGGTGGCCTCGGCCCTGGGTCTGGGGCTCCTGGCCCTGCTCATGGTCATCGCCCTGCGCAACGACGTCGACCGAACCATGTCCCCCGAGGCCCCCGCGGTCCATGGAGCCCCCTCCGGGCGGATGGGAGTTGCCCGGGAGGGGCAGAGGTAGGGTAGGGTGGGCCTTGCGATGGCCCGCTCGCTCGAACTGAATGTCGAACCCGCCGATGCCTTCGGGGCCCTCCTGCGCCTCAAGGCCACCATGGAGGCGGGGCGCTGCCCGCCCGAGCTGTCTGCGACGTTTCGGCAGAGCGTCGAGGCGGAGTTTGCCCACCTGGAGGACGCGGTACGCACCCTGGGGGTGTGCCTCGCCCAACTCGAAGAGAGCGGCCTGGCCAGCCTCGATCGCGGGGCCCTGTCGCGCTTCGGCGACGTCAACAACGCCCTGCACCTCGTGGCCCTGCCGGCCTCCCTGACCGTCGACCTCGACGTCGTGCGGGTGGCCCTCGACCGCGGCGACCCCGACACCCGGACCCAGGCCGGCACCGTGGCCACCGCCGTCCGGGCCCTCCTGTGGTACGCCGCCCACACCGACCTCCTCGTCTGCACCCATCTCATCCTCGCGAGCGCGGAGGTCCCGCCCGACCGGGCCCTGCGTTTCGTCGACGCCCAATGGGGAGCCGCCTGGGCCCCGGGCCCCGCCCCCCAACCCCCCGATCCCCGCCGGGGACGCGGGGGCGCAGGACACGGCCCCATCGACCTGCGATCGTCCCTCACCCCCGCGGCCCCGATGCCCCTCGTGCGGCCCGTAGGCCCGGCCTCCCTCGCGGGCGAGTCGACGGCCGTGATGCGCTCGCCCCTGTCCGAGATCCCCGAGGCCCTCCTGCCCGAGCTCCCGGGATCCCAACGTCCGCCCCCCCCGAGCGCCCACCCGGTGGGCTACCTCGGCCGCGAGCAGACGACCCCCGCGGTGGGGCTCCAGCAGCTCCTGCACGAGCTCCCCACGGCCCGACGCAACGCCCTGGAGGCCGAGGTCGCCTCGGGGGCCACCGTCCAGATGAAGGCCACGGAGATCCTCTCCGACGACGCCCGGCTCTTTCTGTCAGCCACCGGAGCCGGGTGGCCCTGCGACCTCGGGGCCCTGGAGAAGGCCCACCGTGCGCTCCGTGTCCGCGGCAGCAACGGGGCCTCCATTCCCCCCGAGCAGCTCGAGGTCCTCCTGCCCCGGCTGGAGCAGGGATACGCCGAGCTCCGCGGGATCCTCGGGGCCTGAGTCGGGGCCCTCGGCCTGCCTCCGCGCCGCCGGGGAGCGGGTATGGTACGCTCGGGTCCTGTGAGAAACAGGCTTCGAGGATGGGCCCTGGCTGCGACGGCGGCCGTGGTCTTCACCGTCCAGACCCCCAGGGCCCGGGCCACCACGGTGGTCCCCATCACGGTCGAGGCCCTCACCCGGCAGAGCCACGAGGTCGTGGTGGCTACGGTCGTGCGGTCAGCCTCCCGGTGGGAGGGCGGGTTCATCGTGACCGACCACACCGTACGGGTGGCCGCGGTCTTCAAGGGGGCGGCGGCCCTTCAGTCCGAGATCACGGTCACCCTGGCCGGGGGCGTGGTGGGGCGGGTGGGGCAGGTGATCGCCGAGGTCCCCGTGCCCGAGGTGGGGCGGAGTTATGTGTGGTTCGTGCAGGCCGGGGCCGAGGGCCGTCGATACCTCACCCACATGACCGCGGCGGTGGTTCCGCTGCGCGTGGTGCCCGGTCAGGCCCAGGTCACCGCCGAGCCCCCTGAGGCCCTCGTGACGGCCCCGTCCCAGGGCCCCCAGGGCGTCTCGGCCGGGCCGCGGGCCCTCCCCTTCGAGACGCTCTCCCGGGTGATCCAGGGAGCCTCCCCGTGAAGCCCCGGGGCCTCCTCCTGGCCGCCCTCGTGGGCCTCGGCGTGGCGTCCGCGGGGCCCGCGGCCCAGGCCTTCTGCCGCACGACCACCTCGCGCTCGCGCAGCGAGATCCCGGGCGAGTGCGCGACCACGGGCATCCCCCTGTCGTGGCGCAACCGCTGTACGGGGTACTCGCTCTATCGCCTCGACGTGCCCGAGGACATTCCCTTTCCCGACCTCGACCGGCTCGCGGCCACGGCCACCGGGGCCTGGGCCCGGGCGGCCTGCGACGACAATGGGCGGGTGCCGCAGTACTACCGGGTCCTGCCCAACCCCCCGACCCTCAACCTCCCGGGGTACAACCCCAACGGGCCCAACAGCAATACCGTGCGGTTTCGGCCGCGCTGGGGCGACGACGCCATCCACCGGGCCGGGGCCATCGCCATCACCATCGTCACGTTCGACTCGTTCACGGGCGAGATCTTCGACGCCGACCTGGAGATGAACACCCTCCACCCCCGCACCAACCCCATCGGGTTCCGGTTCTCGATCGCCGAGCGGCCCGACTTCGATGCGGCCGACCTGCCCACCATCCTCACCCATGAGTTTGGGCACTTCCTGGGGTTGTCTCACTCGGCCAACGAGCGGTCGGTGATGTGGTTCGAGGCCGGGGTGGGCGAGGCCCGGCGCGACCTCACGGCCGACGACACCGCGGGGATCTGCACGATCTACCCCCAGCAGAACGCCCCCATCGGACGCTGCGTGGGCCTGCCCTACGGGGGCCTGGCCACCTTCCCGGGCTCGATGAAGGTCACCGGGGGATGCGCCGCCCAGCCCGGTCGTCCGGTGGGGTTCGGGGCCCTCGCCGGGGCCCTGGGGCTCGCCGTGGGGGCCCGCCGTCGACGACGGGTGTAACCGCCCGTTGGCCCCCGTTTTGTGACGCCCCGGAGGGTGAACGGGGCGACGGCTGTTTGTGAAGCCCGCGCTACACCCCCCCGGGTGGGGTGTGTACTGGCGTTGATGGGGTCCGAGGGTCGCCGCGGGGCGGGCGGGGCCGCGGGGGCCCCCCATTCGCCGAGGAATTCAGTCGGACGCGGCTTATACGCGGTGTGACGGTCTGTTCTCGCAGGGGTCGCCGGGGGGGCGGTGAAATTTCTTGGGGGGACGGGGCCCTGAGGTCGGCACGGAGGCTGCGTAGGGCCTCCGGCAGACGGCGGCGCCCCGACGCTCCCAACAAAGGCAACTGACGATGAAGCACCTCCCCCTCGACACCATCTCGGACACCGACCTCCTCACCAGGATGATCGCCGGCGAAGAGCGGGCGTGGCGGGAGTTTCACCGCCGCTTCGATCGCCTCGTATGGATGCAGATTCACCGCGTGACCGGGAGCTTCAGCAAGGTCCTGTGCGGGGCCGACCAGGAGGAGATCCACGCCAACTTCTACGCGTCGCTCCTGGCCCACGACCATCACAAGCTGCGCTGCTACGACCCGGCCCGGGGGGCCCGCCTCGGCACCTGGATCACCATGCTCGTCGGGCACTGTTGTCACGACTACCTCCGGGCCCTCGGGCGGCGCCCGGGGAGCACCACCCTCACCGCCGTCGAGAACGTCCTGCCCGACGACGCTGACCTCTTCGAGAGCACGGTGATCCGGCAGAGCTGTGAGCGCCTCGCCCAGAGCATCCTGGTCCTGGCCGAGCGCGACCGGGTGATGGTGCGGATGCTCTTCGTCGACGAGTCGTCCCCGAGCGAGATCGCCGAGGCCGTAGGCATCCCCGTCAAGACGGTCTACACCCGCTGTCACCGGCTGAGGGCGGCCCTGCGGCGCCAGCGCGACGAAGAGGCCCAGGCCGCGTAGAGAGTCGGCCGAAAACTCCTGCCTCCGCCCCCGCCCGACCTACCCTGAGGGCCGCAAAGCCCACAGATGTCCTCGATCTCCCTCCACCATCGCGCCCGGGTCCTGTCCGCGGCGGACGACACGGCCGACCCGTTCCTCGCGCCCCTCGGGCCCGTGGGGCGTGCCCTGCACCGCGCTGCCATGGCCGAGGGCCCCCTCGGGCTCGTGCCGCGTAGCCCCCTCCTCGACCGCCCCTTCTCCCTCGGAACCCACGCCGCCGCCGCCCTCCTCGTGGTGGCGGCCCACACGGGTCATCACGCCGCCGCCCGGAGCCTCGGGCGCGAGCTTCGGGGGGTCCTGCCGCGGGGAGCGGGGCTGTACTGGCTGGCCCTCAGCCTCCAGCGGGCAGGGCGGGGGGCGCAGGCCGCGCGGGTGTTGCATCGGGCCGTGGGGCGTCGCGACCTCGACCCCGTGGTGCGCCCCTGGCTCCTGACCCTCCGCGCCCGGGCGATCGAACCCGCCCCCGAGACCGGCCTCGGCCCCCTGCGGGAGCGGGTGAGCGCGCGGGTGAGGGCCCGGGCCGTCCTGGCCTCGTTGTCGCTCGGGCCGTGGGCTCCGGGCGGGGGGGGCGTGTCGATCGCCCGGTGTCCGGCCACCCTCGCGACGGTGGCCCTCCTGCTCTTCGTGTACATCCTCGAACAGGCCCTGGGGGGGGCCACGGGGGAGGTGCTTGTGGGGATGGGGGCCCTGGTGGCTCCGCCCCGGGGTCTGGTCGACCTGCCGCGTCTGGTGGCCTATCTCCCCCTGCACGCCACGGTGTGGCACCTCGGGATGAACACCCTGGCCCTCGGGGTCTTCGGGCGCTTCGTGGAGGCCCGTCGGGGCTGGCGGTCCATGGCCGGGGTCTTCGTCGGGGCGGGGGTGGTGGCGGGGGTGAGCGCGTGGTCGGTGGGCGGACCCGAGACCCTGGTGGTGGGGGCGAGCGGGGCGGTTCTGGGCCTCGTGGGGGCCACGGTGGTGACCCTGCTCGGGGCCCGAAAGCTACGGGCGACCCCCGAGGGCCGGGCCGGCTTGATCGCCCTGGGGGTGTTGCTCGTGGCCCAGTGCGGGAGCGACCTCGCGGGGGCCCGGGTGTCGGCCGCGGCCCACGTGGGCGGGCTCCTGGCGGGAGCGGCGCTGATGGCCTGGGCCGAGGGGTGGGTCGGGGGCCTGGGGGCACGGAGGACGGCGGAGTAGGGGTGCATCGCGACGTCGTCGGCCGCCGTCCGCCAGAGAGGCCCGAGACGCTGCTACGATCGCGATCGCCCAATGCCCACCGCCACCGCCCGCCAGATGCACTGGACCGCCTCGGAGTACACCGCGATGGAGGCGGTGAGCCCGATCAAACATGAATTTCTCGACGGGGAGGTCTTCGCCATGGCGGGGGCGAAACCCGATCACAACCAGGTGGCCTCCGCGGCGCTCGTCGCCCTGGGCCTGCTGCTGCGTGGCGGGCGGTGCCGGGTGTTCAACAGCGACCAGCGGATCTTCATCGTCGAGACCGGGCTCTACACCTACGCCGACGGCGGCGTCGGGTGCGGGCGGTGGCAGATCCACGCCGATGGGATGTGCCTGCTCAACCCCACCCTGCTCCTCGAGGTGCTGTCGTCTTCGACGCGAGACTACGATCGGGGCGCGAAGCTCGAGCACTACCGACGCATCCCCTCGCTCCGGCACGTCCTGGTCATCGACCAGCCCGAGCGCTGCGTCGAGCACCACCACCGCGGCGACGGCGACCCGTGGGCCCTGACCACGGTGCGGGACGGGGCCCTCGACCTGTCCGACCTCGGCGGGTCCATCACGCTCGACGAGATCTATCTCCCAGACGTGTCCTGATGTCTGCCGACGGGTGCCCAACGCCTGGGTCCCTCGCGTCCCTCGCGCCCTTGCGGCTTCCCCCCACTCGTTCGGGAGCGTCTACTCCTGCGGGTCGGGCTCTACCGGCTCGTCGTCGCCCGCTTCGCTCAGGACCGTACCGGGCCGGGCCCGCGACAGCAACCGCGGGACGTGCTGGTCGACCTCGCCCTCGCCCCAGAGCCACACCCCCGCTCGACGGACGGGCTCGTACCCGCGCTCCAGCAGGGTCCACAGCCGCAGGACATCGCGCTCGGCCGGGGTGGCCTCGGGCTTCACCCGACGGGCCCCCGCGGGTCGCAGGTTGTTCAGCAAGAACTCCGCGGCCTCGCGCCAACGCTCAAACTCCGCTGGGGTAAACGGGTGCTTGCCCGCCAGGGCCTTCTTGTATTTCGGGTCGCAGTACAGCTCCACCAGGGCCAGGACGTCCTCGGCGACGTCGATGCGCCCCGCCCCCTTCGGCAGGCTCCGCAGGGCGTCCTCGGGAAACACCCCGCGCCGCGACAAGGCCTCGGCCAGACGCAGCATCTCCGTCCGCGGGGTCGAGATCAGGGTCGACTTCTCGCCGAGCTCGCCTTTGGAGACAGGCTTTCGTTCGGCCATCTTCGTCGCATACACCAGCCCCCGGGCCAGGTCGGGCAGGGACCACACCCGGGCCAGGTCGAGGGTCACCAGCTCGCGGGCCAGGCGGTCGCGCTCGGGCCACAGGGACTCGACCCCCATGCACACGTTGTAGCGGGCCAGGCGCACGTCACCCCGAAGGCTCGCTGTCTCCGAAGCCGACAACGCCCGGGCCTCCGTGACAAAGGCCAGATAACAGGCGCGATACCCTCGGGCCGAGAGCGAAGGCACGGTGGCAGTGGAGGAAAGGGGAGGAGGCACAATCGCAGGATCTTCAGAGCTCATGCGCGGCATCTTACCCGCGGCACCCGTCAGTTCAACACATTACTCGAAGCCACGGCGCGATCTTGGCAGCTCGACCATACGGCGTTGTAGAGGCTGCGGGCAAACCATGCTTCACGCTCGTGCATGCTGAGGCCAGCCGGGCCCGCACAACCCATCTCGGAGGGTCGTGCGGGGGTTGGCAACCACCGCAGAGACCATCGGGGAGGGTCGTGCGGGGGTTGGCAACCACCGCAGAGACCATCGGGGAGGGTCGTGCGGGGGTTGGCAACCACCGCGGAGACCATCGCGGAGGGCGGTGCGGGGGTTGGCAACCACCACAGAGACCATCGCGGAGGGTCGTGCGGGGGTTGGCAACCACCGCGGAGACCGTCGGGGAGGCTTCTACGCCTGGGGGAGGTAGCCGACCGGGGAGGAGGGGCGCAGACGGCGGGCCACGAACCACAAGACGCCGAGAACGCCCAGGGCCAGGGTGGCTCCTGAGGCGGTTCGGGCGATCACATCGCGCACGGTGGCCCCGAGGCTGAGGCCCCCGAGGCTGAGGGTGGTGGTGATCCCGAGGCACAACGTGGCCGCGGGCAGGAGGGTGCGCAGGGCCAGGCGGCTCCAGCGGGTGGCCGTCATCTGCGTCGAGCGGGCCCGCACCGCATACACCACGGCGACGAAACCCCAGGCCTTGGCCACGAGGAGGACCGACCCGAGCATGGCCGCCCCCGGGCTCGTCTCCTGGGCCGCCGCGGTCCACCCCGGGACCCTCCACGCCCCAAGAAAGGCCACCGAGAACACCAGCCCCCGGACGAACACCCACCCCATGGTCAGGGCCCGGGCCCGCAGGTCGAGGGGGGTGGAGGGTTCGGTGGCGCGTACGGCCGAGGCGACCACGGTGAGGGCCAGGAAGGCGGTCCAGGGGCCCTGGAGGGCGATCCAACGCCACGGGGCTCCGCCCTGGGCGTCGGCGAGGTCGTGGGCGTGCAGGGAGCCCGCGAGGGCCACGGCGGCGATGAGCCCGAGGACCCCGAAGACCTCGTCGAGGCCGCGTCGGGCGACGGCCACCAGGGCGTCGCGCCACGAGCTTCGGGTGCGCCGGGCCACCCCGAAGGCCAGGGCCAGGGCCGCGAGCACCGTGAGCCCGTGCACCACCGCCAGGTCGGGGTTGCGCGTCAACGCCAGGGGTCCGATCGGAACCGCCGCCGCCAGGGTCGCCACCGCCCCCGTGGCCGCGAGCTGCCGGGGGAGGGTCATCTCCGACCGCAGGCCCGCCATCAGCACCCGCATGCCCTCTCCCCGGGGGGCCCTCCCGACGGCCGCGAGGTCGAGCGATCGGTGGTGAAACCCCGCGTCCGCGGGCCCTTTTCCGCCGAGGGTGAGGATCCACCGGAGCGAGGCCGGGAGCCCCCGGGACAACCACAGGGCCCCGAGGGCCACCAGGAGCAGGATGCCCGTGGCCACGAGGTCGGCCGGGGCCGTCGGGCGCAGGGAAGAGACGTGCAGGGGATGCTCGTCGAGGGCGTCTCCGCGGCGCAGGAGCAGGCTCGACACCTCGCGCCCCGCGGCGGGGCGGAAGTCAATGGGCCCGAGCAGGGTCACCCCATCGAGCCGCACGAGGACGTCCCCGTCGAGGACCCCGGCCTCGTCGGCGGCCGACCCGGGCGTCACCCGCTCGACCTGGAGCCCCCCTTCGGCGGGATGGGCCGCCGCGAGGCGAAACCCCAGGGCCTCCAGGGCGCGGTCGGCCTCGGTGCGGGCCCGGAGCTCGGTCGACAGGGCGAGGCGCCCCGGGAGGAGCTCGAGGACGGGGCCCCGGAGGCTCCGGGCCGCGGACAGGACGGCCCCCTGGGTGGTCTCGATGCGTACGCTCAGACCCGCCTGGGGGCCCTGCAGGGCGAGGGTGGCGTGGGCCGGGGGTTCGGACTGGGGGCTGTCCTCGCGGCACTGGGACAGGGCTCGGAGCATCGCCGCGGAGACCACAAACTCCAGCCTGGAACCGCCCTCCACCCGAACGGCATGCACCGCGCTCTCGGCGTAGGTGGGGGCCCGGGTCTCGCCCGTGAGGGGGTCGGTGAGGGCGGCATCCGCGGGCGGATCGTGCAGGGCCAGGGCCACGGGGCGGGCGCAGGGGCGGGCTCCGGGGCGGGCCAGGTGGCCGACGATCCGAACCTCGATGTGACGGATGTCTTGCGGAGAGGGCAGGCCCGCCCCGTGTACGACCACCCGGTCGCCGACCTCCACCTGCCGCGGGGACACATCCGTCAGCGACAGAACCTCATGGGTCGGTTGGGTCTCGCATCCCGCCCCGAGGGCGGCGACCAGGGCCAGGAGCGCCCCCGAGGGGCCGAGGGTGCGTGGGGCAGGGCGGTTCATGGGGTGGACCAGCGTGTGGCCCAGAGGCGACCGCGGGGGCAACTTCGCGACAAGGCCGCGCGGGTCGTGCGTCGTGCGCGGGGGAGCCGCACAAAACCGCGCAATGTGCGGGATGGGCCCTGCGCGGTGCGCGGACGATGCCTATCGTGGGAATGGTCTGTGGCTTGCGTAGCCGTGCGCCGACGACCGTCACGTTTTCAGGGAGACACCACGATGCAACGCACCAACGAGAACATTCAGGTAGTTGAGAGCTTCTTCGCCAACCTGGCGGGGCGCAATCACGACGCGGCGCTGCAGTCCATGGACGACAACGCCTCCTGGGACACGCCCGCGGGCGGGGCCTTCGCGGGGCGGTTCTACGGGCGGGCGGGCATCGGGCGTTTCCTGAAGCTCCTGGCGATGGCCCACCCCGAGGGGCACATCGTGGGCGGTCTCACCCTGCACGCGGGGGGCGATCGGGTGTTCGCGGAGTTCTCGTGGGGGCCCGTGGCCGACTCGGCCCCGCGGGAGGTGACCCGGAGCCTCGCGGTGTTTCAACTCACCTTTGGCAAGATCTCGTCGGTGCGCGAGTTTGAGGCCGGCTCGTCGGCCACCTCCACCGCGGGCTGAGCCCTGACCCCCGGCCCCGATGGACGACACCTCCCCGCACGGTCCCCTGGTCGCCCGCCTCGGAGATGACGGGGTGCGGCGCCTCTCTCCTCATCTCATCGCAGCGACCTTCGGCCCTGGCGAGGTGGTCGTCCAGGAGGGCGACCACAGCCGCGACCTGTACCTGGTGTTTCAGGGCGAGGCCACGGTGACCCGCAAGGGGCTCGGGGTGGGCACCCTGGGGCCTGGGTCGCACTTCGGCGAGCTCGGGCTCGTGACGGGGGCCCCGCGGGCGGCCACGGTGACGGCCCTGACACCCCTGACGGTGGCCCGCCTGCCCCTCGATCGTTTCGAACAGCTCGTGAAGGACGACCCCCCCTTGGCGGTGTCTCTCCTGCGGGGCGTGGTCGACGCCCTCGGGGCGGGGCTCACGGCCGTGACCGACACCCTCGGGGCCCACCTCCACGAGCGCACCCTCCCGCGGCGCATCGCGGTGCGGATCCAGACCCCCGACGGCCCCCGCACCGTGCGCACCGGCACGGCGGTCTCTGCCCTCTTCCCGGCCCACCGTGCCGGGGCCCAGGTGGTGGCCGCCCTGGTCGACCGCCGGCCCGTCTCGCTCAACACCCTCCTCACCTCCGACGCCACCGTGGAGGCCCTCACCGACGACCATTGGGAGGGCAAGCGGGTCCTGCGCGAGAGCACGGGGCTCCTGCTCCTGGAGGCCGCGGCTACGGTGCTCCCGGGCAGGGCGGTGCGGCTGGGGCCTTCTCTCGGGGTGGTCCAGCGGATCGACCTCGGGGGCGACCCCCTCGACGCCGAGGACCTGGAGGCGGTGACGGCCTCGCTCAACGCCGCGATGCGCGACCTGATCGCCCGCGACGCGCCCATCCACGAGGAGCTTTGGGCCATCGAGGAGGCCATCGACCAGCTCTCCCGACAGGGCTGGATGGACGCCGTGGCCCTGCTCCGTGGGGCTCGGGAGGCCACGGTCTCGATGGTGTCCTGCGGGAGGGTGTACGCCCCCCGGGGAGGCCCCCTGGTGGCCAGGACGGGGGCGATCCGCGGGTTTTCGCTGGCCGTGGAGGACGGGGTGGTGGTGCTCCGGCCTGAGTCGGACGGGCCTCGGGAGCCCGCCCTCGGGGTGCGCGAGACGCGGGGGCCCTCGGTGTACGACGCCATGGCCCGCGAGCACGCCCGGTGGCTCGACTCGTTGGGGGTGGCCTCGGCGGGGCAGTTCAACGCGGCGTGTGTGACGGGGCGGGTTCCGTCGATCGTGCGGGTGGCCGAGGGGTTTCACGAGAAGCGCATCGGGCACCTGGCCGACCTCCTGGCGTCGCGCCTGCACGAGACCCGCCTCGTGTGCGTGGCGGGGCCCTCGTCGTCGGGCAAGACCACCTTCCTCAAGCGCCTCTCGGTGCAGCTCCAGGTCCTGGGGATCAACCCCGTGGGGATCTCCCTCGACGACTACTACGTCGACCGGGCCCTGACCCCCCGCGACCCGCAGGGCGAGTACGACTTCGAGTGCCTGGAGGCCATCGACCACGCCCTGCTCTCCGAGCACCTGCGCCGGCTCGCCCAGGGGGCCGCGGTGCGTACGGCCCGGTACGACTTCCGCGAGGGCCGGAGCTACCCCGACGGCGGTCCCGTGGCCTCCCTCGGGCCGCGGGACGTGCTCATCCTGGAGGGCATCCACGGGCTCAACCCCCGGCTCCTGGCCGACACCGGGGTGGAGGGCAAGGCCCTGCGGGTGTTCATCATGCCGATGACCTCGTTGCCCTTCGACCGCCTGTCGCGGATGAGCCTGTCCGACCTGCGGCTCCTGCGGCGGATCGTCCGCGACCGCCACGGCCGCAACCACGACGCGGCGGCCACGATCGAGCGCTGGCCCTCGGTCCGGGCGGGCGAGCGGAAGAACATCTTCCCCTACTTCACGCGGGCCGACGTGGTGTTTGACACCTCCCTCATCTACGAGCCCTCGGTGCTCAAGGTGTACGCCGAGCGGTACCTCCTGGAGGTCCCCACGCGCTCGCCGGCGTACCCCACGGCCTTCCGGCTGCGTCGGCTCATCGACCGGTTTGTGGCCATCGACGCCGACCACGTCCCGCCCACCTCCATGCTCCGCGAGTTTATCGGGGCGAGCAGCTTCGTCTACTGAACCTCTTCCCGTCGGGACCGGGTTGGCGTTACCCTCCGCGCCCACCATGAATCCCCAGATTTTTCGCGAGTACGACATCCGCGGCAAGGCCGACCGCGACCTCACCGACGACGTGGCCCGGGACATCGGCCGGGCCCTCGGCACCGTCTACGCCGAGCGCGGCTTGAAGCGCATCATGGTGGGGCGCGACTGCCGGGTGTCGTCCCGGCGCATCCGCAACGCCCTCGTGGAGGGCCTGCTCGAGACCGGGCGCCACGTGGTGAAGATCGAGGTGGGCCCGACCCCCCTTCTGTACTTCGCCGTGCATCACCTCGACGCCGACGGGGGCATCATGGTGACGGGCAGCCACAACCCCCCCGAGGACAACGGGTTCAAGATCCTCGCGGGCAAGGGGACCCTGCACGGCGACGAGATCCGGGCCCTGTTGGAGCGGATCGTGCGGCGCGACTTCGCCCCGGTGCCGGGCGGGCATCTGAGTCGGGCCGAGGTGGGTCCGCGGTATGTGGCCTGGATGAAGGGCAACATCCGTCTGGCCCGGACCGACGTAAAGGTCGTGGTCGACGCGGGCAACGGGGCCGGAGGGCCGTTGGCCCTGGCCACCCTGCGGGCCCTCGGGCTCAACCCCGACCCGCTGTACTGCGAGATGGACGGGGCCTTCCCCAACCACCACCCCGACCCCACCCTGCCCGAGAACGTGGCCGAGCTCATCGCCCGGGTTCAGGCCACGGGGGCCGACGTGGGGATCGCCTACGACGGCGACGCCGACCGGATCGGGGCCGTCGACGCCCGGGGCCAGATCGTGTGGGGCGACAAGCTCCTGGTGGCGTACAGCAGGGCCCTGTTGCGGCGGCACCCCGGGGCGGCCGTGCTCGGCGAGGTGAAGTGCTCGCAGACCTTGTACGACGACATCGCCCAACACGGGGGGCGGCCCATCATGTGGAAGACCGGGCACTCCCTCATCAAGGCCAAGATGAAGGAGGAGGGGGCCCTCCTGGCCGGGGAGATGAGCGGGCATGTCTTCTTCGCCGACCGGTACTTCGGGTACGACGACGCCATCTACGCGACCGTACGGCTCCTGGAGATCCTGGCGGCCTCGCGGGTGGGCCTCGCCGAGTCGCTCGACGACCTGCCCCCGACCTTTGTGACCCCGGAGATCCGGGTCGACTGCCCGGACGAGATCAAGTTCGAGGTGGTGCAGCGGGTGTTGGCCCACTACCAGGCGACGCATCCGGTGGCCGACGTGGACGGGGCCCGGATTCATTTCGGCGACGGGTGGGGGCTCGTGCGGGCGAGCAACACCCAGGCGGTGCTGGTGCTGCGGTTTGAGGCCACCACCGAGGCCCGGCGCGACGCCCTGCGGGCCGAGGTCGAGGCCGTGGTGGCCCGCTTCCGGGCCTCCCTCGAACATTGAACAAATCTTGATCAGTCCCGCGCCTTCGTCGGGGGGCGACGGAGACCGGGAGGGAGCCGAGCGCGAGATTTGTGGCGCGGGATGGCTCTGCAAAGCTTGACGCCGCCGGGGGACGACTGCAAAGAGCGTGGTGACCTGGAGCGCCCCGATGGGGTGCGACGGGTCGCGTCGAGGCAGCGCCCAGGAGAGTACATCACCGATGGCACACGCAGAGGACGAGGCGGCAAAGGGTGCGGCGGTTGGGGCTGAGGCCCCGCAGGGTCCCGTGGTTCCGCGCGTGAAGCAGCGGCGGGGGTTTGCGGCCATGGACCCGGCCCGGCGGCGAGAGATCGCGTCGCGCGGGGGGCAGGCCAGCCACGCCAGGGGGACCGGGCACGAGTGGTCGAGCAGCGCGGCCCGAGAGGCCGGGCGTAAGGGAGGCCTCGTGTCGCGGGGAGGGCGGGGCAAGGTCGATCCGAAGGCACCGACGGAGGAGGTGGAGTAGGTCGCGCAGCGCCCGACGGCCGACCCGCGCTCGCTCAGGCCAGCATTGCGCGGTGGTGGGCCGTCATCGGCATGCCTCCCTTCGGACGCAGGGTCACGAGCGGCTCCATCGCGACGGGCGGGGCCGACGGGGGCAGCTCGAAGCGCACCCGCTGGGCGAGGGTGGCCAGCACGAGGTGCCCTTCCATCAGGGCGAAGTGGTTGCCGATGCACACCCGGGGCCCGGCCCCGAAGGGGAGGAAGGCGTTCTTCGGGAGGGCCTTCTCGGCCTCGGGGTCGAAGCGCTCTGGGTCGAAGCGCTCGGGGTCGGGAAACAACGCCGGGTCGTGGTGCATCCCGATGATGTTGATGACCACGAGGTGGCCCTTCTTGATGGGCCGCCCCGCGACCTCGACGTCCCGCAGGGCGCGCCGGGCGATGACGTACGCGGGCGGATAGAGCCGCATCGCCTCTTTGAACACCATCATCGTGTAGGGCAGCTTCGTGAGGTCGGCCAGGGTCGGGGTGCGGCCGCCGAGGTGGGCGTCGAGCTCGGCCTCGAGGCGCGCCCGCACCGCGGGGTGCTTCGCCAGGAGGTAGAAGGTCCAGGTGAGGGCGTTGGCCGTGGTCTCGTGGCCCGCGAGGAAGATGTTCATGGCCTCGTCGCGCACCTGGCGATCGGTCATCTGGCCGCCGACCTCGTCGCGGGCCGCGAGCAGGAGGGAGAGGAAATCGTTGCGCTCGACCCCGTCCCGGCGGCGGGCCTCGATGAGCCCGTAGACCACACGATCGAGGCGGGCCACAGCCTGCATCCCGCGGCGGTTGCCGGGCGTGGGCCACGTCGGAGGGATCGGGATCACCGAGCGAAGGACCCGGCTCATCTGCTCCATCGCGTCGGAGAGAGCCTCGTGAACCTCCTCGGCCTCGGCCCCGACCTCCGCCCCGAAGAGGGTGGCCCCGACGATCTCCAGCGTGAGCCGCATCATGGCCGCGTTGAGGTCCACCGGGGCCCCGTCGCGCAGGGCGCCCTGGGCGGCCTCGGCGCGCGCGGCGATGGTCGTGGCGTAGTCTGCGAGGCGCTTGGGCATAAACGACGGGGCCAGCATGCGCCGCTGCTTGCGATGGAAGTCCCCTTCGCTCGACAAGAGCCCGTTGCCCAGGAGGGGGCGCATGAAGTAGCTGAGCCCCAGGCCCTTCATGAAGGCGTCGTTGTGCTCCACCAGCACCCCGTGGGCGAGGACCGGGTCGGTGACGAGCTGCGACTGCACGAGGCCGCCCCAGAGCGACATGCGCGCGATGGGCCCGTGCCGCCGCGGAACCGCCAGCAGAAAGTCGACGCGGGTGCCCTGCCGACGAAGACGAAGGCGCTCGCCGAGGGTCACGGTGGGGATCGGAGCGTTCATTGTGGGGCCTCCATGGCGCTGCTATTGACGTGATGACAATAGAAGCCCCCGGGTTATTGTCAAGGCACCAATATGAGACCCACCCGACGACGACGTGACCCGGAGGAGGCCCGGGGGGAGATCCTCGACGCGGCCGACCGGCTCCTGGCCGAGCAGCCGCCCGACGGGGTGGGTCTGGCCGACATCGCCCGCGAGGCGGGGGTGAGCCACGCCCTGGTGTCGCACTACTTCGGCACCTACGTCGGGGTGGTCGACGCGGTGCTCGAACGTCGTCGGGCGGCGGTGCGTGGGCGGATGATGGCGCGCATTGCGGAGGCCGACCTCGTCGATCTGGACGAGCTGCTCGACGCCCTCTTCGAGGCCCTGTCCGACCGCACCTTCGTGCGGCTGGCCCTGTGGGCCCTGGCGGCCGAGCGCCCCTCGGCGCAGGAGACCTTCCCGCTTGAGGCCCAGGGGATACGACTCATGGCCGACGCCATCGCCGCGCGCCTGGGCGACCGCCGGGTGCAGACCCGACGCCGCATCGAGCAGGCCCTGGTGGTCGCAGGGAGCGCGACCTTCGGGTACATCGTGGCCCGCGGCGGGTGGCTGGCCGCCCTCGGGCGGGAGCCGTCGGCGGTGTTTGACCGCTCGATCCGCAGGGCCCTCGGGGAGATGCTGCGTACGTTTACGGCGCCGCTGGTGGCGCCCGTTGGGGCATCGACCGGAGAGCACGAAGACGAAGAGAACCGCCAGGGCGCGAGGGTCGCGGGGGACCGGACGTGAGGGTCAGTCGCCCGGGGGGGTTCGTCGGGCGATGGCCTCGGCGGCCGAGGCTGCGCTTTGCCGAACCACGGGGTCGGGGTCGTGGGCGGCGGCGTGGTGGAGCACGGGGAGGTGCACCCGCGTCCCGGTGTTGCCGAGGACCACGGCGGCGTTGCGGGCCATCCCGGAGCGCCCGGGGCGGGCGAGGGGGGAGCCGGCGGTGCGTGCGGCGAAGTCGTCCTCGGAGAGGGTCACGAGGTCGGCCACGGTGAGCCCCTCCCAGCGGCCGGTGTCGGCGAAGGGGGCGGTGGTCTCGACGGGGGGCGGGGCCGTGCGGTTGAAGGGGCAGACGTCCTGGCAGTGGTCGCAGCCGAAGAGGCGATCGCCGAGGGGGGCACGGAAGGCCTCAGGGATCGTGTCGGGTTGTTCGATGGTGAGGTAGGAGATGCACCGCCGGGGGTCGAGGACCCAGGGGGCGGGGAAGGCCGCGGTGGGGCACCCGTCGAGGCAGAGCGTGCAGCTCCCGCAGCGGGCTTCGGCGGGGGTGTCGGGGGTGAGCTCGAGGTCGGTGACCACCTCGCCCAGGAGGAGAAACGACCCGAGCCCGGGGGCGATGATGCAGCCGTTTTTGCCGACGAACCCGACCCCCGCCTGCCGGGCCCAGGCCCGCTCGAGGACGGGGGCGGTGTCGACCATGGGGCGGGCCCGGGCCCCGAACTCTGATCGCAGCCACGCGGCGAGCTTGCGGAGGCGCTTGCGGAAGAAGTTATGGTAGTCCAGGCCCCGGGCGTAGCGGGCGATCCGGGCTCCGGGGAGGGGTTCGGCCTCGGGGGGGCGGTGGTAGCTGAGGGCGCAGACGATGACGCTGCGGGCTCCGTCCATGATCCCGGGGTTGTCGAGGTCGCGGCGCACCGTCGGGTTGTCGGCGAGCCAGCCCATGGCCCCGTGATGGCCCGCGGCTACGAAGGCCTCGTAGCGGGCGTAGTCGTCCGTGAGGGGCTCGGCGGCGGCCACCCCCACCCGGTGAAACCCTGCGGCCAGGGCCCTGGCCTTCACCCGGGCTGTACGGTCCTCTTCCATCGCGTCGGCTCGTCGGGGTGGTATCACTCCCCCCCGATGGCCGTCGAGGCACAGCACCCCGCGCGTCTGCTCGCCCTCCTGGGGATGGCCCTGGTGGTGTGGTGGGGCTTCGGTCCGCGGGAGGCGGAGGCGCACCCCCTGGGGATGTCGTCGGTCAACCGGTACGTGGGGGTGGCCCCGCGGGCGGGGGGGCTCGAGCTCGACTACCTCCTCGACCTGGCCGAGCTCCCGGCCTACGCCGAGATCGAGCGCCTCGACCTCGACCACGACGGGCGGGTGACCCCGGCCGAACGCGATCGGTACCTCGACGGCCTCGTTCCCGAGATTGTCGGGGCCCTGACGGTTACGGCCGACGGGCGCCCGGTGACGCTTCGGGAGGTGTTTCGGGCCATGGAGGCCCCGCCGGGGCAGAGCGGCCTGTCGACCCTGCGGGTGGCCCTGACCTTCCGGGCTGCCCCCGCGGTGGTGCTTCCTCCGGAGGGCGCGGTCACGGTGACGGTGCGAGACGTGTTTCGCCGCGACCGACCCGGATGGCGCGAGATCGACGCCGTCCCGAGCGACGCGGTGCGCCTCGTGCAGTCGAGTGTTCCGCGGGAGGCTCCGCGGGCGGGGGGGGGCCTGGCGTATCCGACCGACCCGACCGACCCGCGTGGGGTGCGGGTTCGACCGCCGCGGGTCGATGCGGCCACGCTGGTGTTCGCCCGAGCCGAGGGGGCGGAGCAGCGTGCGGCTCCGGCGGGGGGGACGGGTCTGGAGGCCGCGGTGGCCCGTCGTCGCGGGGGGCTCGTGGGGGAGGGGGCGCGTCTGGCGGCCCTCGTACGCGACCCGGCCCGGGGGCCCTGGGCCACCGTCCTCGCGCTCGGTCTGGCCCTCCTCTGGGGGGCGGCCCACGCCCTGTCTCCGGGGCACGGAAAGGCCCTGGTGGGCTCGTACCTGGTCGGAGCCCGGGGCACGGTGCGCCACGCCCTGGCCCTGGGGCTGGCAGTGACGGTGACCCACACGGCCTCGGTGTTCGCCCTGGGGCTTGTGGCCCTGGCGGTCGAGCGCACGGTAGGGTCGGAGCGCCTCTTGCGCACCCTGGAGCTGGCCTCCGGGGCCCTGGTGATCGCGGTGGCCTTGCAGCTCCTGCCCGGGCGATGGCGCACCCTGCGTGGCACCGGCAACGAGGCGGGACACCACCCTGGGCACGGGCACGACCACGGGGACGGTGTGGTGCACAGCCACGCGGTGCCGGAGTCGTTGTCGTGGCGTGGGATCGTGGCCCTGGGGGTGAGCGGCGGGATCGTCCCGTGTCCGGGGGCCCTGGTGCTGCTGTTGGCGGCGATGGGGGTGCGCCGGGTGGGGTTCGGGCTGGTGCTCCTGGTGGCGTTTTCGGTGGGTCTGGCGGGGGTCTTGTCGGCGGTGGGGGCGATGTTCGTGCTGGCCCGCGACCGGCTGGGGCGGCTTCGGGGGGGCGGGCGGGTCGTGCGGGTCTTGCCGGTGGTCTCGGCCCTGGCGGTGCTGGCCCTGGGCCTGGCCATCGTGCTGCGGGCCCTCGTCGGCACCGCGCTGTGAGTCAACGTACGATGCGCAGGGCCCCGTCGCTGAGGAGCCGGCGCAGGAGGGTCTCGCGGCCCGGGGCGTCGAGGGAGTCGCCGAGGTCGTGGCTGCGGAAGCTCGGGGAGGCGAGGGCCACGAGGGCGGCCTGGAGGGCGGGTTCGGCGTGGGCGGGCCAGCGGCTGCTGCGGCCGTTGACGGTGAGGATCACGGCCCCGTCGGCGGGTTCGAGCAGGGTGAGGGTGCCGGGGCGGCGGGCGAAGCGGGTGTCTTCGGTGATGGGAGAGACGGCGTCGTGGAAGATGCCCTCCAGGGCTTCTTTGTGCAGGCCGGCGAAGCGCTGGGCGAGCTTGTCGTGCACGAGCTCCCAGCGCATGGCGGGCACGATCCGGGCGACCCGCTCGGCGAGGCCGTCCACCACCGCGTCGAGGGGGGTCCGGCCCACCAGGGCCCCGAGGGGGATGCTCTGGCGCATGGTAGGGTCGTCGACCGCGAGGCTGGCCAGGGCCTCGACCAGGACCTCCGACCAGCGCACGGGGTGAAACCCGAAGGTCACGTGCAGGGAGGGTCCCTCGTCGGCGGCGACGGCGTCGTGCTGGAGCCCGCGGGGAATGTACAGGGCGTCGCCGGGCCCGGTGGTGAACTCCGCCGACCGCGGCCCCACGGGGGTGTTGGCCCGGACAAACTGCTCGCCCCGCATGGGGAGCCCGTGGGGGCTGTCGTAGAGCCTCCAGGTCTTGCGGCCCACGCACTGGACGGTGATGACGTCGTGGGTGTCGTAGTGGATCTCGAAGCCCTGGGCCCCCCCCGGGGTGAAGTACGTGTTGGCCTGGGTCTGGATGCCGAGCTCGGTCTCGAGGGCCCCGCAGAGGTCGCGCACGGCCCGGCACGACTCGTCCAGGTGGTTGAGCACGATGGTGGCCCCGGAGGCGAACAGCCGGGCGGCCCGGGTGGGGTCGATGTACAGGTGCTCGTTGGTGTAGGCGTCGGTCGACAGCTCGCGCCGGGCGTCCACGAGGATCATGTCGGGATGGCGGTGCGGCCGGGCCGTGAGGATCTCGTCCATCTCGCCGAGGGTCACCAGGGGGCGAAACCCGGGGTCGTCGGGGCGCGGGATGAACAGGGCCTTCTGCTCCCAGTACTCCTGCAGGAAGGTGTCGACGCGGTGGGGGCCGAGGAGGCGCTGGAGGGCGGGAAACGCGGGGGAAGGGTCGAACATGGCGGTGCCTCGCCCCCCACTACAACGCGGGGGTCGTGGAGAGATTGACAGCGATCAAGTGCGTGGACGATTCCCCGACAGGGGGGAGAAGAGCGGGAGGGGGTGCGGCTCAGCGGCCGCGGCCGGCGCCGTCGCTGGGGTCGCTGTCGGTGCGGCCCGAGCGGGTCCCGCGGCCGGCGGCGTCGTTGGGGTCGCTGTCGACGCGGCCCGTGCGGGAGCCGCGGCCGGCGGCGTCGTTGGGGTCGCTGTCGGTGCGGCGGGTGCGGCCCTGCCCGGCGGCGTCATTGGGGTCGCTGTCGGTGCGCTGGGCCTTGGCCGAGGCGGGGGCCAGGACCACGCTGCCGGCGACCGCGGTGGCCACCAGGGCCCCGAGGGCTCCGAGGGCCGAACGACGGGTGGGGGCCACGTCCTGGATGTCCGTGGCGGAGAGCGTCTGCGTCTTCTTGTCGTCCATGATCGTCACTCTTCTTGATAGAGATTCTCAACAGCAGAACGCCCTCGACCATCGGGGAACGATCCGCCCTGCCACGATACGTCGCACGGTGGGGAGAGTGTGTGAGGAGAAAGCTTTCCCCCTGCAAACAACCGCCGTTGGGTATCAGGCCACCCGACAACGCCGCCGTGCGCCCCGATATTCACCGGGCGGGCGCGGGGCTGTCAACTTGGAATCGGCAATGGGAGAGCCGTACCCCGGGGGGGCGCAGAACGTCTGGATCTTCCCGTCATCGCCGATCGTCACCACTGTTGATAGAGATTCTCAATAACAGATCAATCGTACGGCCTCGCGCCTGATCCGCGACCTATGGGGTTGGGGCGTCAGCCTGCCTTCTTGCGTCGGGCGGGGGGTGCGGTCTTGACCCCCGAGGCCCGGACGGGGCCGTGGCGTCGGGCGGCGGGGCGGAGGGCGACCCGGGCCATCACCTCGCGGCAGAGGCCTTCGTAGTCTTCGCGGCCGCGTCCGCCTTCGGGTTCGTGCTCGAAGATGGTGCGGCGGTGCGAGGGGGCGGACTTGTGCAGGGTGTTGGCGCGGATGACGGTGTCGAACACGGCGGCCCCGAAGCGCTCTCGCAGGAGGGCCTCGACCTCGGTGGTGATGCGCTCGCGTCGGTCGACGAGGGTGAGGAGGTAGCCGACGATCTCGGCCTGGGCCCCGGCTCGGGCCCGCAGGCGCTCGACGGTCTCGCCGAGGAGCTTGAGCCCGAGCATGGGCAGGTACTCGCAGCTCACCGGCACGAGGATCTTCTGGGCGGCCACGAGGGCGTTGACGGTGAGGAGCCCGAGGTACGGGGCGGTGTCGACGACGATCACGTCCATGGTGTCGACGAGGCCCGCGGCCCCGGGGGTGCGGGCGGCCCGCTCGAAGACCCGCTCGCGGCCGTAGGCGGAGGCGAGGTGGAGGTCGACCATGGCCATGCGTTCGCCGGCGGGGGCGATCCAGAGGTCGGGGTGGCGGGTGGGGACCACGGCGTCGTCGAGGGGGCGCTCGTCGAGGAGGACCCGGGCCACGTCGACGGCGTCGTCGGGGGGGGCGGCCCCGAGGGTGGCGCTGGCGCTGCCCTGGATGTCGAGGTCGACGACGAGGGTGCGCAGGCCCGCCCGGGACAGGGCCGCGGCGAGGTTGACGGCGGTGGTGGTCTTGCCGACCCCGCCCTTCTGGTTGGCGACAGCGAGGATCGTCGGGGGTGCCATGGCGCGCATCGGGGGACCACGGCCGTATCGGGGATGTCAAGTCAAGAATCCGACAAGGAGCTCTCGCCGACCCCGCGAGAAGGACTTGAACCCGACCCTGGCCTTCGTCTAGAAGTGGCCCCCGCCTTCCGGGGCGTGCTTGCTTCTGTCTTGCCGGTTCGATGATTTCCGCTGCGGTCGCAGCGGGCCCTGGAGCCCTTTACCCGCAACACGCCCGAAGGGGTGTAGGGTGGGAGGTCTATCCCTCTCCAGGGGCTTCGTCGGGCGGGCGGTGCACGACACGTTGCGCGGAGTGTAAGAGGCATATGCTGCGATCGAGGCGAACCGTTGCTCTAGGGCTGACCCTGCCGCTGTTGGTGATGGGCTGCGAGCACGCCCTGTGGGGCAACGCGATGGCCCTGGGCTTGAGCGTGATGCTGTTTGTGGGCACCCTGCAGTTGGGGCGGCGGGTGCAAGGCCCGGCGGAGGGCGGCCCGGCCCCGACCGGCGACGCACGGTAGGTCCAGCTCCCGGGGGGCTCCACGCGGAGGACCCCCAACAAGGCTGGAGACTGAACGCGAGAGAGAGCGCCCCATGGCCGAGGTCCCCCCGACGGTGTATCGCCCCCTCGACGCGTTCACCCTCGGGGACGCCGAGGCGATGTGGAACGTCCTGCAGGGCGGTTCGGTCATCGACTGGCAGCGGTTGTACTTCGACGACGCCAGCACGGTGGCGGAGTTTCTCCGGGTGCAGGGCTTCGACCCCTCCAGCTCCGACGACCGCGCCCGGATGAACTCCATCCGCGACGACGCCGTCGACTACCTCCGCCGGACGTTTTCGTATCCCATCCCCCGCCCCGTGGCCACGATGGAGGTCGAGGACCTGCTCCAGCTCGCCTCGACCCGGGGCCACCGGCAGCTCTGCGCCTGCGTCATCTTGAAGGTGATGCACATCATCCAACACCTGCACGGCCGGGAGCTTCTCTTCGTGCTCCCCCTGTCCGACGCCCAGCTCTTCGGGCTCGTGGAGGCCAAGCTCTACGAGGTCATCGGGGAGATGATGGCCGCCCGGCTGCCCGTGGCGGAGTTTCTCGGGGGGCGCAAGAGCCGCGACTCGCTCTATACGAAGCTCTTGTCCAAGAGCGAAAACGTGGCCACCCAGGTGTACGACAAGCTCCGGTTTCGGGTGATCACCCGCACCCGGGACGATGTCCTGCCGGTGCTCAACTACCTGTCTCGCAGGCTGTTTCCGTACTCGTTTGTCATCCCCGGCGAGAGCAAGAACACCCTGCTCGACCCGGCCGACCTCGCCGAGCGCCACCCCCGCCTGCAGGCCCTGATGGACGACCCCCTGGCCCACCCGCGGCCCCGGAGCATGGCCGAGGTGGTGGACAACAAGTTCAGCGCCCGGAGCTACCGGGTGGTGCACTTCGTGGTGGACGTGCCCGTGCGGGTGCCCCGGGAGGTCCTGGCCAGCGTGCCCGGGGCGGCCCAACAGCTCGGGTCGGTGGTGTTCGCCCTGGTGGAGTTCCAGGTGGTCGACCAGGAGGCCGCCGTGGCCAACGAGCAGGGCGAGGCCAGCCACCACGCCTACAAAGAACGCCAGCGGCAGGCCGTGCGGCAGCGCCTCTCCCTCGGCCTCGAGCGCAGCGCCCGACGGCGGGAGAAATAGCCCTTCGCCCCATGAATTCTCCTCCCGGGCGCTTCGACACTTGCCACCACCCCCTGGGTTTTCTACGTTTCCCCCTAACGTGACCCGAGCCGATGATCCTACTGGTGCGCGCGGAGGGGGCGGAGAGGTCCTCCCCGTCCTTCCCCTGCGCAACGCGGTGCTCTTTCCCGCCGCGGTGGTCCCCATCAACGTCGGCCGCCCCCGATCGGTGCGGCTTATCGAGGAGCTCGCCAGCACCGAGGTGCGGCTCATCGCGGTAGTGACCCAGAAGTCCCCCGAGACGGAAGACCCTGGCTTCGACGACCTGTACGAGACCGGGGTCGTGGCCCGCATCGTCAAGGTCATCAAGCTCGGGGCCTCCAACTACTCCGTCCTCCTGCAGGGCCTGTCGCGCATGCGCCTGGAGGGCCTCGTGACCGAGCAGCCCTACCTCCGGGGCCGGGTCGAGCGCCTCCCCGACGCGGGCGAGCGCGGCCCCGAGGTCGAGCGCCTCGCCCGCGAGCTGCGCGACATCGCACGGCAGCTCACCGAGTACTCCCCCCCCGTCCCCCGCGAGCTCGGTCCCGTGGCCGAAAACGCCGCCGACCCGGGGGCCCTGGCCGACCTCGTCACCCTGCACCTGCCCTCTCCCCCGGTGTCCCCCGCCGACCGTCAGCAGGTCCTCGAGGCCGTCGGGCTCGAAGAGCGCCTGCGCCTCGCCCACCACCTCGCCCGGCGCGTCCACGAGGTCCACCGGGTCCGCAAGGAGATCCAGTCGCTCGTGTCGGGCGAGATGGGCCGCTCCGAGCGCGAGGAGATCCTGCGGGCCCAGCTCAAGACCATCAAGGAAGAGCTCGGCGAGACCGACGACAGCGAGGAGGAGATCGACCAGCTCCGCGAGCGCATCGCCAAGGCCCGCCTGCCCGCCGAGGTGGAGAAGGTCGCCCGGCGGCAGCTCGGTCGGCTCCGGGCCATGCAGGGCCACTCCGCGGAGTACCAGGTCACCCGCACCTACGTGGAGTGGCTGGTCGACATCCCCTGGCAGAAGTCCACCGACGACAGGTTTGATGTCGAGGCCGTACGCCGGGCCCTCGACGAAGACCACTACGGCCTCACCAAGCCCAAGAAGCGCATCCTGGAGTACGTGGCCGTGCGCAAGCTGCGCAAAGACCGCCGGGGTCCCATCTTGTGCTTCCTCGGGCCGCCTGGGGTGGGCAAGACCTCCCTCGCCAAGTCCATCGCCCGGGCCGTCGGGCGCCAGATGGTCCGCATCTCGCTCGGGGGCGTACGCGACGAGGCCGAGATCCGCGGCCACCGGCGCACCTACGTCGGGGCCCTGCCCGGCCGCATCGTGCAGGCCATGAAGAAGGCCGGGACCATCAACCCCATCATCATCCTCGACGAGGTCGACAAGATGGGGGCCGACGTGCGCGGCGATCCGGCCTCGGCCCTCCTCGAGGTGCTCGACCCCGATCAGAACAACACCTTCGTCGACCACTACATCGACGTGCCGTACGACGTGTCGCACGCGATGTTCATCTGCACGGCCAACAACCGCGACACCATCCCCCCGCCCCTCCTCGACCGCATGGAGGTCATCGAGATCGCGGGCTACACCCGGGTCGAGAAGCTCCACATCGCCCGGGAGTACATCGGCCCCAAGGCCCTCGAAGAGCACGGGCTCACCACCGAGCGCCTCGACTTCACCGACGAGGGCTACACCGCCCTCATCGAGCAGTACACTCGCGAGGCCGGGGTGCGTAACCTCACCCGCGAGGTGGCCGCGGTCTGCCGGGCGGTCGCCGTCCGGGTGGCCAGCGGCGAAGAGGTGCACGAGCACACCACCCCGGAGTTTATCCGGCAGGTGATGGGCCCCCCCCGCTACTCCGAGGAGGACGCCGAGCGTCAGCCCGGAGTGGGCATCGTGGCGGGCCTCGCGTGGACCCCGGTGGGGGGCGTGATCCTCTTCGTCGAGGCGACGCGCTACCCGGGCAAAGGGAACATCACCATCACGGGCCAGCTCGGCAACGTGATGAAGGAGTCGGCCGCGGCGTCGCTGTCGTGGGTCCGCACCAACGCGGAGAAGCTCGGGATCGACCCGGAGTTCCTCGCCAAGATCGACCTGCACGTCCACGTCCCGGCCGGGGGCACCCCGAAGGACGGGCCGAGCGCGGGGGTCACCATCGTCACGGCCATCACCTCCCTCCTCACCGGGCGCCCCGTCCGCAGCGACCTCGCCATGACCGGCGAGATCACCCTGCGGGGGGTGGTCCTGCCCATCGGGGGGGTCAAGGAGAAGGTCCTCGCGGCCCACCGGGCGGGCATCAAGCAGGTCCTCCTGCCGGCCCGCAACGCCAAGGACATCGAGGAGATCCCCGAGGAGATCCGGCAGGAGATGCGGATCGACCTCGTGGCCCGCATCGACGAGGTCCTGGCCCACGCCCTGCTCGACCGGCCCACCACCCCGTCGATCCCGCCGCCTCCGCCCTCCGACGACGAAGACGCCGTCACGGCCTGATCGCCCGCTGGGGCGAGGCTTCCCCCCACCCAATGATCGTCGCCACCCTCCTGCGCCGCTGGCGCGTCCGCCTCGGGGCCCTGTCCTGTCTCGGGGCGGGCCTTCTGTGCCTCAGCAACACCCTCAGCGATCACGTCGGGTACGGGGCCTCCCTCGTGGCCGCCCTGGTGGCCTCGGTCTGCGCCGCCCTCGCCGGGGCCGCCCTGGGGAGCTCCCTGCGGGGGGCCTCGACGGTGCGGTCGGGAGAGGTCGTCGGGGTGGCGGTGGGGTACGCCCTCGGCCTGGTGGCCCTGGTGCTCTTCCCGGCCCTCGTGCGGGCATTCCTGGGGGGAGCCTGCGGCCCGGAGCGGGGCGTGGCGGCTGTGCTCCTGGTGGCCCTGCCGGGGCCCGTCCTGGCGGCCCTCCTGGGGCTCGTGGCGGGCGAAGGGGTGTCCCGGTCGCGGTGGGCCACGGCCGTGGCCGCGGGGCTCGTGCCGGGGGCGGTCGTGTGGTCGCTCGGGCGGTTCTATACGAGCCCGACCATCTTCGCGTACGACCCGTTTTATGGGTTCTATCCGGGGGCCTTGTACGACGAGCGGGTCGCCCTCGGTCCCACCCTCCTGTCCTACCGGACCGGCACCATGGCCTGGATCCTCGCCGCCGCCGGGGCCTACGTCTGGCTCCGCGACCGGGCCTCTCGGGGGGCCCTGGCCACGGCCCTCGGGGGGGCGGCCGTGGGGGTGGGGGTGTACCTCGCGGGGCCCACCCTCGGGCATCGCCACAGCGCGGACGACCTGTCCCGGGCCCTGTCGGGAGAGGCCTGGAGCCGTCGGTGTGTGGTCCGCTACGACCCCAGCATCGACGCCCGCCAGGCCCGGCGGATGGCCCGCGACTGCGACCTCCGGGTGGGGCAGCTCGAGGGCTTCTACGGGGTCACGGCCCCGCGGCGGGTGACGGTGTTTCTCTTCGCCACCAGCGCCCAGAAGGCGGCCCTCATGGGCGCCGCCGACACGTACATCGCCAAACCCTGGCGGGAGGAGGTCTACCTCCAGTACGCCCCGAGCCCGCACCCCGTCCTCAAGCACGAGCTCGCCCACGTCGTGGCGGGGGCCATGGCCCCGGGGCCCCTGCGGGTGACGGCCCGAGGGCGCCTGCTGCCCGTTCCGGGGTTGATCGAGGGGGCCGCGGTGGCGGGGGCCTGGGAGGGCGAAGGGGGCGACACCACCCCGCATCAGTGGTCGCGGGCGATGCTCGAGGCGGGTCTGGCCCCGCGGGTGGCGGCTCTTACGTCCCTGGGGTTCTTCGCGAGCGCCTCGGGGACGGCGTACACGGCGGCGGGGTCGTTCTGCCGGTGGCTGCACGCGACCCACGGGGCAGAGCGCTTCCGGAGGCTCTACGCCACCGGGGATTTCGACGCGGTCTACGGCCGCCCCCTCGGGGCCCTGGAGGCCGACTGGCACGCCTTTTTGCGTACGGTCCCGACCCCCGAGGCCGTCCTCGTGCGGGCCCGGACCCGGTTTCGTCGGGCCAGCATCTTCGGCCGGTCGTGCCCCTTTGACCTGGAGGAGATGGCCCAGGACGCGGCCCGGGCCCTCGCGGCGGGGCGCCTCGATGCGGCCGGTCGGGAGTACCGGGCCCTCACCGCCCGCGACCCGACGGGCCTGCGGGCGCGGATGGGCACGGTGGTCACCCTCGTGCGCCGCGGAGATGTCCCCGGGGCCGACGCGGCGGCGGTCGAGGCGGGCCGGGCCCTCGGACCCGCGGCGGAGACCCGGCTGCGCACTCTGGTGGCGGACACGCTGTGGCGCTGGTCGGGCCCCTCGGCGGCCGTGGCCGCGCGGTACGCGGCCCTCGACCCGACCCAGATGGACGAGGACGAGGCCCGGACCCTCGCGATCAAACGGGCGGCCCTGGCGGCCGGGGGGCCGTTGGGGGAGGGGGTTCGTGACCTGCTCCTGGGGCGGGGAGAGGTGGATGCGGCGTCGGCGGTGGCGGCGGCCCGGTTGGCCGCGGTGCAGTCCGCGGAGCCCCTGGCGGCGTACCTCGTGGCCCGGCAGATGTTCGTGCACGAGCGCTTCGACGACGTGGAGTCCCTCCTCGGGGACGGGGTGATCGCGGCCATGACCGACCCGCGGGTTCGGGCCGAGTCCCTGCGGCTGCGGGGGGTGTCCCGGGCCTGGGTCGGGCGCTGGAACGAGGCCGCGGCGGACTTCCGGCGCCTCGCCGACGACCCCGACCGCCCCGAGGGGCTGCGGGTGGTGGCCCGCGACTGGATCGCCCGGGCCGCGTGGGCGGTGGGCCGATGAACCCCTCGCGTCGCGGTCTGGTGGTGGCGGCCATCTTGTTGTCGATGTTCATGGCGGCCATGGAGGCCACGGTGGTGGCCACGGCCATGCCCACGGTGGTGGCCGACCTGCGCGGGATCGAGCTCTACGGCTGGGTGGGCTCGCTCTACATGTTGGCCTCGACGGTGACCATTCCGCTCTGGGGCAAGCTGGCCGACCTGTGGGGGCGTAAGCCCGTGATGCTGGCCGGGCTCGTGCTCTTCCTGGTCGGGTCGGTGGCCAGCGGGATGAGCGCCACGATGGTTCAGCTCGTGGTGTTTCGGGCCATCCAGGGGGCCGGGGCGGGGTCTCTCCAGCCGGTGTCCCTCACCCTCGTGGGCGACCTCTTCGCGGTCGAGGAGCGCGGGCGCATCCAGGGGATGTTCGGGGCTCTCTGGGGGGTGGCCGGGATGGTGGGGCCCCTCCTGGGAGGGCTCATCGTGCGGGCCCTTTCGTGGCGGTGGGTGTTCTACATCAACGTGCCCTTCGGGCTCCTGTCGGGGGCCCTCCTGGTGGCCTTCCTCGACGAGCAGGGGCGGGCTCCACGCGATCGCAAACCCCTCGACCTCGCGGGGGCGGCCCTGCTCTCGGGGGCCGTCCTGGCCCTCCTGATGGGGGTGGGCGGGCGTTGGCCCGGGGTGATGATCCCCCTGGCGGTGGCGGGCACCGTAGGGTTTGTGGCCGTGGAGCGCCGGAGCCCCGACCCGATCCTTCCGCTCAGCCTCTTCGCGGATGGGGCCATCGCGGTGGCGAGCGTGGCTTCGACCCTGATGGGGGCGGTGATGATGTCGGCGTTGATGTTCTTGCCGCTGTATGTGCAGGCCGTGTGGGGAGGGAGCCCTACGGAGGCCGGGATGGCCGTGGCCCCGATGCTGGTGGGCTGGCCGATCTTCAGCGTGCTGAGCGGCAAGCTCCTGCCTACGCGTGGGCCGCGGGTCCTCGTGCGGTGGGGGCTGGGGGGGGTCGCGGTGGGCACGGCCGCGGTGTACGGGGCCCTGGTCGGGGGGTGGGGCGTGTGGGCCGTGCGGGGGGCGATGTTTGTGTTCGGGGCGGGGATGGGACTGGCCAACACGGCCATGATCATCGCGGTGCAGGAGCGGGTGGCCTGGGCCCAGCGGGGGGTGGCCACGGCGAGCACGATGTTCTTCCGGAGCATCGGGGGGGCCGTGAGCGTGGGAGCCCTGGGGGCCCTCCTGGCCCATCGGCTGGCGGGGGTGGTGGACGAGTCGCGGCTCAACACGATGCTCGGGCCCACCCACGGGCGCGACCTGGGCTCGGGGGAGGTCCTGGCGATGGCCAGGGCCCTGGAGTTGGGGATGCTGCCGATGTTCGCGGTGGTGGCCGTGCTCGGGGCGCTGACGGCCCTGGTAGGGTGGCGGTTTCCGGCCGTGACGATCGAACGCAGGGCCGAGGCGGGGGGCTGAGCGCGTCGTCACCGCGCCCGGGCTACGAACATCTCCAGCTCCCGCTCCACGTCCGAGTGGCGCCACGTGACGCGCTCGGGCTCGAAGCCCGCGCCTTCGAGGAGCCGAACCCACGTCGCACGCGGGAACAGTCCCTCCTCGTGTCGGTCGTGGTGCACCTCGGGGATCGCCTCCCCCACGCGGGTCATGATCGCGTAGTCGACCACGTACCCGTCGTGCTGGCCTTCGCGTTGCCACACCCAGTCGAGGTAGCGCAGGGCCCGGTCTCCCTCTTCGCTCCCCCCTGTCTCTTCGCCCGCCTCGAAGGTCTCCGTGACGTAGTCGGGCACCGCGAGAAACACACCGCCCGGCCGCAGGTGTAGCCGGGCCGTCTCAAACACGGCGGCGAGGTCGGCCTCGGTTCGTATGTAACAGAGGGCGTCGTGGGCGAACACCGCGTCGAAGGTGCGCCCGAGGCGGAGGGTGCGCATGTCCCCCACCACGACGGTGGCCTCGGGGCAC
>CAYUSB010000066.1:0-38880 GCA_964447205.1 uncultured Myxococcaceae bacterium
GTTTTGCGCGTGTGGAGGAGGCGAGTGAGGAAGGGGTCGCTCCGGTCCGAGAGCGAGAGGAGGTTCGGCAGGGGGCGGGGGTGGAGTACGGGGGGGTTGATGTGCACGCGGGGGTGCGCGTGGAGGAGGACGACCGGGTGGGACTCGAGCGGCTCTGTCGCTACGTCGCGCGGCCCGCGGTGTGCGGCGAGCGGGTGGAGCTGCTGGAGGATGGCTCGATCGCGTACCGGCTGAAGGTCCCGCGGCGCGGGGGTGAGACGCATCGGGTGATGCGGCCCCAGGAGTTTATGGGCTGCCTGGTCGCGCTGATCTCGCCGCCCCGGTTTCCGCTGGTGCGCTACCACGGCGTGTTTGCGCCCAACTCCCCGTGGCGCGGAGCCATCGTGCCGGGGCCAAGACGGGCGCACCACCGCGACCGGGGACGAACACGCGCGTCGACCGCGCGTTGCGCCGTGGCGGGAGCGGAGGACGCGTCGATGCCCGGGACGTGCTTGACCCGCTGGGATTGGGCCACGCTGCTGCGGCATGTGTGGGGCGTCGACGCCCTCGCCTGCCCGCGCTGCGACGGCAAGATGCGCTTCATCGCCGTCATCCGAGACCGCGCCGTCATCGAGCGGATCCTGCTGCACCTGGGGCTGCCGCACGAACCACCGCGGGCCGCGCGGGCGCGGGATCCTTGCTGACCCGCTTGCGGCGATGACGGCGGAGAGGGTGGGAGCGCGGTGCTGGGGCACGACGGCGCGAGGGGAGCTGTCTGCGCGTGGAGCCGCGGCGGGGTGATTGGATTCGTTCAGCGAGCTCTGCGTCGACCGCCGAGGCCCCGCGCAGCACCGCTGGTGGGCGGCAGGTCGGCGCGCATAATGGGGAATCTGTCAAACTGAAAAAGGGTCTGGAGCTCCAGGCGGGCGGCTGCTTGACGCGGCGAACCCGTTGGACTTCCTATCCCCCGTGGGAGCGTGTGGTGGAGGTGCATCTGGCAGCGGGTCGCGCGCAGAACGGGTTGTGGATCGACGCCCACGATCACCCCGTCGACGAGGAGACCTGGGCCCTTCTGGCCGCGGTGGCCCCGCGGGCCCCCAACCTCCGGGCTGTGATCATCGAACGCGACGACCGCCGCCCTCCCCTCGACGCCCTCCTGGCCGAGGTCGAGCGGGCCCGGGGCCTCGTACGATGAACCCCTCCGCGGCGCGCCAGAGCCACCTCGGGCGTTTTGTCGACGAGGTCGATTTCGAGCTGCGGGTGCGCTCCGACCCCGACGGCGTGGCCGCGGCCGAGGGGGTGGAGGTGGAGTTCGTGCGGCGGCTGGCGGCGATCGACTCGCGGCGGGTGGCGGCCTTCCGCGCGAGCCGGGTGCACAAAGGAGCCCTGCGGCAGGGGCACAATAAGCCGGGGCGGCTGGGGTGGTGATCGAGGGCGAAGCCCCGCACCCGGCGTGTCACCCCGGGGCGCACCCGCCGTTGACGCAGAACATCGAGCAGCAGTCCTCGGGCGAGGTGCAGCTCCCCGAGGTGGGGCGGCACGGGGGCCGGGCGCACATCCCGCCCGTGCAGGTGGTGGAGCAGCAGTCCTCGGGGCGGGTGCAGGCCATGCCCACGGGGCGGCACGGAGGTGGGGGCTCGCACACTCCGCCCGTGCAGCGGTTGGGGGCGCAGCAGTCGCCGTCGAGGGTGCAGCGGTCGCCCACGGCCCGGCAGGTGGTGGCCGGGGCGCAGCGGTTGCCGACGCAGCGGTTGGGGGCGCAGCAGTCGGTGTCGGCCTGGCAGGCGGCCATCACGGGCGCACAGGGGGCCTCGCAGCGGCCGAAGCGGCACACCCGCGGGGCGCAGCACTCGCCGTCGTTGCTGCACATCGAACCCACGGGGGGACAGGGCTGCCACAGCCGGTACGAGATCACCACCTCGTCGCCCATCCGGGGGCGATGGGTGGCCCCGAAGAAGACCACGCTGTTGGCCGCGGGGTCGTAGTCGAAGCCATCCACCCGCGACCGCGGAACCTCCTGCCCTCGCACCCGCACCTTGAGGGTGCTGGTGATGGGGGCCCGCTCCAGGCGGTACGGGCTGGTGGCCCCGATCACGGCCGCTACGATGCGGTCCATGGCGGCCTGGATGTCGGCCCCGGTGGCCGTGGCGATGGGGATGTAGGCCCCGCCGTTGCCGAGGATCAGGCACTTGCGAAAATCCCGGACGTCGTTGGCGGCGCAGTCGGTCCGGGCGTCGTTGACCAGGCCGAAGGTGAGCACGTTGCGGGTGCGGTAGAAGGCCGTCGCGCTCTGCAAGCGGGCGGGGTAGGTGGCCCCCCAGCGGGCGGTGTCGAGGGCGAAGTAGCGCATGTCGTCGTTGCGGCCCGTCTCGTCGCCGACGAAGAAGGCCACCAGGAGGGCCCCCGGGCGAAACCGCCGGGCCAGGGGGGCCCCCATGGTCGTGCCGTTCTGCAGGGACGACACGGCCAGGACCCCTGCGGCCAGGGGCTCTTCGTGGAGCTGTACGGAGAACTCCCCCGCGGGCTGCGGGTACGGGGCCGAGGTGTCACTGACCTGGTCCATGTACCGACCCACCGTGACCGACCGGGCGAGGTCGCGGGCTCCCGTGGGGCTCGTCCCCTCGACCCATACGAGCCCGGGGGTGTTGAAGTTGAAGGCCGTGACCTGGGCCCGGAGCACCGCCACCCGGAAGTCGATCCCGGCCCGCCCGAGGTCTTGAAAGAAGCGGGTGGCCGTGTCGCCCAGGTTCTGCTGGTGGGGGTTCATCGAGACCGACACGTCGACGGTCCACACGAAGTCGACGACGCGCGGGGCCGGGGCCCGGGTGGTCTGGCAGTGAAACCCGAGGCCCCGGTCGCTCTCGGCCAGGGCCGTGGCGTTGACGAGGTCGGTGGCCCGGATGGCCGTCGGCAGGGCCCGGTTTTCGAGCGAGGCCCGGGGGGCCACGGTGACCACCACGTCGGTGGTGTTGGCCGAGCGCCCCATCGTGCGCCGTACGGTGGTCACATCGACGAGAAACTCCGCCGCCGCGCCCACCGCGGGGCCCGCCATCGCCGGAGCCCCTACCAGGGACGGGGCGAGCCCGTCGCGCAGGGCCGAGGCGCTCGTGGCCCGGGCCACCCGGTAGGTGCTGCTCACGCCCGGGTTGCCCTCGTGGGTGGTCACAGCCCGGCCCACCAGGACGGCCGTCGTGCCCGCCCCGAGGCCCGACACGACCAGGGCCTCCACCCGCGTGGCCTCGGCCCGAACGTCTCCCTGCGAGGGCCCGGCCACCACCAGGCCCGCCACCGCGGCCGCCGGGTCGTCGAGCACGAGGGCCCCGCGCCCCATCGTGCCTGTGATCCGCGCCGACCGCGTAAACCGCGGGTCGTGGCCGGCCTGAACCCCCGTCCCCGGCAGGGCCACCTGCGACACGGTGGCGAGCCCCGTGGGGCGACAGATGGCGATCCCGCTCGCTCCGTCCGAGACCCCGTCGCCGTCGGTGTCCCATAGGCGCGGGTCGGTCTCGCCGCGGGAGGCGTCGATGCGGGCGTCGCCCGAAGGGTCTTCGACCCCGTCGGACACCCCGTCGCCGTCGGTGTCGCGGTTGCGGGGGTCGAGCCCGAGGCACATCTCTCCGGCCTGACATCCGCTCATGCTGGTGCACACCGCGGGAGGGCGGCGTTGGGCCGGGCGGCTCGCGGCCACGCACACCTTGGGGTAGCGGGCCTCGACCCCGTCGGTGAGCCCGTCTCCGTCGCTGTCGGCCTGGAAGGGGTCGGTCCCGAGGCGGCACTCCTCGTCGTTGTTGATCCCGTCGCGGTCGGTGTCGATCCCCGGGGCGCAGCGCAGGGCGGCCGCGTCGACGGCCCCAGCGTCGCGGGCCGCGTCCATAGCGACCGCGTCGGAGGAAGACCCATCGCGGACGGGGGCGTCGAGGGCCGGGGCGTCGGGGATGGCTCCGCGGTCGGTGGGTGCGTCCATCCGCGGGCCCGCGTCGACCCGGGGGCCGGCGTCCAGGCGCATCCCTGCGTCGACGAAGGGATCAGCCCCTCCGGGTGGGTCGCCCGCGCTGCACCCCAATCCGACGGTCACCAGGGCCATCGCCCACCACACGTTGCGCATGGTGCGATCAGAACCCGACGACGGGACAAAGGCAAGCGAGGGATCGGGGCGGGAAGACGCTCAGGCCTGGGCGACGGCCGAGGCGGGGTCGGTGGCGGGGGCCTCGGCCACGGCCGGGTCGCGGTCGAAGAAGGCCCGGTGGGCGAGGCGGGTCACGAGGGGCTGGAAGCGCTCCTTGACCTTGCCGCGCACGAGGTCGCCGACGAGCTCGACGTCGGCCCGGACCTGGGCGCGGAAGCCCGGATCGCGCAGCAGGGTGCTGGCCTTGGCGGCGAGGACAGGGGTCGCGGCGGCCACGCGTTGGGCCGTGGCGGCGGCCTTGCGGGCGGCGTCGACGGTGCGCTCGGTGCGGGTCTTGGTGATGTACGGGGCCACCTCGTAGACGAGGTCGGCCGCGGTCCCGCAGACCCGGTGGGGGGGCTTGTGGAAGGGGGAGTTGTACTTGGGGTTGCGGGCCACGAAATCGCGGACCTGGGCCTCGGTCACGCCGCACTCGTCGAGGACGCGCTGAAACTCAACGTCCGCGGCCTGGCGGGCCTTGAACATGTACATCTGCACGCGAGAGTAGAAGTTGGTGGCCCCGTCTCCGCTGGTCTCGACGGCGCAGTAGATGCTGCCCGGGAACCGCGAGGTGATGAGGCTCTGGACCCCGTCGGAGACGCCCGAGGAGGGCATACATCCGAAGGGCTTCACGCTCACGGTGAGGTGGGCCTTGGAGTCGACCACGTTGATGATGAGCTTGCCCACCTCCATGTGCCCTTCGCCGCCGCGGAGGTCGTTGGAGTAGTAGCCGTGGGCCACCTCGGCCACCTTGTCCATGTCGGGCAAGGGGTAGTTGAAGAGCCCCAGGGGCCAGGCGAAGGCCTTGAACCCGAGGCGCAGGCCCCACTCGGCCAGGCGCATGGTGGCGAGCTTGCGGGTGATGCCAAACTGGTCGGTGTCGGACAGGGCGTCGAGGCCGTAGGCCCCGGGGTCGTAGCGGCGCAGGTCGGCCCGCTCGCGGGTGTCCCGGGCCACCTCCCAGATGTTGTAGAGGAGCCAGGCCGTGGTGAGCTGGATGTCGTTCTCCGACCCTTCGGACTCCAAGAACTTCTGGAGGTGGTAGTTGCCGTCCCCCTCGGTGGTCATGGCCCAGAACTCGCCGATGATCGAGGCCTTGGCCCGCACCCGCAGGCGGTCGACCTTGACGGCCCCGAGGATGGCCCGGCTGCGGTAGAGGGCCAGGAAGATGTTCTTCTTGGTGTAGAGGGCTTCGTAGATGAGGCGCTTGGCCTCCTCGACGGCGCGGTTGGTGGCCCCGGGCTCGACCTCGTACGGGCGGATGCGATAGGCAAGGGCGTTGACCACGTCCCCACACACGATCGACTTGATGATCCCGATGAAGAACTCGGGGTTCATCTCGAGGCCCACGTCGTCGCCGGTGGCCTGGGACAGCCCCCCGCTCTGCTGGAAGAGCATCACCCGGAAGCCGTCGAAGCCCGCGTCGCGCAGGGCCTTGCGGTACTCCGTGACGTACATCCCGAACCGGCACGGCCCGCAGGCCCCGGCCGTGAGGAACACGTAGTTCTTCACCACCTCCTCGGCCGTCATGCCCTTCACGTCGCGCAGCTCGACGAGGTACTTCACCAGGTTTCCGACGGTGAAGTAGGTGGGGTTGCACTGTCCGCGGTTGCCGTACTCCTTGCCGGTCTGAAAGCCCGCGGCGTCGGCCGTCCCGATGTTGGTGACGTTGTACCCGAGGCCCCGCAGGGCCCCCTCGACGAAGAAGTCCTGAGCCGCGGTGAGGCCCGAGATCAAGAGGGTGACGTGCGCCCGCTCGGCCTTCTTGACCTCGGGCTTGAGCATCGTGTCGACCCACTGCTTGCGCTCGGCCCGCACGCCGATGCGCTCGCGCTCGGCCTCCTCGTAGGCCCGCATCTCGGCCTCGATGTCGATGTCCACGTCGTCTTCGACGCGGGCCGCGGGGGGAGCCCCGATCACCGGCAGCCGCATCCGGCGCGTCTCGGGGCCCAAATCCTGAGGATCCATCACCATCGTGTACCTCCCACTTCTTTCACGGTGCCGAGACCGGGACGAAGCTCCCGTCGGCGACCTTCTTCTTGAGTTGAATGACGTTCTTGTCGGGCGAGGCGGGTGCCGCGGGCGGGGCCTGGTAGGCCGCGAGGCGCTCGGCGAGGGCCTCGAGTTGTGCGTCGAGGGTCGGGTCGCTCACCCGACGGGCCGCGAGTTGGGCCTTCTTGAGCTGCATCAGCTCGAGGCGCTTGCGGTCGATGGAGAGCTGGAGCTCGGAGCGCTTGCGGTCAGCGTCCTCCAGCCGCTCCTCGTGGAGCTTGAGGGAGTGGGCGTAGGTCTTGACCCGGATCTTGATCGAGCCGCTGGGCTTGTTGGCGTCGATGTCGTGCAGGGCCGCGTAGGGGGTCTGGGCGGCGGTCACGATGCTGTCGATGATTCCGTAGGTGGGGGCGTCGTGCCCGCACTTGAACGACGACAGGTCGAGGAGGGCCACATTCGGGTGACGGCCCGCGAACTTCACGGCCCACACCTTCTGGGCGCTGTTGGCCGAGTAGTTTTCCGGCCACACGTCGTTGATGTCGAGGGGGTGCTGCCCCCGCGCGATCTCGGGGCCGAAGTAGCGCTTGAGGAAGTCCATGTCCCGCGGCAGCGAGCGCACCGACAGGATGGGATACCCGAGCACCTGAAACTCCTCGGGGATCCCGTGGTTGAGGCCCGGGTCGGAGTGGTAGGGCCGACCCACCATGAGGATGGCCACGCGGTTTTCGGCCTCGACGGTCTCGAGGATGGCCCGACCCTTGTCCTGCAGGTCGCGCTCGAAGGCGTCGAGGGCCTTGATGGCCTCGCGGTGGGCGTGGTCGCTCTCGTCCTGGGTCACCCCGAGGCGGGGCCCCCAGGTCTCGAACATGCGGCGGGCCGTGAGGTTGAGCTCGCCGAAGGTGAGGGCCGGGTCGAGGTACTCGATCCCGCGTTGGGCGAAGAAGTCGAGCTCCTTGGTGAAGGCGGCCTTCATCACCTCGGGGACCCCCGCCACGATGGGGCAGCTCGCCTTGTCCATGACCCCGTCGACGAAGGACGGGACGTGGGTGAGGATCGGGAAGAAGATGTACTGAAGGGGCTTCTTCTCGGTGTGCTGGTGAAACAGCAGGTTGTGGATGTGGGCCTGGGCCACCTTCGAGGGGAAACACGGGTCGACGGAGCCGTACTTGCCCCCCTCGACCCACATCTCCTCGGTGGTCTCGTCGCTGAAGACCACGTTCTGCTTCGGCAGGCCGAGGGCCTCGAAGTAGGTGCGGAGGTAGGGGGCCGTGGAGTAGAGGTTGAGGACCCGGGGGATCCCGATGCGGGTGCGCCGGAGCTTGTCGGCCACGGCGGGCCCCGAGCGCTCGAAGGGCCGCGTGGTCTCGACCTTCTTGATGGAGAAGATCCCGCGCTTGAGCACGACGTCCTTGACGGGGGTGCCGGCCGCGGGCATGGGGGCGGGGGTGTAGAAGTGCTGGAAGGCCCGCCGTCCCTCGTAGTCGACGAGGTTGGGAAACTCCTTGGCCACCTTCTTCCGCTCGGCCACCAGGGAGAGCATGGCCTCCTCGCTCTCGACGGTGCCCTTCTCGCAGGAGAAGCCCGAGATGTACCGGGCCTGGGTGCCGTCGGGGCGTTTGGAGTCGATGAAGGTCCGCTTGCACTCGTTGGGGCAGAAGTGGCAGACCGTGCTCTCGTCGTTGCGCGACTCGTACTCGAGGTTGATGGCGGCCTCGATCCCGACGAAGGTGCTGCGCCCGCGGCGTTTGACGACCCGGAGGGTCTCGAAGGCCGCCCCGAGGGCCCCGGCTTCGCCCGTGTGGGGGTGCACGAAGACCTCGGCGTTGGGGACCCGCTCCTTGATGTAGTCGACCTGGGCCTTGACGGCCGCGAGGTTGTACTGGGTGCCCCCCTGCAGGACGTACCGGGTGCCGAGGGAGGCCATCCGGGGGATCTGCACGACGTACTGCCAGATGTTCTTGGGAAGGACCTGGGCGAGGCCCGCGAGGAGCTCCTCCTTGGAGAAGCCCTCCTTCTGGAAGTTGACCCGGTCGGTGTCGAGGAACACCGCGCACCCGTAGCTGAACTTCGGGGCGAGCTCGGCCTGGAAGGCCGTCTCGGCGTACTCGGTGACCTTGAGGCCAAACTGGTCGGCCATGGCCTGCAGGAGCATCCCGTTGCCGGCCGAGCAGGAGTTGCTGAGCCTGAAGTTGGCGATGTCGCCGTTCTTCATGAAGAGGACCTTGATGTCCTGGCCCCCGATGTCGCAGATCACGTCGACGTCGCCGAAGTACTTCACGGCGCTCATCATGTGGGCCACGGTCTCGACGATGTTGACGTCGGCCCGGAGGGTCTCCTGCAGCACGTCGGCGGCGTAGCCTGTGGCCCCAAACCCGAGCAGGTCGAGGGTGGCCCCCTGGGCGTGTACGGCGTCGCGGAGCTGAAGGAGCAGCTCCTTGGTGTCCTGCAGGGGGTTGCCCTTGGAGAGCTGGTAGGCCTTGCAGACGATCTCGCCGTCTTCGTCGACGATCACGGCCTTGCTGGAGGTCGAGCCCCCGTCGAGGCCGATCACGCCCCGCACGACCGTCCCAGGCTCCAGCACGGGCGGCACGAACTTCGGGATCTTGTAGAGCTCGGCGAAGGTCCCCACCTCGCCCTGGTTGGCCACGAGGGGCGGGCCCGCGCTCTCGCCGAGGCGGGCCTTGCGCCCGTTGGTCATGTAGTCGAGGAGCCCCTTGGTGCCCGCGTAGGCCCCCACCTCGGCGGCCTCCTTGGCCCCGTACACACACGCCCCAAAGGCGGCGTAGTACTGGGCGTTTTCGGGCACGAAGATGACCTCCTCGATGGGCAGGTGGCTCGGCCAGTCGTAGCAGCGCTCGGCCCAGGTCTCGGGGATGCGCTTGCGCCAGCACTCCTGGAGGAAGGGCAGGTAGGTGTTGGGCCCTCCGAGGAGCAGGACCTTGTGCCGCAGGGTCGAGCCCCGGGTGAGGACCGAGAGGTTTTGCAGGACGATGGCGTCGGCCAGGGAGCAGAGGATCTCCTCGGCGGGGATGCCGCTCTTGACCAGGTTGACGATGTCGGTCTCGGCGAAGACCCCACACTTGGCGGCCACGTGGTGGAGCTTGCTGTCGTCGAAGTGCAGCCTGGCCACCTCGTCCTGCGGCAGGCCGACCTTGATCATGCACTTGTCGATGGTGGCCCCGGTCCCCGAGGCACACTTGTCATTCATCGACGGCGAGGCGGTCTTGTCGCCGGTCTTCTCGTCGGTCTTGAAGATGATGATCTTGGCGTCCTGGCCGCCCAGCTCGATGATGCTGCCCACGTCGGGGTGCATGGTCTCGACCGCCAGGGTGACGGCGTTGACCTCCTGGACGAACTTGCCCCCGAGGCCCGGACACAGGGGCATGGCCCCCGAGCCCGTCAGAAACACCCGCCACGCCTCCTTCGGGGAGATGGGAAACTCCGCCTCGATCCGCTGGAGAAACTCGTACACCTTCTCGGGCTGCTTCGTCTGGTGACGTTGATAGTCCGACCAGAGGATCTCCCGCGTCCCAGGGTCGAGCACGACGGCCTTCACCGTCGTCGACCCCACATCAATCCCCACTACCACCGGCGCCGTGCGCTGCGAAGGCATAGAACCTCCCTGCCATCATGGGCGCGCTGACACGCATGTCAGCGAGCGGCCCCGATGTAACACCGTCCGTTGGCCTTGGCAATGACACGGGTGTCAGTCAGGACCAGCCGGCGGCTTCGAGGCGCACGCGGAGCCCCTTGATCCCGACGAGGCAACGCTCTGCGGGGGGCGCCACGGGCCCGAGGAGGTCGAGGCAGAGGGTGGCCGCGACGATCAGGGCGGCGGCGCGCAGGGTGCCTGCCGTGAGCGCACATTCTACCTGCCAGACGCGTTTGGTGCGGGCCACGAGGGCGTCCATTCCGGCCCCTCCGATGGCCTTCGCGCAGGCCTCTCCGTGGGCGACGAGCGCGCGCGCCTCGGAGGCCCTTCCCCCCACCACCCGCACCTCTCCGAAGCCCCCTCCCCCGCGCAGGGCTTCGACCCGGACCGACAGCCCCAGGGGCCCGTCTGGATCGACGGGAGGGGCCCCGTAGACGGTCAGGGCGGCCCCGAGGTGACGGGCCGCGAGCGCCTGCCAGCGGGCGGCTCCGACCCGGGGGGCGGCCTCGGGGTCGAAGAGGGTGTAGGCGAGGTCGGGGTCGAGCAGGGTCATCGGGGTGTCGCGCCGGGCGCGCGGGGCTGGTATGCGTTGCGGGTCTGTGGCTTCGGGTGCGAGGTCGCGGCGGGAGTGTAACGTGCCATGGCGGTGTGTAAGGGTTGCGACAACGAGGTCGACGCGCTCGTGAGCGTCAAGGTCGGGGGCCGGGCCAAGAAGCTCTGTGAAGACTGCGCCGACCGGCTCCGCGAGGAGTCCGAGGTGGCCCAGCAGAGCGAGTCGGTGGTGCAGCAGATGATGGGGTTCAAGGGCCGACGCTGAGGGGCCTTTGCAGGGGGCGACGCGAGGCCCGCTATCGCCCCGCGCACGCGGCCCGCAGCCCGCGCAGGACCGGGGTGCTCGTGCCGTCGCCCTGCATCTCCACCAGGACCTGCACCACCTCGGCCTCCTCGGGCAAGGGGGCCGTCGGGCCCGACAACGGGGCGCTCCAGGGCGTCCACAGGGCGGGCTCGGCGGCCGTCGTATGCCGCTCCCGCACGGTCACCCCGGCCATGGCAGACAGGTCGAGGTCGAGCACGCTCAGGCGCTGCCCGGGCGGGGGCCGAAGGGGCCCCGAGAGCCAGGCTCCCTCGCGGGCCCTTGCCCCCTCGAAGACCCACGGGGCCCGCCACACCGTGCGGGGATAGTCGGTGTTGAAGGCCCGGGACTCGCCCGGGTCGCAGGCCGTCCGGCCCCCGACGATCCAGAGCTGGCCGCGGTGGTCGTCGCGCATCACGAAGTCGCTCCGCGAGCGGGGCATGAGCGACTCGGCCCCCCCCTGCCACGGACCGAGGGACCCGTCGGGCATCACGTCGGCCCAGTAGACCTCGCGGTAGTTGGCCCCGCCCACGTCGCCGCAGCGGGAGTTGCCCCCGGCCCGACCTCCGGCCATGACGATCCGCCCGCCGGCCATCACCACCTTCTGGTCGTAGTTGGGGACGGGCATCTCGCCCACCTCGCGCCAGGCCGAGAGGGTCGCGTCGGGGGCGATGTCGGCCACCCAGATGCGCCGCTCGATGTTGCTGCGGACCTGGCAGTTTTTGTTGCGGCACCCGCCGAGGGCCCACAGGTGGCGGCTCGTCCCCGCCCCGGCCAGAAACTGCAGGGCCCCGCCGGGGAGGGGGGTGGTCGTGCGCCACGGGCCGATGGTGCCGTCGGGAAGGATGGGGGCCACGCTCACGTCGTCGTGGGCGTCAAACCCGTCGTCGCCGACCAGGGTGTAGAGGTACCCCGCGGCGATCACGGCCTCGTGCCCGAAGCGCCTCCGGGGGTTGTCGGGCCCGGGCTCCCAGTTGGGAATGTCCCCTCCGGCCGGGGTCGCCGAGTACGCGGCCACCTGCTGACGAAACCGGTCGTCCCCGAGGGCCTGACCGCCCCCCGTGAGGTACATCCGCCCCGCGTGGGCCAACACGATGTGGTCGATGATCCCGAACATAAACGGGGTCCCGGTGCGCCAGTCCCCGAGCCTGCCGTCGGGCTGGAGGTCGCTCACGAGGAGGGAGGCCTCGCCGTTGAAGCGGTCCATCTGGCCCCCGAGGAGGTACCACCGGCCCCCGAGGATGGCCCCGTCGCTGTCGTGGGCGCCGCGCGGGAGGTCCGGTCCCCCTTCCTCAAACTCCCCTGGCCGAACGGCCCGGGCCAGCCCCACGCCCCCCGCCATGGGATCGGGCGCGACGTTGACCCCGCTCGCGGCGGCGGTGTGCTGCCCGTGCTCGGGAAGGAGCCCCGCGGCCCCAAGAAGCGCGACGCACGATGTCGACACGGAGCCGTCGGGGCCCGGGGAGCCGTCGGAGGTTGCTCCGGCGTCCTGGGGAGAGGCTCCCGGGGCGGGGTCGCCGCAACCGACCGACCACAACGCGACACAACACCCCAGCCACTTTGGGACACCCATGACGGGGTCTCCTAGCAGAAACCCCGCCCCGCGAGCACCCGGGTTTGCCCCACCCCACGGCCCCGACAGGCCCCGAAGGAGGCGGCGCTTGACGGGGACCATCGGGTGCTGTTGATTCCGCGCGTTCGAGCGGCGCGTCGTGTGCAGGCGGTCATGTGGCCACCCCCCGCACCCGCGCCGAAGGAGTCCCCGTTGGAAGCTGCCGACATCCACCCCCCGCCGTCCGACTGGACGACGGACGACGCCACCGCCCTCTACATGATCGACCGCTGGGGGGGCGGGTACTTCGCCGTCGACGCCGCGGGCAAGGTCGTGGTTCAGCCGCGACGTACGGGGGGGGCCCAGATCCCCATCCTCGACGTGGTCAACGAGGCCCGCGAGGAGGGCCTCCCGGCCCCGGTCCTGATCCGGTTTCAAGACATCCTCCACGAGCGGGTCCGGGAGATCAACGACGCCTTCAACCGTGCCATCGCCGAGAGCCGGTACGGGGGGTTCTACCGGGGAGTCTACCCCATCAAGGTCAACCAGCTCCGGGAGGTCTTGGAAGAGATCCTCGACGCCGGGAAGCCCTACCACTACGGCATCGAAGTGGGCTCCAAGCCCGAGATGTTCGCGGGGCTGTCGGTCCACACCGACAACGAGTCCCTCCTCGTGTGCAACGGCTACAAGGACGACAACTTCATCCGCACGGCCCTCATCGGCCGCAAGCTCGGCAAGAAGGTGGTCCTCATCGCCGAGAAGCTCGGCGAGGTGCGCTCCATCGTGCGGATCGCCCAGGAGATGGGGGTCGAGCCCCTCATCGGGCTGCGGGTGCGCCTCCTGTCCAAGGGGGCCGGCAAGTGGGCCACCTCGGGGGGCGAGCACGCCAAGTTTGGCCTGTCCACCATGGAGATCCTGGAGGCCCTGCACATCCTCCGCGAGGCCGGGATGCAGAGCGCCTTCAAGCTCCTGCATTTTCACATCGGGTCGCAGGTCCCCGACGTGCTCATCGTGAAGCGGGCCGTCCGCGAGGCGGCCCGGTACTACGCCAAGCTGCGCCAGGCCGGGCACGCCGTGGAGTACATCGACGTGGGGGGCGGGCTCGCCGTCGACTACGACGGGTCGCGCAGCACCTTCCACTCGTCGATGAACTACACGATCCAGGAGTACGCCGACAACGTGGTGTACGAGATCATGGGGGTCTGCGACGAGGAGAAGGTCCCCCACCCGCACATCGTGAGCGAGTCGGGCCGGGCCGTGGTGGCCCACCACTCCGTCCTCGTGGTGGAGGTCTTCGGGAGCATCGAGAAGACCCCCGCCGAGCCGTACACCCCGCCCGAGGTCGACCACAAGCTGGTGGGCGACCTCAAGTGGATCCGCGAGCGCATCGGCCAGCGCAGCGTACGCGAGCTGTGGCACGACCTCGTCGACATCAAGGAGGAGTCGCAGAAGATGTTCGAGCTCGGCATCCTGCCCCTCGACGTGAAGGCTTGCGTCGAGTCGTTGTACTGGGAGATCGCCGAGGCCCTCCAGCTCGCCGCCGCGGGCCTCAGCCCCGAGGAGCGCCCCGACGACCTCATCGGCCTCGACGTCCAGCTCGCCGACCAGCACATCTGCAACTTCTCGGTCTTCCAGTCGCTCCTCGACCACTGGGCCCTCGGGCAGCTCTTCCCCGTCGTGCCCATCCATCGCCTCAACGAGCGCCCCACCCTGGAGGGGACCCTCGTCGACATCACCTGCGACTCGGACGGGAAGGTCTCCAAGTTCATCGACCTCAACGATGTACGCGAGACCCTGCCCCTGCACGACCCCTCCCCCGGGCCGTACTACATCGGGATCTTCCTGACCGGGGCCTACCAGGACATCATGGGCGACCTGCACAACCTCTTCGGCCGGGTCAACGAGGTCCACGTCTTCCTCGATGAGGACGACGACCGCGGGTACTACATCGAGGAGACCATCTCGGGGAACACCATCGCCGACGTCCTGGCCATGACCCAGTACTTCCCCAACGACCTGGCCTCGCGCATGAAGGGCCAGATCGACCAGGCCATCAAGGCCGACCGGCTGCGCCCCGTCGAGGGGATGCGCCTCCTCGCCGAGTACGAGCGGGGCCTGCGCGACCAGACCTACCTCAGCCTCAACAACGAGGCCGGCAACAACGCCGTCCGGCGCCCGTCGTTCCCCCCGCCGCCGAAGTAGGTCCGGGTCAGCCCGGCTTCGCCTCCGAAGCCCCAGGCAGGGCCCCGAGGGCCACCAGGGCCCACAGGGGCCCGAGGAAGCCCCCCGCGAGCAGCTCCCACCCCGGCATCGGTCGCAAGGCCGCCTGGGCCCACACGCCCGTGGCCGCTGCGCTGAGCACCGACACGAGGGCGTAGGCCCCGAGCCACCCGCGACCCGGACGCGCGGCCCGCAGGGACCACAAGAGAGCCACGGCCCCGAGGCCGAGGTCGATGCCCGCGGCCCCGAGGGCGAACCCCGCCGGGAGCCACCCCGCCGCCCAGGCCCCGAGCCGCACGAGCCCCAAAGCCCGGAGGCTCCCCATCCCCAACCGCACCCCCCACGGAACCCCCGCCACCACCCGCCGCACGGGCCCCAGGACCCCGAGGAGGGCCACCGCCCCGGGAATCCCGACCAGGACCGCGGGGCCGAACCCGCGCCGCTCCTGGGCCAGGAGGGCCACCCCCGCGAGCCATCCTCCGAGCACGAGGAGGGTCGCCACGGCCACGGCCCAACGCCCGGGGGAGGCTCTGCCGTCGGGCCCGCGGGACGCGAGGAACGAAGCCGAGGCCAGGAGGAGGGTGGTGGCCGAGGCTCCCAGGAGGAGCGCGAAGAGGAGGCGAGAGGTGTCCACGGAGGGGGTGGGTTTTGGGGTAGTGTCCCGCCCCATGCAATCGTCAATGTACCGCCAGCGGGCCCGGGACGGGGTCGAGGTCACCGTACACCGCTGGCTCCCCGAGGGTGAGGTCCGCGGGACCCTCCAGATCGTGCACGGGATGGCCGAACACGGGGCCCGCTACGCCCACGTGGCCGCCGCCGCCGCGGCCCGCGGGTTCGCGGTGTACGCCGACGACCACCGGGGCCACGGGCAGACCGCCGCCCGCGACGAAGACATCGGCTTCTTCGCCGAACGCGACGGCTGGCGGGCCGTGCTCGACGACCTCTACCGCCTCGCCGACAGCATCACCGGGGCCCACCCCGGGGTCCCCCATGCGCTCTTCGGGCACAGCATGGGCAGCTTCTTCGTGCAGCAGATGCTCTTCGAGCGGGGCGAGGGGTTCGCCGCGGCCGTCCTGTCGGGCAGCGCCTCGGGCGTCGCCAACCCATTGGCCCCCATCGGTCGCCTCGTGGCCCGGGCCGAGCGCCGACGCCTCGGACCCCGACGTCCCTCGGCCCTGCTGACGAAGCTGTCGTTCGGGGCCTTCAACAACGACTTCAAGCCCGCCCGGACCGACTTCGACTGGCTCTCCCGCGACCCGGCGGCGGTCGACGCGTACATCGCCGACCCGCGCTGCGGGTTCGAGGTCAGCACCCAACTCTGGATCGACCTCCTCGACGCCCTGCCCGGCCTCGCCCGCCCCGACCGCCTCGCCCAGGTGCCCAAAGACCTCCCGATCTACGTCGTGTGCGGGGCCAAGGACCCCATCCACGGGCGCCTCAAGGGCCAGGAGCGCCTCATCGCCGACTACGCCAAGGCGGGCCTGCGGCGCATCACCTGGAAGGTCTACACCGACGCCCGCCACGAGGTGGTCAACGAGGTCAACCGCGACGAGGTCATCGCCGACCTCCTCGACTGGGTCGAGGCCTCCATCGCCCCAGCGCCCGCGTGACGCACCCATTGCTCGGTTGACAGCCCGAGTCCCAATGGTCATTCCTCTGCGGTCGCGGTCTCGCCCACGGGGGGCGCTCCGCGCAGAAGGAGCCGATGATTCATGAGCGTGTTGAAGCGTGGGGCCAAGGGCGATGAGGTGCGGCAGCTCCAGGAGCAGCTCAACGGGCTGGGCTACGGCCTGACCGCCGACGGCGACTTCGGGGCGGGGACCGAAGCGGCCGTCAAAAACCTGCAGACCACCTTCGGGTACGACGTCGACGGGGTGGTGGGCGACGGGACCCGCTTCCTGATCAAGCAGCAAACGGGCTACGGCTGGACCAAGGGTCAGCCCCGCACCTGATCCCCTCCGTCCACCCCGCCGACCCTGCGCTGCCCTACTTCAGAAAGCGGGCCCGCAGGGCCGGGGTGGGCAGCCAGCACTCCTCGGTGCGGCCAAACCAGCGGTAGCGGTTGCGGGCCACCCAACGGTACACCGCGTCGCGTACAAATCGCGGCAAGACGAGGCCCAGGGCCCCGATCTTCCACACCCCGGGGAGGTGGCGGGCGATGCGCAGGATGGCGTCGCTGTGGGTGTACACCCGCGACCCCTCGACGAGCTGGATGGAGTCGGGGTCACCCTCGGGCAGGGAGACCCCTCGGGCGGCCAACAAGGCCCGGCCCGGGTCCGACTGCAACGACGCAAAACGCAGCCGACCCCGCGTGTCGCGCTTGAGCAGAAACTGAACGCTGCCCTGACAGAGGTTGCACACCCCGTCGAAGAGCACCACGGGGTGGGCCTCGACGACCTCCAGGGTGGACGCGGGGGGCGTCGGGGAGGGATCGGTCATCGCAGCCCTCAGGGCTTGGGGCGGGCCTTGTAGACGGGGTCGTGGTACCCGAGGTCGCGGGCGGTCTTGTCGGGGTCGAGGTGGGTCCTGGGCGCCGGGGGCGCGTCCGGGGCCTCGGTGCCGCCCTTGTAGAAAGGGTCGAACTTCGCGAGGTTGAGAAGGACCCACTCGTCGATGGCCTTGGGATTGAATCGGGGCATAGGGGTGGTGTGTTCTCCTGTCGGGGGATTCATGCACCTCTGGCCCCGCGTCGTCAACGCCTTGACCGAAGGGCCCCGCGCGAGCTTGCGCGGCCACGCGGAGAGACGTACGGGTCCTACCCATGAAGACCGCCACCCTGACGATTGATGGAATGACCTGCGGGGGCTGCGTGGCCTCCGTCCGCCGCGTGCTGGAGCGCCTTCCGGGCGTGGCCTCCGTCGCGGTCGACCTTGCCTCCGCGTCGGCCGTGGTCACGTTGGAGCAGCCCGAAGCCACCGAGGCCGCCATGCGGGGGGCCATCGTCGGGGCGGGTTTCACCGTGCGGCAGTTCACCCTCAGCTGAAAGGGTCCCCTCCCCCGATGCCAGCCAACCGCCTCCAGGGGGCGCGCTCGCCCTATCTGCTGCAGCACGCCAACAACCCTGTGGACTGGTTTCCCTGGGGCGACGAGGCCTTCGCCCAGGCCCGGGCCGAGGACAAGCCCCTCTTCGTCTCCATCGGGTACAGCGCCTGCCACTGGTGCCATGTGATGGAGCGGGAGAGCTTCGAAGACCCCGCCGTCGCGGCCTACCTCAACGCCCACTTCCTCAACGTCAAGGTCGACCGCGAGGAGCGCCCCGACATCGACCAGGTCTATCAGCTCGCCCACCAGGCCCTCACGGGGAGGGCCGGAGGATGGCCCCTGTCGGTGTTCATCACCCCCAACCGGCGCCCCTTCTTCGCCGGGACCTACTTCCCCCCAAGACCCCTCCGCGGGATGCCCTCGTTCTGGCAGGTCCTGGAGGCCATCTCCGCGGCCTGGGACCACAAACGCCCCGAGATCGAGGCCCAGGCCGACGAGCTCACGGCCGCCCTCGAGGGCGTGGCGGCAGGCTCCGTCCGGTCGGCCCCCGCCTCTCCCGAGGCCCCCTCCCCCGCCCGGCTCGCCGAGGCCGTAGCCACGGTGTTGCCACGGGTCGACACCCTGCACGGGGGCTTCGGGTCTCGCCCCAAGTTTCCCAACACCATGACCCTCGACCTCCTGGTCCTGGCCGGGGCCCTCGACCTGCCCGACCAGGGTCCGACCGCCCGACGGACCGTGTGGCACACCCTGCAGCAGATGGCCCAAGGGGGGATCTGGGATCACCTGGGAGGCGGGTTCGCCCGGTACTCCACCGACGCGAAGTGGCACGTCCCCCACTTCGAGAAGATGCTCTACGACAACGCCCAGCTCCTGCGGCTCTACCTCGACGCCGCCCGGCTGCGGGTCCTGCACGACGACCCCGACGACCTGCTCCCGATCGAGCGGGCCCACCGGGTCGTACGCGAGATCGGGCAGTACCTCGCCCGCGAGATGACGGCCCCCGATGGGACCTTCTACGCCGCCCAGGACGCCGACAGCGAGGGCGAGGAGGGGCGCTTCTTCGTGTGGTCCCCGGAGGCCCTGCGGGCCGCCGCCCCCGAAGAGGCCGAGGTGCTGGCCCGGTGGTTCGATGTGACCGAGGCGGGCAATTGGGAGGAGGGGCGCTCGGTCCTGTGGACCCCCCGCCCGTTGCAGACCGTGGCCACGACCTTGGGGCAGGCGCCCGAAGAGGTGACCGCCGCGATCCAACGCGGACGGCAAAGGCTCCTGGCCGCACGAGAGCAGCGGCCCCGCCCCGCCACCGACACCAAATCCCTCGCCGCATGGAACGCCCTCTGTCTCGGTGCCCTCGCCGACGCCGGGGCCACCCTGGGCGACCCGACCCTCGAGGCCATGGCCAGGGGCTGCTTCGACGCGTGGCGACGGGTGGGCTGGGACGGGGCCCGGCTCGCCCACGCCATGACCGAGGGGGTGGCGTATGGGACGGGGTTCCTCGACGACTACGGGGCCCTGGCGGGGGCCGCGGTGGATGTCTTCGAGGCCACTGGAGACGGGGGGGCCCTGGCCTTTGCCCGGGCCCTTCTGGCGGCCGTTCGGGAGCACTTCCTCGACCCCGAATCGGGCAGCCTGGCGTTTACCCCTGACACCGCCGAGGTGGTCTTGCATCGCAGCCGCGACGGGGGCGACCACGCGACCCCGGGAGGCGTGGGGTTGTGCCTCGACGCCATGCTGCGGGTGGCTACGATTGCGGGCGATGGGGCCCTGGCGGACGACGCCCGACGGGTCCTGGGGTTTTATGGCCCTACGGCCCAGGGGCAGGGGTTTGCGATGCCCACGGTCGTGCGGGCCCTCGACCGGGCGGCCCGGGGGCCCGTGGAGATCATCGTGCTCGGAGACCCCGCCCGGGATGACACCCGCGCGATGTGGATGGCGGCCCGGGGGGCGTATGTTCCGCACCGGGTGATGGTGGTGGCCCGGGACGCCGAGGCCGCGGTGGCCGAGGGGGTCGACCCCGAGCTGGTCGCCGGTCGGACGGCGGGCCCCGACGGCGCCCCGGTGGCGTACGTATGTCGCGGGACGACCTGCGAGATGCCCGCGCGTACGGCCGAGGCGCTGCGAGAGACCCTGCGCCGGGTGGCGACCGCGATGGGGTGAGCTCCCGCGCGACACCCAACCAGGACACGAGGGCACCCAGGCGACGGAAGCCGCAAGGGCGCAAGGGCCGCAAGGGGGCAGACGGGATTTGGGGGGTCGCGCCGCGCCCTGCACGCGGGCCGACGCCGGGAGCCGGTAGCGGGCGAGGGCCGACACGCACGGCGGGCGGTGGTTATGCTGTGCACGATGAACTGCGAATCCGCGATCGCCTGGGAGTCGTTTGTGCAGGAGGTCGTGACCCTCTGGGCCTCAGGGCAGCGCGAGGAGGCCTTCCTCCGCCTCGGGAGCACCGCCCGTCAGGCCGCCGAACCCCCGCCCGACGATCCGGGCACACCCGCGGACGGGCCCGACAGCCCCGAAGGAGCCCCGCCCCTGTGGCTCACCCAGGACGGGGCCCTGCACCGCCTCGGAGACCCCGCCCGGGCCGCGTGGCTCCTGACCGCCTACGCCCTCCTCGGCGACACCCTGGGCCTGCTGCCCGAGCAGGTCGAGCTCGCCCTCGCCCGGGCCCGCACCGCCGCCGTCCTGGGCAACACCTCCCTGCGCCGCGAGGCCTCCGTCTTCCGCATCGAGCAGGCCGAGACCCGCGTCGAGGCCCTCCTCCCCTTGCTCCTGCGCCGGACCCGAACGGCCATCCTCTCGGCCGATGGGGCCCACACCGAGGCCTGCCTCGCCGAGCTCCTCGGGTGCTTCCCGGAGGCGGTGCACGACCCGGGCTGGGCCGCCCTGGAGAAGCTCGCCTACGAGGTCGTCAGCGCCGAGATGCAGGCCGGTCACGAGGTCCGGGCCGACGCCGTGTCCGCCGCCCTGGCCCGCACCATGGCCCGGCAGGACGAGCCCGTACGCAACGGGGCCCCGGGCCTGCGGGCGGTGCGGGGGGCCTTCCTGGTGTGGCTCGCCGAGCGGAGGTTCGGCACCGAACGTCACACCGAGGCCCTGTCCGCCCTCGACGCGGCCGAGGCCGTGTACGCGCAGGTTCCGACCGTGCTCGACGTGCCCCGGTCGCAGATCGCACGCCTGCGCGGCGAAGACCTCCGACGCAACGGCCAACCCGAGCGGGCCGTGGCCCTCCTCTCCGAGGCCCTGCGCGCCCTTCTGGAGCTTCACCCCGAGGCCCGGGGGCTCATCCAGCGCAGCCTCCGGGCCCTGTCCGACGTGCTCCTGGAGCTTCATCGCTACGACGAGGCCGAGGCCATGCTGCGCCACACTCTCGACCTCGCGCGCGAGCGCCGGCAGGACCCGGCCCTCCTCACGGCCGTGCGCGGGGTCGTGGCCGTCGATCTCGCCCGGATCACCCTCGAACACGCCAGGGCCGACCGTCGGGGCCTCGTCCGCGAGCGCCTCACCGAGCTCCACGGTCACCTCGTGGCCCTGCCCCCCTTGGCGGACGAAGACGCCGTCAGCCTCCTTCGGCTGATCGGGACCCTGCACGAGCGGCTCAACGAGCACGCCGCGGCCCTGGGGTGTTATCAGGCCGCCCTGTCCCGCATCGGACCGCGACGGCTGGCCTTCGGGGCCCTCTTCGGTCGGCTGTCGCTGCAGTACGGAAACGCCCTGTTCAACACCGGCGATTTCGACGGGCTCGAGGCGTTCGTACGAGAGACCGGCGAGGCCCTGGCCGACGAGGCCCCGGGCGACCCCCGGGTCACCCAATGGGCCACCGCCGCCGCTGCCATGCTCGGCGACATGGAACGTTTCTCCGCGGCGATGTCCCCCGACACCCGTCACCCGACGCCCGGGGCCCTCCCCGCCCTCGCCGCCGACGTCCTGGCCACGTGCACCGCCCCCACCCCGCCCCCCGCCGCCCCGTCTCGCTCCCTTCCGCCCGGGGCCTCCCTCGACGAGCTCATCGCCCTGGCCGCCCGGTGGCTCAACCCCATCACCGCCGCCGCCCCTGTGGGCATCGACACCCGCTACGACACCGAGACCCAGGAGCTCGAACAACGCATCGCCCAGCTCGACGCCCAGGGCGCCGACCCCGAGGCCACCCGACGGGTCTGGCGCAGCGTCGAGGCCTCGTGCGACGAGCTCCTGGTGTTTCGCACGAAAGACCTCACCCCCGCGGTCTACCTCGCCCACGCCTGGCACCAGACCGAGGGGATCGTCGGACTCGTCCGCGGCCTGGCCCTCGTCACCGGCCTCCTCGAACGGTACGGCGACACGATGTATCCCGACCCCAAACGTCCGAGGCGTCGGATCAACCTCCTCGCGTGGCTCATCGCTCGCAGCCACCGGACCCTCGGGCAATCGCCCGCCGGACCCTCCGAGGCCCCGTACGTCCGTCACGCCCTGCGGCTGATCGAGCGCCTCTCCGCCGCGGCCCAGACCCTCCTCGGCCCCGAGGCCTTCGCCCCCCTCCGCGGAGCCCTCGAACGCCGGGCCCGCGAGACCGAGCCCCCTCGCCCCCCGATCCACCTCGACACGGTCCACTGAGCCGTGTCCAATACCGCCTACGATGGTCTCTGGGGTTCGCCTCGCAGTGTTTGACATGGCCGGCACCACCGTGCGCGACGACGGGATGGTGCTCGAGTGCTTCGTCGCGGCCGCGGCCCACGTGGGCCTGCACGCCACCCGCGACGAGCTCAACGCGCGGATGGGCACCTCGAAGCGTGTGGTCTTCGACGAGCTCGCCCGCCGTCAGGTCGGTCCCGGCCGCGAGGACGCCGCCGCGGCCCTGCGCGACAAGGGCTACGACACCTTCCGGGCCGTCCTCGAGGCTGCCTACGCCCGGGCCGGGGTCGTCCCCATCGACGGGGCCGAGGAGGTCTTCGCCTGGCTCCGGGGGCACGGGGTTCGGGTGGCCCTCAACACGGGGTTCTATCGGAAGGTCACCGACATCATCGTCGAGGCCCTGGGCTGGCGGTCCGCGGTCGACACGGTGGTCTGCGTCGACGACGTACGCGAGGGCCGACCCGCCCCGTACATGATCCACGAGGCCATGCAGCGCTGCGGGGTTCATGGGGTCGACGAGGTGGTGGTCCTGGGCGACACCCCCTCCGACATGCTGGCCGGGCGCAACGCCGGGGCCCGGGCCGTGGTCGGGGTCACGAGCGGAGCCCACCCCGCGGCCACCCTGCGCCGTTATCCCGCCACCCACGTCCTCGACAGCGTACGCGACCTGCCCGCCACCCTCCAGCGCCTCGGTCGGCTCCACGCCCCGCGCAACACCCTGCGGGCCCTCGGCTGAACGCCCTCACCGCGCCGACCCACCACGGTCAGTGCGGCGCCGGAGTCCCGGCCTCTACGCACAAGAGCGGCCGCCCCTGCACCACGATGGCCTCGCCCGCGAGACCCAATCCCCGCAACGCGCGCACCGCGTGGACGAGGCTCTCGGTGGCCGTGCAGTACGACGCGCTGCGGGCGTCGAGGGTGACCCCGCGCACGCGACCCCCAGCGTGGTCGACGGTGATCCCGCCCGCGGTCCAGACAGGGGCCCCGTCGCTGAGCATGGGGTGCACGTACGCGTTGTGGGGGTGCGACTCGGGCAGAGGGGCCACCACGAGCTCGCCCGTCGTGCCCTGGACAAACTTGTAGCGCTGCCCCGCGGTGAGCCGCAGGAGGGCGCCCAGGCTGCGCACCCGCACGGCCTGGGAGGGGTCACCCCCCGCGGCGCGCAGGGCCTCTCGCAGGGGACCGAGCTCCACCCGGCACAGGTAACGCAACGGGGGGTCGGGGGTGTGCCGTGGGGAGCCCGCGCAGCCCAGGGCCAACACAACCGAGGACAGACAGAGGCGCACGGCGCGACGCATCGGCGGCGGTTGTATCAGACCCTCAGCACCACACCGAGCGCTCGTCCTCGACCGCGCCCGAGGCGGCCTGGGCGAGCAGGGACTTGCGGGCGTAATGGGCGCCCACCCCCACGGTCAGCGCGCTGCACACCATCGCGAGGGCCACCACCGTGTCGCCGAGGTGAGCCTCCGAGGCCGCGAAGGGCGGCAGGGCGAAGAGAGACACCCCGACCCCCGCGAGGAGGACCCGGCGCCGCGTACGAAGCGCGAAATATCCCACCCCCAGCGCGACAAGGAGGGCCGGGAAGAACACCACGGGCTCGCGGTCGATGACGATCGCCCCCGCCAGGGAGAGGGCCGCCCCCGCGGTGAGGGAGATCCAGAAGGCCCCATCGACGGGGGGGCGCGCGGAGGCCCGGTCGATCAAGGCGCTCAGTGCCAACAGCGCGAGGGCAGAGAGGCCCACCACCGCGCCGAGCCGTAGATCACCCCGGAGCCCGAACACCTCCTTGCAGACCTCGACGCACACCCCGAGGGCCCCGAAGCTCGCCACGGCCAGGGCCGGTCCCACGCGCATCCAGCGCCACATCGCGAGGCCCGCCCCGAGCACCAACACGAAGCCCCATCCGATGCCGCGGCTGGCGTAGCTGTCCAGGACCCCGAGGCGCCCCCACCCGTGGCCCACGCCCAGAAGCTGGAGCCCCGCGCCCGCGAGCAGAACCGACGCCGGAGCCTCGGCGACCCGCACCCTGCGCAGGCCGAGGCCGAGGCCGAGGAAGACCACCATGGCCCCCAACCCGCGCACGATCTCTTCGGCCCCGGAGGTGCGCCAGGTGTGTTCGGTGTTGGCGATGGCCACCGCCACGACGACCACGGCCGCCACGGCGGCCTGGGCCAGGGCGAGCCAGCCCGTGTCGGGCATCCGGGCCCCGCCCCCGGCCTCGCTGCGGGCCAGGACCAGCAAGGCCTCGGCCTGCTCCTGGGTGATCAGGCCCCGCTGGACGGCCTGCAGGAGGTGGCGCTCGTGGAGGAGGGTGTTGATGCGCATAGGGGGTTGGCTCCGGGGATGCGGGGGGACGGTAGGTGGCGGGACAACCACACGGGGGCGGAGGTTCCGACGGATGAGTATGACCTCGGGGTCTATCCAGAGGCCATCGATGCCCCGCTTGCACCCGGCGACACCCGTCTCCCCGGTGCTACACACTCCCGCACCCCGCCATGACCGACCCCACCCCCCCCGACTGGAACCGCTGGACCCCCACCGACGTCGCCACCCTCCTGTTTGTGCGGAGGGCCCACGAGGTCTTGCTCATCCGCAAGAAGCGCGGCCTCGGGGCGGGCAAGATCAACGCCCCGGGCGGGCGCCTCGAGGCCGGGGAGACCCCTGCCGAGGCCGCGGTTCGGGAGGTGTTGGAGGAGGTCGGGGTGACCGTGACCGAGCCGCGAGCCCGGGGCGAACTCCGCTTCCAGTTTGTCGACGGGTACGCCCTGCACTGCCACGTCTTCGCCGCCGACGGGTGCACGGGGGCGGAGTGCGAGACCGACGAGGCCGTTCCGATCTGGACCGCCCTCGACGCCATCCCCTACGCCGAGATGTGGGCCGACGACGCCCTGTGGCTGCCGAAGATGCTCGCGGGGTACCGCTTCGACGGCCGCTTTGTCTTCGACGGCGAGCGGATGGCCTGGCACGCGCTCACCCTCGACGACCCCGCCGTGGCCCTCTTCGCCCGCTTCGAGGCCCTCGGGATCGCCCACACCACCCACCACCACGCCCCGGTGTTTACGGTCGAGCAGGCCCGGGCCGTGCGCCTCCCCGGGGACACCAGCCTCCACGTCAAGAACCTGTTCCTGCGCGACCGCAAGGGTTCTCCCTGGCTGGTCACCCTGCCCGAGGACCAGGCCGTCGACCTCAAGGGCCTCGCCCGGGCGCTGGGGGTGGGCGGGTTCTCGTTTGCGTCCCCTGCCAGGCTCCGCGAGCACCTCGGGGTGGAGGCCGGGGCCGTGACCCCCCTGGCCGCCCTGCACGACCCCTCTGGGGCCGTTCGTGTGGCCCTGCACCCCGTCCTCGGGGACAGCCCCGCGGTGGCCTGCCACCCCCTCACCAACGACCGAACCACCACCCTCTCGGGGCCCGACCTCGTGCGGTTCCTGGGTGACACGGGCCACCCCCCGGTCTGGATCGCCGCCCCGTGACCCGCGCTCGGTCCGAGGTTGCGCTCGTGTTCGCCCGGGCCCCCCGGCTTGGGTCGGTCAAGACCCGCCTCGCCGCGGCGGTGGGAGGAACGCGCGCCCTGGCGGTGTACGACCGCCTCGCCCGCGACGTGGTGGCGGCGGTCTCGCCCGCGGAGCGCCGTTGGGACGTGGTGGTGGTGGCCACGCCCGACGAGGCCCTGGACGCGGTGCGGTCCTGGTTGCCCCCCGTGGACGCCGTGTGGCCCCAGGGTTCGGGCGATCTCGGGGCGCGGATGCAGCGGGCTGTCACCCGGGCGTTCGGGCTCGGCTACCGCGGGGTGTGTTTGCTCGGCACCGACTGCCCGGCCGTCGATGCCGCGGCCGTGACGGAGGTGTTTGCGGCCCTCGATGCACACGACGCGGCCCTCGGCCCGGCCCACGACGGGGGCTACTGGACCCTCGGCCTCGCGCGAGAGCTGCCAGTGTTTGAGGGGATGGCGTGGAGCACCGAGACGGTGGCCGACGAGACCCGCGCCCGGCTCCGCGTGTGCGGGGCGCGCTGGGCGGAGCTTGCCGAAGCCCGCGACCTCGACACCGTGGACGACCTCGCGTTCTGGAGTGCCCGAGGCTGGACGCCCTGACAACGCGGTCCATCCGGTCGTCGGCGCGAACGCGCGTTGAACTCCCAGTGCTCGCCGGAGAACGGAAGCCGCAAGGGCGCAAGGGCCGCAAGGGGCGGAAGTGTTAGGGGCCGTCGGGCAGGCGAAGGGCGGTGCGCGTGCGAGGGCGCCGTCGCCCACGAAGCGTCGAGGGGGTCATGCTGCGTTGCCCCACACAAAACCTTCTGACCCTTGCGGCCCTTGCGCCCTGGCGCCCTGGCGGCTTCGCTGCCCGCCCCTCGTCGTCCGTAACCCGTCGATTGTCTCCTCCATCCATACAATGTCGTACAGATCATACCGATTCACGACGCAATCGGGCGGTGTCATGTTCTGGCTCGTAGCCCACTCCGGAGTCGACCTCATGCGCCGTCAGCCCCTCCTCCTGCTCGTCCTGACCGCCGTCCAGGCCTGCGCCCTCACCACCACCGCCGGGCCCGGGGACACGCCCCCCCCGCCGCCCGTGTCCGCCGCGGACGGGCCCTTCCAGGGGTGCGCCCCGGCCCACACCCACGGGGCCGTGCTCGCCTGGGCCCAGGGCGGCGACCTGATGGCCCTCGACGCCGACGGACAGGCCCGGGTGCTCGACCCCGGAGGCCCCGACGAGGCCCTCCTGGAGCTCGCCACCGACGGAGAAGGCCGCATCGCCCTCCACCGCCAGCGCCGCGAGGGCACGACCACCACCCACGTGACCTACCGCCTGCGCGGCCCCGACGGGGCGCCGGCCTGGACGCGCACCCAGACCGTGGTGGCCGCGGGTTCGCCCCTGCGTACGACCCGCACCCTCCAGCGGCTGGTGATGGGCGACGGGGGGGCCGTGTTTGCACAACACGCCCACTGGGATGGAGCCCGGCGCAGCGCCCTGGAGTGGATCGGCCCCGACGGGGTGAGCGTCTGGCGCGAAGGGGTCGAGATGTTGCAGACCCTCGGGGCGGGGCGCGCGGCCCTCGTGCAGCGCATCGTCGACGGAGCTCCCTCCCTCGAGCGCTGGGAACCCGCCACAGACCGCGTGTCGCCCTTCGGCCCGCCGCCCGGGGCCACCCTGCACCGCTTCGCCCTCGGGGCCCGCACCGTCGAGATGCGGGCGGTCGAGGGCGTCGTCACCCTCGTGGTGGTCGACGGACCCACCGCCCCCGCCCTCACGTTGCCCTTCGCCACCCTGGCCGAGCTCAGCGTCGACGCGATGCACCCCGCGGGGAGGCTGCTTCTGTCGCGGCGGGACGCGCCCGATGCGGCCCTGCAGGTCGACCTCAACGCGGGGCGGGTGACGGAGTTCCCGCTGCGGTTTGCGGCCGGGATGCGGCGGATCTCGGCGGGGGCTCAGCCCGCCCTCGACGGCGACGGGGCGGTGCTCATGCTGCTGCGCGACGACCGGGTGGGGCGGCTGTTTCGCAGCGTCGACGGGCAGACCTGGATCCCCCTGGGCCGTGCCTTGGTGGGCCCCCTCGGCGCCGAGCTGCGGGTGGAGGGAGACACCGCCCTCGTGTACGCCCACAGCATGTTCTTCGGGGGGGAGAGCTGGCCCGAGGCGGGGAGCGACGGGCCCGATACGCTGCAAGGGACTTCGTTGCAGGTCGTTCGGCGCGGGGGCGCCCACGGGCTCGTCCTGACCGCGGACGACCCCGACCTCGCGGGGTTGAGCCTCGCCCCGGAGTTCTCGGCGGGTGGGGGCTGCGTGGCCTGGGCGACCTCCCGTCAGGAGGGGGCCGCCGTCGAGGTGCTCAACCTGCTGAATGGAGCGCGCCGTCGGTTCGCGGCGCCCACGCGCACCCTGCGGACCCTGCGCTGGTTGTGAGCGAGTGGGCCAGGCCAATGCCCGAGGGCCAGGGCACACGGTCGTCTCGAAGCTCTCCGCTGCACCGCCTATCGCATCACGGTCGTAGGCGCCTCGATCGAGACCACCCCGGGTCCCGCGGTTCCGAGTTGGCCGCGGTCGTTGAGCCCCCAGCACCACACCGCCCCGTCGACATCGAGGGCGCAGGTGAACCCATCGCCCGCCGACAACGCCCGCACCCATCGCCCGAGCCGCGCGCCCTCGGTCGCGGGTGGATCCTGCGCGTCGCGTGGGCCGCCGTCCGGCCAGCAGCGCACCTCCCCCCGCGCAGGGCGGCGCAGCGGTGCCGACCCCCGCGTGCGACCGCGACGACACCCTCCGCCATCGTGACCCCGTCGTCTCGCGCGAACCCCTGGCATCTCTGTCCTCGATGCGCAGGTCGCACCGCAGCGACCCGTCGCGCGCGTGGATGCAGTCGACCCCCTCGGTCGCGCCCGGGACGATGCGTGCGCTCGGGTCGCCGAACCGCACCTGCGTGATCGCGCGGACGTCGGAGCCCTCGCGCGTGGCGCCTCCCCCGTCGCCTCCCTGCACGCCCCCTCCGCGCCGCCCCCTCAGCCCCGCTGGGCCTGCTTCACGAGCTCGGCGATCCGCCCGAGGGCCTCGACCACCACCCGCTCCTCGGGGCCAAACGAGAACCGCACGTGGTCACGAAAGCGCGAAGGCTTCGACCCGCGACGTCGGCCCGGGTTTACGTCGAAGAACTCCCCGGGCACGGTGATGACCTTCTCGGCCAGGGCCGCCCGGAAGAACCCCATCCCCGTGTTGAGCGGGGCCGGCAGGTCGCGGACCGATCCCCACACATAAAAGCCCCCCTCCGGGTCGCGGTCGATCCGCACCCCGAGGGCCTTGAGCCCGTCGAGGAGGATCGTACGCTTCTTCCCGAAGGCCGCGTGGATGGCCGCGGTCTCGGCCCGGGCGTGCTCGGGGTTGACCACCGCGCAGGCCGCCCGCTGCATGGGCTTGGACCCTCCCCCATCCAGAAACGACCCCGCGCTCGCCACGGCCTCGATCACGGGCTTGGGGGCGAGGGTCCAGGTGATGCGCCAGCCGGGGTACCGCCAGTTTTTGGTGAGGCCGTCGAAGATCACCACCGGGTCGCGGTCGACGTCCTCGACGTAGCGGGCGGCCGACTCCATCGGGGCCGGGTCGTCGCTCGGGGCCCACAGGTAGTGGGCGTAGAACTCGTCGACCAGCAGGGCGCACTCGTTGTCGCGCAGGAGCGACACCCAACGCCCCATGTCGTCGCCCGCCACGAGCCGCCCCGTGGGGTTACAAGGGTTGGACAGGAGGACGGCCCCGAGGCCGCGGCCTACGATCTCGCGCTCGAGGTCGTCGGGCGTAAAGGCGTAGCCCTTGTCGCCCTCCAGCAGGATCGGGATGGGCGAGAACAGCCGGAAGACGTCGAGGAGCTCTTCGTAGGCGGTGTAGTCGGGCAGGAAGTGCCCGAGGTTGATGGCCCCGAGGGAGGCCGCGGCCCGCAGGAGGGACACCCTCCCTCCGCCCGAGATGCTGACGTTTTCGGCCGAGTACTGCGAGGGCATCCCCCGGCGGAAGAGGGCGTTGTAGGTGCTGGCCACGCACTCCCGAAGCTCCCAAAGGCCCGGGACCGGGGCGTACTCCTGGTCGTCGAGGTCGATGGGCAGGGAGTGAACCCGCGGAGGAGCCCCGGGGAGTGAGCCCGTCTCGGGCTGCCCCTGCCCGAGGTTGCACCAGCCCGGGGCCCCAAACCGGAACCCGAGCTTCTGGGCCTCGGTGGTCACATAGATCACCCCCGTCCGGGGGACGGGGCGAAACGACGGAAAGCTCCCGGGCTCGCTCATCGGGGGCTCACCGCATCCCCGGGGGACGGAGCACGAAGTCGGGATCGGGCAGTTGGGCCGGGTTGCGCGGCACGGCCATCCCGCCTCCCTGGGCGGCCCGTCGCGCGGCGGCCTGGGCCTGCTGGGCCTGTTGCATGGCCTGCTGCTGGGCCTGACGCTGCTGCTGGGCCTGCTGCATGGCCTGCTCCTGGAGCTGGGCCAGGACGGCCCGCACCACGCTCACGGCCGCCGCGGGGGCGTCGACGGTGAGCTCAAACCTTCCGCCGTTGTCCCCCATCCTTCGGGCCGTCAGGACCCCCACCATCGGGTCGCCCCCGGCCTCCGTGGCCCCCTGCGGAGCCCCGAGCATGACCAGGAGCGACTGGGCTGTCATCCGGGCCAGGGCCGTCCGGTCGTCGCCGCCCGCCGGGGCCGCGAGCCGGGGCCCCTCCCCCATGGACTGATACCGGGCCACGGGGTCGGCGGCCTCGACGATCACCAGGCGCCCCTCCTGGGGCACGAGGACCACGGTCTTCATAAACTGCCGCCGGACCTCCGCGGGGACGTTGGGCGGAAGGCGCGCGGGATCGGGGCCGAGGCGCATCCGCAGGCTCCCCGCGGGCAACGAGGCCGGGGTGGGGAGCACGGCAAACTGATCGGCGGGGTTCATCCCCGAGGGGCGGGGGGTGCGGGGCACGGCCATGGCCCGGGTGCGCAGGGTGGTCACGGCCCCGGCGGGGTCGGACATCCGGATGATCTCGTACTTCACCCCCCCGTCGTCGGGGCTGAACCCCATGACCCGCTCGCCCGACTGGCGAAAGCCCGTGATCTCCGCGAGGGCCTCCTGAAAGCGCACAAACTCGGGGCCCAGGGCCGCGGCCACCCGGGGGTCGCGCTCGGGGGGCGAGAGCATCGGGGCGAAGGCCGCCATGTCGAAGCCCGTGGCGAAATACGACGTCACCGTGGCCGGCATCAGGGCCAGGAGATCGACGGCGGCCCGGTGCCCCACGGTGGCCCCGAGGACGGCCCGGGTGCTGCCCCCGGTGGCGTGGGCAAACTCGCCGCGTCCGCGCAGGTGGTAGACCCCCTCGTCGCGGGTCAGGACGGCGTGGAAGGCGCTGAGGTCGTCGACGAGCTGACGGGTGTTCTGGGCTCCGCGGTGGACCTCGTCGTAGGCGGCCACGCGGTCGCGTTGGGTGCCCGCGTCGTTGCGCCGCGGGTCCTGGGCCTCGAGGGCCGCGAGCTGCGCCGCGAAGACCCGCCGGGCGGGCTCGGGGCGCACGTCGACCATGAGCACGGGGTCGCCCTCGGGGGCGAGCTGACCGGCCCGGGTGAGCCAGTTGGCGCTGCGCTGGAGGAGCTCCCGGGGGCCGCACAACATCATCCACCCGACGGGCTGCTTGCGGGCCACCCAGCAGGGCGTGGCCCCGCGGCCCGCGTCGCTGTCGACCGTCGGGGCGTACAGGCCCGGGCTCACCTCGCGGAATCCTCGTCCTGCGGCGGCGTCCTGGGCCACGGGCATCCCGGGGCGCAGGGGCCACGCGGCCACGAAGGACAGGGCCGCACGGCCGCCCTCGACCTCGCCGGCCATCATCAGGGCCGCGAAGGGGGCGTCGGGATCGAGGTCGACCCCGTGCTCGCCCACCCCCGGGGTGAGCCCCGGGATGGCCTGCCCCAACGCCAGGCGGGTGGGAACCCCCGGGGCCAGGACATCGAGGACCTTCCGCAGCCCGACCCCGCGGAAGGCCACCATCGCGTAGTCCGGGACCGTGACCGGGGCCTCGGCCCGGGCCGCCGGGACATCCCGAGCCTCCGCGGCGGACGAACCCGCGTCCGAGGCGGCAGGGGGCGGGGTCGCGGGCGGGGACTTGCAGCCAAGGGCCGCCGCCAGACCCAGGGCGAAGGCAGCGCGGGGGAGCTTTGTCATGGCGCGGGGGGCGTACAACATCCCTCGGGCCCTGTCACGAAGCCTTCTTCTTCGCGGGCTTCTTCAAGGCCCGGGAATACAGGGCTCCGAGGCCCTCGAAGGCCATCAGCAGAGGCCCTTCGCCGGGCCACCCGGGGAAGGCCACCCCCACGGAGAAGCTGCCCGTCTTGCGGGCCGCGTGGGCCGCGAGGGCCAGGACCGCCGCCGGGTCGTCGTCGAGGACCGGGGGCAGCGGGCCGGTGGGGTCCCAGCGGGCGTAGTCGCGGGCCCCGAGGGCGTGCAGGGCCCGGGCGGTGCGTCGGGCCTCCCGTTCGAGGACCGCGGCGAGGCGCATCCGGGGGTCGAGGGCCTCGTCCTTGAGGACGAGCCGGGCGTGGGTCCCGGAGGGCGAGACGCAGAGGGCGAGGTGGGGGACGGCTTTGTATCCGCGGGCCACGGGGGCGAAGGCGCACCACGACTCGGGCGGGGGGTGCACCGTACGCCGGGCGTGCCGGGCCACGTGCACGAACATCGGGTGCCCCACCTGGGCCGACACGGCCGGGGCGAGGTGCTCTCCGAGGGCGAGGAGGCGCGGGCGCAGGGTGGACGTAAAGGCCTCCATCCGCGGGCCGAAGCCCTCGAGGGTGAAGACCTTGAAATCAGAGGCGGTGAGTTTGGGGGCGGCCATTGGGCCCGTTGGGGTTACCTCCCCGCGGGGCCCTCGGGCAAATCGCCGGCAGCCGCGGGATCAGCGGCCCCCGGCCGAGGCCGTCATGGCCAGGAGCTCGCGGCGGGCCAGCTCGGAGGCCGCGGGGTTGGCCGTCTGGCGCTGCAGGGCGTGGAGGGAGCCCCGGTCGGCCAGGGCCCGAAGGATCGAGAAGGCCACCACCCGACGCCCCGGGTCGGAGCCCAGGGCCGTCTCGCGCAGCAGCCTCCGAACCTCCAGGGCCCCGGCCCCGATGGGCGAGTCCCACCCCGCCCGCAGCCGGGTGGTGAGGGCCAGCATGGCGAAGACAAACTGCTTGCTGTTGCGGCCTCGCTCCAGGAGCTGGGCCACCTCCATCCGACGATAGACCCGGCCGTCCTCGAACATCGCCCGGGTCAGGGGCATGATCTCCCGGCGCTCGGACAAGACCGAGTCGTTGCCCGCGCTGCCGCTGCTGCGGGGGGTGAAGAAGTTCTGCAGGATCCCGGTGAGCTCGTCGTTGGCCGACAAGGCCTCGACGAGGGCGGTCCCGGCCCGGGCGTTGCCGCCGAGCACCAGGGCCACGGCCGCGGCGAAGCGCACGTTGGCGTCCTGGGGGTCGGTCCCCTGGAGCAGGGGCAGGAGGACATCGACCGTGGCGTCGTCGGCCCCAAACCCTGCGGCCACCGCGGCAGCCTTCATCACCTCCGCGCTCACCCCCCGGCGCAGGTAGGTCTGCACGAGTTGGGTGGCGATGGCGGGGGTGCACCGGGCCCGCAGGGCGTAGATGTAGAAGATCCGGCGCTCCTCGGGGGCCGAGGCGTTGGCGGCCTGGGCCGCGATCTCCGTGAGGACTCCGTCGTCGGCCACGGCCGCCAGGGCGTACCCGGCCTCCTCGCGCAGGGACGGGCGGTCGGTGGGGTCTTCGATGATGCGCCGAAGCTCGCGCACGAGGGACTGGCGTTGGGCCGCGGTCATGGCGGGCAGGGTCACCCCCGAGCCCGGGGGCGGCTCGTACGCGGCCCAGGCCATCCCGCGCAGGGCCGAGCGCCGACGGATGAGGATCTCCTCGTCGCGTACGGTCTCGTCGACCATCCGGAGGTTGGCGGGCTGGCGGGCCTGGGCGGCCACGGTGGAGAAACACTGCGGCGACCGCAGGGCGCACAGGGCCTGGGCGGCCCCCTCCTGGGCGTCGGCCTGGGCCAGGAAGGGCTGGATCACGGCCCCGAGGGCGGGGTCGCCCGACAGCGCGAGGGCCAGGATGAGGGGCGAGCGCACGAAGTCGGACGTGGGCATCCGCAGGAAGGCCAGGAGGCGGTCCTTGGCCCGGGCCGAGGCCCCGGGGATCCGCCGGATCTGCTCGAGGGCCAGCTTGGCGTCCTGGGTCCCGTTGACGTCCGCGGGGTGCTCGATGCCAAACTGGACGTACTCCAGGAGCCCGTCGACGGCCCGCAGGTCGCCGATCTCGGCGAGGCCGAAGATGGCGTTCTTCTTCATCTCGCGGGCGGCCTCGTCGTTGCTGGCCCGGGCGACCTCCAGGGCGGCGAAGAGGGCGTCGCCGGCTCCTGGGTCGCGCTGGTCGCGCAGGAGCTGGGTGGCCCGGGCCTGGGTGGGCAGGTCGCGCGACCCCTGGATCACCACCCCGAGCCCCTGGGCCCCGGAGCTCGTGGCCAGGGCCGCGAGGACCCCGTCCCGGGCCGCGGGGAAACGCCTCAGGAAGGCCATGATCGAGTCGACGGCCCGGCGGTCGCCCGTGCGCCCGAGGCCGATGGCCGCCTCGCGGGCCACGCTCTCCTGCGGGTCGCGGGAGAGCACCCCGAGGTCGTCGATGACCTCGGGCGAGGCGATCTCGGCCAGGGAGATGGCCGCGAGCTGCCGCGAGGCGAGGTTGCGCGACGTGACCAGCTCGCGCAGCCGCTCGCGCCCCGCCATCCGGGCCACCAGGGCCGGGTCGAAGCTGCGACGTCCGTCAAGCCCGTTGACCATCTGCAGCCGGTTGGTCTCCAGGAGCTCGCGCACGACGGGCCAGGCCGCGGGCTCGTTGAGCACGGTGAGGGCCCAGGCCACCTCGATGCGGTCGGTGTGGGGGTCGGTGAGGGGCAGGACGCGCAGGAGGGCGGGTTTGGCCGCGTCGGCCGCGGGGGACCCGATCTCGGCGAGGCCGAGGGCCGACTGGGCCCGGGCCGCTCCGGGGCGGTCGAGGCCCTCGATGAGCATGGGCACGGCCTCGGGGTCGCGCAGCCCCGCGAGGATGCGCCGGGCCGACTGCCGAACGCCGTCGCTGCGGTACCTCCCGTAGAGGGCCCGCACCTCGCGGGCCGTCTCGGTGGGCCCGAGGTCGCGCAGGAGGATGGCCTCGAGCTCGGCCCGGCCGCGGTCGCGCTCGGAGTCTTCGAGGGACTGCTGTTGGGCCGATTGGTACATGTAGTACCCCGTGGCCCCGCCTCCGCCGAGGGCCGACACGAGCAGGACCCACCCGATGGGGCTCACCCGGCGGTTGATCTGTCGGGCCGCCTCGTCATCGGTCAGGGCGGGGGCGGTTCGGCTGTCGTCATCGACGGGCCCGTCGGGCACGTCAGGGAGGTCGTCAAGGTTGTCGTTTCGGGACATTGGTCGTCGCTCCGCATACCCACCCAGAGACGCGGCAGGCTCCGCGCGGAGCGACCATAGTGCAGCCGGTCCCCGGGGTTCAAGCACCCTCGCGGGGAGTTCGGTCGTACGGGCCGATGCAGCGTGGCGACAGATTGACCGCGGGGCTGCACGCCTGGGGCACAATTCCCGCCCCCCTGGTGTCGATCGGGACCGAATCGGCCTCGCCAGGGCCAGGACCATGGGCTACCAGGAAGGTCGGTCGCGTGGAGCGTCCGCGCGGATGTGCGCGGGCGAGGCGCAGGGCCCCTACACGGGAGAGACGACGATGGCGGCAGAGGGTGCTCCTGCAGGGGCGAAGCGGGTTTACTCTCCCCTGGCGATGCTCGCCCTGGGGTTGTTCGTGGGCATTCACGTGCTGTCGGCCACCCTGCCCTTCGTGGTGGGCGTTTCGTGGCGGGCCCTGGCCCTGTGTGTGGGGCTGTACCTGCTGAGGATGTTTGGCATCACGGCGGGGTACCATCGGTACTTCGCCCACCGGGCGTACAAGGCCCCGCGGTGGTTTCAGTTCTTCCTGGCCTGCCTCGGGGCCTCGGCCTTGCAGAAGGGCCCCCTGTGGTGGGCGGGCCTGCACCGGGTCCATCACCGTTGGAGCGACACCCCCCGCGACCTGCACTCGCCCTTGCAGCGGGGCTTCTGGTACTCCCACATGGGCTGGATCACCTCCCCCGACCACGACGGCACCGACTACGCCCTCATCCCCGACTTCGCGAAGTTCGCCGAGCTCCGCTGGATCGACCGCTACCACTTCGTGCCCGCCGCGGCCCTCGGGGCCCTGTGCTTCGCCCTCGACGGCTGGCGTGGCGTGGTCTGGGGCATGGGGGTGGGCACGGTGATCACGTGGCACTTCACGTTCTTCATCAACAGCCTGGCCCACGTCTGGGGCTCGCGGCGGTATGCCACCACGGACACCTCCCGCAACAACCCCTTCCTCGCCGTGATCACCCTCGGCGAAGGCTGGCACAACAACCATCACCACTACATGAACAGCGTCAACCAGGGCTTCTTCTGGTGGGAGATCGACGTGAGCTACTACGTCCTTCGGGCCCTGTCCTGGGTGCGGATCACCCGCGACCTGCGGATGCCCCCAGCCCACGTCCTGCGCGACAAGCTCATCGCCTCGGCCTCGGAGACCCGCCACAAGCTCACCGAGGCCTGCCTCGCCGCCGAGCAGACCTTCGCCGGGGCCCGCTCCGCCGCCGAGCAGCGCTTCAGCGAGGCTCGGATCGCCGCCGAGTCGGCCCGCGACGCCGCGGGCGCCCGACTGGAGGAGGCCCGCGAGGTCGTCCGTGAGAACGTCCAGGTGGCCGAGGCCCGCGTGGCCGTAGCCCGAGCCCGGGTCTCGGTGGCCGTCGGAGAGGCCGTCGAGGCCGCCCACGAGGCCGTCGGAGAGGCCGTCGGGGCCGTCGAGGGCAGCCCCTCCAAGCCCCTCGCCTGAGCGGGAGACCGGCGTCGGCACGGGGCAGGAGGAGGAGACAGGGACAGAGGGGGAACGGCGGGGGGAGCGTCGGGAGGCGCAGGGGGAAGACCCCGCGCGTCCCGACCCGTCAGGCAGGGCTCAGAGGTTGAGGGTGATCACACCGGGGAACGACGACGTGCACGGCGTGTTGCCGTCGGTGCGGTTGCGCACCCCGCTGGAGCGATGCACCTCGACCCCGCCCCGGATGACCACGAGGGTCCACACGGCGTTGGCCACCGCGCTCGTAAACGCCTCGGGGCACACCCGGTACGTGCCCGGGGTGAACGACGAGCTCCAGAAGATGTTCTCCGGGCCCCGCTGGGTCGTGTCGTCGACGTCGAGGGTGCCTCCGCAGGCCGACGTGCGGCCGTAGAAGATCTCCGTCCCACACGGCGGCAGGACGTGCAGGTCCATGTCCCCGGGCCGGTCCCAGGTGAGGGTGAACCGCAGCGAGCCCTGCCCCACGCAGGTGCCCGAGGCGCACGCCTGGCCCGAGGCGCACACCCGGCCGCAGGCCCCGCAGTTGGCGTTGTCGGACTGGAGGTCGCGGCACACCCCCGAGCAGTTGGTCTGACCCGCCGAGCAGGTCACGCTGCACGACCCGCCGACACAGACCTGCCCCGAGGCGCACACCCGGCCGCACACGCCGCAGTTGGAGTTGTCGCTCGCGAGGGTCCGGCACACCCCCGAGCAGTTGGTCTGTCCGCTGGCGCAGACGAGGGTGCAGGACCCGCTCACGCAGGTGAGCCCCGCGGCGCACACCCGGCCGCAGGCCCCGCAGTTGGCGTTGTCGGTCTGGAGCGAGCGGCACACTCCCGAGCAGTTGGTGAGGCCGCCGGCGCACACCGTCGTGCACACGCTCGACGCGCAGACCTGCCCGCTCGGACACACCCGGGCGCAGGCCCCGCAGTTGTTGTTGTCGGTGGTCAGGTCGCGGCAGACCCCCGAGCAGTTGGTGAAGCCCGTCCCGCATGACACCACGCACGCTCCCCCCGAGCAGAGCTGACCGCTCGGGCAGGCCCGATCGCAGGCCCCGCAGTTGGCGTTGTCGGTCTGGAGGTTGCGGCACACCCCCGAGCAGTTGGTCGTGCCCGAGCCGCACGACACCGTGCACACCCCCGAGGAGCAGACCTGCCCGCTCGGACACACCCGGGCGCAGGCCCCGCAGTTGTTGTTGTCGGTGGTCAGGTCGCGGCAGACCCCCGAGCAGTTGGTCGTGCCCGTCCCGCACGAGACGTTGCAGGTCCCGCCCGAGCACACCTGCCCCGCGGCGCACACCCGGCCGCACACGCCGCAGTTGGTGTTGTCGGTCAGGAGGTTGCGGCACACCCCCGAGCAGTTGGTCGTGCCCGCCCCGCACGACACCGTGCAGGTGCCCGACGAGCAGAGCTGCCCCGCGGCGCACACCCGGCCGCAAGCCCCGCAGTTGTTGTTGTCGGTGCTGAGGTCACGGCACACCCCCGCGCAGTTGGTCGTGCCCGACACGCACGAGACGTTGCACACCCCGCTCGAGCAGATCTGCCCCGACGGACAGGCCCGGGCGCAGGCTCCGCAGTTGGCGTTGTCGGTCAGGAGGTCGCGGCAGACCCCCGAGCAGTTGGTCTGGCCCGCCACGCACGACACGACGCACACCCCCGCGGTGCACACCTGGCCCGCGGCGCACACGCGACCGCACATCCCGCAGCTCGCGTTGTCGGTCTGGAGGTTGCGGCAGACCCCCGAGCAGTTGGTCGTGCCCGTTCCACACGACACCGAGCAGGTCCCGGCCGAGCAGAGCTGACCCGCAGCGCAGGCCCGGCCGCAGGCCCCGCAGTGGTTGGTGTCGGTGGTGAGATCGCGGCACACCCCCGAGCAGTTGGTCGTGCCCGTCACGCAGGTGACCGTGCACACGCTCGACAGGCAGATCTGCCCCGACGGGCAGAGCCGACCGCACGAGCCGCAGTTGGCCGTGTCGCTGGTGAGGTCGCGGCAGACCCCCGAGCAGTTGGTCTGCCCCGCCGCGCACGAGACCGAGCACACCCCGGCCGTGCAGGCCTGGCCCGACGGGCAGACCCGGGCGCAGGCCCCGCAGTTTGCGTTGTCGGTCTGCAGGTTGCGGCAGACCCCCGAGCAGTTGGTGGTCCCCGCCCCGCACGAGACGTTGCAGGTCCCGCCCGAGCAGACCTGCCCCGAGGCGCACACGCGGCCGCACATCCCGCAGTGGTTGTTGTCGGTGGTGGTGTCGCGACAGACCCCCGAGCAGTTGGTCTGGCCGGCGGCGCACGAGACCACGCAGGCCCCGGCGGTGCAGACCTGACCCGCGGCGCACACGCGGCCGCAGGCCCCGCAGTTGGCGTTGTCGGTCGCGAGGACCCGGCAGACCCCCGAGCAGTTGGTGGTCCCCGCCCCGCAGGAGACGGTGCACGTCCCCGCGGAGCACACCTGACCCGAGGCGCACGCG
>CAYUSB010000067.1:0-37846 GCA_964447205.1 uncultured Myxococcaceae bacterium
ACGGCTGCGAGGTCGACACCAACAGCTCCGACGCCCACTGCGGCGGCTGCGGCCGGGCCTGCGCCCCGGGCCAGACCTGCGGCAACGGGCGCTGCTCGGGGGCCACGGGCCTGCAGTTTGGCCTCGGCCAGCTCCACGCGTGCACCGTGCAGACCGACGGCCGCCTCGCCTGCTGGGGCGGCAACGGCAGCCGTCAGCTCGGCGACGCCACCACGGTGTCCCGCGCCGCGCCGGTCATCGCCCGCACCGTCACCGACGTGCGCGAGGTGGCCCTCGGCCAGGCCCACTCCTGCGCCCTGCGCAACGACGGCACGGTGCTCTGCTGGGGCATCGGCAGCAACGGCCAGATCGGCGACGGGGCCACGGCCCTGCGCCCCACCCCCACGCCGGTGTTCGCGGTGAGCGACGCGGTGCAGATGGCCGCAGGCTACCTGCACAACTGCGCCGTCCGGCGCAATGGCACGGTGGTTTGCTGGGGCTACAATGCCAACAGCCAGCTCGGCGATGGCAACACCGCCAACCGCACCCTCGCGGGGGAGGTCCCTGGCCTCGCCAACGTCGCCCAGGTGACGGCGGGGCAGAATCACACCTGCGCCCTGCTCCTCGACGGCACCGTACGCTGCTGGGGCCTCAACTCCAGCGGCCAGCTCGGCGACGGCACCACCACCGTACGCCGCAGCCCCGTGCCCGTGCCCGGCCTCACCAACGTCGTCCAGGTCGTGGCGGGCACCACCCACACCTGCGCCCTGCGCCGCGATGGCACCGTGGTGTGCTGGGGCGCCGGGGCCCAGGGGGCCCTCGGCAACGGCGGCACGTCCAACTCCGCGACCCCCGTCGTGGTGGTAGGCCTTACCGACGTGGCCCAGCTCTCGGCGGGCAACCAGGCCACCTGCGCTCGCCGCTCCAACGGCACCCTGTCCTGCTGGGGCTACAACAACGTAGGCCAGCTCGGCGACGGCACCACGTCCAACCGTCTCATCGGCGGCGGAGCCGTGATGGGCATCTCCGACGCCACCCGCGTCGAGATGGGCGAGTCGTTCGCCTGCGCCCGGCGGATGAGCGGGGCGATCCAGTGCTGGGGACTCAACACCTCGGGCCAGCTCGCCGACGGCACCCTTACCAACCGCCCCCTCGGCAACGTGCCCGTGTTTGGTGTGCCCGCGGGCCTGGGTTGCACCGGCGGGGCCTGCGCCACTCTCGGGGCTGGGGTAGGCAGCAACCACGCCTGCGCGCTGCGCAGCGACAACTCGCTCGTGTGCTGGGGCTACAACAACGTGGGCCAGCTCGGCAACAACACCATCGTCAACCGCAGCGCCCCGCGGGTGATCGACGGCTTCGGCGACGTGGTGGAGGTGCGCGGGGGCAGCCAACACACCTGCGCCCGCCGCAACAACGGCACGGTCTGGTGCTGGGGCCTCGGGTCCAACGGGCAGATCGGCGACGGGGCTACGGCTTCGCCGCGGGTGCCGACCCAGGCGTTTGGCATCACCGACGCGGTGGGCCTCGCCGTCGGTGACGCGTTCACCTGCGTGCTGCGTATGAGCGGCACGGTCTCCTGCTGGGGGCTTAACAGCAGCGGCCAGCTTGGCATCGGGAGCACCACGCAGCAGGTGATCCCGCAGAACATCACCACCTTCAGCGACGCCACGCAGATCACCGCCGGGGCCATCCACGCGTGCGCGCGTCGGGCCAACGGCTCGGTGTGGTGTTGGGGCTCTGGAGGCAGCGGTCGCCTCGGCGACACCAACACCCCCGTCAACCGCACTTCGCCGGTGCCCGTAGTTAGCCTCACCGACGCCGTGGAGGTCCGGGCTGGCAACGCTCACACCTGCGCCCGTAGGATGAACGGCACCGTGGTCTGCTGGGGCTACAACCTCTACGGCGGCCTCGGCAACGGCACGACCACCCAGCGCAACACCCCCGTGCCGGTGTCGGTCCTCGACAACGCCACGCAGATCGCGGTGGGCATCCACTACAGTTGCGCTCTGCGCACCTCGGGGGCTCTGCTCTGCTGGGGCTACAACCCCTACGGCAACCTCGGCGACGGCACGAGCTCCAACCGCACCGTGCCTGCGGTGGTGCAGCAGATGACCGACGTGAGCGGGGTCTGGGCTGGCGGGTACACCACCTGCGCCCGGCAGACCAACGGCGTCTTCACCTGCTGGGGCTACAACGCCCAGGGCCAGCTCGGCGACGGCTCGACGGCCAACCGCTTCCTGGCTGACCTGCCGGTATTCGGCCTGCCCTGATCGCACCCACGGGGCCCTCTCTGGGCCCCGTCTCGCCCTCCCCCTCCTCGAAGCCCTCATTGGGCGACGCGTCGTCCGGCTCGGAAGGCGTCTCGCCGCGCGTCCAGGCCTTCGAGAGGCCCTTCCGCCAAGGCCCTTGACATCGCTCCCGTAGAGCGGTGCTCTTCGGGAGATGCACACCACTCGATCGGGGCGAAGCGTCGGAAGAATGATCGGCGCGTGCCTGTCGGTCTGCCTCGGCACGGGTTGCCTGCCTGACGTCGTGTTGGCCCCGCAGGACGCGGCCTTCATGGACATCACGATGTCCGAGACCGAGGTCGCGACGCCGCCCGACGATCAGTCTCCCGCGGATGTGGGGGCAGGGGCCGACGCACACGACGCGAAGCTGGACGCACCCGCAGATGGGGTGGTTTGCCCGCAGGGACAGACCCTCTGCGGGGCGGCGTGCGTCGGCCTGGACACCGATGCGCGTCACTGCGGGGCGTGCGGCAACGTTTGTCCCCGCCCCGCGAACACGAGCGAGGGGTGCATCGCGGGGCGGTGCTCGTTCGTGTGCCAGTCAGGGTTTCAGGACTGCGACCGCGACGCCACCAATGGGTGTGAGGTCGACACCCGCATGAGCGCGGCCCACTGCGGAGCTTGCGGTCGTGCGTGTCCCGGCGGGGGCTCATGCCGTGAGGGGGCGTGCGCCTGTCCAACGGGCCAGCGACCCTTTGGTGCTGGCTGCATCGCGAACGATGCGGCGCCGCGGCCGGTGGCTCCTCTTTCTCTGGGCGATGTGACCCAACGGCGGCCGACCCTTCGCTGGGTGCTGCCCGCGGGCTTCGACGGCGCAGCGGTAGAACTCTGCCACGACCGCGCCTGCACGCGGGTCATCGAGACGCTTGCCGTCAGCGGCACCAGCGCACGGCCCGGGGCCGATCTCCCCGCGCGGAGCGTCGTGTTCTGGCGACTCCGCGGAAGGAGCGGGACAACCACCGACACGGTCTACAGCCCGACGTGGCTGTTTCATGTGCCCGCGATCAACGCGCGCACAAGCGTCGACACCAGCAATCACTCCCACCTCGATGTGAACGGCGACGGCTTCGACGACCTCGTCGTCGGGGCACCCGAAGCCTCCCCAGGCAGTCGTCAGAACGCGGGCACCGTGAGCGTGTTTCTTGGGAGCGCGTCGGGCATTGGGTCCACCCCGGCGAGGGTGCTGGAAGGCGTTGCAGAGGGCGACCAGTTTGGCAGGACGGTTGCGAGCGCGGGCGATGTCAACGGCGACGGCTTCGCAGACCTCGTCGTCGCCGCCCAGCAGGCCTCCCCGGGTGGGCGGATGAATGCTGGCACCGCAACCGTGTTTCTCGGGAGCGCGTTGGGCATCATGCTTGCCCCCGCTCAGGTGCTCGAAGGCGGCGCGGCGGGCGATCGGCTCGGTTTCTCCGTCGCGAGCGCGGGCGATGTCAACGGCGATGGTTATGCTGATCTCGTCGTCAGTGCGGCCGAAGCCTCTCCGGGGTCACGCAACATTGCCGGAGCTGTCAACGTGTTCCATGGCGGTGGGATGGGGATCATGGCGACCCCAACGACTGTGCTTGAGGGTGGGGCGGCGGGTGACCGGTTCGGCTTTTCTGTTGCGAGTGCGGGGGATGTTAACGGCGATGGCTATGCTGACCTGGTCGTTGGGGCCGCCTATGCCTCTCCAAGCGGGCGCAGCGAGGCGGGGACCGCAAGCGTGTTTCTCGGCAGCGGGGCAGGGATCGCAGCCATGCCTGCGGCGGTTCGCGAGGGCGGGGAGGCGGGCGACCTGTTTGGGGGGGCGGTTGCGAGCGCGGGCGATGTCAACGGCGACGGCTACGCAGACCTCGTTGTTGGGGCGTTCGTAGCGTCGCCGGGTGCGCGTCGATTCGCGGGGACTGCGAGCGTGTTCCACGGCAGCAGTTCGGGGGTCGAGACAGGCCCTGCGGCTGTCCTCGAAGGTGGCGCGATGTTCGACCAGTTTGGCGGGTCGATTGGGAGCGCGGGCGATGTCAACGGCGACGGCTACGCAGACCTCGCCGTGGGGGCGTATCAGGCCTCCCCGGGTGCGCGTAGAAATGCGGGTACTGTCGGTGTGTTTCTTGGGAGCGAGTTGGGCATCACGGCCATCCCAACTCGGGTACTTGAAGGCGGCGCCGGGGGAGACGGATTCGGCTACTCGGTCGCAGGGGCCGGCGATGTGAATGGCGACAGCTATGCCGACCTTATTGTCGGGGCGCTCGGTGCCTCTCCAGGCGGGCGCGGCGGTGCAGGCACGGCGAGCGTGTTCCACGGCAGCAGTATGGGGATCCCGCCGACTCCTGCGCGTGTCCTCGAGGGCGTCGCAGAGGCCGACCGGTTCGGCTACTCCGTAGCGAGCGTGCGCGTCTTCCCAGGCGCCGCCCACTCCGTCCCCGGGATCTCTCTCCCCTTCGGCTGGCGCACCCTGAGCTTCCCCCAGCCTGCCCGCGACCTCCTCTGGGCGCGGCTCTCCAGGTCCCTCCCGGCCGCCACCCCCCGCGCATCACAGACGGGCCGCGCCGGCTGAGTGCGGGGCCGTCTCCCGCTACTCGTCGGCCAGGGCGCGCAGGGCCCCGAGGGCCAGGCGTTCGGTGCGGTACGAGGGCGCCCGGCGTAGGAGGCTCCCGTAGGCGTCAGAGGCGGCCTGGAAGGCCTGGCGGGCGTCGTGTTGGGCCGTGCTTCGCGCGAACTCCCCGGCGGGCCCGGAGGGCCCCTCGTGGCCTACGGTGGCCACGGCGTGGGACAGGCCCAGGCCCAGGAGCATCTCGGTGTGGGCCCGGGCCTCGGCGGCGGGATACCCCGGGTCGAGGCCCACGGCCGCGGGGAGGAGCTCGCGGCGGTAGGCGGCGCAGCGGCGGGGGTCGTCGAGGGTCAGGGCCCGGCCGTCGAGGCCCACCAGGGCGGCGCACGAGGCCCCCAGGGCCCAACGCACGAAGCCCCGCTGGAGGGGGGCCGGAACCCGCAAGAGGGTGTCCATCAACGGCTCGACCGAACCCTGGTCGGGGGTGGGGAGGGCGAGGCGTTCCCAGCGGAGGTAACACCAGGCGAGGCGTTGGGCCCGGTCGACCGAGGCTCCGGCCCGGGGGCCCACCACCCGGTGACGGGTCGCGATCGGAACAATCCCCGTCGGGTCGCGGTCGCCTCGCGTCGGGGGGGTCACGAAGGCCTCGCAGGCCCGGGCGCGCAGGGCCCTCCAGGCCGGGCGGGCGTGTTGGGTGGCCCGGATCGTGAGCCGCGAGAAGTCGCCCTGGGCCTGGGCGCTGCCCGGGGTGTCGCGGCGCCCGAGGGCCCGGTTGAGCTCCCGCCAGGCCGCCATCACGGCCGGGCTGGCCGCAGGGACATCGAGGTTGAGCCCCGCCCGGTGCTCGGCCGCGATGGCCTGCGGATCGTAGGCCACGGGGGGCAGGCCCGAGGGCCAGGCAGGGCCCCGCAGGTTCATCGGGAGAAAGACCGCGGCCAGCAAGACCCCCACCCCCGCGGCCAGGGGAGCCGGGACATCGTAGGGGCGGGGCGGGTCTGCCTTGCGCGCGGGGGCCATCCCTTGGCAGTGTACCCGGTCTGTCTGGCAGGAGCGCAAGGAGCGCAATGGCACTGTGAGCACCGAGAAGCGCGCGCACTCTAGGTTTCCTGCGAAGGTGAAGGTGGTCGTGGTCCACGGGGAGGAGCGCGTGACGGCGTACTCCCGCGACCTGTCCCTGGGCGGGGTCTTCGTCGAGACCCCCGTGGTCTTTCCCTACGGGGCCGAGGTGGTGGCCGAACTGCACCTGCCGGCCCTGGTCAAGCCCTCGCCCATACGTTGCACCGTGCGCTGGGTGGTGGCGGCCGGGGTGGGGCTGCAGTTCGGGTCCCTGCGGGTGGCCGACACCTGGGCCATCAACCTCCTCGCGGCCCAACACAGCCGGGGGCGATGACGAAGCCGAGGGTTCCGCCGGGGCGGACCCGGGCGAGGGCGGACTGACCGGCCCGGGTGAGCACGCCCATCACGGGATATCCCCCCGTGGTGGGGTGGTCGGGGCCGAGGGCGATGATCCCGCCGTCGAGGGTGACCTGGAGGGCCCCGCGGACCATCGGGGCCGAGGCCCGGGCCGGGTCGGGAGGCCAGAGGGGGAGGGGGGGGCCGAGGAGACGGGTTCCGGTGCGGTCGAGGAGGGGGGAGACCGTGAGGGAGGCCCCGAGGAGGGTGTCCCAGGCTGCGGCGGGAAACACATCCGGGCCTGCGACCACCTCCAGCCGGGTGACCGCCTCGGGCGGACGGGGAGGGCCTTCGAGGGGCCGCGGAGGGGCCATGAGGGGCGGTGAGGGCGCGCGGGCGAAGAGGGTGTCTCCCGCCCGGAGGAAGCGCCCCAGGGCCCCGCCCAGGCCCGCCACGGGCAGGAGCCCACGACCGCCCAGGACCACTGGGGCGTCGAAGCCCCCCGACACCCCGAGGTAGCGCACGGGCCAGGGGGCGGGCGCGACCTCCAGGCGGGCCCCAGCCTCCAAGGGCACGCGGGCTCCGTCGAGGGACACCACGATCGGGTGCAGGGCGGACAACACCGCCCCGTGCAGCGGGATCTCCAGCAGGACGGCCTCGGGAGGCGCCCCGAGAGAGGCGAGGGTCTGGGCAAACCCCTCGGGGTCCCACGGCCCCCCCGGCGGAACCCCGCGGTGCATCCATCCCGGTCGCCCGCGGTCTTGCAGGCTGACCCCGGGGCCGACCCGTTCGACCTTCAACACCGCGATGGAACTCACGGGACGACCCGAAACCGCACCCGGTCCCCGGGGCTCAGGGTGGGGCCCCGGGTGGGGTCGAAGAGGGTGCCCGTGACGAGGGTTCCGAGGAGGTGCCAGCCTCCGGGGGAGGCGAAGGGATAGACCGCCGTGCGCCGCCCCGCGATGGCCACCGACCCGGCACCGACCCGCGGACGCGGAGACGCCCGCCGGGGCAGGACGAGCCGCGGATCGAGGGGGCCGAGGTACCCAAACCCGGGCAGAAACCCCATGGTCTCAACCCGGTAGTCCCCCGCGCTGTGCAGGGCCACCACCTCCGTCGGCGACAGCCCGCAGCGGTCGGCCACCTCGGCGAGGTCGACCCCGTCGTACCGAACCTCCAGCACCACGGCGCGGGCATGGATCACCGCCGGGGCTACCGCGGCGGCCGCGAGGGTCTCGGGGACTCCGCCCGGAGGGCGAGCGGGGTCGAAGCACACGAGGGCGTGACGGTCGGTGACCACCACGTCCACCACGTCGGGCAACGATCGCAGGGACTCCAGGGCGGCCACCGGGTCGGCCCCCTGGGGCAGGTCGAGGCGCCAGGCCCCTTCGCCGAGGGGGGTCACCGCCGGGCCTCGTCGAGGACCGCCCGGACGGCCCGGGCCACCGCGAGGGCCTCGGGTCCGTCCCCATGAACACACACCGTCTCGACCTGACCGCTCGCGACCAACGCCCGACACTGCCGGGCCGCCGCGGGGGCATCGAGCACCGCCCCAGGGGCTCCGCGGGGCAGGAGGGTCCCCCCGGGGCCATACCCCCGGTCGGCAAACCCCTCGCGCAGGAAGGGCATCCCCAACGCCCGGGCGACCTCGTGCAGGCAACCCCGCGGCATCCCCAGGACCTCCACCGCCCCGAGGACATCCCGGCAGGCCTCCAGGGCCACCCGGGCCACCCCGGGGTCGTCGTGGGCCGCGTGGTAGAGGGCCCCGTGCAGCTTCACATGGCCCACCGGGAGGCCGAGCCCCCGGGCCGCCCGCAGGAGGAGACCGCACTGGTCACGCAGCGATTGCGCGAGGACCTCCGGGGCCATGGGCATCGGGAGCCTGCCGAAGTGAGTTCGGTCGGGATAACTCGGGTGGGCCCCGACGCGGACCCCGGAGGCGGCGGCGAGGGCGCAGGCCCGGGCCAGGGAGTCGGGGTCGCCCGCGTGGCCTCCGCAGGCGAGGTTGACCCGGTGGGCCAGGGCGAAGAGGGCGTCGGGGGCGTCGGGGTCCTCGCCCGCGTCGAGGTTGAGGTCGACCGTCATCGTCTGGGAGGGTGCCACGACCCACCGCGGGAGAGGGTCTGCGTTGACAGGGTGCGGGCCTGCGTACAGCATCCGCCCCACCGTGCCCCTGGCGAGCCCTCCGCGCACCTCACACCCCCCTGACGATCTGGCCGAGGTCGAGGGGCCCTCCGACGCCGAGGCCCTGTACCGGGCCACGGTCCTGCGGATGATGGAGGCCCACGGGTATCGTGCGGTGTCGATGGCCCGGCTGTACGGGGCGGGGCTGACCTTCGCCCCGGGGCTGCGCTGGATGCGGTTCGTGGCCGGGGCCGCCCGCGAGTCGGTCGAGCATGGGGCGGCCATCGGGCAGTGTTACCGAGCCCTCGGGGCCGCCCACCTCGACGTGGTGCTTGAGCGCAGGCTGCGGGCCGCTCCGCCGCGCCTGGCGGGGTCGCGGGCCGAGCTGGCGGTGGCCTGCCTCGTGGCGGGCCGGGGGTGGCGCTGGACGGTGCGGGAGCACGACCAGTGTTCGTTTCTGCCGTACCGGGCGGTGGTGGCCCAACTCAGCCTCGAGCTCGAGGCCCGGGAGGTGGCGGCCGAGCGTTTTCTGGCGGAGTGCGTGCGGGCCGAGGGAGCCGCGGCGGCCCGGCCCTTCGTGTCGCCCTGGGTGCGGGCCGTGCGGGCCTCGTTCGGGCGGGCGGGCACCCCCGGGGCGGCCTACGCGGTGAGCGTGGGGCTCAAAAAACGCGACGTGTCGGCGACGGTGCGCGACTGCGTCGACGACATCGCCCGGGCCCTGCGGGCCTGCGGCCTCGACGATGTGGCCCCCGAGGCGATGGGTGAGACGACCGAGCCCGAGGGCGTGGAGGGCGACTCCGAGGCCTTCGACGGCCCCCCGGGGCGCGTGAAGGCAGGAGGCCTGGAGTGACCGTGCGTGGTGTGTTGGGTGGTGTGTTGGGTGTCGGCCTGAGCGTGGCGGGGTGCGGGAGCAGCACCACCACTCCCCCCGCGGTCGACGCGGGGACGGAGGCCGCGGTCGACGTGGCCCCCGTGGTGGACGTGGTGACCCCGGTGGACACAGGCCCCCCGGCCCCCACGGGGATCGGGTTGGCGTGCGAGTCGGAGGGAGCCCCCTTCCCGCCGATGCAGGGCACATGTCGTACGGGGCAGCTCTGTCTGTCGCGGGCCCTGGGCTTCGCGGGGGGGTACTGCACCCGCATCTGTTCGGGCGGGGGCAACTGCGGGGCCGACGCGGTGTGCGGTCGGCTCCAGGGGTTCCCGGTGTGTTTCCAGCGGTGCACGTCCAACGCCGACTGCCGTACGGCCCAGGGGTATGTCTGCGGGACCGCCGAGGGCGTGACCGGGACCCGGGTCTGCCGCATCAACGACGAGCCCGTGGGCACCCGCAACGGCGAGGCCTGCTTCACAGTGGGCGCGTCCGGGGCCCACGCCCTCGGGGCCCTTCCCCGTACGGTGTTTCAGGGCCCCAACGCCTCGGTGAGCTTCGCCCGCCCTGACAGCTTCATCGAGGCCGAGGGCAACATCGCGGTCAACCCCATGACCGGGGCCGTGACCAACAGCTACATCGCCCTCGGGCCCAACAGCTCCGTCTTCATGGGGGTCTCGCGGAGCCCCGACGGGATGGCCTGGACCGCCGACGGGCGGGTGACCGACCCGGAGTTCAACGGCAGCAGCGACCCGGTCTTGGAGCACAGCCGCGACGGGACCCTGCGGATGACCTTCATCGGCCTCGCCCGCAACGGCCTCGGGCAGGTCTCCAACGTGCGGGTGCGGGTCACCGAGAGCACCAACAACGGCATGACCTGGGCCACCCCCCGGGCCGTCGACCCGGCGGGCACCTGCGTGGCCGGCGGGATCTGTGACAAACCCTGGCTCACCGCGGGCCCGGGGGTGCTCCCCGACACGGAGTTTCTCTACCTCGGGTATCTCGCCCAGAGCGGCAACGCCGCCAACCTCCTGGTCCAGCGCTCCGAGGACGGAGCCCAGACCTGGAGCCGCCCGACCGTCCTGGCCACGGCGGGGCAGCTCGGGACCACCGCGGTGGCCCACAACCTCATCCAGTTTGCCACGGGCCCGAGCGGTCGGGTGGTGGCCGCCTGGGCCGGGATCTCCGCGGGCCAGGGGGCCGGCGAGGGCAGCTCGGCCCGCCTCGGGTCGACGGCCAACCGCGTGTTGATGCGCGCGAGCCGCGACGGGTTTCAGACCCAGGAGTCGATGCGGATCGTGTCGCGCTCGACCGACTCGCCCGTGTACATCCAGCCCCCGGTGGCCCTCGACGGCGACACCATCCACGTGGCCTACCTGACGGGCGACGCCTCGGGGGCCTGGGACCTCATCCTCGCCACCAGCGGCGACGGCGGGATGTCGTGGCGGTACCGCAAGGTCAACGACGAGCCCGAGTCCTGCGCCACCCATGGGTTTCCGGCCATGGTGGTCGACCGCGAGACCCACGCGGTCCACGTCCTGTGGATGGAGAACCGCTTCGGCGACGGGGCCGTGGCCTACGCCCGCTGTCCGGGCGATCCGGCCATGCCCTGCGGCCGCAACGAGGCCGTGAGCGACGCCACCTTCCGCTTCACCACGGGGCGCAACCCCCAGTCGTGGCACGGCGACTACCTCGGTCTCCACCTCACGGCCCAAGGGGAGCTGTGGGCCACCTGGAGCGACACCCGCACGGGCAACCCGGCCATGTACATCGCCCACGGGCGCGTACGGCCCTGACCGGGGTTCCCGGGGTTCCCGGGGCTCCCGGGGCTCCTGGGGGGGAGGGCCTCGTTATTTGCCGCGGAGCTTGCGCTTGAGGGCGGCCATTTCGTCCTCGGGGCCGGCCTCGGGCCCGGGAGGCCCGGGGGGGGGCTTCGGGGCCGCGGGGGGGGCGGTCGGCGTGGGGGCGGGGCGGTCGCCCTGGAGGCGGCGCTTGAGGGCGGCGAGCTCGTCCTCGGGGGAGGGGGCGGGCGGAGGGGCCGGGGTCTCGGAAGCCTTCGGGGCTTCGGGGCCTTGGGGTGTGGGGGGAGCCTCCGGCGGGGAGGGGGCGGCGGCCTTCTCTGCGGCCTTTTCGGCGGCCCGCTCGGCCACGCGGCGCCGCAGGGCCACGAGCTCGTCCTCGACGGGGAGGGAGGCCACGGGGGTGGCGGCGGGAGAGGCTCCGGGGCGGCTGCGGAGGGCGGCGATCTCGCCCCGGAGGGTCTCGGCTACGGCGGCGTAGCGGTCGATGAGGCCGCGGGCCTCGCGGGCGAGCTCGGGCTCACGTTTGCGGGTGGCGAGGTCCATGCGCATGCGCCACAGGGCGGCCTCGTCTTCGGCGTCGCGGAGCTGGCGCTCGAGGGTGGCGAGGGCGGCGGCGGCGGCGGGGCCCGGGGACCCGGGGTCGGCCGACCCGGCTGCGGCTTCGGGGCGGTCGAACCCGACGGGGGGAGGCTCGAAGCATGTGCCACAGTGCTCACACTGAAACACCGCCCCGGCCCGCGCCGTGGCCACCAGCGGAACCCCAAGGACCCGTAGATTCTGCACGAGCTCGCGCTCGACGAGGATCACCTTCCGCGTGCAGGCCGGGCACACGTCGGTGACCCGTCGGGGGGTGGGGAGGTCTTCGAGGTCGTAGCCGTCGGTGTTTGCGGCGATCCAGGTGTGGGGCATTGGCGGCGACGGGGATGTTGCGCGCCCGCGGGCCCGACGGCAATCCCCGAAGCGCGCGGAGGGGGAGAGGGGGATCAGTGGCAGGGGGCCGAGCCCGTGTCGGTGAAGGTGCGGCCCGCGACGGGGTGGAAGCGCCAGTCGTATCCGTCGGGGCGCAGGGTGAGCTGGAGGACCCCGTGGGTGTCGTTGTTGCGCACCTCGCTGTTGGGCTGCGGGGCGCTCAGGGCGTAGTGAAAGATCCCCCCCGTCCCCACGAGGAACTCGCGGATCCCCCGGGTCGGGTCGCGGGTCCCGTCGGGGGCCATCGGGGCGAAGCGCTCGTAGTGGTGGTCGTGCCCGACGAGGACCACGTCGGCGTTGGCGTCGTAGAGCATCTGCCACAGGGGCTGCATGGAGGCGCTGCTCCCGTGGCGGCCCGAGCTGAACCGCGGGTGGTGCATGTACGCGAGGGTGCAGCGGGCGGGGTGGGCGGCGAGGTCGGCCCGCAGCCAGCGGCCCTGGGGGGAGTCGGGTCCGCAGCCGCCGATGTCGCTGCAGTTGCTGTTGAGGGCCACGAGGTGCCAGCCCCCGTGGTCGAAGCTGTACCAGCCCTCCCCGGGTCGGCCCGCCGCGCTGCCGAAGTACTCGAAATAGTCGCGGGCCCCGCGGGTCTCGTACTCGTGGTTGCCCGGCACGGGGCGGGTGCGGGCCCGGTGTCGACCCCAGGTGGGGCCGTAGCAGAGCAGATACTCCCAGTTTGCCCCCGACTGGTACGCGTTGTCGCCGAGGGCGAGGATGGTGCCTGGGAGCCGATCGAGCAGGGTGGCGGTCATCTCGTCGAAGGGGCTCAGGCACGACGAGATGTCCCCCGCGGCGTACAGCGGAACCCCCCCGGCGTCGACGGGTCCATCGGGCGCCGCGACGACATCCCGGGCCACGGAAACGTCTTGGGGCACGTCTTCGGACACGTCTTGGGGCGTGTCCTGGGGCGTGTCCTGGGGTACATCGCCCGGGAGGGCGGGGACATCGAGGGGCCTGGAGGCGTCGACGACGTCCGCGGGGGGGATGTCCTCGGTGGGGCCAGGGCGGTCGGGGGCGATGGGGCGATCGGGGGCCGTGTCCTGGGCCACGGGGGTCGCGTCGAGGCCCGCGGGGACCGGGCCCGAGTTGCATCCGAGGCCCAAGGCGAGGAGGGCCGCGCCGGAGCCCCAACGCGTGCGAGAACTCTTGACCACGGGGCGAGTCTCGCACGGACCCAGAGCCCGCGACAGGGGGGGTCAGTACACGTCGCGGCGGGCCCGCAGGGCGGCGAAGGTGGCCACGGGGTCGCCGGGGGTGCCGAGGGCCTCCTGCATCGTGGGGTCGTCGCAGCGGAGGAAGGGGTTGGTGCGGAGCTCGAGGGCCAACGGGGTCCCGACCGTGGGGTGACCGGTGGCCCGCCGGGACTCGGCGGCGGCGAGGGCCTCGGCGAGGCTCGGGTCGTCGGGGGTGATGGTGCGCGCGAAGCGTAGGTTTTTGACCGTGTACTCGTGGCCGGGATAGACCCCGAGGGCGTCGCCGCAGCGGGACAGCCGGGAGAGGGAGGCGTACATGGTGGCCGCCGTGCCCTCGAAGAGCCGACCGCATCCGGCGCGAAACAGGGTGTCGCCGGTGAAGAGGGCCCCGTCGGTCTCGTAGGCCAGGGCCCCGGTGGTGTGCCCCGGGACGTGCCACCCCCGGACGGCGAAGGGCCCGAGGGTGAACGACTCTCCGTCGTCCAGGCCCCGGGTCTGCCCTGCGATCCGCCCCGAGGACAGCTCCGAGCGATGGGCGAAGACGGGGAGGGTGGGCCATTGGGCGAGGAGCTCTTCGAGGCCTCCCACATGGTCCCAATGGTGGTGGGTCACCAGGATCCCGCACGGGGCGCTCACCCCTGCGGCCGCGAGGGCCGCCCGGACGGGCTCGGCCTCGCTCGGGTCGACCACCGCGGCCCCCCCGCAGCCGAGGAGGAGGTAGGCATAGTTGTCCTGCAAACACGCCACGGGGACCACACGCATGCCCCAAGGGGTACACCCGCGGCGCGGGTGTGTCTCCCCCGCCCCGTGCGCTACAGTGGGCCGATGACCCGCCCCGAGACCCCCGCCCCGAAGACCCCCACCCGACGACGGGGCACCCTGGCCATGCTCGCCCACCCGCGGGGGCTGTGGCGTTTTCTGCGCGATCCGGCCTCCCCCAAGGCGGCCAAGGCGGGGGTCCTCCTGGCGGCTCTGTACGTGGTGGTCCCCACCGACCTGATCCCCGACATCGCCCCCGTCCTGGGCTGGCTCGACGACCTGGGGATGACCGCCGTGGCCCTGACCTTCCTGGCCAGCCAGGCGGCGCGGTACGAGGTCAAGCAGCTTGACAAACCCCCGGGCCCCGAGGTTGATCCGCCTCCGTCCTCGGAGTGAGGGCCCCAACGGGAGGCGCCCGGGAGGCAGCGGCTCGGAGGGAGGGCTGTGACCCGGGCGGGTGCGGACGCGTCGTGGGAGCGTCGTGGGGAGCCGTCAGGGGTGGTTGCCCTGGAGCTCGGTGATGTGGAGCTGGCCCCGGGCCTGGACCCCCGCCTGGTACGAGCCCACCCAGATGTCGTACTGGCCGGGGCCCGCGTTGGGGATGTCGACGGTGGGGTTGGTGCCGCCGAAGGAGTCGTCGTTGCAGCTCCACCGGCTGTTGGCGAGGTTGACGAGCAGGGTGGTGTCGCTGCCCGCGGTGACGTAGAGCCGCAGGAAGGAGGTGGGGCGGGTGAGGTTGATGATGTAGTCGGGCTGGCGGGTGACGTAACCCACACAGCCCGGGCCGAGGCCGAGGGCCCGGGCGTCGATGTTGCCCCCGGAGACGATGTTGACGCTGATCGGGTCGGGCACGAAGCCCGGGGCCACGGGGCGACGGCCGAAGTTGGCGCGCTGGCCGCCGATCTGCAGGGCCCCCTGGGCCGTGACCTGGCTGCCGAACCCAGACACCGCGAGGGCGCCCACGAGACCCACCATGCCGAACATCCTAGACTTCATTGGTATCAGCTCCTGAGTGACGAAGATGCGTCGCGCGTACGGGTGGGAGAGGGGGTGTTGAGGAGATCTCCGCCCATCCACTGCGCCGACGGCCGACCGGGCCTCATGCCCTGGCCGACCGTCGCCCGCTCTATACGATGGGGCGACCCGGTCATTCATCCCCAAGGTGTGTCAACCGGGGGGGGGCGAAGTTTATTTTGCCCCCCGGGGGGCAATGCCCCACCCTCTGGGGCCATGACGGACCCCAGCAGCCCTGAGGGCGAGGCTTTGCACGAGGCCTTCCTGACCAACCTCCGGCTGAGCCGCGGCAAACACGAGAGCACGGCCACGGCCTACGACCGCTACCTGGCCCTGGCCCGTACGGTGCGCGACCGCATCGCGGCCCGGTGGATCGAGACCCATTGGGCGTACCACCTCGCCGATCCGAAGCGGGTGTACTACCTGAGCGCGGAGTTTCTCCTCGGGCGGTCGCTGCGCAACAACCTCCAGAGCGTGGGGCTGCTCGACGAGGCCCGTCAGGCCCTCGGCGAGTTGGGGGTCAATCTGGACGACCTGGAGGAGCTCGAACCCGACGCCGGCCTCGGCAACGGGGGCCTCGGGCGCCTCGCGGCGTGCTTCCTCGACTCCCTGGCCACCCTGGGGTACCCCGCGTACGGGTACGGGATCCGGTACGAGTTTGGCATTTTCGAGCAGCGCTTCGAGAGCGGCTGGCAGGTCGAGCGCCCCGACGAGTGGCTGCGCTTCGGAAACCCCTGGGAGATCGTCCGGCCCGAGTACACCGTCTCGGTGGGCTTCGGCGGGCACACCGAGGAGTGGTACGACGCCCACGGGGTGTGGCGGGTGCGGTGGGTCCCGGGGGTTCGGGTGCTCGGGGTCCCCTACGACACCCCCATCGCGGGCCACGGGTTGCAGACCGTCAACACCCTGCGCCTGTGGAGCGCCCGGGCCAGCGCGGAGTTTGACCTCGATGTGTTCAACCAGGGTGACTATGTCAAGGCCGTCGAGGAGAAGACCGCCAGCGAGGTCATCGCCAAGGTGCTCTACCCGAGCGACAGCACCTGGGCCGGGCGCGAGCTGCGCCTGAAGCAGCAGTACTTCTTCGTGGCCTGCGCCATCGCCGACATCGTGCGCCGCTACCGCGAGGACCACCCCGACTTCTCGGCCTTCTCCGCGAAGGTGGCCATCCAGCTCAACGACACCCACCCCGCCGTGGCCGTGGCCGAGCTGATGCGGGTCTTCCTCGACGAGCAGGGCCTCGGGTGGGACGAGGCCTGGGCCATCACCCACGCCACCTTCGGGTATACCAACCACACCCTCCTGGCCGAGGCCCTGGAGCGCTGGCCCGTCGAGCTCTTCGAGCGCCTCCTGCCCCGCCACCTGCAGATCATCTACGAGATCAACGCCCGCTTTCTGCGGCAGGTCCTCAACCGCTGGCCGAGCGACCCCGCCCGGGCCGCCCGGATGTCCCTCATCGAAGAGGGCCCCGAGCGCAAGGTGCGGATGGCCCACCTGGCCACCGTGGGGTCGCACAAGATCAACGGGGTGGCCGCCCTGCACAGCGCCCTCCTCCAGCGGGACGTGCTGCACGACTTCGCGGAGATGTTCCCCGGGCGGTTTACCAACAAGACCAACGGGGTGACCCCGCGGCGGTGGCTCCTGTCGTGCAACCCCCGCCTCGCGGCCCTCCTCACCGAGTGCATCGGCCCGGGCTGGGAGACCGACCTCGACCGGCTCGAACACTTCGCCCGCTTCGCCGACGACCCCGCCGTACGCGACCGGGTCCGGGCCATCAAGCGGGCCAACAAGGTCGACCTCGCCGCGTGGCTGCAACGGCAGCACGGGTTCGCCGTCGACCCCGACGCCCTCTTCGACGTGCAGATCAAGCGCATCCACGAGTACAAGCGCCAGCTCCTCAACGCCCTGCACATCGTGGGGCTGTACCTGCACGCCAAACGCCACCCCGAGGCCCCCCGCACGCCCAGGGTCTTCCTGTTTGGGGGCAAGGCCGCCCCGGCCTACCGTCAGGCCAAGGTCATCATCCGGTTTATCAACGCCGTGGCCGACGTGGTCAACCACGACCCCGACACCCGGCACCTCCGGGTGTTCTTCGTGCCCAATTACAGCGTGTCCCTGGCCGAACGGATCATCCCCGCGGCCGACCTGTCCGAGCAGATCAGCACCGCCGGCAAGGAGGCCAGCGGGACGGGAAACATGAAGTTCTCCCTCAACGGGGCCCTCACCGTGGGCACCCTCGACGGGGCCAACATCGAGATCCGCGAGGCCGTCGGGGCCGAAAACTTCTTCCTCTTCGGCCTCACCGCCGACGAGGTGGCCGACCGCCTCCGGGCAGGGTACCGCCCCGCCGAAGCCTGCGCCCGCGACCCCGAGCTCCAAGGCCTCGTCGACCTCGTGCGGAGCGGTCACTTCTCCGTCGGAGAGCCGGGCCTCTTCCGGGGCCTCTTCGACGGGCTCCTGCACGACGACCCGTACCTCGTCTTCGAGGACTACCCCGCCTACGCGGCCTGCCAGCGCGAGGTCGACGCCCGCTGGGCCGAGCCCGCCCGGTGGTCCGAGATGGCCGTGCGCAACATCGCCATGATGGGCCGGTTCTCCTCCGATCGCACCATCCGCGAGTATGCTCAGGAGGTGTGGGGAGCGGTTCCGTGTTTCTGCCCGGTGCCCAATCCCAAGGGGAGGTGACGGAGGGGGAAGCGCGCGGGCGTCCGGTCCGTTATAGTTGCCCGCAATGCAAGCAAGGTTGACGAAGGCTTGGAAGGCCGCGGTGGTAGTCCTCGCGTGCGTGTGCGCGTCCTACGTGACGGTGGCACGCCACGGGGGCCTCTTCGGCGTCGATGTGGGGGGCTCTCGGGCCCTCAACGCCCAACCCCGCCACGGGAGGCGGGCCCCCGATCCCAACTTCGACCTCACGCGGATGCGGGTCGTCCGGCACGTGATGCTGGAGATCAACAACAACTACGTCGACCCGTCGCGGGTGCACCCGCGGGAGATGCTCCTCAAGGGGCTCGACGCCATCCAGCGCAACGTGGCCCAGGTCCTCGTGCGGCACGAGGAGGGGTCCCGCGAGGTGATCGTGCGGGTCGACACCCACGAGCAGAGCTTCTCCCTCGCGGAGGTCAACGCCCCGTGGCACCTCGAGGCCAAGTGGCGGGAGATCTTCACCTTCCTGCAGGAGCACCTGCGGGGCACCGAGGTCGACCTGCGGGACGTGGAGTACACCGCGGCCAACGGGATGCTGCGCACCCTCGACCCGCACTCGGTGGCCCTCAACCCCGAGCAGTTTCATGACATGCAGATCCAGACCGGGGGGCACTTCGGCGGGCTCGGCATCGTCATCTCCGTCCGCGACGGCCTCCTCACCATCATGAACCCCATGCCAGGCACCCCCGCCGCGGCGGCGGGCCTGCGTCGCTACGACCGCATCGTGCGGATCAACGACGAGAGCACCACCAACATGTCGCTCACCGAGGCCGTCAACCGGCTGCGGGGCGAGGTGGGCAGCGAGGTGGCGGTGTGGGTCACCCGGGCGGGCACCGGAGGCTGGACCCAACCGCGGCGTTTCGCCGTCACCCGGGCCCGGATCGAGGTCCGCTCGGTCGACCACCGGCTCCTCACGGGCAACGTCGGGTACGCCAAGGTCAAGTCGTTTAGCGAGAGCACCGGGGAGGAGCTCACCCGGGCCCTGCGCGAGATGCGGGCCCAGGGGATGCGCTCGCTCATCCTCGACATGCGGGGCAACCCCGGAGGCCTCCTCGAGCAGGCCGTGGCCGTGTCCGACCTGTTTCTCCGCGACGGGACCGTGGTGGTCACCGCGGGCAACCGCCGCGAGGAGCGCGACGAGCGCGAGGCCCAGGCCGACGGGACCGAACCCGACTACCCCCTCGTGGTCCTCATCGACGGGGGCAGCGCCTCGGCCAGCGAGATCGTGGCCGGAGCCCTCAAAAACAACAACCGGGCCGTGGTCGTCGGGGCCCAGTCCTTCGGCAAGGGCTCGGTCCAGACCATCCGCCAGCTCCCCGACGGGGGGGCCCTCAAGATCACCATCGCCCAGTACCTCACCCCGGGGGACACCAGCATTCAAGGGGTGGGGATCGTGCCCGACATCGAGCTGTCGCCCATGACCGTCGACGCCATGGACATGGACCTCGAGGCCGACCGGATCTTCCCCCGGGAGGCCGATCTGTCGGCCCACTTGACCAACACCCGGGCCCGGGGCGACCAGCGCCCCTCGGAGACGGTGCGGTACTTCTTCCCCGCCGAGGAGCGCGAGCAGCTTCGGCTCCGCGGGGCCGACGAGCTGGCCGAGGACGGCGTGCGGGAGGACTTCCCCGTGCGCTTCGCCCGGGAGCTGGTGGGGGCCGCGGGGCGCGCGGGGCGCCGCGAGATGCTCCAGGACAGCCGCGGGCTGATCGAGCGGACCCGGGCCGAGCAGCTCGCCGGGGTGACCCGGGCCCTGGCTCCCCTGCGGGTCAACTGGGAGGACGGCCCCGACGGCGGGCCGAGCACCCTGTCGGTGGAGATGCGCACCTCGCGGCCCGAGAATACGGCCGTCCCGGGCGAGGCCTTCGAGCTCACCGTGGCGGTGACCAACCGCGGGACGGCTCCGGTCTTCAGGCTGCGGGCCAACACCAAGAGCGACAATCCCCTGTTTGAAAACCGCGAGCTGGTGTTTGGCCGGATCAACCCCGGCGAGACCCGCACCTGGACCACCTCCCTCGGGTACTGCGAGTACGAGGGGTACCGCCCGGGGACCACGTCGTTGCCCGCTCCGGGGACCCGGAAGGTGTGCCTCGTGCCCAAGGCGGCCCTCAGCCGCACGGACGGGATCCGGCTGGAGTGGTCGGAGCTGCACGGGCACGTGCCGACGGTCGAGCCCCTGCGGGTGAGCGTCCGGGGCCTGGAGCGGCCGGTGTTCGCGTACGGATGGCAGTTTGCCGAGCAGCCCCGCGGGGGCAACGGCGACGGGCGGGTGCAGCCGGGCGAGGACTTCACCCTCTACCTCACCATCAAAAACGTCGGCCGGGGGCGGTCGTTCCACACCCTGGCCAACCTGAAAAACCTCTCCGGGGCGGGCGTCCTCCTGCGCGACGCCCGGTTTACGATCGACAACATGCTCCCGGGCGAGGAGCGCCGGGTGGCCTTCACCTTCCGGGTCAACGAGACCTTCCGCGAGCAGGAGCTCAAGCTCGAGCTCGACATCGAGGAGCACGACCTGCGGGACATGACCGTCCAGCGGATCCGGGTTCCGATCGAGCGGGAGGCCCTCCCGGTGGCCCCTCAGTCGGGGACCTTCACCGCCTTGCGCGAGCTCCAGCTTCGCGAGCAGCCCCTGCCCACGGGCCGGGTCGTGCTCCGGGCCCCGGCCGGCGTGGCCCTGCCCATCCTCGCGGCCAGCGGCGACTTCGTGCGGGTCGACGTCGGGGCGGGCCGTCCGGCCTGGGTCCTGCGGGCCGACGGAGGCCCCCGGGTGGCCGGGGCCACGGCCCCCGGGTCGCGGCTGTCGTACGTCCTGCACAACACCCCGCCCCTCATCGAGACCGACGCCCTGCAAAACCTCGCGGTCCGCGGCACGAGCCTCACCCTGCGGGGCACGAGCACCGACGAGAATCGGGTGCTGGACATGTACATCTTCGTCGGCCCCAACAAGGTCTTCTACCGCTCCAACCGCGACGGGGCCGACCCCCACCGGCTCAACTGGGAGGCCCCCTTGCCCCTGCGGCCGGGGGCCAACGTGGTCACCGTGGTGGCCCGCGAGGACGACGACGTGACCGCCCGCCGGGTGTACATCGTCCGCCGCGACGGCCCCAACGGAGAGCTCCTGGCCACCCCCCGCCGGGGCGAAGGCGACGGAGACGGCGAGGACGACTGACCCCACCGGGCGGCGAATGCCGCTGGCCCTCGCCATGGTGGGGCAAGTGGAGTACACACAGCCGCGATGTTTGGCATCGGGATTCCAGAGCTGATTCTCGTGGCCCTGGTGGCCCTGGTGGTGGTGGGGCCGAAGAATCTGCCCACCACTCTGCGGGCCCTGGGGCGCGCGATCCGCGAGTTTCAGCGGGCCTCGCGGGAGCTGCGGCGCGACGCGGGGTTTGACGAGGTGGTCGAGGAGGTCACCCGACCCCTGCGGGAGGGCCTCTCGGGGATCGAGGAGGACGTCAAACGCCAGGGCAAGAGCATCGAAGACGCGGTGACGTACGAAGACCGCGACGACCGCGGGGTCGACCTGTCGATGGAGTACCCCGAGTCGGGGCCCGACGACTACGGGGCCCTGCCCGAAGGGGCCAGCGTATATCCCGAGGACGATGCGTACGGCGGTGGTCCCGAGGCCGCCCCCGAGGCCGCCCCCGAGGCCGCCCCCGAGGCCGTCTCGGAGGTGGCCCCGGCGGCGGCGGCGGGGCAGGAGGAGCGGTCGTGAGCGACGCCGGACGGATGACCTTCGGCGAGCACCTCGAAGAGCTGCGGGCCCGCATCGTACGGGCTGCCGTGGCCGTCGTGCTCGGCATGATCGTCGCGTGGAACTTCCGCGAGCCCCTCTTCGCCTGGCTCCTGCGCCCGTTGGAGGTGGCCTGGTACTGCCACGCCCGCAACGCCTGCGAGGTCAACCGGGTGTTCGGCTGGATGATGCACCCCGCCCGCTTTCGTGCCGAGCGGGCCTCCACGGCCTCGTTGCCCCCGGCCATCCCGGGGTTTCCCCTCGACCCCCAGGTGCACTTCCCCGACCCGACGGCCGCCTTCGTGGCCTACCTCAAGATCGCCTTCATCGGCGGGCTGATGCTGGCCCTCCCCGTGGTCTTCTACCAGCTCTGGGCCTTCGTGGCCCCGGGGCTGTACGCCAAGGAGAAGAAGATCATCCTGCCCTTCGTGTTCTTCTCCACGGCCTTCTTCCTGGCCGGGTCGCTCTTCGGGTACCACTTCGTCTTCCCCATCGGGTACGAGTGGTTTCTGGGCTTCTCGGGCCCCGTCAAGGGGACCGCCGTCCGGGTCGTGCCTACCATCATGATGGACGAGTACCTGAGCTTCACCTCTCAGATGCTCCTGGCCTTCGGGGTGGTGTTCCTCCTGCCCCTGTTCGAGTTCTTCCTGGCCCTGGCGGGGCTGGTGACGTGGCGTCAGCTCCTGAAGTTTGGCCGGTATTTTACGGTCATCGCCTTCATCCTGGCCGCCGTCCTGACGCCCAGCACCGACGTGTACTCCCAGGTGGCCCTGGCCCTCCCCCTGGTGTTTCTCTACTACGTGGCGGTCTACCTCGCGTACCTCTTCGGCCCCAAGGAGGCCAGACCCTGGCGCTCGATCAAACCCGCCGACGAGGCCCCCGACGCCCTCGGCGACAAGCGCCCCCCGCCCCTTGAGCCCGACGACCCCAAGGGGGAGGCCATCCGGCAAGCCAAGATCCGGGCCCACGAAGAGGCCATGCGGGCCAAGAAGGGATAGGCCCTCGAAGCGGTCGTCGCCGCGTCTTCACGGTTGGGCTTCCGAAGCCCGGGCGTGGTAAAAGAACCGCGCCGATGGCCAGCACCGAAGACACCCTCGCCCTCGCGGGCAAACACCTCCTTCGTAACTACAAGCAGCCCCCCCTGGTGATGGTCCGGGGCGAGGGCTGCCGCCTCTTCGACGCCGAGGGGCGACGGTACCTCGACCTGTACGCCGGGATCGCCGTGTGCGCCCTCGGCCACGCCCACCCCGCCGTGGCCGAGGCCGTGGCCGTCCAGGCCAAGACCCTCGTCCACATCGCCAACTTCTTCTACACCGACAAGGCCGTGGCCCTGGCCGCCACCCTGGCCGAGCGGACAGGCCTGTCGCGGGTGTTCCTCTGCAACTCCGGGACGGAGGCCATCGAGGCCGCCATCAAGCTCACCCGGCGCTGGCACCACAACCGCGGAGACGCCGAGCGGACCGACCTCGTGGCCACCTGGGGGTCGTTTCACGGGCGCTCCATGGGGGCCGTGGCCCTCACTGGAAAAAAGGCCTACTGGGAGGGCTTCGGCCAGCGGCTCCCGGGCGTCTCCCACGTGCCCTACGGCGACCTCGAGGCCATGGCCCGGCGCCTCAACGACCGCACCGCCGCGGTCTTCATCGAGCCCGTCCAGGGCGAAGGGGGGGTCGTCCCGCCCCCCGCGGGCTACCTCGCCGGGCTGCGGGCCCTGTGCGACCGGGTAGGGGCCCTCCTGGTGGCCGACGAGATCCAGACCGGGGTAGGGCGCAGCGGGCGCTTCCTGGCCGTCCAGCACGCCGGGGTCGCGCCCGACGTGGTGGCCCTCGCCAAGGGCCTCGGGGGAGGCTTCCCCATCGGGGCCATGGTCTGCCACGAGCGCTTCGCCGACACCCTCCCGCCGGGCTCCCACGGGACCACCTTCGGCGGCAACCCCCTGGCCGCCGCCGCCGCCCTGGCCGTGCTCGACACCCTCGACCGTACGGGCCTCCTCGACCACGTCACCCGGGTCGGGCAGCACCTCCTCGGGGGCCTCACCCGCCTCGCCGAGAAGTACCCCACCCGGGCCGAAGGGGCCCGCGGACTCGGGCTCCTCTGCGGCCTCGTGCTGCGCCCCGGGGTCGACCCCCTCGCCGTGCGCGACGCCATGCGGGCCCGCGGGGTCCTCATCGCCACCGCGGGCGAGCGCGTCCTGCGCTTCGCTCCGCCCCTCGTCGTGACCGAGGCCGAGATCGACGAGGGCCTCGAAGCCCTCGACGCCGTGCTCGCGGCCGCCCCCGAGGTGACCCCGTGAAACGCGACTACCTCCAGCTCCGCGACCTCGCTGCCTCCGAGACCCTCGGGCTCCTCGACCGGGCCGCGTCCCTGCGGGCGGGGCGACGTCATCCCGCCCGTCCGACCCCCCTCGCGGGGCGCAGCGTGGCCCTCCTCTTTGAGAAGCCCTCGACTCGCACCCGGGTGTCGTTCGAGGTGGGGGTCTTCGAGCTCGGGGGCCACCCCGTGGTGATGTCGAGCCGCGACATGCAGCTCGGACGGGGCGAGAGCATCGAGGACACCGCCCGCACCCTGTCGGGCTACGTCGACGCCATCGTCCTGCGCACCTTCGGGCACGACCGCATCGAGGCCCTGGCCCGGGCGGCCTCGGTCCCCGTGATCAACGCCCTCACCGACGACCATCACCCCTGCCAGGTCCTGGCCGACCTGCAGACCGTCCAGGCCCGCAAAGGGTCCCTCACGGGCCTGCGCTACGCCTGGGTGGGAGACGGCAACAACATGGCCCGCAGTTGGGCCCAGGCCGCAGAGCTCCTGGGCCTGCCCCTCACCCTGGCCACCCCGCCCGGGTACGCCCTCGGGGAGAGCTACGGGCCCACCGTACGGGCCGTGACCCGGGCCTCCGAGGCCGTCGAAGGGGCCGACGTGGTCATCACCGACACGTGGGCCTCGATGGGCCAGGAGGCCGAGGCCGCCCAGCGCAAGGCCGATTTCCACGGGTACAAGGTCGACCCCGCCCTCCTCCAGCGGGCCGCCCCGGGGGCCCTCGTGCTGCATTGCCTGCCGGCCTACCGGGGGCAGGAGATCGACGCGGTGTACCTCGACGGGCCCGAGGCCGCGGTGTGGGAAGAAGCTGAAAATAGGCTCCACGCCCAGAAGGCCCTGCTCGAGTTCCTCTTGCGCGGGTAAAGGGGCCCTGAGGTCAACTCACGCAGAGAAGTCTTGCGAAGACGGGCAGTTTGATCGACGCTCTACACGAGGCGGCCGCCGCCAGATGGACAGCTCGCGCGGGAAGCAGGCATGGAAAAAGTCATCGGGATCGATCTGGGGACCACCAACTCGTGCGTGTCTGTCGTCGAGGACGGCACGGCGGTCGTGATCGCCAACCGCGGGGGCTACAAGACCACGCCCTCGATGGTGGCCATCACCGAGGCGGGCAAACGGCTCGTGGGGCACCTCGCCAAGCGGCAGGCCATCACCAACGCCGAAAACACCATCTACTCGGCCAAGCGCCTCATCGGGCGCAAATGGCAGTCGCCGCAGGTGAAGCAGGTGGCCCAGTCGGCCTCCTACAACATCGTCGAGGGCCCCCACGGCGACGTCCGGATCGTCCTGCGCGACAAGCCCCACTCCGTGCCCGAGGTGTCGGCCATGGTCCTCGCGGAGATGAAGCTCATCGCCGAGGAGTACCTGGGGCAAGAGGTGCACAAGGCCGTGGTGACGGTCCCGGCGTACTTCAATGACAACCAGCGGCAGGCCACCAAAGACGCCGGGGCCATCGCGGGCCTGGAGGTCATCCGGATCATCAACGAGCCCACCGCGGCGGCCCTGGCCTACGGGTTCGGGCGCAACATCGACCGCACCGTGGCCGTGTACGACCTCGGGGGCGGGACCTTCGACGTGTCCATCCTGGAGATCGGGGCCAGCGGGGTCTTCAAGGTCATCTCCACCGCGGGAGACACCTTCCTCGGGGGTGAAGACTTCGACGGGCGGGTCATCGACTGGCTCGTCAACGAGTTTCGGGCCGAGCACGGGATCGACCTGCGCACCGATCGCATGGCCCTGCAGCGGCTGAAGGACGCCGCGGAGAAGGCGAAGATCGAGCTCTCCATGGTGCGCGAGGTGGAGATCAACCTGCCCTTCATCATCTCGTCGGGGCGCAACGAGGCCCTGCACCTGCAAAAGGTGCTGACCCGCGAGGAGTTTGAGCGGCTCACGGGCGACCTCGTCGAGCGCACCCTCCAGATCGTCCAGCAGACCCTCGACGACGCGGGCCTGCAGCGCGACGAGGTCGAGGACGTGATCCTGGTCGGGGGCATGACCCGGATGCCCCTCGTGCAGGCCAGCGTGGCCGAACATTTTGGCCGCGACCCGAGCAAGGGGGTTCACCCCGACGAGGTGGTGGCCATCGGGGCGGCCATCCAAGGGGCGGCCCTGATGGAAGAGGCCCTGCCCGGGCAGCGGGTCGTGCTCCTCGATGTCACCCCCCAGACCCTGGGCATGATGGTGGCCGGGGGCCTCATGGAGCCCCTGATCCCCAAGGACACCACGGTCCCGACCTCGCGCACCAAGGCCTTCACCACGTCGCGCGACAACCAGACCGCCGTGAAGATCCTGGTGATGCAGGGCGAGGGCGAGCAGGCCAGCCAGAATGAGCTCCTCGGGGAGTTCATCCTCACGGGCCTGCGGCGGGCCGCGGCGGGCATGGTCGAGATCGAGGTGACCTTCGAGATCAACGCCGACGGGATCGTCAGCGTGCACGCCAAAGACCTGGAGACGGGCAAGGAGCAGTCGATTACGGTCACGGCCACCTCGGGCCTCACCAAGGACGAGATCGCCGACATGATCGACGACGGCAAGCAGTTTGCCCTGGAGCGCAAGCGCGACGAGGATTTCGAGGCCCGCCGCCAGGAGGCCGAGGGCTTGATCTTCGAGATCGAGCGGCTGTTCGATCAGGTGGCCCGGGTGGTGGGGGGCAGCGACTACGGTCGCGACGCCCTGGAGAAGGCCCAGGGGGTCATCGAGCGGACCCGGGCGGCCCTGGAGCGCCGGGAGGCGGCGGCGGTGCGCGAGCAGGTCGAGGCCCTGTCGCGCACCCTGCGGATGTTCAAGGGGGTGGTGGCGAAGGGCTGAGGGCCCCTCGTCGCCGCGACGGTACGCATCGTATGGGCAACGGTCAGCCGCCACACGCGCCGGGCAACGACGCCGAAGACTGGGCCGACCTGCTCGACGACAACGAGGCCACGCCCCGGGTGGCGCCGCGTCCGTTGGCCGAGACCGCGATGCAAGCCCCCGAGCCCCTGGAGGGCGACGAGGACGAGACCGCCACCATGCCCCTCGACCGGGCCCGGCTCGGGGTCCCGCGGCTCGGGCCGTCGAGCGCAGGGACGGGACGCGGGTCTTCGGTGCCTCCGCCGGTTCCGCGGGAGGCCCTCGGGGGGGGCCGTACCCCAGGGGGGCATCGGCCCGGGGGCAACCCCATCAAACGTACAATGGCTCTGCCCCTGCCCACCCTCGGGGCCGCGGGGGCCCCGGCTGGCCCCGAGGGTGCCCGTCGCTCGCCTCCGCCTGCGTCCCCGCCCTCGGTGCCTCCGCCGGGGTTTCCGTCGTCTTCGACCCCCCTCGGGGGAGCCCGTCCGTCGCCCGTTCCGCCGCGGCTGCCCCGGGCCGCTCCGTCGCGGTCTGGCCCCGCGCCCGCGCCCGCGCCCGCGCCCGCGCCTGCGTCCACGCCCGCGCCCACGCGCAATCGTCGCTCTCCGACGGCCATGTACGGCGCCTCGTCCCTACCCGACCTGCCCCCCGCGGGCCCTCCGGGGGCCTCCAGGCCCTCCGTTCCGCCCCCCCCCGACGATGCGGCCCAGCACCCGACCCTGCTTGGGAGCCTGCCCGTGCGTCCGAGCGTTCCGCCCTCGGGCATGGACGGGGGCGGCTGGGGCGACGACCCCCACGACGAGCTGACCTTCCCGTCGCCGTCCATGCCCGCCTGGGCCCACGGGTCGACCACGCCTCTGGAGGCCGACGAGGCCGTGGTGAAGGCCATCGCGGGCTGGTCCGAGCCGCCCCCGCCTCCAGGCCCCGCCGACGGGTTTGTCTCCTTCTGCGACAGCGACGAGCTGCAGTTTGACCCCCAACGTCCGTCGTCCCCGGCACCGCCCCCGGCCCGTCCGGACTCGGCCCGGCGTGCCTCGTCGTCGGCCCTCACCCCCGTCCCCTCTGGAGACTCCTGGCAGCCCGAAGAGGCCGACCCCGGCGAACGGGGTTCGTCCCCGGCCCTGGAGTGGTCCGCGGGGCCCGAGCCCGTGTCTGCGCCGGGCTGGTCCGAGCCCTCCCCCTCCGAGCCCAACCTGTCGTTGCCCTCGTTGCCTCCCCTCGACGACACGCCCCCCCTGCCGCCCCCGCCTCCGCTCCCGTTTGCGTCTCCCCCGGGGTTGGTCCCGTCGTCGCGCCCCCCGCGGACCCGCAAGCCCACCCCGGCCATGCCCATGGCCACCCTGGCCGCCCTCCTCGGCGAGTCGGGGCGGGTCGAGGAGCCTCCGACCAAGCTCTCCCCCGTGCAGCCCCCGGGGCCGTACGGCGAGTCTCCCCGCTCGGCGGCCCCCGAGCCCACGGGCTGGTCGTCGTGGGAGGCCCCGGCGTCGGGAGCCCCCGCCCTCGACGAGCGGGCCGAGGCTCGCCTGGCCATGCGCGACCGCCTCTCGCTCGAAGACTTCGCCGGGGCCCTGGCCGTGGCCGAGCGCATCCTCCAGCTCGACCGCGACGACCGCGAGGCCAGGCAGATCGCCCTGCGCTGCCGCGAGGAGCTGCGGAGCCTGTACAGCCGCCGCCTCGGCCCCCTCGATCAGGTCCCGAGCACCATCGTGACCCCGTCCGAGATCCGCTGGCTCTCCCTCGACCACCGGGCGGGCTTCGTGTTGTCCCTCATCGACGGGTCGTCCACCATCGAGGACATCATCGACGTGTCGACCATGCCCTCCCTGGAGGTCCTGCGCACCCTGCACAACCTCCTCACCCAGAAGGTCATCGTGCTGCGCCGGGCTCGGCCGCGCCGCTGAGTCAGCCGGCGTCGGGGGCCGCGGCGTCGGTCTCGACCACGTCGCTCGGCGTCCCCGCGTCGGTCGCGGCGTCGGTCTCGACCGGGCCCGTGTCGGCGGGGCCCGTGTCGGCAGGGCCGGTGTCGGTCATGCCAGGGCCCGTGTCGGCGGGGCCCGTGTCGGCGGGGCCCGTGTCGGCGGGGGCGAGGACGTCGGGGCTGAGGCCGCCGTCGGTGGGGGCCGTGTTGCGCGGGGCGCAGGCCGCGAGGGTGGCCGCGAGGGCCGGGTCGGACGGGCAGCAGATGCACGAGCTGCCCGCGCACGCGATGGCCGGGGCGTTCTCCGAGCGGCAGACCTCGTTGTTGCTGGTGTTGCAGTCGCGGTCCTGTTCGCACCGGGCCCCGATGGGCTGCGTGGTGCACCCCAGGCTCACGGCCGCCAGCAGCCACCACCATCCGACCGATCGCCTCGAAGACATCCGCACACCCATAGCTCGGCGCGGCCTATACCCCAACTCCCCCCGCGGCGTCACCCCTCACCGCGGTCCGTCGTAGGCGCACCGGAAGCCCACCCCGGCCTCCCGCGCCCCCGGCGAACGGCGGCCCCGCCAGGTCGTGCGCAGGGCGTACCGGGGCAGGTCCCAGGCCCCCCCGCGGATCACACGCTCGGGACCGTCCGCGGGGCCCTCGGGGCTGACCTGGTGGGCGGGTTCGTACCCGAGGCCTGCCACCCAGGGGCCCGCGTGGTCGGACACCCACTCGGCCACGTTGCCCGACAGGTCGAAGACCGTCTCCGGGGTCACTCCCCCCGGGAAGCTCCCCACCGGAGCCGCCCCCGCAAAGCCGTCCCCCGGGTCGTCGCAGGACGGTCCCAACCGCCCCCCGTTGGCCCGCCTCCCGTCCCACATCCAGCCCCAGGCGAAGGCCCGACCCTCGATCCCCCGGGCCGCCCGCTCCCACTCGGCCTCCGTCGGGAGCCGACCGCCCACCCAGGCGCAATACGCCTGGGCCTCGTCCCAGGAGACCCCCACCACCGGGAGGGTGGGCAGGTCGTTGACCCCGGGCGTGCCGGGGGGCCAGGCCGATCCGCGGCAGACCCCCGCCGCCACGCAGCGGTCGTAGGCGGCCACCGTGCACTCGTGCCGGTCGAGGCCGTACCCCGGGAGCCACACCGTGTGGGCCATGGCCTCCCCCGCGAAGAGGCCCGGGTCGCAGGCCGGACCGTCCACCACCTCGGCCCCGCAGCGCAGGGCGTACACCCGCATCCGAAGGGTCACCCCGGGGTCGATCGTCACCGTACGGAGCCCCTCGGCCGTACGCCGAACGTCCGTCATACACAGGCTCCGCCCGAGCTCCATCTGGGCCGGGTCGGCCCCCATCCCAAAGGTCCCCGCGGCAAACCAGGCCCGCGACCCCAGGGCCAGCCCCCCCCGCGACTCGACCCCCGCCGGGTGCGTGACCCCCACCCCCAGAGGCTGCCCGAAGGCCCCACCGGGGAGGGCCCCGAGGGCCACAACCAGCGGGCCGAGGGGCCAGAAGCGCAGGGGAGGGTTGCAGGGCACGAGAGTTCCCCTATGCTGCGCGCCCCGATCCCATGGTCAAGCCCCGTACTACGCCGAAGAAGGCGCCCTCTCCGTCTGCGCGCCCCGCGCCCCCGCGTGCCCCCAAGCCCGCGTCCACGCGCGATCCCCGGGGCGCCCCGCGGGGAGCCCGGCCGGGGGTCCCAACCCAATCCGCGGGCCCGTCCCCGAAGCCCGCCCCCGCCCGGCCCGCCCCTCCGCCCAGACCCCAGCCCCAGGCTCCGGCAGGGCCCGTCACCCGGGCCGGGACCGTGGCCATCGTAGGCAGGCCCAATGTCGGCAAGAGCACCCTGCTCAACGCCCTCGTGGGCGAGGCCCTGTCCATCGTGACCCCGAAGCCCGAGACCACCCGCGACCGGGTCCTGGCCGTGGTCACCCGGCCCTTCGGGATCGACGCCCAACTCGTGCTCCTCGACACCCCGGGCATCCACCGCCCCCACCGCCAGCTCGGCACGTACATGAACACCGAGGCCCGCCACGCCGCCGAAGGGGCCGACGTGGTGGTGCTCCTCGCCGACGCCACCGAGGAGGCCGACGGGCCCTCCCGCGACGCCCACGTCCTGGCAGCCCTGGAAGGGGTCACCCGGCCCGTGATCCTGGCCCTCAACAAGATCGACCGGGTCCAGCCCAAGGAGCGCCTCCTGCCCGTCCTGGCGGCCTACACCCAGGCCCGGGCCTTCGCCGAGGTGATCCCCCTGTCGGCCATCGACCAGGACGGGGTGGCCCAACTCGCCGCCCTCCTCGCCGCCCACCTCCCCGCCGGCCCCGCCCTCTTCCCCGAGGACACCCTCACCGACCGCCCCGCCCGCTGGCTCGTGGCCGAACGCATCCGCGAGGCCATCCTGCGCGAGACGGGCGAGGAGCTTCCGTACGTCGTGGCCGTGCAGATCGAGTCGTACGACGAGCGCCCACGCATCCCGCGCATCTCGGCCTCGATCCACGTCGAGGGGATCGGGCAGAAGAAGATCCTCGTGGGCCACGCGGGCGAGCGCATCCGGGCCGTAGGGGTCACCGCCCGGGCCTCCATCGAGCAGCTCCTCCATCGTCAGGTCTTCCTCGAGCTGTGGGTCAAGGTCTCCCCCGACTGGACCCGCACCCCCGAAGGGCTCGCGCGCTTCGGGTATACTTCGTCCGCCTCCAACCCCGACTGATCCCTCCCGATGCCCCGCCCCGATCGTTCGAACTCTCCGCCCGAGCTCCGCGTGGCCCGTGGCAGCCGCGCCCTCGTCGCCATTGTGGGTCGCCCCAACGTGGGCAAGAGCACCCTCTTCAACCGCCTCGTGGGCCGCAAGGCCGCCATCGTCCAGGACGAGCCCGGGGTCACCCGCGACCGCCACTACGCCGACGCCGAGGTCCGGGGCAAACCCTACGTCCTGGTCGACACGGGCGGGTTCGAACACAGCCCGGGCGACCCGGTCATGGCCGGGGTCCGCGACCAGGTGAAGCTCGCCATCGCCGAGGCCGACGTGGTCCTCTTTGTCACCGACGGGTCGGCCCCCCTCACCGACGCCGACCACGGGGCCCTCACCCTCCTGCGCCGCGCGGGTCGTCCCGTGATCTGGATCGCCAACAAGGCCGACAACCCCGCCCGGGCCCTCGACGCCAACGAGCTCTACCGCTTCGGGGCCGACCGCGTGGTGGCCCTCTCGGCCCTGCACGGACGGGGGATCGTCGAGCTCGAAGCCTGCCTCGAGGCCGTCCTGCCCGACCCCGTGGCCGAGGACATCACCCTCGGCGACGAGGTGGCCCGGGTGGCCGTGGTGGGCCGCCCCAACGCGGGCAAGAGCTCGCTCATCAACCGCCTCCTCGGGGCCGAGCGCCTGGTCGTGACGGAGGTCCCGGGGACCACCCGCGACGCCATCGACTCCCTCGTGACCCGCGGCGACAAGCAGTACGTCTTCGTCGACACCGCGGGCGTACGCCGCAAGCGGTCGGTCACGGCCCCCGTCGAGATGACCAGCGTGATGCAGGCCATCCGGGCCATCGAGCGCTGCGACGTGGTGATCGTGCTCATCGACGTGGTCGAGGGACTCGCCGACCAGGACCTCCGGCTCGTGAGCCTCGCCGAGGAGCGGGGGCGGGCCATCGTGGTGGGCCTCAACAAGGTCGACGCCGTCGACACCGCCACCGAACGTAAAGCCGTGGCCGCGGCCCACGACAAGCTGAGCTTCGCCCCGTGGATCCCCGTGGTGAAGCTGTCGGCCAAGGTCGGACGCGGGACCACCGCCCTCCTGGCCATGGTCGATCGGGCCTACGAGGCCCACGGCAAACGCGTGACCACGGGGGAGGTCAATCGGTTCTTCGAGGAGATCATGGCGAAGCACCCGCCGCCTACTCACCTCGGCAAGGCCGTCCGGGTCTACTACATCACCCAGGTGGGGACCCACCCCCCGCGTTTTGCGGCCATGGCCAACCACCCCGAGGCCGTGGCCATCAGCTACCAGCGGTACGTTCAAAACCAGCTCCGCGAGCGCTTCGCCTTCGAGGCCGTGCCCGTGCGGATCAGCTGGCGGGCCCGACGCCGCCGCGGTGACCCCGAGCCCGGGGCCACCTCCTGACCAATCCCCGCGACCCGTTCGTAGGCGCGATGCCCCTGCACCTCCGCGCCCCGGCGGTGATAGTCTCCCGGCCATCATGACCTACGACCTCAAGATCGTCGGGGGACAGCTCGTAGACGGCACCGGGGCCCCCGCCCGACGGGCCGATGTGGCGGTCAAAGACGGGCGGATCGTGGCCGTGGGCGACTGCCCCGGACCGGCCTCCGTGGAGATCGACGCCGACGGAGCCCTCGTGACCCCGGGCTTCGTCGACATCCACTGCCACTACGACGGCCAGGTGAGCTGGGACGGAGACCTCGCCCCGTCGAGCCAACACGGGGTCACCACCTGCGTGGTGGGCAACTGCGGGGTGGGGTTCGCTCCCGTGCGGCCGAGCGATCGGGAGGCCCTGGTGGCCCTCATGGAGGGCGTGGAGGACATCCCCGGGAGCGCCCTGGCCGAGGGGCTCCGCTGGGACTGGGAGAGCTTCCCGGAGTACATGGACGCCATCGATCGGGTGCCCCACACGATGGATGTCGGGGTTCAGGTCCCGCACGATGCCTTGCGGCTGTGGGCCATGGGGCCCCGGGCCGTGGCCGCCGAGGCTGCCACCGACGCGGACATCGCCCGGATGCGGGAGGCCGTGGTCGCGGCCCTCGACGCGGGGGCCGTAGGTTTCTCGACGGGGCGCACCGACAACCACCGCGGGCGCGACGGGAGCGCCACCCCCTCCAGCGAGGCCTCGGCCCGCGAGCTGGTCGGGATCGCCCAGGCCTTCCGGGGGCGGTCGTCTGGGGTCCTCCAGGCCGTCAGCGATTTTGACATGGCTGCCGGGCCCGAGCGCTTCGACGCCGAGTTTGATGTGCTGGAGGCCATGGCCGTGTCGGCGGGGGGACGGCCCCTGAGCGTGTCGCTCCTGCAGCGGGACATGGCGGCCGAGCAGTGGGAGCGGATTCTGACCCGGGCCGAGGAGGCTACAGCCAAGGGGATCCCGACCCGGGTTCAGGTGGCCCCGCGCGCGATCGGGGTGATCCTGGGCCTGGAGGCCACCTTCCATCCCTTCATCGGGTTTCCGAGCTACAAGGCCGTGGCCCATCTGCCGCTGGCCGAGCGGGTGGCCGCCCTGCGGGCCCCGGGGTACCGCGAGAGGCTCCTGGCCGAGACGACCGACCCGGTGGCCGGCGACGGGTCGAACATCCCCCCATTGGTCGACATCCTCCTGCAGAACATCGGGATGGTCTCGATGCGGATGTTCCGCCTGGGCGAGCGCCCCGAGTACGAGCCCAGGATGGACGACTCCCTCGGGATGGAGGCCCTGGGGCGAAACGTGGGGTCGTTGGAGGTGTTGTTCGACGCCCTCCTGGAGCACGACGGCCGACAGCTTCTGTACTTTCCGCTCTACAACTACACGGAGTTCAACCTCGACGCGGTGGGGCGCATGATGGCCCACCCGCTGAGCCTCCTGGGCCTGTCCGACGGAGGGGCCCACGTGGGGACGACCTGCGACGCGAGCTTCCCGACGTTCCTCTTGTCGTACTGGGCCCGCGATCGCAATACGGGGCGGATCCCGGTCGAGCGGGCCGTGCAGATGTTGACCTCGGCCAACGCGGCCTACCTCGGGCTCGCCGACCGGGGGGTGGTGGAGGTGGGGCGCCGGGCCGACCTCAACGTGATCGACCTGGGGAAGCTCAAGCTCGGGCGGCCGCGGGTGGTGTACGACCTGCCCGCGGGGGGGCGGCGGTTTCTGCAGGACGCCGAGGGGTACCGGGCCACGGTGGTGGCGGGGCAGGTGGTGGCCCGCGACGGACAGCTTACGGGAGCCCGGCCGGGGCGGGTCCTGCGCCTGGGGCGGTGACCCCGGCGACGGGGACCTCGACCTGAAACTGGTCGGCGTGGAAGTGAATCGCTGCCCCGAGCTACAGCGACGGGCGGCACCCGACGGCCCGGCACCCTCCTCCTCGATCTGGGCACGATTTCGCGCGACGCAGGACTCGGCCGATCCGTAGGGAGCCAAACCTGTGGGGTCGGCGCAGGCCGCAAGCGCCGCATTGAGCCGCGGGTGGTGGCCGTCGAGGAGGTTCCAAGGGGGCGCTGGTCGCGATCAGTGCGGGACCCCGTCGGGAGACGCGGCGCTGGGCGGCGGTGGGGGGGTGGTATGGGCGGGCGCGGGGGTGATGGTGATGGTCTGAAGCGGGATGCGTACGACCCGTTGTCCCGGAGCGACCTGCCGGCCGCTTGCGATATCGTAGTTGGCCTGGAAGTACAGAGTGTACTCGCCGGGAGGGATATCATGAAGAAGAAGTAAGGTGAAATTATCTCGAATACGCTCGTTCATAACCCAATGCGTCGTGGGGTAAGTCCCTGCAAGAGGGCTATTGAGGTTGAGTTGGTGCGCAATCCACCAGGGTGGAGGACCGCTCACTCGACGTCCTTCCAGGGACAGACCCATCAGCAAGGGAATGGAGGTTGTGCGGAGCGGTCGATAGGTTACAGCGACTTCCAGTGTCTGGCCGACGAACAGACAAGAAGAAGCGATGTCGTGCCCAAGGAACTCCAGGACGTCTTCAACGCGATTGATCTGTGGATGTTGTGGTGCTTGCAACGCGCCGAGACGCGCAGTGCTTAGGCGACGACTATGTTCTTGCTGTCGCTGGGCATCAGGATAGAGCGCCGCGTCCAGGAGATCAGTGAGATTTCCGGCGACGTCTGGAAGATCTCCAATGAGGTTGTTTCGCTCCGCCGGATCGGCGCGGAGGTCGAACAACGCACGAACTCCGCGGGAGTGCCAATTGATGAGCTTGTAGTTGCCTTGAACAATCCCAACCATGGTCGATTGACCAGTGCCACCTGGGCGAAGTTCAAAGATCACCGGATAGTTTGCAAAGCCCGGATCCTGGGTTCTTGGATTGAAAATCAGTCCGGATAGATCGATGGCGCAGCGCGGGTGAGGATCGTGGATTTGAGCGATCCCAAGAAGAGTCGCGGCCATGGAAGCCAGACTGACAGGCTGATGCAGGACGCCGGGTGAGATCCCAGAACCGGCGATGATCCATGGAATACGAATCTGTTCGTCGTGCAGGTCGTTGGAGTGATAAAACTGCCCGTGCTCTCCGAACGATTCTCCGTGATCTGCTACGAACATCACAACCATCGGTCGGTCGCGTGGAGGATGCTGGGCCCAGGCCAAAATAGGTCGCAACACGCGGTCGACGTAAGCGATCTCCTCGTCGTAGCGGTCGATGTCGCTTGTGCCGAATGTGGTGACATCTGGATGTGAAACAAACGGTTCGTGCGGCTCGGCCAGGTGGGCCCAGGCGAAGATCGGGCCAGGATGGTTGTGATGCTCGGCCACTGCTCTCTGGATCGCAGTGACGACGGAGGCTCCTGGGCCCTCTAAGCCCGGCTGTAGCCTCACTTGTTGAAAGCCATGCAGGATGCCAGGGACGCCGCTGAAGACCAGTTCAGGGCCTACGGCGAGGGTGTGATAATCGCGGGCGGCGAGCAGGGGGGCGATCAGCGGGTTGCTGGGAAGTAGAGTAGGGAAGTTGGATTCACGGCCCCACCTCGCCTCCGACGCAATACAACCCGTGAACATGGCCGCCAGCGCATGAATGGTCCTGGGTGCGGAGGAATAGGCTCGCGAGAAACGGACCCCACGGGCGGCGAAGGCGTCGATGTTTGGAGATGTGGGGCGTGGGTAGCCGTAGGCCCCGAGGTGGTCAGGGCGAAGCGTGTCCACCGAGATGAGCAGGATGTCGGGAGCAGGGCCCTGATGTTGATGGGTGGGCCTTGATGACGAGGGTGCGCGCGAAAAAATGGTGGCGTCGGCCCCGGAGCAGTTCTGGTCGATGCCATCGCCGGGGATGTCGTACCGTCCGGGACGTACGCCGGGGTCGCGGTCATTGCAGTCACCGCCCGCGAACAGGGGCGAGCTGCCGTCGCGGTCGCGGTCGATGAGGCGTTGGGCCGCCAGGATCACCGGACGCACGAGGGCGGTTCGTACGAGGAGCACCGAGGCCACCCGGGGGACTCGGTCCAACCCGAAGGCGGTGGCAATCAACACCAGCCCGACCAAAGCATAGCGGGCCCGCCAGGCCCGCGCGCCAGACGCAGGACCCTGGGCGTGAATCCCCAACGCCAGAGGAAACGCTCCGAGTGCGCCCGCGACGAGAAACCACAACGCAGACAGATCAAGGTCGGTGAGGGTGGGACTCCACACCATGACCGTGATCACGCACCCCACGCACCCGACAAGCAGCCCCAAGGCCGCCCACACTGCCGGCACTGCGTGCCGTGGGCTCCGTACAAACAGGGCCCGGAGGACCGCGCGGACGAGACCGAAGGTCGCCCCCGCCGCCGTCAAGCAGGCCAACGAGAGCAGGGCCAGGGCGAGGCCGATGATCCCGGGATTGTGCAGGCGCGCGATCACCCGCGGGGCGATGGGCACGATGGGCAGGGTCGCCACGCTGAGCGCGACGACCGAGGCAGGAGCAAAGGCGCAGAAGGCGGGCTCGGGGCCGCGCCACCACGATGCTCGCAGCCATCGCCACGCTTCGGGTCGGCGTCGAGCATGGCGGGACACAAGCGGAACGGCGAGGCTCGCCGCGAGGCCTCCCCCCGCGGCGGTCATGCCAGCCCCCACCAGCCCGCAGAGCACGCCGAGACTGGGGTGCCGCATCATCAGGCCGCTCGCGTGGGCTGCGAGGACCCCGTCGATCGCGCCCAATGCCAAAGACACAGCGAAGATCGTGCGCAGGAGGGAGGTGGCGGGAGAGAGGGTGTTCAATGGGTCTTCAGGACGGTGGAGCGAGGTGCAGCGTGCGGAGTCTAAACCGCACTACGGGAGAGCCTGGAGTATAGCCTGTCGCTGCCGTCGTGTGAAGATCAAGGAGTGTCGCTCGGCGTGGGTGCCGACCCCGGCTAGGGGGAACGCAAGGTCGCAGGGCACCCGGAGGGGCTTCCGGCAGGACACCGCCCCGCAGGCCTGCTCGATCCGGCAGTCGATTGCGCCTTGAACTCCGGCGTCCGCGCGGGGTACCCTCGCACCCATGCCTCGTCCTCTCTTCTCGATCGTGACCCCATCCTACCAACATGGAGCTTATATCCAGCGCACGGTCGAGAGCGTTCTGCGGCAACGACAGCATGCCGATATCGAGTATTTCGTCATGGATGGCAACAGCCACGATGAGACCGTCGACCTGCTCCGCAGTTTTGGCGACGCCATTCAGTGGACGAGCGAGGCGGACGCGGGGCAGGTCGATGCCATCAACAAGGGCCTTCGTCGGTGTACGGGCGAGTACATCGGCTGGATCAACAGTGACGACACCTACGAGCCCGAGGCCCTCCGGCTGGTGGCCGAGGCG
>CAYUSB010000068.1:0-37836 GCA_964447205.1 uncultured Myxococcaceae bacterium
TGATTTGAAGGTGTACAGGTGTTCATGTGTGGAAAATGCGAGGGGACCTCAGGTGTGAGGATGTGTGCTTGCAAAACTACGCGAAACGTGCCGCTTCTAAAGCCAATCTAACAACGTATATTGGGACCACTCGATGCATTCGTGGAGGCAGCTGGAGTGACAGTTCAAAGGCTTTGCGGGTGGCCCGTCGCGGAGCGGTCCAATCTGACGCACGTCGGCCGACCATCGGCTTTCGCCTGGCACAGAGTGCGATTTAACTCGGTGGGCGATCGCATCGCCGGGCCACCGTGGGTCACATCGCGTTACCCTTCGCCGCGAAGGCCCTGCTCCCGCAGCAGCCTCGTCTCCCAACCATCCAGGACACGATCGAGGCCGAAGTCGCCGCGGTCGATCTGGGGCATCGGCTGGACGGGCTGGCGAGCTTTGGTGCCGAGCGGGTCCTCGACGGCGGGCGCGAGAGCTGCCGCCCAAGGCGTCCGCGCTCCCTGCGGGGGCTTCTTGCGCTCGTGGGGGCGCAGGCGCATCGCGGTCGCGCGTGCCTACTTCGGCGGGTGTTCGCCGGCCGCGTAGAGCACGCGCCGGAGGTTGACGACGCCCTCCCGGTTGAGACGCAACGCTTCCACTGTCGCGCGCCCCGTCGGCGTCAGCCCGATCACCCTCGCCGCGTCGTGGCTCCAGGCGAAATGGGCGTCCCAGCGGCCGCTCCTCGGGTGAAAGAGCGCGACGGACGCTCCGCTCACCGGGTCGACGCCCACGGTCTTGTTGTACTTGTGGTTGTTGCAGCCCTGGCACGAAAGCGCGAGGTTGCCCGAGACGGTTGCGCCGCCTCGATTGCGAGGCAGCACATGTTCGACCGAGAACGTCTGCGTGGCGAAGCGCGCCTGACTGCGGCAGTACTCACAGCAGCCCCGCGCCCGCTCGGTGACCAACGCGCGCAGCTCGTTGGAGACATAGGCGTCCGTCATCGGCGGTCGGGCACTCCGAGCACGGTCATCATCGCGTCGAGCGAGACCCCGCGGATCCTCGCGACCTCAGCGATCGCAGCGACCCGATCGGCATCGAGCAACTCGATCTCGTCGGAGAGCACCAGGAGCTCGTCGAACTCGGCGGCCGTGAGGGTGCCGGCCGCGCGCCGCGCGCAGAGCGTGTCGTAGCGCTTGCGCCGAATCGCGGGCATCGCGCGGTTGACGCGCTCGAAGAGCGCTGACTCCCCGGTCGACAGCATCGAGGCGATGCGGCGCGCGCGGAGCTCGATCACGCGCTGCGTGAAGGCCGAGAGCTCGTCAGGCGACATCTCATCCACCGCGCGAAGGAGCTCCTCCGGTGACACGTGCGCATCAGATTGGATCGCGGACATACTCTCTTTCGTACCATGCTCCTCCGCCTCGTCAACGACGCGGGCCGTCATCCCGCAGGTGGGCGTGCCGGAGTGCCATCGAGTTCGGTCGCGTCCGCGAATTCTGCGCGATGCACGTCCATGTCCGGGTGCGTCCTCGGCCCGCGTCTGGGCTCCTGGACTGCGGAGCTTCAGGCCCCGGGGGAGGGGGCGCAGACGTAGGCCAGCATCGACCCCAGGGCGTCGGGGGGGCAGGGGTCGTCCGGGCTCGCGGCGGTCGGGTCGGGAGCCCGCCACCGGGGCGTGCACCACAGCAGGTCAAACCCCACCCGCCCGAGCAGGAGCCGCGTCTCGACCGGGTAGAACATCTTCTGCGACAGGGTGAAGTCCTCGCGGGGCCCGCCTCCGGCCACGGGGCACACCGACACCGTGGTGTGCAACACCTGGGCGATGGGGTCGTACCGGAAGGCCTCCCGCATCGTGCAAGGCTCGCGGCGCTGGGGGTGTACAAACCGTCCGCTCTCCAGCGGGGTCTCGCTGAGGATGGAGGGCTCGGGGATCCACACGTCGAAGGCGAAGACCCCGCCGGGGGCGAGGTGGGCCCGCACCGTGGCGAAGAGGGCATCGAGGGCCTCCAGGGTCATGCAGTGGGCGATCCCGTTGAAGGGGAAGAAGACCCGCCCGAAGCGCCGCCCGAGGCGCAGGGTGGTGGCGTCGGCGAGGTGCAGCTCCAGCCGCGAACGTACGGCGGCCGAGGCCTGGTCGCGCCGAGCCTGGAGGGCTTCGAGCATGGCCGGGGCGTTGTCGACCCCGACCACGTGGTGCCCGAGCTCGGCCAGGGGCAGGGCGATGCGGCCCGTGCCGACCCCGAGCTCGAGGACCTCGGTGGCCGGGCCCGCGACGGCGGTGTACCAGCGGACGTCGTCTTCGCGCTCGGCGAAGAGCAGGTCGTACATGCGCGGAGCGGCGTAGAGCATCGGCGGGGGCGGAGGCCGGTCGCGACCGCCGGGGCCCAGGAGGGTATCAGGCCCGGGCCCGTCGCATCCGCACAACCAACGCGGTCTCCAGGAGGCCCAGCCACAGGAGGGTTCCGGCGAGTGTAATGGCCGGCCAGCGCATCAGGCCCGGGAGCGCGTCACCCCCCGCGGCCACCGCGTGCCCTGTCCAGGCCCCCACGGCCCAGACGGCGGCCGCGATCCCCGTCAGCATCAGCGCCGCAGGGCCGAGGCTCAGGGGAGGGGAGGGCCGAGGGGCACGCCTCGGCGCGAACAGTCGGCTGCGGTACGGCCCAACGGCCCGGGCCGACTCGGGGGGGGCCGCCGGCAGCTTCGGGCCGAGGCGACGCGACAGCCCCAGGGCCCATCGGAGGGTGATCACGCTCAGGGCCAGGACCGGGAAGAAGGCCACGAAGACCACGGGCATCCCCTGGTCGGCGTTCCATTGTGGGGGGAGGTGGGGGGCCCCGCGGAGGTAGTCCGAGATGCCGAGGAGCCATAAGAGAACGCAGTGCATCCCGAGGGCCCGCACGATCCACGCCGCCGCGGGGTTGTTCTCCCGGTGGTCCTCGGCCTGAACGTACAGAAGCACCGCCGCGGCCCCGACGGGGGCCCAGGCCCCCAGGACGCAGCTCACCCGCCAGACGGCCTCGATGTGGCCTGCCCACATCCGCACCGAGAGCCATCCCACCATCGTCGCCGCAAGGCCCGCCAACAACGCCAGGGGTCGCATCCCTCTAAGGTAACGCAGACCCTGCGCGCTTCAACCGCGACCACGGCTTCCGGGTGCGCCGTCCGCATCGACCCGCGGGCGGAGAGCCCGAGGCCGCGGCCGTGGAAAAGTTCGGTCTGGGCGGGAGCCTGTGGTAGCCGCTCGGGCATCGCGGCAATGTCCACCCTGCCCCTCGCCTCTGTCGGCCTCGCCCTTCTGTGCCTCAGCGCACCGGGCTGCCGCGAGGCCGAGGCCCTCGCCGGAGGAGACCCCTTGACGGCCGACCCCGGGGCTCCCCCCGCGACCCGGGCCGACCGCCTGGACGAGGCCCGAAGGCTCCTGGTGGCCGTCGAAGCCGGGCGGGAGGCCCTCGCGGTGGACGCGGTGGTGGGCGACCTGGCCACCGACGGGCGGGCCGAGGCCCTCGGGGTGGCCGGGGCCCTCCTCGGAGCCCGCTGGCGCCGCACCCGCAGCGAACGCGACCTGCGCCGGGCCCTCGACCTCCTGCTCGCCACGGGGGCCAGGGTTCCGGCGGGGGCGGTGGGGTGCGAGGCCCGGGGGCGGAGGGCTGCGCTCCTGGAGGCCTCCCAGTCTCCCGGGGCCGAGGCTGCCCGGGCCGAGCACACGGCCCGCTGCGTGGCCCCGCCTCCGAGCCCTCGGCCGGTGGCTCCTGGGGCTGCGGGGCGGGTCGGCAACGCGGTGGGAGGGCGCTATCGCCGGGTGGTTCTCGACCCGGGGCACGGAGGGTCTGACCCCGGGGCCGTGGGCCCGACCGGCCTGCGCGAGAGCGAGGTCACCCTCGACGTCGCCCGCCGCGTGGCCGAACGCCTGGCCACCCGCTACGGCATGCAGGTGGTCCTGACGCGCGACCGCGACGTGTACCTGCCGCTGGAGGTCAGGGCCGCCCAGGCCAACCAGTCGGGGGCCGACCTGTTTGTGTCCGTCCACTGCAACGCCGCCCGCAACACCGAGGCCCGGGGCGTGTCGACCTACGTCCTCGAACACACCGACAACCGGGTGGCCGCCCGGGTCCTGCGCCGTGAGGGCGAGCTCATCGACGTCGAGGCCCACAACCCCGGGGACGTGGCCGGGATCCTGGCCGACCTGCGCCTGTCCCAACACGGCCGAGACAGCCTCGCCCTGGCCCATGAGGTCCAGCGGGCCATGCTCCACGACGCCCGGCTCCTGTTCACCGGGGTCGACGACATGGGGGTCCACCCGGCCCGGTTTCATGTCCTGGTGACCGCCCGGATGCCCGCGGTCCTGGTGGAGCTGTCGTTTCTGTCCAACCCCGCGGAGGAGGCCCGCCTGCGTACCGACGCCTACCGCGACGTCCTCGCGAGCGCCGTGGCCCGCTCGGTGGCCGAACATCGCTGAAGGGCCCGTCGGGTCCGCGGGGTGTATCCTCCGCCACCGCCCCGATGCCCCAACCCGAACGCGTCCTCGATCCGTCCTCCCTCAAAGACCGGCTCCGGAGGGCCCTGGAGGGGCCGCGGGCCGAGGCCCTGGCCGGCCGTGGCGGGGTGCGCCTGTCGCGGGCCGTGGCGGGGGTCTACGACGGGGCCCTGCGGGCGTGCTTCGAGGCCGCCGACGGGGTGTGGCGGGAGGCCGGGGGCCGCGGGCGGGTGGCCCTCGTCGCGGTGGGCGGTTGGGGCCGGGCCACCCTGGGCTTCGGCAGCGACCTCGACCTGGTGATCCTGTCCGAGGGGGTCGGGGAGGCCGAGTCCCTGGCGGAGTCGCTCCTCTACCCCTTGTGGGACGCGGGGGTCAGCGTGGGCCACGCGGTGCGTACCCCCCGGGAGTTTGTGCAGCTCGGGCGGACGGACCTGCGGAGCGCCACGATGATGCTCGACGGGCGTTTCCTGGGCGGCGACCGGGGCCTCGCCGAGGAGAGCCTCGCCGAGGGCAGGCGGGCGATGTTTGACGGCGACCTGCGGGCCTTTCTGCGGGCCCTGGAGGGCGAGATGGCCGAGCGCCACGCCCGCTTCGGGGCCACGGTGTACCTGCTCGAACCCGACCTCAAACACGGACGGGGGGGCCTTCGCGACCTGGACATCGCCCGATGGGCCCTGGCTGCCCGGTTTCGGGTGGGGGACTTCCACGAGGCCCTGCGGGCGGGGGCCCTGCGGGAGGTCGAACGCGACGCCCTGGAGGCGGCCCTGGAGGCGGCCTGGAGCCTGCGCCTCTTCGTGCATGCCCGGCGGGGACGGCGGGTCGATCGGCTCACCTTCGACGAGCAGGAGGAGGTGGCCCGGGTGTTTCAGCCCCTCGACCCCGAGGCCGTGGCCGTAGACGAAGACCGGGCCCTCGGGGCCGCGGTGGAGGTGGTGATGTCGGGCTGGTACCGCCGGGCCCGAGAGGTCTCGACCGTGATCGAACACCTCCTGCCCCGGTGTCGCCCCGCCCGCTCGGACACCCCGCATCCCCTGCGCACCAACCCCCTGGCCCAGGGGGTGGTTCGGTTTGACGGGACGGCGTGTTTCTCCGCCCCGGACGTGCTCTCCCGCGACCCCGCGGCGGCCCTGCGGCTGGTGGAGGTGGCCGTGGCCCACGGGCTCCCGATCGGGGACAGCTCGCGGGCCACGGTCGCCGCGGCGGCGGCCGATACGGGGTGGTGCTCTCGCCTGCGGCAGAGCTCCGAGGCAGGGCCGAGCTTCATGCGGCTCCTGACCGACTCGCGCAGGGCCCGGCTGCGCACGGCCCGGACCGAGGCCGTGTCGGCCACCCCGGACAACCCCGAGAGCGTCCTGGCCGAGCTGCACGACCTGGGGCTCCTGCTCGCGATGATCCCCGAGTTTGCGGCCGTGACCTCGAAGGTCCAACACGACGTCTACCATGTGTACACGGTGGACGTTCACTCGGTGGCGGCGGTCGATCGGCTGCACGCCCTGGCCCGGGCCGAGCTCGGCGAGGACTTCGCCCTGGCCACCAAGCTCCTGCCTGGGACCGACCGGCGCGACGTGCTCTGCCTCGGGATCCTCCTGCACGATGTCGGCAAGGCCCAGGGGCGGTCTCACGCCCAGGTGGGGGCGGAGCTGGCCCCCGGGGTGGCCCGCAGGCTCGGGCTCGGCGACGACGACGCGGCCACCGTGGCGTGGCTGGTGGCCGAGCACCTGAGCCTCTACCACGTGGCCACCCGCAGAGACCTGGCCGACCCGGTGACGGTGCGGGCCGTGCGGGACACCGTCGGGGGCGACCCGTGGCGGCTGCGGGCCCTCTATCTCCTCACGGTGGCCGACCTGTCGACCACCTCGCCCACCGCGATGAACGCCTGGAAGTCGCGCATGCTCGGGGACCTCTACCGCACCGTGGCCGCGGCCCTCGGGGGGGCCGAGGAGGGGCCCCGGCGCGAGGCACTGGAGGCCCAGTGCGTGGCCTGGGCTCCGCGGGAGCTTCAGCCGGCGGTGGCGGAGTTTGTGGCCCGGATGCCCCTGCGGTACCTGCGGGCCACGGCCCCCGAGGCGGTGGCCCGGCACGCGGCGGCCTGCGGGGCCATGGGGGAGGGCGGAGCCGGGGTGCAGGTCGTGGCCCTGCCCGGAGACGGGACCCTCGGGGAGGTCCTCGTGCGGGCCCCCGATCGGCCAGGGCTTTTGTACCTGGTGGCGGGGGTTCTTCACGCGCACGGGCTGGACGTCCAGCGGGCGGAGATTCACGGGGCGGGCGAGGTGGCCCTCGATGTCTTCGTGGTGCGCCTGCCCCACAGCGGCCGCGATGCCCCGCGCCTCGCGGCCCTCGGAGCCAGGATGCAGCGCCAGCTCCGGGGCCTCCTGGCCGGGGTCATGGCCCCCCCCGAGCCCGCCCCCCCCCGCGGAATCGCCCGGCCCGAACCCGCCGTGGCCAACGAGGTCACGATCGTGCCCGAGGCCAGCGACGAGGCCACCGTCCTGGAGGTCTACGGGCGCGATCGGCCCGGATTCCTCCTGGCCGTCACCCGGGCCCTGACCGGGGCCGAGGTGCAGGTGCGCCTCGCCAAGGTCAACACCGAAGGCCGCCGGGCGGCCGATGTCTTCTACCTCGTCGGCTCCCACGGCCAACCCCTCGACCCCGCGGCCTGCGCCCGCGTGGTGGTGGCCGTACGGGCCACCCTCGACCCCTGACAGCCCCTCAATCTGTCCCCCCATCGTGCCCCGAGTGGCCCTCCCGCGAGCCAGACGCTTGTAAGGGGGGGGCGGACGCGCTACCCAATGGGGGAGACGCCCACCGGGGGCGGGACGTGGTCTGCGATGCGCCAGTGCCCCAAGTGCAATAAGCGGTTCCTGGAGAGCAACGCGCGCATCTGCGACGTGGACGGCTCCGTGCTCGACCTCATCGTGGTCGCGTCCGAGCGCGATCGCCTCGTGGGCACGACCATCCTGCAGCGCTACGCCGTCGACGGGGTCCTCGGCGACGGAGGCATGGGGGTGGTCTATCGGGCCCTCGACGTCGACAGCGGCCGCCCCTACGCGGTGAAGGTCCTGCGGGCCGAGTACAGCGCCGAAGAAGACCTCGTCCAGCGCTTCGAGCAAGAGGCCCGGGCCTCCGCCGCCATCAACAACCCCCACATCGTCGAGATCTACGACTGGGGCTCGTTGCCCGACAACTCCCGCTTCTTCGTCATGGAGTACCTGGAGGGGCAGTCCCTCGGCGATGTCCTGGCCGCCATGCCCAAGCCCCCCGGGGCCGACCGCCGCGAGCCCATGTCCGAGGCCTTCACCATCCACCTCGCCCTGCAAATCAGCGAGGGCCTCGCCGCCGCCCACGCCATCGGGGTCGTGCACCGCGACATCAAGCCCGACAACTTCCACATCGTGCGCACCGACGACGACCCGTACTTCGTCAAGATCCTTGACTTTGGCATCGCCAAGGTGCAAAACTCCAAGGCCGCGCGCACCCGCACGGGCTCGGTCTTCGGCACGCCGCACTACATGTCGCCCGAGCAGGCCAGCGGCGACCGCAACATCGACGCCACCACCGACATCTACGGCCTCGGGGTCCTGCTCTACGAGATGGTGGTCGGCAAGATCCCCTTCGACGCCGACAACCTCATGGGCATCCTCACGGCCCACCTCTATCACACCCCCGTTCCGCCTCGGACCTTCCCCGAGTGCGAGAATCTGTCGGCGGCCTTCGAGGCCGTGATCCTCAAGTGCCTCGCCAAGACCCGCGAGGCCCGCTACCCCAGCATGCAGGCCCTGCACGACGACCTCGTGCGATGCCGCGACGAGGGCACGAGCCTCGCCCTCGAAGACCAGGAGTGCCACACCCAGCGCTTCGCCCGGATGGCCCTTTCCGACGCCGAGCTCACCCGCCCCGACATGATGATCGCCGCGGTCCCCGACCCCGTCGCCCCCCGGGCTCCGGCCGCGGCCGAGGGGTCTCCCCCGGGCCGTCGCGGCACCCTCGGGCCCGGGGTCACCACCGCGGGGCGGATGCCTGCGGTGTCGGGCGGGACAGGGCTCGGGGGCCCCGAGGGCGCGGCTTCGCCCTTCGCCAGCTTCGAGCGCAACCCCATCCAGTTTGCCCCTCCGCCTGTCCGCGGGGTCGACACCCCCTCCGGGGTGACCCTCCCCCCCGCCGTACGCGGGGCCCCCGTGGGGTCGGGCCGGTCGAGGGTTCCGATGGTGATGGCCATCGTCGGGGCGGGCCTTCTCCTCGGGACCTTGAGCTTCATGGCCCTCGGAGGCCGCGGCTCGGGCGAGGCCGGGGCCACCCAGAGCGCGACCGCTGCCCACGACGCCCTCCTCGGCCACGAGGCCACCCGCCCGGGGGCTCAACCCCGTGCGGTAGCCCCACCCCCGACCGTCACCGTCGAGACCCCGGGTGTGGCCGCCGTGGTCTACCGCGGGTCCACCCGGCTCGGGACCACGCCCCTGGAGGTCCCGCGCCCGTCGGCCCCCGAGCGGTACCGGGTGGTGGCCCCCGGGCGCGAGCCCGTGTCCGTCGACATCGGCCCCGACGCCGACCGGGCCCTGCGGGTGGCCCTGCCCGTCCCCCCCGCACCCCGCCCGGCCCCGCCCCCGCCCGCGGCGACCCCCGGCCCCGGGCTCGACCCGCCCGCCCCGCGCAACCCCGAAGGGCGTTCGCGCCGATCGCACCACGATCGCAGCGGGTCGTCGCATGGCTCTCCCCTGGGCTCCCCCTTCGTGGTCCAACCCAATGGCCGCGACCCGGCGCCTCCGCCCACCGCCCCGTCGACTCCGCCTCCGACGAGCCCTACGCCCGCCGCGCGCCCCCCCCAGGGCGGAGGCCACGAGATCCGCGACCCCTGGGCCACCAACTGAACCGATAGGCCTTTCGCGCCCCTCGGCAGACACGGCCCGGCGAAGGGGGACAATCTCGCTCGAAAGTTGGGCCGCCGTGTACTAGGTTCTGCGCGCCTTATGGCCCGCACGACCCCGACCGCCTCGCTCCTCCTCTCTGCCGCCGCGGCCCTGCTCGTGGGATGCCCCGCCAACAACGGCACCGATCCGCCCGTCGACGCCTTCTTCTTCCCCATCGGGGCGGCGCAAAACGCGCGAGGGGACACCCTCTTCGTCGCCAACTCCGACTTCGACCTTCGTTACAACGGCGGGACCGTGGTCTCCGTCGACCTCGGCCTCGTCCGGGCCCGGGCCGCCCGGGTGGCCGCCGCGGGCCCTGAAAACTGCTCCCCCGACCCCAACGCCGCCGGGGCCGCCGTCTGCCCCGCCCGCGATTTCATCCGGTCGGCCGCCACCCGAAAGATCAACCCCTTCGCGGTCGACCTCACCCTCGCCCAGTACCCCACCCGCGAGCGGGTCTACGTGGTCGTCCGGGGCGACGGGTCGCTCACCTGGCTCGACGCCAGCCCCACGGGGGGCCTCGAGTGCGGCGGGTCCGGCGACGCCCCGGTCCTCTGCGACGACGCCCACCGGGCCGGGATCGACACCGCCCAGTCCCCCGTCGGGGCCCGGCTCCCGCCCGATCCGTCCTCCCTCTCGGTCGACCCCCAACGGGGCTGGGTCGTGGTGGCCCATCAGAGCGTCGACCCCTCGTTCGCCCGGGCCTCCCTCTTCCGCGACCCGTCCTTCGCCGGGGGGCAGTCGTCCGCGGGCCCGAGCCTCCTCAACGTGGTCGGGGGCCTCGGGCCGGGCCTGTCGTCCCTGGCCCTCCTGTCTCGCGACGCCGATGCCCCCACCCGCAGCACCTGGGTCAGCACCTCCCGCTCCGAGGCGGCCCTCACCTTCCTCCAGGCCTACCCCGGCAACCCCCAACTGGGCGACGCCCTGCCGTTTCTGTATCGCTCGGCCTCGGCCCGCATCGAGGGGCTCAGCACCGGGGCCAACAACCGCAGCGTCCTGCTCGACCGCACCCGGCCCGGCCGGGCCTACCTCGTGAGCCGGGCCCCCGAGGCCCTCCTGACGGTCCAGTTTGACCCGCAGGCCCCCACCCGGGTCCAGGTGGTCGACGCCGTTCCGCTGCCGCCGGGGCCCTCGCGCCTGGCCCTCGTGCCCGGAGTCCGGTCGATGGTCCTGGTGGTCTCGTACGACGCCCGCCAGGTGACCCTGGTCGACACCACGGCCCAGAGGGTGGTGGGGCAGGTCTTCACCAACCGCGGGCCCCACACCGTGGTGGTCGACACCCAGGAGCCCTGGGCCTACGTCCTCGATTTCCTCGACGCCGCGGTGGAGGTCCTCGACCTGCGCCCCGAGGTCGACGGAGGGCCCAACCCCACCTACCTCCGCCGCGTGCTCACCCTCGGCAGCACCACCCCGTAGTGACACAGGTTCTGCACACCATGCGATGCACGCAGCGTAGGCTCCCCGGGGGAGCCCTGATCCTGGCCGCGGCCCTCGGGTGCACCAGCACCTCGGTGATCAGCAACACCAACAACTTCTCCCGGGCCGGGGACGTCGATTTTGTCTGCATCGACGTGCCCAGCAACACCGCCCGTCCCCTGGAGGAGTGCGGCCTCAACCCCAGCTCCAACGCCCCCACGGGCGACGGCACCAAACACCTCCACGCCCTGGTCACCCAGTCGCTCCGGGGCGAGCTCGCCGTGGTCGACCTCGCGGCCACCGCCGGGGTGGCCCTCATCGACAACAGCCCCGGGGTTCCCGGGTACAATTTCCTGCCCGTGGGGCCCTTCCCCGAGGCCCTGGTCACCGACGTTCGCGCCGGGACCACCCCGAGCAGCGTCTGGATCGCCTCGGGCGGCGGCCGTCGGGTCGAGCGGGTCGATGTCCGGGCCCTGCGCCGCGACCCCCGGGTGGCCTCCGACATCCCCCCCGTGGCCACCCTCGAGCTCCCCGGGGCCCCCACCGACCTCGCCCTCGACGAACGCGACGGGGTGGTGACCCTCTTCGCCACCGTGCCCTCCCTCGGGATGATCGTGGCCATCGACGTGACCGACCCCCTCACCCCGCAGGTCACCGACCGCTTCGTGGTCGGCCAGGGTGCCTCCGGGCCCGACGGGGGCCTCGGCCCCGACGGAGGTCTCGGCGACGCAGGGATGGCCGATGCGGGGTCTGGGGACGCGGGGACGGGCGACGCGGGCCCCCCCAGCGTGGAGGGCAGGGCCAGGGCCCTCACGATCGATCGCAGGGCCCATCGGGTGTACGTGGCCGACGGGGTGGTGCCCGTGGTGCATGTCCTCGAAGGGGCTCCCTTGCGGGAGGTCGGGCAGATCGCGATGGGGGTTCAGACCCGAGCCCTGGCCCTGTCGGGGTGGGTCCGGCAGCGTGCGGCGTGCCCCGACCCGGCGGCCGACCCCGACCACTGCGCCCGGGCCCGCTACCTCTATGCGATCGCGGCCGAAGACGGGTCCGTGGTGGCCTACGACCTGGTCCAGGGGCGACGGGTCAACGCCAACCTCCTGCCGGCCCCCAATGCCCTCGCGCGGCGCATCGTGCCGTCTCTTCCCGTCGATCGGGTGCCCCTGGCGGCCCCGGCCACGTCCATCATCCCGCTCAACACGGCCGATTACGTCGTCGAGGCCGACCCCAGCGACCCGTCGGGGGTGGTCGTGCGGGCCAACGCCCCGTGCGAGCGGTCGCCCTGCGGGAGCGGGGTCGAGACGGCCCCGGGCACGCTCCGGGGGGTGTTCATGGCCGTGGTCCTGCGGGACGGGTCGCTCACCTTCCTCGACGTCGACGACTACGACGCCGCGTGCCGCGAGGCCCTGTGCCCGGGCAACGAGACCACCCAGGCCACGTATCGTTTCGTGCGCCACGCCCCCCGGGCGGGGGTGGTTCTGACCCAGCCTCCGCGGCTGACGGCCCCCCCGAATCTGTCGGGCCTGCTGCGGGGCACGGAGCGGGCCGCCCTCACCGACCTCAACGGGGCCCCGATGGTGGCCTGCACCGCCTCCCGGTCGCGGCAGGAGACGCCCGCGTGCGAGGCCGTCAACAACTACGGGGTCGAGCTGACCCGGCGCGAAGACTTCGCGGCCATGGTGTCGGTGGCCGACCCCTACCTGGCCCGCAACCAGATCTGGACCTTCACCTACGAAGGGGTCCTGCCGGGTCTCGATCAGGCCGGGGGGGCCCTGTCGGTCGACCCCGAAGGGCGGCTGCGCCTCGACCTCCCCGGGGCCGCCTTCTGCGTCCGCGGGACCCTCGCCGGAGACCGGGCCCGCGACGTGGTCAGCCTCGCGAGCGACCCGGCGCCGTTGGGGGCCGACGTCGACCTGTGCCGGGCGACCTTCGGGGTCGATCAGTCGGCGCAAAACCGCGACTTCGTCATCGACCGGGCCTTCAACGGCCACCTCGTGCTGCGCAACGCCGGGGCGGTCTCTCCGGCCCTGGTGGCCCGGTGTTTCCCGCAGGCCACGCGGTTTCAGGTGCGGGCCGGGGGCCAGTGGGTGGCCCTCGGGACGGGCTCCGGATACCTCTCGGCCGTACGGGCCGACCCCGACACGGGCGAGTGCCAGGTCGACGAAGCCCGACAGCTTGAGCAGGAGCGCTACGGCCAGTCGTGCCTCCTCACCCGGGCCCCCCTCGCGATGCGTCCGAGGCCCTGCCCCGCGGGACGGGCCTGCACGGGCGGGATCGACGCCATGGGGGTGGCCCAGGCCGCCCTGGCCCCGGTCTTCGCCAACCCCTTCTTGTGCCTCCAGATCTTCCCGGCCCTGACCCGCCCGATGGGGTCCCCGGTCGATGTGGCCGCCCCGGTGGCCCGCGAGACCCAGGTGGCCTTCGCGACGACGGGAGCCTACGAGCCCTTTCGGGCGGCCGTGGGCAACCTCCCCCTGCGGGTGCGCTGGGTCCCCTCGGTGAGCCGACTCTTCGTGGTCGACACCCAGTCGTCGGGCCTGCTTGAGTACCGGACCAACCCGTTCACCGCGGGGCGTCAGTTCAACTGAGCCCCGGGGCTCTCCCGGGGACAGGGAATGTCCGCGGGACCGTGTTGCGAGATTGCGCCCACGGGCGGGGGGGTGGTACCTCCCCGGTCCATCATGAGCGGGTTTACGTCCAAAGGGGCCCAGTCGCCCGCGATGCAGCAGTACCTCCGGGAGAAGGCCGCCTACCCCGAGGCCCTCCTCTTCTTCCGGATGGGCGACTTCTACGAGCTCTTCTTCGACGACGCCCTCGTGGCCGCCAAGGCCCTCGACCTCACCCTCACGTCCCGCAACAAGAACGAGTCCGACCCCATCCCCATGTGCGGGGTCCCCTACCACGCGGCCCAGGGGTACATCGCCCGGATGCTGGACCTCGGGCACAACGTGGCTCTCTGCGAGCAGCTCGAAGACCCGTCCAAGGCCAAGGGGATCGTCAAGCGGGCTGTCGTTCGGGTCTTCACCCCCGCCCTCGTGCTCGAAGGGGAGGGGCTCGACGCCCGGAGCAATCAGTTTCTAGCGGCCGTGGTTTCGCCCGAGGGGGGGGCCGACTTGCCGGGCCCGTGGGCCCTGGCGGCGTACGACCTCACCACGGGCGAGCTCTTCGTCACCGAGGTGGCCGACGGCCTCGGGGTCACCGGCGAGCTGTGCCGCCTCGGGGTCCGAGAGCTCGTCGTGCCCCAGTCCGTCGAGACCTCCGTCCGGGCCCAGACGAAGCTCCTCCCGGGGCTTTTCGTGCGGTCGGTTCCGGGCATCACGGCCCGCGAGGCCGGGGAGATCCTCGGGGCCTCCCTGCCTGCGGGCGAGCTCCGGGCCTCCCTCGACGGGGTGTCGGTCACCACCCGCTGCGCCGCGGCCCTGGCCCTGCGCTATGCCAGCGCCTCGCAGCCCGGACAGGCCATCCCTGTCCAGCGGGTGGCCCGCCTCGATCCCCGCGACCACCTCCACCTCGACGACACCACCCAACTGCACCTGGAGATGTTCCGCTCGGTACGGGGGGACAAGAAGGGCACCCTCCTCGCCCATCTCGACCGCACCATCACCCCCATGGGGGCCCGACGCCTGCGCACCTGGCTGGCCTTCCCCCTGGTCGATGTGCGCCGCATCCGTCGGCGCCACGACGCCGTCGACGCCCTCGTGGCCTACCCCGAGCTCCGCTCGTCCCTGCGCCAGGGCCTCAGCCTCCTGTCCGACATCGAGCGCATCGCCGTGCGGGCCAGCCTCGGGGCGGCCACCCCCCGCGACCTCGGGGCCCTGCGCGACAGCCTCGTGCGGGTGCCCGAAATCGTCGCGGCCATGACGGCCCAGCCCGACGCGGCCGAGGCCCTCGGTCCCCTCCGGGCCCTCGACAGGTGCCCCGAGCTCCTAAGCCTCCTGGCGGGCTCCCTCGCCGACTCTCCGCCCCTCCAGCTCGCCGACGGGGGGGTGTTTCGCCGGGGGTTCGACCCCGAGCTCGACAAGTACGTCGAGCTGGCCACCAACGGCCGGGCCCTCCTCCTGGCCCTGGAGCAGCGGGAGCGGGAGCGCACCAAGATCAACTCGCTCAAGGTCCGCTTCAACGGGGTCTTCGGGTATTACATCGAGGTCACCAAGGCCAACCTGCACCTGGTTCCGGCGGATTACCGCCGCAAGCAGACCGTGGCCACTGGGGAGCGTTTCGTCACCGAGGAGCTCGTGCAACTTGAGACCGGCATTCTCGAGGCCGAGGAGCGGGTCAAGGCCCTGGAGACCGAGCGCTTCGAGCAGCTCCGGGCCCGGGTGGCCGAGGCCGTGGGCAGGCTCTCCCGCCTCGCCAACGCCCTGGCCGACCTCGACGCCCTCGGGTCCCTCGCCGAGGTGGCCCACCGCCATGATTATGTGCGCCCCCTCGTCGACGACGGGGTCCTTCTGGCCTTCACCGAGGCCCGACACCCCGTGGTCGAGGGCATGCTGGAGCCCGGGGCCTTCGTCCCCAACGACGTGACCCTCGACCAGAAGGGGGCCCGTCTGATGCTCGTGACGGGGCCCAACATGGCCGGAAAGAGCACCCTCATGCGGATGGTGGCCCTCCTGGTCATCATGGCCCAGGCGGGGGGCTTCGTGCCCGCGGCCTCGGCCCACATCGGACGGGTCGACCGGGTGTACACCCGCGTGGGGGCCAGCGACGACCTCGCCCGGGGGGCCAGCACCTTCATGGTCGAGATGCGCGAAACGGCCACCATCCTGCGGGGGGCCACCTCCCGCTCCCTCGTGCTCTTCGACGAGATCGGCCGCGGGACCAGCACCTTCGACGGCCTCGCCATCGCCTGGGCGGTGGCCGAGTACCTGCACGACGTGGTCAAGGCCCGGTCGATGTTCGCCACCCACTACCACGAGCTGTGCGCCCTCACCGAGACCCGGGCCCACGCGGTCAACGTCAACGTCTCGGCCCGCGAGAGCGGCGACGACATCGTGTTTCTGCACAAGCTGGCCGAAGGGGGGGCCTCGCGTTCGTACGGGGTGGCCGTGGCCCGCCTCGCGGGTCTGCCCGAACCTCTCCTGGCCCGGGCCCGTGGCCTCCTCAAGGAGCTCGAGCGCGGAGAGGGCCCGATGCGTCGACCGCCCCAACAGCGGGGCCTCTTCGACGGAGGGGGGCCGAGCGACCGGGCTCCCGCGGCGAGCCACCCCGTCCTGGAGGCCCTGGCGGGCGTCGACGTCGAGCGGATGACCCCGCTCGAGGCCCTGCATTTTGTCGTGCAGCTCAAGGCCCTGGCTTCGGCCCCGCGGGCGTAGGAGCCTCCGGGATGGGTGGCACCTCGCACGCGATTCGCGTAGGGTGCCGCCCGGCAATGGTCTGGCGGCGACGTGGTGCGGTGAAGCATGTGATGGTGGCCCTGGCCCTGATGGGCGGGTGCGCCACCACCCCGGCGACCCCTCCGACGACCGATCCCCCGCGGGTGCGGCGCGACCTTACGGGAGAGGTCCTGGCCCTGCTGCCAGCCGGGGCCCTCGGGTGGGTGCGCCTCGACCTGGCCGCTCTACGCCAATCGCCGCACTACGAAGGGGTCCTGGAGCTCGCAGGGACCCTCGGGGCCGACCTTCCCCTCGTGCGCCGCGAGCTGGGGATGGACGTGTTTCGGGTGGGCACCATGGCCGCCCTGGCCATCTATGCGCCCCCCGGGCGGACGGGTCCGGGCTGGCCCGTGGCCGTCGTGCGGGGCCAGTATACCCGGGCCTCTGTGCTGGCTGAGGCCCGGGCCCGGGTCCCCCAGAGCGGTCCGGCCGCGACCCCCGAGGCCGTCGAGCAGGGCCTCGCGTACACCGTGGTGGGCCAGAGGGCCTACGCCTTCCCCACCCACGACCTCATGATCGTCATGGAACGGGGCCTCGTGCGCCGGGTGGCCGGACACCTCGCCGGGGCCGACGCCCATTCGGCCCACGACGACCCGCGTTTCGCCGACCTCGCAGGGCGCCTCGACCCGGGCGATCACCCCGTGCGGGTGGCCCTCGACCTGCAGGCCGTACGGGCCCGGCAGCCTGTGGCGGCGGTTCGGGGGGTGCCCCAGAGCGATCAGTTGATGCGGGTGGTGGGCTGGGGCAACCTGGGGGAGGGGGCCACGATCCAGGCCTACGGCCAGACCGGGACCGAAGCCTCCGCGGCCGAGCTCGCCCGGCTCCTCGGGGCCGAGAGCCGACGCCTCGGGGGCCTCCTGCCCGTGCGCCTCCTGGGGTTGTCCCGGCTCTTGCGGGAGGGGTTTCAGGTGGGGGCCGAGGGCGACATCGTGCGGCTGTCGGTGGAGGCCTCTCGCGACGAGGCCCGCCGGGCCCTGCGGATCGCCACCATCCTCGACGACCTCGCCGAGTCGAGCGAGTGACGGGCCCGATGTCTACGCCCATCCGACGCTGGCGGGTCGAGCCCGCCGCCCGTCCCCTGCGGGGGGCCGTGACCGTCCCGGGGGACAAGTCCCTGTCGCATCGGGCACTCCTCCTCGGGGCCCTGGCCTCGGGGCAGAGCCTCGTGCGGGGGCTGTCTCCGGGCGCGGACGTGGCCGCCACCCGGCGGCTGGTCGAGGCCCTCGGGGTGGGGGTGACCGGGGTCGATCGGGCCGCGGTGCAGATCGACGGGGTCGGCCTCGAAGGCCTCCAGTGCCCGCGGGAGGCCCTCGATTGTGGCAACGCGGGCACGGCCCTGCGCCTGGCCGCGGGGGTCCTGGTGGCCCAGGGGTTTGACGCTGTGTTGACGGGAGATGCCTCCCTGTCGCGGCGGCCCATGGGGCGGGTGACCCGGCCCTTGCGGCAGCGGGGAGCACGGATCGAGGGGGTGGTGGACGTAGCCCGGCGCGATGAGACGGCCCCCCTGACCATCACGGGGCTCGGCCCGGGGCAGAGGCTCTTCGAGCTGGAGTACGCCCTGCCCGTAGCCAGCGCCCAGGTGAAGTCGGCCCTCCTCCTGTCGGGGCTCTTCGCCGACGGGGTCACGGCCCTGCGCGAGCCCATGGTGTCGCGCGACCACACCGAACGCATGCTCCTCGCCATGGGGGCCCCGTTGTCCACCATGGGTCCTGCCGTGATGCTCGACCCGGGCGACTGGGACCGGGTCCTGGCTCCCCTCGACCTGGAGATCGCCGGAGACCCCTCGGCCGCGGCCTTCTGGATTACCGCGGCCCATATGGTTTCGGGCAGCCGGGTGATGGTCCGCAGGGTGCTCACCAACCCGACCCGGGTGGGCTTTCTGGAGGTCCTGCGCGACCAGGGGGGGGGCGTGATCGCCGACCCCAAGGGCGAACAGGGCGCAGAGCCCGTGGCCAACCTCCACGTGGGGGTCGGGGCCACCGGGGAGCTCCGTCGGGGGGCCCGGGTGGGGGGCGAGCTGGCCGTCCGGTGCATCGACGAGGTCCCGGTCCTGGTGGCCGCGGCGGCGGTGTCGCCTGGGGAGAGCGTGTTTGACGATCTGGCCGAGCTGCGGGTGAAGGAGTCCGACCGGGTCGAGGCCCTCGGGGCCATGCTGGCCGCCTTCGGGGTGCCCCACGCGGTGACCCCGGCGGGGCTGCGGGTCGAGGGCGGAGGGAGGGTTCGGGGTGGGGCCGTGGTGCAGAGCCGCGGCGATCACCGGGTGGCCATGGCGGCGGCGGTCCTGGCCTTGCGGGCCGAAGGAGAGACCGTCATCGAGGACGTGGCCTGCGTAGCGACGAGCGATCCGGGGTTTGCCGCCACCCTGCGCGGGCTCGGCGGGGTCTTGCACGAGGAGTAGACGGGCAATGGCGAGGCAGAGGCCCGTAGTGGCCATCGACGGCCCCGCAGGGGCAGGCAAGAGCACGGTGTCGCAGGAGGTGGCCCGGGCGTTGGGGTACACCCTGGTCGACACGGGGTCCCTCTATCGGGCGGTGGCCCTCCTGGCCGACGAGGCCGGGGTCGACCTCGGCGACGGCCCCGCGGTGGAGGCCCTGGCGGCCGAGGCCGTGGCCCAGGAGACCCTCACCCTCGCCTCGGTCGAGCGGCCCGACGGGACCGGGCGGGTCACCGAGGTGCGGCTCCGGGGGGAGTTTCCGGGCGACCGGATCCGTACCGGGGCCATGAGCCTCGGGGCCAGCGCCGTGAGCGCCTACCCCGGGGTGCGGGCGGCCCTCCTGGAGCTGCAACGGCGGTTTGGCCGCGACGGGGCCGTGGTCCTCGAAGGCCGCGACATCGGGACGGTGGTCTTCCCCGACGCCGAGGTGAAGGTGTTTCTCACGGCCTCCCCCGCGGTCCGGGCCCGACGCCGCCACGCCCAGCTCGCCCAGGGCGGGACCGCGGTGGACTACGACACGGTCCTGCGGGAGGTCGAGCAGCGCGACGCCCAGGACGCCGGCCGCTCGATCGCCCCCTTGCGCGAGGCCGAAGGGGCCACCCGGGTCGACAGCTCCACCCTCGATCGGGCCGCCGTGGTCGATCGGATCGTGACCCTCGTGCGCGCGTACGACCCGGGTGCCCGGCAGGGGCCGTGACAGCGCACGACCCGGGGTGGTACCCTCCGGCACCGATGATGTGGGCGCGATGTGTGGCCGGCGTGGTGCTGGGAGCGAGTGTCCTCGTCGCCGCCGGGACGGCCTCGTCGCAAACCGGCGATGTGGCCGCCGCGGCGGCGGCGTTTCAGGAGGGACAGCGCCTCCAGTTGGGGCGGGAGTACGCCCGGGCCGCGGAGATGTTCGAGCTCGCCGACGGGGCGGCCCCGAGCCCTGCGGCCCTGCGTTCGGCCATTCGTAACCACCTGGCCGCGGGGCAGCGGGCCCGGGCCGCGAGCCTGGCCTTGCGGGCCCAGACCCGAGACGCCGCAGACCCCCAGAGCGTGGCCCTGGCCGCCGAGGTTCAGGCCTCCGAGGGGCCCCAACTCGCGCGGGTCTCGGTGCGCTGCACCCCCGCCTGCACCCTGAGCGTCGACGGCCGGGCCGTGTCGTCCCAGACCGCCGCGGCCCACGCCTTCTACGCCGACCCGGGGCCGCGGGCCCTGGAGATCGTCTGGGGCCCCGGTCGCACCCGGTCCCGGCCCCTCACCCTCGCGGCCGGCCAACAGACCGAGCTCGAGCTCGAGGCCCCGCCCGAGCCCCCAACGCCTCCCCCGACGCCTCCGCCCGCTCCGGTGATCGTCGTCACCCCCCCTCCGCCCGCGCCGATCCAGGTCGCCCCCGAAGCGCCCCCGAGGCCCCTGTCGCCGGTGATCTTCGCCGTGGGGGCGGGCCTCACGGCCGTCAGCGCCGGGCTCCTCCTGTGGAGCGGGCTCGACACCCTCGAGGCCCGCGACGCCTACGTCCAGTCCCCGTCCGAGGCGGGATACAACGACGGAGTGTCCCGCGAGGTCCGCACCAATGTGCTCCTTGGGACCACCCTCGGGCTCGGGGTGGCCACCGCCGTGGTGGGGGTGTTCTTCACCCGGTGGAGGGCCCGGCCTGCGACCCCGACCCTGACCCCCACGGCGGGGGGGGTCTCCCTGGGCCTCGGGGGGGCGTTCTGAAGGGCCGTGTACCCCCGACGGGCGACCCTGGCGACGGCCGCGGCCCTTGAGGGGCCCTGCGTTGCTCTCTGAATCCGATCTGCAAGGACTCTGGCGATGATCCCTCCCAAGGTTGGCAATGTTCTCGATGGCCGCTACCTCCTGACGCGGCAGATCGCCGAAGGGGGCATGGGGATGATCTTCGAGGCCCAGCACCGCGTCCTGTCCGAGCGGGTGGCCATCAAGGTCCCCCTCGTCAAATCCGGGGCCACGCAGAACAACATCGCCCGGCTCTACCGGGAGGCCCAGGCCATGGCCCAGTGCCGTCACCCCGGGGTGGTCCAGGTCCGCGACGCGGGGCAGTGCCCGACGTTCGGGCCCTACATGGCCATGGAGTACGTCGAGGGCCGCACCCTGGAGTCTCTCCTCGTGACCCGCGGGCACCTGTCCCCGGTCGAGGCCGCCCAGGCCATCGTCGACCTCGCCGAGATCGTCGACGCCATCCACGCCAACAACGTGGTCCACCGCGACCTCAAGCCCAGCAACGTGATGCTCTCCTGGGACGCCTCGGGGATCGAGCGGATGCACGTCCTCGATTTTGGGGTCTGCCTCCTGCTCGACAAACCCCGGACCCTCACCGCCGCGGGCGAGGTGGTGGGCACTTACGAGTACATGGCCCCCGAGCAGATCAGCGCCGAGACCCCCAGCAAGGCCATCGACCTGTGGGCCCTGGCCGTGATCGCCTACGAGCTCCTCACCGGGGTCCTGCCCTTCGAGGGGACCCCCTACGAGATCGCCACCAAACTCGTGCGGGACGAACCCCCAAAAGCCCCCCACACGATCCGGCCCGACATCCCCCGGAGGCTGAGCGCCCGGGTCATGGCCGCCTTCGCCCAGGACGTCCGGGCCCGGCCCCAGAGCGCCCGCGATTTCGCCGAAGACTGCCGCCTGGCCTTCGAGCAGGGGGCCCTCGTCGGCCCCCCCGTGCGGGTCGCCCCGAAGATCCTCGCCCCCAAGCTCATCGGCGAGGACGAGCGGCGCGTCCAACGGAGGGCCCCGTTTATCGCCCCCGTGCGCTTCTTCCTGCACGAGAGCGTGGTCACCGACGGACGCCTGGAGGACATCTCCGAGGGGGGGTTCCTCGCCATGATCGACGGGGTCCTCAAGGAGGGCACGGTCTACACGGCCCGGTTCTGCATGCCCTACGAGGGCCGGGTGGTGAGCGAGTCGGTGGTGGTCCGCTGGTTTCGTGGAGGGGCCCGACGCAACGCCGTGGGGCTGAGCTTCATGGACATCTCGGTGGAGGTCCTGCGCGACATCCGGATGTACGTACAGACCATGCAGATCCCGGGCAACGAGACCCCCGCCTGAGGGGCGTCGGTCGCGGGTTGGAGGCCCCTGGCCCCGCGTGGTACGGTTGAAAACCATAGGGGTCCGGGCCACCAACGGGCTCCCGGGCCTCGGCGCGGAGTGCCTCCGGATGCCTGACGAAAACCCACGACCCAGCCCCGAGATGCTCGACCGGTACGAGCTCATCGCCCTCCTCGCCCGCGGGGGCATGGGGGCGGTGCACCTGGCCCGGCTGCCCGGGGTCGGCGGGTTTCAGCGCCTCTACGCCATCAAGCTCATGCACCCCCACCTCGCCGAGGAGTCCGAGTTCGTCGTGATGCTCCTCGACGAAGCCCGGATCGCGGCCCGGATCCACCACCCCAACGCCGTCCCCATCGTCGACATCTGCCAGAGCGACCGCGGGTTCTACCTCGTGATGGACTACATCGACGGGGTCAATTTCTCGCGGCTCCTGCACCGGGCCCACGAGATCGCGTGGGCCGAGCGGGTCCGGGTGACCGTCCGGGTGGTGGTCGACGCCCTGCGGGGCCTGCACGCCGCCCACGAGCTCACCGACGACGACGGCCACCCCCTCGGCCTCGTGCACCGCGACGTGTCCCCACAAAACATCCTCGTCGGCACCGACGGGGTCGGGCGCATCACCGACTTCGGGATCGCCCTCGCGGCCTCCCGCATCGCCGCCTCGCGCCCCGGGATGATCAAGGGCAAACCCTCGTACATGTCCCCCGAGCAGGTCTCGGCCGGGGCCGTCGACCGCCGGTCCGACCTCTTCTCCCTCGGGATCGTGCTCTGGGAGGGCCTCACGGGTCACCGGCTCTTTCAGGCCGACACCGAGATGGGGGCCCTGATGCAGGTCATCACCGGCGAGATCACCCCGCCCCGCAAGCTCCTGCCCGAGCTCCCGCCCGCCCTGGAGGCGGCCTGCATGCGGGCCCTCGAGCGCGACCCCACCTGCCGCTACGACTCCGCCCGGGCCATGGCCGAGCGGCTGGAGTCGGTCGCCGCCGAGCACGGCCTGCTGGCCTCCTCCCACGAGGTGGCCGACCTCCTCAAGCGCCTCTTCGCAGACGATTTCGACAAACGCCGGGCCCTCATCCGCGACCACGCCCGGAGCGTCGACGGGTCGGTCTCCCTGTCGGCCTCTGGGGCGAGGGCGGGCACCGGCGAGGTCGAGCGCCCCGCGAGCAACCCCTCCCGCCCCGCCATCGCGACGGGCAAGACGGCCCGCAGCCTGCCGGCCATCGAGGTGAGCACCCCGCACCCCATCGCCGCCGCGGAGTTGTCCGCGCAACGGGCCGCCCCCCAGAGCCCGCGCCGGGGCCTGGCCTTCGGGGTCGGGGCCTTCGTGCTCGTGGCCTCCGCGGGCGGATACCTGGCCCTGCGCCATCCCCCCCCGCGGCCCGGGCCCGCCTCCCCCGTGACCGCCTCCCCGCCTCCGGTCACCGCGGTCCTCGCCCCCACTCCGCCGCCCGAGCCGCCTCCGCGGGCGCCCCCCTTGGCGCCTCCCGGGCCCGCCGCAGAGGCACCGTCTGGGCCCCCGGAGGCTCCCGTCGCAGCGCACGACGCCGGGGCTCTCGGCAGCGCCCCAGGGGTGCTCCCGGGGGCGCTCCCCGCTGTGGCCGCGGCCGATCCTGTGCGCCGTCGGGGTCGTGCCGAGCCGAGGCCTCGCCCCGAGCCCGCGGTTCGTCCCGCGGCCCGCCCGGGCCAATCTCCGGCCATCGAGTCCAACCCCTACCTTCAGCGATGAGAGCCCCCCGCCCGATGCCTTCCCCCCGCGTGCCTCTGCTCGTGCTGACGGTCCTGGGCCTCGGGTGCGATGTCTTCGACCCCTCCCTCTACCAGAGCGCCGCGGGGCTGACCCTGTCCGACCGGTGCGAGTCCATGGCCACCCTGCCGCGGGTGGGGTCCGACCCCACGCGGGTCCAGGTGGTCGACACCACGGGCCTCACCGACGGGTACAGGGAATTCGCCGGCTGCGTGGGCAACGACCTGCCCGGCAACGAGGGCTTCTTCACCGTGGCCATGCGCCGGGGCGAGACCTGGCACTTCCACGTCGACCCCCTCGACCCCGTCGACGGCGACCCGGCGGTGTACGTCCTGCCCGTGTGCACGACCCTCCAGTGTTCGCCCGCGGCGGCCTCCGACGTGTGCGGCCCGGGGCGCGGCGAGCACTTCTCGTTTCGCCCCGAGAGCGACGGGGCCTACGTGGTGGGCATCGACAGCCGGGTCCGGGGCGGGGCCCGCTACGGGGTCACGGTCGTGCAGCCGGTGTGCGGCAACGGGGTCCTGGAGCACGGGGAGCCCTGCGACGACGGGCGCCCCCAGGGGGGAGTGGTGTGCGAGCGCTGCCACAAGGTGCTCCGTCGGCCCCTGGAGAGCGAGGTCGGGGTGGCCAACGACGACTACACCAACTGCATGGCCCTGCGCCCCGAAGGGGGGATGGCCGATCCCTTCACCGTGTCGGGGAGCCTCGCGGTGTGCGACACCGACATGTTTGAGTTTGCTGCCCCCGCAGGACAGCGGGTCGAGCTGACGCTGCGCCCGGCGGCCGCGGGGGCCCCGTGCCCGGAGGGGGTGACCCTCGGCCTTCTGCGCAGCGATCGCCCTGTCGGAGAGGCCCTTCCGTCTGCGCCCGTGGGGGTCTCGACGGCCGTCTCGGCGCGTCGCGAGGGCTGCCCCGTGGTGACCCTGGCCCAGGCCGTGGGGGAGGGGATGTACTTCGCCCGGGTGAGCGCCCCCCAGCAGGTGATCTCGACGGATTTCGCGTATCACCTCACGGTGCAGGTGGCTCCCCCTCCGTAGGCCCGGGGTGTGGTACCCGTCGGGGCACTCCATGACCTTCCTCACTGTGGGCCTCGAGGCCCTGACCCTCCGCGGCGAAGACGACCTGACCCACATCGCCCTCTACCGCAGCCTCAAGCACATGCTTCGGGCCGACGGGGTGAGCTTCCGGGTGCCTGGCCCGGGCTCGCCCCACGCCTTCTGGGACCGGGCCCTCTTTCTCAACCTCACGTACTGGGACGCCGCGGCCCCGGCGGATGTCCTGGTCGACCCCAGCCTCGACGCCGATGTCCTGGCCCATGTGGCGTGGCATCACGCCGCCCGCAAGGCCCTCGGGGGACCGGCTTCGGCCGACGGCCTCTTTCTCGGCGAGGCCGTGGCCAGCGCGTTTGACCTGTACCTCATCGGCAGGACCCTCGGGCGGGGAGGGGAGTTTCTGGAGAGCCAGGTTCCGGCCATGGCGGCGGTGGCCGAGGGGGCGGGGATGGGCGAGGAGGCCTTCGAGGCCCTGCTCGCGGGCGTGGCCGACGACCCCGAGCGGGCGTTTGAAGACCTCCGGGCCCTGCTCTTCGACGCCGCCACGGGGCTCGTCGCGGCCCGCGATGTCGACGCCGCCGGGGAGGTCCTGGAGGCCCTGGAGGGGCGCCGGTTTGTGTCCCTCCTGCATCACTTCGAGCTGTCCAACTGGGTGCTCTTCGCCCGGGCCTACGCCTCCGGAGCCCTGGGGCCCGACCCCGCCGTGCGGTCGGTCGACGCGGTCTTGCGGGCCGTCCCGGTGAGCCTCGACTGGCTCGCCGCCCACTGGCTCCCCGAAGACCCCGGCTGAACCCCCGGCCCCGCACCCCCGCCCGCACCCGCAGTGGTATCGTACCGGCGATGTCGGGCCCCTCGCACCGCACGATCGACGGCTGGCGCCCGTGGCACTCCCTGCACGCGGGGGCTCACCCGGTCCGCCTCGCGACCCGGACGGGGCGGTGGGGCCTCGTCTACGCGCTCGACCCCACATTCGGCCGGCAGCGCCTTGTCCAGGCCCGAAGGCTCCAGGGCGGGGCGTTCCCCCAGATCGCGCCGATCGTCCACATCGAGGACCAGGGCCCGGGGGCGGTGGTCACCCGCTTCTTCGCCGGGCCGACCCTGTCCGACCTGATCGGGCGAGGCCGGAGCGGACGGGCCGCGGTCTCGGTGCCCCGGGCGGTGGCCCTCGTGGCCGCGACGGCTGAGGCCTACGGCCGACTCGGGGAGCCTCACGGGGCGATCGACGGGACCGAGGTCCGGGTGGGCCCCGACGGGCGGGTGATGGTCCACACCCTGGGGCCCTCGGGAGCCGAGAGGGCCACGTATCTCGGGCGTTCGACGTGGGTTCCGACCCTCCGTTTGATGGCCCGGGAGATGGTGACCCGGCAGGCCCTGGGGCCCTCGACCGATGTCTACAGCCTCGGGGCCCTGCTCTACGAGCTGATCTTCGGGCGCCCGGTTCTGCCCGGCGGCGGGGACATGGAGCGGATGATGGCCCTCGTGCAGTCGGTCCCGGTCTCGTTCGAGACCACGGCGGCGGTGCCCGCGGGTCTGCTCTCCCTGCTTCGGAAGGCCCTCGACCACCACCCCGGGGCCCGCCCTGCCGATCTGCCGTCGTTTGCGGCGGCCCTACGCCCCTTCGCCGAGGACGGGCCCGTCGAGGCCCTGACGCCTACCGAGCGGGCCGCGGCCTCGATCACCACACGGGACGAGGGCCTCGGGCCCACCGAGCGGGCCGCCCTCTGGGCCTCTCTGCGCGACCCCCTCGTGCAGGCCGTATGGAGCGGTCGGGTCGAGGCCTGCGACGTCGTGGCCCTGGTCGCCCTCGCCTCCGAGGCCCGGGCAGACCTTCGGGCGGTGCGGGCCGACCCCAAGGCGGCCCGTGGGGCCTTCGGGCTGATCGAGGCCCTCGATGGCGGGGCGGGGGTGGAGGCCCCGCGGGTGCGGAGGGTCCGGCTCGGGGCGGTGGAGGTGGAGGTCTGCGGCGAGTCCTGGGAGGCCATGCACGCCGCCGGAACCCGCAACGGCATGGAGGCCCGCCACTGCGCCCGCTGCCGCGAGGTGGTGGTGCGGGTGGATGGGATTGCGGAGGGGGTGCTTGCGGTCGGGCACCACTGCACCCGCTTCGAGGGCTGACCCTGGCCTATGGCACGACGGGGGTCCCGCGGGTGAAGTCGACGACCCCAGGGCCGCGGCGCTCGACCTGGCCCACGAGGGCGATGCGACCCCGGGCGATCTCGCTGTTGCCGCGGGAGTCGGCCACGGTGATGGCGACCTCGTAGGTCTCCATGGGCTCAAACTCGCCCGCGGCCCGGTGCAGGGTGGTCTGGTGGTAGAAGATGCGCTCGTTGGGGCTGGAGAGGGCCACGGGCTCGTTGGAGATGTACCGACGGGTGCGGCCCTCCAGCTTGTAGAACACGAGGTTGACCTCGGCCGAGCGGGGTTCGCGCGACAGGAAGGCCATAAACTGCACCCTCCACACGTGGCTGGTGGTGTCCTCGGCGAACGACCGCACCTGGTTGGCCGTGGCCCACCCGCGGATGTTGGCGTTGAGCTCCCGGGGGGGCCGTCGGCTGACAAACACCAACACCCCGTTGCTCTGCGCCTTCGCGGGCCCGACCTGGAGGACCGCCCCCAGGCCTGCGGCCCCGACACCCACCAGCCACCCTCGACGATCGATCATGACCAACGCTCCGCACGTATTCCCGCGAGGTCGACGACGCGCCGACCTGCCTCCGGGACTCTACGCGATGGCAGGAGACGACGGAAGCGACCGTGGCGATTCACTCCGTAGGCGGGGTCGACGACGGGTCCGGCGGGGGACGGGGGCTCAGCCCGTGGAAGAGCAGGTCGCGCAGGGACTCTCCGAGGGACTCGGGGGGCGTCGGGCGGAGGCCGGCGGGAATGGCCTCGGCGAGGATCCGGGCGGCGAGCTGGACCCCGAGCCCCGTGGTGGCCACGGCCAGCCCGGTGGCCAGGGGGTGGATCTCGGGGCGGACCTCGCCCCGGGCATAGGCCCGGCCCACGGCCTCGAGGAGGATGGGGATGTGTCCGCGGGAGAAGCGGGCGAGCAGGGCTGGGGTCCGCGGCGACGACACCAGGAGCTCTCGGAGGACCAGACGCAAGACCACAAACTCCTCGGGGCTCAGGTGGGCGGCCCGATGATGGAGGCGGGCCACCTGGGCCTCAAACGGGGCGTCGGGCTCGAGGGCCGTGCTGAGGTCGTTGAGGAGGCCGGTGTAGGCGTGCTCGACCACGGCGGCGAAGAGGGCGTCCTTGGTGGGGAAATAGTAGGTGATCATCCCGACGGAGGTGTGGGCGTCGCGGGCGATGGCCCGCATCGAGGCCCCGTCGACCCCGTCCTGGAGAAAACGGGGACCCGCCGCCTGGAGGATCCGCGCGCTGATGTCGCTTCGTGGTCGTGCCATGGGGCCGGGGGACTCGTTTCTATAGCTTCTTCCGGAAGCGCAGGGTGCTGAGGGTGACGAGGACGGCCACGATGATCGCCAGGGCCCCGACCTCGCCGCGGACGTCGTCCCAGCCGGCCCCGCGGAGCACGATGGCCCGGGTGATGCGCAGGAAGTGGGTGAGGGGGAGCCCCTGGGAGAGCACCCGGGCGGGGGCCGGCATGGCCTCCCACGGAAACATAAACCCCGACAGGAGGATGTTGGGCAGCAGGAAGAAGAAGCTCATCTGCATGGCCTGCTGCTGGGTCCTGGCCACCCCGCTGAAGGTCAGGCCGATGGCCAGATTGGCCGCGATGAAGAGCGAGGCGATGGCATAGATGAGGGGCAGGGAGCCCACCAGGGGCACCCGAAACACCAGGGCCCCGACGGTGAAGATCAGGCTCATCTGGACGTAGCCGATGGCGATGTACGGCACGATCTTGCCCACCACGAGCTCGACCGAGCGCACGGGCGAGACGATGAGCTGCTCCAGGGTCCCGCGCTCGCGCTCGCGGGCCAGGGCCATGGCCGTGAGCATCACCATGGTCATCGTGAGGATGAGCCCCACGAGGCCAGGCACGACGAACACCGCGGTGCGGAGCTCGGGGTTGTACCAGGTGTCGGTCTCGAGCACGATCGGGGGCCCGGAGGGGGGCCTCCCGCTGCGTTGCAGGCGCTCGAGGGAGAGGGTGGCCCCGAGGTCGGCGGCGAGGCCCGCGGCGGTGTTGGCCGCGCTGGCCACGGTCTGGGGGTCGCTCCCGTCGACGATGAGCTGGATCCGCCCCGGGCGGCCGCGGGCGATGTCGCGTCCGTACCCCGCGGGGAAGACCACGGCCACCCGCGACCGGCCCGACCGGAAGGCCTGGCGCATCTCGTCGCGGCTGCGGACGTGGCCCACGACCCGGTAGAAGCCCGTGGCCTCCATCCGGCGGACGAAGTCGCGCGACCGGGCCGACCCGTCCTCGTCGAGGACCGCGGTCGGGGCGTTGCGGACATCGGTGTTGATGGCGTACCCGAAGAGCAGGAGCTGCATCACCGGGAGCATCACCATCATGGCCAGGGTGAGCCGGTCGCGTCGGAGCTGGAGGAGCTCCTTGCGGGCGATGGCCAGGAGGCGCACGAGGTTGTTCATGCGTCGCGGGCCGCCTCGTCGCGGCGGACCATGGCCACGAAGGCGTCTTCGACCGTGGCCCGGGCGGGGGCCCCGTGGAGCACGGTGACCCCCACGGCCCCGAGGCGCCCGGCGCAGAACGCGAGGGGGTCGTCGACCCCGCGCACGGCCACCCGGAGCACGGGCCCGTAGTGGGCCACCTCCTCGACGTCGGGGTCGGCCCGCAGGACCTCGGTGGCGGATTGCCCGTCGTCGACGCGGAGCTCGCACACCCGAAGGCCCGCCCGGGTCACGATCTCCTGAGGGGTCCCCACGTCGAGGAGGCTCCCGCGGAAGATGAAGGCCAGGCGGTGGCAGCGCTCGGCCTCGTCCATGTAGTGGGTGGTGACCAGGACGGTGGTGCCTGCGGCGGAGAGGTGGTGGATCTGGTCCCAGAAGTCGCGGCGGGACACGGGGTCGACCCCGGCGGTGGGCTCGTCGAGGAAGAGGAGGGGCGGGTCGTGCAGGGTGGCGCAGGCCAGGGCCACCCGCTGCTTCCACCCGCCCGAGAGGGTCCCGGCGAGTTGGGAGGCCCGGGGGCCGAGGCCGCTGCGTGCGAGGACCTCCTCGATGCGTCGGCGCCCCGCGGGGCCCCGAAGGGCGTAGATCCCGGCATAAAACGACAGGTTTTCGCGCACCGAGAGGTCTTCGTAGAGGGAGAACCTCTGGGTCATGTAGCCGATTCGCTCCTTGATGCGCTCGGGCTCGCGGGCCACGTCGTAGCCCACGACGCGGCCCGTCCCGCGGGTGGGGTCGAGGATCCCGCAGAGCATGCGGATGGTGGTGCTCTTGCCTGCCCCGTTGGGGCCGAGGACCCCGAAGATCTCGCCCCGTCGGACCTCCAGGTTGACCCCCTGGACGGCCGTAAACGACCCGAACCGCCGGGTGAGGTCGTGGGTCTCGATGACGAGGGGGGCGGTCACGGCCGGGCTCCCTCGACCGTGGCGAAGGCCGGAAGGCCCGCCCGGAGGCTGCGCCCGGGGTCGTCGACCCGGAGGCGGACCCGCACCACGAGGCTCGGCCTCTCGTGGTCGCTGAAGAGGTATCGGGGGGTAAACTCCGTGCGCCGCCCGATGTCCTCGACCCGGGCGGGGAGCGGGCGGTCGAGGCCGTCGACGCGGACGGAGGCCGGGGCCCCGGGACGGATGGAGGCCACCGACCCCAGGGGGACCGAGACGTCGACGTAGGGGCGGGCGGTGTCGGCCAGGGTGATCACCGGGGCCCCCGGGGCCACCACGTCGCCGGGCTCGGCCAGGATGTCGAGGACCGTGCCCGCGATGGGGCTCCGGGCCTCGTAGCGGGCGAGGCGCTGGCCCTCGGCGGAGAGGGCGTGTTCGGCCGCGCGGAGTTGGGCCTGGGCGGCGGCGACCTCCTGAGGGCGGGGGCCCTGGCGCAGGGTGCTGGCCCGCTCCTCGGCGGCGGCCCGCTCGGCGGTGGCCCGGTTGTACTGCCCCTGGAGGTCGTCGACCTGGGCCGCGGGAACCGACCCCGACCGGGCCAGGGATTGGGCCCGGGTGAGGCTCGTGCGGAGGGTGGTCTGGACCGCGGCCGTAGCCTGGGCCTGGGCCGCGGCCGCCCGAACGTCCGAGGGCCGGGCCCCCGCCCGAAGGAGGGACAGACGGGCCCGGGCAGCGTCGACCTCGGCCCGGCGAGCCTCCCGGGCCGGGGTGGCGGCCGTGTCGTCGAGGTGGGCGATGGAGGCCCCGGACTGCACGGAGTCGCCCCGGGCCACGGTCAGGGCCCGGAGGCGGCCCCCGACCTCGAAGCTCACCACCCGCTCTTCAAACTCCACCACCCCTTGAAACCCTGCGGGAGCCCGGCCCGCATCCCGGGCGCACCCCGCGACGACCCCCAGGGCCACGATCTCCCACGGCAGTTTCTTTATCATACGTACAAGAACTAACTCCCTCCGGGCGGGGGCTGCAAGCTCCTGGGGGCAATTCTCTTGTCGAAAACTGGCGTCGGGCTCCTGGGGTGTGGCAGCCGCGGGAGCGACCTGATTCGACGAAGGACCGACGCCCGCGATGATCCACAGCTCCCGCCCTGCCTCGGACCCGCCCCGGATCCCTACCGCCCGCGCACTGGTCGAGCGGGCCCAGCGCCTCGCGGCCGAGCGCCACGGCCCCCCGACCACCCTGCACCTGGCCCAGGCGGCCCTGGAGGTTCCGCATGCCCTGGCCCGGTGCCTCCATGAGGCGGGGGTTCGGGTGTACGGGCTGCGCCGGGGGCGGATCACCCACGAGCCCGAGGGGATCTTCGAGCGGGTGCAGTCCCGGGCCCGACGCCTCGCCGTGGCCCGGGGCGAAGGAGAGGTGAGCGCCACCCACTGCCTCGCCGCCGCCCTGACCGAACCCCAAAGCGCCCTCGCCCACTACGCCCTGTCCATGTACATCGACCCGGGGGCCCTGGCGGCCGCGCTGATCCAGCTCGCCCCCTCGGCCCTGGTCGCCCAGGGGCCTGCCGTGGCGGTGGCCGCAGCCCCCGTAGCCCAGGCCCTGGAGGCCCTGTCCGGGCGCCGGGCGGGTGTCACCCAGGCCGCGACCCTTCCAGGTCTCGTAGCCCCCTCCAAGGCCTCCCAGGGGCTCCCTGGGGCCTCCCGCGGCGGGTCGGTGGTGTCGCGGGCCCGGCTCTCTCCGGTCGACGCGCGTGTGGTGGGGCCCCTCCCGGGTACGGGTGCCGGTACGAGTGCTGGGAGCCCCGACCCGGCAGGGGGTGTACGCACGGCGGCCCGAGGGGGGACCCGGGGCGGGGCCAAGGCGGTCAAGACCCGCGGGGAGCCGGTGCGGGCAGAGGCCCGGATCCCGACGGGGTTGCCGACGGTGTTGGAGCGGTGGGCGGTGTCGGCCGAGGCCTCGGCCCTGGTCGGACGCACTACGGAGCTGGCCCGTCTGCGCGACGCCCTCGGTCGGCGCGAGGGGCGCGGGGCCCTGCTGGTCGGGATGCCCGGGGTGGGGCGGCGGACGGTGGCCACCCGCCTCGGTCCGCTCCCGGGGACCACCCTCGTGCACCTGCGGCACCCGGAGTTTGCGGCCCGTCTCCGCGGCGACGAGGCCGAGGCCCTCCGGGGCATCGGGGCCACCCTCGGGCGGCATCGTGCGGGGGTGACCCTGATCCTCGACCCGGTGGCGGCGTGGCTGAGTCCCCGGGAGACCCCCGACGAGGTGGTGGCCGAGCTGCGGTCCCTCCTGGTGGCCGGGGCCCTCCCGTGGTTGGGGGTGGCCACCCCCGAAGAGTGTCGACGCCTCGTCGAGCAGGAGCCCTGGATCGAACGGGCTGCGGTTCGGGTCGAGCTGGAGGAGCTCGGACCCGAGGAGGTCCTGTCGGTGGTCCTGGCCCGGTGCCCGTCCCTGTCCGAGCATCACGGCCTGGGCCTCGACGACGCGGTGGCCCGACGGGCCGTGTCCCTGTCCGACCGGTACCTGGGCGGGCGACCGCAGCCAGACCGGGCCCTGACGGTCCTCGACCTCGCCTGCGCCCGGGCCCGTCGGGCGGGGCTCCCCGAGCTCGGGGGCGACACCGTGGCCGAGGTGGTGGCCGAGCTGGCCGCCATGCCCCTCGGGCGGGTGGCCGCCACCGATCAGGAGCGGCTGATCCGGTTGGAGGAGCACCTGGCCGCCCGGGTGGTGGGGCACCGCGAGCCCCTCGGGCGCATCGCCCACGTGGTGCGCCGCAACGCCGTGGGGTTCCGAGGGCCTCGGCCCATGGGGACCTTCCTGCTCCTGGGGCCCACGGGGGTGGGCAAGACCGAGACGGCCAAGGCCATGGCCGAGCTCCTCTTCCCCGGGGCCGGGGGCATGAGCCGCTTCGACATGGCCGAGTACGCCGAGGGGCACGCCGTGGCCCGGCTCATCGGGGCCCCCCCGGGATATGTGGGCTACGCCGACGGGGGGCAGCTCACCGAGGCCGTACGGCGCAGGCCCTATCAGCTCGTGCTCCTCGACGAGATCGAGAAGGCCCACCGGGACGTGCTCGAGGCCCTCCTCGGGCTCCTCGACGAGGGCAGGCTCACCGACGGGCGGGGGCGTACGGTGGACTTCCGCAACACGGTGGTGGTGATGACCAGCAACCTCGGGGCGGGGCTCTACGCCGACGCCCGGGGCGGTCGACGGATCGGGTTCGACCCGGGGGCCGCGGGGGCGCACGAACCCGACCGCAGCGAGGCCGTCCTGGCCGCCGCCCGGGCCGCCATGCCCCCCGAGCTGTGGAACCGCATCGACGAGCCCCTGGTCTTCGCCCCCCTCGACCGCCCCGAGGTGGCCGAGGTGGCCCGCAGGCTCCTGGCTGATTCCGGGGCCCGGCTCCACGCCGAGCAGCGGATCGCCCTGCGGGTCGACGGGTCGGTGGTCGATTTCCTCATCGCCCAGGGGGGATACGACCCGAGCCTCGGGGCCCGGCCCATGCGTCGGGCCATCGCCCGCTGGGTCGAGGCTCCCCTGGCCGAGGCCGTACTGCGCGGAGAGCTCCGGCGCGGAGACGCCATCACCCTCGTAGCCCGCGACGGGGCCGTCAGGTGGGAAACGCAGGCGTGACAGGAATGCTACGCTCCCGCTGGGCCTGTGCGATATCGTGGGGGCCCGCGGAAGGAGCGCGCAGCATGCGACGCCACACGATCCTTACAATGCTTGTGATGGCCTCCCTCGGGTTGGGGGGGGCGGGATGTTCGGCGGGTGGAAACACCCCGGTCGACACCGACTCCGGCGTCGCCCGCATGGACACCGGGGGGCGGGTCGACACCGGCCTGCCCGTCGATCGAGGCCCTGCGGTCGACATGGGGGTGACCTCCCCCGACGCCGGACCCGTGGTCACCGACACCGGTCCCGTCACGCCCGACGCGGGGCCGACCCCCGCCTGCGGCATGCTCGGGGCGTGCAACATCGTGGCGGGCACGGGCTGCGCCCCGGGGGAGGGCTGCTACGGAGCCCGGATGGCCCCAGGCGACCCCGTGACGGGGGTGTGCGCCATGGCGGGCCGTCGGGGCTGGGGCGAGCGCTGCAACGCCGCCAACGACTGCCGCGAGGGATTCGCCTGCCTGGGCACCCCGGGGACCTGCACCCGGCTCTGCTGCGGGACCGACAACGCCACCTGCCGCGACGAGTCCCGCGGGGGGCGCCCGGGGGCCCTCTGCGCTGGCACCGTCAACGACCTGGCCGTGCGCTTCTGCATCGAGGCCACGGGCTGCGATGTCTACGCTACCCGCGAAAACCGCTGCCCCACCGACCGCCCCCGGTGCGATCCCATCTCCGCCGACGGGACCACCAACTGCTTCCCCCAGACGGCCGGGGTGACCCCGGGCGGGGACGGGACCCCCTGCTGCACCAATCAGCGGTGCGCCCCGGGGTTTACGTGCATCGGGTTCAGCGACACGATGTGCGACGCGAGCGCCCCCAACCGGATCTGCCGCCGGGTGTGCAACCCCGACACCGAGGGCACCGACGCCGGGGTGGCCTGCCCGAGCGGGCAGTTCTGCGGGGCCCGCTTCCAAAACCTGCCCGAGACCTACGGGGCCTGCGTGCCCAGGATGTGAAGCCGGGTTCTCCTGCTTCCGCGGCCTTCCTGCGCGGGTCTTTCGCCACCCTGGGTCACCGTGGCCCAGGGTGGGGCGTTTTGCGCGTGATCCCATGTGCACAATTCGACACGCGGCAAGGGCGATGCGGTCGACCGGGCGAGGCAGCCCGTGCGTAGACCTGTAGTGTGGAGATGAAAGGAGCGTGTTCATCCATGCCAACTTCTCCACGGATCTTATGGTTTGGCCTTGCCATCGCGGCGGCATCCCTCGGGTGCGACGGTCGGAGCGTGATTGGGGGGGGGCCTCCGGCTGCCACCCAGGACGCGGCCGTGACGGACGTCTCTACGTCGGACGTGACCGAGAGCTGTCCGAGCCCCCTGCGGTCGTGCGGGGGGCGCTGCGTCGACACCACCACCAGCCCCGAGCACTGCGGGGCCTGTGGTACGGCCTGCGGGGTCGGCAACACATGTCAGAACGGGGCCTGCGTGCCCCTGTGCACCCAGAACGAGACCCTCTGCGCTGCGGCCGGGGCGGCCCCTCGCTGCGTGACCCTCGCGACCAACACGTCTCACTGCGGGGCCTGCGGCAACGCGTGCGGCCGCGATCAGGTCTGCGCCAACGGGCAATGCACCTTCATGTGCACCGGGACCACCGTCGAGTGCCGCACGGGCGGCGAGATGGACGGCGGGACCTCGGGTCGATACTGCGCCGAGCTCACGAGCGACCGCACCAACTGCGGGGCCTGCGGCAACACCTGCCGGGAGGGGTTTCAGTGCGAGGCCGGGGTGTGCCGCGTGCGGTGCGCCGAGCTGGAGGTGGCCTGCCCAGACGGGACGACCACCGACGCGGGCGCGATGGGCGGCGGAGAGAGCTGCATCAATACGGGCAACAACGTGCGCCACTGCGGAGGCTGTGGGATCCGCTGCCCCCTCGGGCAGTTCTGCGTGCGGGGGGCCTGCGCGGCCATGTGCGGGGCGGGGCTCACGGAGTGCTCCGGAACCTGCCGCGACCTTCAGACCGACCGCCTCGGCTGCGGGGCCTGCGGCAACGCCTGCGGGGCCGGCGAGCTCTGCGTGGCCGGGGCCTGCGTGGTCACCTGCGGGGCGGGGCTCACCGAGTGTGGGGGCATCTGCCGCGACACCACGAGCGACCTCAACCACTGCGGGGCCTGCGGGACCCGCTGCGCCGCCGGGCAGGTGTGCTCCATGGGGATGTGCCAGGTGTCGTGCGGGGGAGGGACCACCGAGTGCGGAGGCTCGTGCCGCGACACCCAGAGCGACAACAACCACTGCGGGGCCTGCGGCACCGCCTGCCCCCCGGGGCAGCTCTGCTCGATGGGGATGTGCCAGGTGTCGTGCGCGGTGGGGACCACCAACTGCAGCGGGACCTGCCGCGACCTCTCCACCGACAACAACCACTGCGGGATGTGCGGCGGAGCGTGCCCGTCGGGGCAGATCTGCTCCAGCGGCACGTGCCAGGTGTCGTGCGCCATGGGGCTCACCGAGTGCTCGGGGACCTGCCGTGACACCACCACCGACCTCAACCACTGCGGGGCCTGCGGGACCCGCTGTGCGGCCGGAGAGGTCTGCTCCAACGGGCAGTGCCAGGTGTCGTGCGGCGGAGGCCTGAGCGAGTGCATGGGGGTGTGCCGCGACCTGCAGACCGACACCAACCACTGCGGGATGTGCGGCACGGCCTGCCCGGCCGGGCAGCTCTGCTCCCGCGGGATGTGCACCGTGTCGTGCGGGGCAGGGACCACCAACTGCTCCGGGGTCTGCCGCGACACCGCCACCGACAACAACCACTGCGGGGCCTGCGGGACGGCCTGCCCGTCGGGGCAGATCTGCTCGGCCGGGACCTGCAACGTGTCGTGCCTGGAGGGCCTGGCCCAGTGCTCGGGCATCTGCCGCGACCTGGCCTCTGACAACACCAACTGCGGGGTCTGCGGCAACGTCTGCCCGTCGGGTACGGTGTGCTCTCGCGGGATGTGCACCGTGTCGTGCCTGGCGGGGCTCACCAACTGCGCCGGGGTCTGCCGCGACACCCAGACCGACAACGCCAACTGCGGGGCCTGCGGTACGGCCTGCCCGGCCGGACAGGTGTGCTCCGCGGGGGCCTGCCGGGTGTCGTGCGGGGCCGGGCTCACCAACTGCGCGGGGACCTGCCGCGACCTCGGCAGCGACCGGCTCAACTGCGGGACCTGCGGGACGGTTTGCCCGTCGGGCCAGAGCTGCACCGCCGGGGCCTGCGTGACCTCGTGCCCGCCCGGTCAGGTGGAGTGCTCGGGCACTTGCCGCGAGCTCGCCACCGACCGGCTCAACTGTGGGGCCTGCGGCCGCGTCTGCCCCTCGGGTCAGGTCTGCTCGGCCGGGACGTGCACCGTCTCGTGCACCGCAGGGACCACCGACTGCTCGGGGGTCTGCCGCGACCTGCAGACCGACAACGCCAACTGCGGGGCCTGCGGCCGCTCGTGCGCGTCGGGTCAGGTCTGTTCGGGCGGGATGTGCGCCGTGTCGTGCGGGTCGGGCCTGGCCAACTGCTCGGGGGTCTGCCGCGACCTGCAGACCGACAACAACCACTGTGGGACCTGCGGCCGCGCGTGCGCCTCGGGTCAGGTGTGCTCCGCGGGGACGTGCACCGTCTCCTGCGGGTCGGGCACGACCAACTGCTCGGGGGTCTGCCGGGTCCTCGCGACCGACAACGTCAACTGCGGGGCCTGCGGCCGCGTGTGCGCCGCGGGTCAGGTGTGCGCCGCCGGGGCCTGCGTGGTCTCGTGCGCCATGGGGCAGACCAACTGCTCGGGGGTCTGCCGCGACCTGTCCACCGACAACAACCACTGCGGGGTGTGCGGCCGCGTGTGCGCCGCAGGACAGGTCTGCTCCGGTGGGACCTGCAACGTCTCGTGCGGGACGGGCACGACCAACTGCTCGGGGGTCTGCCGCAACCTCCTGACCGACAACGTCAACTGCGGGATGTGCGGTCGGGTGTGCCCCTCAGGTCAGGTGTGCTCCGCGGGGACGTGCACCGTGTCGTGCACCGCGGGGACCACCAACTGCTCGGGGGTCTGCCGCGACCTGCAGACCGACAACGCCAACTGCGGGGCCTGCGCCCGCGTGTGCGCCTCGGGCCAGCTGTGCTCGGGGGGGGTGTGCGCCGTGTCGTGCGGGGCGGGGACCACCAACTGCTCGGGGGTCTGCCGCGACCTGCAGACCGACAACAACCACTGCGGGACCTGCGGCCGGGTGTGCCCCTCGGGTCAGGTCTGCTCCGCGGGGACGTGCACCGTCTCCTGCGGGGCGGGGACCACCAACTGCTCGGGGGTCTGCCGCGACCTGCAGACCGACAAC
>CAYUSB010000069.1:0-35164 GCA_964447205.1 uncultured Myxococcaceae bacterium
GGTGGTGGCTGTTGCTGCCCGAGACGCGACTCTCGCCGAAGCAAATCAGCTTCGTTCAAGCGCTGACGGAGCGCTGCGAGACGATTCGTACTGTCCAGGCGCAGGCCGTGGAGTTTGGTCGCCTTGTGCGTGCGCACGACATCACCGCGTTGGAGCCCTGGTTGAGCACGGCCGCTGCCAGCGACCTGCCGGAGCTACGCGACTTCGCCGCGGGGCTACTCCGCGACGAGGCCGCAGTCCGCGCTGCGGTCGAACTGCCTTGGAGCAACGGCCAGACCGAGGGCCAGGTCAACCGGCTCAAGATGCTCAAGCGCCAGATGTATGGGCGGGCCAGCATCGAGCTGCTCCGGCAGCGCGTCCTACACACCGCCTGAGGCGTCGCGGAGGGTCGACGAGGCCCACGGGAAGGCCCTCGTGGCCGACGCCGAGGCGCAGGGCACAGATGGCCCCGTGGGCGTCGCGGCGACCACGGTGATCGATCCTCGCGGCCATCGCAGGGGGAGACACCAAGGGCCGGGAGCGTGGGTTGCGCGGGGTGGCTCGGATGCCCAAGTTGTGGCGCGCACGGCGGGGCGCAACCACCTCCACACAAAGTGCGGAAGAGCCAGTTTCAGTTGGCCATTGACAGGGCCTTCGCCCGGAGGGGGTACGACCTCGGCATGCGCTGCCTTCAGCGAATCTGGGACGGGCGTATGACTTTCTGAGACGGGTTTCACCGTGGACGGATGGGGTACGACCCCGCTCCCGGTCCCCCACCCCGGTTGCGCGAAGGGCCGACACGACTTCTGGGAGGGTGGTGATCAGGTCGCGGGCATGCCGTAGGGGAGTTCAGCCCCGGAGCGACGACGCCCACACCGCCCCAGGGACGTACTCCGAACTCCAGGCAGGCCGAAGCACCCCTACAGTCGGCGCACCTCGATCTGGCCGCCCCCGTGACTGCCAAGGAGCTGGGCCGTAAGAGACATCAACGACATCAAGCTCACCGGCTTCAACGAAGCCAGGCGCCAGTCCCCCCCCAGGGCCGGAACCGGGTTGGGACACAACACATCCTCCTCCAGGGGGCCCCCCGACATCGCCCGCCACTCCTCAAACAGGCCCTCCTTCAAGAAGCCCTGGAGCAGCCCCGCGTCGGCGAAGGCCTCGAAGAACCCTCCAAGAGAAATGTCGGACTCCAATACCTGACCATAGTGAGGGTCGACGATCCATAGGTCTTCGCCGCACAGGGCGAACAGGGCTCCGAAGGCTCCGCTGGCGAAGTGTCGGCAGCCCACGGGCAGATACGGGGTCCACTCTCCGAGGTCGCCATCTCCCTCCCGAGTCGAACAGATGGAGAGAAGCCCTTCGCGAAAGATCCCGGTGCCCACCTCTGCGGCGAAGGTCACCAGGGTGCCGCCGTCGTCGAGGCCAAAGGACGTCGGGGGACGGCCGCTGCCTGGAATCGGGGGGCCGAAGGTGTCGCGAAAGGCCCTGAAGTCGCGCATGAGATCAAACATAAGATCCGCACGGTGTCCATGGAGGGAAAACGCGGCGGGGCCGGGCCCGGGCCTCACGTTATGGCAAAAAATAAGGCCCTCCCTCAGTCCCCGACCACCCCAACCAGGGCCTCGCGGTGCGCCCGCTGCATCGCCCCCAGGTCGACATCGACTACTCCCTCCACGACCATCCTCGACCCTCCGACCACCCCGATCTGCCGGGCCTCGACCCCGTGCTCCTCGGCGGCCCTCACAAACAGCTCGGCCGCGTAGGGGCTCACGCTCACCACGGCCCGCGACGGGGCCTCGCCGAAGAGCCCTCCGGCGTCGTGTCCGTGCCCAACGGGCAGCCTCAGGGTCGCCCCGAGCCCCGACAGCACGCAGCTCTCGGCCAGGGCCACCAGGAGCCCTCCGTCGCTGACATCGTGGGCGCTCGTCACGAGGCCCCGACGGGCCGCGGCCACCAAGAGCCGCTGGAGTCTTGCCTCGGCCTCCAGGTCGAGCCCCGGGGGCTTGCCACACACCCGCCCGGCCTTGTCGGTGAGCCAGGCGCTCCCCCCGAGGGCCCCGTCCCCGGCCGGTCCGAGGAGCCAGACGGTGTCCCCCGCGCTCCGCCACCCCGCCCCCACGGCCTCCCCGGCCGACCGGAGCTGCCCCACGGCCCCGATGGTCGGGGTCGGGAGCACGGCCCGCACGGCCCCGTCGGCCTCGGTGGTCTCGTTGTAGAGGCTGACGTTGCCGCTCACCACGGCCACCCCGAGGGCCCGGCAGGCCTCGGCGATCCCGTCGATCCCGTCGCGGATCTGGGCCATGACCTCGGGACGCTCGGGGCTCCCGTAGTTGAGGCAGTCGGTGACGGCGATGGGCTCGGCCCCGGAGCAGGCCACGTTGCGGCAGGCCTCGGCCACGGCCAGGGCCCCCCCGAGGCGCGGGTCGAGCAGGCCCACCCGCCCGTTGCAGTCGGTGCTCAGGGCCACGAACTTCTCCCGACGGGCCGCAGGCTCCTCGCAGAAGAGGCGCACCACCGCGGCGTCTCCTCGCCCGGGGCCCACCACGGTCCCGTTGCGCACGATGTGGTCAAACTGCCTCCAGATCCATGCTCGGCTCCCGAGGTTGGGCGAGCCGAGGAGGCCGAGGAGATCGGCCTCGGGCTCCACCGGCCACTGGGCCGTGTCGACCTCCCACAGGTCGCGCCGCCGGGGGTCGTCGACCATGGGGCGCTCGTACACCGGGGCCGCGTCGGTGAGCAGATCGACCGGGAGGTCGACCACCACCGGGGCCGCGTCGGGACACCGCTCTCCCGAGAGGGGGTCGTACCCGGGGGTGGCCCGCACGACGAAGCGCCGCGTGTCGGTGACCCGCCCCACCACCACGGCGTCGAGGTCCCACTTCGCGCAGATCTCGACCACCCGCTCTTCCTGGCCTGCCCGGGCGACCATGATCATCCGCTCCTGGCTCTCGGACAGCAGGATCTCGTAGGGGGTCAGGGCCCGGGCCCTGCGCGGGATACGATCGAGCCACAGCTCGACCCCGTTGTTGGCCCGCGAGGCCATCTCGACGGTGCTGGAGGTGAGCCCCGCGGCCCCCATGTCTTGCACCCCTTCGAGCACGCGGGCGTCGAAGATCTCCAGGCAGGCCTCGAGCAGGAGCTTCTCCATGAAGGGGTCGCCCACCTGCATCGTGGGGCGGCGGGCTTCTTTGTCGTCCGCAAACTCCGCGCTGGCCATGGTGGCGCCATGGATCCCGTCGCGCCCCGTCCGGGCCCCCACGTACAGGATCGGGTTGCCCACCCCCTCGGCCCGGCCGAAGAAGAGGCCGTCGGTGCGGCACACCCCGAAGGCCATCACGTTGACGAGGATGTTGCCGTTGTAGGCCGGGTCAAACTGAACCTCCCCCCCGACCGTGGGCACCCCGATGGCGTTTCCGTAGCCCGCGATGCCCGCCACCACGCCCCGGACGAGGCTCGGGGTGCGGGGGTGGGCGGGGTCGCCGAAGCGCAGGGAGTCGAGGAGGGCCACAGGCCGGGCCCCCATGGTGAAGACGTCGCGCAGGATGCCCCCCACCCCCGTGGCCGCCCCCTGGAAGGGCTCAATGAACGAGGGGTGGTTGTGCGACTCCATCTTGAAGACCCCCGCCCAGCCGTCGCCGAGGTCGATGACCCCCGCGTTTTCGCCCGGGCCCTGGATTACCTTGGGCCCCGTCGTGGGCAGCCTCCGGAGGTGAACCCGCGACGATTTGTACGAGCAGTGCTCGGACCACATCACGGACAGGACCCCGAGCTCGGGGAAGTTGGGCACGCGCCCGAGGGCGTCGCAGGCTGCCGTGTATTCGGCTTCGGAGAGGCCGTGCTCGCGGGCCATCTCCAGGGTGACGGGGGTGTCCATGCGGGTCTATGCCTCGGGGGAGCGGGATCAGCGGGCGAGCAGGGCCCGGGTGACGGAGTGAAAGAGCAGGCGGCCGTCGGTGCCGCCGAGGAGGGGGTCGCTGCGGCGCTCGGGGTGGGGCATGAGGCCGAGGATGTTGCGCCGGGGGCCGCCGTAGAGGCCGGCGATGTCGTGGGCGCTGCCGTTGGGGTTGGCGGGCAGCGGGGCGTCGGAGTCGGGGCCGGAGACGTAGCGGAAGGCCACCCGGCGGTCGCGTTCGAGGGCGGCGAGGGTGTCGGGGTCGGCGTGGTAGCGGCCCTCGGCGTGGGCGACGGGGAGGGTGAGGGTGGTCCCGCGGAGGTCGAGGGTGAAGGGGCCGTCGGCGTCGACCCGGACCCGGATGTCGCGGCACTCGAAGCGCAGGTGGGCGTTGCGGGTGAGGGCCCCGGGCAGCATCCCCGCCTCGGTCAAGACCTGAAACCCGTTGCAGATCCCGAGGACGAAGCCCCCGCGGTCGGCGTGGCGGCGCACGTCGTCGAGCAGCGGGGCGAAGCGGGCGATGGCCCCCGCCCGCAGATAATCGCCGTACGAGAACCCCCCCGGCAGCACGACCAGGTCGGTCCCCGGGGGCAGGGCCGGGGCCTTGTGAAACACATACGACGTGGTCACTCCGAGCGATTGGGAGAGGGCCTGGTACGCGTCAAAGTCTGCGTTGGACCCCGGAAACTGAACGACGACGGCGCGCATGGAGAGCCTCCCTCTGCCCGGCCAAACTAAGCCTCGGGGCCTCCCCCCCGCAACAACCCTTCACCGCACCTGCACCACGAAGTCGAGGGGGACCGACCGGGGCGGGGGCAGGTCGAGGTCGATGGCCGCGAGGGTTCCTTCCAGGCAGCGGCCGACGCGGGTGGGCATCGGAAACGACTGCGGCGGGCGCAGGCTCACCACCCCCTCGGCGTTGACCGTCAGCCGCAGGCGATGCCGGGCCGGGGCGCACAGGGGCCGCAGGCACTCGGCCAGGGTGAGCCCCACCGCACGGAGCCGGGCCTCGGCCGCGCGGGTCCAGGCTCCCTGGGTGCTGGCCGGTCCCGCGGGCAGGTCGCTCGCCCCCGTCACGACGATGTCCCCGGGGTTGTCCCGGGCCCGGATCTCGAAGGGCCCCTGGGCGGGCTCAGAGACGTTGAGGACGGGGCTCTGGCAGCCCGGGGCTGCGGGCAGGGGCACCGCATCGACCCGGGCGCTCTGGGGCCCTCCAGGGCCCGTAGCGAGGGCCGTCGGCCCGGTGGGCGGGCGCGGGGCGGTGGCGCATCCGAGGGCGAGGGCGAAGGCGAGGGCGAGGGGGCCTTGGGGCGAGAGGGTGGGGCGGGGAGTCATCGCGGGCAGAGTGTACGCCGCGGGAGGGTGTCGCACCGCCGCGGGAAGCGCGCTACAGGGGGGGCACCGCGATGCAGCCCGCCTCTACGCTCGACCCCGCCGTCCTCGACGCCTCGCCCGACCCTCCGGACGCGGCCGACGACCCGGGGCGCACCCGGATCCTGTACGGCCCGCTGCCCTGGGCGGCGCTGCGGTTGGGGCTGCCCCTGGCCCTGGCCATGGTGCTCCAGGTGCTGTTCAACCTGGTGGATCAGTACCTGATTTCGCGGCTGCCGCCCGCGGTAGCCGACCCGTCCCTCGACGCCCTGGGCATCTGCGACATGGTGGCGGCCCTGGGGACCATCGTGTCGTACGGGGTGTCGAGCGCCACGGCCACCCTGGTGTCCAACGCCCGGGGGCGGGGCGACGACGACGAGGTGGCCCGGGTGGCCTGGGGTTCGGTGGGGATGGTGACGGCCCTGGGGGTGGCCATCGGGCTGGTCGCCGTGCTCGGAGCCGACGCGATCGTGCACGACCTCCTCGGGGCCAAAGGGGCGGTCCGGGTCCTGGCCCGGGATTACCTGCGGGTGATCGTGGGGGGCGGGGTCACGGTGTTCTTGATGTTCCAGGTGACGGCCATCCAGCGGGCCCTGGGGCAGTCGCGTCAGCCCCTGGTGGTCTTCGCCGTGGGCAACGTGCTCAACCTGCTCCTCGCGGTGCTCCTGGTGTACGGGCCGGGGGAGGCTCCGACGGTGTTCTCCTGGGGGCCCCCGATCGCGCGGGCCCTGGGGATTCCGCGGCTGGAGGTGGTGGGGGCGGCCTGGGCCACGGTGATCGCCAGGGCCGTGGCGTGCAGCGTCCCCCTCGTGCTCCTGTGGCGCAGCCTTGGGGTGTCGCGGCGGGGCGTGCCCTTCTGGCCGTCGCGGGCTACGGCCCGGCGCATCGTGGAGCTGGCCTGGCCCACGAGCACGCAGTTTGTGGTTCGGGTGGGGGCCGTGCTGTTGGTGATCGCCCTCGTGCATCACCATTACACCTCGGCCCTCAACTCCGACGCCGGGACGGCCTACGCCTTGTGCCTCCGCATGGAGACCATGGCCCTCTTCGTGAGCATGGGCTGGGGCGGGGCCGCCCAGACCTTCGTGGGGATGAACCTCGGGGCAGGCCAACGGTCCCGGGCCCTGCGTGCGGCCTGGGTGATCGGGGCTTACAACATGGCGACCATGGCCCTCCTGGCCATGGTGTTTATCGGGTACGGGCGCACCCTCTTGGGATTCTTCTCCGAGCGCCCGGCCATCCTCGACCTCGCCGACGACTATCTGCGCCGGGTGGGGCCGTCGTACACGGGCTTCGGGTTTGCCATCGTGCTCGGCAACGCCCTCGTCGGGGCCGGGGCCGCCCGGCTCGCCCTGCGGGTCGATGCGGGCCTCGTCCTCCTGGCCCAACTCCCGATCCTCCTCGCCGTGACCACCCTCCTGCACCAGCCCGCCTCCTCCCTGTGGAACGCCCTGGTCGTCGTCAACCTCCTGAGCGCCGTGGTGTACACCCTCGTGTGGCGCCGAGATCGCCGATGGCTCCCGGTCGCGCCCTGATCGCCGCGGTGGCCCTCGGGGCCCTCGCCGCGGGTCCGTCCGCGGGCTGCCGACGTCTGCGTCGCCGACCCCCAGCCTCGGGCTTACCGCCGACACCTTGGACCGACCCGCGGGCGGGGGCGGCCTCGCAGTGCTGGGATCCACGATTCGTCTCGGGGTCTCGCATCGTGGGCCTGAACACCCCGGCGACGGCCACGGCGGGGGTGGTCCTGTCGTTGCCCGAGGGCCCCGCGGTGGTCTTTCTGGAATCGGGTCGGTTGTGGGTCCGGGCGGGCCGTGGGGCTCCTCCGGTCGACCTCGGGGTCCTCGGAGTGAGGGCCTCCCTCGACGCCGCGGTGGGCCCCGAGCAGGTCGCGGTGGTCACGGCCTCGGACGGAGGGCCCGCGGTGACCCTCCTCGGGCACGACCTGCAGCCCCTGTGCTCCCTGCGGATCCCGCGGTCGTGGACGGGGCTCCGCCTCGCGGCGCGGGGGAGGGGGTTCGCCCTGGCGGCCCGCGGGACGGCGGGGGTCTGGGTGGCGGTGATCGACCCGGCTTGCGTCCTGTCGCGGAGCCTGCGGGTGGCCGACGTGGACGTGGTCGACGTGGACGTGGCCGCGGCGGGCCCCGTGGTGGCCGTGGCGTGGACGGCGGGCTCGGCCGCGGGGGGAGCGGTCTCGCTGGGGCTGTGGCGAGGCGGGGCCCTGTCGGTGCGGCGGGTTCACACGAGCGGTGGGGCGGTGGGGCCTGTGCGGGTGGCCTACGGCGACCGGCGCTTCGCCCTGGCCTGGAGCGACCGCGACACCGGGAGCACGGCTCTGCGGGTGGTCACCCTCGGCGCCCGGGGCGGGCCCCTGTCCGAACCGCAGCGCCTCTCCGCCCGCTTCGCCCCGGAGTCTGCGGCCTCGGTGGCCTGGGACGGCGGGGCCTTCGCCCTGGCCTGGTCGGAGCCCGTGTCCGGGGGCGATCCCCGGGGCTTTGCGGCCCTGGTCGACCCCGCGGGGCGCCGCATCGGGACGGCCATGCGGGTGGTCACCGAGGACCCCGTGGGGCTCACCGGGCCGAGCCTCGTGCGCGAACCCGGGGGCTTTGTGCTGGGTTTTGTGCGAGCCGCGGGGGGGCTCGACCTGCGGCGGGTGGGGCCGTGGCTCTGCGACGCTCCGCGCGAGGGGGACGCCGGGGCACCGGGAGGAGGAGCAGGCGCCCCGTGACCTGATCGGCGGGATCAGCCCGACGATCGGGAGTCGCCGTGGACGTGACGATGTGCGGTCTCTGGGTAACCCCGCGGACGAGCGCTACGAGGGGCCCGGTGTTGATCACGATCCGATCTGCCATCGCGGCCGAATGCCAGCTCTGTGCCGGCGTCGTCGGGGCGGAGGTTGGCGGCGGGTCGACCGAGCCGCGCGACTTCGACGAGGAAGTCCACCCGCCCCATCCCACAGAGCCGCGCGGCCTGGCCTGCGCTCAGCCGCCCGCGCGTGTAGAGCTCGACGGCGAGCAGCCGCCGCGCCTCGACCGCAAGCTCCGTCGGCGACAAGCCCAGCGCCACGAGCACATCATCGCCGTATTCGATGGTCAACGCGTGTTGCATACGTCTCTGACGTTAGCGTCCGATCCCCGGTCAACGCCAGGGCAATACCGCCCCCGCGTTACCCCCGTCGGGCACTCTCCACGGTGATGGACGTGCGCGAACGATCGCTCGGGACTTGCCGCTACCCCGAACACTCCGAGGGCTGCCTTTTCCCAGCGTTCAGCTTGGGCGTTCTTGGACCTGGTGACACCCCACGGCGATGATTCGCTGGGCGTCGGTGCCTCGGGGGCTCTTGGGTTACGGCACCGCGTCGAGGGCCTCCCACCAGCCAAGCACGTCCAGCGGGGCGGCGTCGAAGGGCTCCACCCGCACGTCGCGCTCATCGCCAAAGGAACCCAGCTCGATCCAGCGCCCCGCCTCTAGACGCAGGGCAGTGAGCGCGAGGGCCTCCACATCCACGAGCCACAACCACCGAACCCCAACCCGGGCATAGTAAGGCTTCTTGACGAGCTGGTTGTGGCGGCGTGTGGTCGGCGAGAGCACCTCGCACACCCAGTCCGGCACGAGGTTGATGGCGCGGTCGGTGGGAAGCGCGGGGAGCCGCGTGCGATGCCACCCCGCGAGGTCGGGTGCGATCTCTGGGGCCCCGGGCAGTTCGATGCCGGGTTCTGGAAGGAGCCACCATCCGCCAGGGCCTCCACGGCCGCGGTGATAGGGCCCGAAGAGGTCGTCGTTGATCGCACCGGACACGACCTGGTGTCGCGGGCGGGGACGGGTCATCGCGTAGAGCACGCCGTCGATGAGCTCGCCCCGCAGGTGCGCGGGCAGAGCGTCCAGGTCGGCCCGGGTCGCGTCCCGTTGGATGGTGATGGCCCCGCGCATGGTCGGTGGAGCCTACCACAGCCGCGCCGTGGCTCCGCTACGCCCCGAAGGCGACCTGGTTGGTGCCGGGTTCTAGTAGCAGGTGCACGACCCGCGTGGTGCCGGGTTCGGGCTCTACGCTGGCCTCGCGGGCGTCGGCGAGACGCGGCAGGCCCGACGTCAACACGAAGGCAGCACTCACGGTGTGCTTGCCGGCCGCGATGGGGCCAGGGAGATAGGCGCTCCAACGGGTTCCCTGCGTCGAGCACCTACCCACATAGAGCTCCGGACCTGCCGCAGCGTCGACAAATTCCCCGTGATACGAAGCGCCCTCACGCCCCGACCGTGCTGCGCGGGGCCTCCGCGGTCGACTCGGAGCGCGCTGGGGTTTGTCCTGGGCTTTGTGCGGGCCTCGGGAGCTCGACCTGCGCCGGGTGGGCCCGTGGCTCTGCGACGCCCCACGCGAGGGTGACGTCGGGTCAGGCGGGGTTTGACACCGGCCCCTCGGGATCTATACAAACGGGCACCGTGGCTGGCCTCATCGAAATCAAGTCTTCCCGCGACATCGACGCGATGCGTGTGTCCTGTCAGATGGCCGCCGACACCCTGCTCCTCGTGGGCGAGCGACTGCGCCCTGGCATGAGCACGGACGACATCAACACCTTCGTGCACGAAGACACCCTGCGCCGTGGGGCCACGCCCTCGCCGCTCAACTATCACGGCTTCCCGAAGTCGGTGTGCACGAGCGTCAACGAGGTGGTCTGCCACGGCATCCCCGGGCCCTACAAGCTCAAGCCGGGCGACATCATCAACGTCGACGTGACGACCTACTACAAGGGCTTTCACGGCGACACCTCGGCCACGTTCTTCGTGGGCACCCCGACGCCCGAGGCCCGCCACGTGGTGGAGGTGGCCCGCAAGAGCCTCGAGCTCGGGGTGGCCGCGGTGCGCGAGGGCGGCCGCATCGGCGACATCGGCGAGGCCATCGAAGACTACGCCCACGCCCAGGGGTGCAGCGTCGTGCGCGACTTCGTGGGCCACGGGATCGGCCGGAAGTTTCACACCGAGCCTCAAGTCCCGCACTACAAGCTGCCGCGCAACGCACCCAATCCGCGGCTGAAGGCGGGCATGATCTTCACGATCGAGCCCATGATCAACCTCGGGACCTGGGAGGTCGACCTCGACCCCAAGGACAAGTGGACCGTACGCACCCGCGACCACAAGCTCAGCGCCCAGTTTGAGCACACCCTGGTGGTCACTCGCACCGGCTGCGAGGTGCTCACCCACCGCCCCCGCATTCTGGCCAACAGCGAGGTCGACGACCCCCTCCGGGCCCTGCTCTAGTACCTCGTCGGAGGGCTCATCGCGCCCAGAGATACGCGAGGTTGAGCTCGACCGCGTCGAAGGGCTCGACCCGAACGGTCACGTCCCCGCGGTGGGTCGAGATCGGTCGGAACACCCCCGCGTCGTTGCGGAAGACCTCAAGGGTGCACTCGATGGGGTCGACGATCCACCCGTGGCCGACGCCCACGCGGGCGTAGAAGGGCATCTTCTCGCCGCGGTCGTGCACTTTCGTGCTCGGGGACAGGACCTCGCACACCCAGTCGGGGGCGAGCGGGAAGGACGCGCTCTCGGGCAGGTGCGGCATCCGCGTGCGGCGCCACCCCGCGAGGTCGGGGTCGATGACCTCGAAGTCGGGCTCGATGCCCAACTCGAGCTCGGGCTCCGGCAGGATCCACCACCCCCCGGGTCCCCCGACGCCAAACTGATAGGGCGCCCCGATCTGCTTGTCGATCGCGCCCGCGGCGTTGACGTGGGGAGGCGCGGGGCGTGGCAGCACCACCAGCCGTCCGCCGATCACCTGCCCGGTCATGTGTTCGGGCAGCGCATGGATGATGTCTCGAAACGTTCGCAGTTTTCGAGGGACGTCCGTCGTCGCGCTCATGGGTCGAGTATGCCACCCGCCGCCGCCCCCGCGCTACGTCTGGGACGCTCGCCCCGGGGGTGCTTGCAGAGGCGACATGTCAGTTGGGAAGGTCGGCCGGGGCCACGGGCTCGTCGGGGCTGTCGTCGACGGCGATGGGGCTGGCCTGGTGGTGGGCGAGGCACCAGCGGTCGTCCTCGCGCACGAAGGTGTTGGTGGCGGCGAAGATCCCGCTGTCGGCGAGGCTCTCGACCCGCTCGATGCAGAGCACGAGGGCCACGTCGTCGCCGAGCTGAACCACCTGCGGGTCGAGGCCCTCGACCGTGGGGGAGGCCTCGTTGGCGAGGATGGCCGCCCAGGCCCGCAGGATGGGGCCCCGGCCGAGGATGGGCGACCAGCCGGGGTGGATGCACACGCAGGGGCATTGGCGGGCCCAGAGGTCTTCCATGGCGGGCAGGTCGCGCGCGCGGAACGCGGCGTAGAAGGCCTCGTTGGCGGCGATCAGACCGGGCTCGTCCACGGTCAGTTGCCCGCGTTTTGGACGCGGGTCATCCAGGCGGCGTCGGAGACGGTGCCCACGAGGCGGGCCCGGACGCGGCCGAAGAGGCTGGCCCACTGGGCTCGCTCGGCGGGGGTGTAGGTCACCTGGGTGACCCCGCGGGCGGCCATGCTGCGCAGGGCGGCGGCGTCGTCGCGGGCCACGTTGCGGCCGATGAGCTGGTTGAACTGCTCGATGACCTCGCGGGCGATGACCTGCTGGTCGGCGGGGATGGCGTCCCAGGAGCGGGTGGAGAAGACGATCCCGCCCACGCCGTAGCTGTTGGCCCCTTCGGTCATGTGGGTGAAGTGCTGCGACCACTGCAGGGCCACGGCGGCCAACGGGGGAGCCACCACGGTGTCGATGCGGCCGGTCTGCAAGCCCGAGAGCACCTCCGGCAGGCTCAGGGGGACCCCCGTGGCCCCGACCTCGGCGAACATCTGCGGCAGGATCACGTCGTCGCGCCAGACCCAGGGGTGGACCTGGCGCAGGTCGTTGGGGGTGCGGATCTCGCGGCGGGAGAAGAGCCGCGGGCTGCCCGACTCGCCCCAGGAGGCCAGCACGAAGTTGGCGGCCCGAAACTGGGTCTGGACCTGCTCGGCCAGGGCAGCCCGGGAGCGGTCGAGGTTGGCCCGGGTGGCGAACATGCCCGGGAGCATGAAGGCCAGGACGGGGCGGTGGATGTTGCCGAGGCCGATGCCCGTGAGGATGGCCCCGTCGAGGCGACCCTGGCGCATCTTGCGGATGACCTCGCTCTCGTCACCCTGGATGCCGCCGGCGTAGATCCGCAGGGAGACGGCGTTGTTGGTGCGGGTGCGGAGCTCGCGATTCATCGCGTTGAGGCCGCGCATCCAGGTCGAGCCGGCGGGGGCCAGGGTGGCCACGCTCAGAATTCGCCCGGGGGTCGCGGCCGAAGGGGTCGGCGTGGTCGGAACCTGTGCGCTCACCGCGGCGGCGAAGGCGGTCCCCAGCACGAACACGGAAATAAACCGGCTTGGTTGGCGTCGCATCACAGCCGCATCATTCACGCCCTTGGGCCACGATGCAACGCCCCAAAGCCATCCATCCAGAATCCCTGGGACGAAGCGAACAGATGCGCCGCGGCTCCCGTCAGACTACCCTTCGACCGCCATGACCCAAGGCGCCGACGCTCCAGCGCCCCCTCCCGCGGGCCCTCCCCACGATCCCGAGGCCGCCGCCCGGGCCCTCGACGACCTCGACCAGCTCCTGCAGCGGATCCCCGGGGCCAGCAAGCTGGCCAACGAGGTCCGCGACCTGCGCGCCCTCCTGGTGTCGGCCCGACCCCCGCGGGTGGCCGCCGTGGGTCGCCGGGGCTCAGGCAAGAGCGCCCTGGCCAACGCCCTCCTGGGCCGTCCCGTTCTGGCCGAGGGGGCCGTGGAGGACACCACCCAGAGCCTGGCCGGGGTCGATCTGCGGGTGGGGGGACGGGTGTTGCACTGGCTCGACACCCCGGGCCTGCGGGCGGGGGGCGAGGCCGGGCGCACCGAGGCCGTGGCCAGGGCCCTGGAGCGGGCCCGGCCCGATGTGGTTCTGGTGTGCGTCCGGGCTACCCAGGTGGATGCGGGGGTCGACGAGGACCTCGCGGAGGTCAAGGCCCTCCTGACGAAGGTGCGCACCCTCGGGGGCGCCCCCCCGGCCGTGTTGGGGGTGGTCACCCGGGTCGATGAGCTGCCCGCGGGCACCCCAGACCGCGAACCTCCGTACGACGCCGACCCCGCGCGACGGGCCGCCCTGGAGGCTGCGGTAGAGGCCCTCGGGGGGCACCTCAAGCGCCACGAGATCGCCGCCCGGGCCGTGGTGGCCGTCGGGGCCTATCAGCGCTTCGAGGCCGACACCCGCGTCACCGACTGGCGGTGGAACCTCCAGGCCTTCTCCATCGCCCTCTTCGAGGCCCTGCCCCGTGAGGCCCAGCTCGAAGCGGCCCGGGCCCTGGAGCAGGGCTGGGTGATCCGTCGGCGGGTGGCCATGCGGATCGTAGGGACGGCCACGAGCGTGGCCCTGGTGGTGGGGGCCACGCCCCTACCGGTGGCCGACCTGGCCTTCCTGCTCCCGCTCCAGGGGGCCATGCTCACGGGGGTGGTGTACGCCTCGGGCCGCCCCCTCGGGCCCCGGGCGGTGACCGAGTGGCTCGGGGCCATGGGCCTCGGGGTGGGGGCGGGGCTGTCGCTGCGGGAGGCGGTTCGGGCGGCCCTGAAGCTCGTCCCGGGGCTCGGGGCCACCCTGGCCGGGGCCGTGGCGGCGAGCGGGACGTGGGCCCTCGGGACCGCGGCCGTGCGGTACTTCATCGATGGGGTCAGCGTGGCGGCCTCGCGCAAGGCCTTCGACGAGGCCCTGCGCGGCGGCGCCCCCGCCGAGGGGCAGTCCTCGCCCGCGGAGGCTCCCGCTCCTGAGGGCTCTGTCCCGCCCGAGAAAAAGCCCGACGGCGACGGGCCGGAGGGGGCGTGAACGATCGGGCCCGCTGGGTGGGCCGGGCCGAAGCCCTGCTCGCCGCCGAGCCCGGGCGTCACGACCTCGCGCTGCTCTCCGTCACCCTGCGTTGGGGCCGCGGGGCCCGGGTGGCGGTGGTGGGCCGAGCCCGGAGCGGTCGGTCGACCCTGCTCGAAGGCCTCGGCGGGAAGGACCGTCACCGCGTCGGCGAGGTCGGGTGGTGTCGCCTCGGGCCGGGCCTCCTGGGGGCCGAACTCCCCGGGTTTCGGGCGGCGGGGGTCCCGGCCGCGGCTCGGAGGGGGCTGATCGAGGACTGGATGCGTACGGTTCGGCCGGAGGGGATGGTGTTTACGATCCCCGCGAGCGAGGTCGACGCGGGGGTCGACGACGACCTCGACGACCTCGGGCGGGCGGTGTCGGCCGCGGGAGGGCCTCGGGTGTGGGCCGCGGCCACCCGGGTCGACGAGCTCAGCCCCCCGGAGGTGGGGGCTCCCTTCGAGGACGTGGAGAAGCTCGAGGCCATCGCCCGCAGCGGCGAGGTCCTGGCCGCCCATGGGGCCCGCAAAGGGCTGCGGTTCGCCGGGATCTTCCCGATGGACGCCCGGGCGGGGTGGGGCGTCGGGCCCCTGGGAGACGCCCTGTGGGAGGGCCTCCGCGAGCCCGAGGGCCCCGCGGCCCGGTCCGAGCTCGCGGCCCTGTGGAAGCGGGTGGGGCTCAAGGCCCAGGAGGCCGCTCGGCCCTGGGACGACCCGGGCCTCGTGCGCGACCTGGCCCGGGTGGTGCCGTAGGACCCGCCCAGACCGACCGCGGGGGGAGGGGACGCGGGTCAGACCTGGGCGGTGTTGGCGAGGCCCTCGACCCGGGCCCGGGCGGCCACGGCGTCGCGTACGGCCTCGTGCACCCGCGGGTCGAAGGGGCTCGGGACGAGGTCGCCGCGAGGGGCGTGGGCCGCGATGGCCTCGGCGGCCGCGAGGAGCATCGGGGCCGTGATGGCCCGGGCCCGCACCGACAGGGCTCCCTTGAAGATCCCCGGGTAGGCCAGGGCGTTGTTGATGGAGCGTCCGTCTCCCGCGAAGGCGGCCCCTGCGGCGAGGGCCAGGTCGGGCACGATCTCGGGGTCGGGGTTGGAAAGGGCGAAGATCACCTGGCCGGGACGCACCTTCTCGGCGGGGATGAGCCCCGGGCGCCCCGTGGTGGCCACGACGATGTGGCACTCCCGCAGGATGGTGTCGAGGTCGGCCTCGACGGCTCCGAGGGCCTGCATGCGGGCGATGGCGTCGCGGGAGACGTCCGTCACGAGGACCTCGCGGGCCCCGTAGCTGAGGGCCATCCGGGCGATGGCGCTGCCGGCGGCCCCGAGGCCGATCTGGCCGATGCGAGAGGCCCTGGGGTCGACCCCGGTCATGGCGCAGGCGTTGAGGATGGCCGCGAGGGCCACCGTGGCGGTCCCGTGCTGGTCGTCGTGCATCACGGGTTTGCCGAGGCGCCGCACGAGCTCGTCCTCGATGCGGAAGCACTCCGGGACCCGGATGTCCTCCAGGTGGATCCCGCCGAAGGAGCGGGAGAGCAGGACCACGGTCTCGATGAAGACCTCGGCGTCCTTGGTGTCGACGAGGAGGGGGGTGGCCGAGATGCCCGCAAACTGATCGTAGAGGACTGCCTTTCCCTCCATCACGGGAAGGGCCGCGAGGGCCCCGATGTCGCCGAGCCCGAGGACCCTCGTGCCGTTGGTGAAGATCCCGACGGAGTTGCCGACCCCGGTGTACTCCCAGGCCAGGGCGGGGTCGCGTTGGATGGCCGTGCAGACCCGGGCCACCCCGGGGGTGTAGATGTACCGAAGGTCGGCGATGGTGGTGACAGGGATCCGGGCCCCGCTGCGGATCTTGCCGCCGCGGTGGCGCTCGAAGACCTTGTCGGCGATGGAGATCAGCTCGACCCCATCGAGGGCCCGGAGGGCCTCGACGGCCTGTACGACGTGGGCTTCGTCCTGGGCCTCCAGGGTCACGTCGCGGACCGTGTCGTTCTCGCCCAGGCTGTGGGTGGTGATGTCGCCGACGAGGACCCCCAACTCGGCCAGGGCCGCCGCCACCCGCGCAAACTGCCCCGGTCGATGCGGGAGACGAATCCTGGCCACCACGTCGTGGCTGTACTTCCTCATGGCCTGAGCTTCTCTCGCCCAAAGGGCCCGGACTGCAACCCTCTTGACGGACAAGTCCTGCCCTGAGCCCCTACCAGCGCACCGCGGGGTCGCCAAACACCTCCCGACACAACCCCTCCAGGGCCTCGGCCAGCCACGGGGCAAACCCGTCGTACACCGCCGCGTCAAGGTCGAGCACGGCCCGCACCTCCCCGCCCGCATCCCTGACCGGAACCACCAGCTCCGACCGGCTCCGGCTGTCGCACGCGATGTGCCCCGGGAAGGCCTCCACGTCGGGCACCCGCTGGGTCTCTCCTGTACGGGCGGCGGTCCCGCACACGCCTCGCCCGAGGGCGATCCGCAGGCAACCCAGGCTGCCCTGGTACGGCCCCACCGCCAGGGTCTCGGCCTCCACCCTGCGGTAGAACCCGCACCAGATCGCCTGCGGAAGGGCCGCGTACAGCAGGGCTGCCAGGGTCGCTTGCAGGGCCACGGGGTCGGTCTCTCCCGCCGCCACCGCGAGAATCTGCGGCAGGGCCTCCGACCACCGGGCCCGCAGGGTCGCGTCGGGCAGAAGCGCGCCCCGGGGGACCTCGTCGAGCGACCAGGGCTCGGTCATCGCGGGCGACCGCTCTGCCGCCGGCGCCGCACCCGTCCCACAACCGCCAGACCCGCGAGGGCCACGACCCCCGCCACCGAGCCCGAGGCCGCCCCCGCTCCCGGGGCGCTGCACAGGCAGAGACGTGGCTGAATCCGCCGCCCGCGCCGCCGTCGCCGCACGGGGCCCCCGTCGCCCTCGTCAGCCCCCTCGGCCGCCTCGCCCGACACAGGGGCCTGGGCCACGGCGGGGGCGTGGGCGACCCGCTGCACGGGGCCGCGGGTGCGGGGCCGGGTGATACGAAACCGATCGAGGATCGAGCCGTCGATGCGGACGGCCGTGAGGTCGAGGTGCCCGGGCTCGACGTCGACCCGCACGAAGTGGTGGGCGGCCACGAAGGCCTCGGTGTACGGCAGGCGCCGCTCGCGGCGGTACAGGCCCGCCCCCCCGCCGCCGGTGACGAGGTACCGCAGGCCGCTCTCGACCCCGCGCTCGTAGATGTGGTCGTGACCGGCCACCACGAGGTCGACCCCGTGCTGGCGAAACAGGTCGGCCAGCCCCGCCCGGCGCAGGCGGTTGTTGGGCCCGTGGGGGCCGCTGGAGTGCAGGCCCCAGTGCATCACCACGAGGAGGAAATCGTCGGGCCCTTCGCGGCGGGCCTGGGCGAGCTGCTGCTCGAGCCACGGGCGCATGGGGGCGTCGGCCCAGTTTTCGTACGCGTTGGAGAGGATGAGCCGGACGTTGCCGTAGCGCACGACGTAGTCGAGCTCGGGGTGGGGCGAGTCGGGGTCGCAGTGGACGTACTTCCGAAAGTTGGCCACCCCCTCGCGCATCGGGGCCCGCAGCTCGTGGTTGCCCACGATGGGCACGAAGAGGGTCTGCCGGAGCAGGTCGCGCTCGATCTCGAAGAACTCCTGCCACAGGCCCTCCCGTCGTCCGTCGGCCACGAGGTCGCCCGTGTGCACGACGAAGTCCGCGGCCTCCCGGCGCATGGCGTTGACCGCCGCGGCGTGGGCCGTGGCGTTGCTGCGGGTGTCGCCGTAGAGCAGAAACCGGAAGGGCTCCTGGGCGCCCTCGGCGGGGGCGGTGTTGAAGCTGCCACCCTGGGTCATCAGCCCCGTCCCGGTGACCTCGTAGCGGTACCGAGACCCGGGGGCGAGGCCGCTCAGGACCACCTCGTGGAGAAACCCCGGGCCGTGGCTGTGGAGCACCGCGGGGGCGGGCTGCCGTTCGCCCGCGGCGACCTCGCGCCAGGCGCGCACCGACACCGGACCGGGGGTGCCCCGCTCGGCCAGGAGGGTGACCCGGCCCGCGCTGTGATTCATCAGCCAGGGGCCCTTCCGGAGGCGCTCCTGGCCGTGGGCCGCGCCCGGACGGAGCAGCCCGATCCACACCAGAAGGGCGAAAACTCCGTGGACGGAGGCGCGCCAGGTCAGAAACAGATCAAGCGCGCGGAGGCCCACCCCACGAAGCTATCGTCTCCCTGGCCACGGCGCAAAGCGCTTCTGTGCCGCACAGACCGCACACCCCCCTTCACGGGTCTTCGGGGTCGGCGTCCCGTCCGCCGAAGCACGCCCGATCGTCGGCCGCAGCCTGCCGAAGCCGGGCCGCCGCGGCCTCCAGGGGGGCCTCGGGCGGGGGCCACCCCTCCACCGTCGGAACGCGGAAATGCCGCCCCCGGATCATGCTCGTGACCTCCAGGGCCGCCACCACCCGGCCGTCGAGGGCCACGCCCATGCGTCGCGGCAGGCCGTCCTGGGCGCGGGCCGCAGCCCGGGCGAGGCCGAGGGTCGCGGCCTCGAGGCGCTCGACCCCTTTGGGCAGGAGGGTCCCGAGCAGGGACTGCGACCCCGCGAAGGGGTCAAGGTCGATGGTGAGGACATGACCCCCGATCCCCAGGGGTGTCCCCAGGGGTGCTCCCAGGGGGAGGGAATCGGCCGGGCCGCCGTCGACCGGGGAGGGGCCGTCCGGGGCCGCAGCGACGGGCAGGGCATACCACTCCATCCGCGGTCGCGACGGGCAGGACGAGGGCCTGGCGGGCCGCCGCGGCCCCGCGGTGGCAGACCCGGTCGCGGACAGGGCGCGCGGGGCGGGCCTCGGGGCGCACCCCAGGGCGAGGAGGGCGACGACGAGGCGGCGGGGCAGGGCGGCGGGCGCGGGCATCGGGGGGCTCGTGGGAGGTCAGCCGCGGCGGATGCGGGGGTCGAGCAGGGCGTAGGCGAGGTCGCTCACGAGGTTTCCCAGGAGGATCCCGGTGCTGGCGAAGACCACGGTGCCCATGATGACCGGCAGGTCGAGGCCGGTGATGGACTCGTACGCGAGGCGGCCGAGGCCGGGCCAGGCGAAGATGGCCTCGGTCACGATGGCCCCGCTGAAGAGGGCCCCGAACGACAGCCCCAGGGAGGTCACCACGGGCAGCATGGCGTTGCGCAGGGCGTGGCCCACGACCACCCGGACGGGGCCGAGGCCCTTGGCCCGGGCCGTGCGGACGTAGTCGGCTTGGAGGATCTCGACCATTTCCGACCGCACGAGCCGGGCCTGGTAGGCCGTCCCGACGAGGCCGATGACCACCGCGGGCAGAATCCCGTGGCGCACGTGATCGAGGAGCCCGTCGCCGTAGCCTCCGATGGGAAACCACCCGAGCTGGTACGCGAAGAGGATGAGGAAGAGCTTGCCCGAGAGAAACGTGGGGGTGCTGATCCCGACGAAGGTGAGCCCGAGCACGAAGGTCTCGGTGCGGGTCCCGCGGCGCAGGGCCGCGAAGGTGCCCACGGCGATCCCCACGAAGAACTCGAACCCCAGGGTCATCACCCCGAGCAGAAGCGTACGCGGGAACCGCTCGGCGATGAGGGTTGCCACGGGCTGTCGGTACCGAAAGCTCCGCCCGAGGTCTCCCCGCACGAGGTTGCGGAGGTAGTGCCCGTACTGCACCGTGGCGGGCCGATCGAGGTGGTAGAACGCCCGGATGTACGCCCGGTCGCGGGCCGTGGCGTGGGGCCCGGCGAGGGCCTGGGCCGGGTCGCCCACCCCGAGGGTTCCGAAGAAGGTCGCGGTGGCCACGAGCCACAGCACGAAGCCCGCCCACAGCACTCTGCGCGCGAGGAAGCCGATCATCGCAGCCCTCCCGCGACCGTCCCGAGGGCCCCGGCGAGGAAGCCAAGGGCCCCGAGGCTCTGCCTCCGCGCGGCCTGGGCCCGCCCGAAGCGCCGCAGGGGCAGGTCGAGCCACAGGTCGCCCACGTAGTCGGTGTACACCGGGTGCGGCAGGTATCCCCGGACGTACGGCTGCACGACGTGGATGTCGAGGGGGGTGTACATGAAGGTCCAGGGGGCGTCGCGGAGGAGGATGTCCTCGGCCTGCTGGTACAGCCCGAGGCGCACGGCGGGGTCGGGCTCGACCTTGCCGCGGTCGAGCAGGGCGTCGAGGGCGGGGTTGCGATAGAAGCTGTGGTTGGAGCTGTTCTCGGTCTGGATGGCCCGGCTGTGGAAGTTGGGCTCGATGAAATTGCTCGGGTCGGGGTAGTCCATCGACCAGCCCGTGAAGGCCAGGCGGACGGTGTTTCTGCGGCCGAGGGCGGCGTAGTACACGCTCCCGCTGGCCTGCTTGATGCGGACCCGGATGCCGATCCGTCGCAGGTCAGCCTGCACGATCTGGCCGTAGGTGAGCCCGGCCTCGCCCTCGCCGATCCACAGCTCGATCTCGTCGTCGATGCCGTTGGGGCGCCCGGCCAGGGCCATCTCGCGGCGGGCGGCCGCGGGGTCGTAGCGCTGCCGCAGGGGGTTGTCGGGCCGGTGCCCCGCGATCCCCGGGGGGTAGAGCGACCAGGCGGGGGCGATCCGGTGGTTGCGGGCCCGGCAGATCGAGTCGCGATCGATGGCGAGGCTCAGGGCCCGGCGGACGTGGATGTTGTCAAACGGGGCCATCTCGCAGTTGGCCAGGAAGGCCCCGATGGTGGCGTTGGGCGAGCGGGTCACGTAAGGGCCCCAGGCCGCGTTGCGCAGCATCCAGAGGTAGTCGGCGGTGGAGAGGGAGTAGTTGTGGGCGAAGTCGAGCTCGCCCGCGACGAAGCGCATGAACTGCAGATGCCGGGCCACGCTCAGCTCAAACACGATGCGGTCGAGGTAGGGCCGCGGGGCGTCCCAGTAGTGCGGGTTGCGGCGGAAGATCATGCGGACGTTGGGCTCCCAACGCTCGAGCACGAAGGGCCCGGCCCCGACGGGGGCCCGGCCGAAGCGCTCGTCTCCGGCGGCCTCGACGGCCTCGCGGGGCACGGCCGACACGAAGCGCATGGCCACCACGTGGAGGAAGGTGCGGTCGGGGGCCGACAGGGTCACCTGGAGGGTGCGGGGGTCGGGGCAGGACAGGCCCGCGAGGTGGGGGGCCCGGCCCTCGCGGAAGGCGTCGTAGCCCCGCACGAGGCGGTAGTTTTCGGCCCCCGGGGAGGCCACCCGGCGGGGGTTGAGGAGGCGCTCCCAGGTGTAGACGAAGTCGTCGCAGACGATGGCCCGGCCGGTGGAGAAGCGGGCCGTCGGGCGGAGGAAGAAGGTGTAGGTCAGCCCGTCGGGGGAGGCGGTCCAGCGGGAGGCGAGGGCGGGCACGATCTCGGTCGAGCCCGGGGCGTACTGGACCAGGCCCTCGTGCACGAGGCGGGTGGGGATCCCGGCGATCACGTCGCCGGCGAGGGCGGGGTCGACCGTGGTCACGTCGGAGTCGTAGGCGAAGCGGAGGGTTCCGCCGTGGCGCGGGGTGGTGGCCCCAGGGCCCTGCCAGCGGGGAGTGGGGTACGGGTCGCGGCACCCCAGGACGAGGGCGGCGAGGCCGAGGACGAGGGCCCCGAAGGCGGACTCAGCCGCGCGGGTCGAACGCATCGCGCAGGGCCTCCCCGAGCAGGTTGAATCCCACCACCGTCACCAGAATCGCCAGGCCCGGAACCACCGTGAGCCGCGGCACCGCCCGGGTGAGCCCCTCGGCCTCCTGGAGCATCGAGCCCCAACTCGCCGCGGGCGGGACCACCCCCACCCCGAGGTACGACAGGGCGCTCTCGGCCACGATCATCTGGGCCACGAGGGTGGTGGCGATGACCACCACCACCGACACGAGGTTGGGCAGGAGGTGGCGCAGGAGCACCCGGGTGTGGGAGGCCCCCAGGGCCCGGGCCGCCAGGACATAGTCAAGCTCCTTGAGCTGGAGGACCTTGGCCCGGACCTGCCGGGACATGGAGGGCCAGGACAGGCCCCCGAGGACGACGAAGATCACCCAGAGGCCTGGCTTTTGGATGATGCGGTTGAGGGCCATCACCACCAGGAGGAAGGGGAACGACATCAGGGCGTCGACCGTGCGCATGAGGGCCGTGTCGACGGCTCCGCCGAAATAGCCCGCGAGCATGCCCACGGCGGTGCCCACGACCACGACGATGGCGGTGGCGGCGAAGGCCACGGCCAACGAGACCCGGCCGCCGTACAGCAGGCGCGACAGGGTGCAGCGGCCCACGGTGTCGGCCCCCAAGGGGAACTCCGGGGTCGGGCCGATGGGGATGCCCTGGGCCGTGAGGGTGCGGTGTTTGTAGGGGTGATTGGGGTCGTGGGGCGCGAGGAGCGGGGCGGCGAGGGCGAGGAGCATGACGGCGGCGACGAGGATGCCGCCGAGGAGGGCTCCGCGGTTGCGGCGAAACCTTGCCACCGCGCGCGGGTCGACGAGGGCCATAGGCCCGGGACTCTACCGCTCCTCGTGGCCTTCGGGGGCCGGGAGCGCCCGGGGGGTCACCTCGGCGTCGCCGCGGAGGTGGCGGTGAAGGGCGGCGGCCGTGGCCTCGGGCTGCTCCTCGGCGGGGGCCCCGGCGGCCTGGGCGATGATCTCCAGGCGGGCTCCGCGGATGCGTCGGGCGAGGCGCATCCCATGCGAGACGGGGATGCGGTCGCGGTCGCCCCAGAGCAAGGCGGTGGGGGCCCGGACTTTAGGGATCTTCACGTCGAGGCCGGACAGGTCGGACTCGGCCCGGAGGAGGGTGCGCCAGGCGCACTCGCGGGCCTCGGGGGGGTCGAAGGCGTCGAAGAGGTCGTCGACGGCCCGGCGGTCGTAGGCGAAGCCCGGGGCGTACACCTCGCGCTTGAAGTACCCGTGAAACGTGGCCCTCCCCACGAGCTGCTTGAACCACAGCCCCCCGAGCACGGGCACGGTGGCGAGGCGGGCCCCGAGGGAGCGGGGGGCGTCTCCGACGGGGCACGACAGGGCGGCCAGCCGGTCGACCCACTCGGGGTGGTCGGCCGCGAGGGTGAGGGCGATGGTGCCTCCGAGGCCCGCTCCGGCGATGTGGGCCCGGGGCGTGCGCAGGCCCGCCAGGAGATCGCACAGGGTCTCGGCGAAGGCCTCGCGGGTGAAGGGGTACCGCGAGGGTTTTTCGCTCCGCCCGAACCCGGGCAGGTCGGGCACCAGCACCCGGTACCGGGTGGCCATCGGGGCGATGATCCGCCGCCAGGAGCGGTGGTCCCCGAGGGCCCCGTGCACGAGGAGCAGGGTCGGACCCTCGCCGGCCTCGACGTAGTGCACCCGCACGCCGTGGAGGAGGAGCTCGCCCGATCGGAGCTCGACCGGTGGCGCAGACGGAGACGGCGGCAAGGACCCCACGGCGAAAGGACCCGGAAGCTACGGCGGCCCCGTCGCGCAAACAAGGGCCGCGGGGCGCAATTCGGGGGCGAATTGTGAGGACCCGGCGCGTCGAGGCCCTATCCCCGGACGACCCATCGGGGTGTACTCGGGTCCATGGACGAAGCCCTCGACGCCCTACGACGGCGGTTGGCCCTGGCCCACAGCGCGGACGCCCTCGGGGCTCGGGTGGAGGGGCGGCTGGTGAGCGCCCGCGGGACCACCCTGACGGCCACCCTGCCCGGGGCCCGGATGGGGGAGGTGGTGCGGGTGGCCCGGACCGCAGGGGCGGAGCTCCTGGCCGAGGTGGTGGCCTTCGACGAGGACCGGGCCGTCCTCCTGCCCCTCGGGGACAGCCGGGGCCTCGGGTCGGACGACGTGGTGCGGCGTACGGCCGAGGGGCTGACGGTGGCGTGCGGGGAGGGGCTCCGGGGGAGGGTTCTCACCGGGCTGGGGCTGCCGCGAGACGGGCGGGGGCCGGTGGAGGGGGCCACCGAGGCCCGGTCGCTCGACGGGCCGAGCCCCGATCCGTTGCGGCGGGTGCGGGCCGATGCCCCGTTTGCCACGGGGGTTCGGGTGGTGGACGGGTGCCTGTCGTTGGGGGTGGGGCAGCGGGTGGGGATCTTCGCCGAGGCCGGGGCGGGCAAGAGCAGCCTCCTTGGGGCCATGCTCCGCGGGGCCGAGGCCGACGTGGTGGTGGTGGCCCTCGTGGGCGAACGCGGGGGCGAGGTGGCCGACTTCGTCCGGACCCAACACGAGACGGGGGCTCTCCAGCGCACCGTGGTCGTGGCCTCCACCAGCGACGAGCCCGCCCTCCTGCGGCTCCGGGCGGCCTTCACCGCGACGACCGTGGCCGAGTGGTTTCGAGACGCGGGCCGGAGGGTGTTGCTCGTGGTCGATTCGTTGACCCGGGTGGCCCGGGCCCAACGCGAGGTAGGCCTGTCGGCCGGCGAGCCGCCCACCCGAGGGGCCCTCCCGCCCAGCGTCTTCGGCCTCCTGCCTCGGCTCATCGAACGGGCAGGCCGCACCCCCGAGGGGTCGATCACGGCCCTGTACACGGTCCTTCTGGAGGCGGGCGACCTCGGAGAGCCCATCGCCGACGAGGCCCGGAGCGTGCTCGACGGGCACATCCTCCTGTCGTCCGAGCTCCTGTCCCGGGGACGGAGCCCGCCCATCGACCTCCTGCGCTCCGTGTCGCGGGCGATGCCCGCCGTGGCCGGGCCTTCCCAGATCCAGGCCGCCCGGCAGCTCCGGCACTGGCTCCACGCGGTCGAGTCGCGGCGCGAGCTGATCGCCCTCGGGGCCTACACCCGCGGGTCGGACCCCAGCACCGACGCGGCCCTCGACCGCTGGGACCGCATCGAAGCCTTCCTGCACCAGCCCCTCGACCAGCAGGTCGCGTGGGTCACGAGCCTCCAGGCGCTCGCGGCCCTCACCGCCGACACCGGGCCCGGGCCTACACCACCGCGGGGCCGATGACCAGGACCGGCACGGGCGAGTGTTGCATCACCTTCTCCGCGACCGAGCCGATCAGCACCCGGCTCAGGCCCGTACGGCCTTCGGTGCCCACCACCACCATGTCGCCCCCCCACCGCTTGAGGTAGTTGACCATGGCCGTGGCGGCGTCGGGGCCATCGACCACCCCATAGTCCACCGAGACCCCCGAGGACGCCGAGAGGGTCTCGGCCTTGGCCCGCAGCCGGGATTCGAGGGTGGTGACGAGCTCGGCCCCGGCGCTCTGGGTCCCCTGCACCTCGGCCAGGGTCGACACGGCGTGCACGAGGACCACCTTGGCCCCGTCGATGCCCTGGGCCAGACGCAGGGCAGCGTCAACGGCCCGGTCGCTCTTCCCCGTGAAATCCACCCCGACGATCAGCTTCTGAAACACCTTCGTACGCCTCCACGGCCGCTGCGCGCAGCCTTCGGGGTGGTACCCCCTAACCCCCGGGCGGCGCAAGCGCTCGCAGGCCCGATCACAGGACGCGGAGGAAGTATGTCCCGAGTTCGCGGGCGGCCCCGGAGGGGGGGAGCTGCACCCCGGTCACGATCGGTCCCATGCATGCCTGAAACGACGTGGGCAGCACCGACGGCTGCACGATCCGTCCCTCGTGGTCGTAGCGAAACTGGATGCGCACCTGGGCCGGCCGCGAGGGTGCCCCGCGCAGGCACGCCAGGAGGGCCGGGCGATGCGGCTCAAAAGCCTCGACGATGGCCTCGAGCGACAGCCGCGGGGGCGGGGCCACGAAGGTCATGTCCGACGCCCCGGGGGCCCCTCCGCCCTCGGCGGGCGCGCTGGCCGCGGGCTGCCGGGCCGCCCGTACGACCACCGGCGACGCGTTGGCGTGAGTCGCCAGAAACTCCAGGATCGTACGGGCCTCGCGGCCGCCCATCTCGACAAGCCCCTGGGCCGCCTGCTCCAGGGCCGCGTCGAGGAGCTGCTGTTCGCCGACGTCGCGGTCGTCCACGGGGTCGCCTCCGCCTACGGGGGGCACCGCGCCCACGTCGGCGTGATAGAGCGACACGAAATCGAGGAGCCCCGGCACGGCCGCGGGATCGCCGAGGCGACGCAGGGCCGCCGTGATCAGCGGGAGCTCGCGGGTGGCCGTGGCCGGATCGTGCAGGTGGGCGACCAGGCGAGGCACCGCCCGGCGCTCGCCCGCGTTGGCGAGGCCCCGGGCCAGGATCCCAACGGGCGGGGCCGCGGTCCCGAGCACGAAGTCGTACCGGGGCTCGAGGGCCTCGAGCATGGCGTCGGCGCCCTGGGTGCGGGTCGCGAGGGCTTCGCCCACGGCGTCGCGAACCTCGGGGGGGAGCGAGGCGATCGAGAGCAGGGCCACCAGGGCCCGGGTGGCCTCGGGCTCGTCGAGGGCGGCCAGGGCCCGCACGGCGAAGCGTTGGGCCGGGGCCATCCGGGCGTCGTTGCTGGCCGCCGCGGCGCGACGCAGGCCCTCCACGCGCCCGACGGGGGCCTCGTCGACCCCGCCCCGCGCGGAGAACGAGCGCGGGAGCTGCAAGGCCGCCTGTGAGCCCGCCACGCCGGTGTGGAGGCGCCACTGGGCCTGACCCTGTTGCGGTTCGAGCAGGGTGACGACCCCGGCCTCGTCGAGGAGGACCACCCCGGCCTCGGTGACCTCTGCGGCCACGATGTCGTCGGCCGCGACGTGGGCCCAACGCGTCGCCCCGGTGGCGGCGTCGAGGGCGAAGAGCTCGCGGTGATAGAGGGCGAAGGCGAGCCCGTGCACGAGGGACACCCCGTCGCGTTGGGGGTCGGGGCGCCACACGAGGCGCACCCGCTCGCGGGCGTCGAGCTGCGGGCGCAGGGCGGTGTACCCGTCGAGGGCCACGGGGGCGTCGCCGGGAAGGTCGTCGCGCTCCAGGCGCCACCGCCCCGAGGCCGCGCGGCGACCCGATGCGGCCTCGGCCCCGAGGCGGTAGAGCCCCAACGAGCCGAAGTACAAACCCGGGCCCTCGCGTCGTGCGAAGGCGAAGACATCGTCGCGGCTGCGCAGCCGTCCCCGCTCGTCGCCGCCGTCCACCGCGAAGACCGACAGATTCTGCCCGTCCCACGGCACGAACACCGACGACCCCACCAGGGCCGGGACCCCCAACGCGTGGTCGACCCGACGTCGCAGGATCACCTGCCCCGAGGCCGCCTCGACGACCATCAGGACGCCCCGACGGCGGGTCACACCCCCCCCGCCAAGGGCGAAGGCCACCCGGTCGTGATCGCGGGAGACCCCCGTCAGGTCGAAGCCCTCGTCGGGCACCCGCCAGGCCTCGGTCCCGGCGAGGGTCCAGGCTATGATCGATCCCCCGCTGCGGGCCAGGACCAGGTCGCCCGCCAGATGGGGTCGGCCCGCGAGAGGCGCCGTGGAGGCGCCCAGCCTGCGACCGCTGGGAAGCTCGACCACCGCGAACCCCTGACCCGGGGCGGCGGGCACGATCACGGCCACCGCGGGCACGGGGGACTCGGGGGCCCGCGATACCTCGGCGGCGAAGGCCGCGGCTTCGGGGCCCGAGGTCGCGGTGCGTCCGATGGCGAAGGGGGCCCCGCGCGTGGACGCGGTGCTCGCGCACCCGAGGGACAAGGCCGCGAGGAGGGCGTAGCGGGGGAGAGGGGTCGGGCGAAGGGGAGGCCGCGCGGTCATGGGGAGGTACCTCACTGGATCCGGGCCGCGGCGGTCCGGGCAAACTCCACCCACGGGGCCGCAGGGCCGCGGTGCTCCTCGACGGCCCGGTTGAGGAAGGCCTGGACCTCCCCTGTGGACAGATCGGCCATGGCCCGTACGATCCGAAGTTTGACGGCGTTGTCGAGGTCGGCCCGGGTCAGGGCCGACCGGAGCCCGTCCGCCATCGCCCCGAAGGGAGCCCGGCGCAGGTAGCCGACGAGCCGCTCGATGTCCGCGGGACTGCCCCGTCGGCCGAGGGCCACCGCGCATCCGTGGGCCAGGCCGCTCTGGGGGTGCAGGGTGGCCGTGAGGTCGCGCTCAAACGCAGCCCACAGCCCGGGCACGTTGCGGGCGTCGCCGATCTCGGCCAGGGCCATGGCGGCCTCGGCCCGTACGGTGCCGTCGGGGTCGGACAGGCGGGCCTCCAGGGCCCGGGCCATGGGGCGGGACGCGAGGGACTGGGCCGCGACGATGGCGTGTCGGCGCAGGGACGGCCGACGGTGCTCCAGGAAGCGCAGGACGGCCGCGCCCCCCTCGGGTCGGCCCAGGGTGGCCAGGGTGTCGAGGGCCAGGGCGGCGGCCTCGGGGTCGAGCCCCGTCATCAGGGCCATCGCCAGATCGCGCGAACCCTGGGCCGCACTGCCCAGTCCCGCATTGCGGATGCGTTCGAGGACGGCCCCCCGGTCGGTGAAGTCCCACCCCGGGGGCGGACCCTCCGGCAGGGAGGCCACCCCGTCAGCCCCCGGAGCCGCCGCAGGGCCAGTGGCCGCAGGACGGGCTCCCGGGGCCGCAGGGCGGGTCCCCGTAGCCGCGGGGCGGGTTCCCGTGGTTGCGGGGTGCGGTTGGGCCCAGGCTGTTGCGCTCAGGCACCCCAACCCCAGGGCCAGGATCGCTCCGAGCCTCCGTCTGGTGGCATCACTCACGGCGCCGGGGCCCCATCGGGAGCGGGGGAGGCTGGCTCGGACGGGCCGACACGGCCCCAGACCCAGAGAGGTCGTCGTCGATTGCACCCTCGGTGACATGCTCTCCGTGGTGGTCGTCTTCCGGGGCCTCGTCAAGGAGGTCGGCGTGAAGAGACTCGTCGTCGTCGATCAGATCGGCTTCGAGGGACAGCTCCTCGTGGGCCGCCTCGGACTCACCCGTCCAGGGTCCCGACCCGGCGTCGTGGGCGAAGAGGGCGTCGAGGGCCGCCTCGGGAGACTCCTCCGACCCGTCGCCCTCGCTCTCCGCGACCTCCTCGGCCTGAGCCGCATCCCAGGCCGCAGCGGCGTGGGCCAGGTCGCCCAGGTCGCCCGCGTCGGGCTCGACGACCAGGAGGAGGGGGCGCGGGCCGGTCTCGACTGCCTGCAAGAGGGCCTCGACCCCGTGCTGGGAGCCTCCGCCCTCGCCGTGGTGGCCGTACCCCATCGCCGGGCCGCGGCCCCCAGGCCCCGAGGCTGGAGCGGGGACCGAATCGGGGTTGGGGTCGAACCAATCGGCCCGCGGATCGCGCGGAGCCCCGTGGTCGGCCTCCTCGGCCGCGAGGGCCTCGTACAGGGCGGGGTCGTCGTCGAGGGCCACGGGCTCGTCGGCGGCGCTGAGCTCGACCTCCTCCAAGGCGTCGTAGGACCGGGCCGCGGGCTCCAGGTTGCCGAGCTCCAAGGCCTGGTGCTCGACGGGGGGATGGGCCTCGCCGGGCTCGTCGAGCTCCTCCAAGACCTCGTCGAGCTCCTCGTGGGGGGCCTCGGCCTCGTCGGGGGCGAGGGCGTAGCCCGAAGCCGAACCCTCCTCGGCCGGAGCGGGGACGGGCGCGAGGTGGAGGAGGTCGTCGTCGAGGTCGCGGCCGCGTCGGTCGAGGCGCTCCATGGCCTGGCGGGCCTCGACGTCGTCGGGGCTATGGCGCAAGACCTTCTTCCAGCAGCTCCGGGCCTCGAAGGTGTTGCCGAGGCGGGTTTCCCACACGGCGGCCATCCGGCGGTACACCCCTGCCTTGTCGCCCCCGGCCTCGAGCTCGCGCTCCAGGGCGAAGAGCAGGTCTTGCCAGCGCTCGTTGCGCGACAGGAGGGTCTGCCAGGCCGCGAGCATGTCGAGGTCTTTCGGGGCGATCTCCGCGAGGCGCTGGTACGCCACGAGGGCCTCGTCGACGCGGTTGAGCCGGTCGGCGAGGATGTCGGCCCGGCGGCGGGTGTAGGCCCGGGCCACCGCGGCCTCGTAGGCGTTGTCGGCCACCTTCTGGTAGAGGCCCACGACGTCGGCGAGGCGCCGCAGACGGGCCCCGAGGGGCTCCAGGGCGTCGGCGCTGCGGGTGTCGGAGGGCCACACGTTGACGGCCCGCGACAGGAGCCCGTAGGCCTGGTCGTTGAGGGCCAGGTCGCGCTCGCACAGCTCGGCCGCCCGGCGCAGGAGGAGGGCTGACAGTTGGGGCATGTCCTCGGAGGCGTCCTCGGCGAGGGCGGCGTAGCGCTCGACGACCCCGGCCACCATCCCGATCTCGGGGCGCTCGGCGTCGGTGGTGCGGGCGCAGTCCTCGAGCTGCTGCATGAGGGCCGGGTCGGGCTCGCGTCGGCCGATGGCCTGGGCCATGGCCTGCTCGGTGTACTGGAAGGCGGTGTCGCGGTCGCCGAAGGCCACCGCCGCGGTGTGGGCGGCCCGCAGGACCACCCCGAAGCGCTCGTGGTCGGACTGGGCGGCCTTCTTGCGGCGGTCGAGGGCCACGTACACGTCGTCGCTGCGGTCGGTCCCGCGGGCGAAGCGCACCACGGCCTCGAGGAGCTCGTCGTCGGCGGGCAACATCGACAGGGCCGAGAGGGCGAACTCCAGGGCCTCGTCGCCTCCGCCGGCGGCCTCGAGGCTGGCCAGGCCGCGGGTGGCGAGCTCGTGTACGATGGTGGGGTCGGTGGCCGCGGAGAGGGCGGCCCGGTAGGCCGTGGCCACCCGGTCGGGGCGGCGGGCGGCGGCGGCCACACGGTCGATGCGGTCGAGGCCTTCGATCACCCCGGGGCACGAGACCACGGCTTCGACCTGGGCCAGGAGGGCCCCGTCGGGGTCGTCGAGGTAGGCCTCGCGCCGGGAGGCCACCTCGTCCCAGAGCATGGCCCGGGCCTCGGGCTCGGCCACCTGCCCCGCCAGCTCGATCAACACCGGAACAATCTCCCGGTGCATCCCCCGCCGCGCCGACAGCTCCTTGAGGGCGTCGAGGCACGCGATGTCCCCCGCCTGCGACAGGGGCAAGAGGACCTCCCAGGCCCGCATCGGGTCGTCGAGGTGGGTGTCTGCGATGTTGGCGACGGTGAGGGCCAGCTTGGACAGCTCCTCGTCGTCGCCTTCGACCTCGGCCAACTCGTCGAGGTAGCCCACGGCGTCGGCCCAGCGCCCCTGGGCCTCGGCCAGGTCGGCGAGGCGCTGGACGAGCACGAGATCGCCCGGGTCGACCTCGTGGTGCAGCTCGAGGGCGGCCCGGAGGGTGGCCTCGTCGCCCCCCTCGGACTCGACATAGGCCACGAGCCGGGAGGCCATCTCGATCCGGGCGTCTTCGTCGGGCTCCAGGCGCACCTGCCGCTGCATGGCCTCGACGGCCACGGGGCCCTGCCCGAGCTCAAGGGCCATTCGCTCGAGGGCGGCCCAGGTCGGGGCGTGGTCGTCGGCCAGAGCGCGGGCGACCTCGGTGAGGGCCGAGAGCCCCTCTTCGGAGCGCCCGAGCTCGGCGTGGAGCATCACGGCCCGACGGGTCAGCAGGCCGCGCCGCGAGGCCACGTCGGAGGCGGCCGCGGCGGCCTCGGCCAGGAGGGAGACCACCCGCTCGGTGTCGCCCGCCAGCTCGGCCAGACCCAGGAGGGCGTCGATGGCCTCGGGGTCGTCGCCCAGGCCCGCCCGCACCGCGCAGGCCCGAACCTCCGCCCACACCCCCGCGGCCCCCGCCGGATCGGTGGCCCCCACCGCCGCCGCGGCCCGTCGCAGGAGGCTCACCCGCCGCGGCCCGTCGGGGGTCTGGCTCACCTTGTCCTCGACGAAGGCCAGGAGCCGGGCGTGCTCGCCGAGGGCCTCCAGGGAGTCCATCACGGCGTCGGTGAGCCCCTCGTCCTCGGGGGCCATCTGCACGGCCCGCTCGGCCTCGGCGAGGGCCCCGTGGGGATCGCCCATGGCCCGGGCCGCGTCCGAGGCCTTGGCGTGAATGGCCGCCCGGGCAGGGCCCTCGGGCAGGGCCTCGGCCCGCTCTTGCAGGGTGGCAAACCGCACCCGGTGTTGGCCCCCGGCGGCCAGGACCCGATCGAGGTGGTCCCAGGCCCCCTCGTAGCTCGGGTCGCGGTCGATGACGGTGCGCCAGCACTGGATCGCCCCGGGCAGGTCGCCCAGGGCCTCGCGGGCCCGGGCCACCTCGGCCCATCGGCTGGGGCCCTCCTCGGGGGGGGCCTTCTCGGCCAGGGTCTGGAGCACCTCCAGGGCCTTCGGGGCGTCGTCGTCGGCCTGGTAGAGGGCGAGGAGCCGCAGCCCGAGGGACTGGTGTCCGGGCGACAGGGCGAAGGCCCGGGCGAGGGCCTCGGCCTCGGCGTTGGGGTTGTCGGTGTGGTCGCGGTGCAGGTCGGCGAGGCGCACGAGGACGTCGCGCCGGGCCTGGGGGTCGGCCTCGGCCTCGGCCCGCTGGAGGAGGACCTCGGCGAGGGGCTCCCAGCGCTGCATGCGGCTGAGCACGAGGTCGAGCCCTGCGAGGGCGTCGGCGTCCCCGGGGCTGGAGTCGACCACCTCGGTGTAGGCGTCGATGGCGGCCTGAGGGTCGTCGAGGTACTGGAGCGAGACCTGGGCGATCTCGCGCAGGCGCGGGAGGCGCTGATCGGGGGGGCAGTGCTCGGCCCGGACGGCCTCGGCGAGGGCCTCTCGGAGGTCGTTCCAGGCTCCGCGGGCTCGGAGGTCGTCTTCGACGAGGGCGAGGGCCTCGAGGTCGGCCGGGTCGAGGGCCAGGACCTCGCGCAGGGCCTCCAGCATGGCCGTACGATTGCCCTGTTGCCCGTAGAGGGCCGCGAGCTCCTTGAGGTCGACGACTCGCTGCCCGGCATCGGTCTCCGGGGCCAGGGCCTGCAGCAGGGCCGCGAGGTCGTGGGCCCTCCCGGCGTCGCGGTAGAGGCCCGCGAGGGTGCGCGACAGGGAGGGGTCGTCGCCGAGGAGGGGCTCGAGGCACGCGATGGCGTCGTCGGCCTGGCCGTAGGCGATATACTGGTCGGCCAGGGCCCGGCGGATCACGGGGGTGTAGGGGCTCGTGGGGTTGGCCGCGACAAACGCGATCTGCCGCACGGCGAGCTCATCGAGCCGCCCCTGGGCCCCGTAGGCCTCGTGGAGCACGGCGTAGGCGGGCTCGTCGCCGGCGAAGGCGTCGAGGGCCGACTCGGCGAAGGCCACCCCGTGCTCGCCCCCGACGCTCTGGGCCAGGGTGCTGAGGAGCCGTGCGGCCGAGGGGCCGTCGTCGGGCTGGGCCTGGGGGCTCTGGGCGCGGCTGAGGTACGCGCTGGCCAGCTCGCGCAGGAGCTCCCAGTCGTCGGGGCTCTGCCCGAGGAGCTCGTCGAGGTAGGCGATCTGCGAGGAGGTGTCGCCGAGCTGGGCGTGGATCTGGGCCCCTTCGCGCAGGAGCATGGCCCGCACCAGGGGGTCGGCGGTCTGAGCGAGCTGGCGCTCGAGGAGCTGGGCGGCCGAGCGGACGTTGCCGAGCTGGAGGTAGATGGCCCGGGCGGCCTCGACGGCCCCGAGTTGGGCCGGGTCGAGCTCGTAGGCCCGGCGGTAGTTGCCCACGGCCTTGTCGGCCCGCCCGACATTCTTCGCCCAAAGCTCGCCCGCCCGGAAGAACAGGTCGGCCGCCGAGCGCGGATCGCCCCGACGTCCCGCGGTCTGCTCCACCAGCGTCGCGAGCTGTTGAAACTCGGCCCTCCCTCCGTGGTAATCCCACAGAAAATAGAGGGCTTCGGCGTCGTCGGGGTTGTGACTCAACCGCTCGTAGTAGGGGTAGACAGACGGCTCCATCCGTGCGTCCTGCACGCTAACACGTCGGGTCCGGCACTCGGTACGGATTGACGGTCTGCGCGGTGGTTTGTGTAGGTTGGGGTGCGTTGGGGTGCGGGGCGCGCGACGCGGGGTCGGGGGCTACCAGCTTGAAATGGCCTGAACCGCAGGGATTCCGGGGCTCCCGGGGAGCGGGTCGGGCACGCTGGGGTTGAGGGCGATGACGGTGAGAGCTCCGATCAGGGCCACGCCCCCGACCACGGCCCAGAACAGTGGCCTGCGCACGAGGCTCCGGGGGCGCTCGCGCAGGGTGAGGGCGACGTTTTGTGTGGCCAGCAGGCCCACGGTGACCTGGGTCTCCTCGGGGATGTACCCGTCGAGGGTGGCCCGGACGGTGTACTCGCCGGGCCGCACCCGGCGCTGGAGCTGGCCCCGGCCGACCTCCTGGCCGTCGAGGTAGAGCATGGCGTCGGCGGGTCGAACGGAGAGGGTGAGTTGGGCGTTTTCGGCCACGGGGCGCAGGGTCGACTCCCACAGGCGCGCGTCGTGGGCCCGGATCTCGATGGTGTCGCGTACGGTCTCGTGGTTTTCGAGCCTTGCCTCGATGCGGTGGGTGCCCGGCAGGACCTCCACCCCGCGGGGCAGCGGGCTGGTCCCGAGGGTGCGGCCGTCGAGGACGATGGTGGCCCCGGCGGGTTCGACCTCGAAGTTGAGGACGGCCCGGGTGGTCTCGATCTCCTGGATCACGCCCTCGACGTCCGTGCGCTGTTGGGGCGTCAGGCGGGTGTTCTCGGTGAGGTAGCGCCGGAAGGTGGAGATGGCGAGGGAGAGCTGTCCGTCGGCCCGATACGCCTGGGCCAGGTTGAACAAGATCACCGGCGAGGCGAACACCCGGTAGGCGGTCTGAAACGACTGGATGGCCTCGGCGTAGCGGCCTTCCTGATAGTGACCGGCGCCCGTCTGGAGGTGGGTCCGGGCCTCGTTCTGCCGGAGCTGCTCGAGGGCGGCCCCGCCGTCGGAGCTGCCCTCGACGGTGCTCTCCGGCTGTGGGGTCGTGCCCCGACCGGGACGCGGTTGGGCCCACGCCCCCGAGGAGACCAGCAGGGTGAGCATGGCGACCCAGGCCGCCGAACGGATGCGCGTGAGGTCCATAAGCTGCGCAGGGAGGGTACAGCAATTCCGGCCGCCTGCGCGCACGGAAGGCGCAGCCCGTGACGGCTACAGATCGGTGAAGATCCCGGTCGAGCGGGCCGAGGGCGGGGGCTGGTTGACCCGCACGGGGCGCGGAGCCGGGGTTCGCTCAAACAGGTCGACCGGCCGGGGCGCAGCGGGGGGCGGGCGAACCTGCTGCGGCGCAGGCCGGGCGCGAGCCACCGGGACGGGTCGTGGATCGAACAACGGGGCCTCGGCCAGGCCGGGGGGAGACGGGCGCGGCGCGGGACGCGGAGCCGCCGCGGGACGCGGGGCCACGGCCACGGGGGTCGGTCGGGGCCCCACGGGGGCGGGACGCGGGGCAGCCACCGTGACGACGCGGGGGGCCACAGGGGCGGGGGATGCCGGAGGCGGGGGCGTGGGCGCCGGCCGGGGGGCGGCCAC
>CAYUSB010000070.1:0-34359 GCA_964447205.1 uncultured Myxococcaceae bacterium
GCGGAGTCCCTCGCCCGGGAGGGAGAGGGACGCGCGGTAGCGCAGGGTGAGGTCGGTCGTAGCAAGGCGCGAGACTGGGTGCGCGAAGAGCGGGAGGACCTCGCAGGGGAGGGGGTGGTCGCCGACGGTGGTTCCGGCCAGGGTGTTGACGTCGCGCGGGGTCACCCGCGAGGCGTGGGCGAGGTGCGCACGTCGACGGAAGGCCGTGAGGCAGCTTCTGCCAAGGTGGGCACGTCGGTTTGGGGCTGCGAGCCGCCTTCGCCAAGGTGGGCACCTCGGTTGGGCTCTCCGTGCCCTGCACCCCGGAGACCTTCTGCCGAACGGCGCCGCCCGAGGTCAGGGGCGCGCGGCGCGGCCCATCAGGGCCCGGGGCAAGGTCATGTCCTCAGACGACTGCGCCCGCTCATGAAGCCTTCGGGCTGGACCGGGGTTCTTGGGCTTGTTGGCCGCGGGGCCACAGAGGATTCCAGGAAGGAGGAGGATCCGTGGTGGACATTCCCTCTCCCCATTGATTTCAGTGTAACGTGCATCCCCTCTCCCCAGGGAGAGGGGAGTTTGGTGACCCGTGTGCCGCGGAGGGAGAGGGATTCCCCATTGGTTTTCCCTGAATCCCTACAATCCCCCTGAGTCCACCAGTCTTCGGGGCCCTATTGCCGCCGTCTCGACATCGGGACAACCTCGTAGCGGGCCGTCCCCGCCTGGTCTGCCCTCGGCTGGAGGTGATCCAGCCCGAAGGCTTCATGAGCGACTGCGCCAATAGCCAGGACGCCGACTCGTATGACCAAACGCCATGACAAGAACCACGTCATTCTGAACTACGAAATAAGCGATGTATGGAAACCGTGCGAACAGAAAGCGGCGCACCACCCTGCTGCCGGAGACGAAAGGCCAGGTGGTGGGACTCTCTGCGACCGCATTCAACACCCCCTCGGCCTCCGCAAGCAGATCGTCGCCAAGGCCCTCTCGCTCTCGCTCATACCATTCCGCAGCCGCGGCAAGCTCCGCGGCAGCTTCGTCGTGGACGACGACATTCATCCGCGGTTCGCGTGTAGGCGCGCAGCAACTCGAGCTCGAACAACCTCCCACGGCTCGAACTTCGCCGTCCCACGATCGACGTCCTCGAGACGCCTCTCCACCTCGGCCAGCCACGCAGCTTCGACGCCCTCCTCCGTAGGCCCGTCGAGACTGGCGATCAGCAGCCTCGCGACGTCCGCTCGCTCCTCCGGCGGAAGTTGCAGGGCCTCTGCGAGAACGGTGTTCCTGGACATGGCGTGACCTTACCAGAGCTCACGCGAATTGGCACACGCCGCGGCACGAAGAGGCCTCCGCCCACCGTCTACCGCTGTCGTCGTGCCCGCCTCGCCGCGCAGGGCTTGTTCGGCAGCGGACGGCGCCGCGCTCAGGATGCCAGCCCCGTCGCCTTGACCATGCGGGGAGGCAATCGCACCACCTGCCGACCGCTCTGGGCCTGTCGGGCCCTCGCGGCCTCCGCGATCGTCCGGAGGTCGTCGCCAGATGCCTTGGACAGGGCCTCTCGAAACGCGTGAATCTCCTCAAGGATCGGGTCGGATTCCATCGCAGCGACTCCTTCGGCAACTTGAGCAGGGTGCAGAGGATCGTAGACCCTCACGCGGCGTCCCGCTCCACGACCCTGCCCCCACGGAGAACGCCGAGCAAGCCCCCATCGCTCCCGTCGTCCGCGCCCGTGGGGGGTTCATGCTGCGCGATGTCCCGCAGCCACAGGCCGACGACCTGCTCGAAGACGTGGGGATGCACCTCGTCCGCAGAGATCTTCAGTCGGCGGAAGTAGGGCGCAAGCCGCGGCCCCGCGTCGAGCACCTGGTCCGGCTTTGCCGCCGCGCCTGCTCCAGGACGCCACGCGTAGATGCGCTCCGGTGTAACCACCGCGACGCTCGCGCCGACCGGCTGATCCAGGTTCTCGCCGAGCATCTCGTGCCACGCTTGCGCCCACGACGCGTCCGTCCCGAACCGCCGCTTGGCCTCGAGCACGGCCACGAGGCGCCCATGGTCGTCGTAGACCGCGAAGTCGTACCGGAACCTCGTTCGGGAGCCCCCTGCCATGTTTGAGATGTACCTCCGCCGCGGCCCAGAGGCACCCCTCTCGACGCAAGCCTCCCACCGAACGACGCCACGCGAGGCCCGCGCGTCCCCCGTGCACGGAGCCGCCCCACGTTGGACCGCCCCGGGGTGGTTGGGGTAGCGTGGCGGGCATGAGTTCGCGTGCGAGGGGAGCGGCGCAGTGGGAGCCCTCTCCTCCCGAGCACTGGTACCTCGCGGACGGGTTCAACATGCCCGTGACGGTGGCCATGCAGCGCCGAGGGGACACGGTGCAGCAGATCTTCGAGGCCCGGATCGCCCGCACGGGCTGCGACGCCTCGATCCTGGCCAACGTGGCCCTGCGGTGGGATGGGGCCCATCCCGGGGTCGGGGTCGACCCTGACGTGATGTGGCTCGAGCCCTCGCTCCCGCACGGCATAGACAGCGTGCTCACCTGGGAGAAATGCGTCGGGGTCGTGCGCGTCGCGGTGGAGATCGTCGGGCGCGACACGGCCCGCAAGGACTACCAGTTGGGCCCGGCAAAGTACGCCGCCTCGGGGACGCGCGAGCTGTGGGTGTTCGACCCCGAAGGCTACGGGCGCACCGAGACCGACGAGGGCCCCTGGACGCTGCAGGTGTGGCGCCGGAACAAGAGCGGGTTTCGCCGGGTGTACGCGGGCGATGGGCCGTTTCGTTCGGCCGAGCTCGGGGCCTGGCTCGTCGTCGTCGGCGACCTGCTGCGCGTGTCCGACGACCGCGAGGGAACCAGACTCTGGCCCACTACCGCGGAGGAACGAGACCAGGAACGCGCTGAGCGCGCCCGCGCCGAGCAAGAGCGCGCCCGCGCAGAGCAGGAGCGCGCTCACGCCGAGCAAGAGCGCGATGAGGCGAAGGCGAAGGCGGAGGCCGCCGAGGCACGCATCCGGGCCCTGGAAGCCCTCCTCGCCGCCCGCGAGCGCGGAGGCTGACAGACGCTGCGCGGGCCCGATGGGTACGTTGCGCCGACCGCGAGGGGCCAGTTCGTGTCAGGACCCCGTCGCGCCGCCCCTGCCGCGATCCTCTCCCGGTCGCGCCGCCGCTCCCCCCCGGCGTCGGGCCCAGGAGTTGGGGCTGGTCGAGCGGACGGGCTACGACGACCGGGCCCTGGAGACGAACTCGGCCCCGTCGGCGCGGTAGACACGACGTTCGGAGTCCCAGACGGTCACCGTGCTGTAGTGGCAGTCGTCGCGATCGCAGAAGAACTTCCCAATCTCCATGTGGTCGAACTCGAAGTGCCGTGTTTGATGACGCCCGCAGCGTGGGCAGGGAAAGACCTCCTCGGCGATGCGATCGGGTCCGTAGGGCGGGACAGAACGGCTTGCTCGGATCGCGATCAAGCGCAGGTCTTGGAACTCGACTTCGCAGAAGAAGTCGCGTCCGCACTTGGGGCACTCCGCGTAGCCGCCGTCTTCGTCGACGCCTTCGATCGGTCCGCCATGCTGCGGCTGGCGTCCAAGGCGAAATGGATAGATGCCCCCGACACGAACGTCGGACATGCAGGACGTATCACCGACGTAGAGGGAGACGACGACCTCCACGGTCTGCAAACAGCGCGGACATCGGAGCGTGCAGGCTGCGTTGTTGTACGTGCTCATCGCTCTTGCCCTTCCGGTCCAACATCTCATCCGTCGTGACTGCTTGCAACGTTCTTCAGGCTCACCAGCGCCGCCAGGGCCGTGCCCTCTCCGACCGCGTACTCGACGCGGCCGTCCCGAACCGCCGCGTGGCCTCGAGCACAGCCGCGAGGCGCCCATGGTCGTCGTAGACCGCGAAATCGTACCGGAACCTCATTCGGGAGTCTTCCGCCATGTCTGATGTATACCTCCTCCCCGGTCCGGAGGCACACATCCCAACGCCAGGCCTCCCACCGAACGACACCACGCGGCTGGCGTGTGTCGCGGAGGAGGTACTTGGGGGACTTTCCCTCTCCCCCATTGATTCTCTCGATACGCGTCTCCCCTCTCCGTTGGAGAGGGGAATCTGGCGACACGCGAACCGCGAGAGGGAGAGGAACGCGGCGATCATCCTGCCAGGTCAGCGGTTGTGCACCCGCACGGCCCCGACGCTCCAGTGGGTGCCCACGCGCCGCTCCGCCGTGAAGAACACCACCTCGTGCAGGTCCGCGCCCCGGAGCGGGCAGCGGGCCGTGACCACCGCGTCGCCCGTGGCAGCACACGGGCTGCTCGGCCCCCCGTCCGGGCGCACCGTGACCATCACCGACACCCGCCGGGGGTTGTCGACCGTGACCACCACCTCGCCCCGGGCGTCGCTCTCGGCCCGGTCCGGACTCACCAGCCGCAGCCCCTGCGCGAAGAACCCCGGGTCCAGCGCCGGGGCCCGCATGTACTCGCCCTCCGTCCGGGCCGTGGGCAGAAGCTGCCAGCGCGGGTCGTCGGGGAAGTGCTTCGCCACGAAGACCTCCGGAGGCGTCAGGAAATACCGCGTCCCGTAGCGTTTGTGAAAGCCCTCGGCGTTGACGTAGCCCGCGTCCCAGGTCGTGTCGACCAGGTGCCAGCGGTCGTCGAGGCGGACGGCGTTCCAGGCGTGGCCTTCGCCCATCCCGGTGGTGACCATGCCGCGGGCCCGACCCGTGACGGTCTCGACCGTGAGACCCGCCGCCCGGCCGATGGCCTCGAAGAGGGCGGCGTACCCCGCGCACACCGACCGCCGCGACCGAAACGTGGTGGCCGCGTCCTGCGGCGGATAGACCCCCGTGCGGTACGAGGCCACGTCGTAGGCCACCCGGTCGGACACGTAATCGTGAACGGCTCGGGCGAGCCTCCAGGGGTCGGGTTCGGCGGCGGCGAGGGCCCGGCCTACGGCCTCGGGGGAGGCCTCGTCGGCGGGGGACAGGGCCGCCACGGCGGGGTGTTGGGCCTCGTCCCAGGGCCACGCGTGCGGGTCGCGGGGCGCGGCAGGCGGAGGCGGCGGACCCGGGGGCAGCCCGAGGGCCGCGCCGTCGGTGACGGGCGGGGCCACCGCAGCCTCGTAGGTCGGCAGGGGCCGCGGCACGGGTCGTACGGTCGTCCCCGGCCGGAAGGGGTTGTCGTCGGTGACCCGGGCGAGCAGGGCGAACCGTTCGGCCGTCCAGAAGAGGGCCCGTCGGGCGGTCTCGGCGTGGGGGTCGTGGCGGCCGTCGAGCATCCAGTCGCCGCGGCTGTTGAGGGCCACGAAGGTCGCCGCGGGGTCGTGTACGACGAGCCCCAGGATGAGGGCGAGGCTCACCGCCAGGGTGCGCAGCACGAGCCGGTCGGTGCGGGTGAAGTAGCTCCGTCCGCGTGTCGGCCGACGGGCCTTGCGCCACGACGCGAAGGCCTCCCACACCACCGGGAGCACCGGAAACACCAGGAGTCCCGAGGCCGCCGCCGCCCCCACGCTCCACCCCGCGTGGGCCGCCCGCGACGAGGCCACCCAGGCGGCAGCGAGGGGAGCCACCACCACCAGGGCCACCCACCCCACCGAGAACACAGCCCCCACGACACGCCGCGTGAAGCCAGGGGTCGATCGGCGGGGCGGGGGCTTCATGCAGCGAGCAAGCGTAGTCTCCCCCCGCGGGCCGCGCCAACCTCGCCCGGGGGCGACATCGTGCCCCGCCCTCTTGCATCTGCCCGCCAGATGGGCGACCACGGAGGCACCATGGCGTGGATTCACATCATCGTGCTGGGCAATACGCTGCTGCGCTGGGCGACGGCCCTGCTGGCCCTGACCCTCACCTTTCTGGCCCTGCGGCTCGTGTTGCTGGTGGTGCGGGTGCGGCTCAAGGCCTTCGCCGAGAAGACCGCCACCACGCTCGACGACGACGTCCTGGAGGTGTTGAGCAAAACCCGGGCGTTCTTCCGGTGGGGCCTGGCGGTGTACGTCGGGGCTCAGTGGGTCGAGCTGCCGCCCCGGGTGCTGGCCATCATTCGTACGGTGGCCATCCTCGCCCTGCTCCTGCAGGTGGTCCTCTGGATCCAGGCCGCCCTGCGCCTCGGCACCGAACGGTACGTCTCCCTGCGGGTCGACGACGGGGCCGCCCGTACGACCGCCTCGCTCGTGCGGGTGGTAGGGCTCATCGTGTTGTGGGCCGTGGCCGCCCTGATGGTCCTCGACAACCTGGGGGTCAACATCGGGGCCCTCATCGCCGGCCTCGGGATCGGCGGCATCGCCGTAGCCCTCGCCGTCCAGAACGTCCTCGGCGACCTCCTGGCCTCCCTCTCCATCGCCCTCGATCGCCCCTTCGTGCCCGGCGATTTCATCACCATCGACACCTTCGCGGGCACGGTCGAACACATCGGCCTCAAGTCCACCCGCATCCGCTCGATCACCGGGGAGGGCATGGTCTTCTCCAACGCCGACCTGCTCCGCAGCCGCATCCGGAACTTCAAGATGCTCCAGGAGCGCCGCATCGCCTTCAGCGTGGGCGTGACGTACCAGACCCCCGCCGACGTGCTCGAGGCCATCCCCGGGATGATGCGCGAGGCGGTCGAGGCCCAGGCCCACGCGCGCTTCGACCGGGCGCACTTCAAGGCCTTCGACGCCTCGGCCCTCACCTTCGAGTGTGTGTACTTCGTCACCGACCCCGAGATGGTGGTCTACCTCGACGCCCAGCAGGCCATCAACCTCGCCCTCGTGCGCCGCTTCGCCGCCGCCTCGATCGACTTCGCCTACCCCACCCAGACCCTCTTCCTGGAGTCTTCGGCGAAGACAGAGCCCCGCCAGGCCGCGTAGAGTACGCCCCGGAGGTGGACCGGCGGATGCACTCTTCAAACATCGCGGTGTTGATCGTCGGGGCCGGGCCGGTGGGGCTCACCCTGGCGTGCGAGCTGAGTCGGCACGGGGTTCCGTGCCGCATCGTGGACCAGGCTGATGGGCCGTCGCTCTACTCGAAGGCCCAGATCGTTCATGCCCGCACGTTGGAGATCTTCGAGGCCCTCGGGCTCGCCGAGGAGGCCATCGCCCGCGGTCGAAAGGCCCACGGGTTTAGCGTGTATGCGCCGTCGGGCGAGCGCGTGGCCCACCTCGTCCTCGAAGGGATCGCCTCCCACTACGACTTCCTCCTCAACCTCTCCCAACGCGACACCGAGCTCCTCCTGGCCGAGCACCTCACCCGACAGGGGGTTCGGATCGAGCGGGGGGTCACCCTCGAGGACTTCACCCAGGACGACGACGGAGTCACCGCCGCCCTCGTGCGGGCCGATGGGACGCGGGAGGAGGTTCGGTGCGCCTACCTCGCGGGCTGCGATGGGGCGAAGAGCACGGTCCGCAAGGTCCTTGACCTTTCCCTGGAGGGGTCGACCTATGTGCAGCGGATCATCCAGGCCGACGTCCGGGTCGAGTTTCCCGGCCCGATGCCCGACGACGAGGTGATCGCGTATCTGTCGCCCGAGGGGCCCGTCGGGTTCTTCCCGCTGCCCGAGCCCCACCGCTACCGCATGCTCGTGATCCTCCTGGAAGGCCAGGACCTCGAACCGACCCTCGAGAACTTCCAGGCCGTGCTTCGGGCCCGGGGTCCTGCGGGGGCCGTGGTGTCCGACCCGGCCTGGATGGTGGCCTTCCGCTTCCATTGCCGGATGGTTCGGCGGTACCGGGTGGGCCGGGCCTTCCTCCTCGGCGACGCCGCCCACGTGCACAGCCCCGCCGGCGGCCAGGGCATGAACATGGGCATCCAGGACGCCTTCAACCTCGGCTGGAAGCTCGCCTTGTCCCTCCTCGGCGCGGCCCTGCCCGCGGTCCTCGACAGCTACGACACCGAACGTCGCCCCATCGCCGCCAGGACCCTCGAAGGCACCGACGCAGCCACCCAGGGCGGGTTCGCCGTGATGACCGTACAAAACCCCCTGGTCCGGTCGCTCCGCGATCAGCTCCTGGGCTTCGTCACGGGCCTGTCCTTCGTGCAGCGTACCGCCGCCCGCACCCTGTCGATGATCGAGGTGTCGTACCGCGACAGCCCCCTGGTGGCCCAGCACCGCACGTCCCTGCTCAAGGCCCACGTCACGGCCCACGACACCGAGGAGCCGGGCCTCGGCGACTGGATGGCCTTCGGCGACGGACCCGCCCCCGGCGACCGGGCCTTCGACGCCCCCGTCCGCGACGGAGACGCGGCCACGAGCCTGTTCGCGTTGATGTACCGCGGGGGCCACACCCTCCTCCTCTTCGACGGGGTGGCCACCGAGGCCGGGTACCACAACCTCGCGGCCATCGCCCGGCGCACGACCGAGCGCCTCGGCGACCTGGTCGACGTGTACGTGATCGTTCCAGGCACGACGCGACCCGCGGCCCTCGACTGGGACCGTGTCTTGTTCGACCCCGACGGGGCGGCCCATCGGCGCTACGGGGCCCGCGTGGAGTGCCTGTACTTCATCCGCCCCGACGGGCACGTCGGGTACCGCAGCCAGCCCGCCGCCACGACCCAGTTTGCCGTGTACCTCGACCGGGTGTTCGCCCAGAGCCCTGCGGAGGCCCGCTGATGCCGCCGTCCAAGACCGCCCCCGCGGCCGCGACAGGCCCGCTCTTCCCGGCCTCCGACCCCGAGGGCCGGGTGCTGTGGACCCCCGCCCTGCGCCGCAAGGTGTTTCCGCGGCGCGAGCTCGGGCTCAAGCCCCCCAAGCCAGGCGACCTCGCGGCCCTCCTGGCCCATCTCCGCGGGCACGTGGCGGCCCTGTGGGGGCCCTTCGAGGCCGGGGCCCGGCACCCTGCGAACGACCCCGCCCTCACCGCCCTCCGTCACGAGGCCCGGGCCTGGCTCGACGCGACCCCACCGCCCGACACCCTCCGCCCGGCGCAGGCGGCCGTGCTCTTTCAGCTCCTCGAGCTGTGCGACGGGATGCGGGCCGACTCGCTCCAGGCGGGATTCGTCGACCTCCTGGTGGCGCGGTTCGGGGTGGAGTTTGCGCTGCGGACCCTGGCCGAGGCCTTCGCGATCGTGCGGGTCAAGCTGCCGGAGGGGGAGAGCCTGGTGGTGGTTCCGCTGCCCAATCCGCGGCGGGGGTACAGCGGCCCGTCGGTGTCAGTCCACTTCCCCGCCTACGCCCTCGTGCGGGCCGAACACGCCCGGGTCGACTCCCTCGACCTGTCCGAACTCGACGCCGCCCTGGCGGGCACCCGGACCCTGTCGCTGTATCTCTTCTGCACCGAGTTTGTGCCCTGGCTTCGGCTCCGCGAGCACCTCGCGGGTCTCGCTCCCGCGGCCTGGGAGACCCTGCGCGACGCCGTGGCCGGGCCCTTGTATGCGTCGTCCTCGCTCGTGGCCCGGCACATGATCGCGTGGTCGTTTCCGGAGTGTCCCCCGTGGGCCGAGGCCCTGGCCACGCCCGCCCTGACGACGCAACACGGGCTGTATCCCATGCTCACGGCGTGTCTGCCCGACCCCTCGGTGCTCCCCGCGATTCAGTGCGAGTACTTCTTCGAGCACTTCGCCGAGGCCTGCACCTCGATGCTGGCCGCCGCGGGTCCGCGGGCGGTCCCGGCCCTGCTCGCCCTCGGCCGACGTTTGCGGGTGACGGCCGAGTACCGCGCGGCCCTGGCCCTGGTGGCCCACGTCGACACCGACGAGGCCGTGGGGGCCCTGCTGGCCGAGGCCAACAACCCACGCTTCGCCCAGAGCCTCAGCCTCGTCGAGGCCAACTTCCCCGCGCGGGTGAAGGCCCTCCGCGGTCACTGAGCCGGGAGGGCGCGGGGCGGCCCTCACCCCAGACTGTTCGTGCGTCACCCATCTACCCTCTCCCGTGACCGGGAGAGGGTTCCCTCTTGCTGTAATAACCGAATGATCGGTGCGGTGTCGGGCAGCGTGGGGATGAGGTGTCTCCCTCGGCGGCCCGCGCGCAAGTTCGTACGCAAATCGGGGAGGATGGAGTCAGGCCCGGCGGGCTTCGCGCGCTCTATTCTTGCGGTACATTGGTGCCCTCTCCCGGTCACGGGAGAGGGTAGGTGGGTGACGCACGAACAGCCTGGGGTGAGGGCCGTCGGACGCTGGCACAAGCCTCCACGATCTGGGCACGAATTTATGTGGAGTGGTCACTGAGCCGGGGCGGGGACGGGGCGGTCGAAGAAGATCGGGTTGGTAAACGCGAAGGGCGTCCCCCGCGAGTGGGGCATCACCACCTCCAGCGACGACGGTGCCCCGCGGGCCACGGCCACCACAAACCCCCCGGGGGCCATGCGCAGGGTGGCGTGGGTGTCGAGCCGAACGACCCGGGCGCTGTCCGAGACGGGCAGGGTCAGGACCCGGGCCCCGTCGCGCCAGAGCTCGACCTGCGAGACGTCCACCCACGGGGCCGCCTCGACCCGAACCTGAAAATCCACATCCCGGGCCTCGGGGCAGGGGACGTGGTCGCCCGGGCCCGCGTCGCCCGCGGTGAGAAAGAGCATCGGCCCGGTGGTGATCATGGCCCGCCCGGCCCGGATCGCGTCGAGGACCTCGGCGGCCGCAGGCAGGTCGCCCGGGAGGCGGGCGTGGTTGTCGCGGAGACGGGCGTAGGTGCGCGGATACCCCGCCCACTGGTACCCCAGGTTGTGCGAGTCGCTCGACCCCGTGGCCACATAGCGGGCCCCCGTTCCGAGCAGGGCGAACCAGTCGCCGAGGTGCCGCTCCACCGCGGGGATGTCGCCCACGTAGAACCCGTTGAACACCTCGATGGTGTCGAAGCTCGGGTCGTACTCGGGCGACACGGCCCGGCCCGTGGTGGGGTCGAGCCCGGCCACGTTGAAGTACCCGATGTTGGGCTGCATCCGCGGGTGGTTGACCTGGATGATGGCCCCGGGGTTGTTGGCCCGGGCGGCCCGGAAGATGGTCCGTGGGGTGACGTCGAGGAAGGGCGGCGGGCCCCCCGCGGGAGCCTCGGGATCGGGGCGGTAGGGGTAGACGTTGAAGTGCCCCCAGGGTTGGGCGCTGCGGTCGGTGGTGACCTCGACGGCCGGGACCCACACGAGGCGCTCGGCGATGGTGTCAGGCAGGAGGGCCGTTCCGACGGAGTAGTCGCCCACGACGTTGTGTTCGGTGGGGGTGGCGAACCCGATGCCCTCGGCCACGAGGGAGGCCACCCGGTCCTCGACCGACACCTGCGAGTCGAAGCTCGGGGAGGCGTGGACGTGCAGGTCCGTGGCGATCCAGCCCCGCATGGGGACGACCCGTCGCAGCCGCGCGATGACCTCGCCGCGCAGGGTCTCGGTGACGGTCACGTCCTGGGTGTCGAGGGTCCACTCGGGGCCGTGGGAGACCGTGACCACGTACTTGCCCGGGGGCACCACGAACTCCGCCCGCCCCGAGGCCGTCACCACGATGGGCCCGGCCCCGCGGGCGTTGTGGGCGGGGCCGAGGTTGGGATCGCGGGTGGGGGCCGCACCCCGCACGATGATGCGCACGGGCAGCGGTCGTTCGGAGTCATCGTCGCGGGCCTCGACGTGGATCTGCCCCCCGGGGGGGATGCTCAGGGTGACGGGCACGCTCCCGGTGTCCCCGGCCCGAACCTCGAACGCGGCGCTGTCTCCGAGGGCGTGTCCGGGCAGGGTGGCCCAGGCCTCGTAACGCCCCGGGGGGAGCGAGAGAAACCCCAGGCCCCGCGGGGCATCGGCCAGGCACACGGCCTCGCCCCGGTCGGTGGTGACCGTGACCGTCGGGACGGCCTCGCTCGTGCTGCCGTAGACCCGCACCCGGACGTCCCCGAGGGTCTGTCCCCGGGACTGGGCCACGGCCCGCGAGACCGCCGCGAGGTCGCCGTGGGTGACGAAGACCGCGGCCTCGTCGTCGTAGGCGGCCTCGGGCCGCAGGGCCACGGGGGGATGGGTGGCCTCGGTGGGCCCGGGGTGGCTCTGGGCGTCGTGGCGTTCGACGGTGAAGTGGACGGAGAGGGGGGGCTGCGACCCGGGGGCGGCGTAGGCCATGGCCAGGCCCTCGGCGGCCCAGCCGACCCACGGGGCCCGGCCCTGAAAGTCCTTGTCCTCGCGGCCCAGGCCCGGGGCGAAGGGCTGGGTTCCGCCCCAGGAGAGGGAGAAGCCTGTGCGGATGTCGCGCACGGTGCGGGCCCCGCGGTTGACCAGGTGGGTGCGGACGCGCAGGGCCCCGCGGCCCGGGTCGAGGGCGTACTCGCGGGTGATCCGCAGGTCGATGTCCTGCCGGGCGGCCCGGGTGGTCCACAAGAGGGCGGGCCGTCCCAGACGGAGCACGGCCTCGAAGCGGGTCTCGGAGAGCACGAGGTCGCGGCCCTCGGCGGTAAACACGGGTTCGAGCAGGCGCAGGGGGCCGGGGCGCGGGTCGGAGCGGTCGAAGACCTGCACGATGCTGCCCGGAACCCGATCCCGATGGGGCAGGTCGCCGGCCACGACGAAGCGCCGGGTGGGGTCTTGCAGCACCCAGTCGCCCGGTCGGGCCCGCGGGGGGGCTCCGGGGATGGGGAGCCGGGGGCCGGGTTCGACCTGACGGACCTCGACCCCGCCCAGGGACAGGGTGGTCCGGCTCGGGGCCCGGCAGGCCTCGGCGACGAGCCCCAGGGTGAGGAGGAGGCGCACGACCATCAGCGCAGCGGGGTCCAGTGGGGGCTGTTCTCGTCCAGGCGCGACCCGTCGACGCGGCGGGCCCCGAAATAGAGCCCGTGGGCCCGGAGCTCGTCGGGGGTGGCGGGCAGGTCGACGGTGGTGCGCACGACCTCGCCGACGCGGGTGTAGCTCGGAAGAAAGACGCCCTCGAAGGGGAGGAAGGCGTAGGTGCGGGCGGGGTCCTGGCGATCAAGATGGGGGCGCATGGGGCCCCACCCGAGCTCAAACCCCAGGTCGTGGGGCCAGGGCCTGCGCGGAACGAGCAGCAGGACCACCCGGGCCCCCCGGCGCAGGGGGGTCATTCCCCATCCCGCGATGGCCAGGGAAGGCCCCACGTCGGCGTGGGCGGCGTGGACCCGCGGGTCGGGGTCAAACTCCACAAACCGCTCGCGGGCGAACGTGCGGACGGGCCATCCCCGACGCAAGAGGAGGTAGTCCCCGATGGCCCGGTAGACCCCGTACCGGCGTTGGTAGAGGGCCCCCCGGACGGCGGTCTCCTCGCTGTTGCGCCAGATCTCCTGGGTGCCCGTGTGCAGGGCCCGGTGCTCGGTGGACAGCACCAGCACGTCGACGCTCCGGGTCATGGGCTGGGTGTGCCGCACGAGGGTGTTGCGCTCGACGAGGTGGGGCAGGAGGTAGTCGGGAGCGGCCACGGACTCGTGGGGTTGCACGAGGGAGGTGATGGCGTCGAGGGCCTCGCGGCGGTGGTCGGAGACGTAGGCCCGGTGCTCGAAGCGCCCGCCCAAGAAGGGCAGGGGGCCGGCCCGGAGCTGGAGGTGCAGGCTCCCCAGGAGCACGGCGCACCCGGCGAGGAGGCCGTACCGCTCGGCCTGCAGGGCCCCGAGGACCATCACCTGGGCCACCCCGTGGATGGCCGCCAGGATCACAAAGGGCACGATGAGGGTGGCGTAGTGCGAGTGCACCTGCACCGCGGTGGGAAACTGCGACAGGAGGTTGATGGCCAGGGGGGCGAGGGCGGGCAGGAGCCACCGGGGTCGCAGGAGGGCGAAGAAGGCCACGGGCAGCAGGAGCCGCGGGAAGTAGAGGGCCCGGGCCGGGGAGTACAGGGCCTTGAGGGTGGCGATGGGGTGATGGAGGATGTTGCGGACGATGGCCCCGGGCGACTGCCCGAGGTGTCCGTAGTGGAGCTGGAGCGACCCGGTCCGGGGGAGGTACTGCGGGGCCACGACGAAGAGGTAGAGGGCGAAATAGGTCCCGAAGCCGGCGAAGGCCGCGAGGCCGACGGCCCGGGTGCGGGGGCGCAGGGCGAGGGTGAGGCCCACGAGGGCGCACACGAGGGCTACGTCTTCGCGGCAGGCCGCGGCCACGACGAGGCACACGAGGGCGGGGCGCAGGGCCCGGCGGTCGAGGTAGTCGAGGGCGAGGCAGAGGGGCAGAAGGGCCAGGGAGCTGGGGTGAAACTCGTAGCTCCCGGCGAACCCGATCACGGGGTGCAGGACCCACACGGCGAGGGTGAGGTACGGGGCGACGGGGTGGCCGATGCGGCGGTGGGCGATGCGGCACAGGGGGATGGCGGCTCCGGCCACGCAGGCGGCCTGGACCGTGAGCATCAGCGGGACGATGGGCACGACCCGGCCGAGGAGCCCGAGGGGCAGGAGGACCCAGGACGCGTGCAGCCCCAGGACGTGGGCCCGCACGAGGGGGGAGTAGAAATCGCCGTGCCCGAGGCCCCACACGATGCGGGCGTAGAAGGCCAGGTCGAAGGTGTCGTTGTGGTAGGTGCGAAACCGGGCGAGGCCGAGGGCGGCGATGAGGACCGCGAAGGCCAGGGCGAGGTTGCCCACGACCACCCAGGGGAAACGCGCGTCGAGGCCCGCCCCGAGGGGAGCGGGGGGGTCGGAGGGCACGCCGGGGGGAGCCGTGCCCGTGGGGGGGGACCGACCCGCGAGGGGGGACGGGCCCGCAGGGGGGGGAGGGGTGTCGCGGCGGTCGTTCACAGGGGCGGAGGGGCGTGGTTTAGCATTGAACGGGCCTGTGGGGTGCAAAGGCTCCCTTGACATCCGTGCGGCGAGGGGCGATGCGCCTGGGCTGTGATTCCGCGGGGTCTGTATGCCATCGTCGACACCGACAGCCTGACCGCCGCGGGGCGCGACCCCCTGGCCTTCGCCCAACGGCTTCTTGCCGCGGGCCCCCTGGCGGCCCTCCAGCTCCGGGCCAAGTCCCTCGACGCCCGGAGCACCCTCCGCCTGGCCCGGGCCCTGGGGCCGTGGTGCCGTGCGGCGGGGGTCCCGTGGGTGCTCAACGACCGGGCCGACCTGGCCTGGCTCGCCGGGGCCGACGGGGTGCACGTGGGGCAGGGCGACCTGTCGGTGGAGGACATCGGGCGGTTGGTTCCGGGGATGCGGGTGGGGGGGTCGAGCCATACCCCGGAGCAGCTCGCGGCCCTCCTCGACACCTCCGCGGCGTATGTCGCCTACGGCCCGGTGTTTCCTACCCGCAGCAAACGCGACCCCGACCCCGCGGTGGGCCTCGACGGGCTGCGGGCCGCGGCGATCGAGGCCGCCCGGGCCGCGCGCCCCCTGGTGGCCATCGGGGGCATCACCCTCGAAAACGCCCCGGCCATCCGGGCCTCCGGGGCCTGGGCGGGGGCCTCGATCGGGGCCTTGCTGGTCCCGGACGGGGAGGTGACCGCCGTCGCCCGTGCGTTGCATCGCGCCCTCGGGGGCGACCTCTGACCGTCCGCCGTCTCACGGAGCGTCTCGAATGGATCCGATCACCCTTGGGTTGTTGATGGCGATGGGCGCGGGCGGGGCTGCGGCCCTCGTGCGGCTCCGGCGGCGCGGAAAGGTCGAGGCCGGTCAGCCCAAACGCCCCGCCGCGGCCGCGCGTCCGGCGGCCCCGGTCGAGGTCGATCCGAGTCGGGTCAAGGTGGGCGACGTGCTCCTCTACCTCGGCGAGTCGTACTGGCTCGCGGGCGAGCTGTCGCTCCAGCGCGAGGGCTCGGCGGCGTTGCGGGTCTTCAGCGCCCCGGAGAAGGGCAAGGCCCGCTGGGTGGCCCTTCCCCGGCAGGGTGACAGCCTGTACATCCTCGACGAGGACGAGGCCCTGCGGGGGATGGGCTGGCCCGGGGTCGAGCTCATGCTCCGCGGGCGCACCCTCCGAGCCCAGGAGCAGGGGTCGTGCGCCGTGGCCCCCACGGGCGAGGTCGGGGCGGGCTGGGAAGGGGTCGGCCGCTACGCGATCTTCCGGGCCCTGGAGACCGTGGCCGTGGTGGTCGAGCAGGGGGCCAACCGGCTGGCCTTGTCGGGCAAGATGGTCCCCCGGGCCCTGGTCGAGCGCTTGGGCTCTTGAGCAATGTCATGGCCGACGGCGGGTCTCGGGACCACCGTGCCTGGGGATGATCGCCGAGACCGTCTCGCTCGTAAGTCCTGCCGTCTCGACCCCCCGTCTGCGGTCTCTGTGGCCGAGGGAGCACGGGGCCTACGGACAGCTCGGCCTCCCGCTTCTCACGGCCCTGCTCCTCGGGCGCCCCACCGTCGCGGCCCTGAGCCTCACCGTGGCCTTCTGCGCGGCCTTTGTGGCCCATGAGTCCCTGCTCGTGGTCCTCGGCCTGCGCGGGGGGCGGGCGAAGCGCGAGGCGGGCGATCGGGCGACCCGGTGGCTGGTTGTCCTCGGGGCCGTGGCGGCCCTCGGGGGGGCCGTAGGGGTCGCCCTCGGAGGAGCAGGGGTCGGGGGGAGCCTCGGGGTCTCGGTGGCCCTCGGGGCGGCCCTGGGGCCCTTCATCCTGCGACGGAAGGAGCGCACCCTCGGGGGCGAGCTCCTGGCGGTGGGGGCCTTGTCGTCGACGGCGGTTCCGGTGGGGTTGGCGGCGGGGGCGGGGGTGGGGGCGGCGGTGATGGCCGCGGGGGTGTGGGCCCTGGGGCACGGGGCCTTGACCGTGGTGATCCGCGGGGTGATCGCCCATGCCCGGGGTCCGTCCGACGCCCACCTGGCCCTGCGGGCTCTCGGGGTGGTGTGGTTGTTCCTCGCGGTGGTGGTGGCCCACGGGGTGGGGCTCGGCGGGGGGGCCCTGGTGGGCGGCCTCGCGCCGCTCTGCGGGCTGTCGTTGGCCCTGGCCGTGGTGCGCCCTCCAGCCCGGTACATCAAGGTCGTGGGGTGGGTGAGCGTCCTCGGCGGGGTGTTGACCACCGCGGTGCTGGTGGGGGCCCTACGGTAGGGTCCCGTCGCGGTAGCCGACGGCGCAGCCTCCCCGGACGGAGAGCATGAAGCGTCGGCCCTGGTAGTACGTGTCGACGCCGTGGCGCACGTGGGCCAGGACCCCTTCGGGGTCGGTGCTCCCCTCGGCGCACCAGCGCCACTCGGGCAGGGTGGCCGCGTGGATGACGGGGTCGTCGAAGAGGTCGCGGCTGGAGACGTACTCCAGGGTGAAGTCCCAGGACTTGACCTCCACCCGCACGAACCCGTGGGATTCGAGCTCGTTCTGGAGGCTCTCGGCGGTGGGGAGGGTGGCCACGTACTGCTCCACCCGCTCGGCCACGCGCCCGAGGTCGAAGCGCAGGGCCACCTCCCGAAACAGGTCGGCCACCTCCAGGAAGCTCCCCCGCAGGGGCAGGGTGAACACCGCCTGTCCTCCGGGCTGGAGCACCCGCAGGGCCTCGGGGTACAGGGCCGGTCGGTCGGCGGAGGCCCGGTCGATGAGGTTGCCCAGGACGTTGGTGAAGATCTCGTCGCCGAAGCGCAGGGGCTGGGGGGGGCCCTGCTTGAAGAAGATCCGGCGTCCGAGCTCGGCCCCGGCCCGGGCCCGTGCGAGCTCGAGGTACCGCGGGTCGGCGTCGAGGGCGATCACCCGCCCGTCGCGGGCCAGATCGAGGACCGGAACCGACGGATACCCCGTGCGGCAGGCCACATCGAGGACGTTGGCCCGCGGGGGCAGGTAGAGCGAGGTGACGAGGCGCTCGCCGAAGCGCTGGGCGTACCGGGGCACGAAGGCCGCGTCGTACGCGAGCACGGACTCAAACTCAGGATCGAGGGAGGGGGCCGCCATGCGGGGCTCGCCGACCATACACCGGGCAGAGGGGCCCGCGTCGAAATCGATGTGTTTCGTCGGGGGAAGATCAGCCCTGGATGGACCGCAGGTGGTCGATGGCCTCACGGACGAGCTCGCCCACGGTGATGGGCCCGGCCTCTTCGTCGTCGCCTTCGCTCTCGACCACGCGTTTGTCGGACTTGAGGCGCTCGAGGTCTTTGATGGCGATGGGGTCGGCCAGCATGGCGAGGGCCTCGACGGCGGCCCCGACCACGCTCGGGTCGGCGTGCTTGAGGAGCCGGATGCAGAGCTTGACCCCCCCGGGCTCGCCGAGCTCGGACAGGAGGTAGGGGACCTCCTTGAGGGCCGCGGTGGCTTTGCCCTCCTCGATGACCTTCTCGATCCCGCGGGCGACCTCGGCGTAGCGGGAGTACCCGAGCTCAAGGAGGCTCTCGCCGGCCGAGGCCCGCACCCCGGGCTCTTCGTGATCGAGGAGGCGCAGGAGGTGCCGCACGACCACGGGGCCGGTCTCTTCGCCGAGGAGGTCGGCGATGCGCACGAGGCGCAGGGCGGACTCCTCGGCGTCGTCGAGGCGCAGGGTGGCCTCGAGGCTGCGCCCGAGGGCGTCGACGCGCTCCTGGGCCTCGCCCGCGAGGTGGAAGGCCTGCTCGGCCTCGCGCAGGGCCCGATCGGCGTCGAAGAGTGCGCTCAGGCGGGATTCGATGTCGTCGCTCATAGGATGGGCGGCGCTTACTCCCAAACCCCGCCGCGGGTCAAGCGGGGCCCTGTCCTGCTTCGTTATCTGGGCTTCCGTCGGACGATGCCGAACGCCGCGAGATCGTCGTCGTCCACGAGCGTGCAGAGGGCGTCATAGGACAGGCCCACGAAGGGGCGACCGGGGCGGTAGAGGTCGGCCTCGATCTGGGCCCAAAGGCGTTGCCGCTCGGCCGGAGCGGTGTGGGGGTGGAGGTCGTCAAACTGCGCGGCCCGCGGTCGCACGAGGGTCTCGACGTGGTCGTCGTAGGCGTCGAGGAGGTCGTCGCGGTCGAGGCCGCAGACGCGGATGGTCGTGTCGCCGAGGAGGCTCATGTGGCGGGCCACGGGAAACCATCGGGTCGCGCCTCCGGGCAGCGTGAGGCGCTTGTACTCGATGTGCTCCACCCCGGAGAGGCGGGCGGGGTCGATCAAGGTGGGCAGCTCCAGGGCGGCGTGGGCTCCGTAGGGGTCTTGTTCGGCGACGAGCACGCCGCTGGTCGGAGCGAGGGGAAACTTGTCGAGCTTGCCGCCCTGGTTGGGCTGCGATTGGTTGCAGTTGCGGCAGGCGAACAGGAGATTGTCCCAGCGCCACGCGAGCCACCAATAGCCGTGGGTCTGCGGGTGGGACGGCCCTCGTTGGGCGCGTGTTTTTGGGCGGAAGTGCTCGACGTCGTTGCGCTTGCGCTGCTCGGGGTGCTCGCAGTACGCGCACTTGAGCCCCTGTCGTCGACAGAGCAGCGTGCCCGCGATGCGGTAGTCGAAGCGCTCGATCTCCTCCTGGGTCGGATCGCGCCCGTGTTGGGCCACGATGGCGCGCATCGCGGGGAGGGCGCGTGCCTCCAGGGCTGCCAGGTTCTCCGCGCCGTCCCGGTCGGGGAGAGCCCGATCGACGCGGATCACGCCGTCTCCGCGCGGGGTTCGGGCTCCCAGACCTCCACGCCATCGGCACGAAGCGCTGCGTAGAGGCCCTGCACTTCGGCCTCCTCCGCGTCGCTGCGGGAGGCCACGCCCGCGAGGAGGCCGTACCGTCGCAGGCGCTCGCCCACCTTCGAGGGAAACAGGTCGGGCATCCCGAAGAACTCCCGGTAGAGCTGCGCGGCCGTCAGGAGCCGCGGGTCTTCCTCCGGGATCGTGGCCTGGATGCTGCCGCGGTCGTCGGCCTTGAGCAGCACGACCTCGCCGGGGCGGAGGCCCGGGAGGATCATCGGCGAGTGTGTGGTCGCGACAAACTGGATGCGGGGGAAGGTCTTCTTCAGCGCGGGGACGAGGGCGCTCTGCCAGCGGGGGTGGAGATGTTGATCGATCTCGTCGAGGAGCACGAGACCCTCCATCTGCTCGGGGGAGACCACCCTGCCTGCGTCGAGGGCGACCTGGCCGATGAGGTCGGCCACCCAGGCGATGGTGGATTGATACCCCGCGGAGAGCCACACGGCGGGCACCTTGATCGGCTCTGCGCCTGCGAATCCGAGCACGATGCGCTCGGCCTCGATGAGGTCGCCGCTGCCGCGGACGCCCCCCTGGCCGCGGAGTTCGAGCTCGGTGACGCGGATGGGGCCGTCCTTGGGGAGGATGCCGGGGAGGGTGTCGCTGCCGATGAGCACGTCACGGAGGGTGCGGGCGTACTCCGCAGCGATCTCGGGGCCAAACTGCCGGGAGAGGACGTCGACGAAGCCCGTCGCGATGAGTGGGGTCGGGCGAAACAGGGAATGGAGCCGGTCGATCGAACGATTGCCAGGTTCGGCCGTGGCGGCGGGGAGCGGGAGGGCCCGGGAGGTGCCGTAGCCCGCGACGAACCACCCGGGCAGATCACGCGCGCGGGCCTCATCCAAGGGCTGAAGCACCTCGAGCCCACCCGGGCCTTCGTGAACCGCTCGGTCCCTAAACTGCTTGTCCTCGCTGGTATACAAGGTAGAGGAGCCTTGAAAATTCTTCCATCCGAACGAGGCGTTAACACCTGCAAACAAGGACGGAGTGCCGCGGGGAGGGACGGTGAATCCAGGGTACTCGCGCTTCAAAAAATCCTGGGTGAACGCGTAGTTGGCGCTGCACAGACAGTGAACGATGGACTCCGGGGGTTGATCCTCTCGGGGCTTCCAGCGCTTGTCGAAGAAGCTTGCGGCGTTGGGGGCGAGGTTGTTGGCGCCGATGACCCCCGCCGAGGCGAGGGCGATGGCTTGCAGCAGCGTCGTCTTGGCGTGCCCGTTCTCCGCCAGCACGACGGTGAACATGCGGGGAGCGCCATCCTCTTGCTTGAAGGGGAGGTCGAGGCGCTCGAAGAGCCGAACACGATGAAGGCGTAGGCTGGTCAGGTACACGGGAGGACCCGTGGGGTTGGGAGCCAATCTTCGGGCGAACACACGGGGGCCAACACAGCCTGTGGAGCGTATCCCGGCCCCCTCCGGCCCCGCAAGGAGGAGCACCCACAGGGACTGCGCGGAGGTGGTCGTTGGCGGCCCGGAGGTGGTCGTTGGCGCGCCGACGGAGGTCGTTGACGGCGCGGAGAGGGTGCGTTGGCAGCCGCAGGGGCGACGGGCTGCGGGCGACGCGGGACGGGCTGCGAAACCGCAAGGGCGCAAGGGCCGCAAGGGCCAGAAGGTTTTGTGGGGGGCAACCGCGCCCTCGTCCGCGCCCCCTCTCCCTCGCCTGCCCGACGGCCCCCACACCCTCCGGCCCTTGCGCCCTTGCGGCTTCACAGCCCGTTGCCCGCAGCCGTCCCCCGTCGCCTCCGTGCCCTCGTGCCCCCGCCGCGCGCCGAGGCTGTCGCCCCCCTGGAATGCCCCGCCCCCGCCCGGTCGTTGGTATACCGCCGCACGCCCTCTCTTCCCGCGCGATGGACCCCCGACGCTACAGCCTCACCCTCCTCGCCCTCGTGGCCCTGTCGCCTGCGGTCGCCGCGGTGCGTCCCGTGGCGGCGCCCGCCTCGGCGCCCGCCTCCCGCAATGCATCCGCGGCGCGACCCGCCTGCCCGGGGGTCGTGGTCGACGGGCACTGCCTGCCCGCGGCCCGCTGCGGGGTCGGGGAGCTCGACCTCGACGGGGTCTGCGTCTCCATGTCGGGCGACGGGCTTCCCGCTCCGGACAACCCCCTGGCGACCAACGTCCATGTCGACCGCCTCGGGCGCCGGGTGGTGTACGAGCACCTCCCGCGTCGGCCCGAGCTCCCAGCCGACTACGACCGCTACCTCTACCCCGTGCCCGCCCAGCGCTCGGGGCAGACCGTGTCGAGCGGCTACGACCTCGACCGCCCCGACGCCCAACAGCGCCGCGGGCACGCCCTGTCCGCCGTCGGCCACGGCGGGGTCGACCTCCCCAACGCCCGCGGAACCCCCGTCACCGCCGTTCGCCTCCGCGGCGAGTCGGGCGACCCCCAGGTGGTCTACGTGGGCTGGCTCTTCGGCAACACGGTGGTCCTCCGTCACGTCGTGCGCGAAGGCGGGGCCACCCGGACGTACCTCAGCCTGCACGGGCACCTCGAGGCCGCCACCCCGACCCTCGTCCGCGGGGCCACCGTCCCCGCCGGAACCCTCCTCGGGCAGATGGGCGACAGCGGAGCCGACGGGGTCGTGCACCTGCACTACGAGGTGAGGCTCGTGCGCTCGGGGGTCGACCCGGGGCGCGTCGAGGCCGGGCGCATCACCGACCAGGCGGTGTCGGTTCCGTGCGACCCGCGCAACGTCCTGCCCTTCCGCTAAGAAGACGCCTACCGCAGGGGCAGGGCGAGGACGTGGGACACCCGCAGAGCCGCCGGAGGATTCCCCCCGTCCGGGGCCAGATCGAGCCGGAACCGCCCCGCGGCCACCCCCCGCAACGCGATCCGAACCTCCTCCCAGGCGGGCCCCGCGGTCCACCGGGCCCGCTCGACCCCGCGGGCGTCGCGCAGGACCACGGGGGCTGTCAGGCTGCTTGACCATTGCCCCCGCAGCACGAGGAGCTGGTCCCCCGCGGGCAGGACGAAGGGGAGAGGGACGTTGCGCCGGCCGGGGGCGGTCTCGCAGCGGTGGGCGCGGAGGTAGTTCCACCCGAGGGTGTCCTCGTGGAGGGCGCAGGCGGCGAAGCCTTCGGGGGGGCGTCGTACCCCGCTGCGGGCGTCAAACCCGGGCACGCCACGACCGACGGCCCCGAGGGCGGCGAGGGCGGCGGCGGCGTACGGCTCGGCCCGAGCGAGGGTGATGGCCGCCCGCAGTTGGGGGATGGCCCGTCGGTCGCCGAGGGCCCCGAGGGCGGCGCAGGCATAGCCTCGGGCGTCGGCGGTCTCGTCCTGGGCGCAGCGCTCGGAGAGGGGCTCGAAGGCCCGGGGATCGCGGGTCCGCCCGAGGGCCAGGACCACCCGGTACCGCACGTGCTCGTCGGGCAGGATGGCCAGGAGGGGTTCGAGCCCCCGGGGGTCTCCGAGCTCGGCCATGGCCACGAGGGTGCTGAGCCGGGTGGCCTCGTCGGCGGCGTGGAGCCCCAGGAGGAGGGCCTCAAAGCAGCTCCCGTCTCCGAGGAGGGCGAGGGCCCGCCCGGCCCGCCAGCGTCGGGTGGGGGGGTCGCGGTCGCACAGCCCGCGCAGCCGCGGGATGGCGTCGGGGTCGCGGGCGTTGCCGAGCACGATGGCCGCGGCGTCGGCCACGGCCTCGGCGGGGTCGTCGAGCAGGGGGCGCAGGGCGTCGCGGAGGTCGCGTTGGGCGAAGCGCTCCAGCATGTCGACGGCCTCGATGCGTTGGGCCTCGGGGGCCTCGCGGTCGCGGGCGAGGGCCAGCAGGCCCGGGACAGCCGCCCGATCGCCGAGGCGGGCCCGCCCGAGGGGACCCCCGTCGCCGGTGCGGGTGGCGAGGGAGTCGAGCCAGACGGCCAGCTCGGCCCGAAGCTCGGTCACGCGGGCGGGGTCGCGCCCGGCGCGGTTGTGGCGTTCGGCGGGGTCGGCGGCGAGGTCGTAGAGCTCGACCGTGCCGTAGGTGACGTTGTCGATGAGCTTCCACGGCCAGCGCAGGGCCATCTTCTGGTTGTTGACCGCGGCGAAGACCGGGAGAGCCTCGGAGGGGGGCGTCGGGCTCATCCACGGGCGCAGGTCGCGTCCGCGCATGGTGTCCGCGGGGGGCACCCCCACGAGCCCGAGCAGGGTCGGGGCCAGGTCGATGAGCTGCACCGGGGCCTCCACCCTCCGGGCCGGAACCCCCGGCCCCTGCACCACCAGCGGCACCCGCACCTGTTCGTCGTAGAGGGTGGCCCCGTGGTAGACCCCGCCGTGTTCGTGAAACTCCTCGCCGTGGTCGGCGGTGATGGCCACGAGGACGGGGCGCTGGAGCCTGCGCCGGGCGTACCGCACGAGGGCGTCGATGCGCCCGTCGATGGTGCGGGCCGCGGCGTCATACTGGGCCATGGGGCTCGGGCCCTGCCCCTGGTACGGATGGTGGGCGTCAAAGAAGTGAACCCACAGGAGCGACGCGGGCTCCCCCCTCCGCACGATGTCCTCGACCTCGTCCTGGGCGGCCTGGGTCTGCTCAGCGGCCATCCGGTCGACGTGGGAGGCCCGGGCGAAGCCGAAATTGTTGTCGCGGTAGCGCCCGAGGCGCTCGCCCTCGGTGAAGAAGATCCCGCGGGTGTACAGGGCCGCCGTGTGCCAGCCCGCCCGCCCGAGCACCCCCGCCAGGGTCTCCAGGGGCTGAGGCTGCCCGAGGGGCAGGGTCTCGTGCAGGTACTCCGCCGTGTGCAGCGACGACAGCGAGTAGCTGGAGTGCGGGGCCTGGGCGTAGGCCCGCACGAAGTGGGTCCCGGTGCGGGCGAGGTCGTCGACGGCGGGCATGATCCCGCGGCCCACCCGGTCGCCCCGCAACGCGTCCACGGTGAGCAGGAGGAGGTGGGCCCCGTCCACCACGGGCAGCCCGTCGCGGGGACTCTGGGGCGCCCGCTGCCGGGCCCGGGCCCGGGCCAGGGCGGCCGGGTCGACCGCGCGCCCTGTGCCGCCTCGGGAGCCGCGGAGGACGCTCAGGGCGATGGCCCCGTGCCGCACGAAGGGGGCGTGGACCCCGAAGACCTCGGCCCGCACATTGGGCCAGGCCTCCAGGTGGGCGGCGAGCCCGAAGCCCAGGAGCAGGGCCCCGGCGGCCACCCCCGCCTGGACGGCCGGGTGCAGGGCCCTCCGTGGCAGGGCGAGGGCCACGGCCCCGGCGAGGCCGAGGAGGGTGAGGGCCCCGAGGCCCGCGTGGAGGTAGACGTAGAGCCGCGGCAGGACCCGGTGGTCGAGGGCGTGGGCCCCGAGGGCCAGGGCGAGGCTCGCGCTCCCTGCGGCCAGGCGGGCGCGGCCGCCCTGGTGTAGCCCGTGGGCGAGGGCCCGGCGCAGGGCCGTGAGGCCGAGGGCCCACAGGGCCACGAGGGCGAGGGCCGCGAGGGGTTGCAGGACCCACTGGGCGGGGAGTCGGCGCATCATGCCCCCGGCGAAGAGCCAGCGGGCCGTGAGGGCCATGGGGACGGCGGCGAGCAGGCCGTGCCGCACGAGGAGGGACGAGACGCGGCCCTGGAGGAGCCCGTCGAGGGCGGCGGCGAGGGCGGCGGCGAGGGTGCCCTGGGCGGCTCCGAGGCCGAGGAGGGTCAGGGCCAGACGCAGACGGTCGGGGCCAGGGGCGAGCCACAGGACGGTGCTGGCAAGGTCGAGGGCCCCCGCAAGGACACCGGCCAGGGTGCCGAGGAAGGCACCCCACAAGATGTGGCTACGCATGGGACCGGCGGCAGGTCGTCCGTCGAGACTGACTGGGGTCCTCGGGGCGGTTGGCAAAGTGCCCATCGAGGAAGAGGAGAGGTGCGGATGGGATTTGAACCCACGTATAACGGTTTTGCAAACCGTTGCCTGGCCACTTGGCTACCGCACCAAAATCGTCCGCAGAAGGTGTTGCTGGGATCAGGGGAGGGGGCGCAACACCTTCCGCAGACGCCCGCGGAGGATGCCGCGGGGTCATGCGGGTGTCAAGGCCATTTCACGGGCCGTTGGCGATGCCGGGGGCTTGATAGCGGCCGTCGCCGTCGGCGTCGACGTAGACGGGGTTGACGAGGGCGAGGGAGGCCATGGGGAGGAGGGGGGCTCCGACGAGGCCGTCGTGGAGGGGGGCCCGGGCGACGGTGCGGGCGACGATCCAGGCGTCGCGGGAGAGTGACACGGGCACGACCCACGACTGGCGCACGACCCCGAGGACGGGGCGCACGGTGACGGGCAGCCGGCGCACGATGCGGCGGTTGGCGATGATGCGCACCTCGTCGACGGGCACGAAGCTCGGGGCCTGGAGCTCGACGGAGACGGAGACCTGGTCGCCGCGGGCGACGCTCCCGGGGCGTTGGCCGTTGACGGTGAAGCGCAGGAAGGGCCCCGAGGTGAGCGAGGCGTCGCCGGCCCGGAGGCCGCCCTCGACCATGGGGGTGGTGACCTGGGCGGGGTGGTCGTCGGGGACCCGGACGTAGGTGCGCGGCCACCCGGGGGGGTTGTGGGCCACGCGGTGCGAGTCGCTGTTGCCGACGGCGGTGGCCCCGCGGCCCAGTTGCAGGGTGGCCATCCAGGCGTCGATGACGCGCTCGACCCCGGCGCTAAACTCGGGGGCCTCGTTGAGGGAGTGGGCGTTCCAGACCTCGACGGTGTCGAAGAGGGTGGTGAGCTCCATGCGGCTGGTGCCCGTGGTGGGGTCGAAGCCTGCGAGGGCCCAGTATCCGATGGGGTACTCGCCCCACATCGGGTGGTTGAGCTGCAGGAGGGCCCCCGGGGCCACGCGCCGGGCCTGGGCCAGGATGGCCATCACGCTCGGCTCGTTGTGGGGCAGGTCGTAGGCGGGGTCGATGTGCTCGGGCAGGGGGTAGACGTTGAAATGCCCGAAGCCGTCGGCGGTGATCTCGTTGCCGCGGATCCAGTGGATCCAGCGCTCGAGCCCCAGCGAACGGATGGCCGGGCGGAAGTCGGCCGAGGCGTCGTGGTCGGTGCTGGCGAACACCTCGATGCCCTCCGCCGCGAGCCCGAGGACCCGCTGGTCGAGGGGCACATCGCAGTCAAAGCTCGGGGCCGAGTGCACGTGAAACTCCCCGGCGATCTCCCCTTCGGTGTCGATGACCCGCCGCAGGTCGCCCCGAAGGGTGGCCCCCTCGGTGCGGGTCACGGTGATGTCCCCGAGCTCAAGCAGGGCGTACTCCATGCCCCGGGTGACCCACAGGCGATACCGCCCGGGAGGCAGACGAAACTCGGCCCGCCCTCGAGCCATCATGATCCAGTTTCCGATGGCCAGGGCGCGGTTGTCCCGGTCGATCCAGAAGCCCCGGTCGTCGTATCCGCCCCAGTACGGGTCGGGGGTCCCGTCGAGGCCGCGGACGGTCAACTTGCAGGGCAGCCCCTCTCCCCGCACGGCGTCGCTCACGTACACCTGGACGGGGCCCCCCATGGGCGACGGTCGATCGTGAGGAGGCGGTCGTACATCACGCGGCGACGGGACATCGTCCCAGGGCGGATGAACCCACGGGATGTCAGGCCCGGCCGCGTCTTCGAGCTCGTCGGCGTCGACCGCCGCATCGGGCTCGGGGAGGCGCACGAGGGCGGGACCACACGACACCAAAACGCTGATGCCCAGGAGCCCAGCGACAGGGAGGAGTCGTGTCAACGTCATCGCGCCCTACGGCTACTATCACAAGCTGCAAGCCCTGCGGGCTCGGCCCCGCATGGGATGCGAGGGGTTACGACGATTCGTCAGGGATGGGGGTGCGGGTACTGGGCAATACGTCTCGCATGGTGTCTACATAGAGGACACCCAGACAGATGATGGCAGGATGATGGGGCAGATCGCCGCGCGCGGGGCCTGACAGTCTCCTGCCTTGATCGGAGAAGGTGGATTGGTGGCACGGGCAGATGGACACCCCTCCGGGCGTGTCGGGTGGGGGCACGGTGCAGCCGCTGTGGGTGCAGACCCCGCTATAGACGAAGAGGCCTGCGGGGTCGTGGCCGACGATGACCCCGGGGGGGTCGACGAAGACCCAGCGCCCCGGGGCGAACGCGCCGACGGGGCCGACCCGGGTGTAGCCCGCGGGGGCGCAGGAGGGGGGCGCGTCGGGGGGTGCGTCGGGGGGTGCGTCGGGGCCCGCGTCGGGCGGCGGCTCGGCGGCCCCGGAGCAGCCGAGGGCGAGGGCGCAGCCGAGGGCCCTGCGGCGGGGCAGGCGCAGCGGGACGAGGCTCAAGAGACAGGGGTGCGGGTGGTGTTGGGGACGGTGAGGTTGTCGTTGATGTAGACGTCTCCGCCGAGGAGCATGAGGGGGTGGTGCACGAGGTCGCGTTTGGCGGGGCCCTGCTGCACGACCCCGAGCCCGTCAAACTGGGAGTCGTGGCAGGGGCACACGGAGTTGAGCCCCACCCCGGGAGGGGCAGGGACATCGCAGCCCGAGTGGGTGCACACCGCGCTGTAGCCAAACAGGCCCATCAGGTCGCGGCCGACGATGACCTGTTGGGCGACGAAGGCCGTCCACCGTTCGAGGGGGAAGGCGCTGAGGGGCCCGAGGCGGACATACCCCGCGGGCACCACGGGCCCCGCGTCGACCGCAGCCGGGACGTCGGTGGGATTGCCCGCGTCGGCAGGGTTGCCGGTGTCGGCAGGGTTGCCGGTGTCGGCAGGGTTGCCGGTGTCGGCAGGGTTGCCGGTGTCGGCGGGGTTGCCGGTGTCGGCGGGGGCGTCGTCCGCAGCGGCGTCGGCGGGGGCGGCGTCCGGAGCGGCGTCGGAGCTGGCGGCGTCGAGGGGCGTCCCGGCATCGGCGGGTTGGCCTGTGTCGACGGGGTTTCCGCGGTCGGTGGAGGCGCCCGTATCGGTGGGGCCCGCGTCGAGGTCGAGGGGCGGGGCGTGCTCGTTGTCGCCGCAGGCTGCGACGCTCACGGCGGCGGCGCTCAGCAGGAGCACCTGACGACGGGGCAACGGGTCACGCAGGACGGGGAGGCCAAAACGGGTGGTCATGGGTTGGGTCCTGAGCGGGAGCGAGGGCCCTCACGAGGCAGAGAGGGCCCTAAGGAGGAGCCGAGTGTTTCTGAAGCCCTCCCCGTGCGCAAGGGGACCCTTCAGCCCAGGACACAGAGACCGAGGAGGCACACCGCGCAGCAGCTTCGGCCGCAGCGGTTGGTCCCTGCCGGGCAGACGCTGACGCAGCGGCCTTCGCTGCAGAAGAGCCCGGTCCCGCAGAGGGTGTCACAGGCCCCGCAGTGGTTGGGGTCGTAGCGGGTGTCGACGCAGGCCCCTCCGCAGGCCGTAAGGCCCGCCGAGCACGTGGTCGTGCACACCCCGCGGTCGCAGCTCTGCCCACCCGAGCAGGCGTTTCCGCAGGCCCCGCAGTGGGCCCCGCTGCCCTGGAGATTGGCGCACACGCTCCCGCACACGACCTCGCCCGGCGGACAGACGCAGCGCCCGTCGGAGCAGACCGTCCCGCCGAGGCAGGTGTTTCCGCATGCGCCGCAGTGAACCCCGCTGTTGCGCACGTTGACGCAGCTCGCGGCGCAGCGCGCGAAGCCCTCGGGGCAGGCGTCGGGGGCGTCGAACACGTCGCGGACGTCGGCGGCATCGCGGACGTCGGCGGCATCGCGCGCGTCGGGCACATCGGCGGCGTCGAGCACATCGGGCGCGTCCGGGGCGTCGGGCACGTCGGCAGCAGCGGGGCCGAGGTCGTTGCCGAGGTCGGGAGGGGGGGCCGCGTCGAGGGGGGCGTCCCCCGGGAGGGGGCGGTCGTCGGGGCCGAGGGGGCCGACAAAGGCCCGGGTGCCGCACTGCACGCACAAAAAGATCAGGCCACCCAGAACACATCGACGAAGCGCACGGGAGCCCATGAAGAGAGAACCTAGATCACTCCCGCGTGGGGATGCAATCGGTGCCGAGCAGAGTGTGTGGTGGGCCCTCGGGGGCGGTGCTAGGTTGCCGCCACGATGCGTTGGCTGCCGGTGTTGAGTGCGTGCGCGTTCGCGCTCCTGGTGGTGACCGTGGGACTGGCGTTTGAGTACGCCCCGGTCGCACAGGACACCGCCGGGGGCATTACGCAGAAGATCTTCTACTTCCATGTTCCGAGCGCGTACGTGATGTACCTCGGGGTCGGGGCCTGCGTGGCCGGGTCGCTCGGGTACCTCATCTTGCGGCGCCCGGGTTGGGACGCCCTCGCCCAGGCCGGGGCCGAGCTCGCGGTGGTCTTCGCCTCCATCGTGCTCATCACGGGGCCCCTGTGGGCCCGCAAGGCCTGGGGCACCTACTGGGCCTGGGATCCGCGGCTGACCACCACCCTCCTCGGGGTCTTGATCTTCGTGGCCTACCTCGTCCTGCACAGCAGCGCCGGGGCGGGGGAGGCCGAGCGGCGGTTCTCCTCGGCCCTGGCCGTGATGGGGGCCTGCGTGATGCCCGTGATTCACTTCAGCGTGCAGCTCTGGCGGGGGCAGCACCCCACGGTGATCACCTCCGCGGGCGGAGGGCTCGCCCCGGAGATGGGGGCCACCCTGGGGGTGAGTTTTGTGGCCTTCACCCTCCTGGCGGTGGCCCTGTTGACGGTGCGGGCCCGGGTGGCCCTCGGCGAGCTGCGCTTGGAGACCCTGCGCACCGAGGCCGTGGCCCAAGGGCTCCTCGACGACGAAGAGGTAGGCGCGTGAGGCGTTGGATGTGTGCAGCGGCCCTGTCGATGGGCCTGATGTGGATGGGAGCGGGTTCGGCGGGGGCGCAGCCTGCGCCTCCCGACCCGAGCCAGGAGCGGTCGATGGCCTTCCGGCCGGGGCTCGGCGACGCGGCCCAGGAGCGGGTTCCGGGGGGGCGCCTGGTGGTGATGGCGTACATGGCCGTCCTGGGCCTCCTCGGGGGCTACGTCACCTTCGTGGCCCGCCGGGCCGCCCGACTCGACGCCGACCTGCGCCGGCTCGAAGACGACCTCGCCCGGCGCGGGCTGCGGGTGGGCGTGGCGGCGGTCGGCCCCGACGACGACGACGACGACGACGAGGCGGGGGGTCCCAAGGCCCGCCCCCGGGAGCCGCGGGCGTAATGCCGACGGTCGAGCATGTGTTGTTCATCCCGGGGGTGCTCCTGGTCGGGGTGTTTGTCGGGTACATGCTCGGGGCCCGGGCGGTGCGCGACGAGGTCCGCCGCAAGCGCGAGGCCCGGCGCAAGTAGCCCAACGGCGCGGGGCGGTCGTTGACGCCAGGGCCCGCGAGGGGTAGTGGCCACGGCGCCATGAGTTCTGAAACGGGCGCACACACGCCGCGGCGCACCTTCGCGATCATCTCGCACCCGGACGCGGGCAAGACCACCCTCACGGAGAAGCTCCTGCTGTACGGCGGAGCCATTCACCTCGCGGGGTCGGTGCGGGCGAGCAAGGCCCGGCGCCACGCCACCTCCGACTGGATGGAGCTGGAGAAGCAGCGCGGGATCTCGATCACGTCGAGCGTCTTGCAGTTCCCCTACGGCGGGATCCGCTTCAACCTCCTCGACACGCCCGGCCACCAGGACTTCTCCGAGGACACCTACCGCACCCTCACGGCGGCCGACTGCGCCGTGATGCTCATCGACGTGGCCAAGGGGGTCGAGACCCAGACCCGCAAGCTCTTCCAGGTGTGCCGCCTGCGCAAGACCCCCGTGGTCACCTTCATGAACAAGCTCGACCGCCCCGGCCAGGACCCCTTCGACCTCATGACCGAGGTGGAAAACCTCCTCGGGATCAAGTGCGTCCCCATCACCTGGCCCATCGGGATGGGGCCCACCTTCAAGGGCGTCTACGACCGCCTCAACAAGACCGTCCTGCTCTTTCAGCGCAACACCGACCACGGGGCCAGCATGGCCGCCATGGCCGCCGTGCCCGCCGACGACCCGACCCTGCCGGGCATCCTCGGCGACGACCTGTGGCGGGTCTTCCAGGACGAGGTCGAGCTCCTCGAAGGGGCCGGCGGAGACTTCGACCTCGACCAGTTTCAGGCCGCCGAGATCACCCCGGTGTTCTGGGGTTCGGCCATGACCAACTTCGGGGTCGAGCCCTTCCTCGCCCGCTTCAAGGACATGGCCCCGGCCCCGGGGTCGCGCATGAGCTCGAAGGGCGAGATCCGCCCCGAAGACCCGAAGTTTTCAGCCTTTGTCTTCAAGGTCCAGGCCAACATGGACCGGGCCCACCGCGACCGGGTGGCCTTCATGCGGGTGTGCTCGGGCAAGTTTACGAGCGGGATGTGGGTGCGCCACGCGCGGCTCGGCAAGGAGATCCGGCTGTCGCGGCCGCAGCAGTTCTTCGCCCAGGAGCGTACGGCCGTGGACGAGGCCTACCCGGGCGACGTCCTCGGGGTCTTCGACGCGGGCAACCTCCGCATCGGCGACACCCTGTGCACGGGGGAGGCCTTCACCTTCGACGCGGTCCCGCGCTTCTCGCCGGAGCACTTCGCGCGGATGCGGCCCACCGACCCGTCGCGGCGCAAGCAGTTTGTGGCCGGCCTGTCGCAGCTCGTGGAGGAGGGCACGGTCCAGCACTTCTATGCCCCGGGTCAGGAGCAGATCCCGGTCCTCGGGGTGGTAGGGCAGCTCCAGTTTGAGGTCCTCGTGCACCGGCTCAAGGACGAGTACGGGGTCGACGTGCTCCTGGAGGCGTTGCCGTACCAGCACGCCCGGTGGGTGAGGGGCGAGGGGGCCACCCTGGAGGCCTTCAACGACCGCGGGTACGGGGCCTGCGTGCTCGATCAGGACAAGCGCCTGGTGGTGCTGTTCAAGTCCGACTGGGCCCTGTCCGTGGCCGAACGCGACTTCCCCAAGGCCACCTTCGAGGTCACGGCCCCCCTGGAGATGGCAGAGTAGGCGGGGAGGCGGGGCCCCGGCGGAGGGGGAAGCGGATCGAGGTGCAGGGAGGTACGTGGAGACTCCCCCTCTCCCCGCTCGTTGCTCTCGGTACGACAGCGCCCTCTCCCCGGGAGCTGAGGTTTGCCCACGGATTTTCCTTGCTCTGTCGGCGTGGAAGTGAATCGGCGCCCCCGAACTATAGCGTCGGCCAGCACCCGACGGCCCTCACCCAATACTGTTCGTACGTCACCCATTTCCCCTCTCCCGTGACCGGGAGAGGGGGCCATCGTACCGTGAGCATAGAGTGGGTGAGTCGATATACCAACACTTCTTCGATTCTCACAGCATGACGGAACCCTCTCCCGGTTACGGGAGAGGGTAGATGGGTGACGTACGAACAGGTTGGGGTGAGGGCCGTCGGGCCCGGCCCCCTCCTCCCTGTTCTAGGCACGATTTCGCGCGACGCAGGACTCGGCCGATCCGTAGGGAGCCTATCGGCCGGGGAGGGATACCGAACGCAGCCGAACGCAAGACATTTCCGTGGGTAAACCTCAGCCCCGGGAGAGGGCACGTGGGTGACGTACGAACCGCGAGGGGAGAGGGAAGTCACCCCTCGGCCACACGGCGATCATCCCGGCTCCCTGTCACGATGTGGGCGGCTCGTCGGCGGGCGCTTCTACGGCGCTTGGGAGACGCGGCGTGCTGCGGCGCAGGGCCGGGATGAGCGCCTGGGCCCGGGTGGGATTGAAGGCCACCGAGGCGCAGAGCTTGAGCATCTCGTAGCGCTCGGCGAGGAGGGCCTCAAACTGGTCGCGGAGGCGGGCGGCCTCGTGCGGCGCAGCGGGAGGCGCGGCCGCGGCGTCGGCGGGCTGCAGCGTCTGCACGAGCATGTTGCCGATCTCCTCCAGGCGGACAATCTGGGCGGGCTCGAAGGGGTGTTTGTTCGCCAGGGACTCGGCAAACTCCGCGAAGAGCCCCGCGATGGCGATGCCGTCCTGGGCGTTGTCGATGGCACCCTTTCCCGAACGAATCGCCTGCACGCGCGCGGCGGGCACCTGTCGCACGAGGGGGTGCGCGGCCACCTCCAGGTAGCTGAGGGTCACCTCACGGAGAGGGCCCAACTCGGCCCGCGCCGCGGCGATCTCGCCCGCGGAGTAGGTGCGTGCGGGCACCCGCGAGGCGGCGAAGGACAGGGCGAGCGCGAGGGCAGGAAGCTCCAAGACCTCCCGAATCGGCGGCGTGACCATCGTGGCGGCGACATGCGGCAGCGCGGGGACGAGCACCTGGAGCGCGTCGGCCACGTTGCTGCGCACGAGGGCGTACTTGCCGGGGGAGGGCGGCAGACCGTCGGCGTCCACGGCCTCGGCGAGCGGGCGAAAGTGGGCGAAGGCTGCGGCCTGGCTGTCGGTCACAAACGCGGCGGCCCGGGCCTCGGCGACCCGCGCCTCGGGGCTCGACGCGGGGGATGGCGTGGCGGGCGCATCGACCTTCGTGCTGGGGGTGTTTGCCTGCTTCGACGACGTGTTCTTGGCCATGGGTGTACCTCCCGACGGGACCGCACTGTGCGGTCGGTGTCCGCGATGTTTCCAGAAGTCAACCACGCATGGAAGCGTGAAGGGGTTCAGGCTGTACGGGGCATCGGGTGGTCCCCAGAGTGAAGGGGCTCACTCCGACAGGAAGGGGAGGGACGTTTTCGGGGGAGGGATGACGCTCCGCGGCGTGGTGGGTGGCCGTGCGGCGGGAAGGGTCAGTCTCGGTGGAGCGCGACCGCCGTCCCACGGCCGGAGGGTGCTTGTGCAAACACGGGCCACCCGTGGGCAACGGGGGGAAGGGCTTTGTGAAGAAAGGCCTCCAGGGCCCGTTGGCCGCGTTGGAGGGCGAGGCCGTCAGGAGCGGGTGGGGCGTACGGTCGCGGCTTCCGTGGTTTGGCGGAGCTCAGCGAGCACACGTTCGGCTCGACCCCAGTCTCGCAGACGTATCGCGTCCAGCAGCACGACGCGAGGATCTGTCGGATCGATCGCCAGGAGGTCGATGACGTGGCACCCCAGGGACTCCGCCAGGGACACGAGGACGCCCAGGGAGGGCAGCCTCGCCCCGGACTCGATCAGCGCGACGAATCCCGACGAGAGATGGATGTCAAGCGCCACACGCTCTTGCGTAAACCCTACCTCGTGGCGGAGCTGCCGGAGCCTCATACCATCTCCTACTGCCAGAGCTCTGGTATGATCCGCGGGCAATGCCCCGGCAC
>CAYUSB010000071.1:0-18010 GCA_964447205.1 uncultured Myxococcaceae bacterium
GAGAGCTGGAGCTCTGGCGGCAACAATGTCAACAGTTTATTTTGAGACAGACCCTTACCTTGCCGAGAAATCGCACGCTTCAAACCCGCCCGTCGGGCATGGCCCAGGCCACGGTCGACCTTTGCGCCGGTCCGCACCGCAGCCCTGCGGCGAAGGTCTGCCCTCGCTCCGGGGTGGTAGCCTTCCCAAGCCATGGGCCTCCGCGACCATTTCAGGCCTCCGCTGCACCCGCTTCATCACTGGGAGTCGTTCTACTCCAACTGGGCGACCCGCATCGCCGACGCCCTCAACGACCGCTGGCTGCCGCGCGACTACCTCGCCGAGGAGCACACCCACGCGGGCACCCAGCTTGAGATTGACGTGGCCACCTTCGCGACTGGGAACCCCGCCACGGTCACCCGCCTCGGGGAGACCGGATCCACGCCGAGCCCGTGGACCCCGCCTCCGCCCGATGTACGTCTCCCCATCGCCTTCGCCGACGCCTTCGAGGTGCGGGTGCTGAGCGACGCAGGCGGGGCCACCCTGGTCGGGGTCATCGAGCTGGTCAGCCCGGCCAACAAAGACCGCCCCGAACAACGCCGGGCCTTCGCCACCAAATGCGCGGGGTTCCTGCACCAGGGCGTGAGCGTGGTGGTGCTCGACGTGGTCACGACCCGCAGCCACAACCTGCACAACGACATCGTGGCCCTGGTCGGGGCCGAGGCCGCGCGGATGCCCCACGACGTGGCCCTCTACGGCGCTGCCTACCGCCCCCTCGTGCGCGGCGAAGAGACCCTCGTCGACGTCTGGGCCTCCCCCTGCGCGGTGGGGGCCGCCCTGCCCGTGCTGCCCCTGCGGCTGCGCGGCGACCTGTTCGTGCCCGTAGACTTCGAGAGCACCTACCAGGAGGCGTGTCGGCGACGGCGCATCACGGCGGACTGATCGCGCTGGACAGGGTCGTCCGGCGTGAACCCTGCGTCGGGGCCTGCGCGTGGCGCACTGACAGGCTGTGGAGACGGTCGCCTCCCCGCCTCGCGGGCTTTGCAGAGCCGCGGTGCCTGCTCCTACGGGGCGACGACCCGCCCGTCCAATCGGGCGGAGATGGCGGAGGTGACGTCCACCACACCGCTATGTCATCATCGGAATATGAGCACGGAGTCACGCGCCACGCTGACCTCACACCGACTGCAGTTCGCGCAGGAGGTGCCATGGTCCGCGAGGCTATGGGACGCGCTCGAACACTACGAGTTTGTGCCCACCTGGGCCCGTCGGGCGGAGAAGGGGATGTGGCTCCTCCGAGTGCATCCGCCCCGCGCCGAGCAGGAGCGGTTCGGACTCGCGCCCGAGGTGCTCGTGCTGGTAGTTGACGGCGAGGTGCTTGCTCGACACCTCCGTACCGCCGCCGACGAGGTGGTGCGCGCGGGATTTCGGCTCGACGCCAAGCTGCTCCTCGTCGTCGATCGTCCGCGCCTCGATCCGTCCTCCGCGCCTCTCTCCGAGCGCCTCCAGCGGATGCCTGGCACCGAACAGCGCGTCGCTTGGATGCCCGAGGGCGAACGCTGGCCTGACCTCCGCACCGAGTTGGCCAGACAGCTCCCCACGACCAACATCTTCGACGACTACGACCCCGTGCGCGGTGACCAGCTCATGGGACGCGACACAGAGCTTTCGGAGTTGACTACTCGGGTGATGCGCGGCGATGCCGTCGGCGTTTTCGGGCTCCGCAAGGTGGGCAAGACCTCCCTTGTGCGCGGTGTCACCGATCGCCTCGACCCGACCAGCGCGCTCCGACTTGACGACCGAACGGAGCTCCCGCGGGGAGACGCAGTGGTGCTCTGGTACGACCTCGGCAACCTTCAGCGTCGCACTGTCGACGAACTCGCACAAGCTATGCTCAAGCGCCTCGGAGCGCGCGTGCGACGCGAAGACTCAGGGTGGCTGCCGCCCCCAGGCGAGGGCCTGGAGGCGCTCCAACGTGCCGTAGAGCCCCTGCTGGATGCGGGACGACGGCTGTGTATCGTGCTCGACGAGTACGACCTCCTCTTCGAGGATGAGGGCGGCGGCGAACCCATCCCACACCTCAACCGCTTCTTCCGCACTCTCCGTGGCTGGTCGCAGCAGTGGCAGGGGCAGACCTCTCTTGTGCTCATCGGCCGCGACCCCGAGCACATTGTCGCCCCGACGTTGGGCGGTGTTACCAACCCGCTATTGGCGTGGTTTACGCCTTTCTGGCTCGGTCCTCTCGTGCCGCCCAACGATCGCGCGCTGCTGCGACGGCTCGGTCGTCGCGTAGGCCTCCGTATAGGTCACGAGACCATGTCCCGCGCCTATACGTGGACAGGAGGGCATCCTCTACTCCACCGGCAATTTGGCGCCGCCCTCCACGAGCTTGTGCGCAACCACGAAAAAGCGCGGGCATCGCCCACGGACACCGACCCGCTGTGCGCTGCGGCGATCGAGCCCTTCCTGGCCCGCTCGGCAGTGTTGGCGGTACAGCGGGAGATCCTTGCTTTGCTCGATCACCGATACCCCGATGCGCGCGCGCTGCTCGTCGACTTGGCGCAACACGACCGCGCCGCGCCCCTCGATCCCGGACAACCCATGTCAGACGCGTTGTCGTCGCTCCGGCGCTTCGGCCTCGTCGATGCCGCTTCCGGTCGTGTACCGGGATTTCTGGCCGCGTACATCCGTCGCTTGTGGCCCGCATCGACGAGGCTCGCCTCGTGAGCGGAAACAATCCGTATCGCTGGGAGTTTGACCAGCCCTCGCGCCGCGTGTCTCGTGACGCCCTGTACGACGCCGTGACGCAATCGTTGCTGCGCGGGCTCGCGGTGCGCGTCGTCGGCGGACGGGGCACAGGCAAGAGCGTGCTCCTCCGGACGTTGCAGGATCGTCTCGCAACCGAACCCGACACCCGCGTTGTGCGGCTGGTGGGTCCGCCACCGGAGCGTACAGAGGCAGCCGCTTTGTATCATCTCGCAGGGGCTCTTGGCATTGACGACACCCCGACGTCCCTAGAGGCGCTCATTGATCGAGTGTGCCCCACGCCCGCGGCGCGCCTCGTACTGCTCCTCGACGAGGCCGACGCCTACGTGCAGCGTATGCAGGGCGGCGTGGTCAACGCCGGGTTCGTGCGGACCTGGACGAATCGCCTGGAGTCGCAGCGCAGGGAGCAAAACGGCCGCCTGGGAGTCGTGATCGCAGGAGGTCTCGGCCTCTTCTACCTCGCGCACGAGTTGGGCTCGGCGCTGGTTTCCCGAGCGGAAACCGTCACGATGCAACCTTTTACGCGCGACGAGGTCCGTGCATTGGCCGCTCCCTTTGCCGAACGCGGCGGGCCACTAGACGACACGACGCTCGAGACGCTGTACCTGCTGTCAGGCGGGCAGGCGGCGTTGGTGACCTACGGGTTACAACATCTCTGGCCACAGCACGCGCCCGACACAGACGCGGTGCGTGACATCTTCGGTGGGTTTCGTGCGACCCATCCCGATTTTGTCCGTCAGGTGTGGGCTTCCATCTCGGAGCGAGGCGCCGCGGAGGCGCCGCGACGTGCCCTACGTGAAGTGCACGCACACGCAGGCGCGGTCCCCCTGGACAACCTCCGAGCAGCGTGCGCTGCCGATCCCGCCGAACATCGGCTGGATCCGGCGGAAGCGCTGCGCCTATTGGAAGCGGGAGGGTTGGTGCACATCAAGGGCGCGGTGACTGCAAACCCAATTGCTGCATGGCCGATCGCCTCGATCTTTACGTTGCCTGAGCAGTCGGAATCTCTACGAGACCCGCTCGATGCGGCGGCGGCAGATGTGACGGCTGTGCTGTGCAAGCTGGTCCGGTTCAGCCTCGATTTTAGCGACAAACAGAGCCTGTTCGAGGAGAGGGTCTACAGCGGGGTGATCGCAGCAGGTCTGCTCCTCCTCGGCTGGCATCACATCGAACGCGAGCCGAACCAGAAAGGTGGAAGGGTCGACATCAAGCTGGCACCTCCTGGCGTATCGCTGGCAGGTCACATCGTCGTCGAGGTCAAGCGCTGGGAGAATCGCGATCGAGCGCAGGTGCAGCAGCAGGTTCGCGACTATCAGCTGACAGAGACGCTGGGAGGGATCGTGGTCATGATCGCGAAACCCACCGACAACCTGACTCCGAAAAAGTATGAGGCCGAGTGTCTCGCAGGTCTGCGCGCGACGAAGCAGACCGTTCCTATCGAACTGCTCGGGCGATGGCAGTCGCTGCCCACGGACACCACAGATACATTTCGTACTGTGCACTTGGTGGTGGAGCTTCCTCGGCGTCGGGTGGGTTGAGCGACAGGGCAGGGCGACGGGGGTTGCACCTCCAGAGATCGAGACCTCCCGGCGAGCGCCCGGCGACGGCGCATCACCGCAGACTGAGCGCGCTGGGCGTCGTTCACCCCCGCGGCTCGGCCGTCCCTTCGCCCGCGGCATCCGTCTCGATCGGGGCCTCCGGGGTCGCGAGGGCGGGGAAGAGCACACGGAACACGGCCCCCCCGGGAGGATCGGCCGCGGACACAGTCGCCTCTCCGCCATGGGCCCGGGCGATGTGGCGCACGAGGGCGAGGCCGATCCCCGACCCCCGGGCCTGACCCCGCCGGGCCGCAAGGCCGCGGTAGAAGCGCTCGAAGATCCTGCGGGCGTCCTCGGGGTCGATGCCCGGACCCTGGTCTTGCACCTCCAGCCAGGCCCGACGCCCCGTCCGGCCCACCCGGACCCACACCGACTCGGACTCGCCCGCGTACTTCAGGGCATTGTCAAGCAGGTTGAACACCAGGAGCTGCAGGGCCCGCTCGTCGAGACGCACCCGGGGCCCGGGCACAGCGGCCTCCAGGATCACCCGGGGTTTGTCGCGCTGCTGGCGGTACCGAAACATCTCCACGGCCCGACCCACCACCTCCGCGAGGTCGGCCTCGGCGAACTCGTACGAGGCCCGGCCCCCCTCCAGGCGCGCGAAGTCGAGCACGTTGTCGATGAGGGCGCTCAGCCGCTCGCTCTCGCGCACGATGATGTCGAGGTACTGGGTTCGTTTCTCGGGGGAGGCCACGCGGTTGCTGGCCAGCATCTCGCCGAACATCCGCACGAGGCTCAGCGGGGTCTTGAGCTCGTGCGAGACGGTGGCGATGAAGTCGCTCTTGAGCTGGTTGAGGCGCTCCTCCTTGCGGACGGCGTACACGAGGAAGAGGACCCCGGCCACGATGACCACGAGGCTCAGGCCCACGTAGCCCGCCTCGGCGTAGCGGCGACGTCGGGCCCCCCGCTCAAACTCCGGGGCCTGCCGCGGAACGATGGCCAGCCGCCATTTGTACAACGTCGTCGGAAACTGCGCGCTCACGAGGAAGTCGCCCGCGGCCGTGAGGGGGCGGCCGTACACGAGGCGGTTGTTCTCGTCGGTGATGTTGAAGCGGCCGCGGGCCAGGGGGTCGTCGAAGAGCCGCGGGAGCACCTCCTGGAGCACGTAGGCGAGGTCGGTCTCGATGAGGACGTGGTAGCGCCGGGCGCCCTGGGCCCGTACGAAATGGGTCACCAGGACCTGCTGGCCCGCGACGGTCCCGTGGAAGTGCCTGTGGCTCCCGACGGGGTCGCGCAGGCCGAGCTCGGCGCGGAGCCCCCGCTCGAAGACCGTGGCCAGCGAGGCCGACCCGCCCGAGGTCTCGCTCGCGGCCTCGCGGGTGACGTGCCGCAGGATCCGCCCGCCCGCGTCGATCACCAGGACCGAGCGTACGGTGGGCGAGATCCGGGCGGCCATGGCGGGCCAGCGGGAGGCCAGGTCGTCGAGGTCGTCGGGGTCGAGGAGGTGCAAGACCGCGTTGTCGGCGGCGATGATCGTGCTCTCGACCCGGTCGATCTTCTCGCGGACGAGGAGCACCGTGCTCTCGATCACGGAGCGCTCGCCGAGGCGCTCGAGGGCCGCGGTGGTGTGCCAGGTCCACCAGGCCAGGAAGGCCGAGGCGGCCACGATGGCCATGAGCGACAGGGCCCGCAGGATCGTGGTGCGGCGCGTGGCGAGGAGGGAAGACACCGTCGTCGGAGCATGTTACCCCCATTCGCGCGCCCAACGCTTGCGCCGAGGGGTGCGTTGGGGTGAACTAGGTTCTGCGCCGTCGCGCCGAGGAGTGCCGTGTACCCCCTATCCTGGTCCCGAGAGGTTTCCCCGTCCGGTCGTGGTCTCGTGCCCTGGGCCTTCGTCCTGGCCGCCCTGGCCGCCGGGGCGGACGGGTGCAAGAGCCGCGAGATCCCCGAGGGGCAGTGCGTCTTCAACACCGACTGCGACGACGGCCTCGTCTGCGCGGGCCGCTATTGCCGCCAGGCCTGCAACCCCGACCCCTCCAACGGGCGCAACCCCGACCGCGACTGCCCCACCGGCTGGCGCTGCCTCTCCTCGGGCGAGCAGGGCCGCAGCGTGTGCCTGCCTCCGGGCGAAAACGGGTTCTGCGTGTACCACTCCGACTGCCGCGCGCCGTACGTGTGCACCCGCGACGGCCGCTGCGCCGACCAGTGCCGGGCCAACCGCGACTGCGAGCGCACCGTGTTCGACCCCGAGGCCCAGTGCATCTTCGTCAACGACGTGGGGGTCTGTGACTTCCGCGACGCCGGGCCCCGCCCCGACGCCAGCTCCGCCGACCTCGACGCCGCGCCCTGAGGGCCTCTCTCCCCGCTGCCCGATGCACCCCTCCCCCCCGTCCCCGAGCGACCGCCCCCTCGGGGCCGCTCCGGGCGACATCCTCGGAGGCCGCTACGAGCTCCTGTCCCTCCTCGGGGTCGGCGGCACCGGGGCCGTCTTCGAGGCCCGACACACCACCATCGGCCGCGTGGTGGCGGTGAAGGTCCTGCTCCCCGAGATCGCCGCCAGCCCCAACGTGGCCCAGCGGTTTCTCCAGGAGGCCCAGACCGCCAACGCCGTGAGGCACCGCAACATCGTCGAGGTCATCGACTTCGGCAGCGACGGCGGCCGGCTCTTCATGGTGATGGAGTACCTGCGCGGCGAGAGCCTCGCGGCCACCCTCAAACGCGAGGCCCCCATGCGCCCCGCAGCCATCATCAGCCTGCTCGACCCCGTCATGGCCGCCCTGCACCTCGCCCATCAGCAGGGGGTCGTGCACCGCGACGTGAAGCCCCACAACATCTTCATCGTGCACGAGCCCGACGGCGAGCGGGTGCCCAAGCTCCTCGACTTCGGCATCGCCAAGCGCCTCGTCCCCGGCGACGTGCAGCTCACGGGCACCGGGATGATCCTCGGGACCCCGGCCTACATGGCCCCCGAGCAGGCCCGCGGGGCCCGCGATGTCACCCCCGCGGCCGACCAGTACGCCCTCGGGGCCATCCTCTATCAGGCCCTGTCGGGCCGCGTCCCGCATCACGCCGACACCTACCCCGCGATGCTCATCGCCATCGTCTCCGGGCCCCCCGTCGACCTGCGCCAGGAGCGCCCCGACCTCGACCCCGCCCTCGCGGCCATCGTGATGCGGGCCCTGCACGCCGACCCCACCAAGCGGTTCGCCTCCGTGGCCGCCCTGCGCGACGCCCTCCTGCCCTTCCTCGGCGACGCCCACGACCGCCAGCGCAGCCCCCTCCCCGCCCACCCGGCCTCGTTGCCCCCCGCGGCCCCCACCCGCCCCGACGGGACGGCCGTCACCCGCGGCCCCGCCACGCCACGCCACGGCCCCCCGGAGCCCATCGCACCCGCCGCGGCCCCAGGTCCCGGGTCGGCCCATCCCCTCGCCCGGGTGGCCACCCTGGTGACCGCCCTGGCCGTCCTGAGCGCAGGAGGCGCCGCCGCCCTCGTGCTCAGCGGTCCCGCCCCGCACTCCGGGGTCGTCGACGCAGGCCATCGGGCTCCCACCGCCCGGCCTCGGACCCCCGGGGTGGCCGCGCCCGTGGCGGGCCTCGTGGCCCCAGCGGTTCCCGTGACGTTTCGGGTCGACGTCCACCCCCCCACCGCCGAGATCTTCCTCGACGGGACCCTCCTCGGCCGCGGCCACGCCGAGGTCCTTCGCCCCCGCGACGGGACCCGCCATCAGCTCCGGCTGACGGCCCCCGACCACGCCGAGGTCACCGAGGTCCTGGTGGCCGACGCCGACGCGCGAGTGTCGCGTATGCTCGCCCCGTTACCCCCCCCGAGCCCCCATCACGGCCCGGCGCCCCCGGCACCCCGCACGCCTCCCACCGCGGGAGCCCCCCCGCCGCGACCCCACCCGCCGACGTGGCCCCATCGACCCGACATCGATCGCACCAACCCATTTCGTTGAAGAAGCACTACCTTGAGAGTCACACCGATGTCCTGTCGCCCCTCCTCGATCGTTCTGCGTGTGGCCCTGGCCCTGCCGTGTGTCCCCGCGGTGGCCCTCGGGCAGACCCCTCCCACCACGGCCTCCCCGGCCGCCACGGCCGAGGCCCGCGACCGCTATCAGCGCGGGATCGAGCTCTTCGACGAGCGCAACTACGCCGCCGCCATGGTGGAATTTCAGCGAGCCTACGAGCTCACCCGCAACCCCGCGGTCCTCTTCAACATCAGCGCCACCCACGAGCTCTCGGGGCACTTCGTCGAGGCCCTCGACGCGATGCACGCCTACGAGCGAGACGCTCCGGCCGAGACGGTCCGAGGTCGGCGGGCCGAGATCGACGCGGCCCTCGCGCGGCTGCGACGCCGGGTGGGCACGGTGGTCGTGCGCTTCGAGGCCCCGGGGCTGGAGGTGAGGGTCGACGGGCTCGTGCGGGCCACCTCGGAGGCCCGGACGGGGCTACGCGTCGCCGCAGGGCGGCATCGGGTGAGCCTCACGGCCCCGCACTTTCAGCCCCGCGAGGAGGAGTTTGACATCGCCGGGGGCACCACCCTCACCCTGAGCGAACCCCTCATCCCCGAGGCGGCCTTCATGGCCGTCGACTGCAACGTCCCCGGGGCCGAGATCGTAGTCGACGGGCGTGTGGTCGGCGTGACCCACACGTCCTCGCCCATCCCCGTCCCCGAGGGGACCCACCACGTCACCGTGCGCCGCCCAGGGTTTACCCCCTACGAGACGGACGTAAACTCCGTCGGGGCCGGGGCCCGGGTCCGGGCCCAACTCGCGTGGCTCGACCCCATCCCCACCGACCTCGGGGCTCGCATTCGGGTCGAGGCCAACGAGAGCAACCTCGTGGTGCTCCTCGGGGGGCGCCGCATCAACAATGACGGCCGCGACCTCGTGCCCCCGGGGCCCCACCGCCTGCGGGTCGAGCGCGACGACTTCCTCCCCGAGGAGCGCGACGTCGACCTCACCCCGGGACAGATGAACACCATCTCGGTGAGCCTCGTCCCCACTCCCGCCTACCGGGCCGCCTGGGCCGCCAACGTGCGCCGGGGGAGAATCACCGGGGGCGTAGTTCTCGGGGTGGGTGTAGCCATCGCCGCGGGCGGAGCGGGGTGGTTCTTTCTGTCGACGGGACCGGCCTACGACGAGAGCGTGGCGACCCTCGCCCGGGCCCAGACCAACCTCGATGCCTGCGGCCCTGCCTGCACCGATCGGATGGCCCGCGAGACCGCCGCCAACGACGCCCGGATCGACCGCGACAACGCCGACATCATGCGTTGGGTCTCCGTCGGGGTCCTCGGGGTCGGGGCCGTCACCGCCGTGGTGGGCACGGTCCTTCTGGCCACGGGGCCCTCGTCGTCGCGCTTCGAACGGGCCGCGGTCTCCCTCTTCGACCCCCGGTCGCGCCTCGCCCTGCACGGCGGCCTCGGCCAGGCCGGGCTCACCCTGCGCTTCTGACCCGCCCTCCCCTCAAAACGCGCCGAAGAGCTCGTACACCCGCACGTCGAGGGCCGTGGCCACCCGGTAGAGCGACGACAGGCTCGGGCTCGTCTCGGCCCGCTCGATCTGCGACAGGAGCGACACGCTCAGCCCCGTCCGTTGGGCGAGCTGCCTGAGGGTCAGGGACCGCTCGTGCCGAAGCCGCCGAACGGCCTCTCCGAGGGCCCGGTGGAGCTGCTCCTCGGGCGAGCGCAGGAGCCCCTTCTTGCGCAGGGCCCGGTCGACCGCGGCCCGCAGGGCCTCCACGGTGAAGGGCTTGCGGAGATAATCGAGGGCGTCGAGCTTCATGGTCTCCACGGCGGTCTCGACCGAGGGGTACCCCGTGATGATCACCACGGCCAGGTCGCGGTCGACCCGACGGATGCGCTCCAGGGTCGAGACCCCGTCCTGCCGCGGCATCATCAGGTCGAGGAGGCACAGGTGAAACTGACCCGACCGCACCACGGACTCAGCCGCGAGGGGGTCGTCGAGGGTCGTCACGGCGTACCCGTCCGCCGTCAGCACGGTCTCCAAAAGCCCGCGGATCCCCGCGTCGTCGTCGATCACCAGGACCCGCAGGGCCTGAGCCGGACCCCGGCCGGTCGTGGCCTCGTCGGCCCCCCGCGCGGCGAGCCCCTGGGTCACGAGGGCTGGGCCGCCTCGCCCAGGTAGGCCCCCTGGACCCGAGGGTCGCGGGCCAGGTCCTGGGCCTCCCCCGACAGGACCACCTCCCCCGTCACGAGCACATACGCCCGCTGGGCGGCGGACAGGGCCCGGCGGGTGTTCTGCTCGACCAGGAGGATGGTCGTGCCCGCCCGACGGATGCGGTCGATGGCCTCAAAGATCTGGTCGACCAGGACCGGGGCGATGCCCAGGGAGGGCTCGTCGAGCATCACGAGGCGGGGCTGGCTCATCAGGGCCCGGGCGATGGCCAGCATCTGCTGCTCGCCCCCCGAGAGGGTGCCCCCGAGCTGGCCCATCCGCTCGCCGAGCCGCGGAAAGAGGGCCACGGCCTGCTCCAATCCCCGGGCCATCACGGCCGGGTCGCGTACGATGAAGGCCCCCATCTCCAGGTTTTCGCGCACCGTGAGGTTGGGGAAGATGGCCCTCCCCTCGGGCGACAGGGTCATCCCGAGGCCGGGCATCTCGTGGGCCTCGCGGGGGCTGAGGTCGCGTCCGTCGAAATGCACCGTGCCCGAGGCGAGGGGCAGGAGGCGCGCGATGGCCTTGAGGGTGGTGGTCTTGCCCGCCCCGTTGGCCCCGATGAGGGCCACGAGCTCGCCCTTGCGGACCTCCAGGGAGATGCCCTTGACGGCCTTGATGCCGCCGTAGTTGACGCGCAGATCGTCGACCCGCAGGAGCACCTCGGCGGGGCCCTCCCCCGCGGACGCATCGACGGCCGTGACGGCAGGGGTCGTCCCCCCGGTGCCCAGGTAGGCCTCCAGGACCTTGGGGTGGGTCTTCACCTCGGCGGGCGATCCGTGGGCGATGGTCTCGCCGCGGTCCATCACGTGGATGCGGTCGCAGACGTTCATCACCACCTGCATGTTGTGCTCGACGAGCAGGACCGTGAGGTCGAAGCGGTCGCGCAGGTCGCGGATCTGCTGGGTGAGGACCCGGGCCTCGGTGGAGTTGAGCCCCGCGGCGGGTTCGTCGAGCAGGAGGAGCCGGGGCGACAGCATCAGGGCCCGGGCGATCTCGAGGCGCCGCTGGTCGCCGTAGGGCAGGGAGCTGGCCCGGGCCGCTGCGTGCGGGTCGAGCCCGAAGAAGCTCAGGAGCTCAAGGGCCCTGGCGCGCATCGCGGCCTCGTCCTCGGCGTAGCGCCGGGTGCGCAGGAGGGCGTCGAAGAAGCTCGCCTGCGTGGCCCGGTGGTTGGCCACGAGGACGTTCTCCAGGACGCTCATCGAGCCAAAGAGCCGGATGTTCTGGAAGGTGCGGGCGATGCCTCCGTCGGCGATGGCGAAGGCGGGCTGGCCGTCGATGCGCCGCCCCGCGAAGGTGATGGCCCCGCGGGTGGGCGTGTACACCCCCGTGACGCAGTTGAAGACCGTGGTCTTGCCCGCCCCGTTGGGCCCGATGAGCCCGAAGATCGACCCCGCGGGCACGTCGAAGCTCACCCCCCCGACGGCCCGAAGGCCTCCGAAGACCATCTCCACCCGGTCGAGAGAGAGCACACTCGCCGCCTCGCTCACGGGCTCACCGCCTTCCGCCGCCGCCGAAACCACTGAAGCGAGAACTCCCGCTGCCCGAGGATCCCCTGCGGCCGCACGAGCATGAGCCCCACCAGGAGCAGGGCGTACACGATGAGCCGGTAGCTCTGAAACTCCCGCAGAAGCTCCAGGGACACGGCCACGAGGACCCCGCCCAGGACGGCCCCGGTGATGCTCCCGAGCCCGCCGAAGATGATCATCACCAGCATGTCGACGGACTTGTTGAGGTTGAAGGCCGCCGGGTCGATGTGCTGCCCCCCCGTGGCGTCGTGGGCGTACAGGGCCCCCGCGAGCCCCGTGGCCATGGCGCTCACCGCGAAGGCCAGGACCTTGTACCGGGTGGTCGGGACCCCCGCCGCCTCGGCCGCGATCTCGTCCTCGCGGATGGCCGCGAGGGCCCGGCCGTAGGAGCTGTAGGTGAGGTTCCAGAAGAGGGTGGTGACGAGGAGGGCCCCGCCGAGGAGCCAGGCCAGGGTGGCATACGCCGGGATGCTCTCGGCCCCGAGGGGATAGCCCTGGGCCCCCCCGAGGGCCGGGGTGCTCTCGATCGAGATCCGAATGATCTCGCCGAACCCCAGGGTCACGATGGCCAGGTAGTCCCCCCGCAGCCGCAGGGAGGGCACCCCCACCACGATCCCGGCCACCCCTGCCGCGACCACCCCCACCCCGCACCCGAGGGCGAGGGTCACCGGGGCCATCGAGGCCCCGAGCCGCGGCACGAGGGCGTGCGTGGCGATGGCCGAGGCGTAGGCCCCCACGGCCATGAACCCCGCGTGCCCGATCGAGAACTGCCCCGTCGTGCCATTGACCAGGTTGAGCGAGACGGCCAGCATCACGTTGATCGCGCACATGGCCACGATCCGCACGAAGTACGGGCTCAACCACTCCCCCGCGGCGTACTCGACCCCCGCGAGCACGAGCCCCGCCCCCACGACGAGGGCGACCTTGCGGGCCCCCGTCACGGCCGCACCCCGCCGTCCGCGGGCGGTGCAGGCTCGGGCGTGGCCGGAGGCAGCCGCTGCTCGGCGCAGTCGACGGGCACCTCGGTGAGACCGGGCGGGCTCTCGGTGCTGTACAGATCCTCGGGGAGTTCGGGATCGAGGCTCACGGTGCGGTATCGTACCTGCAAATCGATGTTGTCGCGGCGCATGTTGACCCGGACCCGCCGCGGGAACCGTACCCCGTCGACCTCGGTGTAGTCCTCGAAGGTGAGCTCGGCCCGCTCGCCGCGGGCGTCGAAGAGCAGGGCCCGGGTCGGCCACGGGCGCTGGGCCGCGGGCTGTGCGGTGAGCCGCTCGGTCTCGGTGATCGCGAGCCGCAGCCGCTCGGACCGCCCCGCGGGGCCCTGAACCTCCAACAAATACGCCCCGTCGTCCCAGCGGATGCGGGCGTCGCCGTCGTACAAGGGCGGGCCCCCGGCGAGGACCGAGACCACCTCCGCGGACTCAAGGGGGATGCCCAGAAGCTGCGCCGCCACGCAGGACTCCGCCGGCCCCGTGTAGAACCGCCCGCTCCGCATGTCGGCCATCGTAAACCGGGTCCCGTCGGTGACGAGCTGGCTCACCGTGGTGCCGAAGGCCCGGGTGTCGACGCGCATCCGTTGGGGGCGCTCGACGAAGACGAAGACCTCGCCGCGGATGCGTCCCCGCTCGCCATAGTGGTCGGCCGACCCGTGGGCCCGCAGGCGCTCCACCCGGCGGTCGCGGGCCCGCAAGACCCCCAACGCCATGGCCGGATCGGTGATGGGAAACCGCGGGGGCGGGGTCGAACACCCCCAGCCCACCGCCACCATCGCCGCCGCGCTCCCGACCCCCCGCCATGACACCTTCCGCATGAGGGCCCGGACCGTACACCGTCTTCCCCTCGTGGGGGGAGGGCGCAACGCGGGGGTGTATCGTGGGGTTCACACAGGGGGGTGCCAACACCGGGTCCGGTGGCGGGGTGGGGTCTGGGGGTGTATCACCCACGGACCGCGGTTTGCGGCGACTGGTACGCTCCGTGCTCTCGCTCTCCCCCGGCAGGTGGCACCATGAAGAAACTCCCCATGTGGTTGGCGATCGCGAGCGTCTCTGGCGTGCTCGCTGGCTGTGGCAGCGACGGCTTGCAGGTGGAGGGTCAGGTGACCCTCACCGTCTCCCAACCGCCCAACCCCACGGGGCAGGCGGGCTTCAACTTCCCCGCCAACACCGTAGTCGACGCGCCTCCCGGGGTCGGTCGTGGCATCTTCGGCCGCTGCGTACGCGAGAGCACGGGGTACGTGGTCGAGCTCGACCGGGCGGACAACGCCGGCGACGGCCTCCAGCGCTTGAGCCTCCGGGTCCCGGCGGGCACCACCACCGAGGTCCCCACGGCGACCTTCGTGCTCGGCGGCAACACCTTCACCGGGAGCGGGACGTGCCAGGGCACCGGGGCCCGCGAGGGCGACTCCGTACGCATCACCCTGACCTGCAACGGGATGCGCTCCACCCTCGACCCCCGCAGCGTCTCGGCCGACGTGCGGCTCGTCTTTCAGAACTGCGCCGAGGAGTAGGGCCTCGGCGCCCGCCTCTCCTCCTCTCCTTTTCTCTCGTTGCCGACCGCACCCATCCTCGACACCGCTGGGACCCCAGGAAATGGGCTCAGTGCGCGAACCCGAGCCAACACCGCGGCTCGAACGTGACGATGGTGCCCGTGGCGTCGCTGAAGCTGAAGGCCATCGCCGCGGGAGAGACCCCGACCGCCCAGCGCGATCCGAGGCGGTACTGCCCCCCGACCTCGATCCGCATCCCGAAGGCCGTGGCGTCCTGGAAATAGCCGCCCGCAAAACCAATCGCGGTGGAGTGCATGCCCACCACCGCGCTCCCTTCGAAGCGCGGGCTGAAGCGCCGTACGTGGGCGACCGAGACCCCCGCGCTGTTGTGCTGGGCGGCCTCGTTGCCCATCGTGCGGAGCTCGATGCCAAACTCCAGGAAGGTGCCCGGAGAGGTGGGCACCCGGGCCCCGACGAAGAGTTCCCAGACGGTGCCGTGGGGCACGAAGGCCCGGCCCATGACCAGGGCCCCGCCCAGCGACAGGCGCGCGGCGAAGCGGGTCGGGTGTAGCCATCGCGGAACATCCGAGGTCGGCTGCGTGGCAGACGGCGTCGTCGTCGGAAGCGGCGTCGGAGTCGCCGACGGCGTCGGGAGCGGCGTCGGGGTCGCCGACGGCGTTGGAGTCGCGGGGCCCGCGGTGGGATTGGGCGGGGCCGTCGCCGCGCGGGTCCAGTCGATGGGCTGAGCCGCAGCGGGGGAAGGACTGAGGGCCACCATCGCCACGAGCAGGGCCGGGCGCACGGAAGGCCCGCGCCGACTCAGGGCCCACAGGGCCACCCCGACCCCCAGGGCCGCCGAGACCCACTGGGCCGTGCTCACCCCGAGCCAGGCCCCGCGCTCGGGGTCGCCGCGCAGGAGCTCGATCGCAAACCGTCCCAGGGCGTACACCATCAGGAAGGCCGCGAAGGCCCCGCCGTCTCGCCGCCCCCGCGCCAGGACCCTCGTCGCCACCAGGGCCCCCGCCGCCCCGACCAGGGCCTCGTAGAGCTGCGTGGGATGCACGGGGAGGCTGGGAGCCCCCAGGGGGATCCAGGCCCGCCCGGCGTGATCGAGGGCCGCGAGGCTCCCGGCGGGAAACCGGAGCCCCCACGGCCACGCGGTCACCTGGCCGTAGTCGCACCCCTCCAGGAAGCACCCCGCGCGGACGAGGACGAAGACCAGCCCTGTCCCCGGGGCTACACGATCGAGGAAGGCCCCGACGGGTTGGCCCGCCCGGCGTACGACCCAGACCGCCCCGAGGGCCCCGAAGATCAGCCCCCCGTAGGCGGCCCGCCCTACCCCCAGGAGCACCGCGGGATCGCCCGCCCGCGCGGCCTCGGGCAGGGCCCGCAGGGCCTCGAAGAGGTACCCGCCGAGGAGGGCCCCGAGGTAGGCCGCCGCCAGGGCCCGGGCGGTGACATCGACCCGGGCCCCGTCCCGGCGCGCGAGGCGCAAGGTCCACAGGCTGCCCAGGAAGGTCGCCAGGGCCGCCAGGGCGAAGTACCGCGGAACCACCCATCCTGGCACGCCCCACTGCCCGAGCCACGCGACCACCACGGGCCTCACGCGCGCCTCCGCGACTGTCCGAGGAGCCAGGCCAGGGGAGCGAGGGACAGGGCCAGTTCGACCCACGGGGCCCACGGGCCCGGACCCCGACCGCCCGGGTCGGCCACACGACAGCTCCGGCACGATCCCGACCCCGAGCTGCTCGAACACCCCGAAGACCCCGAGCTGCTCGAACACCCCGAAGACCCCGAGCTGCTCGAACACCCCGACCCGCTCGAACACCCCCCGCATCCTGAGCCGCTCGATTCGCTCGAACACCCTGAGGTCGTGCAGGGCTCGCGGCACGTGAAGGGCGACGCACAGCGGCTGCTCCCGCAGCGCTCGGAGCTGCCCTCGTCGAGGGTCCGGTCCCCGCCGGCGAGGCAACGATCGACGGCGTCGCGACACCCCGGGTCTCCAAGAGCGGCCACCACCCCGGCGAGGCCCGAGGTCTCATTGCCCGGGGCCGAGACCCCCACACAGGCTCCTGCCTGATCGAGGCAGGCCCGGACGTGGGGCATGGAGAGCATCGAGGCGAGGCAGAGCTGCCCGACGCGGTCGGTGCTCGGAGCCCCGGGTCCCGCGTCGGCCGCGACCCCGGCGTCGGAGCCCTCCAGGAGCCAGGCGCACTCGGCCCGGCTGTCGCTGAAGTCGCGGAGAGAGGCCCGGGGTTCACACGTTCCCCCGCCCAGGCACGTGGCGCAACGAGACCGGACGTCGCGCATGCACTGCCCCATCGAGCCGTAGGGGCGGTAGCTGTTGCCGCGGAGTTCGGAGACGTGTTGTCGCGTGGACGCGGTCGAGGACGGAGGGGGGCCCCCATGGGGTGCAGGCCCGATCGTCGGGGGCGGATTGGGATCGTCCCCGCTCACGGCCAGGAGCCAGCCCGCGTTGACGAACACCGTGTCCCCCTCGACCACGACCCCCACGGGCCACGAGACCACCCGCACGGCCCGGGAGGCTCCCGTCGCGGCCAGGGTCGCCCGCACCAGAACGCCGCCCCGACCCGCCAGCGCCGCGGCCTCGGCCTCGGCGGTGTCCGCCCCCGCGACGCCCTCCAGGCGCAGCGGATCGCCCAGAGGATCAGGGCCCCCGAGACCGACAGACAGCTCGAGGGCCTGGAGCCCCCAGCGCGTCCCCGCACGTACGACCCGGGCCACCCGGAGGGCGTCATGACCCGCGGCGAGGCGGGCCTCGTCCGCACGCCGCACCGTGAGGGCCACCCCCTCGGCGACGGTTCCCTGGGTGAGCACCACCGCCGCGGGGTCGGAGGCTTCGCGCGGAGCCCGCAACGGATCGAGGCGCTCGGCCAGACGCCGCCGGGCCTCGGGGGAGAGCCCTTGCACGACCTCCGGGGCCGCCTGCAACGCGTCGCGCACAGAAAGGGCATCCAGCGGCAGGTCGGTGTCGCCACAGCCCGCAATCAACAGAGTCCCCACAATCGACGGCGGCCGAAGCGATCTCGTTGGAAGCCCCAATGGTGCACCCTCTGCGCGACAGAGTATCCCAGGACCTCCGAGGACCCCAACGCCCTTTCCCTCCGTACCCGATGGCCGCGTGAACAAGGGCCCCACCCACCCCGTACGAGTTGTGTTACGACCCTCGGGGCCTCCGGAAAGGAGCCATTCCCACAATGCTCACACGTCTCATCCTTCCGCTGTTTGGAGTCTCCGCGCTGGCCATGGGCTGCATGGTGCATGGCACAGCGCGGCCTGTGGCCCCGGTTCCACCGCCGCATCACGCCGTGACGGTGCAGTCGGCCCCGATGGCCCAGCCCGCGTATCCGGCAGGCGGCGTGGGCGTCGGCGTCGGGGTGGCCCAACCCGCCTATCCCGCTCCGGGCGCCTACCCCCCGGGCGCCTACCCCCCGGGCGGCGTCGGGGTCGCTCAACCCGCCTATCCCACGGGCGGCGTCGGGGTCGCTCAACCCGCCTATCCCACGGGCGGCG
>CAYUSB010000071.1:18110-21324 GCA_964447205.1 uncultured Myxococcaceae bacterium
GCCTATCCCACGGGCGGCGTCGGGGTCGCTCAACCCGCCTATCCCACGGGCGGCGCTGGTACGGCCCAGCCCGCCGCCCCGTCGGGTCCCACGATGCCTTCGGGCTCCGTCGCAACCCCTGTCATGCCCACCGGCATGCAGCCTGGCACCGTGGCCACCCCCATGATGCCCACGGCGATGCCTCGCCCCGGCACCGTGGCCACCCCCATGATGCCCACGGCGATGCCTCGCCCCGGCACCGTGGCCACCCCCATGATGCCCGTCGGCATGCGGCCCGGCGTGGCCACCCCCATGATGCCCCCCGGAGCCGCCGCGGCGGGCGTGCCTGGCCAGGCGATGGTCCCGAGCGGGACGGCCCCCAATGCTCCGGGGGCCCTGCCCACGCCCTTCGTCGGCGGTCGTCCCTCCCTGCCCACCGGCCCCAATCAGGGAGTCGGGGTCGCCGTCCCCACCGCGATGCCGCCCGGCTCGGCCACCATGGGGGGCCCGACGGGGCAGCCCACGGGGATCCGCCCCGCACAGGGCAACACGGGCTCGATTCAACCCGCCTTTCCGGGGACCCTGGTCCCGCCCCTCGTGCGCCCGCCCCGCGACCCGAACGATTTGCGTACGCCTCCGCCGCCCATGCGGCGCTAAGACCACACAAACTCAACGGATCTTGAGCGGCCGCGCATTGCCCGAACCCCCGCCCGGTCTGGTACCATTGGCCCCCATGGCCCGGGAGGAGCAGATCTCACAACACCACGCCGCAGGGTCTGACGACCCGGAGGAGCCGGCACCCCAGGCGTCGCCCACGGCCCGCAGCGAGCCGTCCTTGCCGCCTGGATCGGGGCCCCCTCTCGTGCCTCCGGGCCTGGCCCGTCCGGTGGAGTTCGACGACCCCACGGGCATCATCAGCGACCGACAGAGCGATCGCCCCGTGCATCTCATCCCCTCCCTCCGGCCCTCTCGACGCCCGGCTCCGACGAGCGATCGCCCGGCCCTGCGCTCCCTCGGCCCACCCTCCCGGCCCCCGGTGGTCACCGCCGACCCGCGGGCCCAGGCCGCCATCGCCGCCGACCTCGACGACTCCCTCCGCGAGATGGTCGAGGAGCGCTCCCATTCGAAGCCCTTCTCCCTGCCCCCAGGGCCGGTGACCGCCGCCAACCTCTTCGACGACTTCACCCAGGGGCCTGACGCCTCCATGGCCGTCCGGGTGATCCCGTCCACGCCCGCGCCCCCCCGCGCCCCCGCGGCCCCGAGCCCCGACGCCCCTCCGCGGGCCCTCGCCCAACCCCCGCCCGCCCATCCCCCGCAGACCCGGGCCGAGTTTCTCTCCAGCGACCCCTCCTTCGAGGAGGCCGACCGCGACCGCCGACGGTTCCCGCAGGATTTTATGCGGCCCCCGGCCGAAGAGATGAGCCCCCGGTCGTCGACCGATCCCATCCCCCGGTGGATCTTCGCCGCCCTGCTGGGCCTCGCCTCCCTCGGGATCTGGTGGTTGCTCTCTCGTTGAGCCGACGGTGACCCCCTGCGGGCACGCGGGGCGGACGTCTACCGCGCCGGGGGCATGTAGGTGGTCAACACCGCCGCGAGGCTGACCCCCACCACGCCCGGGAGGGCGCCCAGACACAGGGCCTGTCCCAGGACCATCGCCGTCGGGGCCCCGTCGAGCCCGAGGGCCAGCCCGAGGAGGGCCGCCCAGGCCGCCGGAACCGCCACCAGCCTACGCCCGATCCCCGTCCCTGGCGCAGCCCGCAGGGCCCACCCCCCCAGGGCCAGGACGGGCACCCACAGGACCGCCGCACACCGCAACGAGGCCGGGCCGGACCGCAGGGCGGGGACGGCCTCCCACAGCCCCCAGAGCCCGCCCAGGACCATGGACGCGACGATCAGACGCCGGGCCAGCTCGACGGCCTCCAGGCGCAGGATCAAGCCCGTCGCCAGGAGGGACAACCACGCCGTGGCCAGGGCCGCCCCAACCCGCGACAACGACGGGGTGGCCAACGACGCCAGGGCCAGGCTCGGCAGGGTCGGGACCAGCATCGCCACCGAGCGGATCGACCCGGCCAGGGGGAACCAGGAGAGGCCCAGGACGGCCGCCCCGGTGAGCGCGAAGAGCATCCCGTGGGACCCGCTTTGGGTCGACCACAGGGCCCCGCCGAGCATGAGGCTCCCGCCTGCCGCCAGGCCGGGGCCCCAACGCGTCGGGGCGTCGGGATCGGCCAGCGGGAGGGTCGTGCGGCGCGCCATTTCCGCGTGCGCAGAAGACGCGGGGGACGTCGCGGGGGAGGCGGGCCATGGGGCCGACGACACGGCCGACGGGGGCCCGGACCGCTCGGCGGTGGCCGGAGACACCAGGGGGATGGGGGGAGTCGGCACGGCCCGATCGCCGAGGGCCCCATAGGGCCGGGCCTCAAAATGCGGAACGGGCGGAGCCGGCGGGGGCGCAGGATCGTCGGCCGGCGACGCCTCGGCGTCGGGGGGCGGAGACGAGGGCCGGAGGCTGTCGCCGCGGCGGCGGGTCAGCGGGAGGGGCGATGGCGTCGGGAAGGGGTCGTCTTCGACCAGATCGGTCGGCGGCGGGGCCTCGTCGGGAGTCGGGGGCTGGAGGGCGGGCTTGGGGTCAAACTGCAGGGTCTGGTGGTTGGAAGCCAGACGACGGGGCACCTGGGGCGCGGGCCGCGGAGACGGGGGAGGGGGCTCTGGGCGAACGGGCGCAAACCGTTGGGTGCGCGACCCGGAGGGCTCGCCGGGGAGAGGCTCCGGCCCCGCGCTCGCCCGGCCCTGAAGCACGGCCCGAACCTCCCCGGCCCCGAAGCTCATCGTGCCGCCGGCGCTGAAGCCGGAGGTGGACGGCGACGGAGGCGACGCGGGGGGGGCGGCCGGGGGAGGCGGGGTGACGTGGGCGTCGAGCAGGGCCTGGACCTCCCCGGCCCCGAAGCCCAGGGTGCGATTGACCTTCCCGCGGTCGTAGAGCCAGTCCTGCGACGGGTCGAGGGCGTCGTCGGTCGAGGTGGCCTCGCCGAAGGCCATGGTGGTGTGGGCGGAGGGGCCCGGGGTAGCCGGGGTGTCAACCCGCGAGGCCCGCGACGAGGGCCCTCGGTACGACGCAGAGGCGGGAGGCCCCATGGACGGCCCCAAGGACGGCCCCAAGGACGGCCCCAAGGACGGCCCCAAGGACGGCCCGTGGGACGGCCCGTGGGACGGCCCGTGGGACGGCCCGTGGGACGGC
>CAYUSB010000071.1:21424-31664 GCA_964447205.1 uncultured Myxococcaceae bacterium
GGACGGCCCGTGGGACGGCCCGTGGGACGGCCCGTGGGACGGCCCGTGGGACGGCGGGCGCCCGAGGCCCCGCGGAGGCTGCGACCCCTCGGGGACCCCGAGCATGGCGGTGCTGCGGATGGCCTGATCGCTCCAGGGAGCCACCGCGGGGGCGGGTCGGCCAAACCCGGTGGGGGGCGCCCGCAGGGCCCCGGAGGGATACAGATCGCGAGGCCCGGGTACCGTTGGGGCCCGGAAGGGCGAGATGGACGGCGGGGGCGGCAGCGGGGAGCCCATCCGAGCGGGAGGGAAGGAGGACACCGGGGCGTCGGAGACGTCCCAACGGTCTTCGACGACCTCGCGGCGGGGGCCTGGACTCGGAGCCGCGGGCGGCCGTGACGACTGGTACTGACTCGGCACCGGCAACGAGAACCCGGACAGCGAGCGACCCCGCCGTGCGATCTTCTGACCACAGTGGGGACAGTCGCCGGCCCGGAACCCATCGGGGAGGATCCCGTGGCAATGGGGACACGCATTCATCCGCGCACCCGCGAGGGGCTACCATACAACCGGGACACAGGCCCGGATCGTACCAGAGCCCCGCCCTGCCTGTGCCCACTGTGCAACGTCTCATCCAGCATCGGCCCTCAGTCCTTACCCCGCTCGGGCTACCGAAGCGAGCCCAGGACCGCGTCGATGTCAGGCACGAGGGCCGTCAACGCCCCCAGCTCGTCCAGGGCGACCCGGGCCACGAACGCCGACAGCTCTTCGCCGGGGGGCGCTGGGCCCAACGGGCGGCAGAGGGCGTATCCCGGGCGGCGCCGGGCCAGGTGGGCCCGCCACACGCCGGGGTCGAGGCGCGCGCGCAACAGGGCCGCGAAGGCCTCGTCGTGAAAGTCGCCGTCGGTGGGGAGGGCCAGGCCCCCGAACCACCCCTCCCCCGGGTCTCCCAGGAGTACGGACCCCACGTCGGGGATCACCACCACCAGGGCGAGCCACTCCTCCGCGGGGATGGGCCACGCGGCGCGTCGCAGGAGGATCCAGTCTTCTTCGAGCAGGCAGACCCACCCGTCTTCGGGGCCCCATCGGGCCTGAACCTGCCCGAAGACCCACCGGCGCATGGCCGCGAACTCCTCGTCGAGTCTCTCCCGGGCGGCGGCCATGGCCTGAAACTCGTGCCAGTGATCGAGCACAAACCGCGCATGCGGGCCGAACGTTTGGAACTCGCCCATGGTCTCCCCAGGCAGCTTCTCCCGGCGCAGGGAGGCGGTCCATCCCAGCACGAGCCCCCGGGCGTCGGGGGCCACGGACTCGGCCAGCCCCGCGAGGCTCCGCCCCAGGGCCTCGGCCTCCAGGGCGATCACGGCCGGGTCGTCCCCTGCCCCCGGGTCGTCTCCTCCGTCGTCGACCGGGCGCACGGTGAGACCCAACCGGGAGGTCGGCCCCTCCAGCCACAAGACCTCGCCGTCCTGACGGGCGGCGAGGGGGCCGTCGGCCAGGGCCACGTCGCGCCCCGCGAGGCCGAGGACCAGTTGGAGCCCGCGAAGACCGAGGTGGTGCTCCCCCCGCGGGTCGCAGAGCCAGCCGAGGAGGGCCGTGTGCACGGCGGGGTGGAGGGACGAGGGCAAGAGGTTGACGATTGATGGGACCCCGTCCCGAGGCCGCCCCGCGTCGCGGGCCCCGACGCCCGCGAGGGTCGTGAGGAGGGCAGCCCACTCGGCCCGACGCGCAGACCCGGGGTCGCCCGGGGCTCGGAGCGAGGGCAGCGAGACGTCGGGGTCGGGCAGGGAGTCAGACATCTTCGAGGGGCACCGTGGCGGTGAGGTCGTCGAGGGGCACCGTGGGGGTGAGGTCGTCGCGGTCGACGGCCTTCGTGCGGGAGGGCTCGACCGCCCGGGGCGCGACCGACCGGGCCCTCGGGGCGGCCGGGTGCCGGGTCGAGGTCTTGGGCCCCACCGCCGTGGGCACCCGACGCGGAACCGTCGGGACCCGACGGGTCCGGGCGTCGGTGAGGGCCGCCGGGCGGGGCAGGGGGGCGTAGGGGGGCAGGGAGGGCTCTCCGGCCACGCGGGCGAGGCGCTCGAGGAGCTGCGGGAGGGCCCCGGCCCGGCGGGCGGGTTGCACCCCCACGAGGGCCCGCAGGGCTTCGGCCACCTCTTCGCCGAGGTCGGAGGCTACGAACTGCCCCGAGGCCGTGCGCCCCGGGTCGCCGAAGAGGAGCTCGCTGGCGAGGGCCCCGAGGGCGTGGAGGTCGGCCCCGGCGTTGCTCCGACGCCCTCCCCGGACCTCCGGGGCGAGGTAGGGCAGGACCTCCGGGAAGTGTTCGAGCTGGGCGGCGAACCGCGCGGGCACGAGCGACGCGGCGAGCCCCGGGTCGGTCAGCATCACCCCCTCGGCCGTGATGTGCACGTTCTCCGGGTACAGGGCCCCGTGCGACGACACCGTGTGCAGGGCCCGCAGGGCCGCCGCGGCCCCCTGCAGAATGCCCAACACCTGATCGCGCTCGAGCCGCCGATCGGCCGCCCGATAGGCCCGCAGGATGCGCCGCAGGGAGGCCCCCTGGGCCCACCGCGACACGACGTAGAGGGCCCCCGAGGGGTCTTCGCCCACGTCCAGGGGGGCCGAGACCTTCTCGATGCTCCGCCCCACAAACTGGGCCACGTTCTCCCGGAAGCGCTGCCGCTCGGTGGGGTCGGCGAAGAGCTGCGGGGCCATCACCTTCAGGGCCAGGGCGTGCCCCTCCGGGTCGCGGGCAGAGTAGGTCGTCCCGAGGGGGCCCGCCCCGAAGTTTTCCACGATGCAATAACGCCCCGCGACCTGGTCGCCGCTCGCGAACGGGGCCGGCGGCCGGGCCAGGGTCACCGCGGCCTCGGGCCCCGCCGCCCGCAAGGCCACCGACCCGCAGCGCTCGCAGCGCTCCGCCGTCGGCGCCAGGGGGGCATCGCAGTGGGGGCATCGGGCGCGCATCACAAAGTACCGCCCGGCACCCTAGCATGGCCCCCCGCCCAGGCGGGGCCCCCTTGACGCTGCGGCCCTCGCGTGCGACGCGCCCTGGGGAGACCCCCCAACGATGCCCCGCACCGCCTCCCTCCTCCTCGGCTTGATCCTCGCGATGGGTTCGACGGCCGTGGCCCAACCCCGCCCCCCGACGACCGACGCAGGCCCCCCGCGCAGCCCCGAGGAGACCGCCCGCCGGGCTCGGACCCTGGCCCGGGTCGGCGAGCGGGTGGTCACCGTCGGGGAGTTTGAGGACATGCTCAACGAGGCCCCCGAGCCCGTGCGCCAGACCTACCTCGCCCCGGCCCGCCGACGCGAGCAGCTCGAGGCCCTCGTCAGCACCATGCTCCTGGCCGACGAGGCCCGCCGGCGAGGGGTCGACCGCGACCCGCAGGTGTCCGCCACCATCCGCCGCATCCTGTCGCAGCGCCTGGAGCAGCGGATGATCCTCGAGGCCATCACCCCCGACGCCATCACCCCCGCCGAGGTGGCCCAGCACTACCAGGACCACCTCAGCGACTACCAGCAGCCCGAGTACCGCCGGGCCACGGTGATCATCACCCGCGATCAGACCACCGCCGCCCAGGCGGCCGAAGCGGCCCGCGGAGCCCGCGGCGACCTGCGCCGGGTGCGGGCCCTCGTGCGAGAGCACAGCGTCGACGAGACGAGCCGAAGCCACGAGGGCGACGCGTTCTATTTTCAGCGGGAGGGGCAGCCCTCGGGGGACGGCCAGCCGGTCGACCCCGCCCTCGCCGCCGCGGTCTTCGGCCTCTCCCGCGAGACCGAGGTGACGGCCCCCGTGCCCCTGCGCGACGGGCGCTTCGGGGTGGCCGTACTCACGGGCATCCGCCCCGCCCTGCGGCGCGAGCTCAGCGACCCCGGGGTCAGCGCCTCCATCCGGGGTTTCCTCGTGCGCGAGCGACGGACCCGCCGCGAGGCCGAGCTCCTGCGCGAGATCCGCGGGCGGCTCAACCCCGAGGTGCACGAAGACCGCCTCGACCTCCTGCGCCTGCCCCCGAGCGACCTCGGAAACCTCCCCGGGTTTCACCCCACGGCCCCCGCCCACCCCCCTCACTGACCCCCCATGAGCGACGCTACCCCCTTGCCTTCCTTGTGGTTCGTCGCTTGGGCCTTCGCCGCGGCCCTGGTGGGGGGGTATGGCCTCTTCGTGAGCGTCCGGCAGTCGTTCGGCCGCGTCCGCCTCGACCTGCTCGACCGCCAGGTCCAACGGCTCCTGTCGGCCAACAACCGCCCCCGGGCCGTCAAGCTGTCGCAGGCCATCCCCGACAACCCCCTCCTCGTGCTCCTGCGGTACGCCCTCACCCTCCGCCTGCCCAACGCCTCGGCCCCTCCCGACACGGGCGGCTACCGCGACCCGGCCCAGTCCGCCCCCTTCGAACAACGCGCCCTCGACGCCCTCCGGGCCGAGGCCGACCGCCTCGCCGCTCCCTTCTCCACCACGGCCCTGCGCCTCGTCCTCGCCCTCGTGCCCGTCGCCCTCCTGGGCGTCGGCCTCGTGGTCCTCGACACCGACCCCAACCTCCGGCCCCACACCCTCCTCTCCCTCGGGCCCCTCGCTGCCCTCGCCGCAGCCCTGCTCTATCAGCGCAAGACCTTGCGCCAGGACCTCCACGACGCATCTCTCCGTTGGGCCCGCTTCGTCGAGCCCGCATGACCTCCATTCCCCGGGGCGTGCAAACCACACCCCCGGCCGATTGACGTCCTCCACAGTCCGGGCATGATCCCAACGGCAACGATGAAACCGAAACGAACACAACACTTGTCCAGGGCGTGGCCCCTGGCAGCAACGGCGGTCCTGGTCGGAGGCTGCGGGAGCAACGAGGCCACCCCCCCGGCCGTCGACGCAGGGCCGCCGATCCCGGCGTTTCGGGTGCTGGTGGACACCAACCGCGACGGCCGGGTCGACGACGCCGACCTCACCGGCCGCGGGGCCTGGACCCCCACGGCGGGGGCGGTGTTCCTCGCCAACGTCGACGACGACGACGAGGACGACGCCCTCGATGGGGCCGACGACGTGGTCAACGGCGAGGCCGACGCCCGCGACCTCGCGCACATCGTCATCCCCCCGTGGCCTGATTGCCCCGAAGGGGCCACCGCCCAGGTCGACCTGACCGGCACGGGAGAGCCCACGGTGCGCCTCTATCGCCGCGTGGGCGACGCCTGGGAGCGCTTCACCCCGGGCCAGGACACCCTCGACACCGCCGCCCTCCGGGCCGGGGTCTCCTGGGGCATCGAATCGAGCGACTTCCCCACCGAGGCCTGGGACGGCACCGTCCAGGTTCGGGTCAGCGTCGCCGGCCCCATGGGGCCCCTGCACGAAGACACCGTGGCCCTGCGGGTGGCCCCGTTCCTGCTCGACAACTCCGTCAGCGCGGCCGAAGAGATCCTCGGCCCCGTGGCCACCTCCTACGCCCCCGCCCGGCGTTTCTACACCGACCTGAGCGACGCGGCCGACCTCGACGGGCAGCCCCTCCAGGGCATCAACACCCTCGACCGGCGCTTCCACACCGACCCGATGCGGGGGCCCGACGTGTGGATGCAAGACATCATGGAGTTTGGCTGGACCTCCATGCCCGGCCCCGACGGCCCCCACGCCATGCACGTCGTCCTGCGCTCGCCCAACCGCCAGCGCCCCATGGCCACCTGGGGCCTGCGCGAGTACCTCGGCCCCGACCGCGGATACGTCTGGAAGAGCGTGACCTCCAGCGTCAACGGCCGCACCCACGACGTCTCCCTCGACTCCTTCGGCAACCTCGAGCTGCTGCCCCCCTACCGCCACGGCGACAACAACTACCCCATGGGGCGGGTCATCCACGGCTGGACCGACCGCCGCACGAGCGACGTGAGCCTTCGCAGCTTCCTCGGGGCCCAGCGGGTGCAGGGCCCGGTGATGCAGCTCAACTCGGGCTGGCTCCACGTCGGCCACATCGACGAGATGCTCTCCTTCATCCCGGCCAACACCCCCCGCGGGTGGAAGCTCCTGTGGGCCTCGCCCCGCGGCGGACGCGACCTCCTGCAACGCTTCGTGGCCGCCGCCCCGGGCAACGGCAACGAGCTGATGTTCGAGGGGATGCGCTGGTACTACCCCGAGGGCCACGCCCGGCAGTTTCAGGCCTACCCCGCCCAGCGTACCGTCCAGGCCGTGCTCGACGACGCCGAGATCATGGCCTTCAACCAGCAGGCCCAAGGCACCCTCGACGGCATCCGTCAGCAGCTCATGGACGAGACGGGCCTGACCGACGAAGAGATCATCGAGATCCCGTTCTTGTTCTGGGAGGTCGAGCGCGGCCTCGCCGGGGCGTACATGCCCGGGACGGTCAACCTCTTGCGCTACGGCAACAGCGTGGTCGTCCCGCGCCCTCACGGCCCCCTCACCGCCGCGGGCGAAGACTTCGTGGAGCTTGACATGATCGAACGACTCCGCCCCGACGGCGTCACCGTACACTTCGCCGAGCAGTGGGACCTCCTCCACGCCGCCCAGGGCGAGGTCCACTGCGGCACCAACGCCATCCGCGTCTTCCCCACGGCCGGCGCATGGTGGGGAGGGGCCCGATGATCGCCCTCCGCCGCCTCCCTCTCGCCCTCGGCCTGCTCGCGGCCCTCGCCGCCGGGGCCCCCGCCGCGGCCGATCCGCTCCTGCCGACCCGGGCCATGACCCCGACCCTGCAGCGCAGCCTCACCGTGGAGTTTCGCGCCCACCGGGCCGCCCACCCCGAGGTCTGGCGTTCGGTCGCCGACCTCAGCTCCCTGCGCCCCGAGGTGTACCGGGCCACCCGTGTCGGACGGCCCGCCGTAACCCGCGAGCTGCGCTCCCTCGGCCCCGAAGGCCTCCTGCCCATGCTCGACGCCCTGGCCGTGTCGGGCTACCCCCGGGCCCTGTCCGCCGAAGAGCGCGAGGCCCTCACCGTCGGCCTCCTCGAAGCCGTAGGCTTTCTCCGCGACCGTCGGGCCGCCCCCGTGCTCCGCGCGGCCTTCGCCCAGGAGACCGCCCCCGACACCCTCCGGGCCGCCGCCCGGGGCCTCGCCGCCCTCGACGACGAAGCCTCCTGGGAGGCCCTCCAGGCCGCCACTGCGGGCGACACCCAACGCGCCACCGTCGCCCTCGCGGCCCTCGGGGCGAGCCCCCGCCCCGCCGCGACGCCCCTCCTCCTCGGGCGCCTCCGCGACGCCTCGCCCGCCGTGGTCTCGGCCGCAGCCCGGGCTCTGTCCGAGCGCCACGGGACCTGGGCCGCCGCCGCCCGCAGGGTCGAAGACCCCCAACGCCCCGCCGTGGCCGAAGCCCTCGTGCAGGCCTACGCCCGGGCCACCGATCCGGCCGCCCAGGAGGCCCTGCAGACGGCCGTCCTCGCCCTCGGAGCCCCCGAGTCCGCCGGGGTCGCCGAGGCCGCAGCCCGGGCCCCTGGGGCCGACAGCGCCCGCCTGACCCGCCTCGCCCGCATGGCCCGCCGCGCGGCCCAGTAGGGCCCTCCCCTCCCTTCCTCCCGCCCCCAACCCGCTCTCCGCCGCACCCCGCCCGCGGTGCGCGTGGGGCCGCACCCGTTGCAGCCTACGCGCACCGAGAACCCCGCGCGGGCGCACGAATCTCCGTCCGGCACGGTCCGTGAAGCCGCGTCTCCGCGATGCAAACCCACCCCCCCGCGGACGCGCTCGGGCGGGGCCCTCAGAGGGCCTCGGCGCTCGATTTCGACCACCACCCCCTCCTGGCCATCTGGGAGGTCACCCAGGCCTGCGACCTTGTGTGTCAACACTGCCGGGCCTGCGCCACCCCCCACCGCGACGCGGCCGAGCTCACCACCGAAGAGGGCTATCGCCTCCTCGACGACATCCAGGCCATGGGGACCCACCTCGTGGTTCTCACGGGCGGTGACCCGGCCAAACGCAGCGACCTCCCTGCCCTGGTGGCCTACGGGGCCAGCCGCGGACTCGTGATGACCGTCACCCCCTCGGGCACCCCCGTGATGACCGACGCCCTCGTCGACGCCCTGGCCCTGGCCGGAGTGGCTCGCCTCGCGGTGTCCCTCGACGGACCCGACGCCGCAAGCCACGACGCGTTTCGGGGCGTTCCGGGGAGCTTCGACGAGAGCCTGCGCATCCTCGCGGCGGCCCGGGCGGCGGGGGTTCCAGTGCAGGTCAATACGTCGGTGGGGCCGCACAACCACAAGGCCCTCGGGGCCATGGCCGACCTCGCGGGTCGCCTCGGGGTGTCGTTGTGGGCGGTGTTTGTGGTGGTTCCGACGGGGCGGGCGGGGGCCTCGCTGTTGATGGGACCGCGGCAGGTCGAGACCCTCCTGGAGGAGCTCGCCGACATCGCCGCCACGGCCCCATTCGAGGTGAAGACCACGGCGGCCCCGCACTTTCGCCGCGTGATGCTCCAGCGCAAGCAGCGCGACGGGGCCCGCGGGATCCTCCACGATGTCGACGCCCAGGGGGTCGTGCACGGCACCCGCGGGATCACCGACGGGGTGGGCTTTGTGTTCGTGTCGCACCGCGGGGAGATCTTCCCGAGCGGGTTTCTCCCGATGTCTGCGGGCGACGTTCGCCGCGACGACCTCGGCACCGTGTACCGAACCCACCCCTTGTTTGCCCGCCTCCGCGACGCCGACGGGCTCGGGGGCAAGTGCGGGGCGTGCTCCTTCCGTCGGGTGTGCGGCGGTTCGCGGGCCCGGGCCTGGGCCATGCTTGGCGACGTGTCCGCCGAAGACCCCCTCTGTGCGTACATCCCCCGCGGATACGAGGCCCCCGCCCCCGCAGGGCCGTGACGGCAGACTCTCAAGCCCTCCGCGGACGGAAGGCGTACACCCCGGCCCTGCGCATCATCAGGAACACCGCGCTCCAAGCCCCGAGGTCTTCGCGGGTCGGCTCACCGCGGGCGATGCGCTCGATCTGGGCCTCGTACCAGGTCACGTCGATCATGCCGAAGCGGTCGACGAGCTTGAACCCCGTGCTGAGCCGTCGCAGCGAGATCGAGGCCGCGGCGTCGGCCAGGAGCCGGTTGGGAAACTCGGGATCGACCGCCAGGGGCCGGGCCATCCCGATCATGTCCGTGGCCCCGCTGTGCAGGGCCTCCCGCATCGCCGCCCCCGTACGAAACCCCCCGGTCACCACCAGCGGAACCCGCGTCCGGGCCCTGACCTTCTCCGCGTACTCCAGGAAGTAGGCCTCGCGGCGCCGGGTGCTGTCGCGGTGCGAGGAGCCGGTCATGGCGGGGGCTTCGTAGGTTCCGCCGGAGACCTCGATGAGGTCGATGCCGGCGTCGGCGAGGGCGTCGACCACGGCCATCGACTCGTCCTCGGTGAAGCCGCCGCGTTGGAAGTCCGCGGAGTTGAGCTTGATCCCGACGGGGAATTCAGGGCCCACCCGGTCGCGGACGGCGCGGTAGACCTCCAGGGCGAAGCGCCTGCGTTTGTCGGGGGTTCCGCCCCAGTCGTCGCTGCGTTGGTTGTGGTGGGGGGAGAGAAACTGGCTCACCAGATACCCGTGGGCCCCGTGAATCTGGACGCCCATAAAGCCCGCCTGCTTCGCCAGCCCCGCGGCCTCGGCGAAGCGCTCGACCACGGCCCCGATCTCGGTCGCCGTGAGGGCCCGCGGGGTGTTGAAGGCCCGCTCCAGCCCGCCCCCCAACGGAACCGCCGACGGCGCCACAGGCTGCTTCACGAGGAAGTTCGGGGACTGTTTGCCGGGGTGGTTGAGCTGCATCCAGACGCTGGCCCCGTGGGACTTGCCGGCCTCGGCCCAGCGCCCGAAGGCCGCGAGGTCGCTGCGGCGGTCGAGGGCCACGTTGGCGGGTTCGCCGAGGGCCTCGCGGTCGACCATGACGTTGCCGGTGACTTGCAGGCCCACGCCCCCGGCGGCCCAGGTCTTGAAGACGCGGGCGAGGCCCGGGGAGGGGTCGTGGGCCCGGTCGCCGAGCTGCTCGCTCATGGCGGACTTAAAGAAGCGGTTCTTGATGCGGGCCCCGCAGGGGAGCGTGAGGGGGGTGCCGAAGTCAGGGGGCGGGGTGCTGTTCACGAGGCCGCGAGGGTACTCGAATTCGCTGGGGTTATGGGGCGGTGTGGGGGGCGAGAGGCGGGGGATGGGTGCGGTTGGCCGTGCAGCCACGGTGGAGTGTGGGAAGGAGGAGGTTGGTTGGGGAACCCTCCCTCTCCCCCATTGATTCTCGTGTAACGCGCGCCCCCTCTCCCGTGGAGCCATTGTGCCGGACACATCTCGCGGAAGCCCCTTGTCAAGGGCCGCTGAGTTGTAA
>CAYUSB010000072.1:0-31304 GCA_964447205.1 uncultured Myxococcaceae bacterium
CGAGGAAGAGGCCCGCACCAACACCACGCGCCTCCAAGCAAAGCGCACCGAACCGCAAGGAGGCCCTTGACGTGGGGCTTCCGCGAGATGTGTCCGGCACAATGCCCGTAACCGGGAGAGGGTTCCTTCTGCCAATGAAATCGAAGAAGTAGTGTAGTATCGGCTCGTATACTCTATTTTTACGGTACGATGGCACCCTCTCCCGGTCACGGGAGAGGGTCGATGGGTGACGTGCGAGCAGTATGGGGTGAGGGCCGTCGGGCCGCCGGGCCTCCCCGATCTGGGCACGAACCTGCGCGACCCAGCACTCAGGGCCCTTCGCCGCGACCTCCCTGGAGGTACAGGAGGGTCACGGTGGCCGCGAGGAGCAGGGCCCCGTTGACCTGATGGGCCACCGCGAGGGCGATGGGGACGTGCAGGAGCACCGTGGCGATCCCGAGCCCCACCTGGAGCCCCACCAGCCCCAGGAGGACCGCCGCCGCGTGGCGCTGGGGCCCCGTCCCTCGCCGGGACGCCACGAACACCCACACCCCCAGGAGCCCCAGGGCCACCCCAAGCGTGCGGTGCGTGAAATGCACGAGGAACGAGTTGGACCACAGCCCCGACACCCCCACGGCCCGCCACATCCCCGTCGGGAACCAGCGCCCATGCATGAGGGGGAAGGTGTCGCTCACCCACCCGGCCTTGTGGCCCGCCATCAATCCCCCCCAGGTCAGGGTCACGAGGAGCAGGCCCAGGAAGGCCCAGGCCGGCCCGCGGGACACCCCCGCCGGGGCGAGGCGATGCTGGGGAGCGGCCACCCGCAGCCCCTCGCGGGTCAGTCCCGCCAGGACGATGAGGGCCAGGAGGAGGTGGGCCGTGAGGCGGTACGGGCTCACGTGGGGCCGGTCGAGGAGCCCGCTTTTGACCATGAACCACCCCAAGGCCCCTTGCATCCCGCCCGCCGCGAACCACCCGAGGTACCGCAGGGACTCGGCCCGGGACAGGGCCCGGCGCAGGGTGAAATAGAGCCACGGGAGGAGGAAGAAGACCCCCACGAAGCGCCCGAGGAGCCGGTGAAACCACTCGACCAGGAAGATCGACTGGAAGCCCGCGAGGTCGAGGCGGGCGTTGACCAGGCGCCCCTCGGGGGAGGCCTGATACGCCGTGTAGGCCCGCTGCCACTCGGCCTCGGTGCGGGGCGGGAGGGTCCCGCGTACGGGGCTCCACTCGACGATGGACAGGCCCGAGCGGGTGAGGCGGGTGACGCCTCCGACCCCCACCATGGCGAGCACGAGGAAGGCGCTCGCGAAGAGCCACAAGGCGACTGGGCGACGAGCGCGCATCATCCGGGGGTGTTGCGCAGAAAGTCTGCCACCTCGGCAAACCGCGCGTCGAGGAACGACCGCACGTCCCCGGTCACCCCGGCCTCGTCGAGGGCCGTGGTCATGGCCCGCAGCCACGCGTCGCGCATGGCCGTGTCGACCCGCACCCGACCGTGACGCATCCGCAGCCGGGGGTGACCGTGTCGGGCCTCGTACTCGGCCGGGCCTCCGAGCCAGCCCACCAGGAAGAGCGCAAACCGCGCCCGAACCTCGGGGTGAACCTTGCCCTCGGGGGTGAGCCGGTGGAGCCGGGCCAGGGCGGGTTCGTCGCGCTCCATGGCGTCGTAGAATCGGGCCGCGATCTCTTCGACCAGGGCCCGGCTGCCGAGCTGATCGTACGGGGTCCCGAGGGTGAGGTCGAAGGTCACTTCGTCACCGGGAGGTGGGTCCCGCCCAGGATCCCCGAGAAGAAGTCGTGGCCCTTGTCGTCGCTCACGATGAAGGCCGGGAAGTCCTCGACCTCGATCGACCACACGGCCTCCATCCCGAGCTCGGGATAGTCAAGGACCTCGACCTTCTTGATGCAGTCCTTGCCGAGGCGGGCCGCGGGCCCCCCGATGCTCCCGAGGTAGAAGCCCCCGAACCGTTTGCAGGCCTCGGCCACCGCGGGCGACCGGTTGCCCTTGGCCAGCATCACGAAGCTCCCCCCGGCGGCCATGAAGGAGGCGACGTAGCTGTCCATCCGCCCCGCCGTGGTGGGGCCGAACGAGCCCGAGGCGTACCCCGCCGGGGTCTTGGCCGGCCCGGCGTAGTAGACCATGCGCTCGCGGAAGTACTCGGGCATGGGCTCTCCCTGGTCGAGGCGCTCCTTGATCCTGGCGTGGGCGATATCGCGGGCCACCACCATGGGGCCCGTGAGCGACAGGCGGGTGGCCACCGGATACCGCGACAGCTCGGCCCGAATGTCGGCCATGGGGCGGTTGAGATCGATCTTCACCACCGTGGCCCCGAGCTCGGCCGGCGTGGGGTCGGGCAGGTACTGGGCCGGGTCGTGCTCCAGGGTCTCCAGAAACATCCCCTCCGCCGTGATCTTGCCGAGCATCTGCCGGTCGGCCGAGCACGACACCGCCAGGGCCACCGGGCAGCTCGCCCCGTGCCGCGGCAGCCGAATCACCCGCACGTCGTGGCAGAAATACTTGCCCCCAAACTGGGCCCCGATCCCCGTGCTCCGCGCGATCTGCAAGACCTCGGCCTCCCAGGCGAGGTCACGAAAGGCCGTGCCGGCGGGGGTTCCGGCTTGGGGGAGGTGGTCGAGGTAGCGGCACGAGGCGAGCTTGGCGACCTTGAGGGCGTACTCCGCGGAGGTCCCGCCTACGACCAGGGCGAGGTGATACGGGGGGCAGGCCGACGTGCCGAGCGACCGCAGCTTGGCGTCGACGAAGGCCCGCAGGGAGGCCGGATTGAGCAGGGCCTTGGTCTCCTGATACAAGAAGGCCTTGTTGGCGCTCCCGCCGCCCTTGGCGATGAAGAGAAAGTGGTACGCGTCCCCTTCGGTGGCGTAGAGTTCGATCTGGGCGGGGAGATTGTTGCCCGTGTTGACCTCTCGAAACATGTCGAGGGGGGCGAGCTGCGAGTACCGCAGGTTGCGGGCGAGGTAGGTGTCGTACACCCCGCGGGCGATGTAGGCCTCGTCCTGGGCCCCGGTGTAGACCCGCTGCCCCCGCTTGCCCATGACCAGGGCGGTCCCGGTGTCCTGGCAGCTCGGGAAGACCCCGGCGGCGGCGATGTTGGCGTTGCGCAGGAGCTCGCGGGCCACGAAGCGGTCGTTGTCGCTGGCCTCGGGGTCGGCCAGGATGGCCGAGAGCTGGGCGAGGTGCCCCGGACGGAGGAAGTGGGCGAGCTCCCCCATGGCCTCCCGCGTGAGGACGGTGAGGGCCTCGGGGTCGACGGCCACAAACCGCTGCCCCCGGGCCTCGAAGGTCGACACGTAATCCGCCGTCAGCTTCGTGAAGGGGGTGTCGTGGTGATCGCCGACAGGGAGGAGATCGGCGTACGAAAACGTCTGGTCAACTGGCATGGCGTCGGGGAGGATAGTGTCCCCCGCCTACGGCTCCAAGGGGACAATCACCCCAACAAGGTCCCGGGCGCTCCCCGTCAGTTCGAAGAGGGTCCTGATGTCCAACCGCCCGTCCAGCCCGGAGAAGTTTCCTCGTGGCGAGGGCTCCGAGGCGGGGGTCGAGGGCCCGGGGCTGCGCGGGACCCGGCAGATCGAGGTGACCTGGGGGGACTGCGACCCCGCGGGGGTGGTCTTCTATCCGCGGTACTACGCGTGGTTCGACGCCTGCACCCATCACCTCCTCGACGGGGTGGGGCTCGACCATCACACCCTGCGCCGGGTCCACAAGCTGGTCGGGGCTCCCCTCGTGCAGGCCTCGGCCACCTTCCGTGGGGCCGCCACCTTCGGCGATGTCCTCCGGGCCGAGAGCCACATCTCGCGCGTAGGCACCCGGAGCTTTACGGTGCACCATCGCCTCTGCCTCGGCGACCGGGTCGTGGTCGAGGGCGAGGAGGTCCGGGTGTGGGCCGAGGCCGGCGAGGACGGGCCTCGGAGCCTCCGAGCTGTCACCCTTGCCCCCGAGATCAAGGCCCTCCTGGAGGGGAAGCCATGCAGCCCACCACCGACCCCGTGACCCCAACCTCTGCCATGTTCGCGGACAACCCCGTGTTTGTCGCGGGGATGGGGCAGCTCCGAGCGGCCTTCTCTGCCGAGTCGGTCGACCCCAGGGTCTTGTGGTACCTGGCCTCCGAGGGACTCGGGGCCTGGGTGCGCTACGTCGAGCGAGCCCTCGGCGATCACCTCGACGACCGGCACCGGGCCCGGGCCATCCTGACGGCGGTCTGCGGGGAGATGTTCGTGCGGAGGGCGTCGGCCCTCCCGGGGCCCCTCGCCCGAGACATGGACGGGGCGTCCCCGGAGGAGGTTCGGGCCCTGTTCGAGGCCCTGTACCCGGGCCCCGTGGGTCGTTCGGTCCGGTGGTGCCTCGACGCGATCTGCCCTGAGGCCCCGGGGATGGCAGCCTCCCTCCGCGGGTGGCGGCGGGTGATGGCGATGGACCCCCGCGACCGCTGGCTGGAGGTCTCCCACCACCTCGGCGAGCTCACCATCGTGTTGACCGAACGCCTCGGGGAGCACCGGGTTCCGCGGGCGATGGGCTGGCTCGGCGACGTCTGCCACGCCTTCGGCAAGGAGGTCGGCGAGCTCACGGCCTCGATCTTCGCGCTTCCCCCCTCGACCGAGAGCGCCATCGAGACCCTGCGGATGGGCGAGCTCCTCTTTCGGGTCAACCCCGAGCACACCAGCGGCTCCGACTCCAGGGCGGGCACTGGGTTTATCGAGGGAAACGCCTGCCTGTGGTACACCCGGCCCGGGTGGGGGCCGTCGCACTGCGGGGTCCTCGGGCGGTTTCAAGCCGGGGTCTCCGAGGTCTTCGGCCTGCGGTACGCCCTGACCCAGACGATCCCGAAGCACGGGGGAGACTCCTGCCGGATCTCCCTGGTTCCGCTCCTCTCCCGCAGCGGGGCCTCGGCCTCGGGGCCCGACCCCACGGAGCCAGGACCTCCCCCATGGGAGCCCTCGACCCGGCGGATCGATGCAGCCGAGCGGGCCGCGACGCTGGAGTCTCTGGCCGCGGGGCGCGACCCGGACGAGGGGTTCTTCGGGCCCGACAGTCTCGTGTGGGAGGGAACCCGGGAGACGGTCCTCCTCCTCGGGGGCGGTCGGGCCGCCCTGATGCAGCTCGCCCACCCTGCGGTGGCCCACGCCATCCGCGACCACAGCGCCGTGCACACCGACATGCTCGGGCGCTTCCGCCGCACGATGCTCTCGGCCTACGACGTCCTCTTCGGGTCGGTGGGCGAGGCCCTCGACATCTCCCGCCGGGTCCACCGGGTGCATCGTTCGATCGCGGGGCGGCTCGACGACGTCCCAGGGCACCCCGTCGGGCGCTACCACGCCCTCGACCCCGAGGCGATCTTCTGGGTCGGGGCCACCCTCGTCGAAACGACCCTGCTGGTCTACGAGCAGATGGTCCGGCCCTTCACCCCGGCCGAGCGCGATCGTCTGGTCCGCGAGGCCGCCCCCTTCTGGGTCCTCTTTGGGGCCCCCCTGGAGGCCTGCCCGACCTCCTGGGCCGACCTCCACGGGTACGTCACCCGACGGGCGGACTCCCTGGCCCCGAGGGTGGGAGACACGGCCCGGGGCCAGGCGGCCATGCTCTTTCGGCCGAACATCCCGGGGGTCGGGCCGGTCTTCGCACAGGTCCGGCTGGTGGTGGCCCAGATGCTCCCGCCCCCCTTGCGGAAGGCCTTCGGGATGGACCTCGATCCCCGGGAGCGCATGGTGGCCCGGGCCTGGATCTTCGCGGCCGAACGGCTCACCCCCCGGCTTCCCCCCCGGCTGCGGTACGTCCCGGCGTATCACAGGGCCCTGCGCCGGACGGGGCGGTAGCGCGCCGACCCGCGGCGCAACGGAGCCCGCGGAGGGTGTATCCTCGGGCGCATGAGTCTTCGACGTGGTCTTGTCCTGGGCGTGGTGGCCGGATCGCTCCTGGCCTGCAGCGGCAGCAGCGTGGTGGGAGGCCCCGACGCGGCCGCTCCCGCCGACCTGCCCGCGGCCGACCTCGGCCCCGACGGGATGGCCCTCGACGCCGTCGACGCCCCGCCCCTCGACCTGCCGGCCCTCGACACCCCAATCCCCGACACGGGCCCTGCCGACGCGGGCCCCGGGGACGTCCCGGCGCCCGACGCGGGCCCCGCCCGCTGCGCCACGGCGGCCGACTGCATGGGCAACCCTGCGGGCCCTGCCTGCGACACCACCTCGGGGCGCTGCGTGCCGTGCACCCCGAGCGACGACCGCTGCCCCGTCGGATCGTACTGCGTGAGCACCGACCTCGTGTGCGCCCAGGGCTGCCGCGACGACGAGGCCTGCCGGGCCGAGGCCCTGCCCGACGGCGGGACGGCCCCCCCGCGCCGCTGCGACCCCCTCACCCGCGCCTGCGTCGACTGCCTCGACAACACCCACTGCGCCGCCGGGACCCTCTGCGTCGGGAGCGTCTGCGTGGCCGGGTGCAGCTCTACCCAGGCGTGTCCCGCGGGGCAGTCGTGCTGCGACGGGGCCTGCGTCGACCCTCAGAGCAACCTCGCCCACTGCGGGGCCTGCACCCGCCTCTGCGCCGCCGCCAACGCCACCCCCCTGTGCATGAACGCCACCTGCGTGGTGGGAGCCTGCACGGCCCCGTTCGCGGACTGCAACCGCACGGCGGGCGACGGGTGCGAGGTCAACACCGCCACGAGCCTCGACCACTGCGGGGCCTGCGACGCGGCGTGCAGCCCGCGCCCCAACGGCACCGCGGCGTGCGTGGGCGGGCGCTGCGAGCACGCCTGCGCGGCGGGGTTTGCCGACTGCGACAACGACCCCAGCAACGGGTGCGAGGCCGACACCCGGGCCAGCACCACCCACTGCGGGGCCTGCGGGCGGCGCTGCGACCTGGCCAACGCCACGGCCGCGTGCACGATGGGGCAGTGCGCGGTGGCGGCCTGCGCGACGGGCTTCGGTGACTGCGACAACAACGCCGTCAACGGGTGCGAGGCCGACGTCCGGGTCAGCGTCCAGCACTGCGGAACGTGCGGGAGCGCCTGCCCCGCCCGGCCCAACGCCCTCCAGGGATGTGTGGCCGGGGCGTGTGTGTTTGCGTGCCTGAGCGGGTTTCAGGATTGCGACAGTGACCCGAGCAACGGCTGCGAGGTCGACACCCGCACGAGCTCCCAGCACTGCGGCGGGTGCGGCCGGACCTGCATGGTGGCTGGGGGGACGGGGACGTGCAGGGCGGGTTCGTGTTCGGTGGCGAGCTGCGAGATGGGTTTTGGTGACTGCGACAATAGCCCCGCCAACGGCTGTGAGGTCGACACCCGCACGACCCTCGCCCACTGCGGGGCCTGCGGTCAGGCCTGCCCCCCGCGGGCCAACAGCACGGCGGCGTGTACGGCCGGAGCGTGCGGATACACCTGCACCCCGGGCTTCGCCGACTGCGACGGCGACCCGGGCAACGGCTGCGAGGTCGACACCCGCACGACCCTCGCCCACTGCGGGGCCTGCGGCCGGGGGTGCAGCCCCGCCAACGCCACGGGGGTCTGCGCCGCGGGGATGTGCGGGGTGGCGCGCTGCGCCGCGGGCTTCGGCGACTGCGACGGGCAGGCCAGCAACGGGTGCGAGGTCGACACCCGCACGAGCCTCACCCACTGCGGCACGTGCGGGACGGCGTGTCTCGCGGGAGCCCGCTGCGAGGCCGGGAGCTGCACGGCCCCGGTGCTGTCGAGCTGCGCGGCCCTGCACGCGGCGGCCCCGACCCTGCCGAGCGGGGTGTACACCATCGACCCCGACGGGGCGGGAGGCCGGGAGGCCTTCGCGGTGTACTGCGACATGACCACCGACGGGGGCGGGTGGACGTACGGGGCCATCGTTCGCACGACGACCCCGTCGGCCAACCGGACGCGGGTGGCGGGGGTGACGACCTTCGGGACCCCGGTGCCCAATCGGCTCGACAATGAGTACTCGGTGAGCTTGACGGGGGTGTCGTTCCGGGAGGTTCGGATCGACAACTTTACCCTGGGGCGGGTGGTGCAGCGGGCGTTGGCGGCCCCCGCCACCTGGACGGCCGACACGTACCTGAGCGGCGGCAACCTCGGGGCCAAACGTGTGGCCCTGGCCTCGGGCTTCGACTTCCGGGTGGGGTACTACCTCAGCAACTACTGCGGCCTCGAGCGCACCAACATCCCCATGTGCTTCACGAGTTCGAGCAACCCCACGGCCTGGGTGTGCGACACCGACAGCGGCCACGTCGAGGGCTGGGTTGATGGCACGGGGGGCGAGCTGTGCGGGATGTTCTACTGCCGGATGCTCTGGCGCGACACGGCCTGCCGGTCGTACGTCGACGAGGTCGCGGTGTACGGCTTCGCGGTGCGGTAGGGCCGCGGGCGGAGAGACGGCGGAGAGACGGCAGAGAGACGGCGGAGAGAGGAGAGCCGCAAGGGCGCAAGGGGCGCAAGGGCCGGACGTTGTAGGGGGTCTCGGGCAGGCGATGGTCGGCCCATGTACGAGGAGCGCCGACGAGGGCCCTGTCGCCAACGACCCGTCGAGGGGATCACGCCCGTTTCCCCCAATAACCCTTCTGACCCTTGCGGCCCCTGCGCCCTTGCGGCTTCGCAGCCCGTCGGCCGCTGCCCGTTCCTCGTCGCCCGTCGCCCGCAGCCGGGCCTAAAAACTCCCCGACAGCCCCACGACCCCGCGGCGCGGGTCGAAGGTCGGAGTCACCCGCCGCGCCAACGACGGAGCGAACACATCCACCCGGCTCCCCCCCGACGCGAAGAAGGCCACGGCCCCAAACACCACGAGCCCCGCCCCCACCCCCCAGGCCACATTGGTGACCGTGACCATGGTGTTGCCGTCGTCGACCAGGCGACGGTTGCTGAAGGTGGCCTCGCACCCGCGGTCGCCGCACCGCTGCACGAGGTCTTCTTCGATCCCGCGAGCCCGCAGCCCCGTGATGACCCCGGTCACCCCGAGGGCCACCCCGAGCCCCATGGCCGTCGCACCCACCACCCGCCACGGAGAGGTCGGCGGGGACATGTCTACGGGCTGAGCGATCGGCGACCCGCGCCCGTCGCCCGAGAGCACCGTAATCGTCGGAGCCATCGCCGGAGCCGCCCCAAGGCTCGCCAGCCGGACCTCCACCCGAGCCTGCTGCCCCGCGGCCATCTGCTGCGACGCCACGAAGGGCTGAAACCCCGGGGCGCTGGCCGTGACCGTGACCCCGCCCGGATCGACCGCCTGAGGCTGTCCCATCCGCCCGGGGTCGACCTGTCGACCGTTGAGGGCCGTGGCCGCTCCAGGGGGCAGGGCCGACCCGTCGATCACCACGAAGGCCACCCGCCCGAGGAGGAGCCCCGCCTCGCGTTGGGCCGCGGTCACCGTAGGGGCGTACCGCGGTTCGGTCACAGAGCGAGCCTGGGCCTCGCGTTCGGTCTGTTGGAAGGCCTCCCAGGCCTCGGCGGGGCGGCCGAGCTCCCGAAGGCACCGGGCCACGTAGAGCTGGGTGTTGGGCGAAGGCAATGACGCGGCCGACGCACGAAAGGCCTCCAGGGCCTCGGCGTACCGACCCACATCGAAGAGGCTCCGCCCGGTCTGAAACTGCTGCCGACCGAGCTCGGTCGACTGGGCCCATGCCCCCGACGCGGACGCGCTCACGGCCACCACGGCCAGCACAGGGAGGGACACGGACAGACGACGATCAAGGCTCATCGGGGTTGTAGGCTCCGGCATGGGGCGCGGGGGGAGGCGGGGCGAATCGAGGCGGGGCCATCGGAGGGGCGTACACCTCCCGTGGGGCCGTAACGGCCGCCCGGGGGCTCGGGCCCGGTGCACGACGCGGGGCCGGGGCCACCGCAGGACGCGCCGCCAGGTCCACCGTACGGGCCGCGGGCATCGGAGGAGGCGCGACGGCGACGGCGGGCCCCGGGGCCACCGTGGGGGCCGTGGGCGGAGCCGGGGCGGGCGGAGGCGGAGGCAGCGAGGCAGCCGCCACGGGCACGGTCGGCGACGGGGCGGGCGAGGACAGGGCCAGGGCAACGAGGCCGGCTCCGAGCCCGACCCCGCCGAGCACGAGGAGGGCCATCAACCCCCACCCGTTGCCACGTCGCACCGGAACGGTCGGGGCCATCGAGCCCGGTCCGTAGCCCTGAAAACTCTGCGGCCCGGCCATGGCGAACACCTGGGGCGTGAGGCTCTCCGGGGCGTACGACATCGGGGCCATCCTCGGGGCCGTCGACCCTCCGGGCCCGGGCATCGGCCCGGGCAGGCTCTGCATGGACATGGCCACCGTGCCCGCGTCGGTCCCGAGGAGGGGCGACGGGGGCCGCGAGGGCACGGCCACGGGGGCCAGGGAGTGCAGGGTGGCCGCCTCAAACTCGGGCACCGTCCGCGGCATCACGGCGACCTGCTGCTCGCGGGTCCGCGGCGACGGGGCGAGGGTCTCGCGCGGAGCCCCGAGGGCCTCGATGAAGGCATCTGCGATCTCCTTGCCGCGCTGAAACCGCCCCTCCCGCTCGCGGCAAAACGCGCGCTTCGCCCAGGCATCGAAGGCCGGGGGGAGCTCGGGGTCGTGGGTGCGCGGGGGGGTGACGTCCGCGGAGACGATCTGGCACAGGAGCCCCGGGAGGGTCTCGGCGGTGTAGGGCAGGTGGCCGGTCACCAGCTCGTAGAGCATGACCCCGAGGGACCACAGGTCGCTGCGCCCGTCGAGTTGGGCGTCGCCCTGGGCCTGCTCGGGCGACATGTACACCGGGGTCCCGATGAGGGCAAAACCAGCCCCCGGGTCGAGGCCGTGCTGCGTGGTCAAGAGCCCGTCGGCCACCTTGGCCACCCCAAAGTCAAGAACCTTGACCAACGGGGTCCCGTCGTCGTCGCGCACGAGGAAGCAGTTGGCGGGCTTGAGGTCGCGGTGCACGATCCCGGCGGCGTGGGCCACGTCGCAGGCGGCCCCGACGTGGCGGGCCACGACGGCCACGGTAGCGAGGTCGAGGCGCCCGCGGGCCTCGAGGAGGGTCTCGAGGGAGTCTCCGCGGAGCAGCTCCATCACGAGGAAGGGGCGGTTGCCGGCCGACTCGGGGGTGGTCCCGAAGTCTTCGACCCGGGCGATGTTGCGGTGCCGGAGTTGGGCGGCGATGCGGGCCTCGCGTACGAAGCGGGCCACGAGCTGCTGATCGCGGCTGGCGTCGCGTTTCATCAGCTTGACCGCGACCTCGTGGCCGAGCACGAGGTGACGGCCCCGCCAGACCTCGCCCATGGCCCCCGAGCCGAGTCGTTCGGTGAGTTCCCATCGCTCGGTGAGGGTGCGAAGAGACTGGGCGTCGGTGGCCACGTGAGGGGTCTCGCAGGGGAGTGAGGAGGGGAGAGGGACAGGCCTCGGCGTAGTCGCCTGGCGCGCCGCGGGCATTCACTCTTGGCCCGCCCTCCGGGGGGTGTCAATTCTCCGCGCTCCCCCCGTGGACAGCCTACGTCCCGTGCTACGAACTCGCCCCGATGGAGAGCACATACAGCTTCGAGACCGAGGAGCACGGGCAGCTACGGCGGGAGGTTCGGCGGTGGGCCGCGCGGGAGATCGCCCCGCACGCCCGGGCCTGGGAGGAGGCCGGGATCTTCCCGCGGGATTTGTACAACCGCGCCTCCGCGGCGGGCCTCCTGGGGGTGGGGTACCCGGAGTCGTGCGGGGGCGGCGGGGGCACCCTCGGGCACGTGGTGGTGTCCTGCGAGGAGATGATCCTGGCGGGCCAGAGCGTGGGCACCGTGGCGGGCCTGGGGTCCCACGGGATCGCCCTGCCGCCCATCCTGCGGGCGGGCACCGAGGCCCAGCAGCAGCGCTTCATCCCGCCCGTCCTGCGGGGCGAGCGCATCGCGGCCCTGGCCATCACCGAGCCCTCGGGCGGCAGCGACGTGGCCTCCCTCCAGACCCGGGCCGTGCGCGACGGAGACCACTACGTCGTGACGGGCAGCAAGACCTTCATCACCTCAGGAACCCGCGCCGACTTCATCACCGCCGCCGTACGCACGGGCGGTCCTGGCCACGGGGGGGTGTCCCTCCTGGTGATCGAGGCCGACACCCCGGGGTACGCCGTCGGGCGCAAGCTGGAGAAGATGGGCTGGTGGGCCTCGGACACGGCGGAGATCCACTTCGATCAGTGTCGGGTTCCGGTTGATAACCTCCTGGGGCCCGAGGGGGCGGGCTTCGTGGTGATCGCGCAAAACTTCGCCATCGAGCGGGTTCTCCTGGCGGTGCAGTGCGTGGCCATCGCCACCCTGGCCCTGCGGGAGTCGGTGTCGTACGTGCGCGAGCGGCGGGCCTTCGGCAAGCCCCTGGTGGGGTTCCAGGTGTTGCGCCACAAGCTGGCCGACATGACCACCCGCCTCGCCGCGGCCCGGGCCCTGACGGGCGACGTGATCGCGCGGCTCTTGAAGGGCGAGGACATGCAGGTCGCCGGCCTGGCCGCCATGGCCAAAAACGCCGCCACCGACATGTGCAGCTACGTCTGCGACGAGGCCGTCCAGCTCCACGGGGGCTACGGCTACATGCGCGAGCAGCTCGTCGAGCGGCTCTACCGCGACGCGCGCCTGTACCCCATCGGCGGCGGCACCCGCGAGATCATGAACGAGATCATCTGCAAGACCGAGGGCTTCTGAGCGATGCCCCTGCCCCACTCAACCGCACCGGAGGCCACACCCGACACCGAGCCGAGCGACGTCGACTTGACGCTCCGCCATGTGGCCCAGCAGTTTCCCGACGGGTTGGCCCACGCGCTGCTTCCCACGGCAAAGAGCCTGACGGGCTGCGTGTGGCGCGACACCCAGGTGACCGCCCGCGAACGCCGGATGGACAAGAGCCTCTTCGTGGTGGCCGACGGAGTGGCTCGGGTGGAGCACGTCGAGTGGCAATCGCGCTGGACCCGCGACCTGCTGTTCCGCGTGTACGAGTATCACAGCCTCACCACGATGGGCCTGCACGCCGCGGCGAAGCCCCGGGAGGCAGTTCCGAGAGTGCGCAGTACGGTCGTGTTGCTCGGGGGGCGACGGCTGCGCCCCTGGCCCGAGGCGCTGCGGTTTCGGGTGTCCCCGCCGGGCGAAGCCTTCTCGGGGCTACGGGTACGGATCGAGGCCGTGTACCAACGCACCCTCGCGGAGCTCACAGCCCGCAACGCGCCTCTGTGGATGGTCTTCTCCCCCCTCGCGGTGGATGCCACCCCCGCGGCCATGGTGCGGGTGCTCGACACCCTGCGCGACCGCACCGAACCCCGTCAGTTTGAGGAGCTCGCCGTCGCGATGGCCGTGCTCGCCGACGCGGATGTGCGCGAGCGTGGACTGCGCACCGCGATCACGTCACACTTGCCCGAGGAGCTGGTCATGCAGAGCTGGGTCTACAAACAAGGGTTGGAGAAGGGCGTCTCGCGCGGGCGACAGGAAGGGCGACAGGAAGGGCGACAGGAAGGGCGACAGGAGGGACAGCAGGAGGGCCTACGTCGCTCGATCGCCCTCACGCTCTCCGCCCGTGGCCTGCGTCTGTCGGCGACCCGTCGCGCCCAGATCGAGGCCGAGACCCGCATCGAAGTGCTCGAAGCCTGGCTCACGCGCGCTGCCACCGTCGCGCGCGTCGCCGACGTCTTCGCCACCGACTGAACCCGCGCTTGCGCGCCCGTGATACCCTCCCCCGTGCCGTGACGCCCGCCCTGCGATGGTCCGCGCCCCTCCTCGCCGCCCTCCTCCCCGCGTGCGAACCCGCGGCCCCTCCCGCACAATCCCACGCCCCCGTCACGGCCGCCCCGGCCCCGGCCCCTCCCCCGCAACCGACACCCGCCCCCGGGGTGATGGAGGGTACGCCCACCGCCCGCCTCGGCTCCCTCTCCGTCGACCCCGACGGGACCCTCCGCGACGGCGACCGCGTCCTCGACCGCGAGGTCCTGCCCGAGATCGCCCGCACCCCGGACGGGCACGCGGTGATCTATCCCCGCCGCGCAGAGACCGGCAGCCTCCTGTGGTGGCGCCCCCTGCCCGACGGGATCCCGAGGGTTCTGTCAACCCGGTTGACCTTCGCCGACCGCCCGGTGATCCACCCCCGCGGCGAGGCCGTCTACGCCTGGGGCAACGACCCCTCCGAGCGCTTCACGGGGCTCTACCGCATCGCCCTTCCGCCCGCCCAGAGCCCCCCCGTGCGCGTCACCAACGCGGGCATCACACGCCTCGACGACCCGCGGTTTGTCCCGCCGCCCATCGCCCACGACGCCCGCTTCGTCGACGACACCACCCTCGTCTACACCGGCCCCGACGGGCCCGTGACGGTGCGGCTGTGACCCGCCGGGCGTGGGTGTGGATCCTCACGGCCCTCGGCGTCCCCGCGGGGGCCTCGGCCCAGAACTACCGCCATCCCCTCGGGGGCTGTCGCAGCGGGTGCGCCACCATCTCGGCCCACTACGACCTCGACCGCGGGGCCGGCCTCCGCGACTGGAACTGCGGGACCCACACCTACAACAACCACCGCGGGACCGACATCGCCATCTACGGGCGGTTTACGGCCCAGGACCAGGGCCGCAACATCGTGGCCGCGGCCGAGGGCACGGTGATCGCCAGCGGCGACGGCGAGTTTGACCGCTGCGAGTCGGGCACCTGCGCGGGAGGCAGCGGGTTTGGCAACTACGCCGCCGTGCGGCACCCCGACGGCAAGGTCACGTACTACGCCCACATGCGGCGGGGCAGCGTTCGGGTGCGCAACGGCGACCGGGTGACCTGCGGGCAACAGCTCGGCCAGGTGGGCTCGTCGGGGTACTCCACGGGGCCGCATTTGCACTTCGAGGTCCGGGTCAACAACGTGGCCGACGACCCCTACGGAGCCCGGGCCGGATGCGGCGGACAGACCTCGTACTGGGTCAGCCAGGACGCCTACCGTTCGTTGCCCGGGGAAGCCTGCGCTACCACGGCACCGCCCCCTCCGCCCCCGCCGCCCCCTCCGCCGCCCCCGCCCCCGCCCCCACCCTGCGACAGCCGCGTGCCCCCCTTCGGCTGGAACTGCGCCGGCCCCCTCTCCGGCATGCGCTGCACGAACGTCAACGAGCCCGCCGACCCCCACGCCTGGTCGGACAACCACCTCTGCGCCGAACGCGACCTCGGCCTGCGCTGGTCGCACGCGGGGTCCATCCCCGGGATGGGCTGCACCCAGGTCACCGAAGGGAGCGAACCCGCGGCCCACGGCTGGGACAACAACTTCCTCTGCGCCCCCCTCCTGTCGGCCTACAGCTTCTCGTGGTCGAGCGCGGGAGCCCTCGCGGGACGTTCGTGCATCCGGTGGTCGGAGCCCGGCGACCCGCACACCTGGGAGGACAACTTCCTGTGCTGGACGGCGGCCCGTTGGGAGGCTGACCCTCTGGCCTTTGCCATCGTCAACGCCCACCACCACGACCGCGACACCAGCACCGACCTCGACGGCGACGGACGGGCCGACCTCTGCGCCCGCGGGGTGTCGGGCGTTCAATGTTGGTACGCCCGCCCCTCCGGCTGGGAAGAGAGCCCACACACCCTCCCCCTCTCCGACGCTCAGGGCTGGAGCGACCCGTCCAACTACCTCACCCTGCGCTACGGCGACCTCAACGGCGACGGACGGGCCGACCTCTGCGCCCGGGCCGACGCGGGCATCCGGTGTTGGCTCGGCTCCCCCGAGGGCTTCGGCCCCACCCTCAACGGCCCCGCGCTCTCCGACGCCGAGGGATGGGCCCTTCCCGAGTACTACAGCACCCTGCGCCTCGTGGACGTAACGGGCGACGGACGGGCCGACCTCTGCGTCCGCGGCCCGGAGGGTCTGCGCTGTTACCCGTCGGAGGGCACGGGGTTCGGGCCGAGTTTCGAGGGCCCCGCCCTCTCCGACGCCGCCGGGTGGAACAGCCCCCTCCGTTACGGCAGCCTCCGCTTCGGCGACCTCAACGGCGACGGTCGGTCTGACCTCTGCGCCCGCGGCCCCGACGGCGTGATGTGCTGGACGAGCCAGGGAACGGGCTTCGACCCCGTGTCCATGGGCCCGGCCTGGGGCGACGCGTACGGCTGGCGGGCTCCGCAGCACGCCTTGTCGTTGCGCCTCCTCGACCTCGACGGCGACCGCCGCGACGACCTCTGCGCCCGGGGGGCCGACGGGGTGGTGTGCGCCCGTTCGTCGGGGGTGGGGTTTGCTCCGCCGCGGCCGACGGGGCTGCTCTCGGCGGCGACCTGGGATCTCCCCGCCCACGCGTTTACGTTGATGGCCGCGGACGTAAACGGCGACCGCCGCGACGACCTCTGCGCCCGCGGCGACCAGCGCGTGGTGTGCCTCCTGGCCACCCCTGCGGGCACGTTCGAGGCCGAGTCGGTGGGCCCCGCGTGGGGCGACGCCGAGGGGTGGCTGCACCACCAGCACAACAGCACCCTCCAGCTCGCGGACACCGACGGCGACGGCCGCTCCGACCTGTGCGGGCGGGCCGCGGCGGGCGTGCATTGCGCGCGGGGGTTGGGGGTCGTCGGGCAGCCTGTGTTCGCGGCCTCGGTGCTCGGTCCGGCCCTGGCCAACAACGCGGGCTGGAGCGAGGCCTCGTACTACACCACGGTGCGCGTGGCCGGTCCGCGGCGCCGCCGGGGCGAGCTGGTACCGCCGACTCCGGGGGAGGATGCGGGGGCCCTTGATGACGCAGGCAGAGGGACCGACGGGGGCCTCGTGCAGCGAGACGCGGGCGCGTCGCTGGACGGGGGCGAGGAGGCGTTGCCGGAGTACACGGGCGGCTGCGGGTGCCGCACCCAGGGGGAGCCGCGGGGACGCGGGATGGGGGCTGCGTGGTTGCTCGCGTTGGCGGCGCTGGCGGGGCGACGACGCGGGGGACGACACGATTGACCGTGCTCCCTGCGTGCGAGTACGGTCCCGCGTATGGGGACAACACTCGGGCTGAGATCCGTCGGTGATCTCTCGGGCACCTTCTTCGTGCCCGCGTATCAGCGCGGCTACCGCTGGGGCGAGCAGGAGGTCAAACAGCTCCTCGACGACATCTGGGAGAACACAGCTGAGGTGTATTGCCTCCAGCCCGTGGTGGTGAAGTCTCGTGGGGCCAACGCCTGGGAGCTGGTCGACGGTCAACAACGCTTGACCACCCTCTACCTCCTCCTCCGCCACATGCAGAGCAAGGGGTTGCAGAAGGACCAGCCGCTCTACTCCCTCCACTACGAGACACGTCCGAAGAGTGCTGAGTACCTCGACGACCCCACCGATTCCGCGGCCGCCCAAGCGAATATCGACTTCTTCCACATCCACCGCGCGTACGAGACCATCGCAGCATGGTTCAAAAAGCACCCCGAGCACGAACTCGTCAGCGAACGGCTCAAGCCCGTGAAGGTGATCTGGTACGAGGCGCCCGAGGATGTCGACGCGACGGCGCTTTTCACGCGGCTCAACGTGGGGCGCATCCCGCTCACTGACGCCGAGCTGCTCAAGGCCCTGCTGCTCCGCGCAAACGTGAAGGACCGCCTGCGCCTCGAGGAGGTCGCCGCGCAATGGGACGCCATCGAGCATAGCCTGCACAACGAGGACTTCTGGGTCTTCGTCACCAACGCGAAGGCTGACCAGTACCCCGCCCGCATCGAGCTACTCTTCGCGCTGCTGGCCGGAGTCGACCCCACTGCGCGACGACCGCGCTACTACACCTTCGACAAACTCCAGGAGCGGGTCGAGCGAGACCGCACCACGTTCTGGAGCGAGGTGCTCGGCCTCTACGCGCTGCTCCGCGAGTGGTACGAGGACCGCGACCTCTACCACAAGGTCGGCTACCTCATCGCCGACGGAACGGGCCTCGACACCCTGCTCAACGCCGCCCACGGCGAGACGCGCAGCGCGTTCCGCGCCTCCCTCGACGCCCGCATCCAGAAGTCCCTCAGCCTCACCCCGAACGAGCTGAAGGAGCTGAGCTACGACGAGAACTATACCGCGTGCCTCCGGGTGCTCCACCTCACCAACGTCGAGGCGGTGCGCACCCTCCACAACGACGCCGAACGCTACTCGTTCCGCGCCCACAAGAGCGCCCGCTGGTCGCTCGAACACATCCACGCCCAACACGCCGAGGGCCTCACGAAGAAGGAGCAGTGGGAGGCGTGGCTCCGGATGCACCGCGACGCCCTCGGCGCCCTCCCCATGGACGCCGCGACGCGCGCTGCCCTCCAGCAGCGCATCACCGACGCCCTTCCGGAGATCACCCGCGAGGTCTTCGATCCGCTCTCCCGGGAGATCGCAGCTCACTTCCACCGCGGGGACGGCCATCAGGACGACGACCTGCACGGCCTCGCCAACCTCGCCCTGCTCGACGCCGGGAACAACAGCGCGCTCAACAACGCCGTGTTCGAGGTGAAGCGCAGGCGTATCCTCGCGCTCGACAAGGCCGGTGCGTACATCCCGCTCTGCACCCGACGCGTATTTCTCAAGTACTTCACCGACGCCGACGCCCAGCAGGTCCACTTCTGGAGCCCCCAGGACCGCACGGCGTGGCTCGATGCGATCGCCGCCACCCTCCAGCCCTACCTCACGCCGGAGACCACGCCATGAAGGGCGCCGCCACCTCCCTCCACAGACTCGTCGACGCCTTCGCGAGCGGCCCCGAGGCCATCGCCCGCATCGAGATCCCGATGGTGCAGCGGGACTACGCCCAGGGCCGCACCGACCCCACCGCGGCGCGCATCCGCGCTGACTTCCTCGTCGCCCTGCACGCGGCCCTCACGGGCGGCCCGCCTCTGTCGCTCGACTTCGTCTTCGGCAGCATCGCCGACGGAACCTTCACCCCCCTCGACGGCCAACAGCGGCTCACCACGCTCTTCCTCCTGCACCGCTACCTCGCGGCCCGCGCAGGACAGCCCGCGACCGGCGGCTGGACCCGCTTCTCCTACGCCACCCGCGCCAGCGCCCGGGCCTTTTGCGAGGCCCTCGTGGCCCAACCGCTCGACACCGCGGAAACCACCGTCTCGGCGCCGATCAAGGATCAGCCGTGGTTTCTGAGCACCTGGCGCCACGACCCCTCGGTGGACGCGATGCTCGTGATGCTCGACGCGATCCACACGCGCTTCCAAGCCGTCGACGCGACCGTGGCGTGGCAACGCCTCGTCGACGTGGATCAGCCCGCGGTGCAGTTTCATCTGCTGCCCATCACAGGCATCGGCGACCCCATCGACCTCTACCTCAAGATGAACTCCCGGGGCAAACCGCTCACCCCTTTCGAGCGCTTCAAGGCCCGCTTCGAGCACCTCCTCGAGGGCGTCGACCACGACCTCACCCAGCGCTTCGCGCACAGTGTCGACGGCCCGTGGTCCGACATGCTCTGGCCGATGCGCGGCGACGACAACATCATCGACGACGAGTTCATGCGCTACCTGGGTTTTCTCGCCGAGCGCTGCGCTTGGGCCGAGAGCCGCGTTCCCGAGAAGGAGGTCGTCCGACGCGCCGAGAGCGCCTTCGGCCCCATCAACACCAAGGCCAGCGACAACCTCCGCGCGCTCCTCGCCGCCTTCGACACCTGGTGCTGCGCAGACATCCCCGCGTTCTTCGCGCAGCACTTCGCGCTCGACCAGCACGAGCCCGGCAAGCTCACCCTCTTCTCTGGCATCGGGCAGAAGACCGTCGACCTCCTCCACGCGTGCTGCCGCGACTACGACAGCTTCCAGGGGCCCGCGCGTGTCTTCTCCCTGGGGCGCACGCTCCTGCTCGACGCGGTGATCGTCCATCGCACCGAGGGCACCGCAGACTTCCCCCGGCGCCTGCGGGTTCTACGCAACGTGCTCGAGGCCACAGACAACCTGAAGGCGGAGGCCATGCCCACCCTGCTCGCCGCCACCCGCCCCTTCGTACGCGACGGCAACCTCGACCACCTCACCCGGGTCCACGCGCGTCAGGTCGAGGACGAACGCCGCAAGGCTGCCTTCCTCAAGGACAATCCCGCGCACACCGACGCCCTCTTCGCCCTCGAAGACCATCCCCTGCTGCGCGGCTGCCTCGCCGTCTTCGACTTCGACGCTGATCGCTTCGCCGCGCGCTCCGAGCTCTTCGTCGAGCTCTTCTCCGAACGCAGCCTCCGCAAGCAACTGACAGGCGCGCTGCTCGCCTGCGGCAACTACGCGCATCACCTCGGTGCCAGCACGTACCAGCTAGGTTCTCCGTCTCTCGAACGGGATGACCCCTGGCGCGCGCTCTTTGGTTGGGACAGCAGCCGGAGCCACAGCCGCATCCGCCCCGCCCTCATGGCCTTGCTCGACAACGTCGCCGGAAGGCAAGGCACACTCCCCGAGCGGCTCAGCGCTGTCAGCAGCGACTGGTGTGCGACCCGCGAGACCGCGGGCCTCTTCGACTGGCGCTACTATCTCGTGAGGTATCCTGCGATGCGCGAGGGAACTTCGGGCCTTTATGTCGGCCGCGACGGGCGCCTCGGCAACGCGCTGTGCATGCTCTCCAAGCAGCGCCTCTCCTCCTACTACCCCGACCCCTACCTCCACGCGATGTGGCGTGAGATCAAGCGGACTGGCCAAGGGGCGGCACACATCGAAGACACGCTGTTCCGCGGCTACGAGCACGAGGAGCGTTGGATGAAGCTCCCCCGCAGCGGCGCGGCCATCCGCAGTCGAGGTCCGACCCTCACGCTCACTCCGCCCACGCAACCCGCCCACGCGGCCGCGTTCGCCAAGGTCTGTGCGACGCACGGGGCCACCGTGAGGCTCGGGGACACCCACTACACCCTCCCCATCCCGCAGACCCAACACGACGGCCAGTCCGTCGACGCCGTCGACCGCGTCGCCCGCGGGGCTGCCCTCCTGCGCGATCTCGTCGCCGCGGGTTGCTGAGCACCGGACCACCCACGCCACCGTACTCCGGACCCGCCCGCCTTCTCGCTCGATGTCAACCGCGCCCACCGCCGGCTTCGCCTCGCGGTACTGACGGAAAGGACGCCCGACGCCCCGCAGCGCCGGGAGCACCTCCCCTCCGAAATGCACCCAAGGCCCGTCTTCGTGAACAGCCCGTCAGCCGGTTGGGCGGCGACCCAACGATTCCGAGACAACCCCCTCACGCCCAATCGGCCCCTCCCCGCTCCCCCGAGTAAGCCCCTCCTCTCCCAGGTGCCCCCACCCCGCTCCCCCGAGGGAGACCCTTCTCTCCGGAGACCGCCCCCTGCCCTCTCCAGCCTGAACACCTTCACTTCACCCCGCCTCCTCTGCCCCCCGCCCTGTCCCCCGCCCCTACCCCCGCCCCTACCCCCGCCCCGAGCGCGGGGCCGGGCCCTCCCCGCAGCGGGCCCGCAGCCCACAATAGTCCTCGTACATCCCCTGCAGGGTGAGCACGTCGCCCGCGGCCACCACCACCTCGCCCCCAGGGTGCAGGGTCTCCGCCCCCCGGGCGTCCCGCCGCGACAGGGCGATCATCCCGTGGGCGCGCCGCACCGCCGCGAGGTCCATCCCCACCAGAGGGCCCCGTCCGTGAAACTCCGACACCACCATCAACTGGGTCCCCACCAGAAACGAGTGGATCACCCGCGGATCAAGAGCCGCCACCGCCATCGCCGGGGCCGCCAGGGCCGAGCTCGACAGCACCTCGGCCCCGAGCACGTCGCGCATCTTGGCCCCGAGGTCGTCGTCGAAGAGCCGCAAGACCACACGGATCTCAGGGTTGACCCGCCGGGCGTCCAGGCCCGCGTTGAGGTTGGCCAGGTCGTCGTCCGTGGCGCACACGATGGCCGAAGCCCCGCGTACGTTCACCCGCTCCAGGGCCTTGGGGTTCTTCACGTCGTCGATCAACACGGGGACGTCGAGGTCGCGCAGGATGGGCACGAAGGCCCCGTCCTCGCGGCGTTCGATGATCACCACGTCCTGCCCCATGTCTAGAAGGCGCGTGGTCACCCGGTAGCCGATCCGGCCCGCTCCGCACACCACCACGTGCCCGCTCAGGGTCTCCGACAGCACCTCGATCCACTCCTTGTCGTTCTGCCGTCGGGCGAAGAACAGGTACGCGAAGCGCACCACCCCGTCGGCCACCACCGCCACCGCCATCGGGGGGATGGCCAGGTTGAGCACCTCCAACAGCGCGTGGTCCACATACGGCAACGAGGGCTGCCCGAACATCAAGAAGTACACATGGTGAAAGGCCTCCCCCCAGGAGACCCCGTGCCCCGAAGGCCCCCGGTACAACGCCCGAAACACCCACGGAACCACCCCGAACAACACCCCCGCCAGCAGCACCGTCACCCGAAACCGCCGCACCACGGCCCGGCTGTACCGCAGCCGCTGCCCCAGGCTGTACCGCCGCCTGCGGGTCATCCGCCCGTCAACGCCCGGGTGCGCGCGGCCAGGGCCTCCGTGGCCTGGGTCACCCGCCCCGCCAGGGTGCGCAAGGCAGCCATTCGGGTCGCGTCCCAGGCCCCCTGCTCCTCGAGCATCAGCCGCAGCTCGCCCCGAGCCTCCACCAGGGCCCGATCGGCCGCCATCCACGCCGCCGTGACATCCACCCCCGCCCCGGTGTCTCCCGGGGACGGACGGGCCCCCTGGACGGCTCCCGCGGCCCGCGCCTGGGCCCGCAGGTCGCCCTGGAGCCCGTGCACGAGGGCGGCCACCCGCAGGGCGCTGTCGGGCCGATGGGACGGGTCCTTCGCCAACAGCCCCTCCACCAGGGCCCCCACCCCCGACGGGACATCCCCCCGCACGTCACACACCCGCGGCGGCGGAACGGCCGCGTGCTGGAGCATCAACACCTCCTCGTCGCCCTCGAAGGGAGCCCGTCCCACCAGCATCTCGAAGAGCACCACCCCGAGGGAGTACAGGTCGGCCGTGCCCGCACACACCCGCCCCCGAACCTGCTCGGGGGCCATGTACCGCGGGGTCCCGAGCACGAGGCCCGCATGCGTCAGGGGAGCCTCGTCGACCAGGAGGGCCAGGCCGAAATCCAACACCCGCACATCGACCCCGCGCTCGCTCCGCACGAGAAACAGGTTGGCCGGCTTGAGGTCGCGATGCACCACCCCTTGCGGGTGCACCACCGCCAGGGCCTCGGCGCACTGCCGGGTCACCTCCAGGGCCTCGGCCACCGGCAGGGGCCCGTCCACAAGCCGCGCCGACAACGACTGCCCGTAGAGCCGCTCCATCACCAGGAAGGTCCCCTCGGGGCCGTCGCCCGCGTCGAGGGTCCACACGATGTGCGGGTGCCGCAGCTTCATCCCCGCCCGGATCTCCCGCAGGAACCGCTCGCGCACCGTGCGGTCGCCGGCCCAGACCTCGTCAAGCACCTTGACGGCTACCCCGCGTCCCGTCCGGGTGTCCTGGGCTCCGTAGACCACCCCCATGCCCCCGGCCCCGATCTCGGACACGACGTGGTAGCGCCCCCCGAGGAGGGCCCCCATCCGGCGGTCGACGTACGGGACCAGGTCGCGCCCCTCGACCACGCACCGGGTCTGCCCGCCCTCGTACCGCGCCCCACACGCCGGACAGCTCATCCGCATCGGACCTCTCCCGCCTCCGTTGTCCGCAATGGCCCTCTCAGGCCGGAACAAAATCCAGATACCCTCTGCCCACGTCCGCGGCCCGCAGGGTCACCCGGAGGTGCACCCCCACGTCGAGCCCCTCGGCCCCCGCCACCAGCCTCCCCTCCACGGCCGGGTGCAGGAGCCGAACCCAGGTCCCGCGCCCGTTGACCCCGCTCACCACCGCGTCGAAGCTCACCCCCACCCGGTCGGACAGAAAAAGGGCCGCGGCGCTCTTGTCGAGCTGCCGCTCGACCTTGCGGGCGTCGCTCGACCGGGCCGTACACCGCGCGGCGATGGCCTCCAGGGCGGGGCGCTCGTACGGGGCCGGGGCCCCGCGCAGAACGGCGTCGAGGCACCGCTGGGCCACCAGGTCGGGGTACCGCCGGTTGGGGGCCGTGCTGTGGGCGTAGGCGTCGACGGCGAGGGCGAAGTGTTCGGCCGGGGGGTCGCCCTGGCGCCAGGCCCGGTACTCTCCGCGGCCGATGAGCCTGCGCACCGTGAGTTGCAGGTCTTCGGCCCGGGCCGGGTGGGCCTTCGAGGCGGCGTCCAGGAGCCGTGCCAGGGCCCCCGGGTCGGGCGAAGCCGGCAGCTCGCCGCCCACCGAGACCGCCAGCTCCTGCAACCGATCCCACCGCACCGGCGGCGGAACCACCCGCCGCAAATGCTCCACCCCCGCCTCCGCCAGGTGCCCCGCCACGGCCCGATTGACCGCCAGCATCAGCTCCTCGACCACCCGATTGGCCCGCCGCACCGACCGGGCCACGATGTCCACCACGCGCCCCGCGGGGTCGTGCACGAGCTCGGTCTCGGGCGAGGTAAACCCCAGGGCCCCGTCGGCCTGACGCCGCTCCCGCAGCCACCCCGCCACCTCGTCCTGCAACCGCAACTGGACCCCCAGGGCCGGGTCGATGGCCACCGCCTCGTCGGCCTCCCCGTCGAGCCACGCGCTCACGGTGTCGTACACCAGCCGCCGGTGATTGCGCACGAGGGCGGGGAAGTGCTCCGACCGGGCCGTACGCCCGTCGCGGGTCACGTCGAGCACGGTGACCCAGGCCCGGCGATCGTGGCCCTCGTGGAGCGAGGTGAGGTCTTCGGCGAGGCCCACCGGGAGCATCGCGAAGACGCCCCCCGCGGTGTACACGGCCGTGGTGTTGGCCCCCGCGAGGCGATCGACCCCGCCCCCCACGGGGGCAAACCGGGCCACCTCGGCGATGGCCACCCACACCCGGGCCCCGTCCTCGGTCGGCTCGACCCACTCCAACTGGTCGAGGTCGCGCGAGGTGGCGTAGTCGATCGACGACCAGGCCAGGGCCCGCAGGTCGCGCACGAGGGGATCGGACTCCAGGTGAAGACCCGGGTCGAGGGCCGCCGCCGCCCCCTCCGCCTCCGCGTCCCCGAGCACAAACCCCCGGGCCCTCAGGGCCTGCCGCGCGAGCCCCCGCAGGTCGTCGCGGTCGTCGATCCCGTTGCCGTCCCGGTCGTTCACCCGCCGTGTCCTCCCCGGTCGTCCTCCCCGACACTGCCCACCGCCGCCCGGGTGCCCTCGACCAGGCTCAGGATCGTACGGGCCCGCTCCAGCAGCCGCGACCCCGCGGGCAGGAGCCGCACCCCGCGGGCCTCGCGTACGAAGAGGGCCGCCCCGAGCTCGTCCTCCAGGGCGCGGATCATCCGGGTCACGGGGGGCTGCGACACGCGGAGCCTGCGGGCCGCCCGGGTCACGTTGCCCACCTCGGCCACGGTCACGAAATACTGAAGCTGCGTGAGGCTCATCCGCGCTCGGTACGGTACCTCATTGTCGCCCCCGCGCGACAGCCGTCATACCCAAAGAGTATGGGCGCCCTGTCCCCCCGGGACGTCACACTGCTCGCCTCCCCATGAACATCGAGATCCGTTCGTCCCAGGAGATCGAGGCCATGCGCCGGGCCGGCTCCGTGGCCGCAGCCACCCTCCAGGCCGTGTCCCAGGCCCTCCGCCCTGGGATGCGCACCGCCGACATCGACGCCCTCGTCCGCGAGGACACCCGCCAACGGGGGGCCACCCCGAGTCAGCTCGGCTACCACGGGTTCCCCGCTGCCGTGTGCACGAGCCGCAACGAGGTGGTGTGCCACGGGATCCCCTCGGTCGACGAGGTCTTGTTGCCCGGAGACATCGTCAACGTGGACATCACCTCGTGCCTCGACGGCTGGCACGGAGACACCTCGGCCACCTTCACCCTCGGCCCCGTCGACCCCGACTCCGCCCGCCTCGTCGAGGCCGCCCGCCAGGCCCGCGATGCCGGGATCGCCGCCATCCGCCACGGGGCCCGCCTCGGCGACATCGGGGCCGCCGTCGAGGAGATCGCCCGGGGGGCCGGCCTGAGCGTCGTACGCGAGTACGGGGGCCACGGGATCGGCCGACGGATGCACTGCCCGCCCCACGTCTCCCACTTCGGCCCCGGGGGAATCGGGCCGCGGCTCAAGGCGGGCATGGTCCTCACCGTCGAGCCCATGCTCAACCTCGGAGGGCCCGCGATCCGCAAGCGCCCCGACGGGTGGACCATCGTCACCGCCGACGGCCGCCGGTCGGCCCAGTTCGAACACACCGTCCTGGTGACGACCACGGGCTACGAGGTGCTCACGGCCCCGCCCGGGTGACGACCGAGGCTCAGTGCCCGTCGTCGGCCAGCTCGGCCCCGCGTCCGCGGAGCCACTTGCGCATCTCGTCCTTGTCGATGGACTTCTCCAGGCAGGCCTGGGGCTCGATGAGGTCGTCCTCGACGAGCTTCCGCAGGGCGTCATCCATCGCGATCATGCCCTCGCGTTTGCCGAGCTTGAGCTGGCCCGAGATCTGGTGGGTCTTGCCGTCACGCACCATCGAGGCCATGGCCGGGGAGGCGAAGAGGATCTCCACGGCGGCCACCCGCCCCCCGCCCTTCTTACGCAAGAGCTGCTGGGCCACGACACATTTGGTGACCGAGGCCAGGGTCCCGCGCACCCCCGCCTGCTTGTCGGCGGGGAAGACGTTGATGATGCGGTCGAGGGTCTTGGCGGCGGAGTTGGTGTGCAGGGTGCCAAACACCAGGACCCCGGTCTCGGCCGCGTTGAGGGCCATGGCGATGGTCTCGAGGTCGCGCATCTCGCCCACGAGGATGGCGTCGGGGTCTTCGCGGACGGCGGCGCGCAGGGCCGCGGAGAAGCTCTTGGAGTGCGGCCCGATCTCGCGCTGGCTCATCAGCGACTTCTTGTTCGGGTGCACGAACTCGATGGGGTCTTCGATGGTGACGAAGTGCATCGGGCGGCGCTCGTTCATCTCGTTGATGATGGCGGAGAGGGTGGTGCTCTTGCCCGAGCCCGTGGGGCCCGTGACGAGGACGAGCCCGGAGGTCATGTCAACCACCCGACGCAATACGGGCGGGAGGCCGAGCTGCTCGACGGTCATGAGCTTGGTCGGGATGACCCGAAACACCGCCGACATCCCGCGCTCCTGCTTGAACGCGTTGACCCGAAACCGGCACACCCCCGGCAGCTCGTACGCGAAGTCGGCGTCGCCGCCGGTCACATAGTCCTGCCACAGGTGGGGCGGGGCGATGGGCTGCAGGAGGGCCTTGAAGTCCCCTTCGGAGATGGTGCGATACCGGATGGGCTCCATCCGGCCCCCGAGGCGGAAGATGGGCGGGCGCCCGACGGACAGGTGCAGGTCGCTGGCCCCGCGGTCGTTCATCAGCTTGAGGAAGCGGTCGATGCGGTTGCGTCCGGGCGTGCCGGGCGGGGGCTCCTTGCCCGAGAGCTTCGCAGCCACGGGGGCCACGGGGGCCACGGGGGCCGCAGAGGTCGGGGGGGCCGGGACGCCTTGGGGGCGGGCGTCGAGGGCCTCTTGCAGGGCCCGCAGGCGCGCCTCGAAGCGTTCGGCCACGCGGGCTTCGAGGGCCTCCAGCTGGGCCGCAGAGACCTCCGCCGGGGCCGCGAACGGGGTCGCGGGGGGGACCAGGGCCGGAGCCGCGAGAGGGGCCAGGGCGGGGCGATCGTGGGCCTCCCGGCGCACCACCGGGGGGCGGGTGTCGAAGGTCACCTCTTCCCGCATCGGAGACCGCGGGGGCACGGTGTCAAACGTCAGCTCCTCCCGCATCGGGGGCCGCGACGGACGCTCGGTCACCACCTCCTCGCGAATGGGCGGGCGCGACGGGCGCTCCTCCACCACCACCTCCCGCTGGACGGGGCGGGCCATCCGCCCAAGAACCTCCTCCCGCATCGGGGGCCGCGACGGACGCTCGGTCACCACCTCCTCGCGGGCCACCACGGGCCGCGACGGGCGCGACGGGCGCTCGACCCGCTCGGTGGCTACCTCCTCGCGCATCGGAACCCTCGCCGGCCGCGTCCCCGGCATCACCACCACCTCCTCGATCACGGGGCGCCCTCGGCCGCGTCCATCGTTCGGTCCCTCGGCGCTCATGCCACCCTCGCGGTCTCGGGCAGATGCCCCTCAAAGGTCTCCTTGCGCTCGGCCCGGGCGTAGGCCACCTCGGGGGTGATGAGCCCGGCGTTGAGCAGGTCTTCCAGGCTCTGGTCGAGGGTCATCATCCCGTGCGACCGCGAGATCTGCATGAGGCTCGGGAGCTGGAAGGTCTTGTTCTCGCGGATGAGGGTTCCGACGTTCATGGTGCCCTTGAGGACCTCGTAGACGGCCACGCGCCCCTTGCCATCGGCCCGGGGCACGAGCGACTGGGAGACGACATACTTCAAGCTCTCCGACAGCCCGATCCGCACCTGGGCCTGCTCGTCGGGGGGGAAGCTCTCCACGAGCCGGTCGACCGTGGCCACCGCGCTCGTCGTGTGGAGGGTGGCCACCACGAGGTGCCCCGTCTCGGCCGCCATCAGGGCCATCCGCACCGTCTCCGTGTCGCGCATCTCGCCCACCATGATGACATCGGGGTCTTCCCGCAGGGCGGCCCGCAAGGCCCGGGCGAAGCTCTCGGTGTGGCTCCCCACCTCGCGCTGGTTGACCAGGGCGCTCTTGGCAGGGTGCACAAACTCGATGGGGTCCTCGAGGGTGATGATGTGGTCGCTCTTGGTCTCGTTGATGAGGTTGATGATGGCCGCCAGGGTGGTGCTCTTGCCGCCGCCGGCAGGGCCCGACACGAGGATCAAGCCCTGGTGATAATCGAGGAGCTCGGTGAGCTGCCCCGGGGTGCGCAGCTCGGCGAAGGTCGGCGGCAGATTGGGAATCGACCGGAACGCCGCGCACACCCCCTTCCGCTGCACGAAGGCGTTGGCCCGATAGCGCCCCACCCCGGGGATGGCGTGGCAGAAATCGACCTCCCCCGCGGCCTCAAATTGCGCCCTGCGGCTGGGGTCGAGGGCCTCGAGCACCATGGCCCGCAGGGTCTCGGCGTCGAGGGCCGGGCCGTCCACGCGCTGGACCTGCCCGTGCAGCCGGAAGAAGGGCGGCTCGTCGACGCTGAGCTGCACATCGGAGGCCCCGCGCTCGCGGGCCGCCGCGAGGATCTTGTCGAGGGGGCGGGTGAGGGTCCCGCTCTGCACCGCCGCGGTGGCCCGGTCGTCGTCGACGCTGACCTCGCCGCGGGCCCGCAGGAGCTCGACCACCCGGGTCCTGACCTCCTGGGCCGGGTCGTCCTCGACGAGCTTGCGCAGGAGGGGGGCCACACGCGGGTCGTCCGTTCGGGCACACACCTGGGCGGCCTCCAGGCGCACCTCGGGGCGGGGGTCCTGCAGCAACCCCAAGAGGGCCCCCACCGCCTCGTCGCCGCCGAGGTGCCCGAGGGCGTCGATCGCGGCCCAGCGGGTGTCCTCGTCGTCAAGGATCTTGACCAGTCGAGGGACCACCCGGCGGTCGCGGAGCTTGCCGAGGGTCTCGCAGGCCGTGACCCGGAGCCACCAGTCGGGGTCGTCGAGGAGGCGCAGGACGGGGCCCACGAGGCGCGGGTCTTCGAAGTGTTCGCAGAGCACGAGGGCCTGCATCCTGACCTCCTCGTCGTCGTGCTCGAGCAGGGTCACGGCGGGCCGCAGGACCTCGTCGCCGAAGGTCTTGAGGGTGTTGAGGATGCGCGTGCGGAGCCACCCCAGGAGCGATCGGCTGTGCAGGAGGATCTCCAGGAGCACCTCCCCCGGCGCTCCCGTGAGAAACAGGAGCTCGGCCCCGGCCCGCCGCATCCCGTCGTCGCCCTCGGCCAGGAGCTTGAGAAACCGCGGTCGCAGGGCCGCTCCCTGGCTCTGGGCGAGGGTGCGCACGGCGGCCAGGCAGTGGGCCCGGACGGCGGCGTTGTCGTGCACAAACCGGTCGAGGAGGAGCTCCAGCCCGTCTTCTCCTACGGCCTCGCCCATGGCCGCGAACAGCTCCATGACCCGCTCGCGCAGGCGGTCGTCGGGGTCGCGCCCGAGGGGCAGGAGCACATCGCGCAGGGCGGCCCCGCCCCCCGATTGGGTGGCCAGGCGGTTGAGGGCCACGAGGCGCATCGGGCCCGGGGCCTCGGTGAGTCCGCGGGTGAAGTACCCCGCCCCGGCCTCGGCGGGCAGCTCGAAGGCCAGCTCCCAGCCCATACGCTGGCGGGTCGGGGACGGGTCGCGCAGGAGGGTGTCGATGGCAGGCTGGAGGACCTCCGGCCGGATCCGCACGAGGACGCGTATCCCGAAGGCCCGAGCGGCTCCTGCGCGGGCCCCGAGGTCCTGCAGAAACTGGCCCACGGCCCGGGGGTCGGCGCGGGCCACGAAGAGCGGGGCCACGTTCTGCCGTACGACGGGGTCGCTGTTCCAGATGAGGGGGAGGAGGTCGAGGGCCTTGACGCCCGACTCCTCGCGGAGTTGGGACAGGACGGTCATCTTCTCGTCGTCGCTGCGCCACTCGCCCTTGAGGGTCCGTTGCAGAGCCGACCGGGTACCAAATATCGCCATCGGGGCGGGAGCATACCCGCGGAGCCATCCCCGCAGAAGCCCTACGGTTCAACCCGCCAATTTCAGCCACCGGCCTCAGGATCACCCGGGGTCGATGCGAGGCATCGGCGTCCCCAGGCCCGGGGAGCTTGCGCCGCGCGGGGAGTGGTGCCATCGAGGAAGGATGCAAATCGTGGTGACAGGCGCCAGCCGCGGGATCGGGCTGGAGTTGGTGAGGCAGTACCTGGAGCGGGGCGACGCGGTGGTGGCCGCGTGCCGTGCCCCGCAGGAGGCCGTGGGCTTGCAGGGGTTGAGCGCCGCGCACCCCGAGTCGCTGCGGGTGTTGCCGTGTGATGTCAGCGACGACGCCAGCGTGCAGTCGTTCGGCAAGAGCCTCAACGGCCTGGGGGTCGACCTGCTGATCAACAACGCCGGGGTGGGCGACTGGGCCGGGCTCGACACGATGTCCATGGAGGTCGCCCTGCGGGTGTACTCCATCAACGCCCTGGGGCCCCTGCGGGTGACCCGGGCCCTTCTCCCAGCCTTGCGGGGGGGGCAGGGACGTCGGGTGGTTCACATCTCGTCGGGCATGGGGTCGATCTCGGACAACAGCTCCGGCGGGGCCTACGCCTACCGGATGTCGAAGGCCGCCCTCAACATGGCCTCGAAGTGCCTCTCCCTCGACCTGGCCGACGACAAGATCATCTCGGTGGTGATCAACCCCGGATGGGTCAAGACCGACATGGGCGGCTCTGGAGCCTCCATCACCGCCCTCGAATCGGTCACCGCCATGGTCGCCCGCTTCGACACCCTCACCCTCGCCCACTCGGGATCGTTCCTCAACTGGCGCGGCGGCGAGTACGCCTGGTAGCCCAGATTCGACCTCACCCAGCGCTGCCGCGCGCCCCCAAAGACAAAAGCCCGCCCAGGAAGTTGTTACAACCTGGACGGGCTCTTGTGGGTATAAAACCCCGGCGACGTTCTACTCTCC
>CAYUSB010000073.1:0-30549 GCA_964447205.1 uncultured Myxococcaceae bacterium
CCCCGGGAATTCTGCGGTGTAGGCAAGTGTAGGGAAAACGTGGACGGGCCTCAGCAGTGCACCGCCGCCGATCACGGCGAGCAGACTGCTGAACCAACGCCGACCGGGGTCAGGTGCGAGATGGGAAGTGTCCGTTGCATGCGCGGAAATGTCGGGCGAGCAAGGCAGAGTCTCGGGGTTCGTTTCGTCGCTCATAATGAGGTACTCCAGGGGTGTATGCGTTGGGCGAAGCGCGAAGTGCGCTTGGGGTGAACAGAATCATCCCTCGGCTGATGGCCTACCCGCTGTCGTTGTTGCCAGTCGATGACCAGTCATTCATGCCAGTCGCGACAGAAGTTGGTCGGCGCGATCATTCCGTACCGGTGTGTATTTTTCTGTTTTCATCGGGTCGCCATGCGGGTGGGAGGTCATTATTGGCGGTTCCGAGGGCGGCTACCTTCGTCCGCAAACGCATCGTGCACCCCACCGCCAAAGGTCGTCTATGAGGAGCAGAGGGCGTCTGCCCAACACCTGCTCCTCGCAGGTTGGGCCGCCGGGCCTGGCACCATCCTCCCCAATCTGGGCACCAACTTGCGCGACGCAGCGCTCAGGTCTTGCGGGGCCTCGGGAGCCACGGGAGGCGAGCGTACCACCGGGCGGCCATCGGCCCGCGCAGGAAGAACCAGCCCAGTCCGAGGGGCAAGACCAGGTAGTACACGATCTGGATGAACACGCCCCCGAGCTCATTGCGTGCGAAGTTGAAGAGCTGACAGAGCCAGGTCATGAAGAGGGCGGCGTGGAGAAACGAGGCCCCTCCCTGGACACGCGGGGCCAGGAGGTACCGCTGGGTCAGGCCGAGCACGAGACCGAGCACGATCGCGAGGGCGATCACGCCGATGACCCCGGCGTAGAAATATCCGTCGGCCATGGTCGCCCCGGCGACCCCGCCCCCGGCCTCCACACTGCGGCTGCCAAGGAGGGCCTGGGAGAGGATCCCCGCGGTGGTCTCCCAGGTGGCCTTGTCGGGCAGGATTTGCACCGGGAGCAGGGAGAGCACCGAACGCATGAAGTAGTCAGGACGGACGGTCTCGCCCGAGGCGTCGGTGTAGGCCAGGGCGTAGGCCTCCTTCACCAACATGGACGAGTCCTCGGTGGCCTCAAACTGCTGCTCGTTGCGGTGTTGAAGCTCTGAGGTCGTGCTCTCCATGGCCGCAGCAAAACCCTGGTCCTGAACGCCGCGGTAGATGGAGAACGCGTTGAAGAAGGCCATCCCCGCGAGGCCCAATGCAAGAAGATAACGTTTGCGAATGGGCCCCGCAAGCATGTCGGCCACCAGGACGGCCATCAAGAAGGGCATCGCCACAAATCCACGGCTTCCGCCGCTGAGGAACATCAACACCGGGGCGATCCCCAGAAGCATCAAGGCCCCCAACCGCCGCCCCTCCGCGAGGCGTTTGGCCAACACGAGGCCCAGCCCGATGCCGAAAAGAATGCTGGGGATAAAATAGATTTTCGACAGCATCTGACCAACAAACTGATCCGCCCCGCCCAATCGATTGGCCTGGCTGGTGGCCTGGATGGTTTCGCCCCAGGCGGCCCCGTAGGTGCGCTGCGGGAGGATCGACCCCTCTCGAATGATGCGGTCGAGGATCGTCAGGAGGAAGGGCAGGATGCCCAGGATGGCCGCGGGGCGTCCGGCGGGGAGGGATTTCGAATAGTGTTCGAGCGGGACCGGGCCCAGGTGACGGAGGGGGGCCGAGGCCAGATAGGCCACCAACACCCCGCCCATAAAGACCACATGCATCCATTGAACCCAGGACACAATGGGCACGAGGAGCCGAACGGAATTGTCGTGTTCCAATCCGAAGCGCATCCCGCTCGACCACTTGATGGCGGGGTATACATAGTAGTAGAAGAACACCAATCCCAGGACGACGAGTGGATCGCTGACGCGCACCTCGCCCTGGGGATGGCGGGCGGCGGCGACCCCAAAGAAGGCCGAGAGGGTCGCGAACTCCAGGAGCAGGACCGGAAAGATCTCTGAGCGCTCGGGGGCGATCACCCAACCCATCCACGCGACCAGGACGGCGAAGGGCACCAGGAAGGCCCCCACCCGGCGCCGCAGGAGCCCCGTCCCGGGGCCGGCTGCCTCGGCTTCGCTCACGTCCACCTCGTCGGGGAGGCCCCGGGGGGGATGCCCGCTCGGGCCATGTTCAGGAGCCGCATGGAGGGGTGCTCAGGTTGGGGGTGGGACGCATGTTGGATCTCGTGTGTGGTCCGCCTGGGTGCGCTCACGCAGCCATTGCGCCCATTAGTAGCATGTCCGTTGCCTGGGACGCCGCCGACGTTCGGTCCCGGGCAGAGGGGGGGAGGCCGCCCGCGGGGACCTAGCGCAGCTCGAAGCGCAGGATGCGGCCCCCGAGGTCGAGCACGTCGCCGTGGGCGAGGGCCCGCTGGTCGTGGACGTGCTCGCCGTTGACCCGGGTCCCCGTCGTGCTCCCCATGTCCACCACGAAGAACCTCCCCTGCACGAACACGATCCGGGCGTGTCGCCGCGACACCCGCGGGTCGGACAGGACCACGGCGTTGTCGGGCGAGCGCCCGATCTCGCACTCGGCCCCGACGGGCAGGGCCTGTCCGCTGTCGTCGATGAGGACCGCGGGGGGGATGTTGCCCTGCATCGCGTAGAGCATCTGCATCGAGGTGGGCGACGACATGGCGAGGTTGCCCAGGCCGTACCGCCGCCCGCCGGTCTGCACGACCGAGGTGTAGTCGAGGGAGGCCTTCTTGAAGCGCGAGTACTCCCCCGCGTCGCGGACCCGGGCGTAGGTGTCGCGGTCGTCGACGAGGGCCTCGTAGGCCTCGCCCAGGAGCCCTGGGGCCCCCCGGGCGAAGGAGGGCAACCCCTCGAAGCGGGCCATGGCCGCCACGATGATCTGCCCCGCTCCGGGGTAGTCCCCGCGGTCGGCCACAGACCGCGCCCTGGCCCGGGCCTCCTCGGCCTCGGTGGCCATCACCACCCCAAGCACTTCCGGGTCGGGCTGGGCCCCTGCCGCCCCCGCGGTCACCACGACCACGGCCTCGTCGGTGACCCGAAAGGGCTCCTGGGTGCGCGCGTCGCGGCCCTCCAGGGTGGCCGACAGGGGGGCCCATTCGCCCGTGTGGGCACCAGGGCGCAGGGTGACCTTCACCACCACGTCGAGGGTGTCGCCGACGACCAGGTCGGACAGGGACACCCGGATGCCCGCCGAGGTCACCGTGGTCTGGGCCTCGCCGAGGACGCGGACCACCTCGGCCCCGGCCACGAGCTGGAGCTGCAGGACCACCTCCTCGCAGACCTTGTCGCGTACGGCCCCGAGGCAGCGGGCGAAGCTCGACCCGGCCAGGGCGGGCGAGGCCACGAAGGCGTAGCGGCCGCCGGCCCCGTCGGACAGGGCGATCATGACGGCGTCGTTGTGCCCCGAGCCGAAGCCCAGGGTGGAGATGGACAGGTCGCGGGCCCGCAGCCCCGCGGCCTGGGCGGCAAACTCCCCGGGCGTACGGAGCCCCACATTGGGGTGCCCGTCGGACAAGACCAGCAGGAGCTGACGGACCCCGTCGGCGGCGGGAGGCAGGAGGTCGGCCGCGTGGGAGACCCCGCCCGACAGGTGGGTCGATCCGGAGGCCGTGAGGCCCAGGAGCTCGCGTTTGCAGACCGACCGGCCTTCGGGGGTGAGGGGGCGCAGCGGAGAGATCGTACGGGGCGTCGAGGCGAAGGCCACCACCCCGAGGGCGTCGTCGTCGTGGAGGATGTCGACGATGCGGCGGGACGAGTCGATGACGTGGGCGATGGGGTCGCCGGTCATCGAGCCCGAGGTGTCGATCACGAGCACGGTCTGGATGCGCGGCAACACCCCGCCCAACGACTGCGGGGCCCGGACCCGGAGCAGGATGTAGCTCTCCGTCACGGCCCCCGCGGCGACCGTGGGGTGCAACGGAACCATCTCCAAGAGCGGGGCAGCCTGCATGCGCCCGAGGGTAGCACTCCTGCGAGGAAGAAACAGAGGGCGGACGGGGGAGGCGATCAGCGGGTGCGTTGAATGACGTGGTAGCCGAAGACGGTCTCGATCACCTCGGGGCAGACGGTGTCGGGTTCGAGGGCGAAGGCCGCGTCTTCGAAGGGGCGAACCATCTGTCCCTGGCGAAACTCGCCGAGCGATCCGCCCCGCTCGGCCGCCCCGGGCTCGTCGGAGTACTCCCGCACGAGGCTGGCGAAATCTTCGCCCGCGAGGGCCCGGCGCAGGGCGTCGGCCGCCCGGGCCTGGGCCTCGGCGGGGCTGCGGGTGATCCCCTGGGGGGCCCGCTCCGACCCGCGGTGCATCACCAGGATGTGCCGGGCCGTGATGCGGGTGGGCCGGGGTCGTCCCCCGTCTCCCGCGGTGCCGATCTCGACCTCGCCGCGTGCCACCTCCGCGGCCGGGTCGGTCGTCATCGGTCGGGCTCGGTCCGAACAGCTCGCCCGCGCGAGCGTCGCCGCCAGGCTCATCCACAGGGCGCTTCGCATGGCGGGGAGGTATCTCGCCGCCTTCTCCGCGACGCAAGGCCCAACGCGCGCTATACCCGCGCCCACCTCCCAAACGCTTCGACGCCTGGTGGTCCCTTGCACGATCCTCTCCTGCCCTCGCACGACCCCCCCGTCCCGCACGACGACGCCCGGGTCCAACACGCCCTCAACGCGGCCCTGGCCCACGCCCGGGGGCGGGTGGCCTACGCAGACATCTTGTTCGAGCGGGTCTTCAAGGCCGAGGCCAACCTCCTGGGCTCGGGGCAGGTCTTGCTCAAGCCCGCGTCCCTCAAGGGGGCCGCCCAGGTCCGGCTCGTCGACGACGCGGGTCGGCACGTCGGGGTCCGCGTGGGCAGCGTCGAGCCCGAGTCGCTGCGGGTGGCCGTCGACGCCGCGGCCGAGGCCCTGAGCGCCGAGCCCCCGTCCCCCGGGTTTGGCCTCGCACCCATCCCCAATGCCGACCGCATCCGGTACGGCCTGCCCGTGCTCGAAGACCCCCGCCTCGTCGACCCCGCCCCACGCCTCGCCGCCCTCGTGCGCGCCGTGAAGGCCCTGAGCACCGAAGGCCGGGGGGGCTCTGCCGGGGTTCGGGTCGTGCCCGAGGTGTGGGCCTGGACCCAGGTCGAAGAGAAGTGGATCAGCGACACCGACGGGATGCGCAAGACCCAGGTGCTCCCGGTGACCTTCATCCAGGTGACGTTCCGTGCGGTGCGGGGGGACGGGCAGGCCCGGACCCGGGTGCGCTTCGGCGACCTCCTGGGCCTGTCGGCCTTCGTCCGCGACGACCACAGCCTCGCCCCCGCCCTGGCGGCTTCGTTGGCCGAGGCCCGCGATCAGGCCGTGGCCCTCCTCGACGCGCGGCCCCTCACGGAGGTCGAGCGGGTGGCCCTCACGCACTACGTCCTGCACCAGTCGGCCCTGGTGTTCGTGCACGAGGGGCTCGGCCATCCCATCGAGGCCGACATCGTGCGGGCAGGCAGCTCGGCCATCGTAGGCCCCGACGGCAACGCCCGGGTGTGCCCCCTGGGGTCGTCCGTGGTGCGCATCGTCGACGGGCCCGCCCCGGCCCCCGACGGGTCGCCCATCGCCCACGTGGGCTTCGGCACCGAGATGATCGACGACGAGGGCGTCGAGGTGCAAAACACCGTGCTCGTCGAGGGCGGGCACATCGTCGGGATGATGCACTCGCGCGAGACCGCCCATCGGTACGGGGTGGCCCCGACGGGCAATGGGTTCTCCGAGCTCGGCGATCGGCGCATCGTGCGGATGCGCAACACGACCCTGTGCCCGACCCCGGGCGAGCACTGGGTGGACTCGCTCGACGACCTCGTGCGGGACGTGCCCCTCGGGGTGGTGCTGTTTGGTTCGCTCGGGGGGGCCGTGTCCAAGGACGGGATGAGCTCGTCGACCCAGTACGGCTACCTCGTCCGCGACGGCAAGGTCACCGACACCCTGATCGCCCCGGGCAACTTCACCGCCCTCACCCTCGGGTGCCTCCAGACCGTGCAGGGATACGCGGGCCCGGTGGCCGCCGATGGCCTGGGGTTCTGCGGCAAGAATGGGCAGTCCCGGCGGGTCACCGACGGCGGCCCGGCGTACGTCAAGCTCGGGGTCTCGCCCCATCTCACCCTGACCTTTGAAGGAAGCTGAGGCGCCCCGATGGACCCTCGTATGGACGATGTCTGCGCCCTGGCCCTGACCCTGCGCGACCGCCTCCTCGCCGAGGTCGACGACGTCGAGGTCTGCGTCGAGTGCTCCGACCGCACCCGCTATGTGGTCGAGGGCGAGGCCGTGGTGGCCGAGCTCGAGCGCGACGCGTGGCGGGTGTCGCTGCGGGCCCTGCGGGGCGGGAGCCTCGCCACGGCGGCCACCTCCGTGCGCGAGCCCGACGTGGCCGCCGCGGTGCTCACCCGGGCCCTCGGGGCGGCCCAACCCGACCCCCTGACCTCGTTCGCGGTGACCGAAGGGGGCCGCGACATGACCCGCAACGCCGACCCGGCCCTGTGGTCCCTGGTCGACCGGCCGCGGGAGGTTCGGGCCCTGGCGGCCGAGCTCGCGGCACGCACCCACGCGGTCCGGGCCGAGGTCCCGGTGGTGCTCGAGGCCGAGGTGGGGGTGGCCCGCTCCCGCCGGGCCCTGGTCACGGGACGGGGCGAGGTGGCGGCCTGGGCATCGACGGGCATCGACGCCTTCGCGATGCTCGACGGCAACGACTGGGACGCCTGGAGCGCCACCCACGCGGTCTCCCTCGACCCGGTGACCTCCCTCGGGGCCGCCCTGCGGCGCGACCTGCCGCGGGCTCAGGTCCAGTGCGGCGATTTTTTCGGCGGGCCCCGCGAGGTGACGGTGGTCTTGCATCCGCGCCTCGTCGAGCAGCTCCTGCGTACGATCTTCCTGGAGCGGGTGGCCCTCGACCGGGTGGCCGCGGGGCTCTCTCCGGCCGCGGTGGGCGATGTCCTCGCGCATCCGGGGGTGACCCTGTGGGACGACACGGGGGCCGCGGGTTCGCGCCGGGGGGGGCTGACCGACGACGAGGGGGTCGTGGGGCAACGGACCCTCGTGCTGGAAGAAGGGGTCTTGCAGGGGTTTGTGAGCGACCGGCGGGCGGCCCTGGCGATGGGTCACCCCGCCTCGACGGGCAACGGGTTTCGGATCCCGATGCTCAACGAAGACCGAGCCGAGGCCCCGGTGCGGGTGGGCTTCGGTCACCTGGAGGCCGCGGCGGGAGAGGTCCCCTGGACGGCCCTGGTTGCGGGCAAGACCCTGCTCCTGACCGACCTCCTGGGGTTGCACTCGGCCAACCGGGCCACGGGGGCCTTCAACAACCCCGTGCAGGGCGGCCTGGCCCTGGAGGACGGGGTCCCCGTGGCGCGGTTGACGCCCGGGGCGTGGGCCGTGACGGGCAACCTGTACGCCTTCCTGCGGGGGGTGACGGGGGTGTCGAAGGAGCGGGTTCACTCGGGGTCGGCCCTGCTGCCGTACCTCGCGGGGACCGTGCGGGTGGCGTAGGCGAACCTTCGCGAAGCCGAGTCCTGCGCCGCGCAAGTTCGTGCCCAGATCGGGGAGACGTCGGCGGCCCTCACCCAATACTGTTCGCACGTCACCCATCTGCCCTCTCCCGTGACCGGGAGAGGGTGCCATCGTACCGCGAGAATAGAGTGGGTGAGGTATCGGCTGACGAGGAATCCGAGCGCAGCCGAACGCAAGACATTTCCGTGGGTAAAAATCGGCCAAAAAAGAGTGTGGAATGGGCTACGCGCGCGCCGCAGAGCAGAGACCTCTCCCCCACGCGGCCCGATATGCCACCACACATTCGATTATCACAGCAGGAGGGAACCCTCTCCCGGTTACGGGCGAGGGTAGATGGGTGACGTACGAACAGGTTGGGGTGAGGGCTGTCGGGCCCGGCACCATCCTCCCCGATCTGGGCACGATTTCGTGCGGAGCTGTACGGAGCCCGTGAATGGGCCGTCGCCCTACGGCCGCCCCGGGGCCCCGACCAGAAACGGCCGCACGTCCAGCGGGCCCTCGGCCTCGATCGCGAGGGCGTCGCGAAGGCCCACGAGCTCGCGGGCCCGGGGGCTGCGGGCGAGGGCTCTCTGCACGCTGGCCCGGGCCTCGGCGCGGGCTCCGCGGGCGGCGAAGAAGATCGCGTCGTTGTAGTGCCGCCACAGGAGGTACTCGGCCACCCGGGCTTCGGTGTCGCCCCCGGGTTCGCGGGCCAGGGCCTGCTCCAGGGCGTCGACGGCGTTGAAGTGCAGGGGGGCCGTCCCGCGTACGGCCGCCAGGGTGGTGGGCTCGCCGCGCATCTCGGCCGTGGCCCCGCGCGGGACAAAGAGCGACGTAAACTCCAGCACGGAGTGCGGGTCGATCTCGGCCCGGACGGGGCGCGCCGAGGCCAGCTCCAGGAGGGTCTCGATGCGGGGCGATCCGCGCGAGAGATAATCGCGCACGAGAGGCAGAAGGGCCGCGTCCCGGGCCAGGAGGGCGTTGGTCATCCCCGGGTACGCCACCAGGGGCACCGGAACCACCGTCACATCGGGCCGCTCCCCCTCCACGAGCTGCGCGTACCGCAGGCGAAACACGGTGTCAGGTCCGTACGCCAGGAGCACCGCCCGGGGCGGGGCCGGGTCGAGGGTGGCCGCCACGATCACGGCCGGACCGTGCCCGCGGTCGGACTCCGTCGCCCACACCGTGCCGGTCAGGGCGAGGAGGGGGGCCAGGCAAGGTCCGACGACCAGGATGGCCAGGAGGAGGGCTCGGGCGATCGGGGAGGGCCCGCGGGGGGCCGCCGGGGCGATGGCCAGGGCCCGCCAGACGCTCACGGGCAGGGCCGCCGCGAAGACCGCGAGGAGGGCGATGGCCGGGGCGAGGTATCCGGCCGCGTCGGGGTTGTCGGCCACAAAGCCCAGGGCCGCCCGGGCCGCGAACGACAGCCCCACGGTGCCTCCCAGGACCACGGTCATGTCTCGGGCCGTGGTGCGCCCCCGAGGGCCCCACAGGCCCAGGGCGATGCCCGCGAAGGCCGCTGCGAGGCCGAGGGGGGTGAGCGAGCGCCCGGCCCAGTCGAGGCAGGCCAGGAGGTGCTCGGAGAACGACCCGACCCCGCCTCCGCCCACGTTTTTCTGGAAGGCCCGGGCGGTGACGGTCCAGAGGAAATCGCCCGCGGTGTTGACCCGCACGAGGCTGGCCGGGCTGCGCGATCGCAGGGGCAGGAGGAGGTACGGGGCGAGGGACAGGGCCCCCAGGGGGAGGGCCGCGAGGGCGAAACGACGGGCCCGGGGGAGGTCTCCGCGGAGCTCGACCCAGAGCAGGCCCAGGGTGGCGGGCACGGCCGTCAGGGCGATGAAGGTGTGGTTGCACCCCGCGAGCCCGAGGAGGACCACCGCGAGGCGGGCCCGGGTGGCCCGCGGCAGGGACGGGGCGAAGAGCACCCCGAGGACCCCCACGGCGAGGCACAGGGCCAGGGCGTACACCTCGGCCCGGGTGGCCTGCCGCAGGGCCGCCACGCCCAGGGTGGCCCCCCACGCGGCCGACAGCGACACGAGGGCCGTCATCCGCCCCGCCCCCGCCGGAACCTCTCCCCGCGCCAGGATGGCCGTCACAAACCGATGGGCGAGGCCGAAGGTGGCCCGGCCCGTCAGGGCGAGGCACGCCCCGCCGAGGAGGGCCAGGCGGAGGGCCACCGTGCCGACGGGGACGAGGCTCGCGATGGCCCCGAGGGCCACCCACAGGGGGTGCCCGGGGGGGTGGGTCACGCCCATCCCGGCGGCGCTCGCGGCCAGGGCGGGGGCGTCGTAGTAGCCCATGGAGTTGCCCGCGAAGAGCACCGCGGCGGCGAGGGGCCCGGCCCAGGCCAGGGAGGCGCACCACCCCCGCCAGGCCGGATCGTCGAGGGGACGGGCCTCGGGGGGAGGGGCCTCGGGGGCAGGGCTCACGGTGGGGGGAGGGCTCACGGTGGGGGCCAGCCAGGGGTTGTACCCGTACGGAAGGTCTTTGCGAAGTCGTCCCGAGGGAGTGATGATGCCGCCCAAGAGCGATGCACCTGAAGAACACACTCCCCACGGGTCTGGCCGGCCTTGTCGCCTTGGCCGCTGTCGTCACCGCCTGCGCGAGCACCCCGCAGACCCGGACCGTCTACCGGTACGCGGGCAACGACACCGCGACCATGCAGGACGTAGACATTCGCCCGGGCCCCATGCCCGACGGGGAGGGCTTCACCGGGAGCTACCACTCGACCCAGATCGGCGACGTGTACCTGGAGCAGACGGGCGACTCGGTGGTGGGCACCTACGAGTACGACCGGGCCTCGTGCCACGCCACGGGGCGCATCGAGGGCACCGCCCAGGGCAACCTCCTGCGGTTTCATTGGACCGAGAGCCAGCGGGCCTGCGGGCGCATCGCCCCGATGCGGGGCCGGGGGTACTTCTTGTTCTGGGTCGACACCGCGGGCAACGGCAGGGCCAACGGCGAGTGGGGCGTCAACAACAACGAGAGCGGCGGGGGGCCGTGGAGCCTGTTCCGCGATCGGGTGCGTCGTCAGCCCCCGGCGCGCCCGGCCGAAGAGGGCGCCCCCTGAGCCCGAGAGGCTTCGCCCTGGCCTGCGGACTCGTGCTCTGGGTCGTGATCGTCGGGTGTCGTCGCAGGCCCGCCCCCGCCCCCGTGGCCGTGAGCCCCCGGGCCCAGACCGACGCGGGGGCCGCGAACGCCGCAGGGGCCGGGCTGCGGTTTCGTCCGACCCCGGCGGCAGAGCCGGGGTTGTACACCGGCCCCGTGGACGTGGTGGCCGTCCCTGGAGGCGGGGCCGTGGTGGTCTTCGTGCGGCCGACGACGGGACGCCGGGCCCAGATCCTCGCCCAACGCCTCGACCCCGACGGCCAGCCCTCCGGGCCTCCGCGCACCCTGCGCGGGACCACCGGCCCCATCACGGCCCTCGACGCCGACCTCTCCGGCGACCGTCTCTGGGTGGCCTGGGTGGCCAACCCCGGGGGCGACCCCAACGCCGAGGACGTCCTCGGCGAGCAGCGCGTCGCGGCCCTCGCGGCCTCGGCCGACCTCGGGCTGGCATCACAACCCGTCAGGATGCTTGACTACCGCGTGGGCACCCAGGCCCGGCCGTGGACGTACCCGGCGGTGGAGATCGTCGGCCGTGCGGGAGGCGGGGCCCTCGCCGTGAGCCACGGGCCGTCGCAGCAGTGCCACCACGATGAGGGGGGCGGCGGCCACGACACGGCGTGCCCGGGGTGGGTCGAGCACAGCCTCGGGGCCGACGGGGCCCACCGGGCGGAGGTTCATGGGGTGCTCGCGGGGTCGAGGCCGCCGTTCTCCCTCGTGCGGGCGGCCGAGGCGGGGGCGGTCCTGGTGGGCGACGATCACATCGGGGACAAGGTCCACGCCTGGGCCGTCTCGTCGGCCACCGCCCCCCCCACCCACGACCTCGGGGTCTTCTGGAACGTCCGGTCGCCCCGCCTCGCCGCCGTCGGCCCCACGACCTATTTCTTCGGCAACTACGACCCGGTCAACGGCGACGCGGTCCTTCCCCGGGTGCGCGCCTGGGGCCCCGAGGCCGGTGCCGCCGGGGGCGACGCGGGGGCTGTCCTCCGGGGCCACACCCTTGGCTGCGTGGAGGGGCGGCCGGTGGTCCGATACACGTGGCCAGGAGGCGGGGTGGAGCTCGACCCGGGGCGTTCGGGGGCGAGCTTCGACCTCGCCCGACACCTGCCCGAAGGGGCCCTCGACGAGCGGCTCCCGGCCCTCGCGTGGGCCGGTCGGGTCCTGGTGGGGGCCGACCCCGCCCACGGGACCCTCGAGCGCTGGCGCTGCGTGGGCGGCCGTCTGCGCCCCGTGGGTGCGACGGGGCACGGGGGGCCGTAGCGGGCGTCCGCCCCGATCACCCCAACAAGCGCCACAGGAGCCGCAGGGCCAGGAGGGTCCCTGCGGCCAGGGCGAGGGTCGTGTACCTGCAATCGGCCTTCGGTGGTTTCCCCTCTTGACGTCGTATCGTCCGAGGACAACGATTCGGAATTGACGCCTCAAGACCGTCTCGTGACGTTCTGCCACAGGTGTGACGCGTCGGCTGTGGTGGGGAGGTACTTCGGGGAGAGTCTTCCCCGTCCGGTCCCGCGCTCGGGGCGTCGGAATGCTCAGACCCCGGGCATCTCGTGCGCCGAGCCGGGGGCGGCACATGGGGTGCAGCAACGGGCCTCGTCATGGGGACGCGCCGTCACAATCGGCGCGACTACCCCGTGTGATTTGGAGGTCGCGATGTCAATCAAGACACTTGCGTGGACGGGTTCGATTGTTTTTTTGCTCGGGTGCGGCGGCCAGGAGCCTGCTCCCGTGCTCGACAATGGAGGGGCTGGGGGCCGCGATGCGGGGGCCGCCCAGGACGGGGCTGGGGCAGGTGATTCGGGACCGGCGATCTTCGATCCGGACAGCGACCCCGCGGGTGCGATCCCTGCGCCGGGCGATGGGGCCATCACCCTCTCGGGCGGCGCCCAGAGCGGCCAGGTCGATGGGCCGCGGGAGCAGGCGCGTTTCAACAACCCCGTCAACGTGGTCCTCGGCCCGGACAACAACCTCTACGTGGCCGACACCGACAACGGGTTGATCCGCGTCGTGCGCCCCAGCGGGATGGTGCACACCCTCACCCGCCAGGAGAACTTCTCGCATCCCTTCGGCATGGCCTTCGGGCCCGACGGGACCCTCTACGTCCAGACCGACGCCAACGACATGGGGGGCCGCAACAACGACACGGGCACCCTCTGGCGCGTCGACCGTCGCACCGGGGCGGCCACCGTCCTCGTGCGCGACATCGGGCGCCCCCGGAGCCTCCTGGCCCTGGCCGACGGGACCCTGGTGATGGCCGACAATCGCCACCACGTCGTGCGGCGCTTCAACCCCACGACCCTGGAGGTCACCGAGCTCGCCGGAGCCCTCGACCAGCCGGGCTACGTCGACGGGGCCCGGGACGCCGCGCGCTTCGACGAGCCCTGCAACCTCGTGCTCGTCGGCGACCGGATCATCCTCGCCGACCAGAACAACCACCGCCTCCGCACGATCACGATGACCGGCGAGGTGGGCACCTTCGCGGGCTCGGGCGAGGGCACGACCCGTGACGGACAGGACACGGCCGCGGCGTTCAACCGCCCCCAGGGGCTCGCCGTCGACCGCGACGGCAACGTCTTCGTCACCGAACTCAGCGGCTACCGGGTGCGCCACGTCACCCCCCAGGGGCTGGTCACCACCGTGGCCGGGACGGGCCGCGCCGGGTTCGCCGACGGAGAGCCGATGCAGGCCGAGTTCTTCGGGCTCGAAGGCATCGACGTCTCCGCCGACGGGAAGGTCATCTATCTCGCGGACGGCAACCGCGGGGGGATGGACCCGTACCACCGCATCCGCCGCGTGATGCTCCCCAACTGATCCCCAACTGATCCCCGACATCCACCGCCTTGAGCGTTCGTCACGACGGAGAACGATCATGAAGAATACTATGAATCGCGCTTTGCAGTTGTCCGTGTTTTGTGGAATGGCAGGATGTGGTGGTGGTTCGAACACCCCTGCGCCGGGCCCGACCACGGATGTCCCCATGTCGACCACCGACGTGGGGCCCCTGACGGACGCCGGGCCCGAGGTGGGGGCCGGCACCTGCGCCAGCCCGATCAACCTCACCCGTCACGGCGCGCGCGAAGGTGACAACCTCGTCTATCGGGGCACCACGGTGGGCCTGGGAAACAATCTCCAGCCCTACGAGGGCTGCGTGGCCCGCGACGCCGCCGAGGCGGTGCTGAGCTACCAGGTCCCGATGGGCGTCCGGGGCATCCGGATCAGCACGGCGGGCAGCACCTTTGACACCGCCCTCTACGTCCGCACGGGCTGCTCGCAGGCGGCCGGGGGCTCCGACCTGGTGTGCAACAACGACAGCTACGACAGCGCCCCGCACTCGACCGTGTACGTCAACAACCTCGTCGAGGGCCAGGTGCTCTTCATCGTGGTGGACGGCAACGTCGCCGCCAAGGAGGAGGGGGCCTCCGATGCGCAGAGGGCCTCGCAGGGCAGCTACGTCCTCACCGTGAGCCCCGTCACCTATGGGGCCCCGGGGATGCCGTGCCGGCCCGCCACCGAGCCGCCCGATCCGCCGGCCGTTCGCTGCGACGGGGACCAGCGCTGCTCCGAGGGTGGGGCGGCCGACGGCACGTCGATCTGCGTCGCCCCGGCGGCCAACGACGCCCCGTGCGACCCGCGGCAGTACGACAACCGCTGCCCGGATGGCTCGACCTGCGTCACCGATCCGGCGCCCCCCGAGGGCACCGAGCCGATGTCCCTCTGCTCGGCCCCGGGCAGCCGCCGCGGGGCCCTGTGCCGCACCGAGGAGCCGCGCTGCCCGTCCCCGTTTGTGTGCGGGGAGGGCGAGGAGCCGCGCTGCGTGCCGGTGGTGGCCGAGGGCCTGGAGTGTGACCCCACCCGCGAGAACAACCGCTGCGCCATGGGCCTCACCTGCGGCACCATCGGCATGGGCACCACCAACATCTGCCGCTGAGCCCCTACATCTCAGCGCGCGTACATCGGCGTGAAGTATACGAGACCCGGGGCCGAGACGGTGACCCGGGTCGCGTCCCAACTCAACGACTCGCCGCGCGGGGGCGTCACCAGGAAGCGCACCGCGAGGGCCCCTCCCGGAGCGTCGGGCACCGCGAGGAAGGCCCCCTGGCTCGCGGTCGACCCCACCGTGCCCGAGAACATGTTGTTGGGGTATACGATCCGCATCGAGGGGACGCTGGCGGACACGGCGGCTCCGACCACGGGGGTCCCGCTCCCGTCGCCGGCGCCGCCCTCGTACCGGTTGTAGATGAGGCCGAAGATGAAGCCCCGGGCCATCACCTCGTCGCCGGTCAGGCCCACCAAGGGGGCGATCACGGTGTCGATGGCGTCGCGGCTCACGGCGAAGGCCCGGCCGTTGCCGTAGAGCCCCGTGGTCCCGGCGGTGTTGACGTCCGCGGGGCCGGCGAAGCCCGTGGCCGTGGTGACCCACAGGGCCGAGGCGGTGCGGTTGTCGCGCAGGCGGGCGGCGAGCCCCAGGGTGGCCCCCGACAGCTCCACCCCGGCCACGCTCCACGCGCAGCCGCCCATCGCGGAGCACGCCGAGGTGTTGAGGGCCGTCGTGCCCAGGACCGCCGCGGAGCCCGCGGTCAGGGCGTCGACGCTCGCGATCTCCAGGGTGATGTCGTTGTAGGCCGGGGTGCGGCCGGTGCGGCCGGCGGCCAGACGGTTCATGGAGTGGTTGATGGCCACCCCGGAGGTGGTGGCCTGGGCGTCGGGGCTCACGTCGACGGCCACGGGGCTCGCGTCGCCGGCGTCGTAGGGGGCTGCCACCACGTCGTCCTGGCCGCACGCGGCGAGGGAGAGGCCGAGCAGGGTGAGGAGGGTGAGGGAGTGCTTCATGGGGTGTGTCTCGGTGCGGTCGTTGGGGAGTAAGGGAGTCGGGCCGAGTGCCCGCTACAGGGTGCAGGCGGAGGCGGGGACGACCCCCGGGGTGCCGCCCGTGGAGCCGCTCGTGGGGCACTCGAAGTCGGCCGGGGCCTCGGGGCAGCCCTCGGTGCCGGACAGGACGCGGGTCCAGAGGCCGCCCTGGGGTTCGAGGGTGCAGCCGTTGGTGCGAGACTGCTTGTTCTCGGGGCTGCCCGAGCAGGTGAGGCCCCGCGGGGTCTGCGTGTAGCAGAGCCGGTCGCGGTAACACTGGAACCGCGTCGCGGAGTTTTCGACCTCCCCCCGGCCGCTGTCGCGGGTCCAGCCGTAGCAGTCCTGGGCGAGGTTGAACCGGATCAGCATGACCTCGCTCCCCGGCGCGCAGGTGTCTTCGCCGTAGAGCCCCACCGTCACCACCGCGCTGCACACCGCCGCGGGGTTGGTCACCGCGTTGGGGTTGGGTCGGGCCACCGGGACCGCTCCGTCCGTCTCCGTCCCGCACCCCCCGACCAGCGCCACAACCCAGAGAAGATAGACCGTCTTCGTCGTCATCGTCGTCGCCCCCGATGGCGTGTCGGGCCCCGCGCGGGCCGTTGTTCGAGAGAGGAGCATGAAGGGGCTTTCTTAAGATTCCCTTTCGACATGGCGGCTATCGTTCAAGAGATGACGGCGATGCGGCAGAAGATCCTGGTGATCGAGGACGACCGGGCCCTCGGGGCCCAACTCGTGAGCCACCTCGAGGCCGCGGGGTATTGCCCCGTGTGGCTCACCACCGGGGACGCCTTCCGCGACGTCGCGCCCGAGGAGTTCTGCCTCGTGATCCTCGACCTGATGCTGCCGGGCGTCCCGGGGCTCGACATCCTCAAGGGGCTGCGGGCGACGAGCGATGTCCCCGTCCTCATCCTGAGCGCCCGCAACGACACCCCGGGCAAGGTCCACGCCCTGCGCCTCGGGGCCGACGACTACATGACCAAACCCTTCTGGCCCGACGAGCTCGTCGAGCGGGTGCGGGCCCGGCTCCGGCGCCCCGTGCTCCAGCGGGCCGAGGGGATCGACGTGGGCCCCCTCCGCATCGACCTCACGGCCCGGGTGGCCTCCGTGGAGGGCCGGGCCCTGGAGCTGACCCGCGTGGAGTTTGACCTCCTCGCGGCGCTCGGCCGACGTTCCGGGGCGGCCGTGGCCCGGCGGTGGCTGGTCGAACACGTCCTCGACCCCGACCGCGAAGGGACCGAGCGCACCCTCGACGTGCACATCTCGCGGTTGCGCAAGAAGCTCGGGCCCCGGAGCTACATCGCCACCGTGTGGGGCGTCGGCTACCGCCTCAGCGCCGAGGAGCCCGCGTGAACCTCCGCACCCGCCTCGCCCTCACGACCCTCGCGGTGGTGGTCCCCATCGCCACGGGAGCCCGGTGGATCCGTGGTGATGTCGGGGCCCACGCCACGGAGGCGGCCCTCCGCTTCGGGGGAGGAAGGCCCCCGCTGGCGCCGCGGTTTTTGCCCGTCCTGATCGTGCTTGCGGTGGTCCTCCTGGCCCTCGGGCCTGTCGTGGCCCGGATCCAGCGGCTCACCCGGGCGGTGCGCCATTCGGCCCGGGAGCGGTACGCCGAGCCCGTGGCCGTCGAGGGGCACGACGAGGTGGCCGAGCTCGCCCGGGCCTTCAACGAGGCGGCGGCCGAGGTGCGGACCCACGTGGCCCGCCAGGAGCAACGCGAGCGGGCCCTGCGCGACTTCCTCGAGAACACCACCCACGACCTCGCCATCCCCCTGACGGTCCTCCAGGGGCACCTGTCGGCCATCGGAGCCCGGGTCCGCGGGGGCGAACCCGTCTCGGCCGAGCTCGTGGCCGCGGCCATGGACGAGGCCCAGTACATGGCCTCCCTGGCCAACAACCTCACCACCGCGGCCCGCCTGGAGTCGGCGGCCCCTGCGGCCGAGCGGGCTCCCGTCGAGCTCGGCAGCCTGGTGGCCCGGGTGGTGGCCCGGCATCGGCCCGTGGCCGGGCAGCGAGGGATCGCCCTGGAGAGCGGGGTTCCGCCGGAGCCTGTGCGGGCGGTGGGGGACGTGACCCTGGTCGAGCAGGCCCTGAGCAACGTGGTCCACAACGCGATCCGGTACAACCGCGCGAGGGGCCACGTGGCGGTGTTGCTGGAGGACGACGGCCCGACCCGCTTCCGGCTGCGGGTGATGGATGACGGGCCGGGGATGAGCCCCGACGACCTCGTGCGGCTGTCGCGGCGCCGGTCGCGCGGAGAGCACGCCCGCACCCGACACCCCGAGGGCTGCGGGCTGGGGCTCGACATCGCCCGGCGTGTGGCCGAAGCCCACGGGTGGACGATGGCGATGACCCCGAGCGAGCACGGCGGCCTGGAGGTGACCTTCGCAGGCCCGAGCCTCCCTGGCGACGAGGCGGACTGAGCCGGTCGGAGCCCTCTACCGCGGGTGGGGGCGTCGGCGCGGTCGGGGCCAGGCCATCCACTCGACCAACATCGCCGCGAGGGCCACCCCGGCGAGCCACGGCCCGAGGCCCCGCAGGGCGAACCGCGGGTTCTCCACGCGCCGCACCTCGGCCCCGCGCCAGGGCAGGGCGGTCGGGGCGAGGCCGCTCTCCACCGGGTCGAGGAGCGACAGGCCCACCCGCTCGACCCCGTGGCCCCGCCCGATCGAGAACACCCCCGTCCGGGTGGTGTCGCCCCAGACCGCGATCCCCTCGTGCACGGGCAGGTCGCGGGTGTACCCCGGGGCCCAGACCCTTACCGTCTCGACCTCACGACCGGCCACCCGGACGACCGTCCCTGTGCGTCGGGCCTCCAGGGCGAGGCCTTGCCGCCGGGCCCGGGCGTGCTCCGTAGCCCCCCGGAGAAAGAACACAAACCCCGGACGCAGAGGCCAGTCGCTCGCGTCGGGGTCGAACCCCACCAGGGTCACGCTCCCCCGGGCCGTATCCCGGGCGGCCACCAGGGGGCCCGCGGTGCTCGTCACGAGGGCCACGGCCCCGGGGTCGACCGTCACAGGCCGGGCCCCCCCTACATGCACATCGGCCACCCCCACAAACCGAACCCGAACCTCGCTCGGGGCCGTGTCGGTCCATCGGGCCCCGGGGGTCGCCGGGCCGAGGTCGAAGCCCACCGCCCGCGAGGCCCTCGTCGGCCCGCGCAGGAAGGCCAGGGTGCTGCCTGGAGGCATCTCGGCGGGGAGCGAACCATGCAGGACGGTGAGGCCCTCGAAGGGACGGGAGCTGAGGGCGGCCCAGGGCCCGGGGCGGAGTTCTTCCACGCGGAGGGAGCGGTCGGCCCGCAGGGCCCGGGCGATCCACGGGGACGGCCCCGGGGACTCGGCCACCAGGCGTACGGGCAACACCCCCGCCGTCGGGATCGGGGCCCAGGCCAGGTCGTCCAGGGGTTGACCATCGTCTGGGGTTCCGTCGAGGTGGAGGGCGGCCCGCAGGAGGTCGGCGGGGTCGGCGGGGTCGAGGGCCACCGGGAGGGTCGCGGACGAGCGACCGTCGGCGAGGCGCAGGGTGCGGACTGCGACCCGTTCGGTGCGGTCGCCCACGAGGCGGTCGAGGGTGAGGGTCACGTCCCGGGGTCGATCGAGGTGGGCCGCGAGGAGGCCCACGAACACCGCGAGGCGGCGGGGTCCTGCGGGGTCGGCCGCGGGGTCTTCGCGGACCTCGAAGTCAACGATCCCCACGTTGGCCACGGGGCTCCCCACCCGCACCACCTCCACCGGAACCGGGAGGTCGACCGGCAGGGCGTCGGCTCGGGTCACGGCGTCGGTGAAGACCATCACCCGCCGCGAGGCCGAGGCCCCCCGGAGGCGGTCGGTGGCGAGGGTGAGGGCCCGGGTGAGGTCGCCCCCGCAGCCTTCGGGGCGCAGGGCATCGAGGGCCCGGCGTGCGGCCTCGTGGTCGGGCGTCGGGGCCGCGACCATCCGGGGCGAGCACCCCGCGTTCACCACCGAGACCTCGGCGCTCCGGGGCAGGGCGTCGAGGGCCCGGAGGGCGGCGTGGCGAGCGGCGTCGAGGCGGGTCCCGGCCGGGTCGCGGGCGGCCATGCTGGCGCTCGTGTCGACCACGAGCACGAGGCTGGCGGCGGGGCGCACCCGGGCCCGCATCACGGGCCCCGCGAGGGCGAAGGCGATGAGCCCGAGGGCCGCGAGGTGCAGGGCGTACGAGCCGTCGAGGCGGATCCGTCGGAGCCCCGTGGCCTGCGGGATCTGGGACTGGACCGCACGCCAGAGTTCGAGCGACGAGACGGTCCGGGTCTGGCGGGCCCGGCGACGGAAGTAGAGGGCCGTCAGGGGCAGGGCCAGGGCGAGCAGCCCGAGGGCCCAGGGGGTCAACCATCCCACGGGGAGGCTCCTTGAGGGCCGACCGGAACGTGGTCGCGGGCCCGGCCGGTCAAGACCTCGCCGAGGACCTCCAGGGGCTCGCGCCCATCAAAGGCCCGCACATACCGAACCCCCCGCCGGGCGCATTGCCCTGCCAGGTCGGCGAGCCAGGCCCGGAGGTGGGTCTGGTACCGTTCGAGGGCTTCGTCGTCGAGGGCGAGGTCGAGGGACTCCCCGGTCTCGCTGTCGACGAGGGTCCCGACGTCGTCGGGGGGAGGGCGGAGCTCGTCGTCGCAGAGGAGGTGCACGAGGGTGACCGCGTGGCGGGCCGCGGCGAGGCGCCAGCAGGCCCGTAGGGAGGCTCCCTGGTCGAGGGCGTCTGTGAGGACCACGGCCACGGACGAGCGCCCGGAGGGGCCCGTGACGGCCCGGGAGGCGGCCTGTTCGAGGGGGGCGTGGCCGACGGGGCGCAGGGCGTCGAGGTGCTTGAGGAGGGCGGGGACCGCGGCCCGGCCGCGCAGGGCGGGGACGGGGCGGGCGAGGTCGGCGGCGGAGACCGACAGGGACACCCGCTCGGTGCCCGTGAGGGCGAGGTACCCCAGGGCCGCGGCGAGGCGACGGGCCCGGGACAGCTTGCTCGGGGTGCCAAAGCCCATGCTGGCCGAGGCGTCGAGGAGGAGGTGCACGGTGACGTCCTCCTCGGCCACGAAGAGCCGCACGACGAGGTCGCCGAGGCGGGCGTAGGCGTTCCAGTCGATGCGCCGGGGGTCGTCGCCGGGGGTGTACGGCCGGTGCTCGGCAAACTCCACCGACTGGCCCCGGCGGTGCGTCCGGTGGTCGCCCGCCCTGACCCCCTTCACCCGCTGCCGCAGGGCCACCCGGAGGCCCTCCAGGCTGCGCACGAAGGCCGGATCGAGCAGGGTCTCGTCATCCACCCGACCAGTCTACCAACACCCCAAATAACAAGCGGCGGAACCTATTGCATCTGGGGGGAAGATGCAGGCTCCGCCGCGCAGAATCCCTTATCGCAGGGTTCGTGCCACCCTCAGGGTCAGGCGCCAACTCCCAGGAATTCAGGCCCTGTGTGCTGGCCTTCTGCACAGGGTGCAGGAGCGTAGATTGCAGCCGTGCAAGACGCACCTTGCAGCTTCGCGGTGCGAGGCAGAGGTTACAGCCGGGCCCGGACCCGCCCGCGGAGGGCTTCCCCTGCGGCCCGGGTCCCGAGGGTGCCGCCTACGTCGCGGGTGCAGGCGAGGGCTCCGATGCACTCCCGGACGCTGTCTTCGATGACGGCCTCGAGGCCCGTGTGGCCGAGGTGGGTGAGCATCATGCCGAGGGTGAGGGCGGCGGCGAAGGGGTTGGCCACGTCCTTGCCGGCGAGGGGCGGGGCCGACCCGTGGACGGGCTCGAACAGGGCGAGTCGGCGCCCGGGGTGGACGTTGGCGCTGCCGGCCATGCCGAGGCCTCCCTGGAGGGCGGCCCCGAGGTCGGTGACGATGTCGCCGAAGAGGTTGTTGGTGACGATGACCTCGTACTGCGACGGGTCTTGCACGAGGTAGAGGCACATCGCATCGACGTAGTGATGCACGGGCGTAATCCCGGGATAGTCCTCGGCCACCAGCTTGAACACCCGGAGCCACAGCTCGTGGGCGTGGCGCATGGCGTTGCTCTTGTCGGCCATGTGCACCCGCTTCGCCCCGCGGGCCTGGGCGTGGGCGAAGGCCGCCCGGATGATGCGCTCGACCCCGCGGCGGGTGTTGATGTCCTCGTTGATGGCGAGCTCGTGGGGGGTCCCCCGGCGGACCTGGCCGCCGACGTTGACGTACACGCCCTCGGTGTTCTCGCGGAAGACCACGAAGTCGACCGAGGCGGCCCCGTGGTGCTTGAGCGGGGACAGGCGGTCGTCAAGGCACTTGACGGGGCGTATGTTGGCGTACAGGTCGAGGCCAAACCGGAAGCCGAAGAGGATGTCGAGGGCGTGCTGGTTGGACGGGACCCGCGGGTCGCCGAGGGCCCCGAGGAGCACGGCCCCGCAGGTCTCCTGGATCTCCGCGAAGGTCTCGGGGGCCATGGTGGTCCCGTCGCGCAGGAAGCGCTCCGCCCCGAGGTCGAGGGCCCAGGGGTCGAGGTCGAGGGGGCGGTGTCGGGCGAGGAGTTCGAGGAGGCTGAGGGCCTCGCGGATGACCTCCGCGCCGATCCCATCCCCCGCGATCACGGCGATACGCTCACGCATGACGGGCCCTATATCACCCGGAGATGGGACTCGTCGACCGCGGCCGCGCGTGTTGCCTTGACACCGCGCGTACGACGGTGAAACGCTCCCGCGTCGAACGAATGTCGCTGAAGGTCATCGCCGCCGGGCGCACAGATGTAGGGCTCCATCGAGAGCACAACGAGGACTGCTTCGTCCTCCTGGAGCACCATGGCCTGTACCTGGTGGCCGACGGGATGGGGGGACACCTCGCCGGCGACGTGGCCTCGCAGCTCGCCACGGCCTCGGTGGGGGCCTTCTTCGACAGCACGGCCCGCGAGGACGCCACCTGGCCCTTCCACTACGACCCGGGCCTGAGCAACGAGGAGAATCGCCTCGTCACGGGCGTGAAGGTGGCCAACCGGGCCATCTACGAGGAGAGCGTCCGTAACCCCGACCGGCGTGGGATGGGCACCACCGTGGTGGGCGTGTTGATGTCCCCGGACGTGAGCCGGGCCTACGTGGCCCACGTGGGCGACTCGCGCTGTTATCGGGTGCGGGGCCAGGAGATCACCCTCCTCACGCAAGACCACTCCCTCGTCAACGAGTACCTCCGGGCCATGCCCGAGCTCACCCCGGCCCAGCGCCTGGAGCTTCCCCGCAATGTCATCACCCGGGCCCTCGGGATGAGCGACATCGTGATGGTCGACCTGTCGTCCCACGAGGTCGCCGTGGGCGATGTGTTCGTGCTGTGCTCCGATGGCCTGTCGGGCATGATCTCCGACGCCGAGATTCTCAGCATCGTCGGGGCCCATCGCAGCGTCGAGGGGGCGTGCCGGGCCCTGGTGGCCCTCGCCAACGATCACGGAGGCGACGACAACATCACCGCGGTGGTCCTGCGGGTGGTCGACCCCGAGCAGCCCGAGACGGTCCCGCCGCCGGGGGAGGAGACCCAGGCCGTGCGCCTCCCCGAGATGCGCGAGACCGACCCCGACGGGTCGGGGGTGTCGATCCCGCCCGCGGTGCGTCCCGCCCTCGACCCCAACCTCGTCGAGACCCTGCCCCCGCCCCCGCTGGGCCCCGGGGAGGTCCCGAGTTTTCCGCCCGGGACGCGGGCCTCGACCGATCCCCCTGCGGCCCCGAGTGTTCCGCCAGCCCCGGTGGCCCCGGCCGAGCTGTCCCCGCCTGCGGTGCCGCGCGAGATCCTCCCGCCCCCTCCCCCTCCGAGCGACCCGTTCGCTCCGGGTGAGCCGAGCGATCCGCCCGGCAAACCCGACGGCGAGGAGTAGGCCGTCTACCGCAGGGAGCCGGTGGCGGCGAGCCGGGCCACGGCGACCCCGAAGGCGAACCAACCCGTGAGCACGAGCCCGAAAAGGGGTTCGCGCGGGCGGGGCGACGGGGGTATCGTCCAGGCCGCCATGACGACCCCTCACATCTCCGCGTCTCCAGGCGATTTCGCGCCCGTGGTCTTGATGCCGGGCGACCCCCTGCGGGCGAAGTACATCGCCGACAGGTTTCTCGACGACCCGCGCGAGGTCAACGCCGTGCGCAACATGCTCGGGTACACGGGCAGCTTCCGCGGGGCCCCGGTGAGCGTGATGGGCCACGGGATGGGGATCCCCTCGGTGTCGATCTACGCCACCGAGCTCGTGCGCGAGTTTGGCGTGAAGGTCCTCATCCGCGTGGGCAGCTGCGGGGCCATCCTGCCCGACGTAAAGCTCCGCGACATCATCGTGGCCCTCGGGGCGAGCACCGACTCCAAGTGCAACCGCATGCGCTTCATGGACCACGACTTCGCCGCCGTGGCCGATTTCGGCCTCGCGCGACAAGCCGTCGAGGCCGCCGAGCGCCTGGGGCGGCCCGTGCGGGTGGGCAACGTGTTCTCGGCCGACCTGTTCTATTCGCCGCAGCCGCAGATGTTTGACGTGATGGAGCGCCTCGGGGTGCTCGGGGTCGAGATGGAGTGCGCGGGCCTCTACGGCCTCGCCGCGGAGTTTGGAGCCCGGGCCCTCGGGATCCTCACGGTGAGCGATCACATCCGCCGCCACGAGAAGCTCTCCCCCGCCGAGCGCCAGACGAGCTTTGACGAGATGATCGAGATCGCCCTCGACGTAGCCCACCGCACCTCGTAACCCTCTGCATGCCGACCGACCCATCCCCCTCGGCCGCGTCGGGCCCTTCGGCCCCGGAGCGCGGCTGGTTTCGCCCGTGGATGCTGCTCTTCCCGCTCCTGCCCGCGGGCTTGATGCTGGCCGTGATCGTGGGGTTGACCCAGGGCGAGCGGCCCGTGACCCAGCGGTTCTTCGCGCAGGTTCGGCTGGGCAACGCGGCGGCGGCGACGGCCCTGGCCACCGACGGGCTCGCGGCCGAAGTCCGCGCCTGCCTCGGGAGCGCGTGTACGGAAGGCAGCTCCGCCCCCGCCCTGCGGCTGCTTCAGGCCGGGGCCCACGAGGACCTGCAGCGGGTCGTGCCGCGGGGGGACGGGGCCGCGTGTGTGGCGGGGCGCCTGTCGACGACCACCGAGCAGCACCCGATGGTGGTGCGGCTGCGCCGGGTGGGCCGGGTGTGGCGGGTCGACGGCATCGGCCTCGATGGGGCCGCCGACTGCGGGCTGTAGTAGCCTCGCGGCCCATGATGGCCACCCGATCTGGGGCGAAGTCTGCCGACGCGGCGAAGCCCTACACCTCCGCGTCTCTCGTAGACGCCCCGTCCCGTATCTCCGTCCGCCGCGTGCTTGCTCCCGAGGAGGTCGCCGCCCTCGCCGAACACCCCGGCCTCGAGGCCTTGGGGGTCACCGTCGGGCGCCTCGCCGACCTGCGGGCCCTCGCGCCGCTGGGCGCGTCGAAGGCTGCGATCACCCTGCGTTTCACCCAAAGCTCGGTGGCCGACGACGCCCTGCTCACAGCCCTGCCCGAGGTGCTGCCCGACCTTGTGGGCCTCGACCTCGACCAGGGGGCGTACGTGAGCCAGGGCAACCGCTTCACTGCGAAGGGCCTCAGCCAGATCGGGCGCCTGCCCAGGCTGCGCTGGCTGCATCTTCACCATGTGAGCCACAAGCTCAAGGCCGGGGACTTCGCGTTTCTCGCGGACAACACGGCCCTGGAGGCCCTCAACCTGCACACCGCGGGCAAACCTGGCGCGGCCATCGTGGCCCCCCTCAAGGGTCTCACGCGGCTGCGTCGGCTCGACATCTCCAACGTGGCCCTGTCCGACGCCGCGGCCAGACACCTCGTGGGCCTGCCCCTCACCCACCTGCGCATCTGCCAGGCCCCGCTGAGCGACAAGGGCTTTGTGCAGCTCGGGGCCATCAAGACCCTGGAGCTGCTCGACGTCGGCCTCGCCAAGGGATCGTTCGGCGACGCGGGGATCGCCGCCCTCGGGGCCCTGCCCGCCCTGAACACCCTGGGCCTCACGCTCTCGCATGGGTCGCGGTGTTCGGTGACCTCGTTGGCCCCCCTCGCGGCCATGGGCGGGCTGCGGACGTTGGCTCTCGACCTGGGGGTTGCGGCTCGGGACGCGTGGCTGCGGGAGCTCGCGGGCAGCGGGTCGCTCGTACGCCTCGGCCTCGGAACGTACATGCCCGCGGAGGGGTGTTCTCCCGAGGCGATGCGGGCCTTGTTTGACGCGCCGTCGCTCACGGGGGTGTCGGTCAACTTCACGGCGATCGGACCGGTGAAGGCGATGCTCTCGCCCGCGCAACGGGCGAAGCTCGTGGAGGAGGGTGGCGATCTGTACGTGGGGGCGGGCTGCGAGGGGCCCTCGCCCGATCGGGCGTGACGGGGGGCTGCGGGGGAGCTCGGCTGGCCTGGACCGTGCACCAGGGCTCGGAAGGGCTCTACGGAGGCAGTGACCATGTCGACAAGTTCTGGGCGGGGACGGTGGGGTAACGCGCGGAGGTCGTGGGCGATGGTGCCCATGCTCCTGGTGGTGGGGTGCTCGGAGACCGTGCAGTTGGGGGGGGACGGGGGCCCTGGGGTGCCCGACGTTCCGCGCGACGCGGGCACGAACCCGACGGACCTCTCTGCGATGGCAGGCGACGGGCCCGGGGTGTCCGTGGACGTGCCCGGGGTGCCTGTCGACGGGTCCGCGGTGCCGCAAGACACGGGCAATCCGCGCGACGTGGTGATCTCCCAGGACAGCGGGGCCCCGGTCGACGCAGGCCCCCCCGCAGGCGACGGGGTCGACCTGCTCTTCGTGATCGACAACTCCAACTCGATGCGTGACAACCAGACGCAGATCGGACGGCAGATCGACGCCCTCCTCACGACCCTGGTATCGCCGCCGACCGATCCCGCGACGGGGCGGCCGGTGTATCCGCCCGTGCGGCAGATGCACGTGGGGGTGGTGTCGTCCGACCTGGGGACCCCCGGCTCCGTTGTGCCATCGTGCGCCAACAGCGACGTGGGGGACGATGGGTTGCTCAACCCCATTCGCCAGGGGCAGGCCATCCGTACGCACCAGCCCTGGACCACGGCCCCGCCGGGCGTTCGGCCCGCCCGCTGCACCCAGAACCCGACCCAGTATCCCAGCTTTCTCACCTTCGAGGCCGCGAGCACCTCCCCGGCCGAGTTCGTCGAGGATTATGTGTGCAACGCCTACCTCTCCATCGGCGGCTGCGGCCTGGAGCAGCCCCTGGAGGCGGCGTATCGGGCCCTGGTCGTCCGCAATGCGAGGGCCCAGCCGGGAAACAACGATCCCAACGCGGGCTTCGTACGCGACAGGGCGGTGCTGGCCATCGTGGTGGTCTCGGACGAGGAGGACGGCTCGGTCCGAGACTGCCGCTACCAGGAGCCGGGCGACCCCGACGGCGACTGCCGCCCGCCCCGGGGCGAGGGCCTGGGCGTGTACGACATCCAGTCGTCGGATTGGGCCGGCTTCGACCTCAACCAGCGCTTCTACCTCTACACCCCAGGAGGCCCCCAAGACCCCACCTGGAACCTCAACCGTTACCTCGACCCCGCCCGCCCCGCCCGCGGCTTTACGTCGCTCAAACCCGGCCGCCCCGAGCTGGTGGTGTTTGGGGGCATCCTGGGGGTTCCGATCAACCTCCCCACCCGGGGTGAAGGGGTCGACTGGGGGGCCCTCCTCGGCAACAACCCCGACGGCTCCGACGGGCTCACGGCCATGAGCCCCGAGGGGCCCGTCTCGATGCGCCAACGCAACATGGACCCCGCCTGCAGCCAGCGCGTCGTGCCGGGGTGCCGTCGTGAGGGCACGCGCTACGACCCCACCAACCCCCCCTGCGACCTCCAGGCCCAGTATTACGCCTGGCCCTCGCGGCGCATCGCCCAGGTCGCCCGGCGCTTCGCAGAACGCTACGACAACGGGGTGGTGGGCTCCATCTGCCGCACCAGCTACGCCGACACGCTCACGCAGCTCGCACGGAGCATCCAGCGGCGTCAGCGCGCCGAGTGAGGGCCGACGGTCCATGTCGCGCCGCGTCGTGGGGCGGGGACACGAATTCAACGAATCTCGAGGACCCTCTGCAGGCTCCGCCTCCCCCACGCCCTACGTTGGGGGAATGACCACCACCACACTCGTTCCCCCCCTCGTCGTGCGGCTGAAGCCACGGCTCCGCGGGGTCTCGCATCAAATCGCCTGCGGCATCGCCCTCGTGGCGGGGCTCGTCCTGGTGAGCCAGGTCGCGCCGGGGGCCGCCCGCGTCACGGCCATCGTCTACACCCTGTGCCTGACGGCCCTCTTCGGCTTCAGCGCGGCCTACCACCGCCCCCACTGGAGCCCCAAGGCCCGCAGCCGCATGGAGCGCCTCGACCACGCCGGCATCTACCTCCTCATCGCCGGAACCTACACCCCCATCAGCCTCGCCCTTCCCCCCGCCCAGGGCAACATCCTGCGCGCCGTAGCCTGGACCGGAGCCCTCGTCGGAACCCTCCAGTCCACCTTCTGGATGAGCGCCTCAAAGCCCCTGGTTGCGGCCATCTACGTGGCCCTCGGGTGGGCCGTCCTGCCCTTCCTCGGCAGCCTCTACCACGGGGCCGGACCCGGCCCTCTGGCGCTTCTCCTGGGCGGCGGGGTGGTCTACAGCCTCGGGGCGGTGGTGTACGCCCGCAAACGCCCCGACCCCGTCCCCACGGTCTTCGGCTACCACGAGGTGTTTCACGCGATGGTGGTCCTCGCCGCGGTGATCCACTTCGGGGCCGTGGTGCTGGTGCTGCGCAACTTCCCGCGGGGGTAGTTCGATGACGATGAAGACCTCCCCGATCGAGCGTGATGGGGTTCGGCTGTTCGTGGAGACCCTCGGAAAACCGGCGGATCCAGCCGTGCTTCTCATCATGGGCGCCATGGCGTCGGGGGTGTGGTGGCCCGAAGAGTTCTGCGCCATGCTCGCGAAGCGTGGCCGTTTTGTGGTCCGCTACGACCATCGGGACACGGGTGGCTCCACCAGCTACACGCCGGGAAGCCTGCACTACACGGTCGAAGATCTCGCGGACGACGCGGTCCGGGTGTTGGATGGCCTCCAGATTCGTGAGGCGCACCTCGTGGGGATGTCGCTCGGAGGTTTCCTGGCCCAGCTCATCGCCTTGAAACATCCCGAACGTGTCCGAACGCTCACCCTGATTTCCTCGGAGCGGCTGGCCGCCGCGGACCCGAAGATGCCCGGCATTTCCCCCTCCGTGCTGGAGTATCACGCCCAGGCGGGTGACCTGGACTGGTCCGACCACGCGGCCGTGATCGCCTACCATGTGGGTGCGTGGAAGCTCTTGAGCGGTTCGGCCCACACGTTTGAGCCAGCGCTCATCCGCAGGATGGCCGAAGAGGACCTGAAGCGGACGCCCGATCCGCTCACGGCCTTCAATCACGCGCAGCTTCAGGACGCGGAGGGCTGGATCAACCGGCTTCCGGAGATCGGCCAGCCTGCGCTCATCATTCACGGCACGGAGGACATCGTGCTCCCGTACGCGCATGCCGAGGCGCTCCTGGCCGAGCTGCCGCGCGCGACGTTGTTGACGCTGGAGGGCACCGGCCACGAGCTCCCGCGCGACGACTGGCCTACGATCGTTGAGGCGATTGTACACCATTCGGCCTTGTGAGCGGGAGAGGTGGACTGTGAGTGAACCAAAGATGCATGCTGGAAGCTGTTTCTGTCGTGCCGTGAAGTACGAAATCGATGGAGACATCGGACCGACCTACTACTGCCACTGCTCGCGCTGTCGCAAGACAAGCGGCTCGGCGTTCTCGGCCAACGGTGTCATCTCTCCCGAGCAGTTTCGTGTCGTGCAGGGGCAGGACATGCTGGCGTCGTTCACGGCAGAGAACGGTGTGGTACGGACGTTCTGTTCTCGCTGCGGGTCCCACCTGGTGGTCAGTCTGGGCGACCAGATGCGGCTGCGTCTGGGCAGTCTGGATACGCCGCTCGGCGCTCCGCTTGGTATGCACATCTTCGCGGGCTCCAAGGCCGACTGGTACTGTATCCCCGACGACCTGCCTCGCTACGAGGAGCGGCCACAGAAATAACACACACGGCGGAACCATGATCACGAAATCCGGAAACCAACTGGTGACAATCGAGGCGTGGGAGGCTCATGCCGGTCCGAAGCGCGCTGTGCAGTGGCAGGACGGACGGAGCGCGAAGGAGTCGGCACGAGCCTGGATTGAGTTGCCCACCGGCCCTTCGGGACGTTCCCGGAGGTATGAAACCGTCCCTCGCCCGCATGGACCGCGGACCTGGCCTGGGCCTATTGCCTCGCGCACGGCATAGCCCGCGTATCGGACGCCTCGCCACCGTCGCTCGCTGCCACGTTGCCTCACGGCACCAGCCGACCGGGGACCGCGACGGGCGGGGACCGCGCATGGGCCATTCCCAAGGCGCCTGGGGTGTGCTATGAGGAGGCCAGTCAGCGGTACAGAGGTCGGTGTTTCTCTGGTGCTGAGAGCCCGTGATTGAGTTTGGCCGGGAGTCCCGAGAGCATCCCAGACTGTCGCCAGGGCGCGTGAGCGCCCAGAGCACGCCATGTAGATTCCACAGACAGGGACTTCACGCTGCTGACGATCTTCAAGGAGGCATGCATGGAACTTCTGCATCCACGTTGCGCAGGGCTCGATGTCCACAAGGACACCGTCGTAGCCTGCGCCCGCATCGCCGCGGGCAAGACGTACCAGGTCCACCTCGAGACCTTCGCCACCACCACGGAGGGCCTTCTGGCTCTGGCCAACTGGCTGGAGAGCCACGAGGTCAATCATGTGGCGATGGAAGCCACCGGCGTCTACTGGAAGCCTGTCTGGCACATCCTCGAGGGCAGCTTCGAACTGCTGCTGGCCAACCCCCAGCACATCAAGAGCGTTCCGGGGCGCAAGACCGACATGAAGGACGCGCAGTGGATCGCCGACCTCCATGCGCACGGCCTGATCGCGGCGAGCTTCGTTCCTCCGGAGCCCATTCAGGACCTTCGTGACCTGACGCGGACGCGCAAGCAGCTCGTGCGCGAGACCGTGCAGCACACGCAGCGCATCCAGAAGGTGCTGCAGGCAACGGCCCGTCAGTGAGCTAGACGGCATTCAGATACCGCTCCTGTAGTTCTTTA
>CAYUSB010000074.1:0-30161 GCA_964447205.1 uncultured Myxococcaceae bacterium
TCCCCAGGAATTCTGCGGTGTAGGCAAGTGTAGGGAAAACGTGGACGGGCCTCAGGTTCCACGACATCAACGCCGCGTGGATTACGGCCATGTTTACGCTCAGTACCCCTGCAACTCCACGAAGTCCGAATCGAGCCCTTGTCGATGCACTCGGAACTGCGACGCGCCACGGATGTGGCTAGCGTTCACGTTGAGATCAAATGGGAAGAGGCTTGGATGCCCGGTGAGCTGGTCGAGGGGGACCGAAGCTTGCTCAGCATCGATAAGCAGCGCCTCGATGAGCACCGTGCCAACAGTCGGTCCGATCTTCCTTCGCCGCGATACGGCCTCGTACATGCCTCGTGTCGCGGTGTCTCGAAGTACCTCCCACTGGACCATGGAGCGGACGATGCGCTGCCCGGCACGTTCAAGGGTCGAGCGCTCACCCCAGACGCCAACGAGACGCCGGGTCAGGTGCGCGAGGGTGAAGCTGCCCTGGAGGGTCAGGAGGCGCCCGATCGCCGCAGCGGCATCCGTGAACACCGGGTAGGTGCCGATCATCATCGCCCAATGGAGGGCGAGCCGCTCGTCCGCCGTGCACCCCACGAGCTGTGCCGTCGCGCGCTGCCGCAGCAATGCCGCAGGCCCAGAGACCTTGCCCCAAATGTGGTTCAAGACAGTGACCGTCTTTCCTCGAGCACTATTGAACTTGTCTCCATCGACAACACCATCAAGCAGATTCCATAGGTAAGCGCGCATCTCGTCCGTCGGTGCTCCTGCTGCGACTTGAGCCGCGGCTGCATCGAGCCACTCGAGATCGATGCGCCGATCGAAGCCGATGTTCGCCCGTCGATTCATCATGACTCCGCGATGCGGACGAACGGGACCATGACCTCTTCGAGCGCGATGCCCCCATGGCTCACGGCTTCCTTGCCCTCTGACATGAAGCAGGCGCCATACGGTGCGATCAGCGGGAAGTAGTCTCGCGGCAGGCCGATCTGCGGCCACGCGATGGCGTTTGGGAACTGGGGAGAGGTGTTGTCGCGGAAGTCCTTGTTGCGGAAGATGTGTGCGCGCTCGCCTCGCTGTTGGGCGGTGACACCGACGTTGGGTTTGCCGAAACCTCGCCCCAACACGTTGCCGTGGTCGGCTGTAAGGAAGACCGTGAATCCACGGAGCAAAAGCCCATCGACCAGGTTGGCAAGTTCTCCGGACTCTGCCCAATCTTCCACGATGGCGTGCAGGCCGCGCGTGCCGCGTCCCACATGGTGCAGGCTCTGATCCACGAAGCCGATGACGCCGGCCAACGCCTTGACCTCCTGCTCGGCGCCCTCGAGCAGGCGCTCTATCACGGCTCGTGTCGGCTCCCCGTCTCCCTGCGGCTTGACGTAACGAATAGCTCGATCAGCTAGGCCATGGTCCTGCCAGAAATTGGACCAGTGCACGGATTCGCGGTGAGTGCCCTCGATGCTGCTGGCAAACTCGAACGGGATGCGTCCAGAGAAGATAGCCTGACGACCAATCTGTGTGAGCGTCGGGATCCAGCTAAAGATCGCATACTCGTCCATATGGTAGCTGTCGAAGGCGTCCCGCAGGATACGCCACTGGTCAATCGCCATGCCGTCGATGACGAGCAGCGCCACGCGCTCTGTCCCTGCCTGACCAAGGTGGTGCGCGAGGTAATGCGGTACGTGATGTCCGAGCACCGGGCGCGGCAGGTAGGGCAGCGTGGACATCGCTCCGAAGCGCCGCAGAAGCCATGTCGAGAAGGCGGCCTGAACACGCTCCACAAACGCGACCGCGTCGGCTTCGCTCGGGGCGTCGCGGGTCGGGAGGGTCTGCCATCGCAGGCGCACCCACGTGCCCCAACGGAGGCTGTAATCCTGCCACTCCTGGTAGGTCGCATCGTCCGAGCTCGGGATCGTGGCACCGAGTTCGTCGAGCAGGTGGAAGTACCGTGCTTCGGAGCTCGACGCGGGCGAGCCCGCGATGCCGACGCCGAACCAGCGATCGTCCTGGATCAGGCGCACAGCTGTCGTTGGCGCAAGCAGCCCCTCGACGAATAGGTTGTCCATGTAGACGCGGACGTCGTCGTGATCGAATGGAAGATCCGCAGGTCCGGAGATGCTCGGCCCAGTGGGCTCACGCCCAGGCACTGCCTCCAGGCCCTTGGAGACCAGGAAGCCCGGCCATCGCTCGCCGAGGAACGTCAGGAACGCCTCGCGATCCGGCACGATGCGGTCGAGCGGCCACGAACCCCACTTCGGGCGCTGTGTAAGCACCTCAATAAAGCGTGCGTCCAGGCTCTTAGGAACTACCTGTGAACGGTAATGACGGCGAAGCAGAACGCGAAGCAGGTCCGCCGGCTCCTTGATCAGATCGGGCGCGATCCCGAAGATATGCCGAAGCACGAAGTCTCGGGTGGCGTTGGTCCCGAGGTCGCCAGAGTTCGCGTGCTCGAGCGCGTGCGCGAGCGCGTCGAAGTGCTGTGGATCCAGCTCCGCCACGACGTTCGGCGCCAGCGACGGGAAGAGGTGAACGAGACTAAACGACAGGACACGTCCGCTCTCGCGTGCCTCCTCGAGCAAATCGTGGGGGATGTGCTTGAGATCGCCTTTGTCGGTTCGAATGACGACGACCAGGTGTGTGGCCTCGCCCCGATCCCAGTGCTGCCGAAAGCGACTCTCATAGGCGTAGCGGAAAGCTACTGGGTCACCGAAGGTAATGAGCTCGAAGCCCCGCGCGGCGAGGCGCTCGACCACGCCGGGTTCGGTGAGCAGCTCATCGGGGTCGCTCACGACGGTGAGCCGTCCGGCCTTGGCGCTGGCCTCACTGAAGTGCAGCAGGATTGTCCTGCGCCAGCCGTCGCGCCGTTGCGTCATGACGCACCTCCGGTGCGTGCGACCACCACCAGGAGCATCGGGCTCAACTCGGGAAGGCCGTGTTCTCGTGCCTCGACGTCGCGCTGCCAAGCGGCCTCTTCGTCCGCGAGTTGTGCCAGTCGGAAGTCGCGAACTTGCGAGAGTCCGAGCCTCTCGATCGCGCGACGACGGGCGGCGAAGGCTACCTTCATCTTCCGCGACTCCATCGAGAGGCGCTCGCGGTGCCATCGGAGTAGCTCGTGGAACGCAGCCTTCCCTTGCTGCTCCGCCGACGCTCTGGATTGCTCGAACGCACGCTCCGCGGAGCCGTCCGCCATCGCGGCTGCTGGCAGCACCTCGAGCCCGTCGGCAAGCTCCACCAGACGGTCCCACACCACGCGCGCCGTGGGCCCGAGTGTCTGGCCTTCGGCTGTGACGAAGAGCGGCAACACGCGCTGCTCCCGGCCATCGAAGGTTGACAAGCCGACACGCCACAAGGACCATAACCCACCCACCTTGTCCGACACGCCAGGGATGATGACCCGTGCCACTTGCATACCGGGCGCGTAGGGTGGGATCCGCGTCGTCAGGCCACGGATGCGTGGGTCTTCGATGGTGAGCAGCGTCTTCCCGGGATCGTCGGCCGCGGAACGGCTGAAGGATGCTGCGGCCGTCGTACCGCCGCCAGGCCAGGTGAGGTCGTAGACACCGGGCGCCTTGCTCTGGACGGAGGCTCCACGAGCGGCCTGCGTGCGCAGCCAGGCAACGGTCATGCGTTCGGTCCAGAAAGGCATTTGGTGCCCGGCGACCTTCTTCGCAGCCGACGGGTCCAGCTCCTCGGTGGCTGCCAATACTGACGAGCCCTCACGAGCGGAACGCGCACGAGCTCGAATGGACTCGGCCAGCGCCTCGGCCCGGGACTCGGCCTCTTCGGGCGAGAGCACGGCTCCGACGTAGAGCTGCTCGAAGTCGACGCCGCCCTCTTCGGAGTCAAGCACATCGGAGAGCTTGTCGACGCCGAACTCCTCGAGGATGCGCTGGAGCTTCTCCTCCAGGACCTCACGTATCCGAAGCTCAACGGTGTCCTCGAGCGCGAAATTGAGGGCGCGCACGACGTGCTTCTGGCCGATGCGGTCGACGCGGCCGATGCGCTGCTCGAGCTTCATCGGGTTCCATGGCAGGTCGTAGTTCACGATGACGTGGCAGAACTGGAGGTTGAGGCCCTCGCCGCCGGCGTCTGTGGAGATAAGCACCTGAGCGTCCCCGGCGAAGGCCCGCTGCACCGACTTGCGCGCCTCGAGGTCCATGGAGCCGTTGAGGCACGCCACGGTGTAGCCGCGCTGTCGCAGGAACTCGGCGAGCATCGTCTGGGTGGGAACGAACTCAGTGAAGACCAGGGCCTTGAGCGCTGGGTCGTTCTCCTCACGCTGCAGCTTCTGGATCCAGGCGAGTAGCGCCTCGGCCTTGCCGTCGGGCGCGCGGGCATCACAGCGGCGCGCGGCGGATAGCAGGAGCTCGACCTCGGCCCGCTCGTTCTTGAGCCCCTTGAGCCTGCTCTGGAGGAGCGACTCCATCTGGTCCTGCCCATCCAGCTCGACCCACTCCTCGCCTACATCCTCGCCGAAGAGCGAGAGCTGCCCGGGAGGCAGCTCCAACACCTCGAGACGTCGCTCGAGAGCCGTCCGGATGGCCGCTGTGCTCGACGTCACCAACCGCTGCATCAGGATCATCAGGAACCCGATGGCGATGCGCTTCTCCCGGAGCGCCTGGTTGTACCCCTCACGCACGTACTCCGTGACGGCCTCGTACAGCGCCCGCTGCTCTTGTCGCGACGCGTCCCATTCGACGGAGACGATCTGGGTGTAGCGCGGTCGGAATAGCGGCTTGCCATCAGCATCGATGGCACGACGCTTCTCGGTCCGGATGATGTACGGGGCGACGGCTTCACGCGTGACCGACTCGTCATCCAGTAACGCGTCGGCGTCCAGGAACGCGACCAGGCGCCGGAACGCGTCGGTCTTTCCCTGGTGCGGCGTTGCCGAGAGCAAGAGCAGGTACGGCGACGCCTGCGCCAAAGCCTCGCCGAGTCGATAGCGTGCGACCTGTTCGGAGCTGCCACCGAGTCGGTGGGCCTCGTCGATGATCACCAGATCCCACCCGGCGGAGACCAGGTCATCGAAGCGCTCGCGATTGTACCGAGCCAGCTGTTCGCACGACCAGCCTCGGCGCGTATCCATCGGCTTGATCGAGTCGAGCGGGCACACGACCTGATCGTGAAGGCGCCAGAGATTCTCCTTCTCGTCAACGTCGGCGAGCTGCCGCCAGGCGGGGAAGTTCCCGGGTTGCACAAGGCGGAAGTCCTCGCTGAAGTGGGTCTTCATCTCGCTGACCCACTGGCTCGTGAGCCCCGCGGGCGCGACGACGAGGATGCGCCTGGCGAGACCGCGGACCTTCAACTCTCTGAGGATCAGTCCCGCCTCGATGGTCTTTCCAAGGCCGACTTCGTCGGCCAGCAGGTACCGAACGCGGTCAGCGGACATCGCCCGCTGGAGCGCATAGAGCTGATGGGGCAGCGGGATGACCGAGCCCTCGAGCGGTGCGATCAGCGCGTCGCGCTCCATCGCGTCGAGGATCCGGGCTGCCGAGGCGACATAGCAGAGCTGGTCCAGCGATGGCGCGATGACGCCGCCGAGCGGCTGCAGGCGGCTCCGGTGCAGGCGCACAACCGCGTCGCGTCGCGCGAGCCAGACCTGGGCGGTCTCTTCCCCCCACACGACCTCGACCGCGATGACGCGGCAGGGCTCATCGTGGTCAAGACTGTAACACCAGTCGCCCGCGGACACGCGCATCGCTCACCTCAATCGTCCCCAAGGCGCGTGAGCGCATTGTCGTAGTACATGAGGAGTTTCTCATCCTCTTGGAGCACAGCATCCGGGAGCTTCTCGGCGACCCTGACGATCGTGCCGTAGTCGCGCTCCTGCCAGCAGGCCTTGAAGCCGACGCGCATCGCTTCAGTGCGGAAGAGCTTGAGCTTGCGCTGGGTGCTGGTTTTGTACTCCTCGAACTCCTTCAGCAGCGAACGTTCCCTTAGCTGTTCAAGGTCCGCCTGCTTGTTGGGGTCCGGCACATACCAACGGTCGCGGGCCTTCTCGATCAAGCGCGGATCAGTCTTGTTGAGATTTCGCAGGTCCTTGAAGTTGCTAGAAAGGTAGCTGTGCACCTGACTCGGCACCGGTCCCCGGCCGTCGTAGTAAAGGAAGCCCTGGTCGAGGATGAGTTTGAGCTCAACGGTTGCCTCATGCGTGGCCCAAGCCTGCAGTTCCCGCATGAATCGCGGCTGAAGCTCCTGGAAGCTCTGCGGCTTGTCCTGAAGCTGCTGGCGCACCCACTGAATCGCACTCGCCTCGTCATTCACGAAAAGCGTGAGCTGGCGAAGTGTGGTGGCGGTGTTCCTCTCGCGATCGTACTCAGCGACTTGAGCGGGAAGGAAGAACATGCCGTCACGCTCAGGCAAGCGCTGACTCAGCCCCGCATAGAACTCGCCGGCTGACAGCGGCACGCGCGCTCCACGGACAATATGAAACGCCACCATTCGATCGAAGAGAAGCTGTGCTGTGCGCTCTTGGAGGACTTCGATCTCCGAATTGCTGATGACTGCGACCGGCAGCCGCGACAGGTGCTCTTGGATAAACATCCAGCACGAGACTTCACTCGCCTCGAGGAGAGCGGCCGTATCTTCAAGAGCTTCGCTCGGCTTGTAAGCCGAAATGGCGAGGTCTTTCTCGACGGCCCCGGTAGTTGTCATTTGCTTGAACGTTCCCTGCCCCTTGTCAATGATCCGCACGTCGGCAATCACAAAACCAGCTCGCCGAAGAGACTCCTGGAGAGCGTTCCAGACATCGTTTCGTGAGTTGTGAAATGCGATAGTGACCCAGCGTCCGGGCTTAAGTACGCGATGAAACTCACGAAAGCAGTCGACCATCCTCAACCTGTACCAATCCAGCGACTTATTATTGCGCGAGTCTACAATCGCTTCGTCGCCCTTGGCTGTAACGACGCCGATCCATGCTTCATAGAGGAAGCTCATTTCGGCATACATGATGTTGCTTCCGAAGGGCGGGTCAACGAACACGTAGTCCACTGAGTCATCGGGAAGCTCGATCCTGGAGGACGAGCCAGTTGACACCACACAAGACGATGACGGCTTGCGCTGCTCGAAGTACGCCTTTAGGTCTGCAATTTTGCCGCGGGCCAGCTCAAACAGATTACGTTCGGCGTACACGCTCGGAATCTGCAGAGTGTTGAAGATCTGCCCGGCAAGGTTGATCTTCCCCGCCTTCATGCCAACGTTGTGCATTCGACTACCGGTCTTCACCATGAACGACGTCAGCATCATCTTCATCTGATGCGGGTGCGGCATCGCGTCCGCGCGACGCCAGAGAGTCGAGAGAACCGCTAGGTTCCGAGGCGTCCAGAAATGATGCACATGCGTTACGCCAGCATGGTAGCCAGCCCGGTACATGCTGCCCCAGTTTTCACCCGCCCCCATCATCCGAGTTACCGGCGCGTTTCTACACAGCGCGCTCCAGTCGCGCGACAGTTGCCTCACGTCGCCTGGCGCAAGTTCCTCAAGCACTGAGCCCCCAATACGCATCACGCGATTCGGCGTATACTGATTCTGAGTAATCGGTCGCCCGAGCAGGGGATCAAAGAAGGTAGATGCCTTGCGAGCACACTTCGACTTAGAAGTATTAGCGTTGCACCAGGGACACGTGAAGCTGGAGGAGATGGTGCCGTCGTCCGTAATAGCAACGTCAAGGAAGGAGAGTTCCTTGCTGCAGGCGTTACATACGAAGACCTGCGACCAAAGGGTGTATGCTGCCGGAGCATCCCCATAGACGTCTTCTCCGAGTTCAACCTGGCACCCATCGACTAGAGACTTCGCCTCTGCCTCGAAATCCTGCGCAGACAGTGTGGAGTTCGCTCCGAAAGATAGGAATGTCGCGAACGGAGAAAGGTCAACCAGAACCACGCGACGCGGCCCCCAGTTGGCGCTCTTCAGTGTATCCCGTAGTGCTTTGTCGGGGTAGGCACACAAGGCCGCTCCAAGCCCGGTCATGCCAGAGCCCGCAAAGCCGTCAAGCACGACATCACCTGGTTCGGTGTAGTGCAGGATGTACTTTGCGATAGCTTCGGGCGGCACCTTCGTGTGATAGGTATGCGCCTTGTAGAGCCTACCGCCCTTGCCTTCCTCTACGTCGCTGCAGAAAGGCTCGCGGTGATATTCTCCCGAACTTGCAGGGGTCTCATCCCTCCACGACTTGACGATTTCGGCAAGAAATGGATTGGGGCAGGCGGTGTAGAATGGCGGATCTGACAGGCGAAGTATATCGTCGTCGCTGGCTTCGGGGAAACCAGGGCTAGCGCGAAACGCATGGTCTTTTAGCCTTCCGCGGAGCAGTTCTAGAAAATATGCTCGACGTGCGCCGTGGGTCTCGAAGGTCATGCCGAGGCATTGAACAGGGCCATGGTTGGCGGAAGTTGGATCGGCGAGGCTGAGATTCGTCTGCTTGGTTGTCATGTCCGGTCGTCCTTCTTCGCCCAGCGAGCGACCAGTTTCGCGCCAACAACGGTCAACGCGTAACGCTGCCGTGGATGGGTCGGCTTGTCTGGGAACTGAAGTTTGAGCAGCCCACCGTAGAGGAGGGGCTGTAGATAGTGCTCCTTGAAGTGTGCGCGGTGGGCCACGCCCACGATCTCCATAAGCTCCTTCAAAGCACGGGGGGTGTCGCTCGCCAAGAGCATAGCTCGCTGACCATCCGAGATCTCAACGATTCCCTGGGATCTCGCGGTACTACCGTCCGGGGTAGGAGCGCTGCCCGGCCGAGCTTGATCACTGATCAAGCTTGGGGCAGCGGGCCGTGCTTGATCAGTGACCAAGCCCGCTTCCGCCGTTGGGGCAGCCTTGCCAACGGGCCAGCGCTCCCTTAGATGCGGCGCCAACTCATATCGCTCGTTCCCGAGCGGAGACGCGAGCACTTGCGTGACGAGATGATTCAGGACTTCCGTCACCTCCGCCCATGAACATACGAGCGCAGCCGACGCCTCAGCGATCGAAACCGATGCCGAGCGCGCGAGCAACGCCAGAGCGGCAGCCTGGTCCTCCGTAAGGTGCACCCCCAGTGATGCCTGGAATAGCAGCTGCCGTTCGGAGAGCAGTTCCTCGGCGAGGAGAGTAAGACGGAATTCGTAGGAAGCTACGTCATTCTCGAGAATGGGTGGCACTCGTCCGAGACGTCGCGAGTCTTGGAAGATCGCTCTGATGCCGGTGCCCGCTCGTTCTCCAACTCCGATGCGCCTGAAGGCCTCCACAACAAGCGGGTTGCGCACGCGTTTGTCGCCCGGCTTGAGCAACGCCTCACCATCTTCGAATGCGTGTCCCGGATTCTTGAACACGACCCGGTCTGAGTAGAAGCTTACGGTCGCCTTGTTCGAGGCCTCCTCGAAGTCCTGGTGCGTGAGCAGGTTGACTGTCGCCTCTCGGAAAGAGACGTAGTCTTCCGGTCGCTCACTGCGCTCCAGGGTGTCAGGGTCGATGCCGAACCGCGCGATCCGACGCTGCATGTACCAGTCAAGGAGTTCCCGCCAAGTTTGAACGAGGTTGCCCTCACATGTTTTCCGGTCAACCCATCGAGCGTCCGGCTGCGCATCCCCGAACGGGTAGCCGAACCAAAAGGCGTCAGCCACGGGTCGAGCACAGACGGATCGCAGCGCAGCTCCAGTGCCAAAGAGCAGAAGGCTAGCAACTGTGGCTTGCAGCCTGCCGGAATCTTCGATGACAAGACCCCAATGCTCAAGAAACTCAATATCATGCAACTCATTCGCCGGAGCGCTACCGTTTCGGGCGCGGAACCGATCCCGGTACCAACGAAGCGACGGCACGTCGAAGCAGCTCTGGAGCGTCCTATCTACGAGCTGCCCATCGAAGCGGGCTTGCCCAGCATTGCGAAGGAATCTGCCAATCTCCTCCGGAGTGCACTTGTGGTCACAGGCGCCCTTGCGGAGATAACTGAGGCTGACGTTGCGCTTGAGGTGTACGGGCTTGGCTTGGCGCGGTGCCTCCGGAATGAAAAACACAAGAACAATGCGGCCTTCTTCGTTGACGAAGCTCTCCTTCACATCCACCGCATAGCTGATGGTCTCAGGGCTCCGCAGGCCGGTGAGAAACTCGTTCTGGACTTTGTCGACGTCAATGACTCCAACCACTTCGAATTTGTTGTTCGCTTCCTTTACTCCGAACACGACGTGCCCACCGGACGTGTTGGCAAACGCGGACACGGTCTCATATACGCCTGCCGGTACACCCTTCTGGGCCTGCTTGACTTCGAGATCGTACCATTCGAAGCCACGAAGCCGGGCAAGGAGTTCGTCTCGGTTCAATTAACGCTCCACAACGATGCGCACGCGGGAGGCGTCCTTGCCCTTGGTCAGATCGGCGACGAAGGCGACGAAGCGTTCCTTCAACTCGCCGACCGTACATGGGACACCCCCGTCGGTGAGCGCGGAGCGGAGCCGCGCCTCGATGAGCACGACCTTCTCGAGCCCGCTTAGGATCTCCTGGAGAGCCTTCACGAAGGCGGGGCTCACCGGGTCGGGCAGGCTCTTGCTCTTCAGGAAGGTCTCGACGGCATCACGACCTTCGCCCGCGCCGAGGAGCTCGATGTTGCCGGACACCGTCGGGTCCTGGAGGTTGCCGAGCAGCGTGTTCGTCCAGTTCTGCTCCATGTGGTCGAGCTCGGTGTCGAGTTGATCGATCCGGTCCCCCGTCTTGGTCCCCGTGAAGGGTTCCTCAACGGGGCGGAACGCACAATGCGGACAGATGGGATCGGCGTCGAGGTCTTGCTTCGTCAGGCTAAAGCACGTCTTCAGGCCGAAGAGCGTGTTCTGGAAGTCGCGCAGCTGTTGGGTCGGCATCATCTCGACCGTCGAGATCTGCTGGAGCTGCTTGAGGCGAGGGTCCTGCCCCAGCCGGGCCTTGCGCTGGTCGTCCGTCGCGCCCAGCCGAGCCTGCACGTGGCGCTGCAGGTAGGCGTCCTGGTAGGCCGTCTTGAGCTCCGCCAGGGCCTGGCCGAGCGCACGCTGGAAACCCGAGTCGGCGCGGTGCTTCGGGCTCGTAATCTTGGCCATCAGCTCACCGCGTCGCTCCCGCATCTGGTCCACCCAGGGGTGACCGACCTGGAGCACAGCCTCGGCCTTGCCCAGGTACGAGGTCATCGGACCGACCTGCTGCACGAGTTCTCCCAACTCCTCGACCTCCCGGACGAGCGCGAGACCCGGCCGCTGCGCCTGGATGGTGGCGACGTTGAGCGGGAAGCTCTTCAGCTTGCCGACGGTGTTGAAGGCCTGGAGCGACTCCAGGAATCGCTTCAGATCACCGAGGCGCTGGCGCCAATCAGTCTGCTCCTGCGCCGAGAGGATGGGCTTCCCCCACAGAACCATGTCGGCTACGTGGGCGTGCGCGAGGACAGCCTTGTTGACCACCTCAGCGACCTTCGCTTGCAGCTGCGTCACCGCATCGTCGCGCTTGGCGGGGTTGACGATCAGGCCCTTGGGAACGCCGAGAAGGTCGAAGAGCTCCTGGAGCGCCCCGAGCGGCAGGTCGCGCGGACGCTCGATGTGCTTGAACTGCGCGACGTCGTTCACCGAGAGCTTCGCAAACTGGTCGATGGCGCCAGCGTCGATCTTCTTCCCGGTGATGCTCAACACCACGTCGCCGCTGTGAACCAGTCCCGCCAGGACGACGGCAAGGAACTCCGGCTCGAGCCGGAAGCGGCTCCAGTAGTCGACTCCGGTCTTCTCCTGAACGAGCTCGGAGCGGTTGAGCACCTGACCTTCACCCTTGGCGCCCAGCTGCTCGATGATGTACTTCGCGTAGCGAGACTCACGCGGCCGAAGCTGGTCGCCGTCGAGCATCTCGAGCGCGTCCAGCACGGCGGCGCCGAGTTTGCTCTTGACGCTCCCGGCGATCCAGCGCAGCGCGTCCTGCGCCGCCTGCCCGCGGTTCGCTCGTGTGATGGGGGTGTCGAAGATCGGGTAGTCGGGCGCCGTGTCGGTGAAGTGGGTGGACAACGACACCGCCGCCGCGACGTCGACGTAGTCCCGGACGCCGCCACGCGAAGGCGCACGCGCGAAGAGGGTCTGGAGAAGCTCGCCCAGGCTGCGTGCCTTGCCCTGGTATGTGACCTCGTAGACGGTGGTCAGTTTCTCCTGCAGCCAGCGGGTCATCGTCCGCAGGTGCTCGAGCGCCTTGTCGTCGTAGATCTTCTTGTTGCTGCCCGACGCAGTGGCCGAGAGCTCACGCGCTCCAGCGTAGAGCTTGAGGGCGCGGTCGAACTCCTCATCCCGGTGCGTGAGCCGGAAGAATACCTCGTCGGGCTTGCGCTCGTCCTTGAAGTACGGCGCTTCGTACGGCTGGATGAAGTAAATGTAGAAGTCGCGCGGTGGCTGAGCAGTGGAGCGCTCGTTGGGGGCGCCGAAGAAGAGGTAGCCGCTGCGGCCCGTCTTGCGCTCACGCCACTGCAGCTCGTGCTCCCAGATGCGATAGCCCGAGACGTAGGGCGGGGCCTCCGGGTCCTCGAACACGACGCGGCGCAGCCCATCAAAATAGTATCGATCGAGCTGAGAGTCGCTCAGCGACTCCGCCCGCTTGTCGATGAGCGAGTCGAAGTCGATGTCCTTCTTGAGGTCGAGGTAGTACTGGCCGTTCTCGCGGTTAAACGAGAGGAACTGCCCGCTGACGGTTTTTACGATCTCGCGGAGCACGGTCTCGACGACGGTTTTGAGGAACTCCGCGTCGCGCTCCGGCAACGGCATGAGCACGCAGAGGTCGTCGCGGAGCTCCTCGGCGGTTGCGCCGATGGGGGCGAAGATGTCGCTGGTCGTCAGGCGGTGGACCGAGAGCGCGTGGATGATGCGCAGCGCAGCCGGGCGGTACTGCGGCCGCGTGAAGGCCTGCTGGATGCGCGCTTCGAGGACGTCGGCCTTCTCGATGACGTCCCGGATCTCCGGGACCGAGCGGAACGACGGGTTGTCCTTGAGGTTCTGCCAGTACGAGTCGTAGGCGATGAGGCCCGGCTCGTCGGCGGGCACAGTCTCGCTGAGCATCCGCCGGATGGCGGCGCTCAACGTCTTGAGGACCTCGCGTTTCTCCGCGACATACACCCGCTCGAAGGTGTCGAGGTAGGCAGGGTGCACCGGGAAGAGGCGGACGAACTCGTCCATTCTCTCATTCATCGTTCCGTAAAGGGGCGCGAACTTCGTCAGGTGTTCGCGCACCAGCGCCTGCTGCTTCGCGTCCTTTTTGAGTAGCCGCTCGGCGACCACGTGAGCCACATCCTCGCGAGCGATGCGCATCTGCTCGAAGCGGTCCTTGACCCGCCGGAGGCTATCCGCGGCGAACTGGAAACGGGGGTTGTCGAAGAGGCTCTCCTGGACACCCGCGATGAAGCGGAAGCGCGAGCCCTTTGCGAACTCCCCGACCGCGCGGAGGAAGTTCAGATTGCGCATCAACTCCTGCTCCCGGTTGGAGCGGAGGTAGTCTAGCAGCTCGTCGAGGACGAAAAGGAGCCCCTTGTCAGGGAACTTCGCCGTGAACGCCGCCATCATGGAAGCGAACACGTCCTTGTGGTTCTTGATCTGGTCTTCGGGCGGCACCTCAAAGTTCACGCCTTGTTCCGACAGTTTGTCTTGGAGCGTCTCCATAACAAACTGCCGCAGCGGCATCGATGAGTTGATCTCGGCGCGAATGACGAAGAAGCGCCCAGCGACGAGCGAGGCCTTATCCGCCACAGCGGGATTTGTGAGCATGCTCGCGAGCTCGGCATGCTCTGCGATGGCAGAGATGACGGCCATGAGGTGCGACTTACCTGTGCCGTAGTTGCCGACGACGAGAAGGCCCTTGTTGTCCGCCGGTGTCTCGAACTGGAGCTGCGGGAGCACGAGCTCCGCGAGCTGCTCACCCATTCGGTTGGAGATGACGAAGGATTCGACAAGGCGACGAGCGCTGGCAGCGCGGTCGGCCTCGCGGAGCTGAACCACTGTCTCGATGGGGTCGAACTGGATGAGGTCCGCGTACTTCATGCCGAGTTCTCCTGGATAGACGGCGCCCCGCTGCTGGGGACGCCCCCGCTGGACACGATGAGCGCCTGAGACTCCTCGAAACGCCGAAATTCTGGATGATCTGGAGCCGCGTACGTTAGAGAGGATCCGAGCTGCGCGCCGCACCAGGTCGCCACAATCGTGCGGTTGCGTGAGAGGCTCTGGAGAAGGCGGAGCGGGTCCTGCTTCAAGTCCGGGTGGAAGAGCATCTCGATGTTGTCCAGAAGGATGGTGTCGCCCGATTGTTCTTGGACGATGTCGTCGATGATCCGCGCCACTCGAAGCGCGCGCTGCTTGGTAGTCAGCTCGAGCAGCCTCTCCGAAAGCGCAAGGTTGACGTTCACGAGCGGCCAACCTCGCTCAGCATGCAGGTCGCGTAACGCGCTGGTCTTCCCGGAGCGCGGCGGACCGACGACGATGACGAGACGGTGGTATAGCGGCCTAGCCTTCTCGACCTGCTCGGCAATCTGGCTCGAGGGCGGGGGCGCCATCAGCTTGGGTCTCCTCATGTTGCTGCCAGATGCCGTCATGGTGGCGGCATCTCCAGCGGGGATAAGTAGTCTACCGGGTTCCCTGTGTCGAGAACCTGCGCAGCCGGAGCTCCAGCGCCACAAAGTTGACAGTCCGCCCATTGTATGCATCGCCAGCAGCCCGCGGGACTGTGCGGCATGCCTTGGTGATCGAAGAGCAGCTCCTTCGCGGGGACCGTCCTCACCCTGGCCACCCCCGACGGCCTGTGGGTGCGGGAGCGTACGGGGTGGCGCAGGCTGGCCGTGGAGGCCCTCGCGGGGCGCACGGGCCAGCTCGACGCGATGACCGTCTCCAACGACGGCCGCACCCTGGTGGGCATGCTCGGGACCCGGGTGATGGTCGTGCAACGGCGGTAGGGGCCCGGACTGCGCCCCGCCGCGAGGCGTGGTATTTCGGGCGCGAGATGGCACCCGAAGACAGTCCGCAGCGCCCGCCCGCATCCCTCGCGGTAGAGATCGTCGACTTCACCGACGCCCTGGCGACGGAGTTCCACGACATCAACGCCGCGTGGATTACGGCCATGTTTACGCTCGAACCCGCGGACCGCGAGGTCTTGCAGAATCCCCGGGCCCGCATCATCGATCCGGGCGGGGCCATTCTCTTCGCCCGGACGGCCGCCCTCGGGGTGGTGGGCACCTGCGCCCTGCAACGGACCGGCCCTGGGGCGTACGAGCTCACGAAGATGGGGGTCCGCGAGACGGCCCGGGGGCTGAAGGTCGGCGAGCGCCTGCTCGACGCCGTCTTGCAGCGGGCCCGGGCGATGGGGGCCGAGAAGCTCTACCTCCTCACGAGTCGGCGCTGCGAGGCGGCCATTCACTTGTACGAGAAGGCGGGCTTCGTGCACGACCCCGAGATCAAGGCGACGTACGGGGCCCGGTACGCCCGCTGCGACGTGGCCATGCTGTACCCCGCCGACAGGCTGTGACTGGAGTTCGGAGTACGTCCCCTTGGTGGGCGCAGGCGTTGTCGCTCACCACGGGGTAGATGGTACCGTCGCCGCATGCACGTCTCCTACACCATCGAGGTACGCGGCGAGGTGCTCGGGGTGGAGCGCGCGCGATGCCCACACTGCGGCGCAGAAGGCGAGCTCACCCGGCATGCGCTCGGCAGCGACCTTGGCGGTGTTGCTCTGTCGTCGCGCGAGGCGCTGCGGTGTCCTGCCTGCGCGAAGCTCTCGCAGCGGCCTGCGCTCGGCGCGCGGGTGATGGGGGTGATGGTTCTCGGGCCCGTTCTCGTGATGCTGGTGTCGGTGATCGGCGGCGGGGTGTGGATGGCGGTGTCGATGGTGCGCGAGGGCATCTACGCGGCGGGGCTCCTGGTCTGCGCGGCGGCGATGGTGGTCGTGGGCGGGCTGCTGGCCTGGCGCACGGGTCGCCGGGTGCGCGACCTGTTGTCCTCAACGCGATTGACCCCGATGCACGATCTCCAGGTGGAGGTCTGACGCTCGACAGGCTCGCGCGCTTGCGGGGAGGGGGGTAGCGTCGGGGCCATGTTGGACGCAGCCCTGCTTAGACTGCTCGCGTGGATCGGGCTCGGCTGCCTTGTGATTCTGGCGCCGATCGCGCTTGTGCTGGGCCACGCCCTTCGGCAAGAGCGCCGCGTGCAGACGGCCACGCGCCGTGCGCTCGAACGTGGGACGCCGCGGCAGGGGGTGATCGCCGGGTGTCACGGGATGCACGGTTCGGCGTGGGTGTTCGACGTGCAGGTGGAGGATGCACGAGGGCGTGGGTTGGTGCGGGTGGAGCAGATGGTGCCGAAGTGGGTGGCCTCGGCGCTCTCTCCAGGTCGCCAGGCCCTCGTGCGCATCGACCCCGAGGCGCCCAACCATGCGGCCTTCGACCTCGCGGCGATGGGCTGGTCGCTTCCGGGCTGAGCGCCCTGATGCCCGCGGCGCAGGCGTACGACCCGGGGACCTTCTTCTTCGCGGCCTGTGCTGCACCTGAGGGTCACTGGCCGTGGCCAACCTGGCTCTCCTGGCCATTCGGCTCCGCGTCGAGTCGCAGCGAGCGGGCCACCGCCTCGGCGCCGTCGAGGCCCTCGCGGTCGTCGGCCTCGTACGAGACGCGAACCGCAGGCGTGATCAACGCGCGGCGGCGGGTCGCATCGTCGACGGACTCCTCGTGCCACGTCACGCGACGACCGAGCATCATCTCGACCCACGTCCGCCTCGGGAGACCAACCTGGACCCGGTCGCTCGCCTCATCGAGCATGATCCACGGCGCCGGGGGCGGGTCGGTGATCGCCACGCCAGAGACCAGCACGGTGACGAGCGCCGTCGCACCGAGGAGAGGGGTCACGCGCTCGAAGACGTAGTGGGCCGAGACGCAGTCGTGGGTCACCGCCAAGGCCCACCCCGCGGGCAGGTCGACCGAGCTCGCGCGGTCCAACTCCACGCGCCGCTCGCTCTGGTCGACGGGGACCTCGCCAGGCTCGATCGCGTCGATGAGCGCTCGCCCTCGCGACCCAGGAGGCCACCGGACGGCTCACCTCGGCGGAGCTCTCGGTGGCCCGCGCCATCGGCAAGAACGACCTCTGGCGGGGTGTGTACGCCGAGGGTCGCGCCCAGGACGCCACCCGCCGCAACGACCTCGCCAACCGGCTCGAACAGTGCGCGGGCGGCCTGGAGGCCCTCCGTTCCCTGTCGCCCACCAGCGCCCGCTCGCTGGAGATGGAGGGGCTGGAGGCCAGCACCGAGGCCGAACTGCGCGCCCTGGCCGAGACCCTGGAGGCGTGCTCGCTGGCCCTCCAGTCGCCCCTCACTGCTGGCCAGGACTCGCGGGCTCTCAACCTCTTGGAAGGTCAGCTCCTGCACGCGTTGGGCGACCTGTTGCGGGCGGTTCGGCAGGCGCGGCAGGAGGGCAAGACGGCCCTGGTGCTGCGGGTGGCGCCGAGCCTGCTCCGGCAGCTCCGTCTGACCCGTCGGACCGCCACCGACGCGGCCCTGACGGAGGAGCCCGAGGGGGAAGACGGCCTGTAGGCGTGTTGCAGTCGGTCGGCGTGCGTGTCGCAGTCAGCGATGCGCGTGTCGCAGACGGCCGGGCGCGTGTCGCAGTCTGTACGTCGGCGTGTCGCGGTCTGTGTCACGGCGGGTGGAGGGTGTGTCGCAGCGGGCGAAGGGGGTGTGTCGCAGCGGGCGGAAGCGGAGGCACAGACCGCGCAGGCGTTCTGCTGCCTCCCTCTCCGGCGACCTACGGGGCCCGATACCCCCGCTGCGACATGGCCATGCGGTACCCGGCCGACAAGCTCGGTCCCCGGTCCTGACCCGCCTCAGGGCGCGGCGATGCGGGGGTGCTCACGGGGCGTAGATGCGGACAATGCCGAGGTCCCGCTCGACGCGCAGGTCGGGCCGCTGCTCCGCCACCCGGGCCCGCAGGGCGTCGAGGGTGGGGGGGTCGTCGCCCTCGCCGACGAGGCGGGGGTCGTCGAGGAGCACGACATGGCCGCGTACGGGGTGGGCCAGGATGAGGTCGACCTCGCGTTCGACGGGGGCGTCGCGGGCTCCCGGCGAGCTGCCTCCGTCCGAGGGGTAGCCGTTGAGCCAGAAGAGGGCGGGGGTGGTGAGGGTGTCGAGCAGGCTCGGCAGGACGTCCCTGGGGTCGCCGTGGGCGATGGTGATCCTGGGGTCGCCCGCAAACCGCAGACGGGCCCGGGCCCAGAGGGCGTCGTCGGGCTCGATGGAGATCACCCGGTCGAAATCGCGGCGGAGGGCGTGGACCATGGCCCCGAGGTGGGTGCCCGCCTCGACGAGGGTGCGGAGGGTGTACTGCTGGGCGAAGCGCCGCACGATGCCCTGCGTGAGGAGCATGGGAGGGCGCCCCGCGCCTCCCGCGGCGACCCAGGCCCGCATCTCGCGGCCCTGTTGGATGCGCTCGAGGCCTCCCTGGACCCAGGGGTAGAGGAAGCTGTTGTGGACCAGGTCTTTGAACGGTAGGTCGATCATCGTAGGGACCGTGCTCCGGGGTGAAGGGCGGCAGGCCCTCGGGCGAGGCCAACGCCGCGTCGTGGCTACTCGGGCAGGCACACCTGACCGAAGCCGAGGGAGACCCCGTCGGCCCCGCGGGCCCTCAGCGCGAAGCGGAGCGAGCGCCCGGTGACCTGCACCACCACCCGCCCTTCGGCCCCGGGGACGGACACGAGGTCGCGGGGGGCTCCCCGCACGATCCCGTTGGGTTGTACGACCACTCCGCGGAGGGTGGCGGCCTCGGCCGTTCCGCGGGTCCACACGAGGGCCACGCCCCCGTGGGCGGCGGCGGCGGCCACGCGGGTCGGGCCGACGAACCGGTCGAGCTCCTGGCGGAGGCGCAGGCGGTTGTCGTCGCCCACCACCGCGGCCGTGACCGTGGACATGCCGTTGACGGTGTCGGTCCACGCGAGGACCGCGGCCTCGTCGGTGGCCGCCGCGGCCTCGATGCGCGGAGGGTTGACCTCGCGAGTGATGGCCACCCGCGGGTTGACCACCCCGTCGCGGTCGAAGCGGGTGACCCGAACCTGATCACCCGCCCGGTACACCAGGGCCGCCCCGTCGGGGGCCGCCCCGAACTGCACGGACTCGGCCTCGAGGGGCACGGTCCCGGTCAGGTCGCGCCCGAGGGGCGGGTCGCGCACCAGGCTCGGCGAGAGCCGGAAGCTCACGGGCCGGGCGATGACCACGCCCCCGTCGAGGGTCTCCAGAACCCGGGAGGCGAGCACCATCGGGACCCCTCCCGGCAGGGCCGCTGCGAAGGGAGACCCGTGATCGTCTGCGACCAGGACCGCATCCCCCGGAGCTCCGTCGCGGTCGACGGGGAAGGCACGAATCCGCGTACGAAATCGGCTCTCCCCGGGCAACCCGAGGGTGTCGCCGAAGATCACCGCCGCCCCCTCGGCCCCGAACGGCACGGCCTCGGGGGTACCCAGGTCGGTGCCCTCGGAGGCGCTCTCGACCACCGCCGACCGGGAGCGCAACGTGGTCCCGTCGGTGCCCACGGCGGCTACGACCACGGCGTCGCGTTGGGGCGGGGCTGCGTCGCCGAGGGGGATCCGCGGGGCGCTCTCGCGCCAGGCCACCACGAAGCCCATGCGGTACGGGGCGATGGCCCCGGGCTCGACCGTGGTGTACCCCGGGGCCCGGGCGGCGAGGGGGGCGAAGCGCGGGGCGAGACCGCACACCGGGGGGGAGCCGGCGTCGTAGGGGCCCGGTCCGCCGTCGTGGGGGACGTCCTCAGGCGGTGGGGGCAGGTCGGCCTCGACCCCCAGATCGGCGGGGGCGGCGGCGTCGGAGGAGGGGGCGGGGGAGTCGTCGCAGCCGGTGGCCCACACCCCAACGCTCAGGGCCAGGGCCCCGAGGAGCCATCCGGAGGTGTCTCGACAAAGCATCCCCGGAGCATACCCGCTGGCCCGCGCCGAGGACTGCCCTATTGCCGATTGCTCGCCGGAGCGTTAGATCGAGGGCGCCTCTGGCGGAGAGGCCGCGTATGCGTCCGGGGCTGCGCCGTCGAAGCATTCACACCCCCTCCCTCACCTCCCCACGGAGAAACCATCATGTCTCGTGAAGCGAAGAATTTTGACAGCCTCCTCGGCAAGACCAAGGGCCTGAGCGACCACCAGCTCCAGGAGCACTTCAAGCTCTACAAGGGCTACGTGGCCAAGCTCAACGAGATCCACGGCAAGCTCGCCACGGCCGACCGGGGGGCTCCCAACTACTCGTTCAGCGACTACTCCGAGCTGCGCCGCCGCGAGCCCGTGGCCTTCAACGGCACGGTCCTGCACGAGCTGTACTTTGAGAATCTCGGGGACGGCTCGGCCGTGGCCTCGGACGGGCTCAAGGCCCTCGTGTCGGGCAGCTTCGGCTCCTGGGACGCCTACCTCGCCGACACCAAGGCGGCCCTCCTGAGCGGCCACGGCTGGACCACCCTCGTGTGGGACGCGAGCGCGGGCAAGCTCTACAACAACCTCATCCAGTCCGAGCACCACGTGGGCCTGCTGGCCAACACCACGGTGGTGGCGGCCTTCGACGCCTGGGAGCACGCGTACTTCTACGACTACCAGACCACCAAGGCGAAGTACGTCGACGCCATCCTCTCGGGGGCCAACTGGTCGGTGGTCGGCCAGCGCCTCGCGGCCCTCGGGCAGAAGGTCTGAGCCTCGCCCCGTCCCGCCACGGAGCCTCTCAAACTTCGCCCGGGTTGTGCGGGTCGATGCCGAGGCGCTTGAGCTTCTTCTGCAACCCAAAACGAGACAGTCCCAGGGCCTTGGCGGCCCGGGACTGGTTGCCCCCGTGGGCCCGCAGGGCCCGGGCCACGAGGTCGCGTTCGATCGACCCCACGGCCCGGCGGAGATGCAGGGGGTCGGCCTGGGCAGGGTCGGTCGGGGCGTCGAGGGGCCCCCGGTCGGCGAGGAAGGCGGCGGAGAGGTCCTCGACCCGGATCATCCCGTCGGCCAGGACGGCAGCCCGGGCCAGCTCGTTCTGGAGCTGGCGGATGTTTCCAGGCCACGGGGCCTCGACGAGGCGGCCGAGGGCCCGGCGGTCGATGGAGACCCCGGGGTTTCGGGTGTCGAGGAAGTGGGCCACCAGGGCGGGGATGTCCTCGCGCCGCTCCCGCAGCGGCGGGATCACCACCACCACCACCGCGAGCCGATAGAACAGGTCCTCGCGGAAGGCCCCCCGCCGCACCATCTCCGCGAGGTCGCGGTGGGTCGCGGCGATCACCCGGACGTCGACCTTGCGGGCCCGGTCGCCCCCCACGGGGCGCACCTCCCCCTCCTGCAACACCCGCAGGAGACGGGCCTGCATGCCCGGAGACATCTCGCCCACCTCGTCGAGGAAGAGGGTTCCGCCGTCGGCGACCTCGAAGAGGCCGGGGCGGGCCCGGTCGGCCCCCGTGAAGGCCCCCCGGGTGTGCCCAAACAGAACGCTCTCCAGGAGGGACTCGGGGATGGCGCTGCAGTTCTCGGCCACGAAGGGCCGCCCGGCCCGCGGGCTGTTGGCGTGCAGGGCCCTGGCCACGAGCTCTTTGCCCGTCCCGCTCTCTCCCTGGAGCAGGACGGGCATGGTGGTGGGGGCCACCCGGTCGAGGAGCCCGAGCATCTGCCGCATGGCCGCCCCGCGCCCGACGAGGGCCTCGTAGTGTCCGCGGGTGGCGTCAGGGGTCGCCTGACGGGCCACGGCCAGCTCGGCCCGCTGCGACTCTACCGTGCGGGCCAGCTCGGCCGAGAGGCGCTCGGTGCGCCGCAGCGACCGCTCCAGGGCCCGTCGCTGCCGGGCGTTGTCGAGGCTCAGGGCCGCGGCGTCGGCGAAGGCCTGGGCCACCTCCGCGGCGTCGTCGCCGAAGGCCCCCACCCGAAACCGGTCATCGACGTACACGGTGCCCAGAATCTCCCCCGGGAGCCGAAGCGGCACAGCCAGGACTGAGCGAAGCTGCAGGGCCGCCACGCTCTCGGCGCCCCCGAGGGTCCGGTCTCCGAGGGCGTCAAGCGACACCACCCGCTGGCCCGTCCGTGCCACCTCTTCGGCCACCGAGCGGGAGTAGGCCATCTCGTCGCCCCGGAGGTCCGTGCGGGCCACGTTGCGGGCCGTACGCACCCGAAGGGTCCCGTCTTCGCTGCGCAGGAGGAGAAACCCCCGGCGGCCTCCGGTGAGCTCGATCACCGCGTCCATGATGCGTTCGAGGAGCGCGTCGAGGCGGGGTTCGGCCTGCAGCTCCCGGGTGATCGACACCAGCCTGCGCCAGGCCGCGGCGTCTCCGTCGCGGTCGTTCGTAGCCAGAACCACCCCGGGCTCGGGCAGGCCGTGGGCCTCCCGAAACAGCTCGGCCGCGGCGTCGGGCAGGCTCGCGGCCAGGGCCTCCACCCGCCCCTGGTGCTTGGCGCGAAGGCGCGTGGCCTCGGGGTGGTCTCCGTGGGCCAGGGCCACCCCCACCCGCAGGGCCCCGAGCCACAGGGAGGTCTCGGCCGAGGGGTCGAGGCCCAACGCCGCTTCGGCCTCGCCCAGGAGGGCGGCGCACTCTGCCGGGTTGGGGGACGGCGATCGCAGCCCGAGGGCCAGGGCCCCCACCGAACGCAGGGCCACGGGCTCGGGACAACACCCCCGGGCCCGCTCCAGGGCGTCGCGGGCCTGCACGAGGTCGCCCGCCAGCAGGGCCCTCCGTGCGGCCCGGCCGAAGGTCTCGGCCCCCCGGGGTGCATCGCCGAGGGCCCCGAGCCGCGCCGCAGCCGAGCACAGCCCCCCGATGGCCTCCCCCGGGTCGACGGCGCACTCGGCCGCGATGGCTTCAGCGAAGGCCTCTGCGAGTCGGTCGCCGAGCGTGCGTGCGGCCTGGGCGGCACGATGGGCGAGGCGGCAGGCGGTGACCCGGTCGCCGATCCAGGCTCGGAGCGAGGCGAGGTTGGCCAGGGCCCGGGCGAGCTCGGGCATCCGTCCGCGTGCGGCGAGGGCTGGGACGGCGTCTTCGAGGGCCCTCAGGGCCTCTCCGAGGTCGCCCGCGTCGAGGGCGGCCCCGCCGAGGTTGACGAGGTAGGTGGCAGCCCCGTGCCCGTCTCCCCGCTCCACGGCGAGGCTCCAGGCGTCGTGGTAGCGCCGTCGCGCGAGGGCCGGGTCTCCGCGCCGCTGGGCCACCATCCCCAGCACCGACAGGGCCCGGGCCCGGACGTCGTCGTCGCCCCGTCGCAGCGAACGTCGCTCCAGGGCCGCGGCCTGAGCCCCCGCCTCCTCCAGGTCGTCGAGGCCCAGGGCGAGCAGGGCCGCGAGCTCCTCCCGGGCCCCGAGGCTGTCGTCGGCCTCGGCCGCCAGGGCCCCCGCGGGGGGCAGGAGAGACGCCGCGGTCGCGAGGTCTCCTCGGTCGAGGGCCTCGCGGGTCAGGGCCAGGGCCCCGAGGAGGGCCTCCGGGGCAGAGGCCCCAGACGCCATGGCCCGGGCCAGGGCCAGGGCCTCGTCCCGACGCCCGGCCCGACGCAGCCCGAGCACGCTCAGCCACGACCGGCGGGGGCCGGCGGGGCCCAGGGCCACGGCCTCGAGGCAGCGCTCGGGGTCGCCGGCCCGGAGCCATTGTTCGGCCTCGAACAATCGGCCCTCGGGGTCGTCGGGATCAGCCTCCCGCGCGGCCCGGGCTCGCTCGGCGTGGGTGGGCCTCGGGCTGGCCTCGCCCGCCGCGATTCGCCGCCAGTGCGCTCGGGCGATCTCCGGGCGCCCCGCGGCCTGGGCCAGTCGGGCCAGAGGGCCGAGACGCCCGGGGAGGGCGGCCGCGAGGCGATCGTACGCCTCCCCAACGAGGGCGGGGTCGACCGGCACCGTGCACGACAGGGCCGGGCGAAGACCCTCGGCGTCGCCCACGAGGAGACCGCGGTCCCGGAGCTCCCGGACGGGCTCCAGGGACAGGCCCCCGTGCACCAGGGCCCGCAGGGGCAACGGATCGGCGGCGTACACGAGGGTGGCCAGCAGGGCCCGGGCCCCGGGCGAGAGGCCTTCGGGTTCGGGGGCCCCATCGGGGTCGGCGGCCGCGCGGATCTCGTCGACCGAGGCCGTGGCCAGGCGTCCCACCCCGAGGGCTCGGGCGGCCCGCACGATCCGACCCGCCAGGGCCCCGGTGGCCTCCCTCCAACGGGCGAGGGCCACCGGGGGCAGGGGAGCAGGGGCGAGGGCTCCGAGCAGGGCGGACAGGCCCGGGTCGTCGAGCGTGGGCACGGCCAGTGAGGTCCATCCCGAGCCCGCGACGGGCCCCGAGACGGTGACGCACAGGGCCACCGAGGCCCCCCCAAGTTCGCGCAGGCGCAGGGCGGCCTCCCCCAGGTCCCTGAGCGCAGCGGGCGAGAGGTCGTGCCCGGTCACCACCACGGGTCCGTCTGCCCGGTCGACCGCGCCCTCCACCCCACGCACCGCCAACCCCCTGCCGGCAGCTCGCACCTGCACCGCCCGCAGGGTGTCCTCCACGAGACGCCGTCGCCCCGACCCCGCCGGGCCCACCCAGGCCACCCCGAGGCCGTGGTCCTCCAGGGCCGACTCCAGCGCCAACACGGCGCGTTCGGGCCCGCTCCGATCGCCTACCCACACCGGGGCTCCCCCGAGGCCTCCCCCGTGTCGCCCCGGGTCGGTCTCAGCCTGGAGGAGGTCCTCGGCCTCGATGAGTCCGGCCTCGACGGCGTCGCGGACCCATCGGGCTCTCCAGGCCCGGGGGCTGCTCGGGCGCAGGGAGGCCGTGGGCTGGAGGGCGCTGTGGAGGGCCCGGCGGAGCCCCGCGGGGAGGGCATCGAGCACCGCGTCGCGCGGAGGCAGGGACGAGGCCGCGGCGGCGAGCAGGCCCCGGCGGTCGTCGAGGTCGTCGGCCCAGGGGTGTCGGCCTGTCAGGCAGAGGGTCAGGGTCACCGCGAGGGCGAACAGATCGCCCGCCGCGGAGCGCTCCCCGGCGAGTGCCTCGGGGGCGAGAAAGGCGAGGCTCCCCGCGGGGTCGAGACCACGCCCGGCCTGGCCCGCGAGGCCCAGGTCGAGGAGGCGGATCCCCGCCGGGCCCACCCGGATGTGGTCGGGTTTGATGTCCCCGTGCACGAGGCCGAGGTCGTGCAGGTGGCCCAGGGCCTCGGCCACCACGGCCCCGGCCCGCACGACGAGGTCGACCGGAGCACCCGGACCGAGGGGATCTCCCGCGACGCGCTCAAGGGCCACGAAGGCCCCGCCCGAAGGGAGGGGGCCGAGGGCCACCACCCGGGGCAGGGCGGAGTGCGACACCCGCAGCAGGATCGCGGCCTCGTGCAGGACCTCCGCCCGAAGCCCGAGCTTGAGGGCCACCGAGGGGCCCCCCCGGAGGTCGTCCGCGGCCCACACCGCACCCTGACGGCCGCGGCCGAGCTCGGCCCGGAGCAGAAATCTCCCATCAAGAACGACGCCGGGACGGTGCGGAGAGGACATGGACTGGAGAGTGTAGCAACGATGGTTCCAGGGTGCGCAACGGGAGATGGCAGGGAGTGTGACAACCTGGTTGGCGACTTTGTAGGAGGGTTGGGTGACCACGGGGAGGCGCGGGGCGGGATATGCTGGGGCCGTGCAGATGGATCGATGGGTGGTGCCCCCGGCGGTGGCTGCGGCGGTGTTTACGGTGGTGGCCATCGCTCCGCCGGTGGGGGGGCCCGGCGAGCGGCGGGGGGTGCGGGTGGAGATGGTGGGCCGGGCCGTTCCGGGGCGGACCCTCCTGGTGCGGGCGGTTCTCGACGACCCGGCTCGGGGCGGGTGGCACCCGCTGGAGCGGGCCGTCCTGCGGGTTCGCAACGGGCGAGGGACCGAGACGGATGCCGTGCGAGTCCAGAGCGACGGGTCGACCCTGTGGGTCGCGGCGGCCTTGCGGCTGGAGGGAGACGGGCCGTATACGCTGTCGGTGGAGGGGCCCAACACCCAGGCCGCGTGTCGGGTGCCGGCCGAGGCTCCCGGTCCGCTGCGTACGGTGAGCGAGTCGGGCCTCGGAGCCCTCCGCATCCCCGCCGGAACCGCCCTCCCCGGGGTCCCCACCGAGGTCCTCGTGTGGGCCGAGGGGGCCGCCCGGGTGGCCCTCGTCCCGGGCCTGGAGGGAGTGGTCGTCCGGCCCGAGGTGGCCGAGGTCGACGCCTGCGGGATCGCCGTGTTCGAGGTCACAGCCGAGCTCCTGGGGCTGCCCCTGCGGGTGTCGGTAACGGACCGTTCGGGCTCCGTACGATCGGTCGCGCGGCGGCTCCCGATGGACCCCGGGGCGGCCCAGCTGCGTGTGGATGACCGCGGGCTGCGGGCCCAGACCGCCACCGCCGACGGGGTGGTGTGGGCGGTCTGGGGCGATCCCCGCGGGCCCACGGGCTGGTCCGTGACCCCCCTCGTCGAGACCGAACCCGGAGGCCTCGGTCATGCCCGCCTCGCGGCCCCCCTCGACGCCGGGTGGGTGGTCCTGGCCCGCGGGGGCGACCTGCGGGGGGCCGTGACCATTGCCCGGGGCCCCGAGGACGTGGGCTGCCGAGAGACCTCCGCGGGGCGCCGTTGGGCCGCCGGAGACGCCCTCGTCCCGACCCTCGACGGCCCGCGGCTGCTCATCGACGGGGGGGCCGGGGCTCGGATCCGGGCGGCCGCCCACGTCCGTCGGGTGCGTGGATTCGCCTCGGTGGGCCTCGTCCTGGCGGTCTTCGCCGAGGTGGCCCTGGTGTTCGGCGCGGGGTTGCGTCCCGACCCGGTCTCCCTCCGCGCCTTGACCACCCCCCTCCGCGACCGCATCGGTTGGGCCACGGCTTTGGGACTGGCTCTGTTCACCATGGCCGGGGCCCTGCTTCTCACCGCCTCGATCGCCTCGGGGCAGTGACTACGGCTTGTGTGGGGCCCGCGAATCGTCCATCCTGTCACGTAGAGACTGGAGTCGAAGACCAATGGCTGCTCGGGTGTTGCTGGTAGAGGCGGACGAGGGTGTCAGGCTCTCGGTGACCAAGGCCCTGCGCGCGCGGGGGGTGGGCGTCGATGCGTACGGCGGTGCGATCGAGGCCTTGTCGGCGGTGCAGGCGGGGGGGGTCTGGGCCCGGGCCCTCCTTGACCTCAATCATCCCGAGCTCGACGGGGTGACCCTCGCCGAGCGGCTCCTGGCGCACCTGCCCGAGCTGGAGATCACCTTCGCCGCGGGCGGGGCCGACGCCCGGGTGTTGTGTCGGGCCCACGCCCTGGGTGTGGTGGTGTGGAAGCCCCTCGGGCTCGGTCCCCTGTGCGAGCGCTTCGGGGTCGCCACCCGCCGCTCGGGGGTGGTCCTGCGCCGGGTGACCGCGCGGGCCCCGCAGTCCGCGGCGGCTCGTCGCGAGGTCGGCTGAGGTCTCGACGCTCAGCCCACCTTGCTGACCAGCTCGACGAGGGGGGCCGCGAGGCTCGCCAGGAGCGCGGTCCGGCGTTGGTCGAGGACGGCCAGACCCGGGCCCAGGGCGGCCTCGCCGGGGGGCAGGAGGCCGAGGAGGCTGTCGATGTCTTGAAGCTCCCCGAGGAGGCTGTGGAGAGGCGCCAGGGCCCCGCGCCAGCGGCGTCGTCGGGCAGGCAGGGCGTGGCCGAAGACGTCGATCACGTCGCGGAGCCGTCGGGCCCGGCGGCGCACCTCGTGGAAGGCCTCGGGTTGGCGCAGGTCGGCGCGGAGCTCATCCCGGAGCCGATCGCGGGCCTTCTTCCACGCGTGGCGGGCCACGGTGGCGGTGTCGCCACGGGGGCTCCTCGCGGCCGACCACGGGCGCACGAGCTGAAGCAGCTCGGCATGAACCCCAGGGGCAGCGACCAGGCTCTTGAGGGTCGCGAGGGCCTCGCGTCGTCGTCGGGCGATCACGGCCCGCAAGGGATCGACGGCCGCAGCTTCGAGGTCGATGCCACGGAGCAGGGACTCGCTCACGTCGAGGTCGCGTACGGCCCCGGAGGCGGACACGAGGCTGGCGCTCAACCGCAGGCTGCGGCTCACCTCGGGGAGGTCGGGGTCGAGGAGGCGGAGCACGGTACGCCCGCGGCGCAGGGCGATCCGGAGCTGGTGGAGGTCTTCGGGATTGCGGTCGGCCGCGGCGTCTTCCAGGAGCGAGGTGACCCGGGCGAGCTGCCAGCGGGCCATGGCGGGCAGGGCGTCGCGGGCCCGGGCCGCGGGGTTGGGGGGCGGGCACCCCGGGGAGGAGCCGTCGCGCAGGTGGAGGGCGTACCCCAGGCGTTGCCAGCTCTCGGGCAGGCTGAGAGCCTCGGGTTTGACCGCACCCGAAGCGGGGGCGGCCAGGCTGGCCACGCCGTCGAAGAAGAGGGCGTCGGTGGGCACGATCCCCGCGACGCGGAGGGTGCGGCTGAGTGCGCCGATCCCGCGGGCCACGGGGGTGTCCCAGGGGTGCAGGGCCGACCATCGTGTGCGGAGCCGACGGTACGACGGGTCGGGTGCGGCCATGGGGAGGAGCCTGGGGCCGAGGGGGTGCGGCCGTCAACCGCGTTGCACCGCGGCTCCGGACGCGAGGAGGACGTCGATGGCCTCGGGGTCGAACCCCGCGTCGCGGAGCACGGCCACGGTATCGGCCCCGGCGTGGCGTGCGGGTCTGTGGGCCACGGGGGTGTGGGATCCGAGGGGGGTACGGAAGCAGGTCACCGCGGCCCCGGAGACGTCGGCCACGGGGAAGAACACCCCGCGGGCGGCGTGTTGCGGGTCGGAGGGCAGGTCGGCCGGGGCCAGGACGGGTTCGAGGCAGCAGTCGTGGGCGGCGGAGAAGGCCTCCCAGTCGGCCCGGGTGCGGGCCGCGAACACCTCCGCGAGGCGGCGTTTCAGCGTGGTCTGATGGGGGCCTGGCATCAGGGCCTCGAGGTCGGGGTCGATCCCCGCCCCTGCCGCGAAGGCCATCCAGAACTTGGGTTCGAGGGCCCCGAGGGCCACGGCCTCGCCGTCGCGGGTGCGGTAGGTGTTGTACACCGCGAGTCCTCCGTCGAGGGCACCCAGGCCCCGGGGGGTGGGGGCCTCGGCGTGCAGGGCCGCGGTGAGGGCGTAGGCCGCGAGCGGAACGCTCCCCTCGCACATGGCGATGTCGGCCACGCACCCTCGGCCCGTCCGGGCTCGTTGCAGGAGCCCCGCGAGCACGGCCGACACCGCCCACTGGGCCCCGCCCGCGACATCGGCCATCTGGGCTCCGGACACCATCGGGGCCGCGTCGGCAGGACCGGTCACCCCCAGCACCCCCGCCCGGGCCAGGTAGTTGAGGTCGTGGCCTGCCCGGCGGGCGAGGGGGCCGTCCTGGCCGTACCCTGTGATGGCGCACACCACGAGGCCGGGATGGGCCCGGAGGAGGGTGTCGTGTCCGACCCCGAGGCGGTCGAGGACCCCGGGACGAAATCCCTCCACCAGCACGTCGTAGCGCCGCACGAGCCCCAGGAGGAGCCCCGGGCCCGCGGGGTGCTTGAGGTCGACCACGAGGGAGCGTTTGTCGCGGTTGAGGGCGAAATACGTGTGCCCGAGGTCGCCCGTCAACGGCGGCATGTTGCGGAGATAGTCCCCGGGGGCGGGGTCTTCGAGCTTGTCGACCGAGGCCCCGAGATCGGCAAGGGCCAGGGTGGCCATGGGGCCGGGCAGGAGGCGGGTGAGGTCGAGGACGCGGACCCCGTCGAGGGGCCGGTGGAGGCGGTGGGTGGGGTCGATCACGGGCCCGACGATGCCACGACCCGAGGGGGGGCGGCGAGGGCCCGCGGGCGGGTCACTTCATCAGCCCGAAGAGCTTCTGCAGGTTCATCGCGAGCATCTGGTTGCCCTTGACCTTGAGCTTGCCGGCGAAGAAGAGCTTCATGCCCGCGCTCGGGTCCGACACGAGGGTCTGGAAGTCGGTGTCGAGCACGTCGATGGTGACCCCGGCCCCCTCCAGGGTGCCCTCGATCACCGACGGGGGGTCGGAGACCAGGTCGACGCCCCAGTTGCCCGCGTTGGCGATGTTGAGCTGGTACTTGCCACCGATCTTCCGCGCGTCGTCGCCACGGCGGCTGAGGGCTGCGGGAATCTCTTCGTTGAACAGCTTGCGGATATCGACCGTCATGACGGATCCTCCTTCGGGTGCGGCGGGTTCGGCTGAACCGCCATTCATCGACGCCCGCGGAGGTAACACCCTCTGCGCGGGGCTGTCAAAGCCCGACGGGGGTGTGCTAACGCCGGGATCATGCCGACGGTCGTTGGGTGTGCCCGGGTT
>CAYUSB010000075.1:0-29949 GCA_964447205.1 uncultured Myxococcaceae bacterium
CCTGGTCTGCCCTCGGCTGGAGGTGATCCAGCCCGAAGGCTTCATGAGCGAACATCCACATCCAGATCGACGAGGAGCTGACCATCTCGGACTTTGTCGCGACGGTGATGGCCGTGCGCGAGCGGTCGCCCGGGAGCTGCCGCCTTCCCGCACATCCCGAAGGTTGCCTCTTCCCAGACTTCCTGCCGAGCATCCGACGGCGAGGCGACCCGCCGCCGCGATAGACCCCCGGGCGCCCTCGCCCCCCGCATCGACCGCCCTGACCCCCGATCAGAACACCCACACACAACCCCGTTGCCCCCGGCCGCGCCCCTCGGGTACCGTGGCCTTGGGTGGGCGGAGTGTCGCTTGCCCATCGTTCCACTCTCACTGGGAGCAAGTTACCTCATGGCCCTGCGCAATCTGTCTACCCCGGAGCTCGTGTCGGTCTGCCTCGGCCTGATCGAAGGGCCCAACCAGGCCCTGCTCACCGAGCACGGGCGGGTGCCCGACGACCTCTTCGTGCGGGTTCGGTCCATGGTGGGGCGCCTGCTGCCGCACCACACCCCCGCGGAGGCTTCCTCCGAAGCCCAAAACCTCGTCAACACCCTGACGGCCAAACTCACCGCGGCCGACCTGCACCACGACCGCAAGCTCCGCGGCATCTTCACCCTGCTCTCCGCCCTGGCCGAGCTGTGCGACGAAGAGGCCGAGCGCACCGCGCTCCTGGCTCTCCGCGACGCGATCTTCCCGCGAGGCCTCTCTGCCATCACTCGCACCTACGCCGAGCAGATCGGGGCCGCCGAACAGGCCGCCCACGCTCTCACCCCCGACCAACGCGCGACCCTGGAGAGCATCCCGGCTCTGCCCGCGACGGCCAACCTGGCCACGGCCTTCGACGCGTACGTCCACGCCGCCCGCACGCTCCGCAGCCTCGAGAACGACCGCAGCGAGGCCCAACGCGCCGTCAGCACCCCGTCCCCCTCCGCCGCCACCCGCCACGACGACCGCAACGCCGCCATCCGGCTGATCAACACCCTGATCGACTACGTCTCCCTCGACGGTGAGGTCCACCCGGAGGTTCGGCGGGTGTTCCTCGACCCGCTTGAGGCCCTGGAGGCCACGGCCGACGCACGCCACACGCCCCAGGGCGTCGCCGAGGTCGCAGGACCGGCGCCTGTTCCCGCCGCCTGAAGGTCGCGACCCCCTCGGCCGGGAGTCAACTCCCTCGGACCCCGGTCGCGACCCCCCTCCGTAGGGAGTCAACTCTCAGAAAAACCAGTCGGGACCCCCTCCCGGCGGGAGTCAATTCGTAACTTACCCGGTCGCGACCCCCTCCGCCGGGAGTCCACTCCCTCGGGCGCCGGTCGCGACCCCCTCGGCGCGCGGTGGTCCCGTCCGTCCGTACCGCGAGGCGAAGCCGGCTGCGCGTGTTCGCGTGACGACCGATACGATCGACCTCGACCTGCGGGCCCGCACCGCGGCTCTGCCCGAGGCGACCCGGCGCAGCGTCTGGGCGGAAACCGATCCGCTGTGGCGCGAGGCCCTGCTGGTCGAGAGCCGTGGGCTTGTGCGTCTTCGTGGGGGTCGGCTCCTTGACGGGGACGATTGGCACCGCGTCCGGCAAGTGCTGAGGGACAGGTCATTGAGGGCGCGCGGTGCGCTCATCGGGCCCAACGGGCGGGACTACGACGAACTCGGTCATGTAAGCCTCTCCGGCCACATCTACTTCGTCGACGGCCGAGTGCCGATGGCGACCCTGTGGGAGGTGCAGTTGGGGATCGAGGGCGTATTCTCGTTGGCACTCCGCGGGCCCCATGGCGTGACGCTACTGCCGTCTCGGTATGGATTTTGTGGGGAATTTCCGCACGATCCATGCGAGCAATGCTCTTCGGTCGAGGTAGAGGTCTCGGCCACGCGTTTTCTGCTGCGCTCGTCCGAACTTGGCGATTGTACCCATCGGTCAAGAGAACTCGGCCCTTGGGAGATCGTCATCGCCCGCGAAGGCCCCGATCGTGGTGCCGGCCTGTTGCGCGATGCGCTCGCTGCGAGTCCTTGGGTGCTGGCCGCCGCACCGAGGGCGGCCGACGGCCGTCTCATGCATCGCTCGGATCCGGGACCGTGGGGTTACATCCGCATCCAGGTGGACGAGGAACTGACCGTCTCGGACTTTGTCGCGACGGTGATGGCCGTGCGCGAGCGATCGCCCGGGAGCTGCCGCCTCCCGACGCACCCCGAGGGGTGTCTCTTCCCATACTTCCTGCCGAGCATCGCAAGAGGCAGCGCCCCCCCGCCGCGATGATCCGCCGGGCCTCCTCCTCGGAACCCGATCGTGACCCTCTCGGCCTACAGCACCTCGCCGTCGCCGTCGCCCGCCCCTCCGAGGCCCGTTGGGTCGCCGAGCCCCGCGTCACCAACCCGTCGTCGCTACACCGATCCCGTGGTGCGCGCGAGCAGGGCCCGCAGTCGTGCGAGCTCCGCGACGGCTGCGTCCTTCTCGGCGATGGCCGCCTCCTTGGCGCGTCGCTCCTCCTCGCGTGCGCGTCGTTCGGCGTCCGCGCGTTCGGCGTCTGTGGGCAGGAGCTCGTCTCCGTGTGGCCCCGTGGCGAGGCGGAGGCGGGTGTTCCCGGTCTCGTTGACGACGCGGATCCAGCATCCGAGGGCCTGGGACTCGACGCGGTCTCCGGCGCCCGCGAAGACGCGCACCAGCCCGCGCCCGCGTACCCTGCGGAAGACCTGCCACCGTACGCGCTTGCGGCTTCGGGCCGTGGCACTCGGGTCGAAGACCACGAGCTCCCGGGCCCCCATGGCCTCGTAGTCTTGCGGAACCTCAGCGTAGTCCTTCTTCCACTCGTCGCTGACGATCTCCAGGGCGAAGGCCGGGGTGTGTCCCTCCCAGGTCTTCCAGGTCGGGCGGTCGGGCGCGTCGGGGCCGATGCCCTCGACGACATACACGTCAGGGGCCCGACATCGCTGGGTGTCGCCCTCCACCCAGTACCAGAACTGGTTGCCCGCCACCCGCGCCACCACCCCCCGCACCACCAACCACGCGGCCACCAACGGAACCAACAACACCGCGATCTGGAACTGTCGCTCGTGCTCCCCCATGTGGTCCGTCTCCGGGTACACCACCGGCGCACGCAGAGGCTTTGCGGTGTCCATACGACCCCTTCTACCACGCGCCCACAAGGCCATGCCACGAGGCCGCGACCCGTCGCCCGTCGCCCGTCGCCCGTCACACGCCCGACGAAGCCGTCCACCGGGGCAGGCGCACCCACACCACGGCGCCGCGCGGCACGGGCTCGAAGCCCACCACGCCGCCATGCGCCCGCACGATGTGAGCCACCAGCGCGAGGCCCACGCCGTGCCCCTGCGCCCCACCCGCGCGCGCACACGGCGTACGATAGAACGGCGCGAGCACCCGCGTACGCTCCGCCTCGGGCACCCCCGGCCCTGTGTCCGTGACCCGCACCGACACCCCCTCCGGCGACTCCGTCACGGCCACGCGCACAGGCCCGTCCGCGGCAAACTTGAGGGCGTTGTCCAGCAGGTTGTCCAACACCACCCCGAGCAGCAGCCCGTCGCCCGAGACCAGGGCCTCGTCGTCGCCCTCCAGCTCCAGCCGCGCGCGCCCCGGAGCGTCCTGGCGGGCGATGGACTCCGCGGCGACCTCGCGCATCGACACCGCCTCGGGGCCACCCAACGGGCCCTCCAGGGGCGAGGCGAGGATCAAGAGCCGCTCGCTCAACGCCACCACCTGCGACAGCCGAGCGCCCACGCGGGCGAGGGCCGCTGCGCCCTCCGCGGTCATCTCCGGGGTCTCTGCGGCGAGTTCCAGCTCGGCCCGCATGGTGGTGAGCGGCGTGCGGAGCTCGTGGGCCGCGTCGGCGGCAAACCGACGCGACCGTCCCATCGACTCGGCGTGCCGCGCGAGGAGCCCCGCGAGCGCGTCGCGCAGCGCGTCCACCTCCTCGTAGCCCTCCGCAGGGCCGAGCAGGACCGCGTCGGGCGCGTCGGGGTCCACCCCGCGGAGCCTGCCGCGCAGCCGCGCCAGCGGGCCCAACACCCGCGACGAGAGCCGTCGAGAGACAACCGCCGCCACGCCCGCCGCGAGCAGGGCCGCGCACGCCGAGGCCGCCAGCCACGCGGCGCGGGCGCGGTGCAGGGGCGCCAGAGGGCTCGCCGCCACCACCAGCCCCACCCCCCGCGGCGTGGTGCAGCGTCGCCAGGAATCGCCCCGCCAGACGACGCGGTCGCAGCCCGGGGCCCCCGGGGTCAGGCCCTCGGCCCCGCCCACCTGGGTCGACCCCCGCCAGAGCGCGAGACGGACGCCCGCAGGGCGCATCTCCCGGTCTTCGTCGTCGGCACCGGACGCCACGGCCGCGGGCGAAGGCGCGGGACCGAGCTCGGACACCAGCACCTCCCCGGCGGCCAGGAGACGGGCGTCTTCGCGGGAGAGGTTCCAGCGCCAGGCGAGCTGGTCGGAGAGGGCGGCGGTGCAGACCGCGGCGAGGGCGGCCGCGAGGGCCATGGCGCGTGCGATGCGCCCTGCGAGGGTCACGGCGGCGCGACCTCGTCTGCCAGGGTGTACCCCTCGCCCCGCAGGGTGCGCACGACGGCGTCGCCGAGCTTGCGCCGGATCCGCGACACCATCACATCGAGGCTCGCCCCGTGTCGGCCACAGTCATCGTCCCAGACCACCTCCAGAACCTCCGCCCGCGACACCACCCGCCCCGCCCGCAGGGCGAGCAGCTCGAGCACCGCCCACTCCCGCGCAGTGAGCGGAACCGCCTCGCCCGACCGGGTCGCCCGCCGCCCCGTCACATCCAGCGTCACGTCGCCGATGCGCCGTACGAGGCCTCGGGGCAGGGTTCCGCGTCGGCCCAGGGCTCGCACACGGGCTCGCAGCTCGGCGAGGGCGAAGGGCTTGGCCAGGAAGTCGTCGGCCCCCGCGTTGAGGCACGCCACCCGGCTCGCCACGGCCCCCTGGGCGGTCAACACCAGCAGCGGGGCCGTCACGCCGCGCGCTCGCAGGGCCGCACAGAACGTATGCCCCGACGCGTCGGGCAGCCCCAGGTCGAGCACGATCACGTCGACCTCGCGAACCTCCAGGACGGCCGTCGCCTCGGCGGCGCTGCCGGCGGCCGCCACGCGGTGACCCTCGTGCTCCAGGGCCCGGGCCACCAGGGCGAGGGTCTCGGCGTGGTCTTCGACGATCAGGACGCGCATGGAATGGCCCGCATCGTGTCAGTCCTCGGGCGCGTTGGCGAGGCCGCCCCGGCCCAGCCAGAGATAGAGCGACGGCATCACGAAGAGGTTGAGCAGGGTCGAGGTGACCAGGCCCCCGAGGATCACCACGGCCATGGGGTGCTCGATCTCGTGCCCGGGTTTGTTGCCCGCGACCACCAGGGGAACGAGGGCCAGGCCCGTCGCGAGGGCGGTCATGAGGATGGGCCCGAGGCGTTCCAGGGCCCCGCGCACGACGAGCCCGGGACCGAAGGCCACGGCCTCCTCCTGCTCCAGGTGTCGGTAGTGGCTCACGAGCAGGATGCCGTTGCGGGCCGCGATGCCGAGCACCGTGACGAAACCCACCAGGGATCCCAGGGACAACACCCCGCCGCCCATCCACGCCGCCGCCACGCCCCCCACCAGGGCGAAGGGCAGGGTTCCGAAGGCCAGGAGGGCCAGCCGCAGCGAACGGAAGTCGGCGTAGAGCACCGCCAGGATGCCCAGCATGGACAGCACCCCGAGACCCGCGAGGCGGGCGCGGGCGGCCTCCCGGGCGGCGGCCTCGCCCAACACCTCGGCGTGGTATCCGTCGGGGAGCCGAAGCCCGGCGAGCCGGGAGCGGGCGTCGCGTACGGTGCTTCCGAGGTCGCGCCCGCGCACGTTGAAGGTCACGTCGATGCGCCGCGACGCCCCCTCTCGCTGCACCACGTTGGGCGTCGGGGCTACGAAGACGTCCGCGAGGTCGCTCAACGCCACCGCGGCGCCCTGCGGGGTCTCGATGGGCAGGGCCCGCAGGGCCGCGAGGTCACCGCGCACGGCAGGGGCGCCCCACACCACCACGTCGACCACCTGGGGCGGGCGGTACACCTCGCCGACGCGCGTCCCTTGCAGGAGCGTCGCGAGGGCCCGCCGCACCTCCCCCGGCGTCAGCCCGAACCGCCGCAAGGCCCCGGGGCGCATCCTGACCTGCACCTCGGGCACCATGGCCTGGGCCTCGACCTTGAGGTCGACCACCCCCGCCACCGCCCCGAGCGACCGACCGAACGCCGCGGCCAGGCCCCGAAGCCCCTCCAGGTCGGGCCCATAGATGCGCACCACCACGGCCCCGCTCGCGCCCGTGAGCACCTCCTTCACGCGCTCCTGGAGGTACGTCTGAACGTCCCGGTACAGCCCCGGATAGCCGTCGACCGCGGCGCGGATCCGCGCCACCGCGGGCTGGTACGGGGCGTCGGGGTCGAGGCTGATCCAGAGCTCGGTGAAGTTGGGGCCCACGACCTCGTCGGCGACCTCGGCGCGGCCGATGTGTGAGCCGAAATTACGCACCCCGGGGATGGCCCGCAGCTCGCGGCTCACGCGGGCGGTGGTGCGGCGCATGGCGTCGAGGGAGGTTCCGGGGGCGCCCACCCAGTGCATCAGGAAGTCGGTCTCTTGAAACTGCGGCAGGAAACCTTCGCCCAACTGCGTGGCGAGCGCGGCTGCGCCCACAAAGGACGCGAGCACGAAGGCCAACGCGACCTTCGGGCGCGCGAGGACGGCCGGGAGCACCCGCGTGTACCCGCGCCGCAGCCACGGGACCAGCGGAGACTCGCGCCGCGGGGCCGCGCCCTCCCGCGCCAGGAGCAGCAGCGACAGGGCGGGCGTGATGGTGAGGGCCACCCCCATCGACGCCAGAACCCCCAACCCATAGGCCACCGCCAGCGGCCGAAAGAACGACCCCGCCAGCCCGTCGAGGAAGTACACCGGAACAAACACCAGCACCACGATGAGGCTCGCGTAGACCACCGCGCTGCGCACCTCCAGCGAGGCCTCGAGCACCACGCGGAAGGGGGTGCGCGGCCCTCCCAGCTCCGCGTTGATCCGCAGGCGCCGCACGATGTTCTCGACGTCGATGATGGCGTCGTCGACCACCTCCCCGAGGGCGATGGCGAGGCCCGCGAGGGCCATGGTGTCGAGGGTTCCGCCGCGCAGGCGCAGGACGTACACCGCGGCCAGGAGCGACAGCGGGATGGCCAGGGCGGAGATCACCGCGGTGCGGGCGTCGTACAGAAACGCCGCGAGGATGAGCACGACCAGCACGCACCCGATCACCAGGGCGTCGCGCAGGTTGCCGATGGCGCGCGCGATGAAGCTCGCGGGGCGGAAGATGGTGGAGTCGAAGTGCATCCCCGGCCGCGTCGCGGCGAGCCGCGCGAGGGCGGCCTCCACGCCACGGGTCACCGCCACGGTGTTGGCATCAGGCTGCTTCTCCACGATGAGCAGGAGCCCCGGCCGGTCGTTGATGACCGCGTCCCCGATGGGCGGGGGGTGCCCCTCGACCACCGCCGCGACGTCTCCCAATCGCAGCGGCGCGAGGCCCCGCGGCACGACGGCGACGTCGGCCAGCCCGTCGACAGTGGTCACCCCCGCAATGTGGCGCACCGACATCCGCTGATTGGGCGTGTCGAGGAAGCCGCCCGCTCCCGGGTCGACGGCGTCGCGGGTGGCCCGCACCACGTCGCCGAGTCCGACCCCGTGGGCCCGGAGGCGATCGGGCGCCACCAGCACCTGGAGCTGTCGGTCGCGCTGACCCCAGATGGCGACGTTGGCCACGCCCGGGACCGCCATGAGCCGCGGGCGAACCGTCCAGCGCACCGTGTCCGTGAGCTCCATCTGCGACAGGGTGTCCGACCACACGCCGACCTTGAGCACCCGGCTCGTCGACGACAGCGGCGCGAGGATGACCGGCGGCCGCACCGACCCGGGCAACTGCGCCACCGCGCGGGGCAGGCGTTCCTGCACGAGCATCCGGGCCTGCATCAGGTCGGCGCCGTCCTCGAAGATCAGGAGCACCGACGACAGGCCCTGCACCGACTTCGAGCGCAGGGTCTGAAGGCCGGTGACGCCCACCAGGACCTGCTCGATGGGGGCCGACACGAGGGTCTCCACCTCGGTGCTGGACAGGCCCGGGGCCTCGGTCTGGATCTCCACCCGCGGCGGCGCAAACTCCGGGAAGACATCCACGGGGGTCGAGGCCACCCGCAGGCCGCCCACCACGAGGAAGGCCAGGGCCGCGGCGGCCACCACCACCCGAAGCCGGAGCACCGTCGACAACAGCCAGCGCATCGCCCGTCCTCTCCTTCAGTGCCCCGCGCCAAACTCGACGCCGAAGAGCTCGGCCGCGCCCGCCGTCACGACACGATCGCCCGCGGATACGCCGCGCAGGAGCACCGCCGTCGTGTCCTCGATGCGGTCGAGCTCGACCCGTCGCCGCGTGTACGTGAACGTTCCGGTCGTCGTGTACACCCACGTCCCGCCGTGGTTGTCCCAGACCACCGACGACGCGGGCAGGGTCAGCGTCGATGCTTCTGCGCGGCTGCGCAGCGGGAGGCGCACCATCACCCGCGCCCCCGGAACCCACCGCCCGTCGGCGTCGGACAGCCCGTAGTAGCGGTCGCGTGTGATCGTCGCCGGGTCGGCCGTGGGCGGCCCCACGACGGGATCGGCGCGTACACCCGGGTCGGCCGCGGGCGCCGAGAGCGCGCAGACACGCACGGCCGCGCGCCCGTCGATCGCCTCGAAATCGCCTGTGTAGACGGGCACGCGCACCCACAGGGGGTCGAGGGCCACGAGTTCCAGCAGCGACGCGCCCGCCGCGAGGGACTGACCCTCGGCGGCAAACACCTGACGTACGACGCCGTCGTAGGGGGCCCGCACCGCGAGGACCACGTCCGAGGCGAGCGGGGCCGACACGAGACGCGAACGACGGGCGCGAGCGGCCACCAGGGCTGCCCGGGCCACATCGCGGTCGGCCCGGGCCTCCTCCGAGGCGCGAAGACTGCCGGCCTGGGTGCTGGCGAGGGACTCCGCTCGGGTCGCGCGGGCCTCGGCGGCGTCCAACCGCGCGAGGGCTACGGCGACGCCCTGCTCGGCCTGGGCCCGCAGGTCACGGTCGGTCGGGGCCATCGGGACGAGCCCCACCAGCATCGCCCCCCGCGCCACCCGGGCCCCCGCCTCCAGGGCCGGGCCGCGGGTGACCGTGCCCGCGACCGGCGCAGTGAGCGTGAGGGCGCGCCCCGGCGGCGCAACGACCTCCCCGCCCAACTCGCGCACGTTCGGGACCGCGCGCGCGGACACCACGGCGTCCGTGATCCCCAACCGCGCCGCGGCCTCGGCGGTCAGGGTGACCCGGGTCAGGGCTGCGGCCTCCACCCGATGCTCCACCGTCGCGGGGGCCGCGTGCGAGGCCGCGGGGCCCGGGGTGCGCCGTGGGCACCCGAGGCTCCCCGCGACCGTGAGCGCCACCATCCACCCTGATTCAACCGCCCGCATCGTGACCTCCCGTGCTGCGCGCCAACTGCGCCACGGCCCGCGACAGCTCGGCCTGCAGCTCGGCCTCGCGCACCTGGGCGTCGAGGCGTCGCCGGGTCGCCTCCAGCAGCGGCTGCCGCGAGGCCTCCCCGCGCGCGAGGGCCTCGGCCGCGTCCGTCATGGTCGCTTCGACCGCGGGCATCACCGTCCCGCGCCACACCGACAGCCCCGCCCGTGCCTGAACCGCCTGCGCCCGCGCGGTCGTCACCTCGTGGACCACCTGCTGCCGCACCTGGGCGTACCGCCACACGGCGCGCTCCCACTCGGCCTCGGCGCGTGCGCGGCCCGCCTGGTTCTGGTTGAACAGGGGCAGCGTCATCTGGAGGCCCACGCGCCCGCTCGTCTGCGGCGGTCCGGCTCCTTCCGGCGCCGGGCCAAACGCGTCCAACCGGGCCAGGGCGCCCAACACCCGCGCCCGCTCCCAGCCCTGCCGCGCCCCCGCGGCCTCCATGGCCAGCTCCGCCGCGCGCACGTCGGGCCGCGCCGCGAGGGCGGCCGTTACGAGCGCTGCGAGGGGTGGGGCCTCGCCCGCCGCCTCGGACGGGGGGAGGGCCTCGACCGCCCTCCCCAACTCCGCCACGCCCATCACCATGTGGAGCCGCGCGCGCGCGACCTCTGTCTCGGCCTCTGCGCGCAGGGCCGCCTCCCGCGCCGAGCCGGCCTCGAAGCGCGCCACCGCGGACTCGGGACGGCCCGTGTCGCCCGCGCGCCATCGCGCTTCGACCAGGGCGGCCAGGGCCTCCAGCGCGTCGGCGCCTTCTCGACGCAGGCGCCCTCGCCGCTGGGCGAGCACCAGCTCGGCGTGGGCGAGTCGGGCATCGCGGGCGAGGTCGAGCCCCGTCTGCACGAGCCCGCGGGCGACACGCTCCACATCGAGGCGGGCGGCCGCCACGCGGCGCGGACGCTGCCACAGCACCTCTACGGGCCACGCGAGCCACGCCTCCCACTGCCGCGGCCCCAGAGGCAGGAGCAACGCGAGGGTGGGGTTGGGAAGAAGGCCCGCCTCGGCGAGGTCGGCGCGGGCGAAGCCGAGTTGCGTGAGTTCGGCTTGAAACGCGGGGTTGTTCCAGAGGGCGATGGCGACCGCGTCGCGCGCGGTCAGCCCGTGGGAGACATCGACCCCGGGGGGCAACGACGCGCCGTCCTGGGGCCCTCGCGCCTCCTCGCGCAGCCGGTGCCCCGTGCGTTGCGCGACAGTGCGCTGCACCCACGCGCGGTCGTAGCCCGACCGGGCGCAGCCCACCACACACACGAGACACAACACCACCAGTCGGTACACGCGGAAGACCTCCGAGGGCTCTCCCTGTACCGCGACCGGCTAAACGCCACCTGAACGCGCCCCACGGACCTCCCGCGCCCGCCCCTCCGAGGCCCGCTGGGCCGCTGAGCCCCGCGCAGCGTGTCTCGCGACGTGCGCACCCCACGTGCAAGCCCCCACCTCGCCGTGGACACCGACCGTGTGCGCGGGGAGCCTCTCCCCCGGAGAGGCGGGCGGCAGCGGAGAGGCGCCCCCCCGCCACCACTCCACCGCCTCCCTCTACAGCGTCTCCGCCAGCGGCGGCACCTCCGTCGCGGGCACCTCGCCCGCCACCAGCCGCCCCCCCTGCACCGTGAACCCATACGCCCGGTGCGTCGCATCAAACCGCACGGTCTGCTCCACCAACCGGGCCCCTCCCTCGGCATCCACCAACAACTGAACCCTGGCCTCCGCGCTCCGTCCCCCGCGAATGCCCGCGGCTGCCCGCACGAGGAGCCGCGTCCCGTCGAGGGTGGCGTCGGGGGAGAAGACCCGGAGCCCCACAGGCAGGGGCGCATCCCCCACCGTAGTGAAGGCCGTCTCGCCCGGTCCCTGGGTGCGGAGCTCGACCCCAAGATCGGGGTGGGTCCATCGCAACACCAGCTCGGTCTCGCGGCCCACCCGAAGCTGCCGGGCCACCCGGGCCCAGGCCCGCACGGCCGGGTCGTTCGGGCGCAGGCCCGTCACCCGCGTGACCTCGCCATCGAGGATCGACTGGAGCATCCGCCCCGTGGCGTCGCTCCCCGACTCCTCCACGATGCGCCGCAAGGTTCGCAGGCCCTCGTCTTCGCGCCCCGCCGCCAGCGCCGCCAGGGCCACCCGAACCGGAGCCACCGCGTCACCCGGACGCAGGGCCACCAGGGTCTGGTACTGATGGTAGGCCTCGGAGGGCCAGCCGTACGTCAGGAGCAGGTCGCCCAGGCGGCCCCGGGCGAAGGCGTCGTAGGGGGCAAACTCGGCGATCTCGGTGAAGGTTCGCAAGGCCTCCCCGCGATCCCCCGCCCGCAAGAAGAACTCCCCCACCATGCCCCGCACCCGCGCATCGGCGATGGGGTCGCGGCGCAGGCGTTCGGCGATGGCCCGGGCCTCGCGGGAGCGCCCGAGGGCTTCGAGGGCCTCCAGAAGTCGCAGGCGGAGGTCTACGTCCCGGGGCGAGACCGTGAGCCAGGCGCGGAGGAGGGTGACCCGCTGTTCGGGGGTTCGTTGCGGGTCGGCGAGGCGCGTGAGGAGGCTGTCCCAGTCGACGTACGCGAGGCCCCCGTGGTAGGCCCGCCACGCGTAGGCCGGGCCGAACCGTCGGGCCAGGGCCCCGTCGAGCCACGAGACCGCGGCGGGGTCGTCGATCTGGGCCCGCAGACGCAGGACATCGTTGGGGTCGGTCAGGGCGTCGAGCACGATCTCCAGGAGGGCCGCCCGGTCCTCCCAGGTGCGCAGTTCGCAGCGCTGCAGGGCCGTGTCCCACAGGGAACGCGCCCCCTCGGGCGTGGCCCCCTGCACCCCCAGGCGCTCGCGCCACAGGGCCCGTCGCATCGCCCGCGGGAGGTTGGCCGTGGCCGGGCAGCGCCGTGCCGCGAGGCCGCGTCCCCCGTCGCCCGGAGAGGCGAAGGCGAACACCCGGTCGACCGTCATGGGCGTGGCCCCGAGGAGGTCCAGGGGGGGCAGGGTGATGCCCGCCACGGCCCGACGGATACACGCCTCGGTCTCGGCGTCGCCGAGGGTGCTGCCACGGGTGGTGGCGGCCGTGACCCGGCCCTCGGCGTCGAGGGTGGCCGAGACCGTCACCGATCCGTGAAGGCCCGGACGCAGGGCCCGCTTGCGCTCGACGCAGGCTCGGGCGGCGGGTTCGGCGGCCCCGAGGGCGGCCACGACGGCGCTGCTGCCTCCGAGGCCGCGGTTTTCGCCGGGACGGTGGGGTTGCCAGCCGGACCCGTCGTCGGTGGCGAGGGCCACCTCCGGGCGGTCGCGTAGGCCCCGAACCCCACGCGGGCTGAGGTCCGAGGCGATCCCCAGGGTGGGGAGCCGGGCCCCGAGGTCGTCGAGGTCGTACACCGGGGCGTTGACCACGTACCCGCCCGCAGAGCCCGCTCCGTCGGCTCCGATCACGAGCCCCGACACGGGGGTCACCAGGCCGTACCGGGCCCCGAGCTCGGCCACCGAGGCGCTGCCCGACCCGACGCCCAACAACGCTCCCACCCGGGCCTGGGCCCAACGCCGCCCGAGGTCGCCCCGGTCGTCGATGCGCAGAACCCGAAGCGGGAGGTTCCACGTGCGGGCTTCGGCCCCGACCCGGGCGCGTATGGTGACCGTGCGGGGGGCGGTTCCGGTGAGCTCGCCGACGACCCGGAGGGGCTCGCCGGCCACCCAGGCCGACAGACGCGTGGGCAGCGGGTGACTCACCGCGGGCCCGAGCGAGAAGCTCACATCCCGCAGACACGGCCGCAGGGCGTGGGCGAGAAGGGCCGTGGCTTCGGCTACGGCCTCGGTGGCGTCCTCTACCCGCCGCACGAGCCCCCCGTGGGTGGCCATCGGGGCGATCACCTCGGGGTGGCTCTCGTGGCCAAGGCTCAGGGCGTAGAGCCGCAGGTCGGGGGCCGCACGGCCCACCTCCTCGGCCAGACGTTGCGGGTCGAGCGTGCCGACCGTGGGGGTCGCGTCCCCGAGGTAGAAGACGGCCCCGTTGCGCCGGCCGTCCAGGGTGGCCTGGGCGTCGACGATCATACGCCCGAGGTTGCTGGCCCCGCCCGGTCGGGCGTGGGCGATGGCGTCGAGGATGGCCTCGCGTCGGGCGGGCGTGACCCGCTCCATCCGGCCCGCTTCGCCTTCGGCCCGTCGGCCCCCGAGGTCGCCGAGGAGGAGGGCCACGCGGTCGTGGGTTCCTGCCTGGTGGAGCATGGCGTCGACGGCGGCACGGGCCACCTCCAGGGCCCCCGGGGTGGTGGCCGCGGAGGTGTCGAGCACGAGGGCGAGGTCGGTCCCCTGGGCGGCCTCGGAGGCCGTCGGCAGCACGAAGTCCACCAGGAGGTGCTCGTGGCCATCCGGGCCGCGCGATCCGCTCAGAAAACCACGGGCCGAGGCCCCCGTCGGGGGGACGCTGTCGACGAGGTCGATCACGACGTCGCCCCGGGGCCGCCAGTCGCTGCGCCGCAGGAGAATCCGCCCCTCGGCAAACCGGGCCCCCTCGGGGATCCGCACCTGCCGGGCCCCCGCCCGAGACACATCCACGTCGAGCGAGAACTCGCCCACCATCGGGGCCTCGCTCGGATCGCCCAGGGGCAGGACGTACGCCCGATGCGACCCGTCGCGGGAGAGCCACGCCGTGTAGCTGAGCTGAACCCGCACGTTTTCGCCCGGAGAGAGGTACCCGAGGCCGGCCACGAGCTCGTCGGGGGTGTGGGTGCCGAGGAGGGCCACGGCTCCGCCCCCGGCGGCGTTGCGGCCCGCGATGAGGCCCGGGCGGCCTTCGAGGGTCTGCTGGTTTCGTTCGACGGCGAAGCCCCGTACGATGGCCCCGCGCGGAACCCGCAGCCGGTACTCGACCGGGGCCGCCCGGTCGGAGCCGTTGAAGAACCGCTGCTCTACGACGGTCTCGGCCAGGTCGCCGCGTACGGTCACCCGCACCCGGTGTTCGTTGAGGGCGAGGGCCGCGGGGCCTTCGCCGGGTTGTCCCTGGGCCCACATCCGGGCGGCTCCGCGGGCCTCGCGGGGGCGCATCCCCTGCGGGCTGGCGGCCCCGCCGGTCCAGTCGTCCCACACCCCCGCGGGGCGTACGGCCAGGGTGCCCGTGCCCTCCAGGGACTCGCCCTGGGCCACCTGTCCCTGCTGCGAACCCTGCCGAAACGACACGTCCCCCCGCACGACGATCACCCGCGTCCCGGGGGGGGCCCCGGCCACGTCGCGTTCGATCTCCAGGGCGCCCTCGCCCACCTGCACCCGGGCCGTAGGCCCCACGTCCACGGGGCGCTCCTGATCGCCCCAGCCGGTGACGAAGACCCGTCCCCGTTCGACCCGGGGCCTCCCGTCGGGGAAGGTCACGAGGGTGTCCCCCGCGAGGCGCAGGGCGAGCCCGGTGTCGGTGTGCACGAGGGCCCGCCCGTCGGGTCCGGTCTCGACCCGCCCGGCGATGTCGACCCGCCCCGTCCCTACGAGGGCCTCGCCCCCCGACTGAACCCCCGGGTGCAAGACCTCCACGGTCGCACAGGTGGCCGCCCCGGCTCCGACGTTGGGGTTGCGGGAACCGCACGAGAGCCCTGCCCCCGCGAGGAGGGCCACGAGCGCCGAGATCCGCGGGCTCATCGGGTCACCCCCGCGGTGGTGGTGGCAGCGGCGGTGGCCGCAGGGGCCGTCGTCTGGGCCGTGAGGGTGGTCCCCACGGCGTCGAAACGGAACACGGCGTGATCGGGGTCGAAGCGCAGCGGGTGGCGTACGACCCGCTCGGTCGGTCTGCCTTCGTCCCAGAGCACCACCAGCTCGGCCTGGCCCCGGGGCCGGGCCCCGCCTCCGCGCCGAACCTCCACCCCAAACCGCGCGGGGGCTTCGAGCAGGGTCACGGCCTCGAGGGGAAAGGTGCTGGCCACGAGGTCGGCCCGTCGTGCGGGCTCGTCAGGCAGGGTGATCCAGAGCTCGGCGTCGTCGTCGGGGTGGCTCCAGCGCAGGGCCACCCGCAGGGCCCCGGCGCTGCGGGCCGCGGGGCTGCGGCGCCAGCGGGCCCGTAGGGCGGAGAGGGTGTCGCGCGACACGGAGGGCTCCGACCCGGCGAGGGCGAGCTCCAGGGCGATCCAGGCCGCCGCGGCCTCGGTGATGGTCCCCTGGGCGCCGGGTTCGGCCTGGGTGACGACCCGCTCGGCGAGGCGGAGGGCCTCGTCGAGGCGTCCGGCTCCGCGGGCGGCGGCGGCCAGACGCAGGAGGATCTCCGGGGCGTCGGCGAGTTGGGCCGCGAGGGTCTGGTACTGCCGGTAGGCCTCGTCGGCCCACCCGTGGGCGAGGGCGATGTCGCCGAGGCGCCGCCGCGCGAACGGATCGTCGGGGGCAAACTCCACGATCTCGCTGAAGGTCCGTCGGGCCTCGGCCTCGTCGCCGATGCTGAGGAGGGCCTCGCCCACGGCCGTACGCACCCGGGCGTCGGTCCGGGGGTCGTTGCGGAGCCGGGTGGCCGTGCGCCGAACCTCGGGGCGATCGTCGGCCGTGACGGCCGCGTCGAGGAGGAGGAGGGCGAGGTCGAGGTCGTCGCCGAAGCGCCGCACGAGGGCCCGCAGGACGTTGAGCCGGGCGGCGGGGGTGGTGGCCTGGGCCAGGGCCGCGGTGAGGGTGGTGTTGTCGAGGCGCAGGAGGTTGAGGGAGGCGGCCCGGCCGAGCTCCCCCGAGCGGGCGAGGTTGCGCAGGAGGAGGTCGCGGACCCAGGCCTTGGCCCCGGGGTCGGGCATCCGGCGGTAGAGCTCGAGCTGGCTGTCGGTGTCGCGGATCTGGGCCGTGATCACGCGGAGAAGGGCCACCCGGTCGGCCCAGGCGGGCAGCTCGCAGCGGGCCCGGGCCTCGCGCCAGATGGCCACGCTCCCGCTCGGGCTCGAGCGGACGCTCACCCGCTCGCGCCACAAGGGGATGCGCTCGGGGAGCGACACGGCCGCGGCGTCGCTGCACCGCAGGAGCACTCGGGCCCCGGCCTCGCGGACGATCCCGCCCTGGTCACGGTTGCCGCGTTCGTTCTCGGCCCTGAGGGCGTCGACGACCTCGGCGCCGTTGACCGTCTCGGTGCCGTCGACCCGGCCGCGAGCGTTGGAGAGGTCGTCGCCCTCGCGGTTGGTGTCGAGGTCGCCGAATCGATCCCGGTTGTCGCCGGTCCGCTCGCGTGTCCCGGTGGCGGGTCCGCGGATGGCGTACCGGGCGCTCCGACGCGGCGCCCCGTGGCCCATGATGCCCGCGACCTGTCCCCCGCTGCCTCCGCCGCCGACGGCGGCCCCAGCGCCGCTCCATCCCGTGGCGCCCAGGCCCTGCTCGACGGCCTGGTTCTGGGCCTGGGGCGGGGGCATCGGGGCGCCGGTGGAGGGCATCGCGGCCACCACCGGGGGCGGGGCCGCGGGCATGTCCGCCGGGGCAGGCTCTTCGGCGGCGACGGCGGCCGACTCGGGATCGGGGGAGGGTTGGGGCGCGGCCGACGGGGTCTCCGTCGTGCCGCCGGGGGCCTCGGGGGTCTGGGCCGCGACGGAGCGGCGGGCTCGGGCAAACTGGGGCGCGCTGGCGGCCGTGGGTCGCGCGGGGCTGGTCGCCACGGTCTGGGAGTTACGCTGGGCCTCGTCGGCCTGGGGCACGGCCTCCACCGCGGACGCTGGGGCGGAGCCCGACGCCGGCTCCATGCTGCGGCTGCATCCCACGAGGGGGAGGAGGTCGAAGACCGAGAAGGGCTCGGCGGGGCGCGTAGGAAGACGCTGGCTGAGGGCGGGAAACTGGTCTTCCCCGGGCACGAAGAGCGAGGTGTACGGGGTGATGAGCCCGTAGCGGGTGCCGAGCTCGACCACGACCATGCGCGGCTCGCCGCGGGCGAGGAGGTGGTCGAGGCGTGCGGTGGCCCAGCGGTACCGCAGGTCGTTGCGGTCTTCGATGAGGCGCCCCACGAGGGCGACGGTGCGGCTGATCTCGCGCCCCTGGAAGGTGGCCCGCACGGTGGCCGTGCGGGGGGAGGGGCCCGAGATGCGGCCGAGCACGACGAGGGGTTCGCCCGCGGGCAGGTCGACCCCTTCGCTCGGATAGACCCGCTCGATGGTGGGGCCGAGGTCGACCCGGAAGTCGCGCACGAGGGGCCGGGCCGCGTGGGCTACGAGCTCGAGGGCGGTGCGGGCCACGTCGCCGCGCCGCACGATCCGCACGGCGTACCCCGCGGGTTGGGTGATGCCGCTGAGGACATCGAGTCGGGGGGCCTCGCCCACGGCCACGGCGTAGAGCCTGGGGCGCGGGGTCATGCGGGCGAGGCGGGCCCGCAGGGCGGGGAGCTCGGCCTCGCCTACGGTGGCCACCCCGTCGCCGAGGTAGACGATGGCCCCGTTGCGTTGGGGGTCGAGGGCCCCGTGGGCGGCGTCGAGCATGGCCCCGAGGTCGGTGGCCCCACCCCGGCGGTCGCGGCTGAGGGCGTCGAGGGCGAGGCGTCGGGCCTCGGGGGTGGCGGGCTGGAGGCGGGCCTGGGTCTGCCCGGCCGGGCGGGTGCTCACGTCGCCCGCGAGCACGAGGACACGGTCGCGCGGGGACAGGGCCCGCACGAGGGCCTCGGCCGTGGCCTGCTGGAGCTGCATGGCCGCCGGGTCGGTGGCGGCCGAGCGGTCGACGAGGAGCACGAGGTCGACCCCCTCGTCGCGGGCCTCACGGGCCTCGGGAAAGGGCGCCTGGACGGCCACCCGGACGTAGCCCGCCCGATCGAGGGAGGCCCCCGTACGGGCCCGCCCCGCGGCGTCGTCGGGGCTCTGGGACCGCACGAGGGAGGCCTCGGGCAGGGCGGTGGCCCGAAGCTCCAGGACGAGGTCGCTGGTGGGGATCACGTCGGACTGGGCGAGGGTGACGAAGTGGTCGCTCCGGAGGGCCCCGGCGGAGGCCCGGACCTCGGTGGCCCCGGCCCGTTCGAGGTCGATGTGGGCCCGGAGCTCGCCCACGCGGGTGTGGAGGCCGGCGAGGGGGAGGCGGTAGGTGCGGGTCCCGTCGGCCCGGGTGGGGAGCCACTGGGTGTAGGTCACGACGATGCGGCGGGTGGAGGCGGGTTGCAGGGGAAAGAGCCGGGCGTGGTAGGTCCCGGGGGCGTCCCACTCGAGCAGGGCCGGGTCGAAGGGGCTCCCGCGGTAGACCTGGGCCTGGTAGGCTGCTGCGGCGGCGGCCCGCTCCTGCACGACCCCGTCGACGAGGCGCCCCCGTCGGTCGACGGCGAAGCGCTGGAGCACCGCCCCCCGGGGCACGGTGAGGGTGTAGAGCCCCTCGACGGTGTCGGCCGCGGGGTTGAAGAACGACTGCTCCAGCTCGGTCACGGCGAGGTCGCCGAGCACGGTCACGCGGGCGTCGAGGCGCTGAAGGAGCATCGGCCATCGGGGGGCTCCGTGCTCGTCGGGGCGTCGTGCGGCCACGGCCCCGAGCCCTGCGGCTCCGCCTGCGCTTGATCCGTCGGGGGCGAGGTCGTCGGCGAGCCCGCCGGTCCAGTCGTCGAAGAGGGGCCGCGGGGCCACGGTGGCCCGGTCGGTGCGGAGGACCCCCCGCTCGCCCGCCCGGACGGCTCCGCGGTGGGGGCCGAGGTCGAAGGCCACCTCGCCGCGTACGACATCGACGGTGGCCCCGGGGCCTTCGCGTACGACGCTGGCCCGGGCGTCTTGCAGGCGCAGGGCGGCGTCGCCGACCTCGAGGGTCCCGGTCTCTCCGCCGGAGGTCCCGGTGATCCAGGCCCGTCCGGCCTCCAGGCTGACCCGCCGTCCGTCGCCGACCCGCACCCGGGCGTCGTGGTCGAGGAGGAGGACCTCGCCGTGATCGAGCCGCACGAGGGCCCGGCCCTGCCCGTCGGTGCGGACCACGGCGCCGGGAGAGAGCCGGGTGAGGGAGCTCACGGCCCCGGCCCGGGGCCCCTCGACGAACACCCCGGCCCGCAGGGGGTCGACCTGGGCCACGGTCTCGGTGATCGCGGTCTCGTGACGGCACGCGACGGAGAGGGGGGCGAGGGCCACGAGCCCCGCGAAGAGGAGGCGAGCGCGCATACTACAACCTGTGCCCCGACAGAGAAGAACCTTGGATACCCGGCCCGGAGCATCGCACGGTCGGGGGTGCGGGTGCGATGGGCTCGTGGACTCCGCGTCCCGGGGCGACCTTTGGGAGGAGGGTGGAGGCTCTCGGGACGCGATTGATCTTGACAGGGGCGGGGCGGTGTCCGACCAGAATGCTCCCTATGGTACACGGGTGGATTGGACGCGACCGGTGGGTGCGCGCGGCGTTGGCGGTGGGAGTCTGTGCGGGGGTAGGCCTGGGGGCTCCGTCGGAGGCGGGGGCCCAGGACCGCTTCAATACCCGGGTGGGTCGGGTGACCAACGGGCCCTTCTATCGGGTGACCGCGGCCCTGCGGCTCAACCCCCTCGGTCTCTTCGGCGAGGCCCGGGTGGGCCTCCGCACGCGGCTCTTTGACACCCCCGGGGCGAGCATCCTGCTCAAGAACACGTACATCGCCGGGGGCTTCAGCATGGCCACCTCGCCGGCCTTCGTGCGCCCGGGGGTGTTCGTGGAGTTCTCCCCCCTCGCGATCTTGAACTTCCAGGCCAACCTCGAGCACGTCTGGTGGTACGGCAACTTCCAATACATGCAGTCGTTTCCCCACGTGATCGGCCCCCAGCAGGCCCGGGCCGCGGGGAGCAACGAGGTCACGGGCGACCGCTCCTTCTCCGATGAGCGGATCAACGCCAACCGCGACAACAACCAGAATTACGCCGGGCGCGGGTTTCACCTCACCATCGGCGGGCTGCTCCAGGCCAAGGTGGGAGACCTCGCGATCCGCAGCAATTTCCGCGGGGTCCGCTACTGGATGAACACCTCTGGAGCGGGCGACGGCCGCAGCAGCGACCGGACCCAGTACGACATCTTCTACGATGTCTTGGCCCCCACCCAGGGCTGGCTCTTCCTCAACGACACCGACGTCATCTACCAGATGACCGATCTTGGGGTGAACATCGGGGTGCGCCTGTCGACGGTGATGCCCCTCTACACCGCGGCCGATTTCGCCCCGGGCGAGCCCCAGACCCACAACAACACCACCATGCGGGTCGGGCCCCTCATCTCGTACACCTTCCGCGAGCAGCGGCACCGGGCCTTCAACGCCCCGACGGTGTTTCTGCTGGCCCAGTGGTGGCTCAGGCACCCGTACCGCACGGGCCTGGAGACCACCCAGGCCTTCCCCATGATCGTGCTCGGGTTTGCCTTCCGCGGCGACAACTGATCGCCTCTTTGTCTGTTATTCTCCCCTGGTGGCTTACTTTTCTCTCTCGACGCGCGGCCCCGCCTCGTTCGCCCTGTCCCTGCTCGTCCTCGGGCTCGTCGCAGGCTGCGATCCCAATGGGACCGAGGTCATCGACCTCGATGCAGGCGCGGTCTCCACAGACCGCGGGCCCGTCCCCGGGGACGACGCGGGCCCGGGCCCCGAAGACACCGGCGAGACGCCCTTCGACACGGGGGTTCCGCCCTTCGACACGGGGGTTCCGCCGGTGGACACGGGCGAGATGCCCCGCGACACGGGCGAGACCCCTGCGGACACGGGGGTACTGCCCCTCGACACCGGGGTGCTCCCCCAGGACACCGGGCAGCCGCCTGTCGACACCGGGACCCTCCCCGCCGGGCCCGACCCGGTGGCCTTCTCGGGCGCTCTCCCGACCGGGGTCGGGCGGGTCAACGGGTCGCTCTCCGTGGCGGGCCGCACCCGCCGGGTGGTGGTGATCCGCCCCACCACGGCCCCTGTCGGGTCGCCCCTCGTCCTGCTCTTCCACGGGACCAACACCGACGTGTCCGAGGTGATCCGCGAGGCCGGGGCCGAGGCCTTCGCCCGCGACCAGGGGGTGGTGGTGATCGCCCCCGTGGCCGAGGAACAAACCGTCTCCGACTGGGATCACCCTGGGTCCCAGGGTCTGTGGTGGGTCACCTATCCCCGGGTCGACCCCAACACCAACCCCGACCTCCTCTTCGTGCGAGCCCTGTTCGTGGCGGCCCGCCGCGACTACGGGACCGACCCGGGCCGGGTCTACCTCGTGGGCCACTCCAACGGGGCCTTCTTCGCCCAACTCGCCGCCATGCAGCTCCGCGAGCGGGTGGCGGCCTGGGCGAGCTCGTCCGGGGGCCTGTGCAACTGCCGGACGCGTCCCGACTGCACCTTCACGGCCCGGGGCGACTCCTGCGAGGTCTTGCGGACCCGCCCGGGCTGGTGCAACTGCGTGGGCGACGACAGGCCCGGCCCCATCGCCACCACAGGGCGGCTGCCTCCGGCGTACCTCACCCACGGATCGAGCGACGAGATCGTCACCCCATACTTCACCTGCGCCCTGGCCGCGCGGCTGCAGTCCGCGGGGTACACCGTGTCGGTGCAGATCCGCGACGGGGAGCGCCACGTGATGCCCGACCGGTTTCTGTCGGAGGTGTGGCCCTTCTTGTCAGCCCACCGGATCCCCTGAGGGAGCGGGCACGAAGGCCCCGTGCAGGGGCGGCGGGATGTGGTGGTCGAACCAGGCCGTGGCCACGGGGGGAGCGTCGAAGCGGGAGGCGTCGAGGACCACCAGGCCCGAGCGGTGGCCCTGGCTGTCGTACACGAGGGACAGTGCCCAGGCGTCGTCGGGGGCTCCGTCGGGCCCTGAGCGCGGGACGAGGGTGACCTCGCCCGGAAACCACGTCTCGGGCAATGGGGGACGCAGGCAGGCCCCGGACTCGAGGTCGACCCGGGTGAGGAGGTCGCGGTCGCGGTGGGTCTCGACCACCCAGAGAAACCGGTTGCGTCGGCCGACCCGTCCGGGGGCCACGGCGGGCAGTTCGCAGTCGAAGTCGGTGACCCGCTCGAAGTCGACCCGCTCGGCCTGGGGGTCGATCACGGCGGTGTAGAGCTGCCCGTGGTAGTCGCTCACGAAGGCGTCGCCGTGCACGATGGACGCGAGGAGGCCGTCGTCGGGCTCGAAGCGCGGGAGCTTGCAGAGGCTCACCTCGACCCGGCCGTCGTCGCGGGTGAAGGCGTTGCCGTAGTGCTGGTGGAAGAAGGCCTCGGTGGTGAAGCGCACGCACCCCGGGCCCGTGGGGTCGGCCCGCGGAACGAGGAGCACCTCGGTGCCCTGGGCGGGGCGCCAGGCCACGGTCTCGGCGGCCACCCGGAGGCCGAGGAGGGAGGGCACGACGTCGGCGTGGAGGGGGTGCAGGAAGAAGACGAAATGGGTCTCGGTGAGGGCGAAATCGTGGACCCGGGCCGAGGCCTCGGCGAGGGGGAGCTGCCCGAGGCAGCGGGCCGGTCCCTGCGGAGGGAAGGCGTAGAGGTCGAGGGTGCTGCGCAGGCCGTGGGAGACCCCGAAGCCGTAGGCCGTGCCGTCGCGGGGGTCGACCCGGGTGTGGGCGTGCAGGGGCCCCTGGAGCACGGGGTCGAGGGGGCTCGGGACCAGGGGCAGGAGGGTGGCGGGGTAGAGGGCGAGGGGGGCGAAGCCCTCGGACAGGGCGTAGAGGTCGTCGCGCCAGGGCAGGACGTGGATGTTGGCGGCGTTTTTCGTGCGGCCCCCGAGGCGGCGGAGCCAGTTGGAGGCGGGGGTGTGGCCCGAGGAGTACAGGGGGCTCTGGGCGGCCCGCTCTTCCTTGAGCTCGGGGCTCTCGGTCACGCGTACGGCCCCGGCGGCCCCGGCCCCGTCGAGGCGTACGGCCGTGACGGCCCCGTCGCCGTCGTGCCAGTGGAGGTACCGTCGACCGTAGAGCGCGAAGAGGGCCGGGCCGTTGCGGTAGAACACCCCGCGGAGGGAAGCCGGGAGCGCGCCCTCCACCGTCAGCGGCTCAAACCCATGCTCCCGCGGGAGACTCTCCCAGGCCCGGGCGAAGGCGCGCCGGGACGCCGGAACCAACTCGTCATCGGCCATCGCCGCGGACCCTATCACTCCGCGGGCCCGTTACGGCGTGGCTTCTGCACGGCCCCCCTCGGCCGACCGCAGGACCTCGAAGGCCGCGATCACCGCCGGGGGTGCTTGTACGAGCTCGACCAGGACCCCTTCGGCCCCTTGAGGCCGCTCGGGGTTGCCCTTGGGGTGGACGAAACACACCGGGTGCCCTGCGGCCCCTGTGCGGATCCCGCCCGGGGTGAAGCGCACCCCCTGGGCGTCGAGCCAGGCCACGGCGGCGGGCAGGTCGTCGATCCACAGGCCGATGTGGTTGAGGGCGGGCTCGTGCACCCGGGGGCTGCGGGTCGGGTCGAGGGGTTGCATCAGGTCGAGCTCGACCCGGGCGGCCCCGGCTCCGAGGGCGGTGATGTCCTCGTCGACGTTCTCGCGGTCGGAGCGGAACGTCCCCACAGGCTCGGCCCCGAGCAGGTCGACCCAGAACCTCCGCAGGGCCCCCTTGTCCGTCCCCCCGACGGCGATCTGTTGCACCCCGAGCACCCGAAACGGTCGCGTCTGCGTCATCGGGCCGGGACTGTGCCGTCCCTAGCGCGGGGTCGCAAGCCGTTCGAGCCCCCCGGTGGCCCCGAGGAGCTGCACCCGCGCGATGGCGAGGCTCAGATGGGCCCGCACCACGGCGGCCCGGGCCGAGGCGTCGGCGGCCTGGGCGTCGACGAGCTCGAGGAGGGGGGCGGCTCCGGAGCGGTAGCGCCCGTCGGCCTGCTCCAGGTTGGCGGCGGCCCCGGCGGCGAGGCGCTCGGCCTGGGCCAGGGCGGCCCGGGACGTCCGCAGCGACAGGGCGGCCTGCACCGCGGCGGCCCGGACCTGCATCGACTGCGCCTGCAGGGTGGCCTCCGAGGCCGCGACGTTGCGCTCGGCGGTGACGATGTTGGCCCGTGCTGCGGCGTCGAAGACGGGCCAGGACAGGTTGAGCCCGGCGTTGACCGACTCGGAGATCCCCGCGAGGCCGTTGCCGGTGAGCACCGCGGCGTACGACACCGAGGCCGAGGTGGTCGCGGAGAGGTTGGGCCGCCGTTGGGCCCGGGCGGCCTCGAGCTGCGACTCGGCCTGCAGGAGTCGGGCCCTGGCCGCCGCAAACTCGGGGCGTGCGGCCACGGCGGCGTTGGCGGCCCGGCGGGGGTCGTCGTCGCCCGGCTCGGCCCCGTCGGTCACGGGCACGAGGTCGACCTCCTCGGCGGGGTCGAGGCCTACGGCCGCGGCGAGGTTGGCCCGATCGATCATCTCGCGGGCCTCGGCGGAGACGAGGTCGAGGCGCGCGGCGTCGAGGTTGACCTGGGCCCGGATGCGCTCGATGGGGGGGCGGGCCCCGCGCTCGACCAGGCCCTCGGCGATGCGGAGCTGGGCCTCGCGTTGGGTGACCGTGATGCGCATCGAGGCCACGGCCTCGCGGTCGTTGAGGGTGGTGAAGTACTGCACCGCGGCGGTGGTCATGCCCTGCAGGGCCTGGGCCCGGGCGTCCTCGACGCTGGCCGTGTGGCCCCGCCGGGCCCCCTCGACGTTGGCCGCGGTGCGCCCGAAGTCGTAGATGGGAAAGCGGGCCTGGAGGCTCGCGTCGACGCCGACGGAGACGTTCTGCAGGCGGAGGCTCTGGATCCCGCCGGCTCGCGGGAGGAAGGGCCGGTCGGAGAAGCCGACGCTGGGCGAGCTCGACACGGTTACGGTGGGATACAAGGGCGCCCGGGACCCTGCGATCTGGGCCTCGGCCGAGGCGGCTCGGGCGATGGAGGCGACCACCGCGGGGGCGTCGTCGCGGGCTCGGGCCAGGGCCTCTTGCAGGGTGAGGACCCGACGCGGGGGCCGCGCGGCCTGGGAGGCTTCGGAGGCGGGAGCGGTCTGCCCTGTGGCCACGGCCGTGGCGGTGAGCAGGGCGAGGGCGAGGGGGAGGGCGCGCACGGCGCGAGGTATACACCCAACCGCGACGACGCGACGACGCGGGGACGGGGCCGCACGGGCCGCGGGCGGCTGCGGGAAAGTTGACGAAGCCGGGGCAGATGGTGGCACCCCTCTCGGCTGTGAAGCAGAAGCGGCTCCTGTGGACGACGACAGTGCTGGCTCTCCTGGCCCCGGTGGCGGCGGTGGGAGCGCGGTGGCGGGACGGGGTTCGGGCTGCGGAGAGCGTGCGGCTGGGGGAGGCCGTGCTCGACGCGCCCATGGACGAGGCGCCTACCCCGGAGCAGCTCGAGGCCCGCCGGGCCGAAGGCCATTTCGGCCGTGCGGTCAGCCTCGACCCGGGGCACCCCCGCACCCGCCGGGCCCGGGCCCTGTGGCACGTCGCCCGGGCCTACGGCGACCTGGCCCGGGGGGAGATGGTCCTGGCCGCCACGGAGGCCCAGACGGCCTTGCGGGAGGCCCCCGAGGAGCCTCGGGTGCTCTTGATGGCGGCCGTGGTCGACCTGCGCCGCGGGGAGATGGGCCGAGCCGAGCGGCGCCTCGATCAGGTGGAGCGGACCCCGGGGGTGGCCCCCACGGTGCGGGTGCGGAGCGCGGTGCATCACATCGACGTGCTCCTCGACGGGGGGCGGGTGCACGAGGCCCTGACCCTCGCGGAGGACATCGTGCGCCTGGCGCCCAACTCCGCGGCCGTGCAGAACCGCCTCGGGCTCGCCCGGGCCGCGGTGGGCGACCGGGACGGGGCCCGGGCGGCCTTTGAGCGGGCCCGGGTGCTGGCTCCCGGGTCGGCCACGCCCTTCGTCAACCTCGCCCGGATCGCCCGGAGCGCGGGCGACCTGCCCACGGCCCGGCGGATGTTGGAGCGGGCCGTGGCCCTGGTGGAGAGCGACGGGGAGGCCTGGCTGGCCTACGGGGTGGTCTTGTCGGACATGGGGGCGGGTCAGGAGGCGGCGGCCCGGGCGGCCATCCTGCGGGCGGCGCGGCTGACCCCCGACGCGGCGGGTCCGTGGCGGGCCCAGGGGGACCTCGACCTGCGGGCGGGGCGGCTCAACGACGCGGTGGACAGCTTTCGGGAGGCCCTGCAGCGCGACGCGGGGGACACGGCATCCCGGACCAACCTCGGGGTGGCCCTGGCCCGTCAGGGCGAACGTCGGGCGGCCATGGTGGCCTTCGAGGAGGTCACCCAGCGCTCCCCGTCGACGGGCGAAGCGTGGAACGGCCTCGGGGCCATGCGCCTCGCCTCGGACGATCCCACGGGGGCGGTGGGGCCCCTGCAGCAGGCGACGGTTCTGCTCCCGGACGACCCCAATCCCCCGATGAACCTCGGTCTGGCCCTGGAGCGCCTCCAGCGTTGGGACGACGCGGCCCGGGCCTTTCGCGAGTGTCTCCGTCGGGCCCCGTCCCACGAGGCGGCCACCCGTCACCTGGCGGCGCTGCAGCCCGGGGCGGGGGCGGCCCGTCGTGCGACCCGTGCTACGGCGGCGGCCCCTGCGGCGGGGCGGGGTCCGCGGCTCGCGGCGCGCTGAGGGATGCGCCCAAATTAGTGCAGGCCGGAGAGTGTCCTTCTCCGACCTGCGGGAGCCGCCAAGTGTAGGGACCACCACGTTTGAAACCCCGCCATCATCCTTGAGGGCGCCTGTCCTGCCGTTGGACGACCACCCCGTCGAGAGGGGCGGGCCGGACTTGAACCGGCATCTGGCACGTTTGTGACGGGGTGGTCGATGTGGCCTCCGACGGCAATGCTGAGCTTCGAGCAAGAGCCTCAGCGTGATGCCACCGCGACGCCTCTGCCGTTGGGCTACGCGGCCGTAGCGTGGCCGCGGCGGGACTCGAACCGCGCACTGGATCGCGTTGTTGTGGCGTGTGAGCCTGAATCTGAGTGTGAGTCTGGCTCGGGCCGGAGGATGCCCGGGATGTGGGGGCCGGGTCAACCCGGGGGCAAAGGCTACTTCAGGAGGTAGGCGAAGAGGGCCTCGCCGACGTGGTGTTGGGTCACCGCGTGGCCGTTGGCCTCCTCGCGGGCAAACTTGACGGCCCGCTGGAGCTTCTCGACCCGCTCGGTGAGCTCGGCCACCCGTCGGGCCGGCAGGGCCCCGGAGAACTTCACCGTGCGCCAGTATCCGACGGTGATGTCCTCGTAGTAGACCTCGACCTGGGCGGGGTGTTTTTCGGTGGCCTCGGCCTTGACGTGGTTACGCGGGACCTTCTTCGTGCGCAGGGTCTCGACGGCCTCGGTGGCGTAGCAGTCCTGGGAGGGGTCGGGGTGCCACGACTCCGAGGGATCGAGGAGGGGGAGCTTGCGCAGGAAGGTGGTGAGGTCGACGAGCTGCTTCTCCAGGAAGAGCAGGTAGGTCACCGGGGCCTTGGGCACGAGCACGACCCCGTCGACGACCACGTCGGCCCGGGCCTCGCAGTTGGCGGCGTCCTTGGTGAGCGTGACGTCGAAGAGCTCGGTGAGGGCCGCGGCGGCGCCCCGGAGCATGGTCTCGGCCTGCACCTGAACCCGCGTGGACTCCGGCGGGAGCCGCTCGCCCTCTTCGTCCTTGGGGCGGTAGGTGCGGGAGATCCCCGCGAGGAGGGCCGGCTTTTGCAGCTGCTGGTAGGCCTCGGTGAGGTTGGCGTGGGCCCGGGCCTTGACCGATTTCTCGACCGCGATGATCTGGTTGAGCTTCGCCATGACGTGCCTCGTGGGGGTCGTGCAGAGGGGCCGAGGGTGTATCCCGGTCAATGCGGGGCGTCAAACCGACCCGAAGGACCCCCGCAGGGTCGTCGAACGGTTGAGGTATCGTGGGGCCCATGCGAACGCTGCTCCCGACCGTCCTAGGGCTCGTTGCCCTCGTGCTCGCGCCGACCCGAGCCCTGAGCAACGGGCGTTTCCCCAGCGCCGACTACTTCATCGCCGGCCCCGGCCCGAGCAACGAGACCCTCGTGCTGCGGACGACCTTCGGGCTGATCGTGTCCAGAGACTTCGGCCGCACCTGGGGTTGGGTCTGCGAGGGCGCGTACGACCTCGCGGCGACCATGCGCGACCCCACCGTGGCCGTCGGGGTGGGCGGACGGGTGACGGTGACCCTGCCCGACGGGATGATGTTCTCGACCCCGGACTTCTGCACGTGGACCCCGTCGGTGGGCAGCCCCCGGAGCTCGGTGGTCGACGTGGCCCAGGACGCCCGAGGGGCCACCCTGGTCGCCGCCGCAGGACCCAACGGCACCGACGACCGGCTCCTCGTGTCCCACGACGGAGGCCGCACCTGGACCGCGGGGGCCACCGTGCCCGACCTCTTCTCCGAGACCGTGGAGGTCGCCCCCTCCGACCCGCGGCGCATCTACCTCTCGGGGTTTCTCCGGGGGGGCATCTCGGTCCTCTTCCGCTCCGACGACGGGGGCATGACCGTACGCGAGATGACCCGGGCCTTCGACGGCGGCCAGAGCGCCTTCCTCAGCGCCGTCGACCCGACCAACCCCGACGTGGTGTGGGTGCGATCCAACCTGGGGCTCGGGACCCTCCTGCTGCGCTCCCGCGACGGGGGGGCCACGTTTCAGCGGGTGGCCGAGACCCGCGACCTGATGCGCGGGTTTGCCCTCTCCGACGACGGGGCCACCGTGTGGTACGCCAGCGCCGACCGGGCCGAGGGGATGTTCCGGTCGGTGCAGGGGGGGCCCTTCACGCGGCTGTCGACGCGGCTCAACGTCCGCTGCCTGCGCTACAACGCCGGGCTCCTCTTCGTTTGCGCCGACGAGGCCGTCGACGGGTTCTCCCTGGGGTGCAGCGCCGACCGCGGCGACACCATCGACCCCCTCCTGTCCCTGCGGGCCCTCCCCGGCCCCGTCGCAAACTGCCCAGGCGGAACCTCCGTGGGCAGCACCTGCCCGGCCCTATGGCCCGCCCAGCAGATGATCCTGCGCGACATCGACGCCGGGCCCCCGCCGACCCCCCGCGGCCACGACGCCGGCCCCGACGTCCCTGACGCCCCTGCCCCCCCCGACGCCGGGTCCCCTCGGGACGTCTCTCCCGATCTCGTCGGGGCGGGCGCCGATGTCGGGATCGATGTCGTTTCGGATACTCCCGAGTTTGATCGTCCCGATAGCTCTCAAGACGTTCCCTCCGTGGAGGTCGGGATGACATTGCCGCCTCGGGGCTCGACGCCCCAGGCCTGCACCTGTCGCACCACCCCAGGCGCGACGCCTCGTGGTGCCGCCTGGCTGTGGGGGTTATGCCTGACTCTCCTCGGTCGTCGCCGCCGCGCGGTACGCGTACCACGCGCGACATGATGTCCCGTCGTCGCGACGCCGATGCCCTCGATGTGGCATCGATGCCCAAGGCCCCCAATCGACGGCAACTCCCTACTGCCACGGCGAATCCTGGGTGTATTCTTAGAGGTTGAAGGGAGTCATCGACCATGAATGGCTTACGGTTATTTCTTCTCATCACGGCGCTCGCGGGCCTCGTGATCTCAGGCTGCGATGGCAGCTCGGTGGTGGGCGGTCCGTCGACGCGCGACGCGGCGGTGGATGTGGGCACAGACATCGCGATGGACGCGGCCCTGATGTGCCCGACGCCGTTGGTGGAGTGCGGGGGGCGGT
>CAYUSB010000076.1:0-29523 GCA_964447205.1 uncultured Myxococcaceae bacterium
CCGACACGGGCCCTGCCGACACGGGCCCTGCCGACACGGGCCCTGCCGACACGGGGCCGATGTTGGGGGAGTACCCCGAGGGGCCCTACGGCAACCGCCGCGGCAATACGATCGCCAACCTCGCGTGGGAGGGTTACGTCAACCCCACCGGGCAGGGCCTTTCGTCCGAGCAGACCTACGGGCCCACCTCGATGCAGGCCCTTCGACCGCAGGGGCGCTTCGCCCTCGTGCACGTCTCCGAGTTCTTTTGACCCGGCTGTCGTAACGCGGCCCGTGATCTGGCTGCGCAAGGACCGGGAGTGATTCAGGCAGGAGGCACCGTGATCGAGGTGTTGGCCACCAACGCCAACGGGGCCCCCACCCGGGCCAACCTCAACGCCTGGGTGAGCACCTTCAGCCTCCCCGTAACGGCCGTGATCGACCCCCCGGGCAGCGGGACGGTCTCCCTACGCACCCTCGGGGTGCGAGAGAGCACGTTCATCGTCGACATGCGCACGATGGAAATCGTCGAGAAGTACAACGGCCGCGTGGACGGGGTCGGGCCCTCCGGGGTCGCCCAGGCCCTGCCGCGGATCATGGAACTGCTCGCCGGGCCGTAGCACCTCGTAGATTGCTTTGCGCGCATCCGGGGAGGGGTGTACGATCGTTTCCATGTCGTGCAATCCTTCCTGTGCCCTACGATGGATCGTCGCAGCCGGCGTTGTGAGTCTGGTTCCGGTCGGGACCTGGGCCTGCTCGCCGCCCCTCGTCTGTGAACCCTCGGTGATCGCCGTCGAGGGTACGGTTCCGGCCAATCTGCCTGCCTTGTGGTGGACGCCTTTGGGCAGCGGGGCCCGGGCCCATCAACCGGGGCAGTCGGTGGTCGTGCGCCGGGTGGGCGGAGACCCCGTGGGGGTCATGGTCGAAGTCCCGATGACCTGGCCCACCACGCGACTCGTTCGGTTTGCGGGGCCTCTGGAGCCGAGCACGATGTACGAGCTCGTGGCCGATTCGCCCTGCACCTCTGCAGGGCCTTCGGTGATGGCGCGTTTTCAGACGGGACCGACAGCCCCCTTGCCGACCACCCTCGGGACCCTCGCCATCGGCCCGCCGACGCGACGTTATCTGACGGTCGAGAGCCCGGCTTCGTCTTCGGGGAGCTGCGGTCCGAGCTTTGATGCGGTCACCCACACGGTGTCGGTGGCCCTCAGCCCCGAGGCCGCACCCTGGGCCGGTGTCCTTCAGTACTCCATGAGCGTGAACGGGACACCGTGGCGCTGGCGTTCCTTCCGAGGCAGCAACTACCGCCCCGTCACGGGCATGCCCGACCTGTATCTGCCGTGCGGATCGGTGGACGGGGGCACCCTCAACTCCATCCCCCTGCTCACCGCGGGCATGCACACCGTGTCGGTGACGGCCTTCATTCCGGGCAGCACCGCGCGCTTCACCCTCACGGGTCAGGTCGAGCTTCGTTGCCCCGGAAGCCCCACCGACGCGGGGACCCCGACCGACGGGAGCACCCCGTCCGATGCGGGCGGCTGCTCGGTTCGTGCGGCCGTCGCGGGAGAGAGGACGTCCCGGGGCCTCGCGGGGCTCCTGGTGGCCCTCGGGCTTGTGGGAATGGGCCGTCGGCGTCGGAGCGGCGGGTCGGGCAACGGGCCCTACATGCGAATGGGAGGGCACTCCTGGCCGATGGGGGGGTCGGGGTTGCAGTAGAGAAACCCCCCGCCCCGGGTGAGGCTCACGAGCACGATGGTGTCGGCCCGGACGGTGGGGTCGATGCCGTTCCAGACGCGGCGTACGGTCTCAGCCATGGCCATGTCGGCCACGAAGACGTGCAGGATCTGCTTGACCCAACGGTCTTCGGGCAGGACCCGCATCGTGCTGCGGTTGACCCCGTTGAGCTTGTCGACGAGCAGGGTGCGCACCTCTGACTCGGGGAAGGTCAGGGGCATCGGGCGCCACACCCGGGTGACGCTCACCCCCACCCGGTCGCCGCCGATCTGCACGAGGAGGTCGGTGATGGCGTTGCCCCCGGCGTCGCTCGGGGGCTGGTAACGCACCTCCGTCTCGGTGCGCAGGAGGGAGGCTCCCTCGCAGTGATGCAGGATCTCGAAGCTCATCACCTCCGACTCGATCGAGCTGCCTCCGGCGTTGGGGGCGTCGAAGACTCGCTGCCCGCCCGGCGACAAGGCGCTGCGTACGTACGGCTCGTCCATCATGAAGACGACCCCGTTCTCCACCAGGGAGGGCGTCGGGCTGCGGAGCATCGCCCGGAGGGTTCCGCAGGCGCCCGAGACCTCGCCTACGATGTCGAAGCGGCCCGCGTCGGCGACGGGGTTGCCTGCGTCGGCGGGGCCGGTGTCGGTGGGATTGCCCGCGTCGGTGGGATTGCCCGCGTCGAGGGGGCTGCCCGCGTCGGCGGGGCCCGTGTCGGCGACGGTTCCCGTGTCGAGGGCGACGGGGATGTCCTGGGCCGTGCCTGCGTCGGGGGTGGCGGGGGTGTCGCCGCAGCCGAGGAGGAGGGCGGTGACGAGGCAGAGGGTGCGAAGGGGACGCATCGGGGGCGGAGAATACACCACGGGCCTGGCCCCGGGTCTGGCAGCGCGCGGGCGGAGAGAAGAGAGCCGCAAGGGCGCAAGGGCCGCAAGGGAGCGAACGGGATGGAGGGTCCCTGTGTGCTGGGATGATCGTCGCGTCGTGAGGGGTACTTTACTCTCCCTTTGCGGTTCGCGTGTCGTCAAACCCCCCTCTCCATGGGAGCTGAGGTTTACCCACGGAATCTCCTTGCTCTGTCGGCGTGGAAGTGAACCGGTACCCCCAAGCTACAGCGACGGCCAGCACCCGACGGCCCGGCACCCTCCTCCCCGATCTGGGCACGATTTCGCGCGACGCAGGACTCGGCCGATCTGTAGGGAGCCTCTCGGCCGGGGAGGGACACCGGACGCTGCCGAACGCAAGACATTTCCGTGGGTAAACCTCAGCCATGGGAGAGGGGAAGCGGTGTATCAAGAGAATCAATGGGGGAGAGGGGAAGTCCCCCGCGTACCTCTCCGCCCCGCGCTGCACGTACTCGACGGGACCCGTGCGGACTCGAGCTTCAATCGGCCGACGGGCTACCGGAAGACGGCCCCCTCGCGCTGGCCGCGGAGCGCGCGGGCGAGGCGGGCGAGGCGGTCGAGGGTGGGTTCGAGGGACTGCGGGTCGGGGGTGAGGGCGGAGGTCTCCCACACGAGCCCGTCGGGACCGAGGTGCAGGGAGCCGTCGGCCTGCAGGGCCGTGACGAGCTCCTGGGCCGCCGAGGCGAGGCCTTCGAGGCCCTGCGCGGGCAGCCCCATGGCCCCGACGGTCTCGTCGAAGCGCAGTCGCAGAACCGTGTCCTCGACCGTGTCGGCGTCGCCCCAACGATGGCCGAGCTCGAACCGCTCGGTGCCGTAGCGGGCGTCGTGGATCCATCCGCGCCCAGGCTCGAAGCGCCCCCCGACCCGGGCGGCGTAGGCCCTCCAGGCGTTGGCGTGGGGGCCCAATGGGGCGGGCACGGGGATCCGCTCGGAGGCCTCGGCCAGGGACGCGGCCACGGCCATGACCTGGGCCACGAAGGTGTTCATGGAGTCGGGGTCGACCCCGGCCCCGGGGATGGAGAGGGTGCCTCCGGTGTCGTCGAGGGAGACCTCGGCGAAGCGCACGAGGAGCCCGCGGAGGTGGGGCGTGAGGAGGCCCTGGAGCTGCCGCAGGTCGCGGCCCGTGAGGCGCAAAGCGTCGTCGAAGGCGGGGTCGCCGAGGGGGCGGCGGGTGCCGAAGAAGTCGGCCCAACGGGCGGGGCCCAGGCCGAGGTCGAGGCCCAGGGAGGGGAGGGTCAGCCGGGCGACGGTGCGGGTCCCGACGGAGGGGCGATCCTCGGCGAAGACCGAGACCGCCACGGGGCCGATGGTGGCCCGCAGGATGTCGGCCTCGGGGTCGTGGTGCATGCCCGCCCGCTCGGCCACCTCGGACCACAGATGAGCCCGTCGGGCCCGGCCCACCACCGCCACCCCGCGGTCGTCCTCGGGCCCATCCCCCACCCGCGGAACCACCCGCAGCGGGATCGACAACAGCACGGTCTTGGACAGGGTGTGTCGGGCGGCGATCTCCAGGTGCCACACGAGGCCCGAGACCGCCCCCTCGAAGCTGTACGGGGCCTCGCTCGGAAGGCGCACTCGGAAGGTCAGGGGCTCGGCCTCGGAGGGGGCCGCGTCGGCGAGCCGGGCGCTGTACCGACACACCAGGGCCCGGTACGTACGGCCGTTGGACACGATCCACTCGGTGGCCACGAAGGCCGCCTCGACCCCGTGGACCCGGTGGTGTCGGAGGTTGCCGAGGGAGACCCGGCCCAAGAGGGTTCCGCCGGGGGCGATGTCGGTGCTGCCGAGGGAGCACTCGGCGTGCAGGGCCCGGTCGTGCACCTCGCCCTCGTGCGAGCGGAACACCCACGGGGCCGCGCTCGGGATGACCGCGGGTGGGGCCACCACCACCGCGTAGCGGGTGTCGACGTCGGGCCACCAGGGGATGTCCACCTCGACCCGTAGGAGGTACTCCACCTGCACCCCGCTGCCCTGACAGCTCGGCGGCAAGGACCGCGGGAGCGGGAAACGCGCCCGGTAGCGGTGCGTCCCGGGGGTCAACGACACCGGCTCGAAGCGAGCCTCCAGGGCCACCCAGGTGTGCTCCACGACGAGGGTCGACTTGCCGATCGTGTGCCGCCCCCGCTCCCCTCCGCGCAGCGACAGGGTGATCCCGTCGACGGGGGTCGGGGCCTTGGACAGAAACCGCGCGTCCACGTCGAGGATGTCGCCGGGGCGCAGGACAGAAGGAGTGAGGCGGATCTCCACCCCAGGGCGTCGTCGTCGCATGACCCCCCAGAGGGTATCGCGGATTGCAGGCCGCACGCGGTAGACAGAACAGGGTCTCGCGCGGACAATACGTCGCCGCGACGGAGTGTCGCGGCCTGTACGGTTTGGAGCCTTAGGATGTCAGGGAGCTTGTCGCAGCGATGGTGGGGTGCCCTGTTGGGCGTACTGGGGAGCGTGGCCCTGGGGTGCGGAGGCGACCCCGTGCCGCCCTTCGCCCCCGACGCCCAGGCGGCCGATGTCCTCGACGTGGGGGTCGGCCTGGACGGGGCCCGCGATGTTCAGGGGCCCACGGACGTCCCGCGCGACGCCGGGGCCGACGCGGCCGACGGGCCCGAGCTCATGGGCAACGCGCGATGTTCGGCGGCCCGTGAGGTCACCGACGGCGAGAGGGTGATGGGCGAAGACCTGTCCCGGGCGGGCCTCGCCCACGGGGGCTGCTTCAGCTTCGTGACCGGGCCGTCGCTCTACTACCGCGTGCGGGTCCCCACCCTGGAGACCCTCACGGTCACCCTCACCCGCGACCCGGCCGGGCCGCGGTTTGTCCCCACCCTGCGCCTGCTGCCCGGGTGCGACACCAACCGCTGCATCACCCAGGCCGTGAGCCCCCAGGGCGACACCTCCACCCTCACCTGGACCAACCTCTCCGACGACGGACACGACGTCCTCGTGGCCGTAAGTCCCGGGCAGACCGAGACCGCCGCGGGCCGATTCAACCTCGCCGTCGGGGTCGGACGCGGGTCGCGCAACGTGCAATGCGCCCGGGCCACTACCGTCGGCGACCGCACGTCGTTCGCCAACGTCTCCTTCGCCGAGGCCACCGAGGTCCTGCCGATCTGCGCCGGGTCGATGATGCCCGTGGCGGGCGGGGCCCTGTTCTACCGGGCCACCGTTCCGCCCGGGCAGGTGCTCACGGCCACGGCCCTGCCGGTGGCCAGCTTCGGCAACGCCCCGGTCCTGCGGGTCATCGAGGCCTGCGGGGCCACCGCCTGCCTGGCCAACTCGGGGCGAGCCACCAGCGGGGGCAACACCGTACGCTTCACCAACACCGACGCGGCCCCGCGCGACGTCGTGGTGGTGGCGCAAAACTACCCCGCCAGCAGCTCCGCGGGGTCGAGCGTGTCGTTCACCCTCCGCACGCCGCCCGACGGGGCCCGCTGCGACCGGGCCGCCCTCATCACCCCCGCGGCGCCCGCGAGGATGGTCAACACCATTGACGGCAGCGACACCCCTGCGGCCTGTCCCGACGCCCTCGCCGGGGGGCCGGTGATGTATCACCGGGTGAGCGTTCCGCCGGGGCAGATGCTGGTGGCCACGGCCACGCGGTCGGGGGGAGCCACCGACCCCCTCGTGCGGGTGTACGCCCAATGCGGCGGGGCCTGCGCCTCGTCGTCGGGCCGCGGGGTCAACACCGCCACCGTACGTTACCCCAACCCGGCAATGGCCCCCGTCGAGGTCGTCGTGGCCGTCGGGAGCGCCACGGCCAACGCCGTCCTCACCTACGACCTCGCGGTCTCGTTTCGCCCCACCGTGCCCAACGCGGCCTGCTCTGCGGCCGAGCCCCTGACGCCCGGGATGACCCTGAGCGCCGTCAGCACGGAGTCGGCGAGCGACCTCCTGCCGGCCTGCCTCACCTCCACCGTGGCCAGCGGGCCGGTGCGGTACTACTCCGTCGCGGTTCCTGCGGCCACGGCCCTCACCGTCACCCTGTCCCCGCGGGCCATCCCCACCGGGTCGAGCGGCACGGTCCGGGTCTACGCCGCCTGCGGGGCCCCCACCTGCCTCGCGGCCTCGGCCCGGAGCACCGCGGGAGCGGCCGTCACGGCCCGCTACGTCAACGGCCCCATGGCCCAGACCGTGATCGTCGCTGCCGGGGTCGACGGGGTCACCAACACGGGCAGCTTCGACCTCGCGGCCACCCTCACCCCGGCCGCCCCCAACGCCGCCTGCACGGGGCCCCGGGTGGTCGGTCCCACCGGAGGCGAGTACGCCACCGAAGACCTCCGCGACGGCCGCGACATCCCCTTCCCCTGCGCCGGTACCCCCAACATCATGGCCCCCGCCCTGTGGTACGGGGTCACCCTCCCCCCGGGGCGGGTCCTCGTGGCCGCCGCCCGCCGCATCGAGGCCACCCCCGTGTGGGCCCCCGTCCTGCGGGCCTTCTCCGCGTGCGGGGCTACGGTGTGCGCCTCGTCGTCCACGGCCGGGGCCACCCCCGACCAGAGCGCCCTCGTGTACGCCAACACCGGGAGCGCCCCGGAAGACCTCCGGGTGTCCCTCAACTCCGGCAGCACCACCCTCACGGGCACGGCCCGGGTAGCCTTCGTCGTACGCCCGCCCCACGCCCACGGGACCTGCCCCGCGGCCGCCCCGGTGACGGTGGGGCAGCTCCTGCGGCTCCAGCATCTGCGCGAGGGGGGCTTCGCCTCGCCCGTCTGCGAGGGGGCCGGGACGGGCGGGTTTCAGCTCTACTACCGGGTCACCGTGCCTGCGGGGCAAGCCCTGACGGTGACCGGGACCCGGGCGGCCGGCTCGGGCACCTGGTCGCCGATCGTCCAGGTCCTTGACGGATGCACGAGCCCGCGGTGCCTCGCGGTGTCTCCGGCCAGCACCACGGGGGTGGCCTCGGCCCGCTGGCCCAACACCGCCGGGGCCCCCCGGGAGGTGATCGTGGCCGTGGTCGCGAGCGCCCCGGTCTCGGCTTCGTTGGTCGACCTCGCCTTCAACTTGGAGTCTCTTTCACCATGAGCGTCGTACTGGACAAGGCCGCGAGGCGTCGTCGTTGGGCCCTTCTCGGGGCCCTGAGCGCCCTGCTCGTGCAGGGGGCAGGGTGCAACGAGGAGGGGCCGGGCTTCGGCCGCGAAGACGGCGGGGCGGTCGACGGCTCGCTCGACGGCGGGGGGGGCCGGTGCGCCCCGGGGGTCGACAGCGATTTCGACGGGGCCCAGGACGACGTGGAGTGCGCCGCAGGGACCGACCCGCGCAACCCCGACACCGACGGCGACGGGCTGCGCGACGGGATCGAGCTCGGGTACCCCCGGGTGTGCGTGGCCACGAGCCGGGCGGCCCAACGCAGGCCCCCGGTGGTGTGCGCCGGGGCAGGGGAGTGCGCGGCGGGGGAGACCTGCCAGGGCCTCGACCCCTTGCGGCCCGACAGCGACGGGGACGGGCTCGGGGACGGACAGGAAGACCCCAACGGCGACGCGGTGTTCGCCCTGGAGCGGGGCGAGACCGACCCGCGAATCTGGGACACCGACGGCGACGGACGGAGTGACGCCGAGAGCGACTTCTCCATCTGTCGCCGCGACGAGCTCGTCGAGCCCGAGCGGGTGATGTTGCCGGGGGGGACGTTCCAGATGGGGCTCGACCGGCGCTGGCGTACGGCGGTGCGGCGGGGCATGGCGGGGGAGGCCTCGGTGATCGTGCTCGACGACGTCCTGCGTCGGGTGGCCGCCGTGGTGATCGAGCGCCCGAGCCGGTCGATGGACGTACGGGCCGAGGCCACGGCCGTGGAGGCGGCGGTGGTGCAGGCCGTGGGGGCCGTCCCGATTCTGGTGGGGCAGGCCATCACGACCCACGAGATGCGGCCGGCCGTCAACTCGCTGTACCGTGTGCCCACGGGCGACCTCGGGGTGTTGCGCGACAGCCTGCGTACCGCCCTGGCCCCGGGGGGCGACATCGCCCCGTCGACGGGGTTCGGGGCCCAGGGGGAGACGTACATCGAGCTCACCACGGTGTACCGGGCCGACCGCAACAAGACCGTCATTCTCGCGACGGTGATCGCGGCCGTCGCGGCCAACGACCCGACCCTCCCCGCGGCGATCCTCGGCGACGACATCACCAACACCACGGGGCTCGCCGAGTCCGACCGGGTGCTCGACAGCGCGTGCCAGCGGTTTACCGCCGACCGCGAGAGCGCGGCCGACTTCCTGTGGCTGGTCGACACCTCGGGCTCGATGTCCGACGACCAGGAACGACTCGGACGCACCGCCCAGCGTTTCTTCGCGGGCCTCGACGGGGCCGGGGTTGACTTCCGGGTGGGGGTCTTCGAGGCAGGGTCGGGGGCCCTCGATCTTGATCAGCCCGGGTTTCGTTTTATTCAAGGGGCCGACCCGGGGGGGGCGAGGCTCCTGGCCTGGCAGGTGACCTACACCACCTTCATGACCGACCGCCGCGACACCTTCGCCCCCTACCGCTTCCCCGGCGGCCAGGAAGAACCCCTCGCCGCCACGGTGATCTCCTACGAGGCCCTGCGCCGCCGCGGAGAGCAGGGCGAGCTCGACCCCGACCGCAGGCTCCGCGACAATGCCACCACGGTGGCCTTCCTGGTCACCGACGAGCCTGGCAGCAACGACGACAGCCGGTACTTCGCGCGGGACACGGCCCGCTGGGGGGCCACCTATCCCGACCGCCTGCGGAGCGTCCTGGAGTTTCTCCGTACGCAGCGGATCCAGACCTTCGGGCTCGTGGCTGACTACCGGACCGACTGCGCGACCCCCAACACCCAGGACTTTCTGAAGTGTGTGATCCTCGGCAACGGGGGGGCCTTCATCCCCATCGCCACGGCTTCGGACGCCGAGGTGATGAGCGCCATGGCCCGGGTGGTGGAGTCGGTGGCCGGGGCCACCAGCCAGTTTGTGCTGGAGCGCACTCCGGTGTCGTCGACCCTCCAGGTGCGGGTGGCGGGGCAGTCCGTGCCGCGGTCGCGGGTGGATGGGTTTGACTACGACCCGGCCGCGCGGGCGGTGGTGTTCTACGGGGGCACCTACCGGCCGCGCCGGGGGACGGACGTGGTGGTGTCGTACCGGGTGTGGGCCGGGTCGCTGGGGTGATCTTTGGGGGCCTACGCCCTCCAAGGGCGGACGAGCCTCGCAGCGCCTGGGGCGGGTCTGAACACGGACGGTGGTCACAGAGTTCGGGCGCTCGTCGGTCATCGGAAACGTCCGGTTTCAGCACCGGAAGAGTCCGGTGGCCGACGAGGGTTTGCAGGATCTCCGGGCGCCTCTCCGCCCGGACCCCTGGCGAATCGGCATCAGTACGGGCTCTCGCGGTAGCCGTCGGGGGTGGTGGGCCGGGTGGGCCGGGTGGGCCGCGCGGGCCGGGTGGGGCGCGTAGGCGCGGCAGGGGCGACCGCGTCGGGGGGCGTCGTGTTGGGCGCCGGGGCCGTGGGGGTCAGGGTCGCCCGGTAGGTCAGGGTGGAGCCCTGCAGGGTGGCCTCGACATCCTCGTACCCGGGGGCCCGAAACACCACCCGATGCGAGGCCGTGGGATCGCCCCGGGCTCCGGTCCACTCGGCACGAAACGGGGTGCGACCCAGGGAGACCCCGTCGACGAAGACCTCGGCCCCTGCCGGGTCGGTGTCGAGGGAGACCGTCACGGTCGGGACCGGGGCGGCGAGCGCCGGGGTAGCGACCGGGGCTGCAGAGACGTTTGGAGGGGGTCCACGGAGCTGAGACAGGGCCAGGGCCACCCCCACGCTCAGCAGCAACACCCCCCCCAGCGCCGTGGCCCAGAAGGGAACCAGCCGCGGAGGGGCGGGCTCCGCCAGGGGGACCAGGGGGGTGGCCTCGGAGGCGACCCCGGAGGCTCCGGGCGTAGACGCCACGAGGCTCGCCGAGGGAGTAGTCGGCGGGGGCGTCGGGGCCGCCACCCCGTGGGGCGAGAGGGAGGGCAAGGGGGGAGGCCGGGACGCAGCGCTGTCGGACGAGCCCAGCAGGGCCGGGCCGCTCTGGAGAAAATCGCCCGTAAAACTGTGCATCGGGCGGCCGAGGGAGGCCCCGAGGGTGCGCACCGCGGCGATGAGGTCGTCCATCGAGGCGAAGCGCTCGGTGGGGTCCTTCGCCAGACACCGATACACCAACGCCTCCACCCCCGGCGGAACCAGCACCCCCGCATTGACGTCCCCCAGCCGCGGGACCTCCTCCGTGACGTGGGCCATCAAGAGGTTGACGGAGTTGGGCTTGTCAAACGGGACCCTCCCCGTGAGCATCTCGAAGAGCATCACCCCGAGGGCGTACACGTCCGTGGCCGCCGACACCCGCTCGCCCCGGATCTGCTCCGGGGCCATGTACTTCGGCGACCCCATGAACAGTCCCGTCTGGGTGAGGGCCTCCTCGGGGTCCTCGTCGGTGCGCTTGAGCAGGCCGAAGTCAAGGAGCTTGACGAAGTCCGGGTCGTCGTCGTTGCGGATGAGGAAGACGTTGGCGGGCTTGAGGTCGCGGTGGATGACCCCGTGCCCGTGGGCCTCGCGCAGGGCCCGGGCGGCTTGCAGGAGGATGTGCAGGGCCCGGACGGCGTCGAGGGGGCCTTCGGTGCGCAGGAGCCGGTGGAGGGTGTGTCCCTCCAGGTACTCCATGGCCATGAAGTACACGTCGTCGGCCTGGCCGTAGTCGTAGAGGGTGACCGTGTTGGGGTGGGTGAGCTTGGCGACCAGGGAGGCCTCTTGGAAGAAGCGCTTGTGAAACTCCGGGTCGTTGTCGCCGGCGTAGTTGGGCTGAAGCACCTTGAGGGCCACGATGCGCCCGAGGGGGGACTGCTCGGCCCGGTAGACCTTGCCCATCCCGCCCCGGGCGATGACCGACAGGATCTTGAAGCGCCCATGCACGGTCCGGCCGAGGAGCGGGTCGGGCTGGGGGGCCGACGGCGCCGGGGCGGCGGGGGAGGAGGCGGCGTTGCGCGGGTCGGCCATCGAGGAGGGTGTGCGGCTTCGTGGAGGGCGCGTGAGGCTCCATACGAGGATCACGGGGTGGCACAATGTGTGGCTCCCCGTCGATGGTGCGCTCCCGAGCGGCAAGGCAGAGTGTGGCACCGACGAAAATCCCCGTCAATCCGAAGGCCGCGGTTGCGGGGGGAGTGGCTCCGTGCTGACCTGAGGGTCGGCGCGGCGATGGGGCATCGGCCCACGCGGCGCAGGGAGCCGAAACGATCATGAAGACTCTGTCTGCCCCAATGCGCCTGCGCCGCGGTCTCGTGGCGGCCCTCGCGTCGATCGCCCTGGGGGGTGCGGCCCAGGCCCAGACTCTTGCGGTTCCGAGCCCGACGGGGACGGGACGGGCGGAGACCGTCGAGGTCGTGGTCGATCTCGACGACGGCACGAGCCCCGCGGAGGCCCAGGTCCTGGGGCGGCGGTTGGGGGTGACCCTGCGGGCCAACAGCCACCTCGCGGGCGAGAGCGGCGTGTACCTGGCCCGGGTCGCCGCGGCCCAGGCCCCGGCCCTCCTGCGGGCCCTGCGCGCCGAGTCGGGCGTCGAGGCCGCCGACGAAAACATCGAGTACCGCGCCCTCTTCACCCCCAACGACCCCCTCCTCGACCAGCAGTGGGGCCTGCGCCGGCTCGGGTCTCCCGCGGCCTGGGACATCACCTGCGGGGCCGGGGTCACCGTGGCCGTGGTCGACACCGGGGTGGCCTGCGAAAACCACGGAGAGTTTACCCGCATCCCCGACCTCGACGGGGCCCGCTGCCTCCAGGGCTTCAACTTCGTCAACGGGACCGTCCACGCCAGCGACGACCAGGGCCACGGGACCCACGTGGCCGGCACCATCGCCCAGACCACCCACAACGCCCTCGGCGGGGCCGGGGTGGCCTACTGCGCCAACATCCTCCCCGTGAAGGTCCTCGACGCCCAGGGCCGGGGCACCCTGGCCAACGTGGCCGAAGGCATCCGCTGGGCGGCCGATCACGGGGCCCAGGTCATCAACCTCTCCCTCGGCGGAGGCGGGCGCTCCCGGGTCATGGAGCAGGCCGTGGCCTACGCCCGGCGCAAGGGGGCCACCGTGGTCTGCGCCGCGGGCAACAACGGCCGCTTCGTGGAGTCTCCCGCCAACGCCCCCGGGGCCATCGCCGTGAGCGCCATCGACGAGGGCGACCAGATCGCGTTCTTCTCGTCGCGGGGGCCCGAGGTGACGATCGCGGCCCCGGGGGTTCAGATTCTTCAGCAGACCATCTGCAACCACGGGCGCGACCGCTGCGAGCAGTTTGCGAGCTGGTCGGGCACCTCCATGGCCGCCCCCCACGTGGCCGGGGCCGCCGCCCTCCTCGTGTCCCTGGGCGTGACCGACCCCGACGCCGTCGCCCGGGCCCTACAACAGTACGCCTCGCCCCTGGCCCACGGAGGCACCGAGCGCGAGCTGTACGGGGCCGGGGTGGTCTCCGGCCACGGGGCCGCCGCGGGGGTCTTGCAGCGCCAGGGCGTGGCCCGGGCCGTGGCCCTCGCCGTGATGGCCGCCCTCATGGCCCTGTGGATCCGTCGTCGCCGCGGGGCCCTGAGCTGGTCGTGGATCGTCCCGGCCTACCTCACGGGCGTCGGGTTCTTCTTCCTGCCGCAGTTTGCCCCGCACTTTGCCCCGGGGGTCGAGCTCCTCATGCGCCCGGTGGCCGCCTGGGACTCCATCCTCCTCGGGGCCGGGGCCCATCGTTGGCTGGCCTTCGCTCACCTCGGGGTGGTCTTCGCCCTGGTCGGCCTCGGGTTTGGACGGGCCTCGCTCCGCGGACCCATCGGGGGCGTGGCCCTGGGGGTGGCGTCGTTCCTGGCTGCGGAGGCGTGGATGGGCGACGGGTTCGCCCCCCTCGGGCGCCTCCTGTACTGGGGCTGGATCGCCCTCAACCTCGTGGCCTGCCTGTGGGTCGCCCGGATCGGCATCGACCGCCGCACGGCCCAGGGCTGAGCTCCCTCCGACGGGCCCCGCGGCGGGCCGCGTAGTTTGCGCGACGTGGGCCCCGCGATGGCGTACTCTCCAGAGCCACCGTGAGCGGCCCCGACTCCGACGACAACGACGCGATGCGACGGTTGCCCCCACCCCCGGGGATGCCAGGCACCGTGGGGCCCGCGCTGCCCCCCGTGCCCGAGAAGACGTCGGGCGACCGGCTCCGTGCCCCGAGCGGGATGCGCTGGTCGCACCGACCCGCTCACGGTGACTCCGAAGACCCCCTGGAGCGGGTTCCGCGGGCCTCGGCCCTCGGGGTCCTCCTGCGGTGGACCGAAGACCTCGACGACGAACGGGCCGTCACCCTCTGGGCGGGCCTGTCCGCGGTGGAAGACCCCACCGCCCGCGAGGCGGCCATCCTGCGCTGGATCGAGTGGGCCGGGGTCACCATCCCCCTGGGCGTGAAGTTTCGCGACCTGGCCAGCGCCGTCGAGCAGCTCATCGAGGAGCTCGAGGCCACGGCCCGCAACGCCGAGCGGGTGTACCAGCACGACGTGGTCGACCTCCTCCCCATGAGCCGGGCCCTCCACGGGTACATGCGAGCCCGGGAAAACGTGCCCGGGGTGGTGGCCGGGGCCGCCCGGGCCATCGTGCTCGCCCGGGAGGTCTTGCACAGCCGCGGGGTGGGCGATCCCCGGGCTCCCGACTCCGACGGGGGACGACCCTCGGCTCCGGGTGTGGCCGACCCCGCCGCCACGGCTCACCTCATGCTCGTGGCCACCCTGCGCCGCCGGATGGAGCGGGCCGCCACCGACGAGTGCTCCGACCTCATGGCGGTGTACCTCCGGGCCGAGCGCCCCGTCGAGCTGCCCCTGTGGGCCCAGAGCACCCTCGATTTCCTCCTCCTCCACAGCGATTACCGCGGGGTCTTCCCGCGCCCCCTCGGGGCCGTCGGGCGCGAGGCCCCGGCCCTGTGGGCGACCCTCCTGCAACAGACCCGCACCTTCCGCGAGGCCCTGCGGGCAGGGCGGCTCTTGCAGGCCCTGGCCCAACACGACGACATCGCCCGCGACCTGCCCGGGGTCACCGTCCAGGTGGCCGAGGATGTCCTGGTGGGCCTGCTGGAGCACGAGCGGTTTGAGGTGTGGTCGCGGGCCGCCCGGGCCATGGGTCGCCTCGCGGGGGTGTTGCCGTCGGTGGGGCAGCGCCTCCAGGGGCTCTTCGTGGCCGAGGCCCCGACCCTCCTCAAACGTCGGGCCTACGCGGCCCTGGGCAACCTGTCGCTCCTGGCCTCGCCCGAGCTCCACGCCCGACGCAACGCCATCGTGAGCGAACGGGGAGGCGACGTCCTCGACGCCGCCGCCGCGGCCCTGCTCGACACCACCGCCGGGTCTCCGGGCGAATCGGGCAACTACCACGTCCCCGAGGCGGCCCTGGTGGCGGCCCTCTCGGTGGGCCTGCCCGACCTCGCGGCCGACGGGAGCACCTCGTGGGTCGAGCCCCTGCGGTCGTTTATTCCGCGGGGAGGCCCCGAGGCCTGGATGGCCCTGGCCCGCACCCTCCAGGAGATCCGCCAGCGCGACCCCGGGGCCCGGGCCCTGGTCGAGCTCCTCGCCCAGGACCTCCGCGCCCGGGCCGAGGCGTGGAAGGGCCCCGCGGGCATCGACGCCGAGCGGGCCGATCGGGCCGCGGCCCTGGCCGGGCGGGTGGCCTCCCTCGACGATTCGCGTACGCCCTTCGGCCTGGTGTTCGAGCTGGCCCTGCTCATCGGCAAGGGCCCCGGGGCCCCCGGGCTGCGGGCCCAGGTCGACGCCTTCGCGGCCGAGATGGACATCCTCGTCGGCAACAGCGCCCGGGCCCTCGGGCAGGAGAGCGCCCGCACCGCAGCCCGCGGGGCCATGGTGCTCGAAGAGATCGTCGACCTCGTCGTGCAGGGAGACCTCGAGGTCATCGCCTACCGCTTCGCCGAGGGGGGGCCCCGGGCCGCGGCCCTGGCCGTGCTCGACACCCTCAGGCAGCGGCTCCTGAAGATGCTCTGGACGGGCATGCGTCGGCCGACCCCGCAGGTGTTCGCCTGGCGCCGCTGGCTGTTCCGTACGGCGGCGAGCCTGCCCCTGGTGCCCCCCAGCAACCGCAGGATCGCCGCGGAGACCGTACGCGAACAGGTGTTTGAGACCCTCGACCGCCTCGCCGACGACCCCAACTTCGGCCAGTCGGCGATGCAGCGGTACGTTGCCTCGGCGGTGGTGGCCCTGGCGGCCCCCTTGCGTCCGAGCCTCGACGACGGGGCCCCGTTGGCGGTCCTGGTGTGGCTCTGCATCCGGGGGGCCCTTCAGCCCTCGCAGGTGAGGATGCGGCGCTGGTTGGGCGACGAGGTGAGCCCCGAGGCGGTCGAGCGGCTCTTCCGGGTGATGGAGCTGATGGGCCGGGCGGGGCGCGACATCGCCCGCGACCTGCACGAGCTGTCGGTGATCGCGGGCGGCGAGAAGAGCCGGATGGGCAACCTCCTGGAGGCCCTCGGGGTCGAGCTCGGGGCCATGTCCCTGCGCCGCGCGGAGTCGCACTGGTCGGGGCTCCCGCGCTTCGACCTGACCGACCTCGCCAATTTCGCCGACACCCTACGCCGGGTCCGTGACGAGTCGGCCTTCGCCCTCACCCTCGACGCCGAGCGCCTCGCCTCCGTCGGCACCGCGACGCCGCCCGAGAGCCTGGCCGAGCGGGCCGGCCGGCTCGATCGTATCCTCACGGCCACGTCGATGAAGTTTGTCGACGCCTCGCGGCGGGTGGAGGTGGTCGAGCACTACGTCTCGGAGGTCTCGGCCTTGTCCGAGAGCATCGCCGTGGCCTGCGGACCGCTGGTCGGGAGCGGGGTTCGGGGCATGCTGGCCAAGGCCCTCGTGCAGGTGCGCTCCCTCGCGAGCGAGGCCGTCCGCGACCGGGAGGGGGTGCGGTACATCGCGCGGCTGCGGGTGCTCGGGGAGCTGTCGAGCGCCCACGAGGGCGGGATCGCCAGCACCTACCTGGCCGAGGGGCCCGCCCCGGGCAAGCGGGTGGTGGTGAAGCTCCTGCCGTGGACGCGGTTTCGTGGGGCCTCGGCGGAGATGGCCCGGCAGATGTTCGAGGGGGAGATGGAGCGCCTGGCGGCGGTGGTTCATCCCAACATCGTGTCGATCGTCGACGCGGGCTTCGTCGAGGAGGGGGCGTACATCGCCCTGGAGTACATCCCCGGGGCCTCCCTGGAGACCCTGCTCCAGAAGCTCGGGCGCCTGCCCCTGTCGCAGCTCGGGCCCCTGGTGGCCGACGTGGCCCGGGCCCTGGCCTACCTGCACGACCGCGGGGTTCTGCACCGCGACGTGAAGCCCGCCAACCTCCTGGCCCAGGCCGACCTGCCCCACGACGCCCCCCTCACGGCCGAGCTGTGGGACGGGGCCGAGGTGGTCCGGGCGGTTCTGATCGACTTCGGGGTGGCCACGGAGGCCGACCGGGCCGGGCCCCACGAGGGGGTCACGGGGACCCCGGGGTACATCGCCCCCGAGGTGGCCCGCGGGCTCGACACCGTAGGCCCCGCTGTCGACGTGTACTCCCTCGCCGTGGTGGTCTACGAGCTCCTCACCGGGACCAACCCCTTCCTGGAAGGCCACGCCGACCTCAATACCATCCTCGTGCGGCACGGGTCGATGACCCTGCCCTGGACGCGGCTGCCGGAGGTCCCCGGGCGGCCCCTTCTGGTGCAGCTTCTGAGCGATGCGACACGCTTCGACCCGCGGCAGCGGCCGACCATGCACGAGTTTCTCGCGCGCTGGACGAAGCTCCTGGACGAGGGCCGCCGGGTCGCGGGCTGACCGCCGGGACGGGGGCGAGGGCGGGAGCCTTACGTCGACAATGGTGGGCGCTGTGGCCTCATGCTGTACCGCACCCCCGCTGCCGCGCGCCCCTCTCCCTCCCGGGCTGAGGTCTACCCACGAAACATTCTTGCCCTTTCGGTGTGAGAGTGAGTCGGTGCCCCCGAGCTACAGCGACGGCCAGCACCCGACGGCCCTCACCCAATACTGCTCGCACGTCACCCATCTACCCTCTCCCGTGACCGGGAGATGGTGCCGTAGTACCGTAAGAATAGAGTGGGTGAGGGCCGCCGGGCCTGGCGCCATCTTCTCCCCCACGTGGCCCGATGTTCCCCCACCCATTCGATTCTCACAACAGCAGGGAACCCTCTCCCGGTTACGGGAGAGGGTAGATGGGTGACGTACGAACAGGATGGGGTGAGGGCCGTCGGGTGTTGGCCGACGCTGTGGCTCCCGGGCACCGAGTCACCCCCAGTCCGACAGGGTGTATGCTCCGATTCCGATGTCCAGGGACATCCGGCGCCAGGATGGATTCAGGCGGTGTGATGTCCCGACACATCCAGCGCCAGGGTGGACCCTGACCTGGGATGTCCCCGTCCATCACAAGCCAGGGTGGACATTGGCCCGGGAGGTGCCAGACCCTCCGTCGTCGCAGGCCCCCGGGTCGGGCGGGGCAGAAACGAGGGCCGTTCCGTCGAGGGCCCAGGGGCTTGCGCAGCGGGCCCGGCGGGCGAAGGCGGCGGCATTCCCAGGGTCGGGAGCCACCTGCCAGACCCAGGCCTCGGGAGCTACCCCGGCCACGGCGAGGCGACGCCCGTCGGGGCTCCAGCGGAGATACAGGGCGAGGCTCGGGAAGACCGGCGAGGCCGCGAGGAGGCGCGCCGAGGAGGCCTCCCAGATGCGTACGATCCTGTCGGTTCCGAGGGTGGCGAGGAGGGCTCCGTCGGGGCGAAACCGGGCCGACACCACCAGGCTCTCGTGGGCCCGCCAGGTACGGATCCGTGCCCCGTCGGCCGCGGAGATCAGGGTCGCCTCGCCGCCCGACGTCCCGAAGAACAACGACCCTCCGTCGGGCGACACCTCCACGCTGAAGACCATGCCTACCATGAGGGTTCGGACCTCCGCGGCGGTGATCGGGTCGATCAGGCGCACCCCGTCGGGCTGCACGGTGATCAGGTGCCCGTCCCGTGTAAACCGCAGGTCGACGATGCGGGTGGGGGCGAGGGTTCCGGGGTCGATGCGGGCCCCGGTGGCCGTGTCCCAGATCGAGACGGCTTCGTCTTCGCCCAGGACCACGACCCTGCGCCCGGTGGGGTCGAGACGCACGCCCTGGAGGGCTCCGGGGAGAGCGACCCGGCGACGCTCGCGTCGGGTGGAGCGGTCCCAGATGCGGGCCGTCCCGTCGGCCCCTGCGGTGAGCACGGTGGCTCCGTCGGGGGAGAAGGTCACGTCGCGGACGCGGCCCACGTGGCCGTCGAGGCGGCCCAGGGAGGCCCCGGTGCGGGCGTTCCACAGGGCCACGGTCCCGTCCTCTGCGGCGGTGGCCAGGGTGAGGCCGTCGTCGGTCAGGCTCAGGGTCCGGAGCCCGTAGGGGTTTGCCGGGGGCGGGGACTCGGGCGACAGGGGCGGCTGTTCGGGGGCGGGTACGGCGGCTCCGACCACAAACCGTTGGGCTCCGGTGGCGGCGTCCCAGGCCCGGGCCGTGCCGTCGTTGGAGGCCGTGAAGAGGGTGTTTCCCGTGGGGTCGAAGGCGATCTGCCGCATCCGGGCCCGGTGCCCCACGAGGCGCGTGATCGTCGCGTCGGGAGCGTCCCGAACCACACGGATCCGCCCGGGTTCGCCCGCCACCACGAGGTGCCCGTGGGACGCGGTCACGCTGAACACCAGCCCCTCCGCCGGGAGCGATCCGACCACGGCGGCCCGGTCGATGTCCCAGCGGCGTACGGCTCCGGCTTCGTCCGTGGTCACGAGTTGGGGGCCTACGAAGAGGGCCTCGTTGGCGCTGCCACGGTGTCCGCCGAGGCGGGCGATCTCGGCCCCCGTGTCGGCGTCCCAGACCAGGGCGGCCGGGTCGACGACGGCGGCCGCGATGCGGTTTCGGGCTGGGTCGACCGCCACCCGGTACACCGCGGCCCCCGCGGGGAGGGTGCGGAGGGCCTCGCCCGCGGTGGGGTCCCAGACGATCACCGCGCCGTCGTTGCCGCCCGTGACGAGGCGATCGGGGCCCAGCCACGCGACGCTGTTGACCCGGCCCTGGTGGGCCGCAAGCCGGGCCCGGGGGGTGGCCGTGGTCGGGTCCCAGACGATGGCCGTTCCGTCCTCGCCCGCGCTCGCGAGGAGGGCCCCGTCGGGGGAGAAGCGCAGGTCGAGGACCCGTCCCGTGTGGGCCAAGGGGCGCACGGCGCCGACCACGGCGAGGCCACGATCCCAGAGCCCGAGGGTGCCGGCGCGACCGCCGACGGCGAGGCGGGCTCCGTCGGGGGACCAGGCGATGGCGAGGGTCTCCTCGGAGGCGGCGAAGGTCGTCCGGGCGACGACCGACCCGTCGGCCGCGGCGTACACCGCCAGAACCCCGGCGGTGTCGACGCAGGCCACGCGGGTTCCGTCGGGGGAGAGCCGGGCGTAGACGGGGCCCGGGTGCGACCAACGGAGCCTTCGGGCCCGCAGGTCCCAGGCCCGCACGGTCCGGTCGAGGCCCGCGCTGAGCAGGAGGGCCCCGTCGGGGGTGGCGCCCGCCCACAGGGTGGTGGCGCTGTGGGCGGGGGCCACCGCGACGAGGGGGGCGAGGGCGTCGCGGGTCCGTCCCGCGAGAAACCGCAGGGTGGGCGAGGCCTCGGGGCGGTGCTCCCAGGAGCCCGCGAGGAAGGTCATGGCCTGGGCCACGTCGCCGGCCACGAGGCTCTGCCGCCCGAACTCCTCCAGGGCCACCCCGAGCCGCCGTTCGGCCAGGCCCTGGGCCCGTACGGCCACGGTCCGCTGGCGGGCGGCCTCGTCGCGTTCGGCCGCGATGCGCAGGACGCTGTACGCCCCGGTGGCTCCGAGGGCCACGAGGGACACGAGGCCCGTGACGACCAGGGCCCGGTGGCGCCGAATCCACCGCACGACGAGCTCTCCGAGGGTGTACCGATGGGCCTGCACGAGCTGTCCCGTAGCAAACCGTCGGAGGTCTTCGGCGAGTCCGCGGGCGGTGGGGTAGCGGTCGCTGGGGGCGCGGGCCATCGCGCGTTCGGCGATGGCCACGAGCTCTGGGGGGAGCTCGGGGCAGAGCTCGGCCAGCGGCCTCGGGGGCCCCTCCAACGTCCGCGCCAGAACGGCCTCGGCGGTGTACTCCTCGGCGTAGGGACGGATCCCGGCGAGGAGGTGATGGAGCATGGCCCCGACGGCGTAGACGTCCGCCCGGGCGTCGACGACCTCGCCCCGGGCCTGCTCGGGCGGCATGTAGGCGGGCGTCCCCAGGACGCTCCCGGCCACGGTCTGGGCGGCCTCGGCGGCGACGGGGAGGAGGGTGGGGGCGTCTTCGATGCGGGTGGTGAGGTCGCGGGCGAGGCCCCAGTCGATGACCACGGTCTCGCCGTAGGCCCCCACGAGCACGTTGGCGGGCTTGAGGTCGCGGTGGATGACCTGCTCCCCGTGGGCGTACGCGAGGGCCTCGGCCACGTCGATGAGGTGGGGCAGGAGGGCGAGGCGCGCGGGGAGCCCTTTGCACTCGTCGATGAGGTCGTCGAGGGATCGGCCCTTGACGAGCATCATGGCGAAGAAGGGGTCGCCCTCGGACCAGCGTCCGACCTCGTACACGGGCACGATCGAGGGGTGCTGGAGGTTGGCCGTGAGCAGGGCCTCGCGGGCAAACCGCCGCAGGGTGTCGGGGTCGGGGCGAAGCACCTGCTTGACGGCCACCACCCGTCCGGTGCGTCGGTCGCGGGCCTCGAGGATACGCCCGAGGCCTCCGCGGGCCCGCTCGCCGAGGAGCTCGTAGTACGCGGGGTCGACGACGGTGAGCCCCTCGGCCGGGATCGCCGCGGGGACGCGCTCGAAGCCTTCGGAGAGGCTCCGGGTGACGGTGGGGTTGTCGTCGTCGTCGGGGGCGCTCATCGCGAGGCCGCGTCGGGTCCGAGGGGCATTCGTTGGTTGGCGGCCCGCAGGCGGCGGGTGACGATGCGGAGAACCCCCGCGGCCACCCGAGGGCGATCGAGGAGGACCGCGGCGAAGTCGTCCTGGCCGATGCGCAGGAGGGTGGTGGGGGATGCGGCGAGGGCGGTAGCGCTGCGGGGTTGGGCGTCGAGGAGGGCCATCTCGCCGAAGACGTCGCGCTCGCCGAGGAGCCCCAGGAGGCGTCCGCCCTGTTCGACCCGGACGGATCCGTCGACCACAAAAAAGAGGGCGTCGCCGTGGTCGCCCTCGCGGAAGATCTCCTCGGACTCTTCGACGGACAGCTCGGTGGCGATGGCCGCGAGCTCGACGAGGTCCTCGCTCGGGACGGCCGCGAACAGCTCGATCCCCTTGAGAAACAGCACCTTCTCCGCGGTCGTGATCATCGCGCCCTCTTGTACAGGGTGAGGCTTGTCGTCGAGGGTTGCCAGGGCCGCCGCTGCGGTCTGGGCCACGACGGGTCGCGGGTCGCGGCGGAGGGACTCCAGCCGCGGGCGCACGGACACGACCCCCGCGGAGCCCGCGTAGTAGGCAGCGCAGGCGGTCATCCAGGGGTTGGGGTCGTCGAGGAGGGCGGCCACCCAGGCGTCTCGGCCGCGGGCGGGGAGGTCGAGCCGGCGTCGTACGGCCGCGAGCTTGAGCTCTCGGGGGGACTCGTCGACGAGGGCCAGGACGAGGGGTTTGAGCTCGGCCGCGGGGCTACGCCAGGAGCCCGCGTCGAGGAGCTCGACGGCGTTGGCGCGGCGTACGGGGTCGGGCTCGTCGAGGTTGGCGAGGATGGTGGAGACGTCGAGGTCGGGTTCGAGGGCCCCGAGGAGGTGGAAGAGGCGGTCTCGGGCGCGCTCGGAGCGCTCGCGCAGGGCCCGGGAGATGAGGGCCGCGGGGCCGTCGACCTCGTCGGGGCGGTAGGGGACGAGGGCCCGGGTTCCGTCGGGAAGGAGGGCGGACTCGGGGCGTCCGAGGCCCACGGCGGCGGCCATGGTGGTGAAGGCCCGGGTGAGGTCGGCTTCGCACGCGGCGAGCATCGCGTCGGTGGGGAGCCTGCGGGTGCGGGCTTCGGCGGCGGCCCGGGCCAGGGCCTCGCAGGCGGCGTCGCGGGTGCGTTCGTCGTCGGCGGAGAGGGCCGCGGCGATGTGTGCGAGGGCGGTGGGGGTGCCGAGGCGACCGAGGGCTCGGACCGCGGGGGGAGCCCGGGCGGGAGAGGCCAGGGCTTCGACGAGGGCGGGTTCGGCGGCGGGGCCGACGGCGGCGGCGGCCTCCAGGGCGTGTCGGGCGTCGCGGCGGTCGCCGAAGCGGGCCACGAGGGCGGGCAGGAGGGCCACGTCGGCCACGGCCCGGGCCACTTCCAGGCCGCGGGTGCGCACGGCGGGGTCGGGGTCGGCGAGGAGGTCGGTGACGCGGGCCACGACGCGGCGGCGGTCGTCGGGGCTTCCGTGTCGGTGCAGGGCCCGTCCCGCGGCGGCTACGACTTCGGCTTCGGGGGCGTCGAGGAGGGGCCCCACCCGGGCGACCTGGGTCTTTGTCACGGCTCCCGCGGCCTGGGCCCGGACGCCGGGGTCGGGGTCGTGCAGGGCCCGGTCGAGGGCCGGGTCGTCAACGGGGTTGTCTCCGGCCGCGAGGCACCCCAGGGCCCGGGCCCGCACGGCCGGGTCGGGGTGATCGGTGAGGGGCCTCAGGGCGTCGGCGAGGGGCCGCGGGGCGAGGGAGGCGAGATCGAGGGCGTGCAGGAGCTCGGCGGGGTCGGTCGAGCCGAGGGCCCCGCGCACGGCCCGGGCGAGGTCGAGGGCCAGTCCGTGGTCGGGGCCTTCGACGGGGAGCCGTCGGCGACGCAGGGTCTCCGCGAGCGAGCGGGCGTACGCGGGGCGCATCCGGAGGGTGATCGTGATCCACAGGGTGGTGACGAGGAGGGTGGCGGCGGCGAGGGGGGTGAGGGCTCCCGAGAGAGAGCGGTAGACGAAGAGGGAGGCTCCGGCGAGGGCTTCGGTTCCGGGTTTGATGACGCCGTCGAGGGTGGCCTTGCGGCGCCCGCGAACGGCCGCGGGGACGGGCAGGTAGAGGAGCTGCATGGCCGCGTCGTGCACGGTGTACCGAAACACGTCCCCGAACTTGCTCACCGTGGCCGTGGCCAGGGACGAGACGGAGAGGAGCCCGAGGGCGCTCAGGCCCAGGGTTGTGGGGTAGAGGAGGAGGGCTCCGACGACCCCGAGGCGTTCGAGGAGCCGGGCCGTGACGAAGAACTGAACCCCGAGGGAGACGACCCCAAACGCGCTGGAGAGCAGGGCAAAGAAGCGCAGCATCGCCACGCGGTCGCCCGCGAAGGTGTGCACGGCGAGGGTTTTGTACTGGAAGTCGAGCAGGGTGGCCGCGAGCACTCCGCACGCGATCATGGGCCCGAGCAGCACGAGGTGTCCCGTCCCGGGGGGCGCGTCCTGGGCGGGGGCCTTGAGACGGGTCTTTGGGGGCGGGGGCCGCGCTCCGGGGCGACGGGCCAGGGCCCGCGAGAGGACGGCCACGGCGAGGAGGAAGAGGGCGCAGGCCAGGACCATGGCCTCGGCCCCGGTGCGGGCCACGGTCTGGGCGAGGGCGAGGCCGACGGTGATGTTGGCCACCGTCCCGCCGGCGGCGATGATCCCGAAGAGCCTGCGGGCCTCGCGGGGCGAGAACCGGTCGCCGGCGCTGGTCCAGAACTGCATCATGAGCAGCGAGCCCATCACGTCGACCCCGGCGTAGAGGGCGTAGTAGACCCAGCGGGCCCCGAGGGCGAGCCAGGCTGCGGTGGCGAGGAGTGCGAAGGTCAGGGCCGTAGCCTGGGCGGTCCGGTCGCGCCGGACCCGGTCGGCGATGCGGGCGTAGGCGAAGCCCACGAGGCTCACCGCGATGGGTGAGGCGATGTACATGAGGGGCAGGCGCGACGGCGACTCGTGGGCGAGGAAGAGGGCGTCGCGCACCGAGCGGCCGGTGAAGAAGGCGGCGACGGCGCAGTAGTTCCAGGCGAAGAGCAGGGCTGCTTCGGTGCGTCGTGCTCCGCGGACCAGGCTCATCGCGCCGGGCACGGTACCGCCTCGGCGGGTCGGGGGCACTCTCCGAAGTAGAGGGGGCCGCGCGACGATTGGGCATCGACCGACCCGGGGCTTGTGACGATTTGTCTTCGGGGCCCGCGCCGTGTGTCCCGACGATCGCGCGGAACACGCGGCAAACCGCAGGGCGGCACGGCGGCTGCTCTGTGTCGGGGCATGGAAGCATCCACCGCCCCCGCGCCCGCCGCCACGTCCTGCGGGCCGTACCGAACTGCCCCGCTCGCCGAGGCCCCGCCTGCCCCGCGGCCCAGGGCCCTGACCCTGGCGACCTGGGCCCTGTCGCTCCTGGCCTTCGCGACGACCCTGACCTCCGTCCAGCTCACCCGCGCCCTCGTCGGGGTCCTCCGACAGGCCTCCACCGCGCGCCGTCCCGTGCCCCGGGCCCGCCCTGCGCTGGGCCTCGTCCAGGCCGCCGAAGACCTCGCCCGACGCAACCGGGTTCCCTTGTTTATCGACCCCACCCTCGACACGGGGGCCCTTGGGGTTCGGGTCCCTGAGGTCGTGGACGGGACCGTCCGGGCTTCGGTCCGGGCCCTTGACGACTACGCCGCGACGCGGGGGCTGTGGTTCCACGAGGTGGGCGGGGTCCTGCGTCTGGAGCGGGCCGTGTCGGCGGCCGACCTCGTCTGCGTCGACACCCTCGACGCGTGCGCCACGCGCCTCGAACGCCTCGCCGCGGTGACCGTCGAGCGCCCCGCCTCGGCCTCCGAGCGGCGGGTTCGTCTTCGCCTCACGCGCGACCGTCCGGCCCTGGAGTCGGCCCGGGCCGACTTCGTGGCGGCGGGCTACGACGTCGACGTGGTCGGTCGGACCCTCTTTGTCTCCGAGCGATCTCCCGCGACCCCGGCGGTGGCCGAGGGGCAGGGCCTTCCTGGGATTCGTCCGCTGGGGCGCGGGGTGTTTGTGGTGACGCGGGGGGCCGTCGAGGCGATGTTGAGCGACCAGTCTACCCTCCTGCGCAGGGTCCGGATCGAACCGGTCTCGCGGGCGGGGCGGGTGGTGGGCGTCTGCGTGTTCGGGGTCGGGCCCGGGAGCCTCCTCGCGGGCCTCGGGCTCCAGAGCGGCGACGTGATCCTGCGGGTCAACGGCTTCGAGGTGGCCTCGCCCGACCGCTGCCTCGCGGCCTACGCCCGCCTGCGCACGGCCGACACCCTCACCGTGACGATCGAACGCGACGGGCGCCCGATCACCCTCCTCTACGCGATCGTGTAGGGCCCTGAGGGGCGGCCTCCTCTCGGTCGCGCAAAACCTCTGCGGGCCCGGATCGTCCTGGGGGACACGACCCTCGAAGGGGTCCCGGTGGGCCCACGGGATGTGCGGGTCGACGGGGCGGCCCCGATCCCAGCCGGCGAAGGGCCTCCCTGGTTGCCTTCTCGCGCGGAGTTCCCCAGGGTCGCGGTTCGAGGGTAAAATCACGGCATGGGACCACAGCGACTGATGGGCGTGACCGACGCGCGGGCGGGATGGCTCGCGCGGGTGGTGTTCTGGTTTACGAAGCGCAAGGTGGGGAGGGACTGGGAGCCGCTGCGGGTGGCCGCTCACAACCCCGCGGTGCTCCAGGCCCAGGTGGGCTTCGAGGCGGGGTGGCAGCGGGCGAGCCGCCTGACGGGACGGCTCCGGGCCCTGGTGAGCATCAAGACCTCGGCCCTGGTCGGCTGCCCCGCTTGACTCGACATCGGCTCTGCCGTGGGCAGGGCAGAAGGGGTCACCGAGGCGCAGCTCTTGTCGCTGGCGGAGTACACCACGAGCGACGCGTTCTCGCCGCTGGAGAGGCTGGCTCTGGACTACACCGTGGCGCTCTGCGCGACCCCGGCCGACGTGCCGGCGGGGTTGTACGAGGCCCTGCGGCGCGAGCTGGACGAGGCCCAGATGGTCGAGCTCACCGCCGCCATCGCCTGGGAGAACTACCGGGCCCGCTTCAACCGCGCGTTTCAGATTCCTGCCCAGGGGTTCTCCGAGGGGGCGGTGTGCGCCCTGCCCGAGCGGGCCCGGGTTGTTTGATCGCTGCTGCGGGCGGCGTGGGAGGTCCGTGGGGTTCTCGCGCCGGGGGCTTGTCGCGTCCGCGCCAGCGCCCTCCGGCTATGGGTTGGGCGCCCCTTCGGGGCTTGAGTTGGAGGTCGTTGGACGAGCGTGGGCGCGTGGGTCCGCTCCGTTTCCTGAGGTATCGGTCAGTGCCTCCGGCTCCGTCCGTACCGCAAGGCGAAGCCGACGGTGGGGACGGTTGACCACTCCCCTTGCGGCCGGAGGGCAGGGGTCGTGGTCCGCAAGGGCCTGCTGCGAAGGCGATGGGACGGCAACCTGAGCCGCTCTGCGGAACCCTGCCAAGGAGCCTGAGTCATGAGTTTCATTCCCAGGTACACCGTCGGATACGTCGTCCCCGAAGCCGTTGAACTAGGAGCGAGGAGGCTCCGAAAGCCTCTCGGAGATGCGGCGCGTGCGGTCCTGGCCGAGTTTCAGGACGTGAAGGCGGATGTCACCGATGACTACGTCGAAGTGCAGTGGTTCGGGGTGTCGACCTCGCCGCGCACGCGAGAGATGCTCATCGCACTGCGTGACAGAGCGCAGTGTGACATCGTCGATCTCGGTCACAGGCACTTCGTCTCGAAGCTCCAGGGCGGTGACGCGGCCTGACCTCTTCCTGGAGGACGGAGACGGCGAGGAGCAGGCTCCCCCGCGTGCGCGGTGAAAACCGGGGGGATTGATGTGGGAGCGCTGGCCAGCCTCCCCATCACCCCCGCCCGCACCTTCGGGGGGTGCGAGACCTCGCCCTCGATCCCATCCCCGGCGACTGGAGCCTGCCTCGCGGTAGGGAGGGTCTGCGCCGGGCGGAGTCTGCCCCACCATCGAGCGACGCGATCCTACCAGGGGCACGAGGAGCCTCACCCCGTAGACGACCTTGCCAGCCGGGTCCATCGCCGTCGTCGAAGTCGCGAAGGAGCGCTCCCTGGCCTCCCTCGCAGCACGCCGCCCGCCTCCATCCTGGCCTCCATCCGGCGCCCGTGTTCGCTGAGCCCCGCGTCGCGCGGCGAGGTGCCCTTCGGCGCTTTCATCGCTGCGGTGATGACCGCGGCGCTGTCGGCGTCGATGGGGTTGCCTCCTCCTGGGGGCTGGACGGGGCCTGGGCGGCCCATGCGCGGTAGACCTCGCGGTCGTGCGCGGCGAGGGCCTTGGCCGCGGCCTCGATGTGTTTGCGGTTGGCCTCGGAGCGCGGGGCTCCGTCGGCGCCACCACGACTGTACGCGGCACACCTTCATCACGCAGACCCAGGACGACGCCTCCATCATGCGGTGGGCCACCCATGCCCCGCCCAAGACGGCTACACCCGCGGCCAGTGGTCTCGGCTCTGCGAGGAGCTCGGCAAGCTGCGGGTGGGCCCCAACGACAAAACCGCCCCGGCCGGTGATGACGGGGGCGGTTTGACTCCGCGATTGACTCAGGGGGAGGACCGTCGTGATTCAGTCCCCCGAGAAACACAGACGGAACCCTGGCGCGCCCGAGAGGACTCGAACCTCTAACCCCCAGATCCGTAGTCTCCCGGGAAATGGGGCGTCGGCTGGGGTTACGGCGCATTGGGACCCGGGCGTGTCCCGCGAGGCGGCAAGGGCCCTTCTGGTAGCGGTTTCCACCGGCGACCCGGTCCCCGGCGAACTCGTCACTTCGCTCGTGGAGGCTGTCCTCGGGGCGCCCCTGTTCGCCATGGCCCTCCAGGCCAGGGAGCCCGGACCCCACCAGATCATGGCCGCCCTGCGGTTGGCGGCGGCGGTCTGCGAGGCGTCGAGGGCGTGGGAGACCATGGTCGGTGGGGAGGGGGTGGGACCGTGAGCTTTTTCTCAGCCCCGTTCCGTATGACGTGTGCCGTTATACATCTAGCGTGTCTAGCAGATCTAGCAGACACACTCTTAGTGTCTTGTTTTAAGGGGGTTTGTGAAGGCGAGGGCGTGCTAGATCGACCCTCGGGGCGTCTAGCAGCACCTAGCAGGGAGGGACAGGGAGCGTGCCCCAGCGTGCCCCAGCGTTCCCCGGGGAGGAGCCCGAGCGCACGGGAGCGCACCGGGAAGGCCCCTCGGCTCTGGGGACGGCCCCTCGGCCCTCGTGTCCCTGCGGAGGGCGCGGACGGGGCTCCTGGTGGCAGGGCGGGCCGGTCCTGCTGGTTCTGCGAGAGGCCCTCCCTGCTCTGCCCGGCGTGCGGCGGGGAGGTACCCCGGTGACCCGCCCCCGACTGTCCCGCGGTACGGCCGAGGTGTTCTCCCGGATGCTCCCGGCCGAGGACCGCCCGGACTACCTCGCCATACACGCCCCACCCTCCGGGACCCGCGTCGCCGGGGGCCACCTGGCCCGCGACCTGGGGGAGGAGTGGCAACGGTGGGTCGATGCCCAGCACCGCGCGGCCCACATGGCCGGGGTGGCCTTCGCTCGCCACGTCGGCCCCCCGATCGCCTGGACGGGCCCCGACGGGCGCGAGCTTCGCGTCGTGGGGGTTGGCCCTGCGGACTACCAGGGTGCGATCCGCGGCGCCCCTGACGCCCCCTGGAGGCCCCTCGCCGTGGAGGCCAAGTCTCGCGAAGGGCGGCTGCAGCGGGATGACCTCCCCGCCCACCAGCGGGACGACCTTGCGCGGGTGGCGTCGGTGGGTGGCGTGGCCCTGGTTGCCGTCGAGCTGCACGAGGACAGCGGCGCGAGCCTCGGGCGGTGGGCCGTGCCGTGGACGGTCCTCGAGGGCCTGTGGCACCGCAGCTCTCGCAAGGTGCGGGGCAAGGACGTGCACAGCGCCAGCGTGGGGCCGTTCGAGTTGGCCGGGTGGGAGATCCGCCCGGGTGGGCTGTACCTCGCCCGCTTCGCAGGGGGTGTGTGATGGACGGGACTGAGGCTGTCCAGGCGGACTGCGGGCACAGGACCCGCCCCATCGACCTGCGCCGGGGTCTGTGCGTGTCGTGCTACCGCAAGCTC
>CAYUSB010000077.1:0-28302 GCA_964447205.1 uncultured Myxococcaceae bacterium
ATGGCGACGCGGATCGGCAGAGAAAACTACGCATCCCGAGCTGGACGTGGTTTAGTCGCGCGCGTGGCGGGAGGCGTGGTGCGCGAGGACCTCGGCCACGCAGCCCGTGAGCCGCTCGGCCGTGGGCAGGTGGAGAAACTCGTTGGGCCCGTGGGCGTTGCTGCCCGGCCCAAGCACCCCCGTAATCAGAAACTGGGCCTCCGGGAACCGCTCCCCGAGCATGGCCATAAACGGGATGGTTCCGCCTTCTCCCATGGCCATGGAGGGCTGGCCGAAGAAGGCCTCGCTCGCGGTGGTGACGGCCCGTTCGAGCCAGGGGGCGAGCGGGGGGGCGTCCCATCCGTCGGCGGCCTTCTCGGGGGTGAAGGTCACGGTGGCCCCATAGGGCGGATCGGCCAGGAGGGTGGCCTGGAGGGCCTCGGAGGCCGCGGCGGCATCGACCCGGGGCGGAACCCGCACGGAGAGCTTCAGGGCCGTCTGGGGCCGCAGGACGTTGCCTGCCGAGGCCATGGGGGGCAGGCCCGAGGCCCCGGTGACGGAGAGGGACGGGCGCCAGGTTCGGTTGAGGATCCGTTCGGCTCCGGTCTCGCCCATGGGCCGCATCCCAGGAGCCCACGGGAACCTCCCCCACGACGCCTCCCCCAGGCTCTCGGCAGCGGCTTCGGCCTGGGCCACCCGGCCCGCGGGGATGTCCGTGTGCAGGGCCTCGAGGCGCACCCGGCCGGTGTCCTTGTCCTCGATCCGGTCGAGGAGCTGGCGCAGCACCCGGAAGCTCGACGGAACGATCCCGCTCGCGTCCCCCGAGTGCACCCCCTCTTCCAGGACCTTGACCGACAGTTCTCCGGCGACGAGTCCACGGAGCGAGGTGGTCATCCAGAGCTGGTCGTAGTTGGCGCAGCCCGAGTCGAGGCAGACGACGAGGGAGGGGGTTCCGATGCGGGGGGCGAGGTGTTCGATGTAGGCGGGGAGGTCGTAGCTCCCGCTCTCTTCGCAGGCCTCGATGATGACCACGCAGCGGGCGATGGGGATGCCCTGCTCCTTGACCGCCCGCAGGGCCGTGAGGGAGGCGAAGGCCGCGTATCCGTCGTCGGCCCCGCCGCGGCCGTAGAGCTTGTCGCCCTCGATGACGGGCTTCCAGGGGCCGAGGTCTTCGCGCCAGCCGGTCATCTCGGGCTGCTTGTCGAGGTGCCCGTAGAGCAGGACGGTGTCGTCGATCGAGCCCGGGATCTCCATGAAGATCACGGGGGTGCGTGGGGTCCCGTGTTCGTCGTGGAGCTGGACGACTTCGACGGTGAGGCCGAGGAGCTCTTGGGCCCGGCACCAGTCGGCGATGAGGGCGACGGCGGCGTCCATGTGCCCGTGGGCGGCCCAGTCGGGGTCGTAGGCGGGGCTCTTGTTGGGGATGGCGATGTACGCCTGCAGCATGGGGACGATGCTGCGGGCCCAGGCTTCGGCGCAGAGGCGTTGGGCGCGTTCGATGTCGAGGAGGGTCGGGATCATGAGGCGGGAGAGGCTACACCCGGGCGGCGATGGACGGGTAGCAGGCGGCGAGGGATGGGTAGCGGCGGGCAGCGGGCGGCGAGGGATGGGTAGCGGCGGGCAGCGGGCGGTGAGGGGCGGGCTGCGGGCGGCGAGGGGCGGGCGGCGAAGCCGCAAGGGCGCAAGGGTCGTAAGGGGCATGCGAGGTCATGTGCGGTGCCCCTTCCGTCGGTGCCCCTTCCGTCAGTACCGCGAGGCGAAGCCGGCGGTGCTGCCTGTTGACATCGAGCTCGCAGGTAGTCGCGCTTGGCACAACTGCCAACCCTGGCGCTTCTGCTCGTCGCCGGGGTACCCTTTGGCCCGTGGCAAGGGTTGCCGATCAAGTGCAGGAGGTGCTTGACCACACCGACTGGTCTCAGCGAGAGCTTGAGCGCCGCGCGAACCTGTCTGATACCGCGGTGGCGTGGAATCTCTGGAATCGCACGCGCCCGGTGAAGCCCAGCACCCTCGAGGCCATCGCCAAGGCGGCGGGCGCGTCGCTTCGCGGGTTGAGCCTCGGCCAGGGCAAGCCCTACGACGACGATGGCGGCATGCCCCTGTCGGCGTTCGACACCCACTACGAGACCGGAGCGCCGCTGCCGGACGCCGGGCTCTGCGATGAGTTCACAGCCGCAGGACAGAAGGCCGTGCGGGAGGGTGAGCCCAAGTCGTGGCCGCCGAAATATCGAGTCGGAGCAGAGAAGGGAACTACGGGAGCGTGACGTCGGACTTGTTTCTCTTTCCAGAGAGAATTTAGCAAATAGACTCGATGATACATGGACGCCGCGTTGCCCTTGAGAATCGCTCTCGTGCGGTGTTTGCCTTGTCATATGACGGACGACGTTGGGTACTCAAAAGAAAGATCACTCCTCAAGGTGTCCTCGCGGAGGCTCTTGCCTGGCTCCTTTGTCAGGCGATGGGGATGTGCATCCCCCACGCCGCAGCCGTCAGGCCGCCACGTCGGCCTTCGGCGCGTCAGCCCGAGTGGATCTGGGCAAGTCAATATGTTGAGTTGCTGGGCTGGAACGAGGCCGTCAGAGAGAACGTAGGTGACACCTCGCGTTTTGCGGGTCTGATGGTCCTCGATGCCTGGTTGGGCAACGAGGATCGGCACCGAGACAATCTGGTACTCCTACAAACCCCGAACCTGAACCGGGTGGAGTTCCTGGCGCTGGACTTCGACGCAGCCTGGGTGGGCAGTGAGATCATGCGTCTCCCCGACTGGTCGGCCGTCCCGACGCCGGCTCTGCTCCCCTCTCCGCCAGTCGCCGAGCTTTGGCGAGCGGCCGTCCCCGCATGGGTTGCCAGAGCGAGGGGAATCCCGCACAATGACCTCCTACAGTTTGTGCGGGAGGCCTGCCAACTGGCCAACATTCCCCGCGAGCAACCACTCCTCACTTGGCTTAGCCGCCGCCGCGACCATCTCGACCCGATCGTTGACACGATGTCCACCACACTGCTCGAGGGGGTGACATGACCGCCAAGGTGAACATCATCCAGTTCCTGGCCGACCCTTTTCTTGGGACCTCGTTCCCCATCGGTGCGTTCGTGCAGATCGGCGATCGGGCGACCTTCGTCGAATCCTCGCGCATTCCGGACGAGGCGTGCGTGGGCGGGGCGACGAAGCATGCGCTACTCGTAAACTCACTGCGGGCTCTGCGCTGTTCAAGCGGTTCCGCCGCCAGATTGCCATCTTCCTCACTACGAATGATGCCACCCATGCGGGTCCCCGCTGACGTGGACCCCGAAGCTTGGGCCGCGCTGATCCTGGAAGGGCGCCCCCACACGCTTCGAGCGGACCCCGACGCGGTGCCACGTCATCGGGAGAGTGCTCGAGAAGAGTTGGGGCGGAACTTCTTCCGACAGCACCAGCTTGATGCGGTCGTTCGTCGGACCTTTCGCCCCGGATCGAGCGTGGCCGGCGTCCTAGAGGATGCTGCCTCCCTTGAATCGGTAGCACAGTTCGTCGTGGGCGACCGTCGTTTACTTCTCATGGAGCCCATCGTCCCGAGCCGAAAGGACTTTATCAAAGATCTTCGAGAGGTATCGACCCGGCTCGCAGCATACCGCCATGTTCTCAACGCTCGTTCGCGTGAGTGGGATGTACAGCTACTCGCATTCATGCTGAGTGGTGGGCCGAAGGCTCGTCGTGATGAGGCGTTGGAGGCGCTCCGCCCGAGTGCCCACCGCGTCTTTGACGTTGCTCAATCTGCGCCACGCGCGGATCTGTTGTCCCTCGTCCGAGACACCGCTGGCACCGGCTCGCCTCAGACGCCTCTGGTGACCTAGCGCTCCTTTGCGGCCCGGGCCAGTTCCTCCCAGATATGGCAGTCGGAACCGACCTGTTTTGTGGGTTCCAGACTTCGGGCGATATGTCATGGCGCATATTTCTTTTTTCCAACTGCTGTCGCACCGTACTATAGCAGACTCGACCCGACCAACGACTCTGCCCCGCGGTGATCGGTTGTTCTCTGGGCGTCACCCGGGCGGTCGCAGCAGAGGCCCTCAGTCGTCGACATCCTCATAGGGGAAGTCAAAGCGCGGGAAGTAGCCGGCCACAGACTCTTTGCGAAACTCCTCCCTCGTCACGATCCGCACACCCGCGTCGAGGAACACCCGGGCCGCCCCGGGGCTCAGATCCCCCCAGCCCTTCAGGTCGATGCCTTCGAGGGCCCGCACGAGGCGCGAGGCGCACAGAGCCCTGGCCAGGGACACGTCCAGCGCCTGTCCTTGGATCGAGAGCACCCGCAACGACGGCAGGGCCTCGACCTCGCAGAGGGCCCGATAGGCAGCGTCACGATGGCCGTAGGGCCCATCGATCACCAAGACCTCGACCCGGTCGAGGTTGCCCGAGGACAGAAACTCCGCCAGATGATGGCCCTCGATGCCGTCCACCCGCAGGTGGGTCATCGAGCGCAAGAACCTCGCCCTCGCCCAGTCTGGGCTCGCACCATGAGAGAAGGTGAAGAGAGAAAACTCCTGAATGGGCAGGGTCTCGACCCCGTCGAGCCGCGCGATGAGCTCGCCCCAGGTCGCACCGGAGCCCTCCGCGTTGAGGGTCCGAAGCCGGGGCAACGACCGGCTCGCAAAGAGGTCTGCGAGCCCCGCGCTCCGGATCGGCTGCCCCCGCAGGAAGAGGGAGTGCAGGTTGCCCAGGGAAACCGCCCTCGCCATGGATGCGGCCCCCACCTCGCTGATGGACCCCTTGGACAGCCAGTCTTGCATCGACAGCAAGCGGAGGTTGCCGAGTCCCGGGTTCTTCGCGAGGGCCGCGATGCCCGCGTCACCGACCTTGCTGGCCGACAGGTTGAGGTACCGAAGCCTAGGAAACCCTCTCCCCGCGAACATCGCCGCGACATCCGCTGGACCCAACGCGTTGTCGGCCAGGTCCATCGACTCCAGCGGGTGCAGAGCCCCGATTCGGCTCAGGGCCTCGCCGACCTCCGGCCCCTTCAGCCCGGCCTTCTCCAGCTTGAGGTGCACGAGGTGTCCGTGGCCCCGCGTCATGGGATTGAGCTCAGCGGCCCCGACCTCCAGCCCCTGGGTGCAGAGGACCCGCAGAGAGCGACCGAGGGGAGCGTCCCACCACCGCGCCGTGTCGAGCCCTGGCACGCTCGTGCCCTCGAATCGCTGCAGCGTCAGCTCCTCAAGCGGAACCTCCTTGAGGTCCTCCCACGCCTCCCGGGTAGGCACCGCGGGAAGGGCGAGGGCGCGCAGCCTGGGCAGGGCCTCCCGGTGTCGCAGGCAGTCCGCGAGATTGTCTGTGTAGAGCATCTCGATGTTGTCGAAGCGACCGACCTCGAGCAGTTGCGCGGCGTCCCGAAAGCCCTGGGTCCGTACAAACTTCCGGTGGAGCGTGAGGTCTCCGGCGATGGCGGCGCTCTCGATTCGGAAGGTGGCTCCGAGGAGGTGCAGGGGCCACGCGGCGAGTCGCTCGATGGCGTGGGCCTCAGCGACCTCGGGGTCTTGGTCTTGGGGCCACGTCGCCAGGAGCATCTCGACCTCGTCCCGGGCCTTTCTCGAAGGGCGAGAGAGGGCCGCATCGAGCCGCTCCCGACGCGCGGAGGGGTCGAGCCCGATCCCGCTCTGCCGGAGAAACTCCGCGAGGGTGACCACGGGGCAATCGCGCAGGAAGTACGCCGCGGCCGTCTCGGTGACGTCTGTGTCGACCACCACGTACCCCGAGGAATTCGTGTCGGGCACGGGATTAGGTGAACCGCTCAAGAAACGCCCGCACACGGTCGCCCTGTTCGCCCTTCACCTCCACCGTGAAGGAGCTCCCCCAATCGAGCGGGCCCATCGGCACGAAGGACTTGGGCGTGGGGGCCGTCGCGGCCATCTTCGAACGTCTCTCGGAGGCCATCGTTGGGCGCGCAGGATACCGAAGTCCGGGCCCGCTGTCCGATCTCGTCGACCCCACTTCGCCCCAGGCCGCAGCCCCCTCTGCGCGGCCCTGGGTGTCTCGCGGAGGGCTACGCCTGTCGGGCGTCGAAGCGCCCCGCGGGCATCCAGAGCGTGGCGGTGGTGCAGCGCGCCGCGAGGGTGGTGTCGTGGGTCACCAGCACCAGGGCCCCGGGGTACTCCGCGAGGCATCGTTCGAGGCGCTCGATGGCGTCGAGGTCGAGGTGGTTGGTGGGCTCGTCCAGAACCACCAACCAGACTTCGCGGGCGAGACCGAGGGCGATCCGAAGCTGACGGGCCTCCCCCGGAGACGGAGCCTCCGACCGCAGGAGGGTCTCGGGATTGGCCCCGAGGGCCGCCACCAGGGAGAGCGTGCGTCCGCGCGTGGCGGGGTCGAGCTGGCGGAGGGCCGACACCACGGCCCTGTCGTCGTCGGCGGTCGCATCCTGGGGGACGAACAGCACCCGCGCGGGAGGCAGGTCGATCGCGTCGAGGAGGGCGCGCAGCAGGGTCGTCTTGCCCGACCCATTGGGCCCCGCGAGATGAACCCGATCGTTGCGCAGGAGGGTCCAGCGCAGGTCGCGGGCGAGTTCACGGTCGCCGACGGTGAACGTCTCCAGAGAGAGGGCGGCGATCTTCGGCCGGGGACAGGGCGCATGGCCGACGAACAGGGCCCGTCCCCGGGTCTTCTCGACGGGCGTCTCCGCGAGGGCGGTCTTCGCGCGGAGGGCCTCGGTACGAAACTCGGCCACCCGCTGGCCCTGTCGGGCTTCGGCCTTCTGGGCCTTGCCTTTGCGCAGTGCGCTGCGGGCGTCATGGTCGCGGGGGTTCTTCATCCGGGCGCCGCTGGACAGTCCGCGTTGGACGCTGTCGTGGATGCGGTGGGCGTCTCCGAGGCGTCCGAGGGCGTCGGCAAGTTCCCGCGCCCGAACCTCGCGCAACGCGGTCTGCGTCCGGGCCTGTCGGTCGAGGTCGGCGCGGGTGGCGCTCCATCCGCCGGGGTGTTCGGTGACGCTCTTGGCGTGCAGCCGCAGAATGGCCGAGGGGAGCGTGTCGAGGAGCGCGCGGTCGTGCGAGACCAGGACCCCGATGCCACGAAAACGTCGGAGGGCCTCGACGAGCCAGCGGGCGGCGTTGGCGTCGAGGTGATTGGTCGGCTCGTCGAGCAGGAGGATGTCGGGGTCGAGGGCGAGGGCCGATCCGAGCTGCCAACGTTTGCGCTCCCCCGGCGAGAGGGTGCTCCAGCGGTCGAGGGTGTCGGGGTCGAGGTGAAGGGTGGCGCGAAGGTGGTGGGCTTCGCGGTCGGTGCGTTCGGCGAGGTCGCGCACCGCGGGGTCGAGGGTGTCGACCCTCTGCGCGACGTGGACGACGCGCGCATCGGGGGGGTGACGGTGCAGCGTCCCGTGCGTGCAAACAAGCTCTCCCGAGAGCACGCGGAGGAGGGTGGTCTTGCCGGCGCCGTTGGCACCCACGAGGCCGTACCACCCGGGGGAAAGGTGGAGGCTCACGTCGTCGAACAACGTGGTGCCGTCGTACGCAAAGCCGAGCGCGCGGGCTTCGATGCACAGCATCTTGAACTCCGATAACAACGTGCGGGCGAGCGCTGCCGAGGGTGGCGCTCATCGGTCGCAAGGGGTGTGTCGGCGGTCAGTGGGTGCGCATACGTCGACGTGTCGGCCACGCCGAGGCGTGTTGTAGCGCAGGGCCCCGGGCGAGGCCAGGGGCGACGACGGGGCGTCGGGCGGCCTTGATAGGAATACGGGGCTGTCGACCCATGCGGGGGAATTTGTTGCAGGGTCTTCCTCTCCGACGCAGCGAACCCGTAGGAGTGCTCCTCTCCCGGGTGTTGACGGCGCTCCCTCCGCGGTGTGCAGTCCGTCGCATGCGCCGCATCGCCCTCTGCCTCCTCGCCCTCGGGGGCTGCTCCGACCCCGCGCCCGCGCCCGCCGACGCCGCGGTCGATGCCGCACCCGACATCGCCGACGCCGCGCCCGATGCCGGGCCCCCGACCCTGGCGCCCGACACGCCGCCGGACGCGCTCCCGCTCCCGCGCTGGATGGTCACCTACGTCCGCGACGGCACCCCTGACCGGGTGCGCGTCCCCCTGGAGCGCGGCACCTTCACGCTCCCGTCGGAGGGTCTCCATGACGACGTCGACTGGATCGCCGAGGCTCCCACCGAGGAGGGCGACCTCCCCGCGGCCCCGGTGCGCTCCATGGGTTACGCCGCGACGACCTTCGAAGCGCCCGCGGGCCGGCGCTGCTTCGCACAAGCCGAACGCGTCCTCTCGCTCTCGATCAACGGCGCGCCCCTGCCTGGGGACATCTACGGCTCCGGGCGCATCCGCGTCCCGCTCGTCACGCGCGCCGGGGACAACCTCCTCGTCGTCCGCTCCCTCGGCGGCCGCGGCGCGCCGCGCGTCCGCGTGTGGTGCACGCCCGACGAGCTGCTCCTCAACGCCGACGACCTCACGCCCCCCGACTTCGTCGTCGGCCAGACCGGCGAGCGCTGGCTAGGCGCCGCCGTCCTGACGCTCACCGACGCCCCCGCCCTTGACGTCGTCGCCCGCGTCGAAGCGAACGAGCAGTTTGAAGCCACCGAGGTGCGCTACCCCGCCCTCGCCGGCGGTGCGGTCACCCAGGTCGGCTGGCGCCTCGCCCCGCGGCGCCCCTTCGCCGAATCCGCTGCGGAGGTTCGCGTCGCGCTCCGCCTCGAGTCCCCGTCGCTCCGCTTCGTCTACCGGCGCGAGGTCAACGTGGCGGTCGTCGCCGCGGGCGTCGCATATCGCCACACGCGGCGCTCGCGGGTCGACGGGTCGGTCCAGTACCACGCCGTCCTGCCGCCCGCACCCTTCGACCCGGCGCGGCGCTACGCGATGGTCCTCTCGCTCCACGGCGCGGGCGTCGACGCGATCGGGCAGGCGCGCGCCTACGCCGCCAAGGACTGGGCGTACATCGTCGCCCCCACCAACCGCCGCCCCTTCGGCTTCGACTGGGAGGTGTGGGGCCGCCTCGACGGCGTCGAGGCCCTCGACGACGCCACCGAGGCCTTCAACACGGCGCCCGACCAGGTGTACGTCACCGGGCACTCCATGGGCGGGCACGGGACGTGGCAGTTTGGCGCGCTCCTCCCTGGGCGCTTCGCCACCCTCGGCCCGAGCGCAGGTTGGGGGAGCTTCTACTCCTACACCGGCCGCGCCCGCCCCCGCGGCGCCTTCGCTCGCTCTCAGGCTTCGAGCGACACCGTGGAGTACCTCGCCAACCTCGCGCGCCGCGGCGTCTACGCCATCCACGGGACCGCCGACGACAACGTCCCCCTCCGCGAGGGCCGCACCATGACGGCCAACGCCCGGATGCACACCATGGCCGTCGAGCTCCACGAGGAGCCCGGCGCGGGCCACTGGTGGGACCGCCCCGACACGCCCGGCGTCGACTGCGTCGACTGGCCGCCCCTGTTCGAGTTCATGCGGGCGCGGCGGCTCGACCCGACGGAGACCACCTTCCGCTTCGTCACCCCGTCGCCCGCGGTGAGCCCGCGCCACTCGTTCGTCACCCTACGCTCGGCCGCCGACCCGCTCCTGGACGTGACCGTGAGCGCCGCGCAGACGGGCGACGCCGTGGCCCTCACCACCACCAACGCGCGCTCGTTTGCCATCGACACAGGCGCCCTGCGCCAGCGCGGCGTCCGCGCGCTCACCGTCGATGGCCGGGCCGTCGAGTTGACGGGCGATCGGGTCGCCATCGGCCCGCAGGACGGCAAGCGCCCCGGCCAGCACGGCCCCTTCGACGAGGCCCTACGCCGCCCCTGGTGCCTCGTCTACCCCGACGACGCGCCGGCCGTCCTGCGGCAGTTTGCGGCCTTCTACATCTCCACCTGGGCGGTGATCGGCAACGGCCACGGCTGCGCCCTCCCACGCTCGCGCCTCACCCCAGGGCTCCGCGCCGAGCGCTCGATCGTCTACCTCGGCCTGCCCCGCGCCGACGTCCCCATCCCCGCCTCCCTCCGGCTCGATTGGGACGACCAGGGCATCTCCTTCGGCGGCGGCCCGCGCGGCGCGGGCGCGATGGCCTTCGTCTTCCCCGAGGGTGACGGCGTCTCCGCGGCCCTCGTCGCCACGCCTGGGAGCGAGTGGCTCCTCGGCCGCGTCCACCCCTTCACCTCGGGCATCGTCCTGCCCGACTGGATGGTGTGGAACACCGAAGGGCTCCGCGGCGCGGGCTTCTTCTCCCCGACGTGGACGTACGTCGGCCCCATGCCGTGAGGGCCCGACGACTCCGGGCGTCGATCAGCCGTCGTCGAGCAGGCTGGCCAAGAGGTGCATGCTGTCGACCGCCGTGAAGATCCCGATGATCTTCGACTTCTCCGTCACCAGGGCGGCCCCGTATCGGGCCTGGGCCATGGCCCGCACTACATCCTTCAAGGGGGTCTCGGCGTCGACCACGTAGGGCTCCTGGGTCATGGCCTCCTCGACGGTCACCCGCTCGGGGTCGACGTCCTTCAAGCTCTCGACGAAGAACAGGTCGCGCTGCGACACGATCCCCAGGAGCTTGCCGCCATGGAGAACCGGGAGGTGCCTCACCGTGTGCTGACGCATCAAGGCGTGGGCTGTGGCGAGGGTCTGCTCCGCGCCGATGGTGTACGGGGTCGGGGTCATGGCGCCACGAACGGTGCTGTGCTTGTTCATCGGAACTCCTCTGTGCGACGCAGGGGGTGCGAGGGGTATGCCATCCGCAATATAAGGCGCGAACGGGCGTTGTCCCTCCTCACCCCCGCACACCACGCGCGCCCCCGCGTGCACCCCGCGGGGTGTCGACGCACCGGGTGCTGACCCCGCGGGTTGGCTTGTGGCCCTGACAGGGCGCTGATAGCCTCCTGGCCCATGACCTCGGCATCTTTGGAGATGAGCGCCTCCGCCACCACGGCCAGCGCCCCGTCGCACGAGCGCCTCGACGAGATCCTCGCGACCCTTCGGGACAACGCCACCCCCTTCGCCCGCCTGCCTCCGGCCGAGAAGGCCGCCCTCCTGCGGGCGTGTATGCCGCGGCTCCAGGCCGTGGCCCGGGCCTGGGTCGAGGCAGGGGCCGAGCACAAGGGCCTGTCCCCCACCAGCCCCGCCGTGAGCGAGGAGTGGCTCGGGGGGCCGATGGCCACCATGCGCAACCTGCGCCTGCTCGCCGAGTCCCTCGACCAGATCGCCGCGGGCAAAAAACCAGGCCCCGACGCGGCCCGGGTGCGGCGCGGGGCCGACGGACGCACGGAGGTTCAGGTGTTTCCCAACACGGCGGTGGAGTCGGCCCTGTACGCGGGGTTTACCGCCACGGTGCGGATGCAGCCGGGCCTGAGCCCCGCGGACGTACGGCGGCGTCAGGCGGCCTTCTACGACCAGCGAGACCCCGTCGGGGGCGTGTCCCTCGTGCTCGGGGCCGGCAACGTGGCGTCGATCCCCCCGATGGACGCCCTCTACAAGATGATCTGCGACGGCCGGGTCTGCCTCGTGAAGCTCAACCCCGTCAACGAGTACCTCCAGCCCTTCTTCGAGGAGGCCCTGGAGCCCCTCATCGCGCGGGGTTTTCTGCGTTTCGTCAAGGGATCGGCCGAGGAAGGGGCCTACCTGGTCAACCACCCCCTGGTCGACGATGTGCACATCACGGGCTCCGACCGCACCCACGACCGCATCGTGTGGGGGGCCACCGAGGAGGAGCAGTCCCGCCGCAAGAAGGCCAACGACCCGGTATTGACCAAACCCATCACCTCCGAGCTCGGGTGCGTCACCCCCGTGGTGGTGGTCCCGGGGCCCTACTCCGAAGCCGAGCTCCAGTTTGTCGCCGAGAACATCGCCACCATGGTGGCCAACAACGCGAGCTGCAACTGCAACGCGGGCAAGATGTTGGTCCTCGGGCGCACCTGGCCCCAGCGGGCCGACCTCATGCGGCGCATCAAGGCCGTCCTGGCCACGGTGGCCCCGCGCAAGGCCTACTACCCCGGGGCCTTCGACCGCTACGAGCACCTCGTGGGCGACCGCACCGAGGGGGTGACCCGACTCGGACAGGCCGACGACGGGGCCCTGCCCTGGACCGTGGTCGAGGGCCTCGACCCCGACTCGCACGACCGGCTGTTTTCGACCGAGCCGTTCTGCCCGATCGTGTCGCAGACCACCCTGCCCGACGCCCACGCCGACAGCTTCCTCGACGCCGCCACCCGCTTCTGCAACGACACCCTGTGGGGGACCCTGTCGGCCGTGGTGTTCGTCCACCCGCGGAGCGAGGCCGTGCCCGAGGTGGGGGCCGCCCTCGAACGGTTTCTCTCCGAAGTGCGGTACGGGGCCGTCGGGGTCAACCACTGGTCGGCCCTGGCCTACGCCCTGGTCACCACCCCCTGGGGAGCCCACCCCTCGTCCACCCTCGACAACATCCAGGGAGGCCTCGGGTGGGTCCACAACACCTTCCTCCTCGACGGGATCGAGAAGGTCGTCGTACGCGGGCCCCTCACGGTCTTCCCCAAGCCCCCGTGGTTTGTCACCCACCGCCGGGCCCACGAGGTGGCCGAGAAGATCGTCGACCTCGAGCGCGACCCCAAGCTGTGGAAGGTTCCGGCCATCGCCTTCGCGGCCCTACGGGGCTGACAGCCGGGGCCCCGCGGCGACGCCGGGCGTAACCCGCACGGTCCGCACCTTCCGGGGAATGGCGTCGATCACGGTCAGGGTCGTCCCGTCGGGGCAACGATACTCCGCCCCCAACGGGGGGATCCGCCCGGCCAGAAAGACGCAGAGTCCCGCCAGGGTGGTGTACTCCCCGGGCTCGGGGAGGTCGGTCCCGAGGGCCCGGTTGACCTCCCGCAAGGCCGTCGACCCGGGCAGGGTCACCGTCCCGTCGGGCCCAAGCACGATGTCGACCGGGGCCGGATCGCCCTCCGACAAGATCTCCCCCACCAGCTCCTCGATCAGGTCCTCGATGCTCACGAGGCCGAGGATGGTGCCGACCTCGTCGACCACCATGGCGAGGGGGCGGCGTTGGGTCTGCATCTGCAACAGGAGCTCGCCCGCGGGCACCAGGGCGGGCACAAACTTCATCGGCCGGAGGGAAGCCGCCACGGTCACGGTCTCGCCCTGGGCGGCCCGCACGAAGAGGTCTTTGACCGAGACGTAGCCCACGATGTTGTCCGGGTCGCCGTCGTACACAGGGAGCCGGGCGTAGCGGCGGGAGTGGAGCGAGGTGGCCACCTCGGCGGGGGTGGCGTGCAGGGAGGTACGCACCACGTCGCGGGCCGCCACCATCACGTCGGAGGCCACGAGGTCGCGCAGGTCGAGGGCCCGGGAGGCCAGCTCGCTCGTGCGGGCGTCGAGCGAACCCGTGCGCCCGGCCTCCTCCACGAGCTCGCGCAGCTCCTCGGGCGAGAGGCGGGTCTCGGTGAAGCTGGTCTCGTCGTTGAAGGCGGCCAGGACGAGGTTGGAGGCCCGGGTGAGGGACCAGACCACCGGGCGAAAGAGCGTGGCCATCCCGCGCAGGAAGGGCCCCAGGGCCGTGGCGTAGCGCTCCGACGAGCGCAGGGCGAGGGACTTGGGCACGAGCTCGCCGATCACGATGCCCAGCACGGAGATGCCCACCACCACGACCACGAGGCCCACCCGAGCAGCCCAGGGGCCGATCACCGGGATCCGACCGAGGTAGGCCCCGACCACGTGGGCGAGGCGCTCGCCCCCGAAGGCCGCGGCCGTGGTCCCGACGAGGGTGATCCCGACCTGAACCGTAGCCAGGAACCGTTCGGGTTGGGAGCGCAGCCATGCCACGGCGGAGGCCCCCCGGGCCCGGGCCTCGACCAGCTCCTGGAGGCGCGTCTTGCGCAGGGAGAGGACGGCGATCTCGGCCCCAGCGAAGACGCCGTTGAGCACCACGAGCAGGACGACTACCAGCAGATCGAGGGCCATCGGGTCGTCGGGATTCTTACGGCTACTGAAGCGGGAGCACGAGCCCCGGGTCGGGCGGGACGGCGGTGCTCGGGGGCGGCAGGTCGTCGTCGTCGCCCGCGTCGGCGGAGGGGGCCACGAGGCTCTCGGGCGGAGACGGTCCCGTGTCGAGGGCCTCAGAGGGGGCTTCGGCCGGGTCGAGGCCCCCAGGGGCCCCAGGGGCGATCGGGGCCCCGGTGTCGGCAGAGCCCGCGTCGGCGGGACCGGCGTCGGCGGACAGGACCGGGGTTTGGGGTTCGGTGCCCGTGAGGAAGAACTCTTCCAGGGTGGAGGTCGTGCCCCCGGGGCCCACCACGGCCCCGAGGGTGGGCGGCTGCCCCGTGGCCGGGTCGATGGAGACGGCCACGACCCCCGCGGGACGGGCGAACTCCAGGGCCGGCGGGCGCCGATCGCGCAGGTAGGCCCGCAGGAAGTTGGTCCAAAGGGGCAGGGCCGACCGGGCCCCCTCTTCGCCCGGGCCGAGGGGCTGACGGTCGTCGAAGCCCACCCACACCCCGGCCACCAGCTCGGGGGTATACCCCACGAACCACGCGTCGCGGGCCCGGTCGGTGGTCCCGGTCTTGCCGGCCACGGGGCGACCCAGGGAGCGGGCGGCTCGGGCCGTCCCACGTTCGACGACGGAGGTCAGGGCGGAGGTGACCAGCCAGGCTTCGGGGGCCCCGATGGCCTGGCGGGGGGCCGGGCGGGCGGGCAGAGGCAACACCCGTCCCGTGGGGTCGCGCACCTCGGTGATGATCACCCAGTCATGATAGGTCCCCCCGGCGGCCCATGTGGCGTAGGTGTTGGTGAGCTCGATGGGAGTGACCGACCCCGAACCCAGGGCCAGGGACAGGTCGCTCGGCAGGGGGGACGTGATCCCGAGGGTCCGGGCGTGGGAGATCACGGCCTCGGGGCCGAGGGACTCCAGCAGCCGGGCGGCCACCATGTTGCGCGACTGGGCCAGGGCCTCGCGGAGGCGCATGGGGGGCTCGACGAGGCCGGGCCGGGCATGGGCCTCGGCGGGGCACCAGGGGTGGGCCCCCGTCCCGAAGCAGCCGGGGTTGGGGTCGACGAGGCTGGCCAGGGTAAAACGCCGCGCGGACAGCCCGAAGGAGTACACCACGGGCTTGAAGGCGCTCCCTGGCTGGCGCAGGGCCCGGGTGGCCCGGTTGAACATCCCCGGGATCGGGTCGCGCCCGCCCACCATGGCGAGGACCTCGCGGGTGCGCGGGTCGAGGGCCACGAGGGAGGCCTGGGGGCCGAGCTCGAGGCGGAGGGTCCCGGGGCTGTCGGGGGTGATGAGCTGATCGGGCCCGACCCGTACGACGGCCCCGACGGGCGCAAACTGCGATGGAGAGAGCCCCCCGGCGTAACGCTGGGTGCCCTCGCCCCAGGGCACCGTACCCACGCTCTGCCCCACCCGAACCCGGATCCCTCCCGGGTGCCGCCCGTCGCCCTCTTCGGCCTCCTCGACCACCCCTGTGTAGATCCGTCCGGGCAGCAGGCGTCCGTCCTGGGGGGGGCGTTCGGCCCGCACGACGTTGCCCGCCCCCCGAGCCCGACGTTGCCCCGGAACGGACAGGGGCCCGCGGTATCCCTGCCGGGTGTCGAGGCTGGTCAGGCCCTGGGTCACGGCCTGCCGGGCCATCCGCTGGAGCCCCAGGTCGAGGCTCGTGCGGATGGTGTATCCCCCACGCTGGAGGGCCTCGGGGCCGGCCACCAGGGCGAGGGTGCGCCGGGCCAGCTCGACCACCTCGGGGGCCAGGCCCTCGTCGTCGGGGCGGTCGACGAGGCGCACGGGCTCGGCCGCGGCCTGATCGGCCTGACTCTGGGTCACGAAGCCCTTCTCTACCATCTGGGCGAGGATCCAGCGGCGGCGACGCAGGGCGGCCTCGAGGTTGTTGCGGGGAGAGTACCGCACGGGGCTCTTGGGGATGCCCGCCAGGAGGGCGCTCTCGCCCAGGGTGAGGGTGCTCACCGAGCGGCCGAAGTAGAAGCGGGCGGCCTCCTCGACCCCGTTGCGCCCGTGGCCGAAGGCGATGTGGTTGACGTAGAGAAACAGGATCTCGTTCTTCTGCAGGTCGCGCTCGATGCGGCGGGCCAGGAGGACCTCGCGGACCTTGCGGGCCAGGGTGCGCTCGCCCCCGAGGACGACGTTCTTGACGACCTGCTGGGTGATGGTGCTGGCCCCCTGGGCCACGGTTCCGCGGCGGAGGTTGATCCACAGGGCCCGGACCATACCCGGCCAGTCGAGGCCGCGGTGGCGGTAGAAGTCTGCGTCCTCGGCCGCCAGGAGGGCCTTGACCAGGTGCTCGGGCAGGCGCTCCAGCGGAACCACCGTCCGCCGCTCCGTAAACAGCTCCGCCAGAACCTCTCCCCGCCGGTCGAGCACCCGGGTCGTCTGTGGTGGCCTCCAGCTCGATCGCAGCCCATGCACATCGGGCAGGTCGCGGCCATAGTAGGCAAAGAGGCCCACCAGCACGAGGACCCCCGTGAGCCCGAGCCCGAAGGCCCCGAGGGCCCCGAGGCCCACCCACGGACGGCCCCGTCGGGGCGGACGAGACGCCCCCCGGGAGGGACGAGACGAAGACTGGGACAACCGAGGCGGTTTGGGCGTTACCATCGTTGGGGCGCCGAGAGACTACTCCCCCCTCCGCCGCGTGCACCCCTGTTGGACGCGGACCATGGAACGCTTGCACATTGGTTCATCCCGCCATGCCCAACCAGATTGTTCGTACCCGAAGGGCGCGTGTCCTGGTCGTCGACGACGACCACGACCTCGCGAGCTTCCTCGTCGACCTGCTCACGAGCTTCGGCCACGAGGCCTCGGCCCAACATGACATCGCCTCGGCCCAGCGCGCCATCGAAGGGGCGGCCCCCGACCTCCTCGTGACCGACGTGTGCATCGAGGGCACCGACGGCATCGACCTCATCGGGTGGACCCGCCGCTTCGACCCCCGGGTGGCCATCATCGCCATCACGGCCTTCGGAAGCATCGACACGGCCGTCCGGGCCGTCCGGGCCGGGGCTTTCGACTTCATCACCAAACCCTTCGAACCCCAGACCTTCCGCCTCGCCGTCGACCGGGCCCTGGAGACCACCCTCCTGCGCTCGGAGGTCCGTCGGCTGCGGACCGAGCTCGGGGCCCGGTTTGGCGTCGGGGGCCTCGTGGGTCGGTCGCGGGCCCTCAGCGACATCGTGGCCCTCGTGCAACGGGTGGCCGACTCCCAGGCGACGGTGCTCATCTCGGCCCCGTCCGGGTCGGGCAAGGAGCTCATCGCCCGGGCCCTGCACACCGAGTCCAAGCGGGCCGCGGCGCGTTTTGTGGCCGTCAACTGCGCGGCCATCCCCGACACCCTGCTCGAGAGCGAGCTCTTCGGGTATCGCAAGGGAGCCTTCACCGACGCCCGCTCCGACCGGGCCGGGCTCTTCCTCGAGGCCGACAAGGGCACCCTCTTCCTCGACGAGATCGGCGACCTCCCCATGGCCCTCCAGGCCAAGATCCTGCGGGTCTTGCAAGAGCGCGAGGTCCGACCCCTCGGGGCCCCCCGGGGCGAACCCATCGACGTCCGGGTGGTGGCCGCCACCCACCACGACCTGCGCAAGGCCGTGGCCGAGGGCCGCTTCCGCGAAGACCTCTTCTATCGCCTCGCCGTGATCGAGATCGGGGTCCCCCCCCTGCGCGACCGCCCCGAAGACATCCTCCCCCTGGCCGAACACTTCCTCAAGAGCGCCAACCTCCGCGTCGAGCGCCCCATCAAGGGCTTCTCCGGGGCCGCCCTCAAACGCCTGGAGTCGTACACCTGGCCCGGCAACGTACGCGAGCTCGAAAACGCCGTCGAACGCGCCGTGGCCCTCGCCCTCGACGTGTACATCACCCCCGACGACCTGCCCCCCACCCTCGGCGAAGCCCCGCCCCCCGACTTCCTGTCCTTCGCCGCCGAGCGCGAAATGACCCTCGACGAGCTGTCCATGGCCTACCTCCGCCGGGTCCTCGATCGCACCGGCAACAACAAGAAGCGCACCGCCCGCATCCTCGGGGTCGACCGCCGCACCGTACAACGCTGGCTCGGCGAAAAACCCGACCCCGACGACGACAACACCCCCTGAAACCCGTACCTTCAGGGCCCGTGGGCCCAATGCCCCGCCCCCAAGTCCTTGCGCCCCCCGGCCCATGATGTCATACCGCCCCGTCCCGAGCGTGATGCATACTGTGACTTATTGCCCCACACCTGCCCCGGTTCCCCTCCTAGATGCCTCCGCGTCGCGGTCATCCCTCCATCCGCTCCGTCGGTCTGGGGTAGGCTCAAGGGTCTTGCCAGGGGTCGCGTTGTTGTGCATGGCCCTCGGGGTGACGTTGGGGTGGCCCCCCGAGGCCCTGGGGCAGTCGCCGGCCTCCTGGGATGGGGCCGAGGTGGGTCGTTGGGCCGCCCGGCATCACCCCGACGTGCGCGCGGCCATGGCGGCCCTCGACGTGGCCCGGGCGGGGCGGGTGTTCGGGCAGGTTCCGGTGGTGGGCAACCCCATCCTTGGGGTGCTGATGTTGCCGGGATACCCTGACTTCGGGGCGTACACGATGACGGCCTCCCTCGGGATACCCCTCGATGTGTCCGGGCGTCGGTCGCGCTACCGGGCCGAGGTCGGCCACGACATCGCCGCCGCCGAGGCCCGCCTCGACGCCGTCCGCTCCCGGGCCGCCAGCGAAGCCCGTCAAGCCTACGTCGACCTCGTCACGACCCGCTCGGAGGTCGACATCCAGCGGGCCCGCCTCGCCGCCGCCGAGTCCATCGAGGCCGTGGTCCGAGCCCGGGTCGACGCCGGGGCCGCCACCGCGGTCGATCAGGCCCTCGTCGAGCGCGAGCGGGCCGAGGCCGAGGCCGACCTCGCCGAGGCCAACCGCCGCCGCACAGCCGCCGACGGAGCCCTGCGCCGCACCCTCGACCTCACCCCCACCGAGGCCCTCCCGCTCAGCCCCCTCGAGCGCCCCACCCCCCTCAGCCCCGTCGAGCGCACCCAGGCCGGGCCCCGGGCCCAACGCCAGCGCCGTGACGTGAGCGCCCTCGAGCGCGGGGCGGCCCGATGGGTGGCCAGCGACGACCGGCTCCGGGCCGGGGCCATCGCCCCCCTGGTCCTCGGGCTGGAGGGCCAGCAGGTCGCCACCTCCTCCAACGATCTGGGCTCCAGCCTCGGAGCCTCCGTACGCTGGGAGCTGCCCCTCGCCCAACGGGCCCAGGGGGAGCGGGCCGTGGCCCAGGCCGAAGCCTCGGGGCTGCGGGTGCAAGCCGTGCTCCTGCGTCGACAGGTCGACCGCGACGTGGCCACCGCCGCCGAGGGCCTTGACGCCGCCCTCGCCGAGCTTGATGCCCTCACGGGGCGGGCCTTGCCCGCCGCCGAGCGCCTCGTGGCCGCCACCGAGGCCTCCTGGGCTGCCGGTGCCCTTGACATCTTCCGGGTCCTCACCGCACGCCGCGACCTTTTGTCCGTCCGCGCGCGCATTCTTACCGCCACCCGCGCCTCATGGCGCGCCAGAATCGAGTACGATCGCGCCATGGGACAAACGCCATGATTCCGTATCGCTGGAAATCCATCCTGGCCGCCGCGAGCCTTACCTGCCTTGTGATCGTCGGCACCGTGCTCGTGCGCCGCAGTCACAGCGAGGGCCACGGGCAACAATCCCCCCCCGAGCAGGTGCAGCCCGAGGCTACGGGGCCGCGGATGGTGCGCCTCGACCCCATCACCATCGAGCGTCTGCACGTGCGTACGGAGGAGGCCGGGGCCGCCTCCGACGCCCTGGCCCTGGAGCTCCAGGGCTCCCTCGATTGGGATCGCAACCACTACGCGGAGGTCGGGGCCCGCCTCGACGGGCGGGTCACGTCCCTGCACGCCCAGGTGGGCGACCGGGTGGCCCGCGGAGCCGTGCTCGGGCAGGTGGCCTCGCCGCAGCTCGGGTCGGCCCTGGCCGATTATGTCAGCGCCCGGGCCACCCTGGCGGCCGCCCAGGCCAACGCCCGGCGCCAGTCGGGGCTCCTGGCCCAGCAGCTCACCACGGCCCGCGAGGCCGAGGTCGCCCAGGAGCAGCTTCACACCGCCCAGGCCGGGGTGGGGGCCGCCCGACAGCGGCTGGCCGCCTTGGGGCTCTCCCCCCCCACCTCCAACACGGGGATCGGGCAGGGGGTTCAGTTTACCCTCCGGTCGCCCATCGAGGGCACGGTGGTGACCCGCCGGGCCGTCCTCGGGGGCTTCTTGTCGGCGAGCGACGCGGCCTTCGTGGTGGCCAACACCGAGCGCTTCTGGGCCATGATCGACGTCTTCGAGACCGACCTGCGGTACGTCAGCGTCGGGGCCCAGGTCGAGCTCACGGTCGACGCGTGGTCCGACCGCACCTTTCGCGGTCAGGTGGAGTACATCGAGCCGCGCCTCGACACGTCCAGCCGGGCCACCCGGGTGCGTGTGGTGGTCCCCAACCCCGACGGCCTGCTCCGGCACGGCCAGTTTGTGCGGGCCCGCCTGCGGGTCCCCGGGGCCGCCCCCTCTGCCACCGCCGTGCGGGTTCCCATCGAGGCCATCCAGCCGGTGGGCAGCCAGGAGGTGGTCTTCGTCGAGCGGAGCTCTGGAGAGTTTGAGATCCGACCTGTCCGCGTCGGGCGGCGTGGCCCGCAGGTGGTCGAGGTCGCCCAGGGGCTCGCCCGAGGCGAGCGCATCGCCGTCGAGGGGGCCTTCCTCCTGCGCGGCGAGCTCATGAGGCAGTAATTCACCCGCACCGCGTGGTGGGGGCCTGACGGCGGGCCCCTGGGCGCGGACAGCGTAGGGAGTCTTCTAGATGGCCGGCCTGGTACGTTGGGCGGACGCCAATCGCGTCGTCACCCTGGCCTTGATGGCGCTTTTGATGATCGTCGGGGTCTTGAGCGGGCTGCGCCTGCCCATCGACGCCGTGCCCGATGTCACCAACGTCCAGGTGCAGGTGGTCACCCGGGCTCCGACCCTGTCGGCCCCGGAGATCGAGCAGATGGTGACCCTGCCCGTCGAGCGGGCCATGGCGGGGCTGCCGGCCCTGCGCGAGGTGCGCTCGGTCACCAAGTTTGGCCTGAGCCTCGTGACCCTGGTGTTTCACGACACCGTGGACATCTACTTCGCGCGGCAGCAGGTCAACGAGCGGCTCGTGCAGGTGCGGGCCGACATCCCCGAGGCGGTGGGGCGGCCCGAGCTCGGGCCCATCGCCACAGGGCTCGGCGAGATCTTTATGTTCGAGCTGCGCTCGGCCTCCCGCAGCCCCGACGAGCTCCGCACCCTCATCGATTGGAACGTAGGCCTGTCCCTGCGCCAGGTCCCCGGGGTGATCGAGGTGGTGGGCTTCGGCGGCTCGGTGCGGCAGTACCAGGTCACCCTCGACCCGATGCGGATGCACGCCCACGGGATCAACCTCAACGATGTCTTTCGTGCCCTGGAGACCGACAACCGCAACACAGGCGGCGGCTACATCGAACGGGCCGGCGAGCAGGTCGTGATCCGCGGAGAGGCCCGCTTCCGCGGCATCGACGACATCCGCGACGTGGTCATCAAGGCCGACGCCGACGGCACCCCCGTGCGGGTGGGCCAGGTGTCCCGGGTCTCGGTCGGAGCCGTCCTGCGCCAGGGGGCCATGACCCGCGACGGCCGGGGCGAGGTGGTCGGGGCCAGCGTCCTGATGCTCAAGGGGGAAAACAGCGTGGCCGTGGTCGAGCGGGTGCGTGCCCGCGTCGAGGAGATCCGTGCCCGGCTGCCCCGCGACATCACCATCTCTCCCTACTACGACCGGGCCTCGTTCATCGGCCGGACCCTGGCCACGGTGCGACGCAACCTGAGTGAGGGGGCCCTCCTGGTCACCCTGACCCTCGTGCTCACCCTGGGGTCGCTCCGGGCGGGGCTCGTGGTGTCCGGGGCCATCCCCTTCTCGATGCTCTTCGCCTTCATCTTCATGGGCTTCTTCGGGGTGTCGGGCAACCTGATGAGCCTCGGGGCCGTCGACTTCGGCATCATCGTCGACGGGGCCGTGGTGATGATCGAGCACGTCCTGCACGAGATCGCCCACCGACGGGGCGACAGCAACCGCAGGGCCACCATCACCCACGCCGCCGCGGTGACAGCCCGGCCCGTGGTGTTCTCGGTGGTCATCGTGCTCCTGGTGTTTCTGCCGCTGGCCTCCCTCGAAGACGTCGAGGGCAAGATGTTTCGCCCCCTGGTCGTGGCCCTGGCCCTGATGCTCTGCGGGGCGGTGGTCTACTGCCTCCTCGTGGTCCCTGCCATCGCCCCGATGGTCTTCGCCAAGGCCAAGGTCCCCACCGAAGACCCGTGGCTCGCCCGGATGATCCGCAAGGTCTCCGACCCCCTCGTCGTACGCGGGATGCGCCGACCCGCCCTCACCCTCACGGTCATGGGCCTCGTGGCCGCCGTGCTCCTGAGCCTCGGGGCCGGGCTCGGAGCCGAGTTTCTCCCGCGCATCGACGAGGGCAGCCTCGCCCTCGACGCCCGCCGCCCGCCGAGCACCTCCCTGTCGCAAGCCATCGAGCTCTCCCGCGAGACCGAGCGGGCCCTGCGCGACATCCCCGAGGTCGACAGCGTGGTGTGCCGCATCGGCCGCCCCGAGGGCTCGACCGACCCCGCCGGCCCCGAGAGCTCGGACGTCTTCGTCAACCTCAAACCCCGCGACCAGTGGCGGCCGGGCCTCACCCGCGAGCGGCTCATCGAGGAGATGAGCACGACCCTGGAGCGTCGGGTCCCGGCCACCCTGCACAGCTTCTCGCAGCCCATCGAGATGCGCGTCAACGACCTCATCGCGGGCGTCAAGTCCGACGTGGCGGTCAAGGTCTTCGGCGAAGACCTCGCGGCCATGGAGGCCACGGCCGCCCGCATCCGCGACGTGATCGCCCGGGTGCCCGGGGCCGCCGACGTGAAGGTGGAGTTCGCCACGGGCCTGCCCGAGCTGCGGGCCGTCATCGACCGCAGCCGGGCCTCGCGGTACGGGGTGCGGGCCGAGTCCATGCTCCAGGCCATCGAGGCCAGCCGGGGGGGCCTCGGGGTGGGCCGGGTGCTGGAAGGGCAGCGGGTCTTCGACCTCGTGATCCGGGCCGGGGGCGAGAGCGTGCGCGATTTTACCAACCTCGAAGACCTCCCCGTCGAGGCCTCCGGGGGCACGATGGTGCCCCTCGGGCAGGTGGCCCGCATCACCCAGGAGCGCGGGGTGTTTCAGATCTCCCGCGAGCAGATGCAGCGACGCATCGTGGTGGAGTCCAACGTGCGCGGGCGCGACCTCGTGGGCTTCGTGGCCGACGCCCGCCGGGCCGTCGAGCAGCAGGTCCCGATGCCCCCGGGGATCACCGTCACCTGGGGCGGGCAGTTTGAAAATTTCTCCCGGGCCACGGCCCGCCTGTCGCTGCTCGTGCCCATCGCGTTTTGTATCCTCGCGGTGATGCTCTTCTTCGCCCTCGGCCAGCTCCGCCTGGTGGCCGCCTCGCTCCTGAGCCTGCCCTTCGCCCTGGCCGGGGGGGTCCTCGGGCTGCGGCTCGCGTCTCTGCCCTTCTCCATTCCCGCGGGGGTGGGCTTCATCGCCCTGTCGGGGGTGGCCGTGATGTCGTCGGTGGTCCTCTGCTCACGATGGGCCGAGCTTCCGGCCGCCATGGCTCCCTTCGACCGGGTCCTCCAGGCCACCCGCGACACCCTCCGGGCCCGGATCACCGCGGCCCTCGTGCCGGCCATCGGGTTTGTCCCCATGGTGATCTCCAAGGGGGCCGGGGCCGAGGTGCAAAAACCCCTCGCCGTCGTGGTCATCGGGGGCCTCTCGGTGAGCATGGTCCTCGGGCTCGTGGCCCTGCCCGTCCTCCTCCTGGTCTTGTCCCCCGCCGCCCAGGAGGACGACGCCGCCGCCGACGACGACCTCGACCTCAGCTCCCCCAGCCTGCCCTGATCGCCCGGGTCGGCACATGACCCGAGGTGTCGCCGGGACACCTACATGCCACGGCGGGATCCAGTGGGGGGTCTTGTGACCACCCCGTTGGGGGGGAATTGTGGCGGTGTTTCAAGGGGTTGGGCCGCTGGCCTCAGGTTTGCGGTGGCCCCCGGGGTGCGCCGTCAACTCGTATCGGGCCTGCTGGGAGTGACCATGTTGGGGGCGGCCCTGAGCGGCTGTGCCCCGACCGAGTTTGACGACGACGACTGGGACGAGAGCCAGGAGACCGAGGAGATCGCGGTGGCGGGCCGGTGGATCCCCTCCGGGGCGGCGACCACTGCGGGCAACCGTCACACGGTCCGCTACGACGACGGGCCGGCGTGGAGCGGGGGGCGCAATTGCGGCCGTTCGCTCCTGGCGGGCACGCGCGAGCTCGGCGACTACATCCGGGCCAACTTCCGCGGGGTTCGGGCCTACGACGGGTATGTGTGCCGGCCCAACACGGCCAACACCGCGCGCACGTCCATGCACGGGACGGGGCGGGCCATCGACGTGTACATCCCCCTGTCGGGCGGCCAGGCCGACAACACCATCGGCGACGCCGTGGCCAACTGGCTCGTCGCCAACGCGGGCCCCCTGGGGGTTCAGCTCGTGATCTGGGACCGCTCCACGTGGAATGCGAGCCGGGGGGCCGGGTCCAAGCTGCGCGGCTACGGCGGGCCTCACCCCCACCACGATCACCTGCACATCGAGCTCAACAACGACGGGGCCGCCCGGCGTACGGCCTGGTTCAGCAACCGCGGGGCGGCTTCGGCCCCGGGCAGCTTCGCCCCACCCCCCAGCCCTCCCAGCACTCCCAGCACTCCCAGCACTCCCAGCACTCCCAGCACCCCCAGCACCCCCAGCGGCGCGGCCCGTCTGCGGGTCACGGCTGGCGGGCTCAACCTCCGGACGGGGCCGAGCACGGGTTATGGGGTCATCACCTCGATGGGCTGCGGGACGGCCGTGAGCGTGGTGAGCGGGCCCTCGTCGGGCTGGTACCGGGTCATCCACGGCACGGTGGTGGGCTGGGCCTCGGCGAGCTACCTCGTGCCCGACGCGAGCTTCAACGCCAGCGTCTGCCGGTAGCGCCCCCACGGGCTGCGGGGAGAGACAGGGTCAGCGCCCCGATCGGGCCCGCAGGGTGCGGTCGAGGGTCTCCTGGATGGTGCTCCGCAGGCGCTCGTTGAGGCGCCCCACGAGGACCTCGTCGTCGGCCTGGACGGGGTCGTAGCCGTCCATCGGGAGAGCCTCGCCGAAGACGATGCGCCAGCGGGTCGGCAGGGGCATCAGCCCCAGAGGGCCGAGCCAGGGGAAGGTGGGCGTGATGGGCATGTACGGAAGACCCAGAAACTTCGCCAGGACCGGGCTCTGCCCGAGCATGGGGTGGGCCTCGTCCGAGCCCACGATGGTCACAGGGATGATCGGCGACCGGGTGCGCAGGGCCAGCTTGATGTGCCCCCCGCGGCCGAAGCGCTGGAGCTTGTAGCGCTCGCGCCAACCCTTGCTGATGCCCTTCACCCCTTCGGGAAAAAGACCCACGCAGAAGCCCTGCTGCAGGAGGCGCTCGGCGTTGTCAGGGCAGGCCCGCACGGCCCCGAGGCGGTTGAGCCAGGTGCCCGCGTAGGGGAAGTGAAACACGAAGTCCTCGGCGAGCCAGCGCAGGTGGCGGGCCTTGGGGTGCTCCTTGCGCAAGGCAGTGGCCAGGACCACCCCGTCGACCGGGATGGCCCCCCCGTGGTTGGCCACCAGGATCACCCGCCCGTCGCTCGGGACATGGTGGATCCCCTCCACCTCCACCCGCAGCCACCGGTCGTACACGAAATCGAGGAACCCCTCCCACCGCGCGGCCACCTCGGGGTCGTACCCGAAGTCATCGACCCGCTGGGCCCGATCGCGCAACGCCACCCGCCCCCACTGACGCAGGTAGAACTCGCTCGACAGAAGCTCCCGGGCTGTGGCCTCGGCGGCCTCCTCGGGCCCTCCCGCCTCGACCCCGTCCTCTGCGGTCTGGGCCTCATCCCCGTCGGCCGAGCCGGCCTCCGTGGTGACCTCCTGGGCCAGGTCGCCGATCTGGGTCACCAGGGCCTCCAGGGCCGCCCGCTGCGACGGATCGACCGCCGCGGCCTGACGCAGGGTCTCCACCCGGGCCGCGAGGGCCGCCACCTCGGACTGGACCTCGGGATCGGCCGGAGCGAAATTCACGCGCAGGGGCTCGGATGCCAACACGGCGGGTTCGAGCGGCGCGAGGACGAGGGGCTGCGGCGCGGGGACGAGGGGCTGCAGCGCGGGGACAAGGGGCTGCGGCGCAGAAACAAGCGCCCGCGGCGCGGAGACAGGCGGCTGCACGGCGGGCTCCGGCGGCTGAACGGCGGGTTCAGAGGCCTGCACGGCGGGCTTCTTCTTGCGGGCGACAGGCTTCTTCTTCGCCCCGGGTTTGGCCGCGGGCTTCGCCGGGATCGCAGCGGGCTTTGCGAAGGGATCATCGCCGAGGACGCGTCGTGCCATTGGGGGGTACCTGAAGCCCCTCAGCGGGGGCGGTGGAGTGCGAGGATCGAAGGGCGCGGTCAGGTCACGGGGCGCAGGAGGTGGGCGTCGCGCAGGCTCTGGGCCCCAGCGTAATCGAGGACCGACTCCCGCGTGGTGAAGGTGGGCTCGAAATGGAGCTGGCTCCGGGCCCGGGCTCCGTCGGCCACGCAGAGCCAGCGGAGGTAGTCGAGGAAGGGCGGAGGGGCCTCGCTCAGTTGGGCCGCCCAGGCCGCCCGGGTGATGGGATAGGCCAACGGATGCGGCAGCGGGAGGTTGGCCCGGCCCGACAGGCGGATGACCGTAGACAGGGGCAAGACCCCGTCGCCCACGATGTTGAACACCCCCGGGGCGTCGACCACGATGGCCCGCTTGAAGGCCGCGAGGGCGTCGACCTCGTGGAGAAACTGCACGAGGGGGTCAAACCCCGCCAGGGTCGGCACCACCCGCCGCCCGAGGTACCGGGTGAGGTAGTTGTTGACCGTGGGCCCGAGGATGGGAGCGAGCCGCAGGAGGGTCACCACCGTCCCGGGCATCTGGGCGGCGAAGCGGGTGACGGCCTGCTCGACGTCGACCTTGTCGCGGAGAAACCGTGACTCGAGGTTGGCCCGCAGGGGCGCGTCCTCGGTGAGAAAGTTGGGGTTGGACGGCGAGGCCCCGTAGAGCAGGGTCTGCGACCAGAGCACGAACTTCCGCACGGGGCGGGCCCGGCACGCGTTGAGGACGTGCAGGGTCCCGATGCTCTCCAGCTCGTGGGCCCAGGCGCTCGCGTGCGTGGGCGAGGCCAGAAAGGCCATGTGCAGGAAGGTGTCGACCCCCTCGGCCGAGAGGATCTCCGCGAGGCGGGCGTCGACGGAGGGTTGGGTCAGGTCGACCTTGTAGAAGCGGGTCTTGGCCCCGGCCGTGGGGGGGTTCTTCACGTCGATGGCGAGGATGCGGCCCACGCGGTCGTCGTCTTCGAGCAGGCCGATGAGGTTGCGCCCGAGGAAGGCGTCGGCCCCGGTGACGGCGATCGTACGCCGCGGGGAGCGGGTGCGGGCCAGGGGGCCGTTGGGCGGAGAGGACTTCATGGAGTGGCTCCCGACTCGGGCTCGGGGGCCCCGCACAGGCCCTCGACGATGGTGCGCAGGGCGTCGACCCGGGCCTCGTCGAGGTCGCTCTCGTCGAGGTACGACAGCTTCATCGACAACGACGCGTCGCCGAGGGTGACCCACGGGTCGGGAAAGAGCGTCAGGGCCGACCGCACCTCCGGGGTGAGCAGGGACTCGGCCCCCGCCCGGTCGGCGAAGACCACGAGGCGGGCGTCAAACTCGCCGTCCCCCGTCTCGCACCGTACGGGAAACGCCGAGGGCTCGGCCGGAACGCTGGGCTCTCCGTCGCGGGTGTGCGGGGCGAGCCACACCCGGGCCCCTCCGGTCTCCGCACGTCGGGCCGTCACCACGAGCCAGGGCCGGGCCCCGGGCTCGGACGCCCGGATGCAGCGTACGGTGTACCGATGGCCGCGGGCGATCCCGTGCAGGGTGGCCACCCCAAACTCGTCGACGGCCAGGTGAAGGTCGGTCCGGCTGAGCACCAGGGCCTCCCAGGGCCTCACCTGAGAGTCCCGAACCGCACGGGCCGAAGCCGCCCGCTCCTGGGCCAGGAGCCACCCAAGGATCGCCGCCGCAACGACGACCCCCAACACCAGCGCCAGCAGCAGGGGAGGGTTCACAGGGGCTCCGCATACCATAACCCATAGGGGCAGCACGAGACCCCCGGCGTTGTGTCCCCCGAGCCCGGCGTGCTACCGCTCCGGGGCATGGGCGGCCCCGGGCATGCTGGGGAAGAAACCGCGGGCGGTGTGGCTTCGACCGGCTGGTTCCGCTACGCGTCGGCCCTTCTCGCTACCGCGCCCAGAGGAACGCGAGGTCGAGCTCGATCGCGTCGAAGGGCTCGGCGCGCACCTTCTCCTCGC
>CAYUSB010000078.1:0-26266 GCA_964447205.1 uncultured Myxococcaceae bacterium
GCATGGGGAAGGCGTGACGGCTTGGCCAGGTCGCCCATGGGGGGCGGCCCCAGCCGTCACCGACAAAGGTGATCCATGAACTGGGACGACTCGCTTTCCAGGGAGCGACTGGCCGGGTACGACCCGGCGCGGCTTGGGGCGGCGTCGGTGCTGCTCGTCGGCGCCGGCGCGGCGGGCAATAACGTCGCGCTCACCCTCGCCCTCTCCGGCCTTGGCGAGCTGCGCGTGGTCGACTTTGATCACGTCGAGCCGAGCAACCTCTCGCGGGCCCCGCTGTTCCGGCGGGAGCGCCTCGGCGGCGGTCGCCAGCGGCACAAGGCGCGGGAGGTGGCGCAGGGCTTCCTCGCGCATGCGATGGCCCCTGACCCCGTGGCGCGCTTCGCGACGGTGCCGTTCGAGGCGTTGGGGCTCGGGGCGTTCCGCGGCATCGACGTGGTCGTGTCCGCGGTCGACTCGTTCCGGGGGCGGGCCTTGCTCTCGGACGCCGCGCGCCGCTGCGGCATCCCCTTCGTCGAGTGCGGCTTCTCGGCGCCGCGGGGACACGTCTCGGTCTTCCCAAACCAGCGCGCCGATGGGCCCTGCTGGCGATGCCTGATGCCCGGCGCCACCGCGGGGGGCGCCTCCTGCACGCTCTACGCGCGTGCGGCCGCGGCGGAGGGCCGCATCGCCGCGACGCAGTCTGTCGCCGCCATGTTCGGTGCGATGGCCGCGGAGGCCGCCCTGCTCGCGTTGCACGGCGAGTTCCCCCTCGGCGACCGCATGTGCGACCTCGACGTGCGGACCGGGCGTGCCCACATCCTCGAGGTCGTCGTCGAACCTGGGTGCGGCGGGCACACGGCGTTGCCAGAGGTCGTCGAGGTCGAGGTCACCGACAGTGCTCCGCTCTCGGCGCTCTTTGACGCCGCCGAGCGCCACGTCTCCCGGCCGATTGTGCACCTCCCTGCGCCCCTGCTGCTGCGCGCCCCCTGTGCCCTCTGCGGCGCGGGGGTGACGCTCGGCAAGCCGGTCTGGGCCGTGCGGGAGCCTCCGCAGTGCCGTGCGTGCCCCAAGGTCCCGCTGCTCTCCGGCCAGGGGGTCGTTACGCAGAGCACCGTGACGCGCGACGACGAGCTCGTGAGCCGCCCGTGCAAGGCGCTCGGGATCGCCCCCGGCGCCATCGTCGTGGTCGAGGACGGCTCGGACAGCAGGTCCGTCGCCCTTCGGATCGCGGGCACGGTCGACGACCTGTTCACCACCCGCCGACGCAACCCCACGCCCGAGGCCGCGGCGCCCGAGGACGATCCCGGCTGAGCGAGCTGCCCCTCGTGCGCGAGGCGCGTCGCGAGGCCCGACGCGGCCAGAAAATCAGCGCCCCGCGCGGAGGGGACCAGAGCTCGCGACGCCGTTCCGTGGCACCCTCCGGCTACCCGCAGGAGGAGCGAACATGCCCCAGACCCCCGTGCCGCCCGCAACACTGATGCGAGGCATGCTGCTCGATGCGTTTCACAACGGGCACACCCTGCCGCTCCACTGGACGGAGGTGACCGTCGGCCCCCTGGTCGTGACCGTGGCCGCCGACGCCATGAAGGCTCCCCTTGGGGAACATGCCGCGGTCCGTCTCCCGGTGTCCTACGCGGAGACCATCGAGATCTGCCGGGCCCTCGACTGTCTGCCGCCCACGAAGGCGATCTGCGACGCCATGTTCGCCCAGGCCCGAGCACAGCTCCACTACGTGGGCCTCGTGCGCACGGCGCAGGACTCCAAGAAGATGCGAAGCGCGGAGTTCACGCTGCGCTTCGACGCCCGCGTGGAGGAGCAACGCGCGAAGCATGTCCTCCAACCCACGGACCTGGTGTTCGGGGCCTGGAAACTCTGGCTCTTTCACCCGAAGGTGACCGTGCGAGGCGCCGTCAACTACGGGTTCTGGGACACGAAGAAGCGGCCCCCGAAGCCCATCCAGTCCCCGGGGACACGGCACGACGCCGCGCACTACGACTACTCCCAGCTCCTGCAGCCCGTGCGCCGGGAGGCCCGAAGGGTCTCCGACGGGACCGCTGTGGATCTGCTGGCGGAGATCGCAGGCAATCGCCCTGAGTGGAAGCGAGCGGCGGCCGCGTTCTGACGGCGCGCCCGCGGACCCTCACGGCTCGGTCGTCGCGCCCGTGTCCGGGGTGGCGCCCAGTTCCTTCAGGAAGTCGCCGTCGAGCGGCTCTGGACGCGTGACCTGCGTCGCACGGGTGCTCTGCCACAGCTTGACCTGCACATCGAGCTGCGACGACCAGTAGAGGAGCGTGGCCCAGATGTGTTCGGGGCAGGCGTTGGGCGAAGTCGCGGCGGCGAACAGGTCGACCCCTCCCGCGGCGAACACGCTCTGCGCGAAGGCGGCGCTGGGCATCGGCACCCCGTCCACCAGCGGCTGCGATCGCTCGGGCTGGTGCAGGTGCGCGTGCCACACCCCCAGAAGCTTCCAGAGGGGGTAGCGGTCGCGGTCGTAGTTTGGATGGCGGATCGCCTCCTCGAGGGCCTTCTGGTCTGTGGCAAACCCCTGCACCCCCTCGCGGGGCGTGAAGGTCGCGACGCACACGTTCGGGTACCGGGCGGCGTTCGCGTAGCGTCGCAGCGAGAAGAGGGTCACGCCGTTGCGCTCGGGGACCTGCGCCTGGAGGTCCTCGGGGTCGAGGCTCACCTCAAGCCCGACGGCCTCTTGCCACGATGCGTCCCAGCGCGCGATGACGCCCACATGGGACCAGTAGCTCGGCCGTTGGTCAAAGCGCACCAGTGCCTGACTCTCCCTGAGGATCGCGCTCCGATGATCGTTGCCGCCGACCAAGAGCAGCGAGAGGCTGCGCTCGGTGGGCTCGGTACCCGCCTCTACGGCCTCGAACAACGCCTCGTTGGACCTTCGCGTCGTCTTGGCCGACTTGTCCACGTCAACACGTTCATGAGTTGAGAATCGCATATCACTCTCCCTTCAGAGTCTCTTCCGCATCGTAAAGAGGGCGTGGCCATCACAGTGTGATGTTTGCAGCTTATAGGTCGCGGGTGGATCGGCAGGGTGTTGGACGGGCGCCGGGACTGCAGGCGCTACATTGGTGTCGTAGAACGCGGCCCCGACGGAGACCTGGTGCCCTAGCGGGTGACACCGGATGAGCCCCAACGTCTGCGGCGCGTTGGTGCCGAAGTACCACGCCGTGTTGCCGTGCGGCGGCCGAGACACCTTGGCCCGATCCTGAACCGCGCGACCACCCACGATGCCGTCCACCAGGCTGCTCTTCGTCGGGATGTGGCACATGGGAGACGAGATCAACTCGTACACAGAGCCACTGTTCACGGGCTGCCGGATGAGGCGGCTGTAGTGCACGTCCCCAGAGACGATCATCACGTCGTAGGGGCAGGCGCCAAGCGCCCGGAAGAGCCGCTGGTACTGCGTCGTGAAGTCGGGCGGGTTGCGATCAAACATGCCGCCCGTGGAGACGAAGAAGGGCTGACCGAGCACCAGCATCCGCGGCCCATGGAGCGTCGGATCGGTCAACCACACGAGGAGCGCGTTGAAGTCGGCTGAGGGCATCATCTCGCTCACCGCGCCTTGATACTTCTGGCGCCGCGAGCGGGTGTCCGCCACGAAGACGTGCAGCGGAGGAATGTCGAAGGTGAAGCAGCGGCTCCCAGGACGGATGGGCGGGGGATTGAGGGGTTCTTGAAAGATGCTGATCGCCTCCTGGGCAGCCTGGTCGTACTCCGCGGCGTTCCAAGACCAGGAGCGAGACAGATGAATCTGACTGTCGGGATAGTTGTTCCAGAACTCGTGGTCGTCCCAGGTGGTCAGCGAGGGACAGACCGAGAGCAACTGGTGGTAGGGGCTTCGGTAGAAGTACTGCGTGTATCGCTCCGCGGTCTCTTTGAAGGCGTCGGAGTACGCGCGCTGATCGGGGGCCACGTCGAGGTACAGGTTGTCGCCGACAAGCATCCCGAACGCCACGCGCTCGCGCTTCGCGATCTCGTAGGCCGCACCGACGACCATCGTGCCGCGATGGAAGTAGTCGTAGTAGCAGGACCCGACGAGCATCGACAGGCCCGTCGAGGGAATGGCGGTAGGGAGGGTTCGGGCTCGCCAGTTGGGCATCGTGGGGACCTCCCAGTCGTACTCGGTGTCGGGCAGAAGGCCTTCCGCGAGTAGGAGGTAGGGTTGATAGCCGTGCTCTCGTAAGGCCGGGAGTAGGCGGGTGCCGAGGCCAAGGGGACGCGGCACAACCTGTGCGCCTACGGCATCGTGGCGTCGGCGCAGGATGACCTGGGGCAAGGAGAATGCTGCGAGCAGGACAGCACGCAGCGAGTGTTGTAGGGGCATGCCCTGGAGGAGTCGTGTCAGCATCTCTAGGTTCTCGCTACTTCCCATCAGAGGAATACCAATTAGGCCATGCGCGAAGCACAAAATGACGTCTACACACTCAACGCAGACTAAGGACTCAGCTTCCAGTGGCTGAGGCGGTGATCAAGATGCATGACAACAACATGCAGATCGTTGCCACGAACCCAAGAGCCCACGATCTCTTGAAAGTCTCCAATTCTTGAAAAATCTCTCTGCTCGCTGGAGCTGGAGACAATAGTAGGGGACCCGCGAAAACTAACGAATAGCGACGAACGGCACACACTCCCAGCATAAATTAACGGATCTTCCCCGCATCTGTGCGATGTCAAAATGTAGCGGGCGCCGGTGTTGCAAAACGGGTCGAGCAAGGCGATAATCGCTCTGCCTGTGGAGCTGTCACATCCCCTAAAAATCAGGTCACTGCTAATACTGGGTATGTGTGCCCAGATTATGTCTTCTCGGAGAGAAACAACTGACGATCGGTTTTCGTCAAACACAACAAGGTAGCGGTTGCGTTCCTCGCTTTCAAAGTCCAGTTCATCGCAAATTGGAAGGGCTACTGGAACATCGGGGTTTCTCCAGTCGTTGAGACTCCTGCCGCAGCTGTCAGCGCATAGAGCCGAATTTGCCGGAAAGCTAAAGCGACCCAGTGGCCTAGCATCAGACAAGGAGTGCCATCTAATCACATTGCGGTCCACGATGGCTATCGCATTATTTTGAAGAATAGCTCCTCCTTGAGCCGTCTCGTCGAGTTGCCACACTCTGTCTGCTCCAAGGCTTCCTGTCAAAATGTATCGTGATCTTCGATCTTCTCGGCGATCGTCAGAACGGATCTCGATCACTTCCATTCCACTGCGCCCAAATCCCACACGTGCAAACGTCCACCGATTTTCGGGAGGAAGTTCCCATGTTGCGTTAAACCTGTTTGTCGGGCGCCGTGAAAATTCGACTCTTCCCCCTAGCATTTGAACGACTGTTACGCCCCCGGTTCCGTTGTGAAAAATTCTAGGCTCCCGAACTGTGTCAAAATATTGACTGCGATCATCAAGATTGAAAACACGAAAACCAGTTTCGGCGCCTGCTCCTCCTAGGCATCCAACCCATCCCTCTGCCGCGAAACAATAGTCAGCGGCGACACCAATCTCTTCGATTTTCGAAAACCTAAGATCGCCAATAGTGCACGCGACTTGGATTTGATGCCTCGTCGTCACGGCTACAGGAGCAACAGGTCGAGCGCATGTTGAGAAAAGTGGAAAGAGAATAAAGAGCGCCAGCAGCGCTCTGTAGCTATCGCACATGGGCTGCTCCCGGCATGCCGTAGGGGAGGAATGTTGTCGTTTGGGGACGAGCGATATTCGTCGTAGATCGGTCTTCGGCCAGAGACTCTTCCGTGGCTGCCAGACTCGGGTACTCCGGCTCAGAGAGCAATGCTTGCGCAGAAAAATACTCGTCGGCCCACTCGGGAGGATCGGATATACGAGTGCCATCAGAATCAAAAACGCCATTCGGCGTGATGGTGATGCCCACGTGTGTCCCCTCTTGTACCTCAATAGCTGTTGCGATGCGATCGAGTCCAGACAGCCAGCGAGCTCCGCGTCGACCGCCGAGGCCTCGCGCGGCATCCAGGGGCGTCGGGTCGGCTCGCATAAAATAGAATCTGTCCACTCGAACATGGGCCTGGAGCTCCAGACGGGTAGCTGCTCGACCCCGGGAACCCCTTGGAGGGCCTATCCCCCGCACACGGGCAAGCTCACCCGGCTCATCGCCTCGGCCATCCAGCCGCTGTACTGACCTCCTGGGGCGCGGAGGAGTGGTCAGCCAGGTTGACCGTTTTCACGGAGGGCGTCGGCAAGGGCGTTCAGCCGCCGCCTGGCCATCGGCCCGGCGCATCAACGCGACGCGACCGGCTACGGCGCTCGCCTCGCCATCCAGTAGCCAGGGCGTCGTCGTGCGTGCGCGACGGCCATCACAACAACGCGCTCCACCTCGAGTTCGAAGTACACGACGAAGGGAAAACGTTGCAAGACCACCCGCCGCCACGGTGGTGCCCACACAGGGAAGCTCTCAGGACGCTCCGCGATGTCCGCGAGGGCCCGGTCGATGGCAGCGACAAACTCGAGACCCAGGCCGACGCGGCGGGCCTCGTACCAGCTCGCTGCCTCCTCGACCTCGGCCTCCGCGTCGGCGTGGACGACGAGCGGACACCTCACAAAGCGCCCAGCTTCTGCAGGATGCGGGCGCGCACCTCGGACCAGGGTTTGGCATCCTCCGTCCCGTGCGCCTTTCGGCGCGTCAACTCGTCCAGCCAGGCGCGCTCCCACTCGGGATCGGCACTCCCCTCGACGCTGTCGATCAACTCGGATGCCAATGCGAGCCGCTCCTCCTCGGGGAGGCTGAGGGCGCGTGTGGTGAGGTCCCTGGTGGTCTGCCGCATGCGTGGAGTCTACCGCAGCGCAGCGCCCCGGTCAGCCCTGCGTCGAGAGCACCGACCGCGATTGCGGGGGGAGCGTTGGTCAGCCGGATTGACCGTCGTGGAGGAGGGCGGCGGCGAGGGCCTGGAGCCGCGTGAGGGTGGCGGGCGACAGGGGGGCGGCCCCGCTGGCAAGAAGGCCGACATGGACATGTACGCCGCCGTGCTCTCCAAGGCCGTCGACCAGGGCAAACGGGTGGCCCCGGGGGCTGCTGCCCCTGCTGGATGACAAGCAGGTTGCCTTGTCCGCGGAGTTTGTCCACGAGCTCCTGGGCATCGACCTCGGGATCACTCCCGGGGCACGAGCATCTGGCGGGCGATGGCTTCGCGCACGAAGCGCAGGGCCTCGGGCTGCACGGCGGTCACGGGGGCCTCGACCATGTCGGCGTAGCGGGCGAGGGCGTCGGCGAGGGTCCCGTCGGCGCAGAGGCACTCGAGCAGGGCGAGGGAGTTGTCGGAGAGCTGGGTCTCGCCGCACAGACCCTGGGAGAAGCTGAGGGTGATCGCAGGGGGTTCGGCCCGGTCGGGGCCGTCGCGGGTCTCGACAAACCGCGCCCCGGGGTGCAGGCCGAACGACCGCCCGAGCAGGGCCTCGTCGGGAAACTGGGCCAGGGCGAGGGCCTCGAAGGCCGCGGCCACCGCGTCGGCGTCGGCCCGTCCGAGTCCGGGAACAGGCAGCCCCACGGTCACCCCCCCAGGGCGGTCGTCGTGGCGGCGCCGGATGCACACGAGGGCCTGGATCGACTCGCGGGCCCCGAGGGCGGCCACGTGGTCACGGAAGGCCGCGGCGGCGGCGTGGAAGGCGGGGCCGAGGGAGGGGTCTTCGAGCGAGGCGTAGCCCATGCAGAGCATGTCGAGGCTCATGCCCCGGGCGAGCAGGGCCACGAGGTCGACGGGGGCCTCGCCGAGGAGCTTGCGTACGCGGGTGGGGAGCGGTTCGCCGGGGCGCCCGAGGCTGTCGACCCGGACGAGTCCGTAGCCCCCGGGAGCCAGGATCTCGGGCAGGCCCTGGAGGAGGCGCAGGGTGATCTCGTCGCCCCAGGGGCCGCCGAAGAGGAAGGTGGCTTCGGAGCCCCCCGGGCGCTGCATCACGAAGGGGGGTTGGGAGATGACCCGGTCGAAACGCTCGGTAGCGATGGGGGCGAGGAGGTCGCCCACGAGGAAGCGGGCCGACAGGGCGTTGAGGGTGGCGTTGACCCGGGCGAGGGCGATGGCCCGGGGGTTGATGTCCGTCCCGGTGGCCTCGGCCCCGCGGGCGGCGGCGAGGAGGCAGAGGGTTCCGGCTCCGCAGCCGACGTCGAGGAAGCGGCCTTCGCAGGGGTCGGGCACGAGGTCGAGGAGCCCCAACGTGGTGGCCCCCGGTCCCATGGCGGCGTCTCCTCCGGCGGCGAGGTCGTCGCACACGATCCACAGGCCCGCGAGGGCGCTCAGGCGAAACCGGGCCCGCACGGATCCGTCCGCGTCGTGACCCACAAGGCCCAGGGCGAGGGCTTCGTCGAAGACGGGTCCGAGGGCGCGACGGGCCCGGGCTTCGGGCAGGGGGGTGTCGTACTGAAAGAGCAGGGCGAGGTCGGCCCCGGGGGAGTCGAAGCCCTGGAGGTGCCAGCGCACCAGGGGCAGGCGTACGGCGTCGAGTTGGGCCGGAAGCACGGCCTCGGCCTGGTGCAGAAGGGTCTCGGTGTATCCCACCTGGGCGAGGTGGGCCCGGATGCGTCCGGCGGCGTCGGGGGTGAGGGTGCAGAGGGCGTCGAGGGGGCCGAGGTGCATGGTGGGGTCATGGGGTGAGAGGGAGGGGGAAGGGGGCGCGGAGGTCTTACCCGGGAAGGGCCCAGGCCTGGCGGAGTCGTTGGAGGCCGCGGTCGAAGGTCTCGGGCGGGGGCAGGAGCGAGAGCACTGCGTAGCCCTCCCCGGCGAAGTCGAAGAAGTACCCCGGGTGCACGAGGACCCCATGGTCGAGGGCACGCAGGGCCCAGGCCTCGTCGGTGTCGGTGCGGGGCAGGCGCACGACGGCGTTCCAGCCGGCGTCGGCCGGGAGCAAGGTGACGGCCGTGTCGGCGAAGGTTGCCGTGAGGCGGGCCCGGTGCTCGGCCACGCGGGCCCCGAGGGCGGACTGAATGCGTCGACGGCCGGCCAGGAGGGTGGGCAGGGCGTGTTGCACGGGGGCCGAGACGGAGAGGTAGCAGTCGGCGAGGTACTCCAGGCGGCGCAGGGCCTCGTCGCGCAGGGAGGGAGGGCCCGAGACCACGATCCAGCCGAGCTTGAGTTGGGGCAGGGCGGCTACCTTGCTGAGCCCGGAGAGCACGAGGGTGAGGCAGCGGTCTTCGCCCGCGAGGGTGTCGCACGCGTCGGGGGGCGGGGCGGTCACGGCGTCGAGGAAGACCTCGTCAACCACGAGGGCGGCGTTGCTGTCGGCGCACCAACGGGCGGCCTCGTCGCGTTCGGCGCGGCGCAGGAGGTGGCCGGTGGGGTTGTTGGGGTGCACGAGGAGGAGGGCCCGGGCCTCGGGGTCGGGGGGGGGCAGGGTGAGCTCCCAGCGGCCGAAACGTTCCATGGGGAAGGGGCGGAGGGTGACCCCTTCGAGGGCCGCGAGGTCGTCGAAGAGGGGGTAGCTCGGGTGGGCCACCCGGACGGAGTCTCCCGGGTCGCACAGGAGCTTGAAGACCCAGCCGTAGGCCTCGCTCGTGCTGGCCGTGAGGAGGATGTGGTCGGGGTCGACCCGCCGTCCGCGGTCGCGGTAGTACCGGGCTACGGCCTCGCGGGCTTCGGGGAGGCCGCGGGGGTCGGGGCGGTAGCGGCGGGTGTCGGGGTGGGAGAGGGCTGCGCGGCCCGCGTCGTCGAGGGGGTCGAGGCCGACGGCGGTGGGGTTGGACACGGTCAGGTCGACGGTGTCGTGTCCTGCGGCCGTACGGGCGGCGAGGGCCGCGGTGAGGGGGTTGGGGGCGGCGGCCCAGCGGGTGCGGCGGGAGAGGGTCATCGGGAGACCTACAGGGCCCGGCGGAAGAGGTCGGCGGTCTCTTCGGGGGCCACGGCGGCGACATGGAGGCCCGTGGACAGCTCGAAGCCCGCGTCGCCTCCGCGGCGGGTGATGATCTCCAGCCAGGTTCGGGCCCAGGGGGCGGCCCAGTGGCGCCGGGCGGGGGCGCGCACGACGAGGTTGTAGTCGGCCCCGTCGGTGGCGGCCTGCTGGCGCTGGAGGGCGTCGAGGAGGCTCCGGGCGAGGGCGGGCAGGGCCCGGTCGGTCAGGGCCCCGAAGTGGCCGACGGGCTCGGTCGGAACCAGCCACACCGTGTGTCCCCGGGCCGGGGCCCAGGGGGCGAAGAGGTCCCAGCCCGGGAGGGCCGCGATCAGGCGACCGTCGCGGCGGGCCCGGGTGTGCTCGAGGTCGAGGGGGACGGTGGCGGTGCGTTGCCAGGTGCGGCGGGCCACCCGGTCGCGGAGGCGGATGCCCGCGGGGGTCACGGGCAGGCTCACGATCTGTCCGTGGGGGTGATGGAGGGAGGCCCCCGAACGCGGGCCGCGGTTTTTGAAGAGGGCCACGGCGCGGGCCTCGGGGCGTCGGGCGAGGGCGTTCCAGCGGTCGCGGTAGAGCCCGAGGACGAGGGCGGCCTGGTCGGGGGTGACCCGGGCGAGGTCGCTGTCGTGGGCGCGGGTCTCGATCACCACCTCGTGGGATCCGCGGGCCGGGCGGTCGCCAGGACACAGCGCTGCGGGCCCGGCCCCTCGGGCCTCCTCCCCGTCGGCCACCATCGGGAACCGGTTGTCCACGGCCCGGGCGAGCCACAGCCCCGCGTCGTCGTAGCGGGCCTCGTGCAGGGTCCCCGTCATGGCCTCGTTGCCCACGCAGAAGGGGCACTCCGCGGCCCCGCGTACGACCACCGTGGCGTGGGCCACGTCGCGGGGGGTGCTCTTGCGGGCGGGGGCCACGACCACCCACTGCCCGGTCACCAGATCCTTGCGCAGCGTCGGGTTCACACAATCCTCGGGGGCGGGGGATGCGATGGCGTCGGGATCGGGTTCTCATCCGCGCGATCACTGGTATCGTGGACGGGCGAGGAGCATCCCATGGCGTTTGAGAAGAAGCACAACCACTACACGCGGCTCAAGTCGACCGCTCCCCCGGCTCCAACCACCGACGCCCAGGAGGCTCTGGTCGAGGTGATGACCATCTCCGCCTGCGTCGACGGGATGCTCGAAGAGGGAGAGGCCCGGGCCCTGGCCCGGCAGATCTCCGTGACCCCGGGGTTTGAGCACCTTTCCAACGACGAGATCTCCGCCAAGATCGAGCAGATCGTGGTGCACATCGCCGAGGAGGGCATTGAGGCCCGGCTCCGGGCCATCGGCAAGGCCCTGGGCAGCGATCCCCGCACCCGCGAAGAGGCCTTCGCACTGGCCACCCTCTTCGTCCTGTGGGACGACGAGGTCGGCGACGAGGAGCAGGAATTCCTCGAGATTCTCCAGCGCGAGCTGCACATCTCCGACGACCAGGCCGCCACCATCACCGCCCTCCTCGCCGACGCCCACTAGCCCGTCCTGCCCGCGTCACCGGCTACACAAGCTGCACCGCGGCATCGGCACACGGCTCGGCGCGTCATCGCAGTGCTGCGCCGCGTTGCGATTTGCCGGTACTTGCAGGCTTCTTCGCGAGCGCGTAGGGATGGGATATCGGCCTCGGGGCGCTGCTCCCTCTCTCCTTTGGGCGTCAGGGCGCCGTGCCTCTCCGCTGGGCCGAGGGCTTGCAAGGCTCTTCGGACGAGAGAGGGTGAGGTGTCTCATGTTGTCCATCCTGCGCACCCGTCGACTTGAGCTGGTTCCCGTGACCCTGCCCCTGGTCGAGGCCGTGTTGTCCGATCGCCGGGCCGAGGTCGAGTCCCTGGTGGGGGCGCGGCTTCCGGGTCGTTGGCCGGGTCGGGCCTTGATCGAGCGGGCCTTCAGCGCCTCCCTCGACGACATCCGGGCCAATCCCGCGGTGCGGCTTTGGGGCGACCGGATCATGATCGCCGCCGAGCCCGAGACGGGCGGTGAGCGCCGGGTGGTGGGGAGCGTGGTCTTTCACGGCTGCCCCGACGCCGATGGGGTCGTGGAGATCGGCTACGGGGTCGAGGAGGCCTCGCAGGGCAAGGGGTACGCGAGCGAGGCCGCGGTGGCCCTGGTCGACTGGGCCCTGGAGCAACCCGAGTGCTCCGCGGTGACGGCCACCACCCTGCCCTGGCACACGGCCTCTGTGCGGGTCTTGCAGCGGGCCGGGATGCGCCCGGTGGGCTGGCGCGACCACGAGCTCCTCGGCGATCTGCAGGTCTTCGAGCGCCGCGGGGCCCGGGAGTACCCCAGCTTCTCCCGCGACGACCGTCCGCGGGCAGCGGCCTTGCGCTGAGCGGGGGGGGATTCAGTCGTCCCAGCGGCGGTAGGGCTGCGGCGCGGGGCGTCCCGCGGGGCTGGGGGGAAGGGCCACCGGGGCCGGAGCCGCCGGGCTCTGGGGAGCGGCCCGATGGCGACGGGGGACGACGCGTCGGGTCGGACGGAGGGCCGTGGCGGGGGCCGGCGGCTCGGCGGCGGCCGTGGGGACGGGCAGAGGCTCACGGGCGGGGCTCTCGGGGGCAGAGGCCTCGGGGGGGAGGGCTGCCGCAGCGGAGGGCGTCGGGGGCGCAGCGGGCGGGAGGGCCTGCGGGGCCGGGCTCTCGTGGTGCTGGTGCCCCGCGGAGATGGCCGTGACGACGCTGTCAGAGGGCCCGCGGAGGAGGGTGGCGCTGCCGAGGACGGCGAAGGCGAGGGCGGCCCCGAGGCCCAGGGCGGCCCATCCCCAACGAGGCCGCGGGGGGCTGCGGCGGGCGTCGGTGACCACGCTGAGCCGAGCGGTCTTCACCTCGGGCAGGAGGGACTCCAGGCGGGAGAGGAAGTCGGCCGCGGTCTGAGGGCGCCGCTGCGGGTCTTTCTCCAGCGCGTCCGCCACCAGCCCCTCCAACGAGGCCGGAACCCCCGCCTCCGGCACCAGCTCCCCCACCCGCGGGGGCACCGTCTGGATGTGGTGGGCCATCACCACCACCGCGTCGTCCTCCGTGAAGGGGGCGCTCCCGGTCATCATGTGAAAGAGCAAGACCCCCACCGCGTAGAGGTCGCTGCGGCCGTCGATGGGCCGACCCTGGGCCTGCTCGGGGGACATGTACCGCGGGGTGCCGAAGACCGTGCCCTCCTGGGTGGCGATGGGGTCGAGCCCCTCCACCCGGGGGCCGTCGCGGATCTTGGCGATGCCAAAGTCCACCACCTTGACCACCTCCGCCTCGTCGGGCCGCCCGTGCACCCGCGCGAGGAAGATGTTGTCGGGCTTGAGGTCGCGGTGGATGATCCCCGCCGCGTGGGCCTCGTCGAGCGAGCGCAGGACCCCCATGGCCACCCGGACCGCCTCCTCGGGGGCCATCGGGCCGAGGCGCCGGATGCGGGCCGAGAGCATCTCGCCCTCAAGGAGCTCCATGGCCAGGTAGAGGAGACCCTCCTCGGTGCGGCCGGCGTCGAAGATGGTCACCGTGTTGGGGTGCCGGAGCTGCGACAGGGTGTGGGCCTCGCGCTTGAAGCGGGCCACGGTCTCGGGGTCGTGGCCGAGCTCGCGGCGGAGGACCTTCAAGGCCACCTCGCGGCCCACGGGGCTCTGCTCGGCCCGGTAGACGGTGCCCATCCCCCCGACGCCGAGCCGCCCCGTCACGGTGTACCGCTCGCCGACGGTGGTGCCGAGCAGGGGGTCGCGGCCCGAGGCGTCAAACTCCGCGGTGTACACGAGGCGACGCCCGTCCGCGGTGCAGCGGCGCGTGGAGGGCTCGTACTCGATGTGGCAGGCGGGGCAGATGCGCACGCGGGCCCTTTCGGAGGTGGGGGCGGGACCCCACGCATGGTAGCCTCCGGGCCGCGATGAGTGCGACCGCGGTGGGGCCGACAGGCGTCGCCCAACGAAGGGCAGACGGTACGACCCCATCCTACTCCATCTGGGGCCACGTGCCGCTGGCTCTCGTCTGCGTCGTGATTGCCCTGGCCCTGACGGGATGGACCCCCAGGGCGGAGGCCGATCCGCCGCAGGGGCTCGAGGCCCCCATGGCCCGTCTGCGACACCCCGAGGCCGCCCGCCGCCGGGCCGCCGCCGCCGCCCTGGTCGAGACCTTGCGGTCGCTGCCCCCCGCCGCGCGGGCGATCTACGGCGGGGTCCTGGAGTCGGCCCTGCGCGCCGAGGACGATCCCGGGGTGGGGGTCAACCTCGTGGGGGCCCTCGGGCGGGTGGGAGGGGCCGCGACCCGTCCGGCCCTTCGGGGCCTGCTGGGGGAGCCCCTGCGAGGGGGCGGGGTTCCGGGGCAGAGCCAGCCCCTGTCGGTGCGGGGGGCGGCCGTGCGGGCCCTCGGGGTGGCGGCCCGGGAGCCCGACCCGGGCGCGGTGGCCTCGCGACCCAATGAGCCTCCGCGAGACGACGACGTGACCGTCCTGGCGGCCCTCGCCGGCGCAGAGGGCGACGACGACCCCGTGGCCGCCCTGGCGGTCAGGGCCCTGGCCGAGCTCACCCCCGCGCGTTTCCTGGCCTTCACCCGGGCGGCCGAGCGCGACCCCCGGCGCCGGGTGGCCTGGCTGCGGGCGGCGGCCCTGCGGGGCGACCCCCGGCTGCCTTCGGTGGCCCGGAGGGTCCTCGAGGCGGGGCGTCCCGAAGCAACCATGGCGGCGGCCCTGGGGGCCGTGGCCACGATGCGGGTCACCGAGCTGGCGGGGGCCGTGCTCGCCGTGGCCCAGGAGCACCCCGCCCGGTCGCTGCGTCGGCAGGCCGTGCGGGCCCTCGGGCGGCTCGGGGGAGGCTTCGACCCGGCGGTTCTCGGGGGGCTCCTCGACGACCCGATCACCGCCGAGCCCGCCCTGGCCTGCGTGCGGTCCCTCGGGGTCCGGAGCCTCGCCCCGCGGCTCCTCCCCTGGCTCGACCGGCCCCTGGCGAGCGACCGTCGGGCCGCGGCCGAACTCCTGGGGAGCTTTGACGACCCGGCCCTGCACCCGGCCCTCCTGGCCCGGGCCGCGGCCGAGACCGACCCCGAGGTTCGGGGGGCCCTGTGGCGGGCCCTGGCCGGGGCAGAGGGGGGGGCCCTGGCCGTGATGGCACGGCACCCAGACCCGGGGGCCCGGGACGCCCTGGCGGGCCGGGTCTGGCGCGGACAGTCCCTCGACGGGGCCCCACTGCCGCCCCGGGGGGCCGGGCACGACGTCTCGACGGCGGTGATCCGGGCCGCCCTCGGGGCCCCGTGGGACCCGCGGGACTTGCAGGGCCCGTCTCCCGCCGGGCGGCTGGCCGCGGCCGTGGCAGGCGGGGTCGTGCGCGACCGCACCCGCTGCGAGGCCCTGGCCGTGGCCTTGGGGCGCGAGGATCACGACACCGTGCGGGTGGCCCTCGTGCTGTCGCTGGCCCGGCAGGGCTGCCCGGCCGCCTGGGAGGCCCTCGGGGGGCTCGTGCGGGCCGAGTCCGCGGCCCCCTCCGACGCGGCCCTGGCGGCCCTCGGGGCCCTCGTGGACGCGGGCGAGCCCGTCGACCCCGAGATCGTCGTGGGATGGACCCGCGACGACGACGACCTCACCCGCCTGGTGGCCGTGTATACCCTGGGCCGTACGGGAGGCCCGGGGGCCGTGGGGGCCTTGCGGGCCCGGATGGGGGTCGACCCCGAGGCCCGGGTTCGGGGGGCCGCGGCGGTGGCCCTCGCCCGCAGGGTGGGGGTCGAGGCCCTCGGGGACATCGAGACCCTCGGGGGGTACGCGTGGACCCCAGGCCTGGTCGACCTCCTCGGTCGGGCCGCGGCCGTGGCCCGGGCCGGGGCGGAGGCCCCCGGGTCGCCGCGTACGGTGGTGGCCCTGGACACGGGGGTGGCATTGGGGCGGTGGATCCTCCCGCTGGCCGACGGGGGGGTGACCTTTGGGGTCACCGACGGCCGGGGGGTGGGGCGCATCGAGACCGACCGGGTCGACCGGGAGGGCCTCCCCGAGGCCCGGGGCCCGGTGCAGCGACGGTCGATTCCTTGACGGGATGGGGGCCTTCGAGGCTCCTTCAGTGTCCGCAAGGAGGCGAGCGACGTGAGTGATGTGAGCGAAGAGCGTGGGGTGGCGACGGTGGAGGCGATGTCTCTGGAGGCCATCCTCGACCGGCTGGGGGGGGTGGTGGAGCAATTGGAGAAGGGCGACATCGCCCTGGAGGAGTCGCTGCGGATCTTCGAGGAGGGGGTGCGTCTCACGCGGGAGGGGCAGCGCCGCCTGGATGCGGCCGAGCGGCGCGTGGAGCAGCTCGTGACGGGCCAGGAGGGCGAGGTGTCGCTCGTGCCGGTGGCGGCCGCTCCGCGCGGGTGAGGGCCGGGGCCCGCGGGATGCCGGTCCCCGGTTGTCCTGCGTGGTGCTGGACGGGCGCGAAACCCCGGTGGTAGAACCGCGCCCGATTTGAGACTCGATCTGAAGCGGTCGCGCGGGTGCTCCGCGTACACCGCCACACTGCTTGCGGCCGCGCACCGACAGGGGAATGATCCTCTGCGGGTGGGCGTCGAGGCCCCGAGGCGGGGTCCGGCGCCGGGCGGGGCGCGCGTTTTCGGAGGTACATGACCATGCGGGACTCTCGGAGGTTGGCCTTCATCCTCGCGGCGCTGGCGGGCACTCTGCCCCTCACGGCGTTCGCCCAGACGACAGGGGCCCAGCAGGGTCGTCAGGGCGCCGCCGCCAGCGACGACGACGACGACGATGACGACGACGACGGCCCGGCCGCCAGGGCCCCGGCGCCCAGCCCGGCCCCCGGTGGGGCCTCGCCCTCGGCCACCCCGACGACCCCGGAGGCTGCCGAGACCGACGACGCCCGCCGGACGCGCATTCTCTCCCGGCACAGCGGCCTCGACGGCTCGGTGGGCCTCTTGCGCACCAGCTCGGCGCAGCTCGGGGGGGCCGGTTCGTTTCGGTTTGGCCTGATCGGCGAGTATTTCGGGACCTCCGATTTCCTCCGCCCCGGGAGCCTCTCGGGCACGAGCACCGTCGGCGGGCCGGACGACGCCAGCCACGTCGGCGGGACGGTCACCCTGTCGTACTCCCCGCTCGATTTCCTCGAGATCTACAGCTCGGTCCGGGCCTACGCCAACAGCAACAACCGCGAGCGCCCCGCCCTCTTCCAGGTGCTCGGCGACACCAACCTCGGGGTCAAGGCCGCCTTCCGCGTGGCCCGGGGCGTGTACCTCGGCGGCGACGCCGCGATGTACCTCCTCAACCGCTCGGGCGACATCGGCCTGCTCCTCGACTCGACGAGCTTCCACCTCCGGGCCCTGAGCTCCATCGACCTGCACGAGATCACCGGGTCGGTGCCCCTCCGGTTTCACGTCAACCTTCAGTACTATTTCGACAACAGCTCCAGCATCGTGAGCGACACCGAGGCCCGCCGCCGGGCGGCCCAGCCGGGCTTCGACAGCTCGATCTGCAGCACCCCCGCGGCGGCCAGCGACCCCCGGTGTTTCCTGGAGGTCTCCCGGGTCGAGCGCTTCGCCCTCGGGATCAACCGCCTCGACCGGCTCAACATCAACGTCGGGACCGAGCTCGATGTCCCCTATGTCCGCCCCTTCGTGGAGTGGTCGGTGGGGGTTCCGGTCAACCGCCAGGGGTACCAGTGTTACGACCCCCCGTCGGGGGGCGTGCGCCCGGGCGGGGCCGCCGACGACGACCTGTGCTTCGCCAACCAGGGCTTCAGCGCCATCCCCTCGCGCCTCACCCTCGGGGCCCGCGTCCTGCCCCCCGTGCGGGGCCTCGCCGGGCTCGTGGCCGTCGACGTGGGCACCTCGGGCACGAGCAATTTCGTGCGCGAGCTGTCGCCGACGCCGCCGTGGCAGGTCTATTTCGGGGCCTCGTTCGCGTACGACACCCACGCCCCGCAGCAGCGGGTGGAGGTCCCCGTCGAGCGGGTGGTGGAGCGGTCCGTCGACCGTACGCCCCCGGGCGGCCACATCGCCGGCCTCGTGCGTGACAGCGAGAGCCGGGCGGGCGTGGCCGGGGCCGTGGTGGCCTTCGAGGGCCACGCCGACCTGCCCCTCCTGGCTTCGGCCAACGACGGACGGTTTCGCTCCAGCCGCCTCGCCCCGGGCGAGTACCGCCTGCGGGTGACCGCTCCCGAGTACACCCCGGGTACGTGCTCCGTCACCATCCCTGCTCCGCCTGCCGCCCCCGAGGGGACGGCCCCCGAGGCCGCTGCGGCTGCGGCCGCCACGGAGACCGAAGGCACCGTCAACTGCGACCTCCAGGCCCTCCCGCGCCGCGGGGGGCTCAGCGTCCGGGTCGTGTCGAGCCAGGGCGGAGCCGGGGTGGCTGGGGTGTCCGTCGTGATCGCCCCGGGCAGCGACTTCCGCGGGACGCCCCCTCCGCCCCGCACTGAGACCACGGGCAGCGATGGGACCGTCAACGTCACCGAGCTCATGGCCGGCAGCTACACCGTGCAGGCCCAGGCCAGCGAGCGGCACATGGGCGGCCTGCCGCAGCCCACCATGGTCGTGGCCCGGCAGAACTCCACCGTGGACCTGACGGTCACCCGTCGCCCGGTCCGGCCCTCGGTGGCCATCCGCGGCAACCTCCTGGCCATCACCCGCCAGATTCACTTCCAGACCAACTCCGCGGAGATCCTGCCCGACTCCAACACCCTCCTGGAGGAGATCGCCGACGTGATCAACCGTCACCCGGAGATCAGCTCGGTGGAGATTCAGGGCCACACCGACAACCAGGGCACCCCCGCGGGCAACCAGACCCTGTCGGACAGCCGGGCGGCCTCGGTCCGCGACGCCCTCGTGCGCCTCGGGGTCGATCCCGGGCGCCTGACGGCCCGAGGGTTTGGCCAGACCCGGCCCATCCGCCCCAACCTCACCGCGGCGGGTCGCACGGCCAACCGTCGGGTGGAGTTTCACATCACCCGGGCTCCCCGGTGATGGCTCCAGGTCCGCGCTCCCTCGGGGTCGCGGGCCTCGCGCTCCTCGCGGTGGGGTGCCACACCCCCGTCCCGCCCCGTCCCGCCCCGCAACCCCCATCCCCTACAGTCGACGCGGCCTCCGAGGCTCTCCCCGACGCCTCGGACCCGTCTCCCCCCGACGCGGGCCCTTCGGCCCTGGAGCGGGTTCGGGCCGAGACCCCATCCCGCGAACCCCTCTCGGCCGAGGAGGCCGCCTGGTGGCCGTCGCGGGTCCTGCCGCGGGTGGCCGAGCACTGGGGGGCCCTTCCCACCCCCGGGGCGCCCCGCACCGAAGCGGGAACCACCGTCTGGCCCCTCCTCGCGGCCTCGACAGTCCCCGCGGGCGCCTCGGCGGCCCTCTGCGCGGCCCTGGCTACGGCCGAACCGCGGGGGGTCTGCGCCTTCGACCAGGAGCTCTGGCGCGGGGCCTTGCGCGACCGGGTGGTCCTTGGGTGGCGCGGGGTCGAGGGGCCTGTCCTGATGTCGGCCGTGCAGCCCCTGCGGGCCCTCGCGCGGTCGACGGGGGGGCTGTGCCTCGTGCAGGTCCAGCGCACCGAGGCCACCCTGGACATGACCGTGCGGGCGGGCGATCCGGCCGTCCTCGGGGCCGCCCTGGCCGCTCTGGTGGTGTCTCCGGGCCTGGCGAGCCTCCTGGTGGTGCGGGTCGAGCCGCGGGGCGACGGGCTGGAGGCCCTTCTGTCCTGGCCCACCCGAGGCCGCGCTGGGAGCAGAGGGGCCATGACCCTGGGCGACGACCCGTGGCCCACCCGCTGCGACGGGCAAAACCGCGTGGCCGAAGGCACTCCCCGCGGCACCCTCCCCGTCCCCCTCCTCCCCATCGACGGAGCCTCCGCCCGCGGGGCCTTCGTGCGCGTGGGCCGCCCCGTGTGGGCGGTCACCGTGGGCGACGAGGTGGCGGGCTGGACCGTCCGGGCCATCACCCCCCGGGGCCTCGCGGTGCAGGCCCGTGGGCAGCCGCGGCCTCGCGTGATAGCCTTCGCGCCCCCGTAGCGTCCGCCTCGTCTCTCTCACCCCCAGCAGCGTCACCATGACCACGCCTCGCGTTCGATTCGCGCCCTCGCCGACGGGTTATCTGCACATCGGCGGGGCCCGCACGGCCCTGTTCAACTGGCTCTGGGCCCGCAAGACGGGCGGGGCCTTCGTGCTCCGCATCGAGGACACCGACCTCGCCCGGAGCACCGAGGCCTCGGTCCAGATCATCCTCGACGGGATGCGCTGGCTCGGCCTCGAGTGGGATGAGGGCCCGGGGGTGGGCGGGGCCCATGGGCCGTACTTCCAGACCCAACGGCTGCCGCTCTACAAAGAGTTTGCCGACCGGCTCATCGACGCGGGGCACGCCTACCGCTGCTATGCCACGAAGGACGAGCTCGACGCCCTGCGCAAGCAGGCCGAGGCCCGCAAGGAGCAGTTTTTCTACCCCCACCTGTGGCGCGACAAGGGCCCCTCCGACTGGATCGAGGGGGCCCCGTACGTCGTGCGCTTCAAGTCCCCGCGCTCGGGCACGACCCGCTACGTCGACAAGGTCTTCGGCGAGGTCGTCACGCCCAACGACAGCCTGCAGGACTTCGTGCTCCTGCGCAGCGACGGGGTGCCCCTGTACAACTTCGGGGCCGTGGTCGACGACCACACCATGGGCATCAACCTCGTGGCCCGGGGCAACGATCACATGATCAACACGCCCCCGCAGATCCTGCTCTATCAGGCCCTGGGGGCAGAGGTCCCGGCCTTCGCGCACCTGCCCATGATGCTGACACCCGACGGCAAGAAGATGTCGAAGCGCCTCGCCGATCAGCAGGGCATCGACGTCCCCGTCGAGGCCTACCGGGCCAAGGGGTGGCTGCCCGACGCCGTCCTCAACTACATCGCCCGCTTCGGCTGGAGCCACGGCGACCAGGAGGTCTTCACCCGCGACGAGCTCGTGGCGGCCTTCAGTTGGGAGCACTGCGGCACGATGGACGGCCGCTACGACAAGAAGAAGGCCTGGTGGGTCTCGGCCGAGCACCTGCGGGCCGCCCCGGTCACGACCCTGGCCGAGAAGGTGGTTCCCTTCCTCGCAGCCCGGGGTCTCACGGTGTTGGCCTCCGACCCCAAGCTGGTCGCGGCCATCGGGCCGGCCAGACCCAGGGCCCAGACCCTCGTCGACCTCGCCGACGCGGTGGACTTCTACTTCCGCGACCCGCCCGTCGACGACCCCGCCGCGGTCACGAAGTTTCTCACCCCCGTGGCGGCTCCGCGCCTCGCTTCCCTGGCGACCTCCCTGGCCGACCATACGCCGTGGGAGGAGGGGGCCCTGGATGCCGCCCTCAAGGTCTGGGCCGAGGCCCAGGGGCTCGCCATGAAGGACGTGGGCCAGGCCATCCGGGTGGCCCTCACGGGGCGGGCCCAGTCGCCCGCCCTGCACGAGGTCATGGCCGTGCTCGGTCAGGGACCCAGCGTCGAGAGGCTCCGGGCTGCGGCCCACAAGGCGGCTGGGGCGGCGTGAAGGTCGTCTTCTTCGCGGCCATCGCGTACACCCTGCTGGTCGCCTTCCTCGCTCGCAAGCGCCTGCCCGAGCTGCACCCCCGGCGTTTTTTCCTGGAGACCTGGCAGGAGGTCGACCGCGAGGCCGAAGAGGGCCGTCGCCTGCGGGCCGAGCGGGGCCTCGGGTACGACTGGCGCCCGCTGGTGGCCTTCGTGCTGGCCGCGGTGATCCTCACGCTCCAAGAGTACTTCGGCGACCGACAGACCTTTCAGAACCTCGTCCAGCGCGGGTTTGTCATCGACTGGGGGGGCGGTCCGAGCCGCCCGGCCACCCATCACCTGACGGTGTTTGGCCCCCAGGCCTGGATGCGTCCCGCCGCCTATCCCGACCTGGCGGCCCTGGTCTACTGGTCGTTTACGCGGAGCCTGGGGTACTTCCTCGCGCCCGTGGCGGTGATGCTGGCCTTCTGGCGCCGCGAGCGATTGCGCGACTACGGCCTGCGTATGAAGGGGTGGCTGTCGCACGCCTGGATCTACGCCCTCTTCTTCGGGATCGTGCTCGTGGCCGTGGTGATCGTGGCCAACACGGGGGAGTTTGCCAACTACTACCCCTTCTACAAAGACGCCTCCCGGAGCTGGAAGGACTTCTTCCTGTGGGAGGTGGTCTACGCCACGCAGTTTTTTACGCTCGAGTTCTTCTTCCGGGGGTTTCTGGTGTTTGCGGGGCGGCAGAGCATGGGGAGCATGGTGGTGGTCGCCATGGTGGTGCCGTACTGCATGATCCACTTCGGCAAACCCTGGGCCGAGGCCATCGCGGCGATCCTCGCGGGGGTGGTCCTGGGGACCCTGGCCCTGAAGACCCGCAGCATCTGGTCGGGGTTTCTCATCCACGTCACGGTGGCCGTGAGCATGGACATGGCCGCGATGCTCCAGGGCCGCGGGCTCCCCGGGGGGATCCACCTGCCGGCCTCCTGGGGCTGGTGACTGCGCGGCGTAGGATTCAGCGGCGCCGTCGCGCCGCCATCAACTCGTTGGCCCTCTGCGCCGGCAGCGACGGGCCCCGTTGTCGAGCAGCGTGCTTGCCGTCGTGCGCGGGCTCGCCGTCCACATGTCGACGGTGCCGTTGTCGGTGTCGCACACCCACGTTGTGGGGTTGCTCGAGCCGGTGACCCACGAGTCCACCGCGTCGAAGCATCCTGGCGCCGAGTGTACATCCGGGGAAGGGGCCAGAGCTTACGGCCGGGCCTGTGATCCATTGCCTGTGTGGGACTCGACGGCGTAGGGTCGAGGGGTGTACCCGAAGAGACACCGGGGCGAACGAGGCAACGCCCGTTCAGGGAGGTTCGCGCGGGTGTTGACGACTGCGGTCGCGGTGGCATCCGCGCTGGAGCTGGCCGCGTGCGTGACGGGGCTGTCGCAGGCAGGTCGGCGCGTCGTGGTGCTCGGGACGGCGCCCCGGGCCCGGTGCAGGATCATCAGCCCGGTGTTTGCCGATGGGCACGGGATGAGCCCTGCGCAGCAGATGGAGAGCGCGATGAACGAGCTGCGCAACAAGGCCGCGGAGCTCGGCGCGACGCACCTGCTCGTGCAGCATCAACAGCTCGCGCGGAGGCACGGCGTCGTGGCGACGGGGCAAGGCATCGTGCCGGGCACGGACTCGTCGGCCGTGATGACCGGCGTGGCTTACCGCTGCCTGGGGCGCGGCCCCATCGAGGCTGTGGGCGTGCGGTAGCGGGGTTGGTGACAAGGTTTCTTCTCGGCGGGACGCAACCGACGGGGGGGCTGTCTCGAAAACAGGCCCATGGTCACTCTGCGGCTTCCTGCGTGCTTGAGCCTCCTGGTGTTCTTGGGCTGCGTGGGCTTGTCTCTCCCCGATCCGCCGGGACCTGGAAGGGACGGCGGCGTCTCTGCCCTGCCCGACACCCCCACAGGCTTCCCAATCGAACCGCCTCCCGTCGGGGTCATCCCCCTCGGAGCCCCGCGGGTCGAGTCACCCACCGCGCCCCAGTCCGCTCCCCGGGCGGGCACCCTCCGCCTCCGCTACGACCGCCCCCTCGTCGCCCCCTGTCCCCGTGCCGCCGTCCTCGCCCGCGGAACCCCCACCCCCGCGCAAGCCCTGGCCCTCTCCCGATCCCTGCCCAGCACGGCCCCCGTGGTCGCCGTCGAGGTCGCGTGCACCGACGACCTCCTGGGGGTCCGGCCCGTGGAGGCCCTCGATCCGGCGACGGTGTACACCCTGGTGGTCACCGAGGGGCTGCGGGGAGCCGACGGGGCCGCCCCCCAGGGCACGACCCCCTTCACCCTGAGCCTGAAGACCCTCCCGAGCCCCGAGGCCGACCCCGTCCTGGCCCTCGGGCCTGTCGCCGCGCGCGAGGGCTTTGTGCAGCGGATATGGGTCCTCAGCGACCGCCCCGTGGCCCTCCCCGCGGGCCTCGACCGGGGGTGGACCCTGCATCGGCTCCAAGGGGAGGTGGCCATGCGGGCCGCCCTCGACTGCCTGGTGGCCCCCGCCCTGGGCCGCTGCGTACGCCTGGAGGCCCGAGAAGGGGGTCCCGTGGCCGTTGGTGGCTCCGTGCGGCTGGAGGTCGCTCCCGGGGCCGTGACGGCGGGTCATGGGCGCCCCAACGAGGGGGCGGTGCTGACGGCCTCGGGGGGTGCCGCGGGGGCGGCCCCTGGGTGGGGGGTGAGCCCGTTGTGTGCGGCGGCCGAGCGGGGGGTGAGCCCACTCTGTGTCGACCTCGACGATCGGGCCCTGACGGTGCGGGGGAGCGTGACGGCCCCGGGGTGGGTGCACCTTCGGGCGGAGTCCATGGGGCAGGTTCGGTCGTCGTTGACGGCGGTGGAGGCTACCTGGGCGGCTCGGGTCGCGACGGTGGCCCCGGGGCAAGGGCACGGGCTCGTGGCCACCCTGTACGGCCTCGACGGGCGGAGCCTGGCCGCGCTGCGGGTGGAGGCCCTCGCCGTCCCAGGGGCTCGGGGGCACCTGCGGATCACGGAGGTGCTGGCCCGGCCGGCGGGGGTCGGGCGGCAGGAGTTTGTGGAGCTGTTCAACGACGGGGCAGGGCCCCTCGGGCTCGACGGGTACGTGCTCGCCCTGGGGACGGGTCGGTCGGTGTTTCCCGCGGGGGCGGTGGTTCCGGGGGGTGGGTTTGTGGTGCTGGCGGGGGCGATGTTTGATCCACGGGGGGACAGTCTGGCGGGCGATCCGGCCCTGGCTGCAGGGGCCATTCTCGTGCGATGGAGCGGGACCCTCGGAGGGCGAGGGCTGCGGGATGCCGGGAGCCGGGTGGCCGTGCTCGATCCGACGGGGCGGGTGGAGAGCGAGCACCCGGGCGACCATCCGGGCCTGGTTCCGCGGGCGGGGGTCGGGGTCGTGCGGGGGGGCCTCGAACTGGAGGAGTCCGATCCGGCGGGATGGGCCTACGACCCCGCAGGGAGGAGCACCCCGGGCCGGTGAACGAAGAAATCAGGCCCTGGGTGTGCTCGGTGCGTCACACTGCCCTCGACCCGCGGAGACGGGCGGAGAGAGAGTCGTCAGGCAGATGCAGGCAGCGCTCCAGGGTCGGCGACGGGTGCAACGCGGGCTCGTGGCCGTGGGGGTGGCCCTCGCCTGGGCGCAGACGGCCTCCGCGCAAGACCGCGTCGACCGGCGCCTGCGCATCGAGGTCGGGGGCAGCGCCCAGTACAGCAGCGGGGGGCTGGCGCTCTTCTCGGTGCGCCTCGACCGCTGGAGTCCCGGCGAGGTCGACCTGCGCTGCCAGCTCGACGCCCGCATCTGGAACGAGCGGGTCACCCTCGGTCCCGCCCATCGCACCGGGCAGCACGACGGGGCGGGGGCGTGGCGCTACGCGCTCGGGGTTCCGCTCCGTGTGCCGGTGGGGGCGCCTCCTGCGCTGTGCCTTCCGCGCGGCCGCCATCGGGTGCGGTGCGACGCGCGGGTCGTAGGCTCGGAGGAGCGGGCCGAGCACGAGGCCCTCGTCGACTTCCCGGCGATCGAGGGGATGTTGCCTGACATTCGTGTGCGCGAGGGGGTGTGGTTCGAGGCCACGGACTGCACCCATGGGGCCGCCCCGGTGGCGACCCAGCCGCTCTGCGTGTCGGTCTACGTCGACGGCAACGCGGGCTACGGGGTCCCCGCCGCCCAGTGCGTGCTCGACGGGGTCGCCCTCGGTCCCGGGCCCACACCGCGCCGGGCGGGGCGGGTCAGCCTGCGCCTGGAGCGCCCCAACCCGGGTCCGCACACCCTCGACTGCGTGCTCTCCCTGACGGGCCCGGCCGGGCACGAGGCCGACCTCAGCAACAACGCTGGAAGCGGCCGAATCGTGGTGCGCCCCACCGAGGCCGACTGGCGCTACGACCTCGCGATCACGGCCTTCGACGCGGCCACCCACGAGGCCCGCGTGCCCGCGGAGTACCGCGGACAGAGCACGCCGCAGTGGGTTCGGGGCGTCGGGTTGGGGGTGGTGGTGCGCAACCGCGGAGGCGATCCCGTGGAGCGGGCGGTGGTCACGTGTCGCCTGGGCGACGCGGTCTTGCTCGGGACCCTCGGCCCGCTCGGGCCCGGGGCCCAGCGCCGTGTGGAGGTCGTGGGGCGGACGGCTCCGGTCGGGGGAGGGGAGGCGACCTGTCAGGTCACGAGCGTCGCGCCGGGCGAGGTGCCCGACCGCACTCCAGGGGACAACACCCGGCGCGGGCGGGTGCGGCACGGGGCGGCCCCGTAGCGGCATCCGACCGGCTGGAGTTCGGAGTACGTCCCCGGGGCATTGGCGGCCATGGACATGCTGGGGAAGCAACCAGTGGGCGGTGACGGTCCGAAAAGGGCATCGTCGCGATGCCGCTCGCCCCCTGCCATGTCCCTGGGTATCGCCCTCGCGCCGCGACAGAGTCGGTGCTGTACGGCGTGGTCCAGGCCGAGCTGGAGCCCCTCCTCGCGGCGGCCCGCGCGGCGGAGGTGGTCCTGCCGCCGTATGTGGAGGCGGAGCTGCGGGCATTTCTGCGCTGCGGTGTGCTG
>CAYUSB010000079.1:0-24293 GCA_964447205.1 uncultured Myxococcaceae bacterium
CACCATCCACCCCGCCAAGGCTCAGGATGTAGATGTATAGTTTATTTTGAAACAGGCCCTAAGGTCGAGCAGGTGATCCAGATCGTGTACCGCTGGAGGTACCTGCTGCTGGGCGTCGACCCGGTGGCGGGTGTCAATGGCCAACTGAAACTGACCCACCCCCTGGGGTGAAGCCCTCCGCCCCTGCTGCCCGGCGGCCGCAGAAGCCCGACCTGTCGCCTCCCCGGAGGTCACAGAATTCCGTGCGCCCAGGCCGACCCGGAGACGCTGAGGCGTCCTGGATGGTGTACAAGAACGGCCGCGCCGCGTGCGCCGCCGCCGTGGAGGTCCCATGATCACGATCATCGAAGCGCAGCGCTTTCCCGCGGGGCCGACCGCGACGAGCGTGCTGGCGGCTCCGCTCGACCTCGAGGCCTCGCCGCGGTCCGTGGGGCCGTTCGCGGTCGTCGTGCACTACCGGATGGCGGCGAGCCCTCCTGGCGCGCTGCCGGTCGACGCCGACGTCCGCCCGCACCCGCACGTCGGCCTGGCCGCCATCTCTTGCGTCATCGAGGGCGCGATCACGCACCGCGATTCGCTCGGGAGCCGCTGTGAGCTCGGCGCGGGCGACATCGGCGTGACGGTCGCCGGTCGCGGCGTGGTGCACTCCGAGAGGTTCGAGCGGATCCGGCTCCTCGGCGGCGCGCTCGATCTCTTCCAGCTCCTGCTCGCGTTGCCCGACGGCGCAGAGGACGTCGAGCCGAGCTTCGTTCGACGCCCCTCCGGCGAGATGCCGATCTCGGGAGGAGCGGGCGCGACCACGCGCTGGCTCCTGCCCGCGCCCCCCGAGCTGCCGGCCGCGTTGCCGATGACGACACCGATCCTTCTCGCGGACGTCACGCTCGACCGGGGCGCGGCGTGGTCGCTGCCCGACGTGCCGGAGCGCGCGGTCTACGTCTGGGCCGGAGAGGTCGAGGTCGGCGGGACCGTGGCGCGCGCGGGGCACGTCGCCGTGATCGGGCCCGGAGACGTCGAAGCTCGCGCGCTCGAGCCGACCCGGCTCCTCGCGTTCGGCGGCGCGCCCGTCGGCCCGCGCTACTCGTGGTGGAACTACCTGCACTCGTCGCTCGAGCGGATCGAGGCCGCGAGAGCGGAGTGGCGCCAGGGGCGCGTGGAGCTGCCCCCGGGTGACACCGAGTCGTTTACGCCGGCGCCGCCGGACGACGGCCGGCCGCTTCGACTCCTGAACGCGCGCTGACGGCGGGGGCGCCCGTTGCGACGGCGCGAGCGGCGAGGTGGCCCCTGGCCGGCCCGGGGCTGGCCCGGCGAGTCGCGCACGCGGCGCCACGAGCCACGATTCGGCCCTCGCCCCGCGGTCGCGGGCGACCGTGCGCCGGGGCACGAACCGCGCTTGCGGGCTCGCGTGCGCGACTCGCCGGGACAAGGTCGATCGATCCGGGTCCGCTTCGACCGCGGGACCCTCTCGCTCTCGGACCTCACGCCCGCCGAGCTCGCCGGAGCTCCGGGAGCTCAGCGAGCTCTGCGTCGACCGCCGAGGCCTCGCGCGGCACCGCAGGGGCGTCGGGTCACCGCGCATAGAAGGGGAATCTGTCAACTCTGCGGTGGGCCTGGACCTCCCCCGGGCAGGTGCTCGACGCGAGGAAGCCGTTGGACTGGCTGTCCCCCGGTCTGAACTACGCCGTACAGCACCGACTCCGTCGCGGCACCTCCTGCGCCCGCCACGGGGACCTACTCCGAACTCCAGGACCGCTTGACCGCCCCCCCGCGCCCCGGCGTAGAAGCCCCTTCCAGAATCATGCGCATCGTCACCCGCCGCGACCCCGACTATCCCCGTGTTCTTCAGGGCCTCGCCTCCCGGGGCGACGACGACCTCGACCGGGTCACCCCGGCCGTCCAGGCGATCCTGGCGGACGTTCGGCGTCGGGGCGACGCGGCCCTCGACGACCTCGCGGTGCGCTTCGACGGGGGCCTCCCGGCGCCCAGGGCCTACGACCGGGCAGCGTGCGCGGAGGGGCTCGTGCGCTTCGAGCGGAACCACCCCTCCGTGGCCGCGGCCATGCGCCGGGCCGCCGACCGCATCCGGGCCTTTCACACGCGCCAGATCGAGGCGGGGCAGCGCTGGGTCGATTCCGACGGGGTGGGGCTCGGGTGGAGGGTGCGCCCCCTCGGGCGGGTGGGGGTCTACGCCCCCGGGGGCAAGGCCCGGTACCCTTCGAGCGTGCTGATGAGCGCCATCCCGGCCACGGTGGCGGGGGTCTCCGAGGTGCTCGTGGCCACCCCCCGGCCGACCGACGACCTCCTCGCGGCCGCGGCCCTGTCGGGGGTCACGGCGGTGTACGACGTGGGCGGGGCCGGGGCCATCGCGGCCTTCGCGTACGGGACCGACACCATCGCCCGGGTCGACAAGGTGGTCGGGCCCGGAAACATCTACGTAGCCTGCGCCAAGCGCCTGGTGTTCGGCCGGGTGGCCATCGACGGGATCGCGGGGCCGAGCGAGATCCTCGTGGTGGCCGACGACGGGGCCGACCCCGACGTGGTGGCCGCCGACCTTCTCTCCCAGGCCGAACACGACGAGGCCGCCTACGCCCTCCTCGTGACCCTCTCGGAGGCCTTCGCGGCCCGGGTGGTCGCGCGGGTGGCCGCCCGCCTCGAGGCCCTCCCCCGGAGGGACATCGCCGCGGCGAGCCTGCGCGACCACGGGATGGTCCTGGTGGTTGACGATCTGGACGAGGCCGCCCGGGTGGCCACCCTCCTGGCCGCCGAGCACCTGTCGCTCCAGGTGCGCGACCCCGAGGCCCTGTGGGACCGGGTGGGGGCCGCCGGGGCGGTGTTTCTCGGCGATGACACCCCCGAGGCGGCGGGGGACTACCTCGCGGGCCCCTCCCACGTTCTGCCGACGGGCGGTGCGGTGCGCTTCTCCTCGCCGCTCGGGGTGTACGACTTCGCCGTGCGGAGCTCGGTGATCCGGTACGACCGGGCGGCCCTCGCTCGGCACGCGGGCGACATCGTGGCCCTGGCCGAGGCCGAGGGGCTCGGGGCCCACGCCCAGGCCGTGACGGCGCGGCTCGGGCGGTAGTCACTCAGGGCCCGGGGGCGGCGGGGGCACAGAGAAGCTGTAGTGCAGGACGGCGTTGCCCGCGCGGAAGGCGGGCATCCGGGCGGCGCAGAGGGCAGACCCGAGACAGCGGGCCCTCGCCCCCGGCATCCGGGCCGCCCCGGGGAAGGAGAACTCCTGGGGCAGCCCGTCGCCGCCAAACTGCACCCGCACGGCGAAACGACTGTTTTCGTCGGGGGGCGGCTGACATGCGAGCACCTGGGCCTCGACGGGTTGCAGGGCCCGGGCGAGCATGACGGCCGAGGGTTGCCAGGGCGACTGGGGGGAGGGCCGTTGGGGGGTGGCCTCGCCCTCGCAGACGATGCGGGGATACTCCCCGCGGGTCAGCCAGCGGGCCCGCAGGGGGGGGCGCGTGTCGGGGGGCACGACGGGGGTGCCGAAGGCGGCGGTGGTGGGAGGCGGGGGGGGGGCCGTGGCGGGGGTCGTGGGCGCGGAGGCGGGCGCGGACGTGGGCGCGGACGTGGGCGCGGACGTGGGCACGGGGGCAGGGGCCACAAAGGGCTCGGCCGGGGGGGGCGTCACGGGGGCGACAAAGGGCTCGGCCGGGGGCGGACGGCGCCGGGGCCGTCGTCGACGCCGCGCGGTTGTGGAGTCAGGGGTTGGGGCCGAAGGGGCGCTGGCGCAGGCAGACAGGAGGCACACGCCCAACAGGATCACGACTCTCCATCGATGCGGCATGGATGCCTCACTTTCCAGTCCCACTGGCCCGGTGCTCCCGCGGCGGACCTGAGGAGCGACACTCTAAACCACCGCGGCTGCGCGGTGTGCAGGGTTTTGTCAGAGGGTAAGGATCTCTGGAGGAGGGGGGGAGGTTGGGGGAGGGGTTCGTCGCCGTCGGGGCGAAGGGACGCTCTGGGGTACGCGGGTGTATTGACACCACTGGCCGAACTAACTAGCGTCCCGCCGCCCAACGGCACCCCAATGCCCTCCGCGGGCATTCCCCTCGCAGCGGCCTGAGGTCGTCCCCGGGGCCTCTCCGCGCGAAGGCGCACCAAAATACCCAGAAGGCGAATCTTCCTCATGGCGTTCGAGCTCACTCCTGAACGGCTGGCGATCTTCCAGGAGCTGCGGCCGAGGTATCCCACGCAGCAGGCCCTCACGATCCCGCTCCTGCACCTGTGCCAGGAGCAGGAGGGCTGGGTCAGCCCCGAGGTGGTGCAGTACGTGGCGAAGTCCCTCTCCCTCAGCACGGCCGACGTGTTGGGGGTGGTCACCTTCTACACCCTGTTTCAGCAGAAGCCCGTCGGGCGCAACGTGATCTGGGTGTGCCGCACCCTGTCGTGCGAGCTGGTCGGGGCCCGAGGCATCACCCGGGCCCTGGAGAAGAAGCTCGGCATCCACGTGGGCGAGACCACCGCGGACGGGGAGTTCACCCTCCTGGAGGCCGAGTGCCTCGCGGCCTGCGGGCAGGGCCCCATGCTCCAGCTCAACGACGCCTACCACGAAGACCTCACCCCCGAGGCCCTCGACGCCCTCCTCGACAAGGCCCGCAGCCAGCGCGACACCCGCCTGGCCGTGGGCTTCTCTCCCATTGGGATTCGTTCTCGCAAAGATCGGTGACCGACCCCCATGCCCGTTGAAAACCCAAAGATCCTGACCCGCAACTACGGCTCCGCCGAGAGCTGGTCGATCGACACGTACGAGCGCAACGGCGGCTACCAGAGCCTCCGCAAGGCCCTGGAGATGGGCCCCGAGAAGATCCGCGACGAGGTCAAGGCCGCCAACCTCCGCGGCCGCGGGGGAGCAGGTTTCCCCGCCGGGGTGAAGTGGTCGTTTCTCAAGGCCCACCCCGAGAAGCCCTCGTACATCGCCGTCAACGCCGACGAGGGCGAGCCCGGGACCTTCAAAGACCGCACCCTGATGGAGCTCGACCCGCACCGCTGCATCGAGGGCTTCATCATCTCCGCCTACGCCCTCAACGTACACACCGTGTACTGCTACGTCCGGGGCGAGCTGGTCCTCTCCATCCGCCGCCTGGAGCAGGCCGTGCGCGAGGCCCGGGCCAAGGGATACCTGGGCGACAAGATCCTCGACAAGGACTTCGCCCTCGACATCGTGATCCACCCCGGGGCCGGGGCCTACATCTGCGGCGAGGAGACGAGCCTTCTCAACTCCCTCGAAGGCCTGCGCGGCGAGCCCCGGCTCAAGCCTCCCTTCCCGGCCATCGTCGGCGCCTTCGGGGCCCCCACCATCGTCAACAACCTCGAGACCCTGGCCACCGTGCCCAGCATCATCGACCGCGGGGGCGACGCCTTCTCGGCCCTGTCGCGGCTGCACCACCTGCGCGACGGAGGGGTGCGCCTCTACGGGGTGTCGGGCCACGTCAAACGCCCCGGCGTGTACGAGGCTCCCGTGGGGATCTCCCTCAACGAGCTCATCTACGACCTCGGGGGCGGGGTCCGCGGCGATCGCAAGGTCAAGGCCGTGATCCCGGGCGGCAGCTCGACTCCCGTCCTGCGCCCCGAAGACCTCGTGGTGGCCCCCGACGACAAACACGTCCTGCACCCCTGGCACGGCAAGAGCCACCTCGACGTGCCCATGGGGGTCGACACGATGCGGGCCCTCGGGACCATGCTCGGGACCTGCTGCGCCATCGTCATGGACGACACCACCTCGATGGTGCGGGCCGCGGAGAATCTCATGATCTTCTACGCCCACGAGTCGTGCGGGCAGTGCACCCCCTGCCGCGAGGGCTGCGCCTGGATGGCCAAGCTCTGCCGCAAGTTTGCCGACGGGACGGCCACGATGACCGACCTCGACACCCTCGGGGACGTGGCCAACAACATCATGGGCAACACCATCTGCGCCCTCGGGGACGGGGCCGCGATGCCGATGCTCGGGATCTTGAAGCTCTTTCGGAGCGAGTTTGAGGACGTGGTGCGCACCGGACGCGCTCCGCAGGAGATTGCCGCGTGAATCCAAGCTCCACGGCGGAGATCGTCGCGTTTGTGTTCTTCGGCGCCCTGGCGCTGTCGAGCGCCGTGGCGACGGTCGCCCTTCGCAGCCCCATCCGCAGCGCGGTGGGCCTCTTCGCGCATGTCCTGTCCCTCGCGGGGCTGTACATGACCCTCTCGGCCCACTTCCTGGTGGCCGTCCAGCTCATCGTGTACGTGGGCGCCGTGGTGGTGCTCTTCGTGTTCGTGATCATGCTGCTCGGGCCCGCGAGCGACCCCGACGCCGACAACGACGAGCAGCTCCCGCGCGGGATCGGGGCCCTGGCCCTCGGGCTCGTCGGGGCGGGCCTCGCGTGGACCGTAGCCGGGCTGCGGGCCGAGCGGGTCGTGCGGGCGGAGTCGTTCGGGACCCTCAAGGAGGTCGGGGCCGTGCTCTTTGACACGGCCGTCCTGCCCTTCGAGTGCGCCTCGCTCTTGTTGACGGTCGCGGTGGTGGGGGCCTTCGCGGTCGCGCGCGGGCATCACACCAAGGTGCGCCTCACGGCCCTGACGCCCGAAGACAAGACCCTGACGCCGACCGACCCGGACGGGGGGGCCGTATGACCATTCATCTCGGACACTACCTCGCCCTGTCGATGGTGCTCTTCACCATCGGGGGCGTCGGATTCCTCATCCGCCGCAACGTGCTCATCACCCTGATGAGCATCGAGCTGATGCTCAACGCGGTGAATCTCACCCTGGTCGCGGCCAACCGCTGGCAGGCCCCGGTCACCGAGGCCACGGTCTCGACGGTGGGGGGAGCCCCCGCGGTGGCCGTGGGGTCGATCGTGCCCACGGGGCATATCTTTACGTTCTTCGTGATCGCCGTGGCGGCGGCCGAGGCCGCGGTGGGCCTCGCCATCGTGTTGTCTTTCTACCGACTCCGGAAGACCGTGCGCACCGACGCCGCGGACCTCCTCCGAGGCTGAGACCCCTTCCATGGAACGGTTTCAAGGACTCTTTCACTTCGGCTTCGACCAGTTTCTGGCGGCGCCGACGGACCAGTACTCCGTCCTCGGATGGATCGTGCTGCTCCCGCTCCTCGGGGCGATCATCAACGGCATCTGGGGCAAGCAGCTCGGCCGGCAGGGGGTGCACATCGCCGCCATCGGGGTGATGGTGACGTCGTTCCTGCTGTCGGTGCTGGCCTTCGTGGCCCTGCTGAAGTCGGGGCACAGCCCGGCCGAGGCCGCGGAGGCCGCCGGGGCCGCGGGCGAACACGCCGCCCACGCCGCCCACGTCAACCGCTCGCTGAGCTTCGTCCCCAGCGTGGCGGGGCAGGTCTGGGAGTGGTTCGCCGCCCCGACCGGGCCCACGAGCGCGGAGATGATCCGGGTGCGGTACGTCCTCGACCCGCTGTCGGGGGTGATGCTCCTGGTGGTGACCGGGGTGGGCCTGCTCATCCACATCTACTCCGCGGGGTACATGTCCCACGACAAGAGCTACGCGCGGTTCTTCGCGTACCTCAACCTGTTCGTGTTCGCGATGCTCAACCTGATCCTGGGGGACAGCCTGCCGCTGATGTTCCTCGGGTGGGAGGGGGTGGGCCTGGCCTCGTATCTCCTCATCGGGTTCTGGTTTGAAAACCCCGACTACGCCTTCGCGGGGCGCAAGGCCTTCATCGTCAACCGCATCGGCGACGCGGGCCTCCTCCTCGGCATGAGCATCCTCGCCTGGAAGGGCGGGAGCTACCAGTTTGAGACCCTGCGGGCCCACATGCACACGGCCAGCGGGTTCGGGGCCCTGACGGCCCACACCGACCTCGGCCAGTTTCTCGCCGACGCCATCCCGGGCGTTTCGTCCGTCAACTTCCTGGCGATCAACCTCGCGAAGATCAACCCCACCTGGGGCGGGATCGCGTGCCTCCTGATCTTCATCGGGTGCTGCGGCAAGAGCGCCCAACTCCCGCTCTTCGTGTGGCTCCCCGACGCCATGGCGGGCCCCACCCCCGTGTCGGCCCTCATCCACGCGGCCACCATGGTCACGGCGGGGATCTACCTCCTCTGCCGCCTGTCCTTCCTCTTCGTCTACTTCACCACGGTGATGAACATCATCGCCCTGGTAGGCGCGGCCACGGCCCTCGTGGCGGCCACCATCGCGGTGACCCAGACCGACCTGAAGAAGGTCCTGGCCTACTCCACGGTGTCCCAACTCGGGTTCATGTTCATGGGCTGCGGGGTGGGGGCCTTCTCGGCGGGCTTCTTCCACGTCTTCACCCACGCCTTCTTCAAGGCCTGCATGTTTCTCGGGGCCGGGGCCGTGATGCACGCGTGCGGCGACCGCCAGGACATCCGCAAGCTGGGGGGCCTGCGCAAGTACCTCCCGGTGACCTTCGTCACCTTCGCCATCTCGACGGCCTCCATCATCGGGACGCCCTTCGTGACGGCGGGCTTCTACTCCAAGGACGAGATCCTCTGGCGGGCCCTCACCAACCCCTTCGCCCCGACGGTGGGCAAGCTGGTGTACGGGATGGGCGTCCTGGCCGCCCTGCTCACGTCGTTCTACATGTGTCGGCTCCTCTTCCTGACCTTCTTCGGCGACGGGCCGAAGTTTCTGGATGAGCCCAAGGCCGCCCACGCGCACGACGACCACGGCCACGACGACCACGGGCACGGGCACGGCGACGGGACCCCCTCCGAGGCGGGCCTCGACATGAAGCTCATGACCTACACCCTGGTCCCCCTGGCCGCGATGGCCCTGCTGGCCGGGTTTCTGGGTCTTCCCCACGCCATGACCCACAAGGAGGGCATCCTCCCGGGATTCCTCGAGCCCGTGGTGGCCGACGCCCTGGCGATGCGCAGCCCCGAGGTCATCGAGGCCGCCCGCAAGCTGGAGTGGCCGGCCATGATCGGGGGCTTCCTCGCCTTCGCCGGGGGCCTCGCTGGGGCCTTCTGGGTGTACCTCTCGCAGGGCGGAAGGCCGGCCGACCAGGCCGTCGAGGCCGCCCCGGGGGTCTACCGCTTCCTCCTGGAGAAGTGGCGCATCGACGAGCTCTACGACCTCGTGGTGGTTCGTCCCCTCAAGGGCGCCGCGGCCGTGGTGGCGGGCTTCGACCGGGTGGTGATCGACGGGATCGTCAACGGGATCGGCAGCCTGAGCTTGTTCCTGGGCTCGGTGGTCAGGCCCCTGCAGACGGGGGCCATCCAGGTGTACGGGGCGGCCATCGGGGTCGGGGCCCTGGTCATCCTCGGGATGTTTGTGTTCGTGCCGCGGGCCGTGGTGACCGCGCGGGCCGACGGGGCCACCATGGCCGTCGAGGTGAGCGGGGGCCCGGGGTACACCTACCGCTGGGCCTTCTTCGAGCCCAACCTGCAGACCCGCTCCGACGACCTCTCCGCGCGCTGCGTGGCGGCCTCGGCCACCACGTCCCTCATGGCCACCGACGTGACGGTCACCACCGAGACGCGCCGCACGACCAGCTTGACGGCCCCGCGCTGCGTGGTGGTCGAGGCCACCAACGCCTTCGGGCGCTCCACCAGGGCCTACGCCCTCCTCGTCCCCCCGTCCGCGCGCTGAGGATCCGACCGTGAACACCCCACGCCATCTACTCTCGGTGCTCGTCTGGTTCCCCGCTGTGGCCGGGCTCCTGGCACTCTTTCTGCCGCGTCAGTCCCCCAAGCTCCTGCGGGCCTACGGGGTCGGGGCCTCCCTCTTCCTCTTCGGGCAGTCGCTCCAGCTCCTCGTCGGGGCCGACCACTCCGTCGAGGGACGCGGCTTCCGCTTCGTCGAGAACGTCGCCTGGATCCCCTCCCTGGGCATCCGGTACCACCTCGCCCTCGACGGGATCAGCCTCTGGCTCGTGCTCCTCACGGCCTTCCTGACCCCCATCTGCCTGTACGTCTCCTTCGGGTCGATCCGCAACCGGCAGAAGGAGTTCATCGCGGCCATGCTGGTGCTGGAGGCCGCCATGATCGGGGCCTTCGTCTCGATGGACCTCTTCCTCTTCTACGTCTTCTACGAGCTGATGCTCGTCCCGATGTTCATCATCATCGGCGTCTTCGGCGGGAAGAACAGCGTCTACGCCGCGGTGAAGTTCTTCCTGTACACCTTCGCCGGGTCGATCTTCATGCTCCTGGCCATCCTGTACATGGTGGTCAAGCACCATGACCTTACGGGGCAGTACAGCTTCGACTACCTCGACCTGATGCGGGTGGGCTTCCCCCTCGGCACGGAGCGCATCCTCTTCGCGGCCTTCACCCTGGCCTTCGCGGTGAAGGTGCCCATGTGGCCCGTGCACACCTGGTTGCCCGACGCCCACACCGAGGCCCCGACGGGGGGCTCGATGATCCTCGCGGCCATCATGCTCAAGCTCGGGACCTACGGGTTTCTGCGCTTCAGCCTGGGGTTCTTCCCCCTGGCGGCCCACTGGATCGGGCCCACGGTGGCCCTCCTGGCCTGCATCGGGATCGTGTTCGGGGCCCTCGCGGCCTGGAGGCAACACGACTTCAAGCGTATGGTGGCCTACTCCTCGGTGAGCCACCTCGGGTTTGTGATGCTCGGCCTCGCGGCCCGGTCGCCCTCGTCGGTGTCGGGGTCGATCCTGCAGATGGTCAACCACGGGATCTCCACCGGGGCCCTCTTCCTCCTGGTGGGGGTGATCTACGACCGCAGACACACCCGCGACGTGGCCGAGTTTGGCGGCCTCGCCAAGGTGATGCCCTGGTACTCCGCGATGTTCGTCCTGGTGACCATGAGCAGCATCGGGCTGCCGGGGACCAACGGGTTCATCGGCGAGTTTCTGATCATCACGGGGAGCTTCTCGGCGGGGCTCCTGCGGTGGTCGTACCACTGCACCTCGGGGGGCGATTGTGACCTGGCCCAGATCGGGCCCCTCTTCGCGATGATCGCGGCCTCGGGGGTGGTCCTGGGGGCCATCTACATGCTCGACGTGGTGCAGAAGGTCTTCTTCGGCCCCAACCGCAACCCGAAGAACGCCCACCTCCCCGACCTCAACACGCGCGAGTGGGCGGGCCTCTTGCCCCTGGTGGCCATGATCTTCGCCCTCGGGCTCTTCCCCAACTTCTTCAAGTCCCGCATCGACCCCACGGTGGCCGACTTCCTCGCGGTCTACAGCGCCAAGATGGACGCCCTGCGCGACCCGCAGGGAGCCCGCACCCGGCCTGTCCTCCTCGACGCCGCCGTGGTCCGTCCTGCTGCGCGTGCTGGCGGTCCGCGGGCCTCGGCCCCGACTCCGCGGCGTGATGTCCTTCTGGCCCAGGGAGACTGAGTCGTGACCCTTCTCCTCGTGTTGTCTCCGATCCTCATCCTCGCCGTGGGCGCGGTCGTCGTCATGCTCGTCGACGCCTTCCAAGACGAGGAGGGGGCCCTGGCCATGCCGACGGCCCTCCTGCATTTCTCCGCCGCCGCGATGGCCCTGGCCCTGTGGCAGCGGGGCATCCCCGCCGACGCCAACGTCCTCGTGCACGGCTGGCTGGCCATCGACAAGGTGACCCTCTTCCTGCAGGCCACGGTGTGCCTCGGGGGCGGGTTGGCCACCCTCCTGGCCGGGGGCTACCTGGCCGAGCACCGCATCGACCGCGGGGAGTACTACCCCCTCCTGGCCTTCAGCACCGCGGGGGCCTGCCTCCTGGTGGCGGCCAACGACACCCTGATGTTCTTCGTGGCCCTGGAGACCATGAGCCTCGGGGTGTACGCCATGACGGGCTTCCGTCGGTCGTCGGCCCGCTCGGCCGAGGCGGCCCTCAAGTACTTCCTCCTGGGGTCGTTCGCGGCGGCCCTGTTCCTGATGGGGGCGGCCCTGCTCTATGCCATCACGGGGCACACCGACTTCCCGGGGATCGCCCAGATCCTGCACCCCGCCACCCCCGTGGCCGTGGACGCAAACGACGCCAACGCCCTCCTCCAGGCGACCCTCCGCACCCGGGTGGGCATCCTCGGGATGCTGCTGATGGTCGTGGCCATGGCCTTCAAGATCGGGGCCGTGCCCTTCCACATGTGGACCCCCGACGCGTACGAGGGGGCTCCCACGAGCACCATGGCGTACATGAGCGTGGTGGTGAAGACGGCCGCCTTCGGGGCCATGCTCCGGGTGCTCCTCACCCTCTTCGGCGACGCGGGCAGCAGCGCCGGGGGCGGAGGCTGGCCGAGCCTCCTGGCCTGGATCGCCGTCCTGACGATGACCGTGGGCAACCTCGCGGCCCTCGCCCAGACGAGCGTCAAGCGGATGCTGGCGTACAGCTCCATCGCCCACGCGGGGTACCTGCTCCTCGGCATCGTGGCCGCTCCCCACGCGACGGCCGGCCCCGGGGCCCAGGCCTCGGTGCTCTTCTACCTCCTGGGGTACACCGTCTCCAACATCGGGGTCCTCGGGGCCCTGATCCTCGCGGGTCGCCGCGGGGCCGAGGCGGTCTCGTACGACGACCTCGCGGGGTACGCCCGACGGCACCCGGCCGCGGGGTTCGCGATGGCCTTCTTCCTCCTGTCGCTCACCGGGGTCCCTCCGACCGTGGGCTTCTTCGGGAAGTTCTACATCATCCGGTCGACCCTCGACGCGGGGTACACCGGCCTCGCCGTGATCGCCCTGATCAACTCCGCCGTCAGCGCCTACTACTACCTCGGCGTGATGGTGAAGATGTACATGCGCGAGCCCGCCCTCGGGGCCGAGCGGGCCGCCCCGATGAAGTCCTTCTACGTGGTGTCGACCCTGATCGTGGCCGCGGCCCTGGTCCTGGCCATGGGGGCCATGCCCGAGCGCTGGCTCTCCCTCGCGGGGCAGGCGACGGGCGTAGCGCCCCCCACCCCGGCTGCGGCCGATGCCTCCGACGATGGCGCCGCTGCCAACCCCGGTGGCCCTGCGGCCGCCCCCGCCCCGGCCCCCGCCCCCGCTCCGGCACACTGAGTCTCCCGAAGATCCCACGGGGCGGCGCCTCCTGGCACGCTCCGTGGTGTAGAGCTTTCCCCCCCATGAACTCCCTCCCCAAGCTCCGGCCCCGCTCCGGCGGTGTCGGTGGTCTCCTGGTCCTCGCGGCCCTCCTGCCTCGGTGCCGTGGGCCCTCCGAGCCCGCGGTCCGCGACGCAGGGCGCGACGTTGGGGCCCCGGCCCGCCCTACGGCCCGGGCCGACGTGGGCAGCGTCCCCGTGGGGCCTACGGGCTCGATCACGGGGGTGGTTCGCATCGCCGGCCCGTTGCCTCCGCCGGTGCCCATTCCGGTCGACGGACCGACGGGGCAACGCCAGGGCTGCGCCGAGGCCGCCCGGGGCTGGTACGCCCGGGTGTTTCCCGTGGCCAACCCGGGGCCCCTTCCTTGGGCCGTGGTGACCGCCGACGCCCGCACCCAGGGGCCGCCCCAGCGGCGCAACCGCTACGCCAACTTTCACGACTGTCACATCGAGCCGCCTGTCCTGGTGATGAGCCTGGCCGACCGGCTCCTCCTGCACGCCGACACCGACCAGCACCACCTGCCCAAGGTCGACGGGCTGGGGTCGACCATCGCCCAACTCCTCCAGCGCACCGAAGACCAGGAGAAGTTTCTCCTGCGCCCGGGGCGGTACATCCTGCACTCGGTCAACTTCCCCCTGTGGATGCAGACCCCGCTCCTGGTGACCCCCAACTGGTTCTACGACCAGACCGACCGGCTGGGGCAGTATCGCATCACGGGTCTGCCCGTGGGGCGGGTCACGGTGCACGCGTGGTACCCCAACGCCCGCGAGGCCACGGCCACGGTGGAGGTGCGGGCGGGCGAGGCCGTCACCCAGGACTTCCTGCTCACCCCCGTTCCGAGCGACCAGATCGCCCCGCGGCAGCCGCTCACGGCCCCCGATGCAGGCCCCGTCATCCCCTGAGCGGGGGTTGGACGACGTCGCGACCGTCATCGAAAAGTGACCCGGGTCGCGCAACTTCTTGGGCCTTGCCCTCGACAAGAGAGGGATGCACCCGTCGCACGCCCCTACGCCCGCCTGCTCCTCGACCGGATGCTCTCGGGGCACGGCGCGATCTGGCAGGAGTACCCCCTGGCCCCGAGCCCGACCCGCCGGGCCGACGTGGTGTTCGTGCCGGGCGAGAAGCATCCCGAGGCCATGCCGCTCGGGGCGATGGTGCGTCTCGCCGCGACCCCGTGTCTGATCGAGGCCTTCTCGGGCTCGGTGAGCCTCGCGGCGTATGAGCGGGTGTTGGGCAAGACCCTTGACGTTCGCCGACAGGCCCTGCGAAGGAGGGCCACGGACCAGCAACGATCGCTCCGCGGGGCGGTGCTGTGGGTGCTCTGCGGGCGGCACCCCCGCAAGCTCTTGCGCGAGAGCGGGGCGCGGCCGATGCCCGGAGCCCCACGGGGGTTCTACGTGCTCGGGGCGGCCCATCCGGTGAGGGTGGTGTCGCTGCGGGAGCTTCCTGACACCGACGACACGCTCCTGCTCCGACTGCTCGCGAAGCAGCTCGCCCACGGCGCGGTGAAGGCCCTGCGCGCACGGGCCGAGGCCGACCGGCGGCTCGCCCCGCTGTTGGAGACGATGGTAGAATATGTCCGCAGCCTCGACACAGACGACCCAGGAGATCAGTCCATGCTCGACGTCGCGACCGAGATGAAGAAGTGGGAGCAGGCCCTGCTCCGACAGGGCCGTAGGAAAGGGCGCAAAGAGGGCGAGCTCAAGGGCGTCCAGAAGGGCAAGCTGGAGGGCTTGCAGCCGCTGCTGCGTCAGTTTGCGCGGCGCCTGGGGCGCGACCTGTCGGAGGCCGAGCGGGCCGAGGTGCTCGCGCGCTTCGACACCGTGGGGGCCGACCGCCTCGGGGACGTGGTGCTCGACCTCAGCCCCGCCGAGCTCGCGGCCTGGCTCGGCGACCCCGACGCGCGCTGAGGTACCCGCGCGGGCCGCGGCTCAGGTCCACCACACGCCCGCTGCGGTGGCGAGGGCATCGGCGAGGCCAGCCACCCTGGCCGCGCTGATCCGCATCTGGGCGAAGGGCTCGAAGGGGTCGGCCACCAGATCGCGGCGAACCTCCACACACAGGGTACGGCCCGGCCATCGGGTGGCGTGGTCCCAAGCGAGGGTGCTGGGGTGCATGGGGTAGGTCTCGCCGTCGGCCACGGTGAGGCCCCGAGCGGCCATCGCGGCGCGCAGGACCTCGACCACGGGACCAGGGGCGTACGAGGTCCCGTCGAGGCCCCGGCCGATCACGTCGACCTCGGGGCGCAGGGGCCAGGTGGGCTCGACCGCGGGCTCGTACGCGCGGCGGAGGTTGGTCACGATGTCGGCGTCGACCTCTACGTCCACCGACCGGGGGGCGTAGGTGTGCAGCATCACCAGGGCCCCGCCGGGCATGGCCTCCTCCACCACGGCCCGCACGGCCCCGACGTAGGCCGTGTAGCGCGCGAGGAGGAGGGCCCGGTCGTCGGGGTGGGTGATCCACGGCATGAGCCCGGGGGTGACCTTGGCCTCCTTGAAGGCCGCGGGGTCGGCGTCGATGCGGCGGTTGCAGTCGAGGAAGGTGCGGGGGATGCGGCAGCGCAGCACGACGGCGGCGCGGGCGGGGTGGGCGGCCACGAAGCGGGCGGCCAGGGCCTCGGCCAGCTCGGGGGCCCCGGCGTCGGTGTTGACGTGGAAGAAGTCAACCAGGTTGACGGGAAGCGGGCTCTGGAGCCGCGCGGCGAGGTCGGTGAAGTCGGTGGTGCGCGTGGCCCCGTGGGGGACCTCGATCACCAGGTCGGGGGGCGCCTCCCGCGAGGCCGCGGAGCCGTGGACGCGGACGACGTCGAGCACGCCGTCGAGGGAGGAGATGCGCTGCATGGGGCGGGAGCGTACCCGTCCGGGCGGCCGGGCGTCGAGGCCGGCGAGGATCAGTCGCGGGGATCGGCGTCGGTCTCATCCGTGGCGTCGGCTGCATCCGTGGCGTCGGCTGCATCCGTGGCGTCGGCTGCATCCGTGGCGTCGAGGTCGGTCGCGTCGCGCGGGGTCATCGCGTCGAGGTCGGCCGCGTCGGGGCGATCGGGCGTCGGGGCGTCGTGACCGGTGTCGACCCGGGCGTTGCCTTCGTCGGGCCAGTTGCCCGTGTCGGTGCGCCCTCCGCCGGTGCGCCAGGAGGTGTGCGTGACCTCCTGGCAGTGGGTCTCCACGGTGCGGCTCGACACGCACGCGCGCACCTGAAGCTGGTATCGCACTTGATCGACCACGCACAGGCCGCGACCCGTCACACGGAATCGCAGCAGAAACTGGCTGCTGCCCGCCCGGAGGTCTTCGTTGAGGTCGTAGGCGCGTTGGGGGGTGCGGAGGGTCCAGACGAATCGACGCCAGGGGCCGTCGTTCATGACGTGGCTGGGGGCGGAGGTGGGGGTCGACTCGTCGCCGTCAAACAGGAGGGTGGCCCCGTCCTGGCAGCGCGCGTTGAACGTCAGGCGGGCGCCGTCGGGCGTCCCTTCGACCTGCACCGGGAGCTGCACGGACGCGCCCGCGGGCAGGTGCAGGGCCCTCTCGGCCGAATGAAACGACGCGCCCAGAGAAGGCGCCCCCGCGGTGGGAACGACCCCGCACCGGGGGCCGACGCAGTCCGCCTCGAACGACCAGCGCCGATCGGCCAGGGTGGTCTCCTCCCAGCCGTCGCACACCTCCATCAGGTCGCACGAGCGCACCGTGGTCTGATCGCAGCGGGCGAGCAGCCAGCCCATCGCCACGAAGACGCCCCCCCGAAGTCCCGAACGCTTCATGGCAAGATCCCCCCCTCCAGTCCCAGATGAACCGCCCCAAACACCGGGTCGAAGCCGCTGCCTCCGGCGCCGTCCCAGGGCGCGTATTGAACCCCGGCTCGCATCCCGAAGTAACAGGACTTCTCGGTCCACTGGCGCCCGAGAAACACCGCGGCCCCGAGGCGTGGGGCCACCCATCGGTCGGTCACGCCCCGCATGGAGACCGACCCGAGCACGAGCCCCACCTCCCCATCCAGATGCACCCGAAGGCCCGAACCGCGCGGCGACGACAGCCACACGTACCGGTACACGAAGGCGGCGTCGAAGAGATGAAAGCGCAGCCCCGCGTTGGCGTCGAAGCCGGACGCGTTGCCCGCGGCCGGGGCGGCCCCGGTGGTGGCCCAGCCGATGCGTCCCCCGAGCCGCGACGAAGGCCCGAGGGCCCGCAGGAGCCGCAGGTCGAGCATCCCCCCGACGGACGCCGGGTCTCGGTCGAAGGCGCGGAGGGTCTCGTGGTAGTCCGAGGGCAGCCAGAAGGCGGCCGACGCCGCCAGGGACAGCTCGGTCGAAGAAGGGGTGGCCTGCGCGGAACGCCCCTGGAGGCTCACCGCGAGGGCGAAGCAAGAAGAAAGTGCCCGCCGCATGTCTATGATTTGGAGGGTGTACCCGTCGCCCGGGGACGTCAAGCAGGCTCCCCGCGGGATATGGAGCGACGAACTCGGGACAGGGCGACGAACCGGGGGGGGCTGCGCCCCCTCCTGTGGGCTCGATGAACCCTTGACGGGGCGGGCGGGGCGGTATCCCGTAGGCGTTCCTCCCATGCGGCTTTCGACCGAGGATTTCCTTCACGCCGTGCGGGTCACCCCGCGGGTGAGCATCCTTCGTAGAGTCGTAGCCCCCATGAAATCGTCAACCCGATGAACCATCCCCCCTATGCCCCGGCCGCCCTCCTCGCCCTGGCCCTGGTCGCCCTCGGGTGCAGCGAGGCCCCCGCCACAGCCCTCGACGCGGGCTCCGACACGGGCACGGACGTGGGTACGGACGCGGGGTCGGAGGATGGGGCATTCGTGCCCGATGACACGGGTCCTGCCTGCGCTCCGTTGCCCATCGCGGCGCCGCGTACGGGAGAGGGGCCCCCCCTCGGTCCGCGCGACGGCCTCCTGCGGGTCAACCACCTGCAGATGAAGGCCACCCACAACAGCTACCATCTGCGCCCCGCGCGGGTGATCCCGGATTGGGACTACGCCATGGCCCCTCTCGACGTGCAGCTCGAGTCGCAGGGGGTCCGGGGGCTGGAGCTCGACCTGTGGTGGGACGCCCGCTGTGGGCGGTTTCGGGTGTATCACCTGCCGCGCCTCGACGACCGGTCGACCTGCGATCTGTTTACCGACTGCCTCGGGCTGGTGCGGGGCTGGTCCGACGCCCACCGCGACCATCACCCCCTGGTGATCCAGCTCGAACCCAAGGAGACCCTCAACGCCGCCCTCACCGAGGCCAGGATGATGGCCATGGAGCGGGAGATCCTGGCGGTGTTTCCGCGAGAGCTGCTGGTGACCCCGGACGAGGTTCGGGGCGACGCGGCGACGTTGCCGGAGGCCTTGAGGCAGCGGGGCTGGCCGACCCTCGGGCAGACCCGGGGCCGGGTGATCTTCGTGATCGACCGCACCGACCTCGTACGCGACGTGTACACCCGCGGGGGCACCTCCCTCGCCGGGCGTCTGGCCTTCGTCGACAGCAGGCCGGGCGACCCCTTCGCGGCCGTGATGGTGCTCAACAACCCCGCCCACGCCGACCTTTCGGCGGCCCTCGCGGCCAACGCCCTCGTGCGGGTGTTCGCGTGGACGGCGGGGGAGGCGGCCCTCGACCCGGACGAGGCCACCCGGGCCTTCGCGTCGGGGGCCCACCTCGTGAGCACGGACTACCCCGGGGAGGGGCCCGACGGGGGAGTGGGGCTGCGGGTTCCGGGTGGGGCGGTGTCGCGGTGCAACCCGGTGATGGCCCCGACCGAGTGCACGGCGACGGACATCGAGCCCGCGCGGCGGTAGGCTGCGCCGCAGGAGGCCCAACGGTATGGTCGGCAAGACTCAGGCGCACAGCGGGTGCTCCACCCATCGCGGCGACGCCCCGCGGCCCAAGGACGTCGCGGCCGTGCTCACCCAACTCCTCGACGCCGGGGCCGAGACCAACGTCTGCGGTCAGGCGGCGTCGGCACGGCCATGCACAGCGCCGCCGGGTATGGCGACGCCGCGGCGGTTCGCACCCTCTTCGCGCGGGCAGCCCGTGGCTCGACGCCGGCAGCCGTTGCCTACTCGATGCGCTGGCAGTCGGCGCTGCAGCCGTCGCCGCTGCGGGTGTTTCCGTCGTCGCAGCGCTCGCCGCCGTCGAGGCGTCGGTCGCCGCAGCGGACCGCGGTGCAGTCGTCGCGGCAGGCGGGGCTCTGGGCCCGGTATTCGAGGGTGACAGCGCTGCGGGGCAGGAGGGGGAGGGCCTGGCCGTCGCCGTTGTGAAAACGGAGACTGCTCACCCCGTCGCGGAAGTCGGGGTTGAAGGTGATGGTCCAGTCGTGGTCCCAGGGGAGGGGGCCGATCACAAAGCCGTCGGTGTTCTGCTGGAAGCTCCAGTCGCAGGCGACCGAGTCGCCGCGCGGGTCGCACTCCCCGGGTTCGTCCGAGAGCAGGATGCGGGCCCCGGGAGGGAGCCCGGAGACCACGGCCCGCATCGTGGATTCGGGTTGTACGGGCCCCCCGAGGTCGGCGTCGATCCCCGCGAAGAACACCAGGGCCAGGGTGTTGGTCGTGCGGTCGACGTGGAGCAGGAGGTTGCCCAGCCCGAGGGCCTCCAGGCCCGTGTGCGACGAGGCCGAGCGGTAGGCGTAGAAGCTCGTGGCCGAGGTGCCCCCGCGGCCGGGGAGGATGAGGACCGCGGGGCGTCCGGTCTGGCGCATCGAGAAGGCCGGAACGCTCGCGTTGGCGACCCCGAGGTCGCAGGCCTCGCCCGTCTCGACCCGCCCGTTGCCGCACACCGAGGGCTCGATGCGGTCGGTCAGAACCGCGACATCTCGGGGCGCGGGCACATCGGGCACATCGGGCACATCGGGCACATCGGGCACATCGGGCACATCGGGCGCGTCGGGGCCGAGGTCGACGCTGGCGTCGGGGGGCGGCGGGTCGATCAGGCCCCCGCGGGCCCCGCACGCGGTCAGGGCCGCGGAGACCACGAGGGAGAGAGGCAACGTCCGGGGCGACCAGGGCACGGGGCCGACGCTATCACGCCGGGTGGGCGACGGAGGGGTGGGGTCGCGCCCGCGGAGGCGCGGTCTGCGCGGGGAGGCGTACAGACCGCAGGGCTTGTCGCGCCGCGTCAACGACCAGGGACGGCGTGATTGCCGTGCCGTGGGAGGAATGATGGGGGTACCCTCGCGGGCCCGCGGCGCGGTGCCGCGGCGACGTGGAGGTGTCGCGGGTGATCGGAGTCGTACGGGAGCGGGTGGAGGGAGAGCGCCGGGTGGCGGCGACCCCGGAGTCGGTGCGCAGGCTGATCTCCCTGGGATACACCGTGGCGGTGGAGCCCGGGGCGGGGCGATCGGCGGGCTACGACGACGCGGCCTACACGGCGGTGGGCGCGACCCTGGCCGACGATCCCTGGGCCGAGGCCGCGGTGCTGTTGAAGGTCCGGGCGCCTCAGGACGACGAGGTGGCCCGGCTGCGGGAGGGGGTCACCCTCGTGTGCCTGCTCCAGCCCGAGCGCACCGAGGGGCTGCTCGAGGCCCTCGCGGCCCGCGGGGTCACGGCCCTGGCCCTGGAGCGGATCCCGCGGGTGACCCGGGCCCAGAAGATGGATGTCCTCAGCTCGATGGCCAACCTCGTGGGGTACCGGGCGGTGCTCGAGGCGGCCCACGCGTACGAGGGGTTCTTCGGGGCCCAGATGACGGCGGCGGGGACCCAACGTCCGGCCCGGATCCTGGTGATCGGGGCGGGCGTCGCGGGCCTCGCGGCGGTGGCGGCGGCCCGGGCCCTGGGGGCGGAGGTTCGGGCCTTTGATACGCGGGCGGCGGCCCGGGAGCAGGTGGAGAGCCTCGGGGCCACCTTCCTGGAGGTGTCGCTCGCCGAGGAGGGCGAAGGCGGGGGAGGGTACGCCCGCGAGATGTCGCAGGCCTTCCTCGACGCCGAGATGGCCCTGTTTCGTCAACAGGCTGACGAAGTCGACGTGATCATCACCACGGCCCTGGTCCCGGGTCGTAAGGCCCCGCTCCTCGTGCCCGAGGACGTGGTGGCCCGGCTCCGCCCCGGCTCCGTGGTGGTCGACCTCGCGGCCGAGCAGGGCGGCAACTGCGCCCTCACCCGCCCGGGCGAGGCCGTCGTGCACGCGGGCGTGACCATCCTCGGGTACACCGACCTGCCCAGCCGCATGGCCCGCACGGCCAGTGCGTTCTTCGCCACCAACGTCGTGCACCTGCTGGCCGAGATGCGCGGGGACGACGGGTTCGTGGTCAACCTCGAGGACGACGTGATCCGCCCGGCGGTGGCCGTACACCGCGGCGAGATCCTGCCCCGCCCGCCTCCCGCGGCCGCCGCGCCGAAGGCAGCCCCCGCGAAGTCCGCGCCCGTCAAGTCGGTCCGGCCCGCGGCCATCGGTGCGGGGGCTCACGGGGCCCAGACGGCCGTGACCCACCCCCCGCGGCTGGCGTGGAGCAGCACCGTGGCGGGCCTCGTGGCCATCGTGGCCCTGTTTGCCCTCGGGCGCTTCGCCCCGGGGCCCTTCTTGCAGCACTTCACGGTGTTCGTGCTGGCGTGCTTCGTGGGGTGGCAGGTCATCTGGTCGGTGTCCCCGTCGTTGCATACCCCCCTGATGAGCGTGACCAACGCCATCTCGGGGATCATCATCGTCGGGGGGGTCTTGCAGGTGGGCGACGGGACCAACCTGGCCTCGCTGCTCGGGGCGGCGGCGGTCCTGGTGGCGACGATCAACATCGCCGGAGGTTTTCTGGTGACCCATCGCATGCTGGCCATGTTTCGCCGGGAGGGCCGGCCATGAGCGGCACGATCTCCATGGCCTACCTCCTCGCGGGGGTGCTCTTCATCCGCTCGCTCGGGGGCCTGTCGCAGCAGGAGACGGCCCGGTCGGGCAACCTCACGGGCATCGCGGGGATGGCCCTGGCCGTGGTGCTGACGGTGTTCGTCTGGATCGTCGACGGGGCCACCCTGCCCGCCATGGGTCAGCTCGCCGTGGCGGTGGGGGTCGGGGCCGCGGTGGGGGTCCTGGTAGCCCGGCGGGTCGAGATGACCGGGATGCCCGAGCTGGTGGCCATGCTGCACAGCTTCGTGGGGCTCGCGGCGGTGCTGGTGGGGGTCTCGTCGTATCTGCGCCCGGCCCACGATCCCGCCCACGGGCTGGCGGCCGGGGCGGCGGCGGCGGCCCGCACCCTGCACACGGTGGAGATCTGGATCGGGGTGGCCGTCGGGGCCCTCACGGTCACAGGCTCCCTGGTGGCGTGGGCCAAACTACGCGGGACCCTCTCGGGCAAACCCCTGCTCCTTCCCGGGCGGCACGGGCTCAACCTGTCGCTGGTGATGGGGCTGGTGGTGTTGGCGGTGCCGTTTATGGCCGCCGAGACGCCCGAGGCGGGGCTGCCCTTGCTGCTGGTCGATGTGGCCCTGGCGGGCGCCCTGGGGGTGCATCTGGTGATGGGGATCGGCGGGGCGGACATGCCCGTGGTGGTGTCGCTCCTCAACGCGTACTCGGGGTGGGCCGCGGCGGCCCTGGGGTTTGTGCTCTCCAACGACCTCCTGATCGTGACCGGAGCCCTGGTGGGGGCGAGCGGGACCATCCTCTCCGTCATCATGTGCCGCGCGATGAACCGCTCCATCCTGAGCGTGGTCTTCGGCGGGTTTGGGGCCACAGCAGGGGTCGCCCAGGTGGTGGAGGGCGACGTGCAGGAGATGCGGGCCGACGAGGTCGCCCGCAAGCTGGGGGAGGCCAGGCGGGTGGTGGTGATCCCGGGGTACGGGATGGCCGTGGCCCGGGCCCAGGGGGCGGTGGCCGAGCTCACCCGGGCCCTGCGCGCGCGGGGGGTGTCGGTCCTCTTCGCGATCCACCCCGTGGCCGGTCGGCTCCCCGGGCACATGAACGTCCTGCTGGCCGAGGCCGGGGTTCCGTACGATATGGTCTTGGAGATGGACGAGATCAACAAGGACTTCCCCGAGGTCGACGTGGCCCTGGTGATCGGGGCCAACGACATCGTCAACCCGGGGGCCCTCGATGACCCGGGGTCGCCCATCTACGGGATGCCCGTGTTGGAGGTGTGGCGTTCGCGGCTGACGGTGGTCCTCAAGCGGGGCATGGCCGCGGGCTACGCGGGGGTCGACAACCCCTTGTTTACCCGCGAGGGTACGCGGATGTTGTTTGGCGACGCGAAGAAGTCCATCGACGCCCTCGTGACCGCCGTGAAGGAGGGGTGAGTGCGGCCCTCCCTCCTCCTCGTGCTGTGCGCCCTCGGGTGCAGCGCCACCCCGGCTGGTCCCCTCGACGCGGGATCTTCCACCGATCTCGGCCCCGCCCCCGACCGGGGAGCCCTCGTCGATGCCTCCGCTCCCGATGTCGTCGACGCGGTCGTCCGCGAGCCCGACGGGTGCCCGACCGAGGACGAGGACGCGGGTCCACGCAACCCCGAGGCCCGTTGCGTCCGAGCGGTCGAGGGCATGGCCTTTCGCTTCGATGGCCACCCGTTGGCCGGGCGGGTCATCACGGTGTGCGGCCCCATCTGCTTCGCCGAGACCACCGACGAGGCCGGGCGCTTCCGCATCGCGGTCGACCTGCGCCTGGTGGTGTCCCGGTACTCCCTCCAGGTGCACGGGCGCCCCGAGTCGGCGAGCCTCTACGTCCGCTTGCCTCTTCCGGGCGACGACCACGTCGTGCGCCTCGCCGAACCCCTCCGGGTGCCCGCGTACGCGGTCGAAGGCGGGGAGTTTCCGGCCCAGGGGGGTGGGGTCGTGCGGGCCGGGGATGTGACGGTGACGGTTCCGGCCGAGGCCCGGGTGGAGTTCGACCTGGAGGACTTCGAGCTCGGCCCTCTCGGTCGTCGCCTCCGTCATGTGCGGGTGAGCCCCCTCGAAGCCCCACCCTTCGCCCGGGGGATGAACCTCGTCGACCTCTATGCCCTCGGGCCCTTCGCCCTCACGGCCACGGCCCCCCTGGGGATCACCCTGCCCAACCGGTCGATGCTCGCCGCGGGCGAGGCCGTGGAGTTTGTCTCCCTCGGCCACGAGATCACGGGGGCGGGCGAAAACGCCGGGCGCCTCGTGGTGGTCGGTGCGGGGCGGGTGTCGCCCGATGCGACGGAGATCAGCACCGACCCGGGGGCGGGGCCTCGGGTGTTGACCTGGGTGGGCGTTCGACGGAGGGTAGGGCCGTGACGAGCGCGCGGACGCAGGGCTGGTGGTGGTCGTTGGGTGTGGCGGGAATCGCCCTGGGCTGCGGCACCGACGCGGGCAACGGAGGGGGCGTCGACAGCGGGGCCATGGCCCTCGACGCGGGGGCCGACACGGGCACCCCGGGCACCGACACGGGCCCTGCCGACACGGGCCCTGCCGACACGGGCCCTGCCGACACGGG
>CAYUSB010000080.1:0-2212 GCA_964447205.1 uncultured Myxococcaceae bacterium
CCAGGTGAACACGGCCGGGGTCCAGACCGGCAACGGGCGGGTCGTCATCTCCTACACGGCGACCTCGTTCGGCAACTGCGACGGCAACAACGTCAACGGCTGCGAGACCGACCTCCGTACGACCATCAGCCACTGCGGGGCCTGCGGCCGCACCTGCACGGCCCCAGTCGGAGGCTCGGTCACCTGCGTCTCGGGCACCTGTGTGCAGTCCTGTCCGTCGGGACAGACCAGCTGCGGCGGGGTGTGTCGCACGACGGGTGGCTCCTGCACCGTGGGGGTCGGCACCTGCGCCCGCACGGGCACGGTGGTGTGTTCGGGTACGAGCACGACCTGCTCGGCCACGGCGGGCTCTCCCACCACGGAGGTCTGCGACGGCCTCGACAACGACTGCGACGGCCTGGTCGACGAGGGCTTCTGCCGCATCGGCGGGTTCTGTTACACCAACGGCCAGATCAACCCGTCCAACAACTGTCAGCAGTGCGTCGTCACCTCGACGACGGTGAGCGGGCCCACCGCCTGGGGGGCGGTGCCCGCGGGCACGGTGTGCCGCGCCTCGGCCGGGGTGTGCGACGTAGCTGAGACCTGCAATGGCACGGGCTCGGCCTGCCCGGTCAACGGGTTCGTGAGCGCGGGTACGGTGTGCAGAGGCTCCGCGGGTGCCTGCGACCCGCAGGAGACCTGCACGGGCAGCTCGGCCGCGTGTCCCTCCAACGCCTTGTCGCCCGCAGGCACCGTGTGCCGCGCCGCGGCGGGTGTGTGCGACGTGGCCGAGACCTGCAACGGGTCGAGCACGACGTGTCCGGCCGACGCGCGGGTTGCGACGGGCACGGTGTGCCGCGCTGCGGTGGCGGGTGGCTGCGACGTGGCCGAGACCTGCAACGGCGGTGTGGCCTGTCCGTCCGATGTGGTGGCCGCCGTGGGCACCCTGTGCCGCGCCGCAGCGGGCGTCTGCGACGTGCAGGAGGTCTGCAACGGCACCAACACCTGTCCGTCCGACGTACGTCGCCCGGCCGGGTATGTCTGCCGGGGCTCGGCTGGGGTCTGCGATCAAGCCGAGACCTGCAACGGCTCGGCCGTGACCTGTCCGGCCGACGCGGCGCACCCTGCGGGCACCGCCTGCTCGCCCCCCACCAGCGGGGTCTGCTCAGGCTTCTCGTGTGTGTGCCCGAGCGGCCGCATCCTCTGTTCGGGCGCCTGCGTCGTGGCGACCGTCTACTACCGCGACGCCGACGGCGACGGGTACGGCAACCCCAGCGTGACCACCACGGCGTGTACTCAACCCGGGGGCTGGGTCACCAACAACGGCGACTGCAACGACAGCAACGCCTCCATCCGTCCGGGGGCCACCGAGGTCTGCAACGGCGTGGACGACAACTGCAACGGTTCGGTCGACGAAGGGTTTGGCGTGATCTCCTGCGGCGTCGGAGCGTGCCGCCGCACCGTGGCGGTGTGCTCCGGGGGTCGCCTGCAGACCTGCACGCCTGGCTCTCCTACCACCGAGACCTGCAACGGCGTCGACGACAACTGCGACGGCGCGACGGACAACATCCCCACGGCGACGTGCTCGCCGGGCACTTGCCGGGGCGGCTACCAGTACTGCTCGAACGGCGCTGGACCGTACTGCAGCTACAGCTACAACTTGCCCTCGGGCACGGCCTGTGGTGGCGGCTTCACCTGCAACGGTGGGGGACGCTGCTGCGGCAACGAAGCCTACGCGTGCTCAAGCTGCGGGTACCAGTACCGCTGCAGTTCGCAGTATGTGTGCCGCAACGAGCGGGTGTGCCAGACCGTGTGTCTCTATTCGTGGTGGGGGAGGTGTCTAAGCTGGGGGACTCGCTGCACCAACCGCCAGGTCTGCCGCTGGGAGACGAGCTGCGGGTGGCAGTACATCTGTACCCCCAGCACCTGCTACAGATACACCTGTCGGTGAGCCATGGCAGCGCACCTCCAGCCGTCGGATAAGGACTGCCCCTCCATGCCATTGTCACTTCGTGTCCTCACGCGTCTGTTCTTCAGCCTGCTGGTCCTGAGCGGCTGCGACGGCGGAACCCGAGCCGGGGTGTTTGCGCCTCAAGCGGAGACGGGGGTCTCGGGGGGTGACGCCAACAGCGCGGACACGATGGCGGACGGGGCCGCCGAGGCTGGCCGCCCCGACGGCGGGTCGGAAGTGGACGGTACCGTCGTCGACACGCCCTCTCCCGATCTCCCCCCT
>CAYUSB010000080.1:2312-22220 GCA_964447205.1 uncultured Myxococcaceae bacterium
GGGATGGACGTGCCTGGGATGGACGTGCCTGGGATGGACGTGCCTGGGATGGACGTGCCTGGGATGGACGCCCCGCTGGGCGATGCGGGCCTGGCGGATGACGGCGTGTTGCTGCCCGAAATCCCATGCCCGACGGGGATGACCCGGTGCGGCACGACCTGCGTCGTGACCGCGACCAACCCGATGCACTGCGGGCGGTGCGATCACGCATGCACCACGGGTCAGGTCTGCCTGTCGGGCATGTGCGGGTCGTCGGCCTGTCCGCCGGGACAGGCTCAGTGCCACGGTCGTTGCATCAACGTCCAGACCGACAACGCCAACTGTGGGGCGTGCGGCAACGCCTGCGGGGTCGCGCAGGCGTGCGCGGACGGAGAGTGCCTCTGCGGCGGGGAGACCGCCTGCGGGACGCGTTGCGTGGACACCGCCACCGACCGCTTGAACTGCGGCCGCTGCGGCAACGTGTGCCCCACGGGCGTGGGCTGCGTCGGCGGCGCGTGCGGCGGGGGGCCCACCTGTCCGCCGGGCACCTCGGCCTGCGGGTCGTCCTGCACCAACCTGATGATCGACCCGGCTCACTGTGGTCGCTGCGGCAACGCGTGCCCTGCGGGCCAGGCGTGTTCGGGCGGGCTTTGTGGCGCGGTCGGGTGTTCGCCTCCCACGATCTCGTGCGGCGGCGCGTGCGTGGACCCCAATGTCACGTCTGCCCACTGCGGGGGCTGTGGCCGCGCGTGCGCGGTGACCGAGATGTGCTCGGCCGGGCGCTGCGTGCCCCAGGTCTGCTCCGGGGTGATGTGCGGGGGGCAGTGCACGGACACGGCGACGGACCGGTTCAACTGCGGCGGCTGCGGTCGTGCGTGCGCCCCGGCGGAGTCGTGCGTGAGCGGGCGTTGTACCGCGGGATGCACGGGGGACACGACGCTCTGCGCCGGCGCGTGCGTCGACCTGCGGGTGGACCCGCGCCACTGCGGCGCATGTGGGCGCACATGCGATGGCGCGCAGACATGCTTCGGGAGCACCTGCATGGCCGGGTGCCCGCCTGGCACGCGCATCTGCGACGGCAGGTGCACGGATACCAACACGGACTTCCTCAACTGTGGGGCCTGCGGGCAACGGTGCGAGGGCATCTCGGCCTGCGTGGGTGGCACCTGTCGGGTGGGGAGCTGCCCGACGGGCCTCGCGGCTTGCGCAGGCATGTGCAGGGATCTGTCGTCCGATCGGGCGCACTGTGGTGCCTGCGACAACGCGTGTGGAATTCGTCAGGTCTGCGAGCAACGCCGATGCCAGGACTGTCTGGCGGGCGAGGTCTTGTGCGGGGGGCACTGCACGGACACGGCGACGGACTCGGTCAACTGCGGCGCCTGCGGCACGCGCTGCGGGAGCACCGAGCACTGCGCAAGCGGGCGTTGTACGCCGGGCTGCGGCCCCGGGCTCACCGTGTGCCTCGGGGCGTGTACCTTTCTCGCGATGGACCCCACCAACTGCGGTGCATGTGGCAACGCGTGTCGGAGCGACCAGTCGTGCATGGAGGGGCGCTGCGTGGACGGCTGCCCCGTCGGGTGGATGCTGTGCTCGGGGCGCTGCGCCAACGTGGGCTTCGACACCCAGCACTGCGGCGCGTGCGGGCGGCGGTGCCGGATGGACCAGGCGTGCCTCAACGCCGAGTGCTCGGCATGCCCCGGCACCCTCTGCAACGGGCGATGCACAGACCTGAACTTTGACCCGATGAACTGTGGCGTGTGTGGCACGGCCTGTCCACCGGGGAGGACCTGCGATGCGGGGCGATGCCGGTGACCGACCGCGGGTCTCCCGGGCCGCCTCCGGGGCGGCGCTGGGGTTTGTCCTCGCGGCGCTCGCCGGACGCCCTGCTGCCGCACAACTGAGGCTCGAACGCACGGACCAACGGGTGCTGCGCGCTCACCAGAACCTGGACGTTGTCGGCTCGGGCGTGGGCCTCTACGACTACGATGGCGACGGCGACGACGACGTCTTCCTGGGCCGCCGGGACAACCGCGTGACGCTGCTGCACAGCGGGCGCTGGGGGCTGGTGCCGAGCCCGATGCGGATCCCGCTGGGCGACACGGGCGCGTACGACGATCTGATTGCCGTCGCGCCCACGGACCTCGACGGCGACGGACGCATGGATCTGATCGTCGGCTTCGGCAACGGGGCGATGCTCCTCCGGGGGACTCCGCAGGGTCTCCGCGATGAGACGCCTCTGGTGTTCGACGGCGCCTTGCGCAACGTCTACGGTGTCTCCCTGGCCGACCTGGACGGCGACGGGGCGTTGGACGTCTACCTGTCGACGTGGCTGCTCATGAGCGACGGGCACCACATCGTCTGCGACCGCGACGCGCTCTTCCTCCAGCGCGGGCGGCGCTTCGTCCGTGCGGAGCTCCCCGACCGCGATGCGCCGGGTTGTGGGCTGGCCGCCGTGTTCTACGACGCCGACGGCGATGGGGACCCCGACGGGGTCGTGGCCAACGACTTCGGCCCGATGGCCCAGCCCAACCGGTTTCTCGTCAACGACGGCGTCGACGCCACTGGACGGCTCCGCTTGCGGGTCAACCAGCGCGCGACGGAGCGCCCGCTGGCCATCTACGGCATGGGCCTCGGCCTGGGGGACCTCGACGGCGACGGCGTGTTGGACCTCGCCACGTCGAGCGTCGGCCGGGCCCCGGTGCTTCGCGGGCGCGGCGACGGCACGTACGCGGATGTCACCGACGCGATGGGCTTCGGCGGCGTCTTGGGGGTCCACGGCGTGCGGGTGACCTGGAGCGCCCTGCTCGACGACCTTGACGGAGACGGCCGGACAGACCTGCTCCAGTCTGGCGGGCGGATCGCGGCGGACCCAGCGTTTCAGGTTCAGCCTGGCGGATCGCCGAGCTTCTTCTGGAGGGGTTCGGACCAGCCTTCCCTCGTGGAGGACGCCGAGTCCGTGGTTCGTGCTGCGGGCGGGACGGGCGAGTACCGGGCGGCGGTCCTGGGCGACCTGGGTGGCGACGGCGACCCAGACCTCTTCTTCGCAGCCGCGGAGTTGACCCACCCGATGGTGCTCCGCAATCGGACGACCCGGGGCCCCTGGCTGGTCGTGACCCCGCGAGGCACCGTCTCCCCCCGGGAGGCCCGCGGCTCGGTGGTCACGCTCACCTGCGGCACGCACCGCGCCATGGCGGTCATTTCGACGGGCGGGCACATGGCCTCGATGGGGCCGCCGAAGGCGTTCTTGTCGCTGTGGCCGTGTCGGAGTACGGCCTCGGCGGAGGTGACGATCGCCTGGACTTCGGGTGCGCGTACGGTCACGTCGGTGAGCCCTACGATGGGCGGTTCGATCACGGTGGAAGAGCCCCGCTGGCTGGCGACCGACCGGCCGTGGCTGGCGCCCTCCGCGGGCATCACGACCGCGACGGTGACCGTCCGCCCGCTTGACGACCGCGGGCGACCGCTGGGCCCCGATCACGCGGTGACCGTTCGGCGGGTTGTGGGCGACGGCGAGGTGAGCGCGACAGAGGCCCAGCCCGACGGGTCGTGGCGGGCGACCCTGACCGCACGGACCCCGGGAGAGGTCTGGCTCGCCGCGACCCTCGACGGGCGAACCCCGTTCGCGCGGCTTCGTATCCCGGTGCTCGGTGCCGCGTCGACGATCGTGGCCGCGGCGCCGCCGAGCCTGATGGGGGACGCGCCGAGCTGGCTCGCGATTGTTCCGCGCCGTGAGGACGGCACCCCCCTGGGGCCCGACGCGGCGCCTACGGTGACCCTCGACGGGGGGGCCCTCACCCGCCCGCTCCGCGACCTGGGAAACGGTACCTACGTCGCCCCCTTGCGGGCCCTGGCGGGCGCGCGTGAGGTGGTCGTGCGGGTGACCCACCCGAGCATCCCCACGGCGGAGCACAGGCTCGCCGTCCGACCCCTGGTGGCCGAGGGATCGGGCACTGTGTTGGTCACTCCGAGGTACATCCAGGAGGGCCAAGCAGGGAGGGCCACGGTCAATATCCTCGCCCTGCCCGAGTCGCCCCTCGGCGACCCTGTCAACCTCGTGGACGACCCTGGGACCGGGCTCTTCCGGACGGATGGGCGGCGTCTGCCCGTTCTCCCGCGTAGCTTCGGGGCAGAGGTGACCTTCAGCCTGCTCGCCTCGGTCCTCGGCACCGAACCCTTCGAGGTCAGGGCGGCGGGGGCCCGGGTGCGTACGATCGCCCTCCGTCACTTCCGGGACGAGGCCGAGCTGCTCCCCGAGGTCAGCGTCGAACGGTCATCTGTCTTCCCGTTGCAGACCGTCATGCACGCGAATGGCGCAGAGGAGACCTCGGTCTACGTCCTTCTTCGCGACCGGGAGGGCCAACGCGTCCCGCTCACCCGGGTGACCTGGACGGTCACCAACGGTACACGCGGCCCCGGCGATCCGACCGCACACAATGGGGTCGTCGGGGTTTCGGTGCTTGCCGGCACCGCCCCAGGCCCGATGCGGGTCACCGCACGCTTGGATTCCGGCATGGAGTTTTCGACCACCATCGACCTCGTGGCCGCGCCCGCCCCCCGCCCCGTCGAGCGCCTCGAAATGTGTGTCCTGGGGGGCGGGGGAGAGCGTCCTGGCGAGGCACTCCTCCGGGTCACGGTGATCCCGCGCGTGGCGGGCGGCGTGGTCGCGGCAGACCCGCGGCACCTCACCGTTCTGCGCGATGATGTCCCGCTCTCCATGGCGCTCCGGGCCGGGAGCTACTCCGCGATGTTCTCCGTGCCCATGGATCGTGACCCCCTCGTGATCCGCGCGATCGACCGCGGCAGTCGGGGAACGCCCGAGCTGAGCCCTCCCCTGGTGGCCGCCCTCTCCCTCCCGGTCCGTGACCTGCTCATGGCGTCCCCGATACCGGGCGCGTGGATCGGTGAAGAGCGCTGTGTCACGGCCACGATGCGCGAAGCGCTTGATGCTTCGATCCCCGATGCAGAGGCGGGCGGGGATGCGACCGCAATGGGCGAGGTTCTCGCTCCCGATGCAGGGAGGGCGTCGGATGTTCCCGGCGAGCCTCCCCGCGATGTGCCTCCCGCTCTGGATGCACCCGGGGATGCCCCCGGCGGACTTCCTGCCGCGGGCTGTGGTTGCAGGACGTCCCTCCCCGCTTCGAGGTCGGGCGCATGGTGGATCGGGGCGGCGCTCCTGTGGTGTCTGCGTCGAAGGGTTTTGCGTGGGAGGTCGTAACGGGGTCTGTCCTCCAGGGTCGCGGGCTCGGATGGGTCGCGGCGCGCTTCAGCACGGTCGAGGTCTGTCGACCCTCGTGGTCGCACTGACCGCCTGTGGGACCGCCGGGGGACCGGTCCCCGTCGGCGAGGGTGGCGTCCCGACAGACACCGGGGCCCCTCTCGGGGACGTTCTCCGCGCCGACGGGGCTCCTCCTGCGCCTTCGGACGCCGCCCCGCAGGATGTCCCGGCCGCGCGCGTCGCGGTCGAGATCGGAACAGGACTACGCGCGTGGGAGGCGATTCCCCCCGCAGGGGGGCGCCTCGAACTGGTCCATGGCCCCCAGGGCGGGTACCACCTCCTGGGTCGGGTGCGCTTCCGGGGCATCGTGCCCGATGTGCGGCTGACGTTCCGGGTCACACCCGCGGAGGGGGGGCCCTCCCTCACCCTGGAGGAGAGCGTCCGGAGGATGGAAGATCATGGGCTCGCGCGTGACGGCGACGGGTACGTGAGCGCCTGGCCGGAGCTCGTCATTCTGGACATCCGTTTCCCCGGGACAGTGGTCGGGAGAATGTTTCTCTTCCAGGTCTTCGTCCGGGACAACGCCGCCGGGGCTGTGTACGGCGCGTCACGTCGGATCACCGTCGTCGATGAGGAGCCATAGCCTGAAGATCAGGGCGCATGCGCTGTTCTGGCAGTCACTGCGACCTCGACCGCTGCGCGGCGGAGGGGGGCTCTGCGGCTCGTCGGGGCTGTGATACAAGTCGTCCCGAAATGGCGACCCCGATGAGCCCCTCGATCAACGTCCTGGGGGCCCCCCTGGAGCCCTGCTCCGAGCGGCCCCGGACAGGCTTCTTCCGCAACGGCTGCTGCGATACCTCCGACGAGGACGCGGGCAGTCACACGGTGTGCGCCGTGATGACCGACGAGTTTCTGGCCTACTCCAAGGCCCAGGGCAACGACCTGAGCACCCCCGCCCTGGCCTACGGGTTCCCGGGGCTTCGGGCGGGCGATCGCTGGTGCCTCTGCGCGGGGCGCTGGGAGGAGGCCTGGCGGGCCGGCAAGGCCCCGATGGTGGTCCTGGCCTCGACCCACCAGGGAGCCCTCGCCCACACGACCCTGGAGGCCCTGGTGTCCCGGGCCCTCGACGTGTCCTGAGCCGCGGGCCGGTGAAGACCGCCGCGCGGAGAAGGGCGCTCCTGGGGGCCTGGGTCGCGGCCCTGGTGACCCTCCCGGGGGCGGCCGCGGGGCAGGGCCTCGGGCGCTTCGTGGCGCCCATGGGGGCCGACGACCTTGCAGGCACGGAGCGGGCCCAACTGTCGCCTCACCTGGGGATCGGGGGCTACGTGGCGGGGCGCGGGGTCACGGCCCTGCGCGGCACCGCGGTGCGCGATCAGGGCTCCCTCTACGTGGCCGCACAGCTCGGGCTCTGGGACCGGGTGCAGCTCGGGGTCGGCCTCCCCGTGGTCTTGACCCAGACCGGGGCGGAGGCGGGCCTCGGCGACGCACGGGTCGACCTGCGGGTGCGCCTCGCCGGGCCCCTCCGCGGGGGCTTCGTGCGCCTCGTGGGAGCCGTCGGGGTGGGGCTCCCGGTGGGCGCTCCCGCGGCGGCCAGCACCGACGGGGGAGTCACCGTGTTTCCCCGGGTGACCCTGGAGATGGTCAATGGGCGTGACTATCTCCTGGCCCTCAACCTCGGGGCCCTCCTCGGGGGGGATACGGGGCGGGTGGTGGTGCGGGCGGGGGTCACGGTTCCGGTCGTGCGGCGGGTGGTGGTGACGGCCGAGGCGGGGGTCCACGGGCCCTTCGCCGACCTCACCCAGTCGTCGACCTGGAGCCTGGAGACCCTCCTGGGGCTGCGCTGGATGTCCCGCGGCGGTCTCGTCGCTGCCGCCGCCGCGGGGCCGGGGCTCACCGACGCCGTGGGCACCGCCTCTCTGCGGGCCGTGGTCACCTTGGGGTACGCCCCGCAGCCCCCCGATCCGCCCGCGGGTGTAGGCGACGCGGACTTCGACAGCGTCCCCGACCCCGACGACCAGTGCCCGGATGTCCCCATGGGTCCGCGCCCCGACCCGCGGCGGCGGGGGTGCCCCCTCGAGGACCGCGACCGCGACGGGTATGCCGACCGGGTTGATCAGTGTCCCGACACCCCTGCGGGCGAAGACCCCGATCCCCGGCGGATGGGCTGCCCCCTCGCCGACCAGGATCACGACGGGGTGCGTGACCCGGACGACCTGTGCCCGGTCGACGCCGCGGGGCGTTTCCCCGACCCGGCCCGCCGGGGGTGCCCCAACCCCGACATCGACGGCGACGGGATCCCCAACGACCGCGACGCCTGCCCCGAGGAGCCCGGTCCCCGCACCCAGGACCCCGCCACCCACGGATGCCCCCGGGTGTTTGTGACGGCCGACCGGGTGGTGATCCAGCAGCAGCCGCGGTTCGCCGTCGACCGGGCGGAGATCCTGCCCGAGAGCGCACCCCTTCTGTCCGAGGTGGCCGCGGCCCTGGAGGCCCACCCCGAGCTCGTGCGGGTGGAGGTTCAGGGGCACACCGACAACAGCGGCTCCGACGAGCACAACGTGGTCTTGTCGCGGCGCCGGGCCGAGTCGATCCGGCAGTGGCTGGTCACCCGGGGAGTGGCCCCCGAGCGGCTGGAGGCCCGGGGGTATGGGTCGACGGTTCCGCTGGCGGACAATACGACCCGGGCGGGCAGGGCCCTCAACCGCCGGGTGGAGTTTGTCGTCCGGGCCCGGGCTACGCCGAGCGGACCGTGAGTCGGGGCCTGCGGACCCGTCGGTGTCGCTTCGTCCTCGCCGCAATGCAGGGGCTTCGGGTATGAGTCGGTCCATGGCGAAGCTCGTACGATCGACCGAATCCCGCCCCGACGACCGGGCCGCATTGACCGAGCAGATCGCCAGCCTGCGCCGGGAAAACGCCGAGCTCAAGGCGAAGCTCGTCCGGGGGCCCGTCGACGACACGTGGTTTACGCCCGGGGTGATGGCCGTGCTCGCCCTCGGGGTGTTCTTCGCCCTGTGGGCCCGGTACGTCCCGGCTGCCGCCCGGGCGGGGACCACCCCGCTCGTCGCCGAGCGCCCTGCGGGTGAGTACAACCCCACGGCCCGGCCGCCGTCTCCGTCACCCTCTCCGTCCCCGTCTCCTGCCCGCGCGCCCGCCCCCGGGCACTGACCCGGGGCAGACCCCGATGGCATCCTCGAAGAAGGCCAACGCGGCCCTCGTCACCGCCGTACGCGTGGGCGACCTCGCGGCCCTCCACGCGGCCCTGTGTGCCCAGGCCGACCCCAACGTGTACGCGGGCTACGAGAGCGTCCTGTCGGCGGCGGCCAACTACCGCCCCGACGAGGCCCTCGCCCTGGAGATGACCCGCACCCTGCTCGACGCCGGGGCCGACCCCAACGCCCGACACTCCCCCCAGTGGGACGACCGGCCGATTTTCTTCGTCGCGGGGTACGGCCACGAGGCGGTGGCCCGGGTCCTCTTCGACCGCGGCGGGATCCCCTTCGCGCCCGACGGGACCCCCGCCCGCAACATCGACGGCGAGACCCTCCTGGCCGCGGCCGCGCGGGCCGGGCACTTGTGGCTCGTCGAGGCGTGCCTCGCCGCGGGCCTCCGCCCCGACGACATCGACCGTCAAGGGAGCACCCCCCTGCACTACGCGATGTACCGCAGCGATGTGCGCGGGATTCGTGCGGGCAAGGACTGCGCGGCCGTGGCCACGATCCTCCTGGCCCACGGGGCCCTCCTCGAACACCACCGGCCCGGCAACTGGGGCACGGCCCTGCACTGGGCGGCCGAGTGGGGCGATCCCGCGGGAGTCCGGTGCCTCCTGGCCCACGGGGCCGACCCCGAGGCTGCCACGGCCGAAAGCCTCAAGCGCCCCCTGCACGGGGCGGCCGAGCGCGGGCCCGTGGGCTGCGTCCAGGCCCTCCTCGACGCCGGGGCCTCGGTGACGGCCACGACCCGACGGGGCGAGACGGCCCTCCACCTTGCGGGGGCCCGGACCCGCTTCAAGGACCTTGACCACGACGGGGTGATCGAGGCCCTGGTGGCCGCGGGGTCCGACCTCCACGGGCGCGAAGGCGGACCACTGGGATGGACGCCCCTCGGCCGGGCCCTGTCGGGTCTCTTCGACACCCACAACGCGGTCGAGCTCACCCCGTCGCGGCGGAGCCTCCTGGAGACCTTCGTGCGGCTGGGCTCGCCCCTCGATGGGTTCGGGTCGTGGGGGGCGGCCCTCGTTCATGTGGCCGCACGGTGCGACGACCCGGGGCTCCTCGCGGCCGCTCTGGCGAAGGGGGCCTCCGTCGATCTGTACGACGGGGAGGGGTACACGGCCTTGCACCTCGCGGCGCGGTATGGCGGGGCCGCGACGGTTCGGGTGCTCCTGGAGGCGGGGGCCGACCGCGGGGCGGGCACGAAGACGCGCCGGACGGTGCGCGGGGTGGTGCTCGGGAAGGGCTGGACCGCCGAGAAGGTCGCCCGGGCTGTGGGACGCGACGAGATCGCCGCGCTGCTCTGAGGGTGACGGGCTGTGGGCTGCGGGCGACGGGCTGCGGGCTACGGGCTGCGGGCTGCGAGGGGCGGGCCGGAAACCGCAAGGGCGCAAGGGTCGCAAGGGGCAACGAGTTTTTGGGGGGGAGTGGGGGCCTCGACGTTTCGCGGGCGACAGCCCTCCCGTCCGCAACACCTGCTCCCCCGCGCACCAATCTTCGCCTGCCCGTTGCCCCCAAAATCCCCTTCTGGCCCTTGCGACCCTTGCGCCCTTGCGGTTTCTGCTTCTGCCGTCCGCGACGGGGCCTCAGCGTTTGGTGTCCCCTCGCGGTTCAGCCCGCGGAACAAACCTCGGGTCGATCATCTCCCGCGGCGGAAACACCCTCCGGGCTGCCCCGGCCACCAGGGGGTCGACGTCGGCCTGCAGGGCCTGGAGGGCCGCGAGGCGCTCGGGGGTCCATCCGCGACCCGGGCCCGCGTCGCGCTCCAGGGCCCACAGGGCGGCCCGCCGAACCTCGGCCGCAGGGCTCTCCGTCCACCCCTCGGTGACCGCCCGCAGGGAGCCCACAGGGAGCCCACGAACCCTCGCCGCCACAGCCTCCATCACGTCGGCGCCGAGGGGCCCCAGTTCTCCGAGGCGTCGCACCTCGAAGGCCCACTCGCTCGGGGTGCGCCACGCCCCCGCCACCTGAACCCGCAACGTCGCGAGCCGTTCGTCGTCGGCGAGGGCCGTCTCGGCGGCCCGGGCGGCCTGGGTCCACACGGCCCGAGTGCCGAGGGGGAGCCCGAGCAGGGTGGTGATCCCCACGGTAAGGGCCCGGACATCCTCGCGGACGGCGGCCACCATCCCCCCGAACGCGGCCATGTCGTCCTCGTTCGCGCGGTGGGCGAGGGCCAGCATGGCCGCCCGGACCTCGTCGTCGTAGGGCGACCCGAGGCGCTGCCCGCAGGCCCGCAGAAACTCCCGGTCGGGGTCGCGCACCGCGAGGCCCGCGGCCCGTTGCAGGAGGTCGATCCGGGCCTCGGGTTCGGGGCGCACGAGGACCCGGGCCAGGAGCTTCGAGAGCTTGCGGTCGGAGGCCACGGTCAGCCGGTCGGCGGGGATGTCCCCGAGCCGCGAGGCCATCACCCAGTCGGAGGCCTCGACGGCCCGGGCGAAGATCTCCCAGGTGGGTTCGGCCTCGAGGTGGTCCCACAGGGCCCGGAGCAGGGCGATGCGGACGTCCCGGTGCAGGGGCTTCTTGTCGACCTCCAGGAGTTGGGCGTAGGCGGCCTCGTGGCGCAGCTCGCCGAGGATGCGCAGGACCTCCTTGGCCACCGTGACCTTGCGCAGGGACACCCCGGCCAGGAGCTCGACCACCCGGGCGGGAGGGATGTCCTTGAGGGCCCGGCGCAGGCCGTAGATGGCGAAGCGGGCCCGGGCGTCGTCGAGGCAGCCGAGGAGGGTCGGCACCCCCTGTCCGGCGTCGCAGCGGGCCAGGACCCGGATGGCCTTCTCGCGAACCGTCGGGCGAGTGTCGTCGGCCAGGGCGCACAGGGCGTCGGCGGGGGCGTACTCGAGCCGGGGCAAGATCACCAGGGCCCGAAACACCGTGGGGGTGTCCCGGTCCTTGTCGGCGATGAGGCCCGCGAGGGTGGCGTGGAAGCGGGTGTTCTGGGCGGGGTTCCAGCGGTGGAAGCCGTTGTCGAAGGGGAGGATCCAGCGGGATTTGCCCGTGGCGAAGCGGCCCTTGATGACCCGGTGCCCGAGGAATGGGTCGAGCAGGTCTTGCCGCCGGTGGTGGAGGTGACCGTAGACCTCGGGCAGGCACACGAGGCTCTCGTCGGCCGCGAGGAGTGCCTCGACCACCCGGTCGAAGCGCGGGAAGTCCTTGGTGCGCAGCACCTGGAGGGCGCCGTGGATGTCCCCCGGGAGCCAGTGGCCCCGGGCGATCTTCTCCAGGGCTTCGCCCATCTCGGGGTGCAGGGGCTTCACGGTCTCCCCCGCCGCGAGGGCGATCACCGCGTGAACCCACCCCTGTTTGATCCACCCCCGCAGGAGGGGGGCGAGCATGGACGTGAGGCGCCCGTGGTCGAAGGCCTGCAAGACCGAGGCGGCCTCGCGGGCGAGGTACTCCCAGGTGCACGCCTCCAAGAGATCGGCCACGAGCTCTCCGAGGCCCGCGACCAAACCCATCCGCAGGCCCACGCCTCGGGCCAGCTGGAGGAGGGGCAGTCCTCGTTCGCGGTCGGCCCACACCCGAGCGACCTCCATCAGGGCCGGGGCGGCTGCGCGCAGGTCGTCGTCCGTGAGGTGCCGGGCGAAGAGGGGGTCGTGGATGCGCCCCCGCTCCTTGACGAGGGTGAAGAGCCACGTCGCGGCCCACCCCGGGTCGAGGTCGAACCGTCGCGCCACCAGGGCCTCCAGCCCGGCCGCCGTGCCGACCGAACAGTCCGACGCGTCGAGGGCGTCGCGGATCAACTGCCCGAGGGCCGCGGTGTGCTCGGGGCGCCAGACCCGGCGGGGCCAGGCCAGCAGGGCGTGAACCATCGCGCACCGGACGGGGTCCTGCTCGTTTTTGCGCTCCAGGGCCATGGCGAGGCAGGTGTCGGCCAGCTCGGGTTGGTCGGGGCGCAGGCCTGGGATGGCGAAGAGGGTGGTGAGGGCGACGCCGCGCATGGCCCCCTCGGGGTGTCCGAGCAGGGCCTCGACGGCCGAGCGGGCCTCGTGCCACTGCAGAAACCGGGCGTAGACGACGCGCTGGTCGGGCCGGGTGTGCAGGGCCACCACGTCGTAGATGTGCCGTCGCCCCTCGCGCTCGCGCAGGTCGGCCGGGAGCTGGGCCACCTCGGCGACGGGGATGACCCCGTCCTTGGCGCGGGCCCCTTCGCTCCAGCGCTGGTAGGCAAACTCGCGGTCGTCGCTCGGCTCCATGTGACGCAGGAGGTTGCGGCCCCAGTAGAGCAGGCCCTCGTCGACGAGCCAGCGAGGCCGGGCCCAGAGGTGGCCGCTCCAGGCGTCGAGGAAGACCTTGCGGGCCTCGGGGGAGAGCTTGGGCCAGAACCGTTCGGGCGTGCCGAGGCTCCGGGGGCTAAGGGTCACGAGGGTGGCCAGGGCGCTCGGCGAGAGGTGGTGCGGGGAGCGGGCGAAGAGGTCGTCGGGGATGAAGACGTCGCACCGGTGCATCACCGACAGGGTGATGGTGGGGCGCAGGACGGCGAGGCGCTTCCACACGCTCTCGGGGGCCTCGATCCCGCGGGTGTGCAGAAGCTCCACGAGCACGAGGGCCTCGTTGGGGGCGGCCTCGGCGATGCGGAAGAGGTGCCGGTCGACGAGCTGCCGCGAGACGGGGTCGAGCTCGCCCGGGACGGCCCGGAGGCGCTCGGCGAAGACCTGGCCCATCACGTCGGGGGCGTAGCGGGCGAGGCGTTTCCAGAAGATCCGGCTCGGGCGGGCGAGGGCCTGGGGCAGGTGCTTCCGAATGGCCGCGGGGCTCCCGAGGGGGACGAGGTCGGCGAAGTCGGCGATGCCCGTGCGGGACGAGAGCCAGTCGAGGTGACGATCGACCACGGAGGCCCGACCGCGGCCCCGCAGGAGCACGGCGAGGGTGCGGTCGCGGCGCAGGGCGAAGGCGGCCTGGAGGGCCTCGACGGCCTGGACGTCGTCGCAGCACAGGGGCACGAGGGTGTAGGCGAGGTTGCGCACGCGCCGCGAGGGGTCGGTGAGGCCCTGGAGCACCCGCGGTCCGTCGCGCAGGGTGTAGTTGGCCATGAGGGCCAGGCGGCGCGCGTAGACGTCGCCGGCGGCGAGATCGTCGAGGCTGCGGCGCGCGTCGGGGCGGGCCGGGGCGTCGCGTCCGAGGTCGAGGGCCTGTCGCAGCCGCCCGGCGTCGTGGGTGCGGTCGAGAGAAACGCGCAGGGGCGAAGTCTTGAGGTCGGCCATTGGGGGCCCAGACAATGCACCCACGGGCGGGGGAGGGGCAACCAGGGCCCGGGCCGAGACCTACACGAACTTCAGCTTTCGTGCGGCCACGGCGGACATCTGCAGGAGCATCCACCCGTGGCGGAAGCGCGAGATGTTGGTCTCGCCGTAGGTCCGGTCGCGGTACCGGATGGGGATCTCCAGGATCTTCAGGTTGAGCTTGGCGGCCCCGAAGATGAGGTCGAAATCTCCGAAGGGGTCGAAGTCGCCGAAGTGGTGGCGGTTGGCCGCGAGGCGGGCGTAGTCGTGGGCCCACAGGACCTTGGTGCCGCAGAGGGTGTCCTTGAGGGGCTGGTTGAGGAGGTAGGTAAACAGCTTGCTAAACCCGATGTTGCCGAGCTTGTTGAGGAAGCGCATGGCCTCGGACTCCATCGGGTAGACGAGCCGGGTCCCGTGCACGTAGTCGGTCGTGCCCTGCACGAGGACGTCGTAGAATTTCGGCAGCTCCTCGGGGGGCACGGTGAGGTCGGCGTCGAGGATCATGAGGATGTCGCCCGTGGCCTTGGCGAAGCCCACCCGGACGGCGTCGCCCTTGCCCTTGCCGGTCTGGGGATAGAGCGAGAGCTCGAGGTCGCCCGAGTACGCGGCGATGGCCTGCTCGATGGCGGCCCGGGTGTTGTCGGTGCTCCCGCCCTCGACGAAGATGAGCTCGGTGCGGGCTCCGAGCTTGGGGGTGCGGGCGATGATGTTGGGGACGTTGCCCTCCTCGTTGCGGGCGGGCACGACGATGCTCACCGACGGGGGGGCGGCGGGGCGGTGGCGGGTCTCGGCCCGGCGCCGCAGGACGTAGAGCCGGTAGATGCACCCGCGGCCCATGCCCGGGAGCTTGGCCACGTAGCGGTTGAGGAGCCCGGCCACCCCGGGGATGGGGACGGGCAGGAGGAGGCGGTCTTCGTACTTCACGACCTCCAGGCCCACGAGGGAGAAGAGGTTCTCGAGGTCGCTCTCGGAGAGCCAGTTGGCGGGGGGGGTGGGGAGCTTGAAGCCCAGGGTCTCGCCCACCCGGATGGCCGCCTCCCAGAGGTAGTTGTAACAGGTGAGGAAGATCCGGCCGTCGTCGGCCAGGTGGTCGACGAGGTTCTCGAGGAGGCGCTGGATGTCGGGGACGCTGTGCACGAGGCGGTCGCACACGATGGCGTCGTAGGGCATGTCGCGGCGGAAGCGCAGGGCGTCGTCGTGGGCGATGTCGAGCTCGGGGTGGCGCACGTGGGCCCGCTCGACCGCGGCCTGACACGCGTCGAGGCCGTGTCGCACGGGGTTGGGCAGGGAGGCCAGGGTGTCTCCGAGGCCGCACCCGACCTCCAGGACCCGGGCGTCGGTGGGGATGGTCCGGCCCAGGGTGGCGGCCACGTCGGCCCGGAGGTAGCGCTGTCCGAGGGGGAAACGCGCCTCTTCGTGGGCGGCCCGGTCGAAGTAGTCGCGCCAGGCGGCGTCCTCGCGCACCGTGGGGCCCTCAGGGCGCGGGGTGCGGAGGCCGGGGGCGGCGATGGCGTTGGCGATCATGGCGCGGACGGTGCCCGCATCGGGGGGGAGACGTCAACGGGCAGCGCGGCGATGGCAGCGGCCCGCGGAGGGCGGCAGGCGGTCAGGCAGCGGCCGTGGCGGTGCGGGGCGCGACGGGAGCCGTGGCGGGTTCGGCCCGGGCCGTAAGGACCCCGCGGAAGTACGACCGGTACGACCACGCGAGAAACAGCTCCCCGAAGAGCACCACGGCGGTCACCGGGTTGGGCGGGGCCAGGAAGGTGTGAAAGGCCACGATGTTGACCACCACGGGGGCGAGGATCACCAGGGCCAGGGGCACGAGGCGGTTGGACAGGAGCAGGGCCCCGGCCACGACCTCGGTGCCCTTGATGAGCGGAAACATGTACCCGGCGGCGGCAAACCCGCCCATCAGGGCCCCTGCGGCGCCCGGCATCGGCGGCTGCGGGAGAAAGTGGAGGAAGCCGTTGAGCCCGAACACAAAAAACAGCAGGCCCAGGACCACCCGCACCGCGGTGACCACGTACTTCGATTGCATTGTCTCATACTCCTTGCACGACGAGACGCGCCCCTCCGCCGCGGCGCCGTGACAGAGGGCGCCTTCGGGGCGGTGGGCCTTGCCCGCCGATGTTGATCTGGAGAGCACTGTGCACCGCGCAGGGGCTTGACGGCAGTCCAGCAAGGGACAACTGCTCGTTGCGTGGAAGCAACGCTGGGCCTTGATGAAGTGGGATTGTTTGTGCGGGTGGCCGAGGCCGGGTCGTTCGCGGCGGCGGCCCGGGCGTTGGGGGTCCCGCGGTCGACGCTGACGCGGGCCGTGACGCGGCTGGAGGACGCCCAGCGGGTGCGGCTGCTCACGCGGTCGTCGCGGGCCATCGGGCTGACCCCAGCGGGCGAGGCTTTTTTCACCCGCGTGGCCCCGCTGGTGGCCGAGATCCGCGAGGCGGCCGAGACCCTGGGCGAGACCGACGGAACCCCCCGGGGCACCCTCCGGATCACGGCCCCGGTCGACATCGGCGAGACCATCCTGGCGGGTCTCCTGCGTCGGTACGTCCTGCGGTACCCGCAGGTCCGGGTCGAGCTCGACCTGTCCAGCCGCGTGATCGACCTCGCCCGGGAGGGCTACGACGTGGCCTTCCGGGCGGGGTCGACCCCCGACCCGGCTACGGTGGCCCGCAAGCTCATGAACACCGAGCTGCACTACTTCGCGTCGCCGCGGTACCTGGAGGAGCACGGGACGCCGCAGAATCCCGAAGACCTGACCGAGCACGAGATGGTCCTCTTCCTGCGGGGGGGCGACCCCGAGTCGATCACCCTCACGGGGCCTCGTGGGGTGCAGCAGACTGTGCGGGTGGGGCGTAAGGGCCGGGGGGGTCTGGCCGGCAACGACTTCTCGTTCGTGCGGGCCCTCCTGGTGGACGGGGCGGGGATCGGTCCGTTGCCGTCCTGGGTGGGCGACCAGGCCGTGGCCATGGGCTGCCTCGTGCGGGTCTTGCCGCAGTGGTTTCGGCCCGGGGGCGTGGTGTACTTCGTGTACGTGGCGGGCAAACACATCCCGCGGCGGGTCACGGCCCTGCGCGACATGGCCCTGGAGACCTTCAGCCAGCTCTGCCCGCGCGCTGCCGCATCGGCCCCGGGAGCGAGCGGCCCGGGCCATCCGGGGTGACCGCGGGGTCTGGTGTCGGACCCGGGCCTGATGCACTCTGCGGCCCATGGAATACCGACGTATGGGCCGCACGGGCCTCAAGCTGTCCGCCCTCTCCTTCGGGTCCTGGGTGACCTACAGCACCCAGATGGACACCGACCTGGCCGAGGGGTGTATGGCCGCCGCCCGGGAGCACGGGGTCAACTTCTTCGACAACGCCGAGGTCTACGCCAAGGGCAAGTCCGAGACCATCATGGGCCAGTGCCTGCGTAAGCTCGGCTGGCGCCGCGGGTCGTACGTGGTGTCGACCAAACTCTTCTGGGGCCTGCACGACAGCCCCAATGAGCGCAACACCCTCAACCGCAAGTACCTCCTCGAGGCCATGGACGGCAGCCTCGAGCGCTTCGGCCTGTCCCACGTCGACCTCGTGTATTGCCATCGGCCCGACCCCGAGACCCCCGTGGAGGAGACCGTCCAGGCCATGAGCGACCTCGTGACCCGCGGAAAGGCTCACTACTGGGGCACGAGCGAGTGGAGCGCCGAGGAGTTTCGTGCGGCCTGGGACTTCGCCGACCGCTGGCGCCTGCATCGCCCCGTGGTGGAGCAGCCCCAGTACAACCTCCTGCACCGGGAGCGGGTCGAGGTGGAGTACGCCCCCCTCTACGCCGAGCTCGGGACGGGCACCACGGTCTGGTCGCCGCTGGCTTCGGGGCTCCTCACGGGCAAGTACAACGACGGGGTCCCCGAGGGGTCGCGGGGTGCCCTCAAGGGGTACGAGTGGCTCCGGGGGTCGCTCACCGACGAGGAGCGCATCGCCGTGGTGCGCAGGCTCGGGGCCGTGGCGGCCGAGGTGGGGATCCCCATGGCCCAACTCGCCATCGCGTGGTGCCTGAAAAACCCCCACGTCACGACGGTGATCACGGGGGCCTCGCGGGTCGAGCAGGTTCACGAGAACATGAAGGCCCTCGGGGTGGCGGCCCGGCTCACCCCCGCGGTGATGACGAAGATCGAAGAGGCCCTCAAGGGCTGAGGTTCCCACTGCGGGCTGCATGCCTCCGCCGCGCTGTCTCAGGGGGAATGGGATTGGGGGCCTGGAGCCGCGCGAGAGAGGGCTCCGCGGGTAAGCCCTCTCCCTGGGGAGAGGGCCGCGCACGACGCGAGAACCGCGGGAGGGAGAGGGCCGCATCTCCCTCGTCTCGCGCGCAACCCGTGTCTCCCTCCCCCCTCCGTCTCTTGCAGCCTGTTCAAGACTTCCCCTCTCCCTGGGGAAAGGGCCGCATCTCCCCCCAACTGCACAGTGTCCTCAGCCCGAGGGGCGCTGACAGGCCGAGCTGTCGGTGTCCCAGCGTTTGCCACAGACTGCTACTGCGACACCAAGGGACGCGCTACCGTGTCGCTCCATGCCCCCGCGATCGCTCGGACCCCAACCCAGCCGCACAGTCCCATGCAAGCTGCGCCGCGCGCGGCAGATGCGCGCTGCGCCGACAAGGGCCGAGCACAGGCTCTGGCAGGCGTTGCGTCTCGATGCCCTCGGGGTGCGCGCCCGACGGCAGTTCGTGATCCGTGGCTGGATCGTCGACTTCTACATCCCGAGCGCTGCACTGGTCATCGAGGTCGATGGCGAGTCGCACACGCACCGGGTCGCGCTGGATGCGCTCCGTTCGGCCACGCTCGAAGCGGAGGGGCTCCGCGTGTTGCGCTTCACCAACGCCGAGCTGATCGACAACCTCCCGGGGGTGCTCGCGACCATCGCCGCGGCCCTGTCTGTCAGTCCCCCGCGCATCTCGGGCTGAGGGTCGCCCGCAGAGCGAGAGAGACCCGGGGTGCGCGCGAGGCGAGGGAGATGCGGCCCTCTCCCTCCCGCGGTTCTCGCGTCGTGCACGGCCCTCTCCCCAGGGAGAGGGCTACCCGTGGAGCCCTCTCTCGCGCGGCTCCAGGCCCCCAATCCCATTCCCCCTGGGACAGCGCGGCGGGCGCTTGGGCACCCTCCCGAAGGGGCGCGCTTTGGGAGGGCCACGGGGGTGGTGTACCCTCCGCGACCACGATGCAAGCGATGCGCGGTGTGGTCGGGTTGGGCGCGGTCCTGGGTGTTGGGGCCTTGGGCTGCGGGAGCGGCGACCCGGCCCCGGCCCAGCCGCCCGTGGCGGTGTGGTTCGCGGGCACGGCGGGGGCGAGCGTGGAGATGGCCCTCGACGACCTCGCCCAGGAGGTCGGGACCCTCACCGGACAGCCCCACGCGGTCGTGCGGGCGGCCGGTCCGACGGGGTGTTCCGCGGGGCGTTCGGACTTCGTGCTGCGGGTCGACGCGAGCCTTCCGCCCGGCGGGCTGCGGGTGGCCGAGACCCGCTGCGGCGACGGGCATCGGGTGACGGTGGCGGGCCACGGGTCGGACGACCTCGTGCGCGGGGTGTACCGCACCCTCACGGCCCTGGGGCTGCGGTACTTTCACCCCGAGCAGACCTACCGGCCGCGGAGCTTCGCCTGGCCCGCGGCCCCCATCGCCCTCGACGAGGTCCCGGTGTTTTCGCGGCGGTCGATCCATGTGCACCGCACCCACCCCGTCGAACTCTCGGCCCCCCTCGACGCCACTGGCCTCGACATGCCCCGCTTCCAGTCCAACTGGCTCCGGTGGAACCGCCGCCTCGGGGCCACCCACGTCGACGGATCGGACCGCGACCGGGTGGGCGACCTCGCCGAGCGCCTGGGGTTTCCGCGCAACGCGGGCTTCACCCTGCTTGGGGCCCAACAGGGCCAGATGGGCGTGCTCAACCCCGACGACCCGCGCCCCGAGCGGGCCCAGATCGAGGCAGCCGTCGACGCCCGGATGGCCGCCACCGAGGGCACCGCCACCGACTTCGATGTGCAGTTCAATGAGAGCGAGTTTACCGAGGCCGACGACCGGCTCACGGTCGAGCGCCTCACCACCCTGTCCGACTACCTCACGGCCCGCTACCCCGGGACCCGCCTGTGGACCATCAACCACGGCACCCACGGCGACCCCACCCCCAACCTCGGGGTGCGCTTCTACGACCTCCCGCAGTTTGCCCCGCCCGCCCTCGGGGTGAAGGTCCACACCCTGATGTTCTACGACCTGGAGCGCCCCGCCCCGGTGTACGGCAACACCAGCTTCGGCCACATGCT
>CAYUSB010000081.1:0-22204 GCA_964447205.1 uncultured Myxococcaceae bacterium
CTGGGCTCGCGAGGCGAAGGCGGCGGGCTGTGTGGTCCTGTCGCTCCGGGGGCGGTCCGAGCTGCCGACGGCAGTGCAGGTGCTCCTCGCCGCCGACGAGCTCGGGGCGCTCCTCAGGGACCGCGGGGTGGACTGTGGTTGACCCCCTCCTGCCCTACCTCCTGCTCGGCACCCGGGAATACCGCGGGTGGCCCAAGGCCGCCTCGCCCCGGCGTCTGGAGTACCGGCCCCTATCGTGGCTCCTCGGGACCGAACACCCCGACGACGCCCACACCGCGGCCTACTCGGTGCCGTCGGTCCCCCACCGGCTCACCACCGAGGCCACCCGCAAGGTGCCCGGCGGGGTGCCCATGGCCGTCTACCTCTGGGACATCGACTGCGCCCAGGCCCACCGCGCCATGGGCGGGTCGACCGCGGTCGAGGCCGACGACGCCTGGTGGCGGACGCAGGTGGCGAAGGTCGAGGCCTGCCTGATGCGTCACCCGGGCGGCTACTGCTACCGCACTCGCGGCGGGCTGCGCCTCGTCTACTGCCTGCCCGAGCCCCACGTCGTCTCCGATGGGGTCTCCGAAATTGCCTGGAAGCGCCGCTACCTCCAGTCGATCGCCTACCTCGCGCGGTGCTACGACCTCATCGCCGACCCGTCCATCTCCGACGCGGTGCGCCTCCTGCGCCTGCCCATGGTCACCCGCAACGGGGTGATGCAGCGGTACGAGCGCATCGGCGACCCCGGGCGGGTCGGGGTCTGGCGGTACGAGCCCACCGAGGCCGACGCCGCGGCCGACCTCGCGACGGTGCGACGGCTGGCGGTCCATGCCAAGGTCTGGCGCCCGGCCCTCGCGCGGCTCGCCGGCAACGTCCTGCCCACGGACGCCCTACGCCCCCGGGCCCCGCGGACGGTGGCCGCGCGCCCCCTGTCGACCACGGCCTGGTCGCAGCTCGCCGCCGACCTCGGCCGGGCCCTCCTCGGCCACCACGGCCGCCACGGGATCCACATGGCCCTGGCCGGGGCCTGCTACGACCGGGGCATCCCCCTTGCCGAGGGCCCCGAGCTCGCCCGGGCGATCTGCAGCCACTCCGGGGAGACCGACGACCGCCCCCAGGTGTGGCAGACCACGGCCGATCGGATCCGCGGAGGCCAGGCCGTCACGGGCCTGGGGCACCTCGCGCGGCACTGGCCTGATCTGGCCCGGGTGGTCGAGGCTGCCCTCCCGCACGACGGCGGGGCCCAGGCCGCCCGGGACGAGCTCGACGCCCGCGGAACCCCCGAGGCCGTCTCCGCGCTCGACGTCGGGCCGATCCTCGAGGCCGCTCTGCAGAGCCCCCCCTCGGGCCTCTCCGTCATCCGGGTGACCGAGGGGGCAGGCAAGACCCGGGCGGCGGCGCGGGTGCTCCGGGCCGCCCTCGAGGCCCTCCAGGGCTACGAGCGGGCCCCTTCGGCGAAGAAGGTCCTCTACGCCGCTCCCTCGCACGCCGTCGCCGAGGCGGTGGCGGCCGAGCTCGCCGGGCAGCCCGTCACCTACCTGCGCTCGATCCTGTCGGTGCGGGCCCCGGACGGCGCCCCGGCGTGCGCCTACCATGTCCCCCTCGCACGCCTCGCCGCGGCGGGCCAGAGCGCCCAGCAGTGGTGCGAGGGCCACCGCCGGGGCCGATCGGGCGCCCCGAGCCCTTGTCCCGAGCTGGCAACCTGCCCCGCGCGCCGGGCCGCCGAGGAGGCCGCGGGAGCCGGGCCGCCACGGGTGGTGGTGACCGTACACGCGCTCCTCGGCGAAGGCCTCGCCGCGGTGGGACCGAACGCCCGCGTCTTCGTCGACGAGGACCCCGCGGCCGTCACCACGGTGGCCATCACCCGGGCTGACCTCGAGGCGGCGGTCGGGGCGATGGACAGCTTCGGGACCAGCGAGCAGTTCCGGGGGCCGGTCCTGCGGGCCCTGGCTGCGGGCTTGGAACGCGGCGAGCTGCCAACGGGGGACGCCCTCGGGGTGGTGTGGGCCCGCGGCTCGGAGGCCCTCGGAGGCGATGAGGGGTGGGTCTCGGACCTGCAGAGCCTCTACGACACCACCGACCCCACGGCCGTGCTCGAGCTCTACGCGATCCGCGCTGCCTGGACCTGGGCCGAGGCGACCGAGGAGCAGCCTGCGGGGTGGCGCCGCCGGGCGCAGTGGGCCCCGAGGCTGACGACGTCGGTGTGGGCCCGGGTGCGCCATGGGTCGGTCGACGAGCGCCTCGTGCGGGCCTCGACCGTGCACGCGGACCTCGCCCGGCTGGTGGCGGGGATCGTCCGGGCGCAGCCCGCCGCGGTCCGGTCGGGGCACGGGGAGCGGGGCGTCATGGTGGTGGAGGTGGCCGAGCTCGACCCCTCGCGCCGGGTCATCCGCGGAGTGATGGCGGCGCCGGCCGTGGCCGCGGCCCTGTCGCGCCTGGGCCCCACGGTGCTCATGGACGCCACGGCCGACGTGCAGCTCCTCGGGGCGGTGGTCGGCGCAGCGCCCCCGGTCACCGACCTGCGGGTGGCCGACGGCGCGCCCGTTACCCGCAGGCTCCTGCACTGGGCCGGGGGTTCGCGGCGCCAGGTCCTGCAGGGCACCACGATCCGGTGGGACCTGGGCCTGGGTCGGTACCTCGCCGCGGCCCTCCGCCAGGCCGTGGCGTTCAGTGCTGTGGTGGTCGTGGCCCTCTTCGGCTGGAAGAGCTTGATCGACACCTTCCGCGCGGGGACCGACCCCGAGGCCCGCCGCCTCGTGGAGATCGTCACCTCCCGCGGCGGCAAGGTGCTCTTCGGCCACTACGGCGGGGCCCGGGGGCGCGACGATTGGATGGGGGCCGACGTGATCATCTCCGTGGGCGACCCGCGCCCGAGCCTTGCGGCCTCCCGAGCCGTCGCCGCGGTCCTGGGTCTGTCGGCCGACCACGCGGCCGTGTACCGCCGGGCGACGGCCGCGGAGCTGTCCCAGGTGGCCGGGCGCCTTCGGGCCCCTTGGCGGACCCGCCCCGCGCTGCACATCCACATCGGCACCGTGCTCCCCTGGTCGTGGGACGGCCGCGCCGAGGTGCAGGACCTGCCCCGCGGGCCCGAGGGGGCGATTGACCCTCGCGTGGCGGCCGAGGCGGTGACCGTGCACGGGTCCGCGCGGCTCGCTGCGGCGGCTCTCGGGGTGAGTCAGCGAAGGGTGGAGCGAGCGGCCCAAAACCCCTGTGATTTCAACGAGTCACACATACCGCCAAGTAACACCATACAGAGATATAAGAAGGCGCCACTTGGCGGTATGTGTGACTCCGCGAAACTAATGGAGTTTTCGCCAAAACTGCTCCGGTTCGAGGCCCCCCAGGTGGTGGCGCGGCCGACGCAGGCGGAGCTGGTGGCACGGGCGGGGGGGGCGAAGGGGCTGATGGCGCTCCTCGGGGTGCCCAAGCCGCAGGCCTACCACTGGGCCAGCGGCAAGCGGCGCCTACCCGACGACGCGGCGGCGCAGATCGAGCGGGCCCTCGGCGCGGCAGAGCAGGAACCGACAGGAACGGACGGAGGAACGCGAGGAGGCATCCAGGAGCCCCGGCAGGGGCCGCGGCGGGGGCAGGACGGGCGACCCCCCGCACGGGGGCGGCGGAGGGCGCGGAGGGGGCGCAGGAGCACCCGCTGTGGGCCTGCGGGCACCGCAGCGCGGAGGGGCGCAGAGGCCAGTGCCGGACCTGCTACCGCAAGCTGCGCGAGGCGGGTGTCGAGCTGCCCCCCGCGGGAGGGCGCTGGGACGGCCATGACCGGCTGCGGGCCTGGGTGCAGTCGCTGCCCGAGAAGACCCGGGAGGCCCTCGCCAAGGCCCTGGAGAAGGTATGACCCGTCAAAAACCACCAAAACCGACGGCCCCGAAGTCCAAGCTCAAGCCTGGCGGACCCGACAAGCGCGCTGAGGCAATGGGCCTCCTCGCCGAAGGCCACCAGCTCTCGTCGGTGGCCCGGGCTCTCGAACTGCCTCGCACCACGGTCCTGGACTGGAGGGACAGCCCCGAGGGACAGCGCCTCCTCGACGAGGCCCGCAAGACCCGGGAAGCGAAGCTCGCTGAGGGTCGCGACGCCGCCGCCCGGATCTTGCGCGATGCCGCCCCTCGGGCTGCCCAACGCCTGGTGGATGCCCTCGCCGCCCCCCCGCCGGCGTCGACCGCCGCGGCAGAGGCCGTCCTCGCCCGGGTGGGGTTGCCTCGCAGCTCGAAGGTGGAGATGACGACGGAGCCGAGCCTCGACCTGTCGGCCCTCACGGACGAGGAGTTTGCCGCGTACGAAGCCCTCACCGCGAAGGCCGCCCGCCGGTGACCTTGCGGCTCGCCACCCCCGCGGACATTGACCGGGAGGCTGTGCGCCGCCGGGGCTTCGCGGAGTTCGTGCGCCGCGCATGGCCTCAGGTGGAGCCCGCGCCCCTGGTGTGGAACTGGCACCTCGACGCGATGTGCGAACACCTTGAGGCTGTGGCGCGACGCGAGATTCGCGACTTGGTCATCAACATCCCGCCAGGCACATCGAAGTCGATGCTGTCGTCCGTGCTCTGGCCCGCGTGGGTGTGGTCGCTGGACCCAGCCCGGCGCTTTATCTTCGCGAGCTACGCCGAGCGTGTTGTGCTCCGAGACGCGCGCAAAAACCGTAGGCTCATCGACTCGGAGTGGTTCCAGGCGCGGTGGCCGCACGTAGCCATCCCTCGCGACCGTACGGCATCAACGGCGCTGTCGATCTTCAACACCTCGCAGGAGGGGATGCGGTTCTCGACCACCATTCCCGGCGGCGACGTGGTGGGCCAGCACTGCCATGACATGGGGGTCGACGACCCTATCAACCCGCAGCTCGCAGGCGCAGCGAGCGGCGTTGGCATCGGCGCAATGTTGGAGTGGTGGAGCAATGTGCCCGGGCGCTTCCTCGACCACGCAACATCCACCCGCACATTGACCATGCAGCGTGTCCATGAGCGGGACCTCACCACGGAGTTCATTCGGGCGGGGGCCACGGTGCTGTGCCTCCCGATGCGCTACGAGTCGAGGCACCCTCATCGCTACACCCGGGACCCCCGAGCCGAAGAGGGGGAGCTGCTCTGCCCCGAGCGCATCCCCGCCGCGGAGGTTGACCGTATCGAGCGTGTGATGGGGCCGACGAAAACCGCCGCACAGCACCAGCAGCGCCCCGCCCCGGCCGAGGGGGCCATCCTGAAGGCTGAGTGGCTGGCGAAGCGGTGGACGGAGCTTCCGTCGGGCGGGACCTACGCGCTCTCCGTCGACGCCGCGTTCAAAGGTGAGGTGGGGTCGGACCCGGTGTCGATCCAGTGTTGGCTCACGGTGGGGGCGCAGCACTACCTCGTCGATCAGACCGTGCGCCCGCTGACCTTCACTCGCACGGTCGAGGCCATCGCGGAGATGCTTGCCCGGTGGCCCAAGTGTCGGCGGGTTCTCGTCGAGGACAAAGCCAACGGCCCCGCGATCCTCGATGTGCTCAAAGACAAAGTCCCCGGGCTCGTAGCGGTCACCCCCGAGGGCGGCAAGATCGCTCGGGCCAGCGCGGTCGAGCCCCTCTTCGCCGCGGGGCAGGTCTGGCTCCCGCACGAGACCGACGCCCGGTATCCCGATGGCCGGCGAGGGGCCCCCTGGGTCCCCGCGTACGTGCACGAGCTCGTGACCTTCCCCGCGGGCGCCCACGACGACCAGGTGGACGCCACCACGCAGTACCTCATCACCGCCCGCGACTCCGCATCGCGCCTCCGGGCCGCGATGGCTGGTGTTTTTAAGGACCGCGCTTGACGGTTGGCCGTATCAGCGTGCCAGCATCGGGTAGCGGTCGCCCCCGGTCCGCCCGCACCCTTGGGGCATGCCACCCCCGATGGACCCCACCCGGCTGCAGAACGCCCCCATCCGGGCGGACAACACCTCGTACCGGCTCGACCTCACCGACGCCGACGCCAACCTCGCGGCGGTGCCCGTCGGCGGGTACACGGCCTACCTCGACTCGACCGAGACCAAGGGCTGCACCCTGCGCTTCGGCGCGGCCGCCGTCGCTCCGACGCACGGCGGCGGCGCGGCCACGGGCGCGATCTTGCCCCCGGGCATCCCATGGTCGCTCGAGGTGCGCGAGGCAGTGGACCTGCACGCCATCATGAACGCCTCGGCCGCGACGGGCGTTCTCTACCTCACCCGGGTGCGCTGAGATGGGCGCGCGCACGGGAGCCAGGGGCGCGAGGGGCGCGACGGGAGCAACCGGGGCCACGGGCGCACCTGGCGAGCCGGGGGTGCCGGGAGCCACAGGGCCGACGGGGCCCGCGGCGGCCATCCTCCAGTTCGGCCTGCTCAACGTGGCCGCGGGTGACAACGCCACCCCCGCCGACTCCACCCCGGTCGTGGCGCCCTGGTGCGGCGTCGCAGGCCTCGGTGTCGGCTGGGTCGCGCCGCGCGCAGGATCGGTGACGGCCCTGTCCGCAGCCCTGTCCGAGGTCGCGGCCGGCTCCGATGCCATCGTCGGCGTCTACAAGAACGGCACGCTGCTCCCCGCCGCGATCGTCACGGTGGCTGATGCCGCCGCCGCGGCGCACGGCACCTTCGTCGGGGGCACGCACACCTTCATCGCGGGTGACGTTCTCGACGTGCGCGTGCGTACCGGGAGCGCGTGGTCTGCCACGACCGCAGACCTCGGCGCCTCCGTCGAAGTGACCTTCTGACGGGGAGGCCTCCCCGTGGTCTTTCGGCAAGCCCTCCTCGGCGCGATCAGAACCCTCCGCCTCGACAGCTGGTTCAACGAGCTCACGGGCGTGGGTACGGCCCTCGGCAAGACGGCGATGACCTTCGCCCCGACCGAGGGCGAGTACCTGGCTCTGCCCACCCTGGAGGCCCTGTACAACTTCGACGGGCTCGCGGCCAAGATCGTCGACGCCGTCCCAAAGCACGCGATGCGCGCCCCGCCCACGGTGCAGATGCCCGGCGAGGGTGCGGCTGCGCGCGTCACCGCGGCGCTCCAGGCTCTCGACGCGACGAGCCGCATGAAGAGCGCGTGGACCTGGGCGCGTCTATACGGCGGCGGGGCGGTCTACATCGGGGCCGACGACGGCCGAGCCCCTGACGAGCCCCTCGACGAGCAGAACCTCCGGGCGGTGCGGTGGGTCGTCGACGTGGACCGTCGCGACCTCTACCCGATGACCTGGGAGACCGACCCTCGCCGGGGCTCCTTCGGGATGCCGAAGCTCTACCGGCTCACCCGGATGGGCGGCACGGCCACCGAGACCACCACCGTCCACGCCTCGCGCATCCTGCGCTTCGAGGGTGTCACGCCCACCCGTCGCCGCCGCCTCCAACTCCAGGGCTGGGGCGACAGCATCCTGCAGCGGGTCTTCGCCGAGCTCCAGGCCTCGCGCGGCGCCTTCGCGTCGGGGGGCGTGCTCCTCCAGGAGGCCTCGCAGGGCGTCCTGAAGATGAAGGGCCTCATGGAGATGATGGCGGGCGACGAGGATGATGTCCTGCGCCGTCGCCTGGCCCTGATGGACCTGTCGAGGTCGGCGGCCCGGTCGCTCCTCCTCGACTCCGACGGCGAGGACTACCAGCGCGTGGAGGTGGGGGCCCTCACCGGCACGGTCGACGTGATGGACCGGTTCATCAACCTCCTCGCAGCGGTCTCGAACATTCCCGTCACCGTGCTGATGGGGCAGGCCCCCGCGGGCCTCAATGCGACCGGGGACAGCGATATCCGCTCCTGGTACGACGAGGTCGCGGCCGAGCGTACCCACCACCTCGTGCCGCGGATGGAGGAGCTCGTGCGGCTCCTCCTGCTCGCGAAGGAGGGGCCCACGGCCGGCGAGTTGCCCGCGTCGTGGTCGATCGCCTACCCGCCGCTGTGGCAGCCCACGCCCGTCGAGGCGGCCGACATGCGCGTGAAGCAGTCCACGGTCGACGCGGCCTACGTCACCATGGGGGCCGTCACGCCCGAGGAGGTCGCCACGAGCCGCTTCGGGCCCGGGGGATGGAGCGCCGAGACGACGATCAACCTCGCCGCGCGCCAGGCACTCCTCGAGGCCGACGCGGCCGACCTGATGGACCCCACCGGGCCCGAGGCAGACCCCGAGGGGGTCGCCGCGATCATCGCCAAGGTTGCAGGCCGCGAGATCCCGCGCGGGGCTGGGGTGGCCCTCCTGGTGGCCTCCATGGGCATGGAGGCGGCCGAGGCCGAGGCCGTCATGGGCGAGGCGGGTACGACCTTCTTCACCGCCCCCGAGGCGACGCACGCGGCCGAGATGGAGGCGATGCGCGCCGAGGTCACGAAGCTCCGGGCCTCGAACCAGGGCCACCAGGCCTACACGGCGCGGGTGGTGAAGGCCGCGAAGGAGGGCGGTCTCGAGCTCGGGGCGTTCACCGCAGCGCCCCCGACCGTGGTGGCCGAGGGCGACGACATCGCCCCCGGCGACGTGGTGGAGGTGCCCGCAGAGCACACAGACGCCCGGGACAGTGGGGTTGCTGTGGTGCTCGCGGTGCCGATCGGAGTCGCCCGGGCCATCGCACTGCCGGGGGGCGAGGAGCCCGAGCGGATCCACCTCACCCTCGCGTACCTCGGCCAGGACCTGTCCGCGGAGGACATCGAGACCACCCGAAGCACCGTCGAGGCCTGGGCCCAGGAGCAGGCTCCGCTCCCGGGACACCTGGGCGGCATCGGCCGCTTCGACGGGGACACCCTCGACCCCGTGTGGGCCACCCCCGACGTGCCTGGGCTCTCAGCCGCGCGCGAAGCGCTCGTGGCTGTGCTCCCGGTTCCACCGGCCAGCGAACACGGTTACACCCCGCACGTCACGCTGGCCTACCTGCCCAAGGGTGAGCCGACCCCCGACCCCATCTTGCGGGTGGCCGTGACCTTCGACACGGTCGAGGTGTGGGCCGCGGGCGAGCGGTACGCCTACCCGCTCCTGGGGGGTGCGTGATGGCAATGGGAGGCAAGGCGACCGAAGGCGGGCCCGGGCCGGTCGTGCTCGATGGACAGGTGCTTGAGCGCTCGTGCCCCGCGCGCGACGCGGACAGCCCCGAGTGGGATCTTTCTGGGGCTGCCCGGATGCGTCGGGTCAAGTGCTTCGGGTGCTTCGACAAGGGCTACGTCGAGACGCGGCAACGCTTCCCGGCGACGAAGTACCGGCCAGAGTGCACGGTGATTGACAGCGTCCGGTGCCCTCGGTGCGGCCCTGTAGAAGTGGAGCTTCTCGGGGGCGTCGTGGTCTGCCTCTCACCCCGCGAGGCCCCGTGAAGCCCGACAGGGAACGCCCCGAGGTGATCGCGGCGTGGCGACATATGGTGGCGTGCGCGCGGGCGTTCGTGCGGTGCGCCGACGAGTTCGACGACGACATCAGCGTGTCCGCGGAATACTACGACGCGCTGGAGCGGGCGCAGGAGCGCCTCGCGCGGGTGTGGGATGGGGACCTGCCGGAGGCTCCTGCGGCCGACGGGCTCGCCTACCCGATCCAGGACAGGTGATGCTTCGTAAGCCGCCCAAGCGGCCAAGGACCGCGCCCCCCGCGAAGCCCCCCAGGGCCGAGCAGATGGCGTACGCGGCCCTCGCGGCCGAGGTGCTCGAGCAGCTCGACGCCGAGCTCGTGCAGCGCCTCCCCCGCGCCGACGCCGACGGAGGGAGCGTGCCCTCCGTCCTGCCCCCGGAGAGTCGCAAGGGCATCCTCGGGGCGATGCGCGGCCTACTCGGGCGGCTCACGTCGCCCAAGGCGCTGCGGGGCCCGCTCGACAAGATCGCCGGGCGGGTGCTGACGTGGACGAGCGCACAGGTGACCGCGCAGGCCAAGGCCGCGGCCGGCGTCGACATTCGCGGGGTGATGGGGGTCGACCTCACGGCCAACGACCCCGCCCTCGCGGCCCAGGTGACCGCGTTCCGTGCGGAGGGCATCCGGGCGATTCGGACGCTCGGGGCGCGGAAGATCGGCCGGGTGAGCGCCATCCTCGCCGATGCCGGGGTCGGCACCCGGGTCGAGGAGATCGCCGCGAGGATCCGGGACGAGGCCGGAACCACGAAGGCACACGCCAACCTCCTGGCCCGCGACCAGGTGCTCAAGCTCAACGCCTCGGTCACCCAGACCCGTCACCAGGCCCTGGGCGTCACGGAGTACCTCTGGCGGACGAGCCGGGACGAGCGGGTGCGGGCCCGGCACAAGGAGCTCGAGGGCACGACCCAGCTCTACGCGGAGCCCCCTGTGGTCGACAAGCGCACCGGTCGCCGGGCTCACCCTGGGCTCGACTTCCAATGCAGATGTGCGGCCGAGCCCGTGATTCCCTCGTTCGAGTGACCCCCGGTTGGCCGCATCAGCGTGCCAGCACCCCATAGCGCATCGCCACCCCCACCCCGCACCCTTGGGGCGTGCCGCGTGTGTATCGCCAGGACTTCTCAGGGCCCATCCGGGGCGTCGCCAAGACGCCCCAGGGTGGCCTGCGTGTTCCCGCGGCGGTGACCCGCACGGGCGTCCAGCGCTACCAGAATCACGAGGGTCGCACGTGGCGGGAGTACCGCCCGCCCGAGGAGGTCTTCGCCGCGGACTCGCTCGCCACGCTGCGCGCCGCGCCCGTGACCGACAAGCACCCGCCCGGGAAGGTGACGAGCGAGACCTGGACCACGCTCACCAAGGGCCACGCCGACGGCGAGCCCGCCCGCGAGGGCGTTTTCGTCGTGCTCGACCTCGTGGTGCAGGACGCTGAGACCGTGCGCCTCGTCGAGACCGGGGATCGTCGGGACACCTCGTGCGGGTACGAGTGCGAGGTGGACTGGACGCCGGGCGTGACGCCCGAGGGCGAGGCGTACGACGCGGTCCAGCGCGACATTCATTACAACCACATCGCGATCTTGCCTCCTGGGCACGGTCGCGCGGGGACAGACGTTGCGCTGCGCATGGACGGCGCGGCGTTCGAGGTGTCGGCGGGCTCCTCCGCCGCGAAGGGGAACCCGATGAAGAAGAAGCTGAAGATCGGCGGCCGCGAGCTTCGCGTCGACGCCGACGAGGACGTCGAGGCCGCCCAGGGCGCGGTCGACGAGGTCGTCGAGAAGAAGGACGAAGAGGCCGAGGGCATCGCCTCCGAGCTCAAGGCCACCAAGGAGGCCCTGATGCAGGCCCTGACGACCGTGGCGAAGCTGGAGGCGAAGCTCGCCGCCGCCGAGGCCACCAAGCCGGAGACGCCCGAGGTCACCGAGGAGATGGTCCCTGAGACGGTCCAGGACGCCATCGTCGCCAAGCGCGGCACCTTGATCGCGGCCGCGCGCCGCATCCTCGGGCCCGAAGCCCGCCTCGACGGGCTCGCCGCCCACGAGATCCACCGCCAGGCCGTGGCCAAGGCCCACCCGCAGATGCGCCTCGACGGCCTCGGCCGCGATGTCGTGCAGGGGATGTTCACGATCCTCTGCGAGCAGGCCGCGGCCCGCACCGCGGCCGTCGACCAGCTCGGGCAGGTCCTGGCCCCCGCCGCGGGTCAGGGCGACGCCGCGGCCCGCGCCGACGCCGCCAACCAGCCCGCCGACCACGGCAAGACCCTCCAGAGCAAGATCGTCGAGATGGGCCGCCAGCCCATCAACGGAAAGGCGGCCTGACATGGGCGTTCAGACCAGCGTCGAGTTTCAGCCGACCGTCGGCATCCCTGGGGGCGTGCACGGCTCGGACCCCATGACCCGCAACCGCACCGCCCAGGTGGCGATCCAGGCGGGCCTCTTCGTCGTCCAGGGCACCGAAGGCAAGGTCAAGCTGCCCACCACCTCCGCCGAGGTCGGCAAGGGCCTGGGCATCGCCCCGTCCCGCGTGCACGACAGCGTGTTTCCGAGCGGGGGCACGCCCGGCGTCACCTACCAGATCGGCGACACCGTGGGGGCCGTTTACCGCGGCACCGTCTGGGTCACGGTCGAGGAGGCCGTCGGCCCGATGGACCCCGTCTACGTCCGGTACGACACGGGCACGGGCTCGCAGAAGGGCGCCTTCCGCAAGTCGGCCGACACCTCCACCGCCGCGCTCCTGGCTGGCGCGCGCTACCTCACCGGCGCGCTCGCCAACGGGCTCGCCCTCGTCGACATCAACATCCCCTGAGGGCTCCCACGATGAATCTCACGAAATACCTCGGCGTCACGGGCGCCCTCGGCTACCGCGCCGACGCCGGCGAGACGGCCGTGATCGCTCGGTCCCTCGACCACCTCGAGCAGCGCGTCACCGAGGTGATGTTCGCAGAGCTGCGCGCGCTCAAGCTCGTGCCGGTGATCCCCGGCATCGACCCCGGCGCCAAGACCTACACCTTCGTGGTGCAGGAGGTCTTCGGGCAGGCCGCCGTCAGCTCCGAGCGAGGCAAGGACCTGCCCCGGTCGAGCGAGAGCCTCACCGAGGTTACCTCGGGCATCAAGGGCTACGGGGCGATGTACGCCTACACCCAGCAGGAGCTGCGGGAGATCGCCTACGCCGCCGCGCGCGGCCTCTCCCTCGCCCTCGACACCGTCCGCGCCGACGCTGCGGCGCGGATGATCGCGCGCAAGATCGACGACGTGGTGGCCTTCGGCGACCCCCTCGACACGCGGATCAAGGGCTTCCTCAACAACGCCAACGTGGCGGTGACCGCGTCGCCCATGGCCTGGGACGACATGACGCCGGAGGAGCTCCTCGCGGCCCTCATCTCGCTCGCCAACGACCGCATGACCACCTCGAAGGAGGTGTTCACTCCCGATACCATCGCCCTCCCCACCGCTCACTGGACCCTGGTCGGTACGACGCCCCTGGGCCTCGCGGCCAACAAGACCGTCCTCGCGTTCTTCAACGAGTCGATGGAGGCGATGGGACGCAAGGTCGAGATCGTCTCCTGGCCGCTCCTGGCCACGGCCAACGCCGGACGCACTGGGCCCCGCGCCGTGGCCTACAAGCGCGACGTGGACATGGTCGGGGCCATCGTCCCCCTGGCCTTCCAGGCCTCGCCTCCCCAGGCCCGGGGCCTGGAGTTCGAGATCCCCTGTGAGGGGATCTGCGGGGGCTGCGCCGTCAAGGTCCCGATGTCCATGGAATACCGGGACGGGATCTGACCATGCGCGTCACGAACCGCCACACGGCCACGGTCTGCGGCATCGCCCCGGGCGCCGAGGGAGAGGTCCGCGAGAACAACCCCGGGGTCGCTGGGCTCCTCAAGGCGGGCTTCCTCGTGCCCGTGGAGGCCAAGGTGCCCCAGCACGAGCGGGGGGACTACGCCGCGGTCTGCATGGAGCTGGACATGGTCCGCGGGGAGCTCGTTCCGACCCGCGAGGCTCTCCGTGTGGCCGAGGCCCGCATCGCGACCCAGGTCACAGCCTTCGACACCGCCTGGGCGGAGCGGGAGCGGGCCTACGCGGCCGAGCTCGCCCAGGTACGCGAGCTCCTCCAGGGCTCCGAGGCTCGGATCACCGCGTTCGAGGCCGAGGTCGCCCAGCTCCGCACGGAGCTCGAGGAGGCCACGCGCCCCCCGCCGTCGGCACCTGGCCCGAGCGACACCCCGTCGCCCCCAGTCGCTGCCGACCCCCCCAAGCCCGCCCGCGTTCGACGGGAGGGGTGACCCATGGCCTGGACCGCTACGACGTTCAAGGCGCGGTGGCCGGAGTTCGCTCCGACTGCCGATGCTCGCGTCGAGGCGGTCCTGGTCGCCGCGGCCCGCCAGTGCGCCCCCTCGGTTTTCCGAGCCGACACCGACGAGGCCGTAGGCTTCTACGCTGCGCACCTCCTGGCCACTTCCCCGCACGGGACGCAGGCCAGGAAAGGCGACAGCGACACGTCCACCTACTACGCGGAGTGGCAACGCCTCGCTCGCCGACGCGCTGGGGGCCCGTGGTCGGTGGGGCAGGGGCCCGGGGGGATGCTGACGTGAGCGGGGGCGTGAAGGTCACCGACCACGGCGCGAAGGACCTCCTGGCCCGGGCCCGCGAGATGGCCAAAGGGCTCACCGTGCGCGTGGGCATCCTCGACGACAAGCCCAAGGACGTGGCCGAGCGCAGGCCGCGGGGAGCGCAGTCCAAGAAGCGCCGGGTGCGCGACAAGGCCGCGGCGAAGGCCTCGCGCCGGACGCTCAGCCTCCTCGAGGTCGCCGTCATCCATGAGTTCGGCGCGGGGGCGATCCCCCAGCGGTCGTTCATCCGGGCCACGATGGACGAGAGGAAGGCCGACATCGAGGCCGAACTGCTCAAGCTCGCCAAGGGCGTCGTGGGCGGCAAGATCGACGCCCGCGGGGCCCTGGAGCTGCTCGGGGCGAAGGTCGCCGGGTGGTGTCAGACGCGCATCGCCACGGGCATCGCCCCGGCGCTGAAGGCCGCCACCACGCGTCGCAAGAAGAGCTCGAAGCCCCTGGTCGATACCGGGCAACTCCGTTCGGCCATCGCCTACCGCGTGGAGGGCTGACGTGGACACTGGACGATCAGTCTCTCCCACCCCTCGACCCCTCCACGAGACGCATGTCGTCCCTCGCCTCAACCTTCCGGAGCACCACGGGTCCTTCGTGATCCACCACGGCCGGATCGAAATCCTCGGCGACTGCCGTGTTGAAGGGCTGGGGACGAACCAGCTGCGCTTCTCCCCGCGGACGGAGGGCTGACGTGGACCTCGCTACCATCGAGCCCGCCCTCCTCGACTGGGCCTCGGTCCTCACCGGCGTGACCCGCACGTGCTGCCAGTGGGAGAACGAGCCCCGCGTCCAGCACAACGGCTCCCTCGTGCTCCTGCGCTGGGTCTCTGAGGTGGGCGTCGGCATCGACGCGCCCCGCTGGGACTACGCCGCGGGCCCGGACCCCCTGGTCGAGATGACGCCCACCGTCGAGGGCAACCGGGTGGCCGTCCTGCAGCTCGACGTCGAAGTCCACGACCAGCGCGCGGGCACCAACGCCCACGCCATCGCCTCGCGGGCCCGGACGCGCGTCTATTGGCCCTCCGCGCTCGCCCAGCTTCGCGCCGCGGGCCTGGCCGTCGCCCGGGTCGAGCAGGTGGTGGTCACCGACTACCCCGTCGACGACCACCGGGTCTCCCGCCGCACCTTCGACGTGCGCCTCAATGCCGTCTCCGCCGAGACCGACACGGCCGGGGCCGCCAGCTACATCGCCACCGTCACGACGGTGGGCACCGTCACCCGCCCCGACGGAGGGGCCATCGACCCCGACATCGCCCCCGGAGGCACCGCCCCATGAGCCTGGATGACATCGCCTCGGTCTCGATCAGCACCACCTCGGCGCAGCCGACCCGCGTCGGATTCGGCACGGGTCTGGTCGCCGCGCACCACACCCGCTACGTCGACCGCGTGCGGTCCTACACGAGCCTCGCCGGGCTGGTCGCCGACGGCTTCACCCCGCGCTCGGCGGTGTACCGCGCTGTGGCCGCCATCTTCAGTCAGAACCCCCGCCCCCCGCGGGTGAAGGTGGGCCGCCGGGCCTCACCCTTCACCCAGGTGGTGCGCGTCGTGCCCACGGCCCCTGCGTCGCCCACGATCGCAGAGACCTACTCCCTGGAGGTTGACGGCTTCGATGTGACCTTCATCACCGACGCGACGCCCACGCTCGCCGAGGTGTGCACGGGCCTCGCCACGGCCATCAACGCCCTGGCCGACGACGACGCCATCCTCGCCACCGGCGGGGCCTCAGCCCTTACGTCGCAGAACCTCACCGGGACCGCGATCAACGGGGCCATCGGGCGCGACATTATGTCGCCACCGCGCGCGCTCACGATCACCGTGGACGATCACGCCGACTGGAGTGCCACCACGGTCACCATCACCGGGACCAACGACAACGGCACGACCGTCAACGACACCTTCGCCATCCCCGATCGCGACGGCACCGGCGGCAACCTCACGATCCTCGGCGCGCTCGGGACGCACTTCAAGACCGTGACCACCATCGCGGTCCCCGCCCAGGCTGGCACCGGGGGGACCTTCACGGTGGGCGTCCGGGCCCCGGTGACCGCCGTCGGGTCGAGCGGGACGCACGTGGTGTGCACCGCCCCCGTGGCGGGCGAGCTGCACGCGTACGAGCCCGTTACGGCCAACATCGGCCTCACCGACACCACCACCGACCCGGGCATCGCCGCGGACCTCGCCGCGATCCTCGCCGCCGACCCCGACTGGTACGGGCTCCTGCTCGACTCGAACAGCGAGGCAGAGGCCATGGCCGCGGCCGCATGGACCGAGACGGCCGACAAGCTCCTCGTGGTGCAGTCAGCCGACCTGGGGTGCGCCGTCGTGGGCACGACCGACGACCTCTTGTCCGAGCTCAAGGCGGCCAGCTTCGCGCGCACGGTGGGGGTGTTCTACCCGGCCATCGCGGCCGACCTCGGATGGCTCGCCGCGGGGCTCCTCGGCAACCGGTTGCCGGTCGACCCCGGGAGCGACACCTGGGCCTTCAAGGTCATCGCGGGCGTCACCGCCCGGTCGGTCACCGACACCCAGCGCGGGACCATCCTCGGCAAGAACGGGACGCTCCTCGAGGTCGTCTCGGGCGTGGCCTTCACCGTCGGCGGCAAGGTCGCCGGTGGCGAGTGGGCCGACGTCGTGCGGGGGCTCGACTGGTGGTCCACGCGGATGAAGGAGCGCATCCTCGCCGTGAAGCTCGCCAACGAGAAGATCGCCTACACCGACGAGGGCATCGGCCTGATCGGCGCCGAGGTGCGGGGCCAGCTCGACGAGGGCGTGGGCGTGTCTCTGTTCGCCGCCGACCCCAAGCCCACCGTCATCGTCCCCACCGCCGCCTCGACGACTTCGGGTGACCGCGCCGCCCGGGTGCTCAACGGCGTCACCTTCACCGCGCGCCTCGCGGGTGCCATCCACGCCACCAACATCACCGGCGTCGCGTCGGTCTGAGGAGCCCCTCCCATGCCCACACAGCTTCGGACTCATGACCCCCAGCTCGTGCGCGTGTCCTTCGCGGGCCGCGCCCTCAACGACGGCCGCGACGACGCGGACTTCTGCTCGACCGCGTACAACAAGGAGCTGTACACGACCCACGTGGGCACCGACGGTACCGTCACGCGGGTGAAGTCGGCCGACCGGAGCGGGAAGGCGACCATCAACTGCATGTCGACCTCCCGCACCCACAAGATCCTCACGGCGCTCTACGCCCGGGCCCAGGCCCTCCCCGGCGGGTCGGACATTGGCACCTTCCAGATCGTCGACCTGAACAACTCCATCGTGGAGAGCGCCACCGAGGCCTTCATCTCCAAGGCGCCCGACAACCCCTACGGGGCCGACGTGGGCAAGAGGGCCTGGGAGATCACACTGGCCGTGCTCGTGCGCGCGGTCGAGGAGCTCGGGTGATGGCCGCTCGGACGCTCGACATCCCCGAGACCTCCAAGGTCATCGAGGGCACGACCTATCACTGCCGCCCGCTCTCCGCCCGCCGGTCGCTCTCGGTCATGACCCGCGTGCTCAGGATGGCGGCCCCGGGCTTCGGCGACGTGGCCTCGTTGCGCCAGGCCGCCCGGGCCGTGGGTACCCTCGTGGCGGGCCTTGCCGAGAACCTCGACGAGGACACGCTTCTCGGCGTTGCCGACGCCTTCGCCGAGGAGTCGAGCGCGGAGCTCGCCCCGGGCAAACGCCTGCCCCTCAAAGACCAGTGGGACGAGCACTTTCGCGGCGACCTCGTGGGCCTCTTCGGGTGGCTGCGGTTCTGTGTCGAGGTGAACTTCGGCCCTTTGGTCGAGGCGGCGAGGGCCGCCCTCCCCGACGAGGCCTCCGCGCCGGCGGAGTGACCATCGCGGTGCCAGGGCACCTGTGCTGGCCCGTGTGGCGGGTGGCGACCTCTGGGCACTTCAGGGACGGCCTCGCTGATGTGTGGGACCGCTGGACCCTGGCCGATGTGTGCGACGCCGCCGACCTGTGCGACGCGCTCGACGACGCGGCGGTTGAAGCCGCAGAGAGGCGGTAGCCCATGAGTGCGGAAGCGCTGCGGACGGTATTCGCCGAGCTCGGCTTCAACGTCGACCTCAAGAGCCTGGAAGCGGCCAACAAGGTCGTCGACAAGGTCATCGAGAAGGCCAAGACGCTTGTCGGGGCCACCAAGGAGGTAGACAAGACCGAGGAGTATCTCAGCCGCCGCCGTGAGGCGCGCAAGAAGGGTTGGCAGACCTCCTCGCCTCAGGGTGACAAGCTCAGCGTGGGGGGCGACAAGGTCGACTCAACTGCGTGGAAACAGCACATTGCGCGGCTCCAAGATCAAGCCGCGTGGCAAGAGAAGGAAGACCGCGCCGCGGCGCAGGCCAAGGTGAGGGCGGACATCGCCGCGGCGCAGGCCAAGAATAAAGCAAAGCCGCTGGGCTTTGCGGGGCCGGAGCGGCCCCGCCTTGGAGGTGTGTCGAAGGCGTGGGAGGCAGCAAAGAGCCCCGTCACCGGCCTGATGGACCTCCTCGGCCGCTTCGAGGACAAGGCGCAGTCGGCCTTCGGCAAGAAGCTCCCCGCGGCCGTGCAGACCTTCATGGGCAAGCTCGGCATCGCCCGGACCGACTTCGCCACCATGGCGCGCGTCGCAGGGACCGCCGCCCTCACCGTCATCGGCGTGCTCCACCGAGCGGCCAGCGCCGCCTTCGACTTCGCCGCGGCCTTCACTGCCGACGCCGAGGCCCTGCGCGAGACGGCTCGGGAGGCCCGGGTCACCAGCTCCGAGCTCCAGGCCCTGCAGCACGCTGGGGCGCAGAGCGGGGTGGGGGCCGACCGGGTGACCCGGTCGATCACGGCCTTCGGGCAGAAGCTCCGCGACGCCCACAACCGCATGGCGGGGGGCTCGGGCGTCTCCCACACCCTGCGGCGCCTGGGCATCTCCATGCGCGACGCGAGCGGCCAGGTGCGCCCCACCGTGGAGCTGCTCGACGAGGTCGCTGTGGCGATGGAGCACATCAGCTCCCCGCGGAGGCGGATCCGGGTCGCGGAGTCCCTCGGGCTCGACCGGCGGATGCTCGACATCCTGCACACCGGGGCCGGGGGCATCCGGGCCCTGCGTGAGGAGATGGAGGCCCTGGGGGGCGGGGTGTCCCCCGAGGCCACCGAGGCCGCCCGGCAATACGCCCGGGCCCAGGAGCGGCTCCGCGTTGCCACGACCTCCGTTCGCAGCGTGCTCTTCGTGGCCCTGGCCCCTGCCCTTCAGTGGGTCATCGACAAGTCCGCGATGTTGACCGGGTGGTTCTCGCGCATGACCCGGGGCACCCAGGTTTTTCAGATCGCCCTCACGGCCCTCGGGGCGGTGGCCGCGGTGGCCCTGGGGAGCGTGGTCGCGGGTGGGATCGCGGCGGCGTCGCCCTTCATCCTCGCGGCCCTGGCCGTCGCCGCGTTGGTCATCATCGTCGACGACCTGGTTGCCGCCTTCAACGGGGGCGACTCCGCCATCGGCAGGTTTCTCGACAGCTCGTTCGGCCTCGGCACGACGGCCACGCTTGTTGAGGATCTCACCGAAGTCTGGGAGGCATTCAAAGAGGTACTGGTCGACGTCAAGGAGGTCCTGGAGTTCATCCTGGGTACCCACCGACGCATCGCCCAGCACGTGGGCGGCACCTTCCGTGGGGCCTTCCAGGCCGTGCGTCGCCTCCTCCCCGGCGGAGGCACGTCCCCCGAGGGACAGCCCCCGCAGGCCCCTCCGGAGCCCGAAGAGGGCGGCCTTGTCGACGGGGCGTACCTGGGAGGCAGAGGGGCCGGTGGGCGCCCCCAGCGCCGTCGCCGGGGCCAGGTGCCGACGGCAGCGCCGGGCGAAGAGGGCGGCCTTGTCGACGGCCGTAGCCTGGAAGCTCCCGGGTGGATGCGCCGGGGCGCCCCGACCCCCTCCCGCATCATCGCGGTCCCGCAGGCGATCCCCGCCTCACGCATCGTGGCCGCGGGTGGTGGTGGACGAGAGCGGGGCAGGGCGACGAACAGCCAGACCCTGCACTTCGCTCCGGGGGCCATCCAGGCGAACGGGGTCTCTGACCCGAGGCGCGCGGCGGAGCTGGTGGTGGCCGAGATCCAGCGCCAGGCTCGACAGGCCCGCGACCGGGCAACCGTCGGCGGAGAGGAGTAGCCCATGCTTCTGACCTGGACCCAGGGCGAGGAGACCGTCGCGCTCGAGCTCGACGTGGCTACCTCCGAGACCTACGGCGCCACGGCCGAGGTGACCGAACACCCCGTCGAGACGGGCAGCGCTGCGGGTGACCACATCCGGCCGGCAAGCGACACGTTCACCGTCGAGGGCATGGTGACCAACACCCCCATCCGGGTACCGCGGACGCAGATGCGCGGCGCTACGAGGAGCACACAGACCCTCGACCTGCGGATCGGGGACGAGACCGTACGAGTGGCCGTGGCCCAGTGGTCGAGCACCTTCGACCGGGCCCGCGACTGCCACGCCCTCTTCAAGGCCCTGGTGGCCGCCGGGGTGACGGTCGCGCTCGAGTCGACCTTCGGCACCGACGACAACCTCGTGCTCATCAACTACCGCGTCCCCCGCACGGCCGACACCGCCGGGGCCCTGCCTGTGACGCTGGACTTCAAGCGGCTGCGCCGGGTGTCCACAGCCCGGGCCCCGGTGCCCGCCATCCGTCGCGCCCAGGTGCCCCAGCAGCGGGGCCCGCAGCCCGCGGCGCCTCGCAACAGCTTCCTGTCCAACGTGCTGGCCAACGCGGGAGTGACCCGTCGATGAGCGCGTTCACCATCCCCTGCCTCCCTGGAGGCGTCGCTCACTGGACGCAGTCCACCGCCCTCGACGGGGTGGACTTCATCCTCACCTTCGACTGGAACCAGCGCATGGGACGGTGGTCCCTCACCCTCGCCACGGGCCAGGGCGTGGTCTTGCGCGCGGGCGTTGTGCTCAACGTGGGCACGCTCCTACTGCGAGGGCTCACGACCCCAGGGCGGCCCGCGGGCGAGCTCGTGGTGGTGGACACCCTCGGCCGCGGGGACATCGAGCCGGGGTTCGCGGACCTCGGGGCCCGATTCGAGCTCGTGTACTTCGACGCGGCCGAGGTGCGGGGCCTGGCTTGATCTCCGGCGTGCACCCGCCTCCCGGCGTGCATATGCTCGCAACGCACGCCCCGGAGGGACTACGATGCTCGCGACGATGGCCACCCCGAAGACCACCAAGCCCGCCCCGAGGGCCCCCAGGAGCACAGGGAGGGCGTCCACGAAGGCTGCGGAGGCCCCCAAGCGCACCCTCGCCGAGATCGGCCGGGAGGCCCAACGGGAGGCCCTCCTCGCGGCGCTCGAGGCCAACAACTGGAACCTCACGGCGACCGCCCGGGACCTGGGGCTGACCAACGCGTCGAACGTCATCCGGGCCCTGCGCACGCTGGGGCTCGGGGACCGGTACGAGGCGGCCAAGGCTGAGGGCAAGATCGTCCCCGGGAAGCACGTCGACACTGAATCACTTTGACCCCAGAGTCGCATTGACTCCGAAGTCAAAGTGATTCACCGTCCCTCCCACGCCCGCACCATCCCCGCGGGCGAGGGAGGTCCTCATGTCCACGCCCACGATCACCGTCGAGACCCGCACCGAGCAGACCCGTCGCGTTCTCACCCCTTCCGCTCAGGGCTGGGAGTTCTCCATCTGGGAGAACATGCCCGACGGCGAGCCCCGCATCCGGGACATCGATGCGGCGACGCGCTTGGGGTACGCCGAGCCCCGGATGGTGCGGAAGCTCATCAAGCGCATTTGGCCTGAAAACAAGACCCCTTATGTGCGTGCCACGGTGGAACGCACGTTGATGCCGCGGGGTGGCACCCGCGAGGTCTCCGTCAAGGAGTTCTGGCTCACCGAGGCCGAGCTGCTCAAGCTCATCGCCCGGTCGGAGACCCCGGTTGCGGAGTCCATCCTCGACGAGATGATCGCGGTCTACATGGCCGTCCGGCGCCACATGATCGCCGCGGTGCCGGTCAAGGCGCACGAGCGCAAGCTGCCCGCCCCCAAGGCTCCCGCGGGCTTCATCGACCGCCCGGCTCCCCCGTCGCTGCCCCCGCTGTCGCAGCGCCTGGGCAGCGCCACCCGCATCGAGAACGGCAAGCAGTACTGGGACCTGGTGGTCGAGCTGTCGGGCGCCGAGATCGCCGTGCTCCGCGAGCTGGCGGGTACCCGCCCCGCGGAAGACGTGGCGAGCCTCGCGCTGGCGTCCTGGATCATCAACGCCTCGGCCATGGGCCTGCCCCGCATCCCCCGGACGCTTAGCGAAGCCCGCTGAGTCCCCCTCCCGCCCCGAGTTGGCCGGATCAGCGTGCCACAAGTGGGTGCCCCTCCTCCC
>CAYUSB010000082.1:0-21935 GCA_964447205.1 uncultured Myxococcaceae bacterium
CCTGGAGGCCTACCACCGCCTCGGCGACGCGGTCCGGGTGGCCGTGCGCTCGTCGGCCACGGTCGAAGACTCCGCGGGCAGCTCCTTCGCCGGGATGAACGAGACCTTCACCAACATCGCCGGAGACGAGGCCCTCCTCGACGCGGTGGTCCGGTGCTGGCAGAGCGTGTGGGGGCCTCGGGTGGTGTCGTACCGCAACAGCCAGGGCATCGACGCCGAGCCGGCCATCGCCGTGGTGGTGCAGCGGATGGTCGACGCCGAGCGGTCGGGCGTCATGTTTACCGCCGACCCCTCCACTCGCAACACCGACCGCATCGTGGTGGAAGGAGCCTTCGGCCTGGGCGAGGTGGTGGTGGGGGGCCAGGTCGAGCCCGACACCTACGTCCTCAGCAAACGTGGCCCCAGGCTCCTGGAGGCCCGCATCGGGGTCAAGACCCACAAGCTCGAGCGCGACCCCGAAGGCGGCACACGCCGCGTCGAACTCGACCCCGAGACCCAGGCCCGCAGGGTCTTGACCGACCCCGAGGTCATCGAGGTCGCGGAGATGGGCCTGCGCATCGAGGCCCACTACGGGCCCCCCCAGGACATCGAGTGGGCCTTCCAAGACGGGGTGTTGTACTGCCTCCAGGCCCGGCCCATCACCACCCTCGGGCCCTCCAGCGAAGAGGGTGGGACCAAGGGCGGGACGAAGGACGGGACGAGGGGCGGGGCGGAGGAGGGGAGGGTCCTGGTCACCGGCCTCGGGGCCTCCCCCGGACGCGCCGCAGGCAAGGCCCGGGTGCTGTCCTCGCCCGAGGAGGCCGAGTCCCTGCAAGCCGGCGAGGTCCTCGTGGCGGCGATGACCAGCCCCGATTGGGTCCCGATCATGCGCCGGGCGGCGGGGCTCATCACCGACGGAGGGGGCATGACGTGCCACGCGGCCATCGTGAGCCGCGAGCTCCGGATCCCGTGTGTGGTCGGCACCCGCAAGGCCACCAAGGTCCTGCGCGACGGCGAGGTGGTGACCCTCGACGGGCAGAAGGGGCAGGTGTGGGCCGGGGACCTCGACGTCCACGATCACCCCACCCCCGTCCACGGTTCGGAGGCCGCGGCGGTCGAGACCCGGGGGCACCCCGAGGCCATCGGGACGCGGCTCTACGTCAACCTGGCCATGGCCGACGAGGCCGAGCGGGTGGCGGGCATGGCCGTCGACGGGGTGGGGCTCCTGCGGGCGGAGTTTATGATGACCGACGCCCTCGACGGGGCCCACCCGAAGCAGCTCATCGCCGAAGGGCGGTCGGACGACTTCGTGGCCCGCATGCACGCGCACATCGGGCGCATCGCCCGGGCCTTCGCCCCCCGGCCCGTGATCTACCGGGCCCACGACTTCCGCACCAACGAGTTTCGTGCCCTCCGCGGCGGCAAGGACTTCGAGCCCGCGGAGGAAAACCCCATGATCGGGTACCGGGGCTGCTACCGGTATGTCAAAGACCCGGCCCTGTTTCGCCTGGAGCTCGACGTGCTCGCCCGGGTCCGGGCCGAGACCCCCAACGTCCATCTCATGATCCCCTTCGTGCGTACGGTGTGGGAGCTCGAGGCCTGCCTCGCCCTCGTCGACGCCCACCCCCTCGGGCGCGACCGGTCGCTCCTGCGCTGGGTGATGGCCGAGGTCCCGTCGGTGGTGTTCCGCATCCCGGACTACGCCCGCCTCGGGATCCACGGGGTGTCGATCGGGAGCAACGACCTCACCCAACTCGTGCTCGGGGTCGACCGCGACTCAGAGACCTGCGCCGAGCTGTTCGACGAATCCGACGCCGCCGTCCTCGACGCCATCACCCGCATCGTCGAGACCGCCCGGGCCCACGGGATGACCTCCTCCCTCTGCGGCCAGGCCCCGAGCAACCGCCCCGAGTTTGCCGAGCACCTCGTGCGATGCGGGATCACCTCGATCTCGGTCAACCCTGACGCGGCCGACACCGTACGCCGGGTGATCGCCGGGGCCGAGCGACGGATCCTGCTCGATCGGGCCCGGGCCTTCGCACGGGGGTAATCCTCGGGCGGGGCGTGATAGGCTCCGGGGTCGTGAGGATACGATGGTGTCTCGGCGCCTTGACCCTGACCCTCGGGATCGTCGGGGCAGCCCCCACGTGGGCCCAACCCATCCCCCCTGTTCTTGACCCCGCCCCTGTCCAGCCTGCCCCCCCCGATGCGGCCCGGACCGCCTACACCCAGGGCCTGGGGTTTCTCGCCGGGGGCGCCTCCACGACGCGGCCGTGGCCCTGGAGGCCTCGCAACGCCTGCGGCCCCTGCCCGTGGTGACGTACAACCTCGCCCTGGCGTACCGGGGTCTCGGGCGCTACGTGGCCGCCGTCGAGGCCTTCGATCGGTACCTCCGGGCCCCCGAGGGCAGCGCCCCCCGAGCGCCTCGCGGCCATCGGCGACGAGCGCGACGAGCTGCACGCCCAACTCGTGCGGCTCACCCTCCAGGTGGTGCCCCCCGAGGCCGCCCTCACGGTCGACGGGCGTCCCGTCGGAGCCCTGCCCGAAGGCGAAGAGCTCACCCTCGACCCGGTCGCGCAGGAGCCCTCTCTGCCCCCGCCCGCGCCCCCCCGCACCGCCTCCGGCGCCCGCGCCGACGGCTCCTGGGGCGGTTGCCGACGCCGCCCACGGGCCCCGCCGCCCGGCCCGCACCGAACGACCCCGGCCCGCGGCATCACCCCCGACGGAGCCCGCGTCCGTCGATGCGCCCCTCACGCCGCGGGGACGGCCCCGGTCCCGCCACCTGTCGCCCGGGGGGGACTACCCCGGTCCCTGACTACCCGCCGGTCCTTCCTGGTGTCCTCGCGGAGTCCTGATACCCCTGCAACAAGCTCACGCACTGCGCCGGGGCACGGCCCGCCCGGGCCAGCGCCGCGTTGCAGCGGGCGACCTCCTTCCAGGGCACGCGGGCTCCCTTCACGAAGGGCCCATCGCCAACCGCGGTGATCTTCACCCAGGCCATCATCTCGGCCACCACCCCCTCGACCCGGTGGCGTACGACGCGGATGCCCTGTCGGCCGTACAACGCGACAAGCTCGTCGACGAGGTGCCGGGCCATCTCCTCCCGGGTCACCAGCCGGGCCAGGGCGTGGTGATCGATGCTCCCCTCGGTGAGGGCCTGACCCCGGAACACCCGGTCGCCGTCGTGCACGCGGATCCAGCGCCGCCCGGCGCCGAGATGAAGCCGTCGTACACCCGCGGGGGTCTCGATGAAGCAGCGCCGGGCCCCCTGCCCCGCCACCCGCACGATCCCATCGACCGGGGCCAGGATCGCGCGCATCCCCGTGGGTCGACGGGCTCCGAGCAACATCTCGAGCGCCGGTCGATCGTCGTCATGCAGATGGCCCTCGAAGTCGGCTCCGACCGCCACAAGACCCCGCGGCAGGTACACGACCGCGCCCGGGGGGAGGTCCTCGCCCGAGCTGCATTCCACACGATCCCCGGGACGAAGGAAGTGACGCTCGCTCCGGCCGTCGGCGGTCACCACGATGATCCCTCCCTCGTGGGTCACGACGCCCCGTTCAGGGTCGAGGCCCTCGAAGGTGACGTGCACCCACTCGGTGCTCTCCACGGCCCCACACACCCTGCGCGTGAGCGGGTTCAGCATATGTGTCGCCACTGCCGCACGAGGGCTTGAGGAGCACCCTCGCCGAGCTCCAGGGCCGCCCGCAGCCCGACCCACTCGTCTGCCGGGCTCGGGGCCGCGCAGCGCCCGCAGACCCCCGCCTCGGCCACACACATCACCGCCGAACGCAGCACCACCCCCGGAACCCCCGCCGCTTCGAGGGCATCGACCCCCCGCGCATCGAGGGTCGTGCCCGCCTCGGCCACGAGCTCGCCCGAACCCGCGACCGCCGACTCGGCCAGGACCCGCCCGAGCAGATCGGGTCGCGCGTCGGGGCCCACCCGCGTGAACAAGCCCGCAGGAGGGCCGCGCCACGTTCGGCCCGCCTCGATGTCCTGATCCGGACGGCCGTTCGGGTCTGGGCCTGGAGGAAGTAGCTGTGGGGCGACAAGCCCTCGCGCAGCGACTCGACGATGGGACGCTCGTAAAGCTCACCCCATGGTTTCGCCGTCAGCCCCTCCATGGACGCCATCGCGGCGAGAGCGGCCCGACGCGGTTGCGGCATCTGCGCCAGAGGGTGTTCATGCGCGGCTTCCAGGCGCACGAGGACCTCGTGCACGAGGGTCTCGGTCGCCGCGCTCCACAGGTCGACCCCCTTGTTGTACCGCTCGCCCTCGGTGATAAACCCTTCCACGTACTGCTCTTGGACCATGGCGAGGCGCGACCAGGTATCGGCCAGCACCGCAGCCTTCGAGGGGGCCTCCAGGAAGTCGTCGATGCACAACGACCCCCTCCACGGAGCCGCGTCGGGGGGCGGGTCGTCGTCGACGTGCCGCTCCAGCCGCGCCCGCACCTCCGGCTGCGACGGCACGAGGAGCCACAGGGCCGCCTGGTCCTCGACGTCGGTGGCCCATCGGGCGTGGCAGGGATGAAGCTGCATCGCGGCCCCCTCCACGAGGGTCACCCGCAGGGTGCGCAGGGCCGCGGTCGTCACGGGGCGCTCGCGTAATACGACCACGGGATGCGCGTGGGCGAGACGTTCGAGGGCACGATGCACCCGGGGGTCGTCCCGAGCGATCCAGTCTACCGCCGTCCACAACGTGCGGGCTCCCCCGCGGGCCACGAGGTCGTCGTGCAGCCTGCGCCCCAGGAGGGTCTTCCACCACGCCCGCGGGAGGCCACACTGCCCGACCCCGATGCGCGGATCGAAGACCGTGTCGACGCACCGCACGACCTGCCCCGAATACGCCTCCTCGGGGCGCACGAGGGCCACCTCGAACATCGACCGCCAGGCCCGAAATACCGCCCGCACGAGGGCCCTGCGGGCGGCATCGTTCGGGGCCTCCCCGAGCCGTGCGTTGGCCGCCGCGACCGCGTCGAGCCGAGCCTGAACCTGCGGGTGCTCCGACCGCGAAGGCATGGCCCCGAGGAGCAAGCTGAACGGAGGCGGAGACGGCGCCCACCGCGCCCTCCACCGGGCTTCCAGGGCGCACCCAAAGCTGCCGAGGGCGGCCCCGTGTCCGTCGGCCTCCAGACGCCCTACGGTGTGCGACGGGAGCACCGTCCCCGCCGCGAAGGGGCCGACCGGAACGAGGGTGAGGCTGTGGGTCCCGAGAGCGACCCGGCGGGCGTCGGAGCGGGAGATCCGCAGGGACCGCCACACCGGCGAGGGCCGCACGCGCAGCAGCCACGGGTGCAGAACGGGCTCCCGAAGGGTGATGGAAGACGGAAGGCCCGGCCCAGGACGCGGCGTTACCCGAAGCACGGGCGTAGGGTACCGCACGGCATCGCGCGCAGGGAGCGGCTCGTTCCATCGCGACATTCAGCCAGGACGCTGCCCCTGGCGGCGACGAGGGGCGGGCTGCGAGGGACGGGCTGCGAAGCCGCAAGGGCGCAAGGGTCGCAAGGGCCAGAGGGGATGGAGGGTATCGGGCAGGCGAGGGCCGACGTGCGGGGGATGAGGTGCTGCGGACGAGGACGCGGTCGCCCGCAAAACGTCGAGGAGCCACGCCGCTCTTCCCCCATAAAAACCTTCTGGCCCTTGCGGCCCTTGCGGCCTCGCAGCCCGCCCCGCGTCGCTCGCAGCCCGCCCCGCGCCCCTCGCAGCCCGCCCTCGTCGCCATCGGCCCGACCCGAAATCCAGGGCGACTGCCGCCGTGAGATCACCCCGCCGTCCGCTGGATCGCCTGCGCCGCGGCCCCGTCCTCCCAGGTCTCCCGGCGCGTCCGCCCCGGCCGGGCCCGCATCCGCCACAAGACCGTACCCGTGATGGCCAGCCCCGCCGGGGTCAGGCCCAGGGCGCACCACACGACCCGCACCGCGTAGCCCGCCGCCGTGCCCCAGGCCTCGCCGAAGTACCCGAAGTGCAGCGGGTCGAGGGCGTCGTAGGCCCTCCCCGTGGCCCCGGCCTGGCGGGCGTCCCACACCGCCTCCACCCGCCCCGCCTCAAGGTCGACCCGAACCTCGCTCGCCCCCCGGGCGATCCACGGTGACCCGTGATCGAGGCACACCGTCACCACCGGACTGCGAGCGTCCATTCGCACCGCCCGGGCCACCACCCCCGACACGGCCCCCTCGGCCATTGCTACCGCCCGATCGAGGTCGATCCGCCACGACCTGGGGTCGGACGGGGTCCCTGCCCCCGACTTCGTGCGGCCCTCCCCCTGCCCCGCGGCCCGGGCCACCAACCCCGGAACCACCTCCAAGCCCACCACAGCCCCCGTGACCCCCGTCACGACGTGAAACCACAGGGTCCATCTTCCCACCACGGCGTGCACCCGCGACCACGCCCGCCGCCCCTGCACCGGCCCCCGCGGAGCCTTGCGGGCCAGGACATACCCCGTGACCCCCATCAGCACGAGGAGGAGGCCCGTGAGACCGACCAGGGCCCGGCCCCAGGGCCCCATCCACAGCCGGACGTGGAGCTGACGCAGGGTGAAGGCCACCGCCCCGCGGTGATACCCCAACACCCGCCCCCCCAACACCCGCCCCCCCTCCGTCTCGACAAACACCTCGGCCGGAGCCTCCCCGCCCCGAAACAGCCCCGTCCACGCGAAGCGTTCGCCTTCGGGACGCCGCAGCTCCCACAACCACTGCCCTTCGCCCGCCGCCTCGTACCGCGAGGCCGCCTCCCAGGCCGGCTGCCACGCGGCGGTCATCGCGTGCGGGGCCGTGCGCAGGGCCGGGGTGGTCAACCAGTCAATCTCCCGACGAAACACCGCCGCCGAACCGCTCACCGCCACCAGGGCCAGGATCAGCCCGAGGGTCACCCCCGCCAGACTGTGAAGGTCAAACAACCTCCGCCGTAGCCCCCGTCCCGTCGTCGCCGCGTGTCGCACCCAGAAAAGGTAGATATCTTGAGAATCGAAATCAATATCAATGTTTCTTGACGGCAGGGTCACCCGGCCTGGCGGCCCGTTGGGGCGGATCCCGCGACCGTTCGCCCTCGAAGACGATGGCCGAGGCTGCGGGGCGGCCCTACGCTCAGGCCCGTGGAAATCATCGTCGTCGTATCCCTCCTCGGGCTGCTGATTCCGCTCGGCATCTGGTTCGCGGACGAGGCCCGGGGCCGGGCGGGGTGGCTGCGGGAGACCCGCATCGACGCGCGCTTCGACCTCGGAGGGGGCGCCTTCCGGGAGACCCACCTCGCGGTGACCCACACCGAGGTGACCCAGACCCGGGCCCCGTGGTGGGTGCGCCTCGTCGCCCTCACCTGCTACCTGCCCTCCGGGGTGGCCCTGGTCGCCGGGGTGCCATGGTGTGTAGGTCTCCTCATCCTGACCGATCACCACAATCAGAACGACCTCGGGGCCAGCGCCAACGGGATGCTGATCCTCGCCTACCCCTTCGGCTGCTGGGCGGCCGTCCGGATGGCGGCCCTCGGGCGGGCCCTCCTCAGCGGCGACGGGGCCCGGTTTCGCGCCACCCTGCAGACCACCGCGGCCCTGCAGATCGGCCTCAACGGGGCCCTCCTCCTCGGGGCCCTCGGGATCCTCCTGACGTACCGCCGCCAAGAGGCCCTGGGCCTCTTCATCGCGCCGCTGATCACCCTCGCCCAACTGGCTCTGGTGGGCTCCGTGGGGCTACGACAGACCCGCACCCCCGAATGACCCCTCCATCGCCGACCCTCTTCGCCCTCGGCAGCGCCGCGGTCTGGCTCTCCGTGGCAGCCTTCGGGCATCGGGCCCGGGGGCCGATGTACGGACGGTTCCTCGCCGTCCTCCTCGGGATCCACACCCTCGCGGCCCTCGGGGTCCTGCGGGTCGCAGGGGCCCTGTGGCCCGTGGCCCTGTACCTCCACCTCGCCGTGTACGCCCACTTCGCCCTGCTGGTCCGTCCCACCCTGCGGGGGCCGGTCTACCGGGCCCTGGTGAGCGTGCCCGGGTCGTGGTTCTTCGCGGCGGTGTTTCTGGCCACCCCGTGGTCGATCGCCCGGGCCCTCGGCTTCGACCCGTGGCTCCCGTGGTTGCCCTACGCCCTCGCCCTGGGAGGCCTCGTCGACTCCCTGCGGGCCACCGAAGACGAGCGCGACCTGTGGCTCGACGGGGCCCACGTCCCCACCCTGCGCCGCCACGCCACCACGGGCCCCCGGGACGCCCGACCCCTGCGAGTGGTCCAGATCACCGACCCCCACATCGGGCCCTTCATGTCCGTGGCCACCCTGCACGCCATCTGCGCCCGGGCCGTAGCCCGCGACCCCGACCTCGTGCTCCTCACCGGCGACCTCCTCACGATGGAGTCGCAGCGCGACCCGGCCTGGCTCACCGCCGCCCTGGCGCCGCTCAAGGCCCTCCCGGGTCGGTGCTACGCCTGCCTCGGCAACCACGACCACGAGGCCCTCGACACCGTGGTCACCGCCCTCGCGGCCAACGGGATCCCCCTCCTGGTCGACGACCTCGCCGTGGCCGAGACCCCCCTCGGGCCCGTGGAAGTGCTCGGGTTCGACTTCGTCTGGCGCGACCGGGCCGCGCACCTGAGCGGGGTCTGCGCCCGGTTTCCGCGGCGCGAGGGCGTCGCCCGCATCGCCCTCCTGCACGACCCCGGGGCCTTCCATCACCTCCCCGAAGGCGCCGCCGAGCTCGTGCTCTCGGGGCACACCCACGGCGGCCAGGTGGGGCTCCTGCGGCTGGGGCTCCAGGGCACCGTGGTCTCGGCCCTGTCCAACGTGCCCGACCACGGCCCCTGGGCCCTCGGGACCGCCCGGCTCTACGTCCACCGGGGCACGGGGCACTACGGGTTTCCGCTCCGGATCGGGGTCCCCGCGGAGCGCAGCCTGCTCAACGTGCACGGCCTCCTGAACGCGGGGAGCAACCTCGGCGCGCCCTGAGGCTCACCGCAGTTGGGGGTCGTCCGCGTCGATCAGGAGGATCTCCTCGGTCGGCAGGCCCGGCCGCAAGAACTCCATCAGGGCGCCGCGGCGGGCGTCGTCGAGGTCGACGAACTCCACGCCGATCCCCTGAGGGCTGCCGGCCCGGTGGCGCACCACCGCGTCGAGGTCGAAGGTCTCGGGGCGTACGGGGTGGCGCACGACGATCCGCAGGGCCTCCCCGACCGCGATCGGGGCGTCGGTCGCGATGAACATCCCCCCCGCGCTGACATCGCGCGACACGAGGCGATGCAGCTCCTCCATCGAGCGCACCTCGAGCTCGAGCTCGGCGTCGTAACGGACAAACCTGCGTCGTACGGGGTCGGCCTGCCGGGCGGAGGGCTCGTCGTGCAGGGCCCCGAGCTTGGGCCGAGCCGCCGTGATCGGAACCGGCCCCGAGGCGACCCGGCCCTCTCGGGCGAGCTCGGGCAGGGTCTCGCGCAACGACGCCGCGAGGACCGCCACCGGAGCCCCGGCGAGCTCGGGGAGGGTGACCCGCTGCGAGGCCGCGAAGGTCGGCAGGACCCCCGGCGGGGTCACGCGGGCGGGAGCCCCCCGCTTGCGGGCCTGGTCGACGAAGCGCCCCCAGCGGCTCGCCGTGTCCTTGTCCACCGCATAAAACTGAACCCCCACCCCAGGCGCATCCGACTCCCCGACCTTCACCACGTGCACGGCCATCCCGTGCAGCCCCAGGGTCTCGCCGTCGGGCAGCGGAACCTCAAGCCGCAGGAGCTGCCGGAGCTGCGGGGGGGTGTCGGTGCGCAGAAAGAGCCCGCGGTAGCCGAGGTTGACGGTGTGGAGCCGTGTGCGCTGGCGGTTCCACACGAGGTCGACGACGACCTCGCAGGGGAAGCGCTCGTCCATTCGTTGGTCGGTTGTCATGAGTGTGTCCGCGCTTTGATCATCGCAGACATCATGCGCATCGCGCGAGGGTCTTGCTGCCGGGGAGGGGATGCCCGAGGCCCGGGGCGGGGCGGGTGGCCCGCGGCGGTCGCGGGGCGTAGAGTAAACGGGTTGACGAGGGAATATGGTGGACCCATCAACGGCCCCGGAATCGAGACCCTACCGGATGCTCCCTCGGACCCCCGCGGCCCTCGCCCCCTCACGCCACCACTGCCTCTGCCCCCGCTGCAAAGACTGGGTGCGCCCCGACCGCCCCCACTGGGGATGGAGGGCCGCGGAGATCGCCTTCTGGGCGTCGTGCCCGGCCGCCCTGATGGTGCTCAAGGGCCTCGGGGTGGTGGCGATCCCGTTCTTCCTCTTGTTCGCGGGAGGGCTCGCGGGGCCCCTGCGGCTCATCGCCGGGGCGGAGCCCCGATGCCCGAGGTGCCGGGTCTACCTCTCCCTCGCGACGGAGTGAGCCCTCGACCGACCTTCGCCCTCATCCCCCCCAGCGCACCAGGGCCATCAGCCCCAGCCACGTCGCGCCGAAGAGCACCCGGAGCTGGTCCCACGAGCGGTTGGCCGCCGCGGGGGTCAGGGTCACCAGGGCCCCGAGCGCCAACACCGCCCCGGCCGGATGCACCGCCCACGCCGCGTACCCCGCCGCCCCGAGCACGATGACCCGGGCCACCGCCGCGGTCGTGCCCACCCCGAGCACCACGGCCGTCGTACGGACCCCCGCCGCCGCATCGCTCGGCTGATCGCGGAGGACCTGAACCGCCTCCGTCACCATCGACAGGAGCCCCAGGAGGGCCGCCAGACGCCACCCCCGGGGGTCGGCCGGGTCGAAGCCCACCATGGCCATGGTGACCCCCCACAGGCCCATGGCCGCGAGGTCCCACAGGGCCCGGTGTTTGAGCACCCGGGAGTAGGCGAAGATCACGGCGATGTTGACCACGGCCGTGAGGGCCAGCCCGCCCCCCGCGACCAGCCCGCCCACCACGAGCCCCACGGCCATGACGGCCACGGCCCCCCAGGCCGCCCGCAGGTTGGCCGCGAGGAAGCGGGTGCGTTCGGTGTCACGACCGGGGGCGGCGAGGTCGATGGCCACGTCGAAGCAGTCGTTGACCAGATAGACAAGCAGATTGAGGACCACCCCGAACACGGCCCGCACCGCGAGCGACCCCACGGGGGTGCACAGGGCCCAGGCGAGGGTGAGGCTCGTGGCGAGGTTGCCCGCCTCGCGTTTGCGCAGCCGGTAGACGGCCACGTCCCACACGATGCGCACCGCGGCAGAGAGAGAGGGAGACGCTGGCACCACGGTCGTTGGATGGTCGCACGCCCCCGCGCGGACGCGCCACACCCGAGCGATTCTCGCCGAGAACTACTTACGACCCTTGGCCCGCGGACGGGCAGGCTTGCGCACCGCCTTGGGCGCAGCCTCGACGGGCGCCGCCTCGACAGCGGGTGCGGGCTCAGCAGCGGGCGCAGCCTCCGCGATGGGTGCGGGCTCGTCGTCGCGGGCGGCCCACCATGCAGACAGCTTCGGCCAGAGGGTCTCGGAGGCCTTGCGCGACACCACGGCCCCGACGTGACCGCCCGACAGGTGGATGCGCTCCTTGTCCGTGGCGCCCACCCGATCGAGCAGGACCGCGGCGCTCTGCCAGGGCACGATGTTGTCGTGTTCGAAGGTCACGGCCAGGGTCGGGCAGGTGATGGACTCGAGCCGGGCCGGACGCCCCGAGAGCGTAAACCGCCCGGCCAGGAGGGCGTCGTCGCGGTAGAGGGCCTCGATGTACCGACGGTAGGCCTCGCCGGGAAAACTCACGTTGTCGCTCCCCCACGTCTCCAGAGCCAGAAACCCGTCGAGGAACTCGTCGTCCCAGGCCCGGTCGAGCATGTGGGTGGCCTTCGACAGGGTGAGGGTCGGGCGCAGGAGGTGGAAGGCCCCCTGCATGATCTGCCAGGGCACGAGGCCCGTGGCGTCGCACAGGGCCCGCACGTCGAAGGTCGGGGTGTTGGTCCACAGGGACAGCAGGCCCTCGTCGCGAAACCCCACGGGGGCGGCCAGGGCCGTGAGCGAGGCGAAGCGGGCGGGGCGGGCCGCGGCGTGGATGGCCGTGAGGGTGCCGCCGAGGCAGTACCCGAGGACGTGGGCCTTGCCGCGCGGACCGTACGAGGCCGCCACCCGCAGGGCCCGGGCGAGGTAGCGGTCGCAGATGTCGTCGAAGGTGAGGTAGCGGTCTTCGTCGGTGGGGGTGCCCCAGTCGACGATGAAGACGTCGTGGCCGCGGGCGACGAGCCAGGCCGCGAAGCTACGCCCGGGCTGCAGGTCGAGGACGTAGTGCCGGTTGATGAGCGACGGCACGAGGAGCACCGGGGTACGAAACGCGAGGCCCCCCTCGGAGGCGGGCCGCGGGCGGTAGCGCAGGAGGCGCCATTTGTTTTCGCTGTAGACGGCGTCGGAGGGGGTGGTCCCCACGGCGGGCTTGGGCCGACGCACGAGGCCCAGGAGGTTGCGCAGGCGCCGGGGACCGCGGTCTTCCGGGGTCAAGCTCACGACGACGACCCCTCGGCGTAGAGCGACTCGAAGCCCTCGCGGAAGGCCTCGTACACGCGCTTACGCCGCACCTTGAGGCTCGCCGTCAGGAACCCGTCCTCCACGGTCAACGGCTGGGTGAAGACCTTGAAGCGCTTGAGGGTCTCGTAGCTCGGGAGGGCGGCGTTGACCGCGTCGATGCGCGACCGCACGAGGGCCTCGACGTCGTCGCCCCGGACCTTGGCGGCGTGGACGGCCCCGGGCTCCAGCCACACCCCCGCCACCAGGTACCGCCGCCCGTCGCCGTACACCACCACATGCGCAAACAGCGGGTCGTCGCGGAACCGCATCTCGATGTTGGCGGGCGGGATGTTCTTTCCGCCGGCGGTGACGAGGATGTCCTTCTTGCGGTCGACGATCTGCAAAAACCCCTCGTCGGTGAAGCGCCCCACATCCCCCGTGAGGAACCACCCGTCGTCCGTAAACGCCCCGCGGGTGGCCTCGGGGTCTTTGTGGTACCCGCGGAAGATGTTGGGCCCCCGGGCGAGGATCTCCCCGTCCTCGGCGAGCCGCAGCTCGACGCTGGGGAGGGCCTTGCCCACCGTGTCGAACCGAAACGCATCGGGACGGTTGAGGGTCAGGGTCGGGGCGCACTCGGTGAGGCCGTACCCCTCAATGATGAGGAGCCCCGTCTCGAAGAGGAGCTCCTTGACCTCACGTTTGAGCCCCGCTCCCCCCGACAGACAGAACCGCAGCCTGCCCCCCGTGACCTCGGCGAGCTTCGCCTTGCGGGCCTCGGGGGTAGGGGCTGCGGCCACGGCCATGGCGATCTTCTCCCAGTAGGCCGGGACGCTCATAAACACGCTCGGCCGAACCTCGGGGAGTTTTCCGAGCACGGAGGCCGGGTCGGTGAGGTAGCTGGTGAAGCCCAGGGTGTTGCCGAGGCACAGCTCGCCGAAGCCAAAGATGTGCGACATCGGGAGCCACAACACATCGACCGGCTCGTCGTCGAGGAGGGGCCCGTTGCAGAGGAGCCAGTCGCTCCCGTTGACCCCCACGTTACGATGCGACAGGGGGACGCCCTTGGGGTTGCCCGTCGTGCCCGAGGTGTAGAGCATCAGGCCCGGAGCATCGAGGTCGATGGCGTCGAGGGTGGCCTCGAAACGGCCCGGGGTTTCAGCGTCCCAGGCGCGGCCGAGAGACTGGGCCCGGCTCCAGGGGTACACCCGGGCGTCGACCTCGGCGGACGAGGGGCCGTGATGACCGCGGGCCCGCAGGTCGCGCAAGACGGCGTACGGGTCGATGGCGTCGCTCAGGAGCACCACCCGCTCGACCCCGGGGAGGCTCGGCCAGGCCTCGAAGAGCTTGCCGAGGAGGGCCGCCGTGTCGACGAAGACCACCCGGGCGTCGGAGTGGCCGAGGATGTACGCCACCTGGTCGACCATGCTCGCGGGGTACACCGGAACCATCACCCCCCCCGCGGCTTGAATCCCCAGGGCGGCTGCGCCCCAGGCCACGGAGTTGGGGGCGAAGATGGCCCCACGGTCGCCCGGGCCGAAGCCCACCGCCGCGAGGAAGGCGGCCACCCGGCGGATCGCGTCGCCGTAGGCCCCCCACGTCACCGCCTCCCAGTCCCCAGAGGCCCCAGGAACCATAAACCGCACCCGGGCCCGATGGGTGGGCAGGCGATCGAAGACGGCCCGCGGCGCAGGCCTGAGGGCGAGGTAGGGCGAGATGTCCACGGAGGGCCTCCCAGTCAGGTCAGTTGTCGGTCTGGGCCCGCGAGGGGGTGGGGCGCGGGGGGCTCTGCCGCGCGGACTCCATCGCGGCGAGCTGCTCCTCGAGGTCGGCGAGGCGGCTCTGGATCTGGTTGAGGGCGTGCAGGGACCGCTCCTGGTCGTGCCGGGTGGGCAGCCCCCAGGCGGCCCACCACTGGGCCTGGGCCCGGTCGACGGCGGCCTTCGAGCGCATCAGGGCCGACAGGGCCGCCCCCGAGGGGGTGAGCACCGCGGGGCTGCGCAGGACAGTCTCCAGGTACTTGGCCGTGGCGGCCTCCCAGGCGTCAAAACCCTTCTTCCAAAGGTCCCAGGCGTTCATCCCTTGTGTCTCCGGCGGGGCCCTCTTGCGTGCGCATGAGCACACACGACAGGGCGGTGATTGTTGCAGGGCACAATGCCGCCCCGCAGCGCGTCGCGCGCCCTCCCTGTAAGCCCTCCCCCGCGGCCTCGTCAAGACCCGCCCTGTTGCACTGCAACAATTTTATCACACCGCGGCCCAGGGGCCTGCCTTTGGTACACTCCGCCCCGAGGACGACCACACCCCATGAGCAGCCACGGCGGATCCCCCCGCATCGTCAAGAAGTACGGCAACCGCAGGCTGTACGACACCTCCGAGAGCCGGTACGTCACCCTGGAGGAGCTCGCGGTGAGCATCAAGGCAGGGGCCGAGGTGCGGGTCACCGACGCCCAGACGGGACAGGACCTCACCCAGAACACCCTCGCCCAGATCATCCTGGAGGGGAGGGGGGCGGCGCAGTTTCTCAGTGTTCCGATCTTGACCCAGCTCGTGCGGATGAACGACGACGCCCTCGCGGACTTTTTCGGCCGCTGGCTCTCTGCCGCCCTCGAGCTCTACCAGGGAGCCCGCCAGGGCGTGCAGGCCCTGACGCCGTACAACCCTCTGGCCGCCGTCCCCTTCGCGGCGAGCAACGCCATCGCACGGCTCTTCACCGCCCTGCCCGGCCCCTGGATGGCCGCGTCGCAACCAGCCCCCTACGCCACGCCCTCACGCCCCTACGCCGCGCCGCCGCCCTCCGACCCGCCGCCCCCCTTCGACTACGCCCCCCGCACCACCACCCCGCCGCCCCCCCCAGGCCCCGACCTCGAGGCCCTCGCCAGCCTGCGCCGCGAGCTCGACGCCCTCAAACACGCCATGAGCGTCCACAGCGGACCGCCCCGCGACCTGCCCCCACCACCCCCCCGGGCCGCCCCCCGCAAGCCCAAGGCCCCCGCCCCCAAACCCAAGACCCCCGCGCCCAAACCCACCGCCAAGACCGTCGCCGAACCGGCACGCCGGGCCCGCCCCAAGGCCCCCGCCCGATCGCCCCGCTGAGGGCTTTGCTGCGCCGCACAATTTCATCCCTTGACAGCCCTCTGCGGACGCTTTATTCCCAGCGCACCAGGGTGTTGCACCGCAACATTTCCCTGCGACCCCTGTGACCCCTACGGAGCGAATGCCATGAGCGAGACCACCCCCCCCCCCCCCCCTCCCCCCCCCCCCTTCCCCCCCCTGCTCGGCCCCTTCGCGGCCCTGACGGGCCCGATGATGGCCCCCTTCACCGCGGCCACCTCCCTGTGGCGTCAGAGCGTGGTCGACGGGGCCGCCCGGATGCAGTCCATGGCCGACGAGGCCGCCCGGGTGGAGTCCCTCGGGATGGCCCACACCCAGAGCGTGATGGCCGAGTCGGCCCGGCTCGGGCAGGAGGCCCTGGGGTACGTCTACGGGGTGCAGACCGCCTGGCGGAAGATCGCCCTCGACGCCATGCGCCAGGCCGCGGGTTCCTCGGCGGCCGACACGAAGTAGCCGTCATGCAGGCCATACTCGACCTCCCTGGAGCCCTCGGCGGGGCCTTCGCCGACGCCGCCCAGAGGGCCCTCTTCGGCACCGACCCGATGCCGCCCCCCACCCTCGCCCCGACTCCCCGCGACACCGTGTTTCGCGACGGGGGGGCCCAGGTGTACCGCTTCCGTCGCCCCGAGGGCGCCCCCGCGGCGCCGCGCAGGCCCGTCCTCCTCGTGCCCTCGATGATCAACCGCTGGTACGTCCTCGACCTGCGCAAGGGGTCGAGCTTCGTCGAGGGCCTGCTCCACGCCGGCCACGACGTGTACCTCCTCGACTGGGGCATCCCCCGCGACGAAGACCGCTACCTCACCTGGGCCGAGGTGATCGACCGCCTCGCCCGGGTCGTACGCTTCGTCCTGCGCGAGACCGGGGCCGACCGCCTGGGCATCCTCGGGTACTGCATGGGGGCCACCCTCTCGACCATCTACACGGCCCTCTTCCCCGAGCGGGTCGCGGCCCTGGTCAACCTCGCCGGGCCCATCGATTTCAGCCACGCGGGCTTTCTCGGGCACATGGTCGACAAGCGCTGGTTTGACCCCGCCGCCATCGTGGCCGCGGGCAACGTGCAGCCCGTGCAGATGCAGGCCGGGTTCAGCTCGATGCGCCCCACGATGAACCTCGCCAAGATCGTCGGGTACCTTGACCGCATGAGCAGCAAGAGCGCCCGCGACGCGTTCTATGCCATCGAGACCTGGGGGGGCGACAACATCCCCTTCCCCGGGGCCGCCTACGAGACCTACATCACCGAGCTCTACCAGCAGAACGCCCTCGTCCGCGGCGAGCACCGCATCCGGGGCCGGGTGGCCGACCTGCGCAACATCACCTGCCCCGTGCTCACCATCGGCTCCGAACGCGACGCCATCTGCCCCCTGCCCGCGGCCCGGGCCCTCAACGAGGGGTCGTCGAGCGAGGACTGTACGGTCTTGACGGTTCCCGGTGGCCACGTCGGGGCCGTGGTAGGGTCGAAGGCCAGCGCCGAGCTCTACCCGGCCACCGCCGCGTGGCTGCGCGACCGCCTCGACCGGGCCTAGATCTCTCGCTGCTTCTCCTCCTTCCCTTGTCGGTGGGTGCCATGTCGATCTCCCCACGTTGCCTCCTCCTGGTCGTGAGCCTCCTCGCCTCGGCCTGCGCGGGCAGCAACGTCGAGTCCCGCGAAGACGCAGGGTTCCCGGTCGACACGGCGAGCCCCGCCGACACCCAGGGCCCCGTCGACACCGGCGCTTCTCCCGACGACACCGGCCCCGCTCCCGACGACGTAGCCGCGACGGACGTACCTGCGGCGGATGTTCCTGTGGGCGACGCGGGCCCGGGGCGCTGCATGGGCAACCGCGACGGGGTCATCGCCCGCGACGAGATGGCCTTCCTCGTCGGGGCCACCGTGCTCTACGCCATCAACCGCCCGGGCACCGTCGTCGAAGGAATCGACACCGCAGGGACCGTCCTGCCCGACACGGCAGGATCTCGCCGCTGGGACTACTCCGCCGCCACCCCGAACGACCAGCGGATCCTCGACGAGGTCAGCGCCCCCACCGGCCAGTGGTGGTCGTCGCGGTACCCCACCGCCACCTACTCCGCTCTGCTCGACCGGGCCACCGGACTCCGCGGCGTGTACCGGGCCACCGACGCGGCCCTTGAGCTCCTGGCCACCGTCTCCAGCGAGGCCAACCGCACCTACCTCACGATGAACCCCCCGGTCACCGTGCTCCAGTTTCCCCTGCGGGTCGGGGCCACCTGGCGGCAGACCGTGACCGCCAATGGGTTCGTCAACTTCGTGGCCCTCACCAACACCACCGACTACGTCTCCACCGTCGACGCCCACGGCGAGCTACGAACCCCCGCCGGGCGCTTCCCCGTCTTGCGCCTGAGCACCACGCTCGACCAGCGGATCCCGCTGACCGTGTTTCGCCGCACGGCCCGCAGCTTCACCTTCCTGTCCGAGTGTTGGGGCGTGATCGGCCGGGTGGCCAGCGTCGACAACGAGTCCGCGGCCGAGTTTACCCGGGCCTCGGAGTACCGGCGGTTGGGGCTCTGATCGCCGCGATGTTCCGCCGTCTCCCCGCTCCGATCGTCCTCGCCCTCGCCCTCGCCCTCGCAGGCTGCGCCGCGTGGCAGGAGCCCGGCGAGCCCCTCGGGGCCGTGCTCCGCGACGGGGCCCGGTACGTCCACACCCGCCAGGGACGGGCCCTCTACGTCGAAGACCACGGACCCCGCGACAGCGCCCACACCCCCGTCCTGCTCGTGCATGGATTCGCCTCCAACCACGACGTGTGGCGCCCCCTGGAGCCCGCCCTGCGCGACCGCCGCACCGTCAACGTCGACCTCCCCGGCTTCGGCTGGTCGACCCGAACCGAAGGCGACTACAGCCCTCAGGCTCTGGCCTCCGACCTCGCCGCCGTGCTCGACGCCCTGAACATCCCCCAGGCCGACGTGGTGGCCCACTCCTGGGGAAGCTCGGTCACCCTGGCGATGGCCCTCGGGCACGCTCCCCGGATGCGACGCATCGTCCTGATCGGGGGGTGGATCTACGACGAGCAGATCCCGCCCTTCTTCCGGGCCGCCCAACTGCCCGGGATGGGCGAGGCCCTCTTTACGGCCTACTACACCGAGCGCCCGGCCGACCGCTTCCCTGCGGCCTTCGAAGACCCCTCGGTCATCTCGCAAGAGCTCGTCGACCTCATCGAGGCCTCCCTCCAGCGCCCCGGAACCTCCCGGGCCGCCCTCGCCGCCGCCCGAGGTCAGGCCTTCCGCCAGATGGAGGGCCGGTACCGCACCATCCAGCACGAGACCCTCTGCCTGTGGGGAACCGACGACCACGTGGCCCGTCCCCGCTTCGGCGAACGCCTCGCCCGCGAGATGCCCCACGCCCGCATCGAGTACGTCCCCCAGACGGGCCACTTCCCCATGCTCGAAGCCCCCGGAACCACCCGCCGGATCGTACGCGACTTCCTCGACGCCCCCGACCGTTCTGAGCCCGCGGCCCCTGCGCCCGCGGCTCCCGAGGCCCGCCCGTGAGGCCCCTCGCCCTCTCCCTGGCCCTCAGCCTCGTGGGCCCCCTCGCCCGCGCCCAGACGCCTCCGTCGCAGGGTCCCCGACGCCCGCCCGGCGACGAGATGGCCGCCCTCGACCGCGAGCCCTACCGCGACGCCCCCGGGGTCACCCCCATCGCCGAACCCCTGCGCGACACGGCAGCCACCCGCGACACCCGGGTTCGTATCGAGGGTTTTCTCCGCACCCGCGGCGACCTCGCCCACAACTGGGGTCTTGGGGTCGGCCCCGGCCCCTCGGGCACTGCCCTGTGGCCCATGCCCTACTCGGACAGCACCCGACGCACCCAGACCAACCTCGACACGCGGCTGCGCCTCGATGCCCACGCCGAGATCGGGTACGGGGTGAGCCTGCACGGCCGCATCCACGCCCTCGACAACCTCCGCTGGGGCTCCACCCCGGACGCCGACTTCGCCGGGGCCGTGGTGACCCAACGCAGCCCCGATCGCCCCGTCGACCTGCGGCAGCTCTACGGCCAGGTCCTGCTCCCCTTCGGGATGCTCTCGGTCGGCCGCATGGGAGCCCTCGTCGACTGGGGAACAGGCTTCTTCGTCAACGCGGGCAACGGCCTCGACGACGACTTCGGCGACGTAGGCGACCGCATCGCCTTCACCGCGCCCCTCGCGGGCCTTCTGTGGACGGCCATGTACGAGGTCAGCGCGGCGGGCCCTGGGGTCAACGCCATCCGTCCCGACATCCGCCCCGACTTCGACCTCGACGGCCGCGACGACGTACGCACCGCCGCCCTGGCCATCTCGCGCTACGACCTTCCCGCCACCCGGCAGAGGCGCCTGCGGGCCGGGCGCGACACCTTCAACATGGGCCTCGTGGGGAGCTACCGGTGGCAGGAGATCGACCTCGCTCCGGGGGCCGTTCCGGGGGCTCGGACGGCCATTCAGCGCGACCTGTCGGCCTTCACCCTCGACGCCTGGGCCCGGATCGACCTCGGGCGGGTCACGGTCGAGGCCGAGGTGGCGTATCTGGGTTTCGACATCGCCAACGCCTCCCTCGACCCCGCGGCCCGGCTCGACATCGCCCTCACCGGACGACAGCTCGGGGGGGTGGCCCGAGTCGACTGGCGGCAGGGGCAGAGGTTCTTCGCGCGGATGGAGTTCGGGTTTGCGTCGGGGGATGACCGCCCGGGGTTTGGAGCCCGCCCCACGGCCACGGCCCAGGCCCGACCGGGCGACGTCGACGGGCCGCAGTTTGACCTCACGGCCCGGCCTGCCGACGCCAACGTCAACAACTTCAGGTTTCACCCCAACTACCGCATCGACCTGATCCTCTGGCGCCGCCTCGTGGGCACGGTCACCGACGCGTGGTACCTCCGTCCCATGGCCCGGTATCGCCTCGGATCGATGTTCACGATCGAGGGGGCCGTCATCGCCTCGGTGGCCATGGAGGGCAACAGCACCCCCAGCGGATCGAAGCCCCTCGGGGTCGAGACCAACGTGGGGCTGATCTACGAGCAGGAGCACGGGTTTGTCGCACGGCTTGACTATGGTCTGCTCGTGCCTCTGGCGGGGTTTCGAGACGTGGTCCGGCGGGTGGACCCCGAGGTGGCCCAGGCCGTACACCTTGTGATGGCCTGGCGGTATTGACGGGAGCACACGGGCAATGATGAGTCGTTCGAGGGTGAGCTGTGGGGTGTGGGGTGTGGCGACGGCCCTCGTGGTGGTGGGGTGCTCGGCCGACCCGACGCCGAGGTTCAATCCGCCGGTGCCCGATGGTGGGGGGTTTGTTCCGTTTGACGTGGGGCCGGGCCAGACCTGCCGGGGCAACCGCGACGGGGTCATCGCCCGCGAAGAACTCCTCTTCGTGCTCGGGGCCGAAGGGCGCTACCGGGTCAACCCCCCGGCCACCCTCGCCCGCCTGAGCACCCGCGGAACGATGCACAACGACGGCACCCGCACGTGGGACTTCCGCGACCCGGCCGGCGAGCTCCTCACCCTGCGGCTCGAACCCGCGGCGGGCCAGTGGTTCGCCTCGCGTTTCCCGGGGGCCCAGTATGTCTCGCGGCTCGACATCCGAACGCCCCTCCTGGGCGTCTACCGGGCCACCGACACCTCGGTCGAGCTCCTCGGGGCCGCGGGCCCGACGGCCGCGAGCGAGACGGTGATCCCGTACGCGATGCCTCTGGACGTGCTGCGGTTTCCGCTGCGGCTGGGGGACACCTGGGTGGCTACGTCGCAGACCATGGACGCCACGGTCGACGGCCTGCCCGCCGTGTCGCGCGACCGGTACGAGATCACGGTCGACGCGCGGGGGGAGGTTCGGACGGAGGCCATCACCTTCAGCGACGTGCTGCGGGTGCGGGTGGAGCTGACGCAGACCTTCCCGGCAGGTCCCGGGATCCGACGGATTCAGTACCTCTGGATGGCCGAGTGCTACGGCGAGGTGGCCCGGGCCGTCTCCCGCGACGGGGACGTCGACCCGGATTTTACCGAGGCGACCGAGTTTCGCCGCATCGGGTTGTAGGACGAGAGCTGCCCCGCGCTTCGTGCCGCAAGGCGAAGCCGGCGCTGCTGCCTGTTGACATCGACCCTCGCCGTCGGCCCGCCGTCCGCGCGTGATAGCGTCTGGCCCCGATGGCCGCGCCTCCCCCTCCCGACCCCGACCCCGCGCTCGATCCCGACAGCGTCGACCTCACGCTCCGCCACGTCACCCAGCAGTTTCCGGCCGACCTCGCCCACGCTCTGCTGCCCCACGCCCGCAGCCTGACCGAGTGCGTCTGGCGCGACACCCAGGTGACGGCCCGCGAGCGGCGGATGGACAAGACCCTCTTCGTGATCGCCGATGGCGTAGCCCGCCTGGAGCACGTCGAGTGGCAATTGCGCTGGAGCCACAATCTCCTCTTGCGGATGTACGAGTACCACTGCCTCACCACCCTCGGCCTGCAC
>CAYUSB010000083.1:0-20356 GCA_964447205.1 uncultured Myxococcaceae bacterium
GGCCGCCGAGGTGATGGTGATCCCGCGCTCCTGCTCCTGCTCCATCCAGTCCATGGTGGCGGCGCCTTCGTGCACCTCCCCCGTCCGGTGGATGCGGCCCGTGTAGAACAGGATCCGCTCGGTGCACGTGGTCTTGCCCGCATCGATGTGCGCCATGATGCCGATGTTGCGGTATCGTTCGATGGGGAGGTCGCGGGGCACGGTCTTGTTCTCCTGAAGGTCTCTGCGGGGCGTTGAGGGGCCGAACACACGAAACCCCCCCAGGCACCGCCCCCTGCACCATCGGCAGGGGGATTGATCGGCCCGGGAGGGTCACGACGCGCGCCTGAGGCGCACACACGGCCGCGGGCATCGTTGCCTGCTGTCACCGCGTGTTCTGATCCACCCTCGGCACCTCAACCCGCGTCGTGCGTGGGGTGATTCTGTGCGGGGTGGCACAGCACGAGTCGTCTTATGTCGTCGTCAGCATCGTCGCGGCGGCCCTACCAGCGGTAGTGGGCGAACGCCTTGTTGGCGTCGGCCATCTTGTGGGTGTCTTCCTTCTTCTTGACGGCGTTGCCGCGGCTCTGGGCCGCGTCGTAGAGCTCGGCCGCGAGACGCTCGGCCATGCTCTTCTCACCGCGAGACCGCGAGTAGCTCACCATCCAGCGCATGGCAAGGGAAACCCGACGCTCGGGCCTCACCTCGACGGGCACCTGGTAGGTGGCCCCGCCCACGCGGCGGCTCTTGACCTCCACCTTGGGCTTGATGTTGTCCAGGGCCTTGCGGAACACCTCCAAGGGGTCTTCCTTGAAGCGGGTCTGGATGACATCGAAGGCACCGTAGACAATGCCCTCCGCGATCGCCTTCTTGCCCGAGAGCATGATGGTGTTGGTGAGCTTGGCCACAAGCCGATCTTTGTACTTGGGATCGGCTACGACTTTCCGCTTGGGGACTTCGCCGCGACGGGGCATGGATCAACCCTTCTTCTGCTTGACGCCGTACTTGGAGCGCGCCTGCTTGCGCTCCTTCTTGTTGGTGTTGGAGGGCCCCGCAGCGCCCACCGCGTCGAGCGTGCCGCGCACGATGTGGTAGCGCACGCCCGGGAGGTCCTTCACGCGGCCGCCGCGGATGAGCACCACGGAGTGCTCCTGAAGGTTGTGGCCCTCGCCAGGGATGTACGCCGTGACTTCCATCTGGTTGACCAGACGGACGCGCGCGACCTTGCGGAGCGCGGAGTTGGGCTTCTTGGGGGTGGTGGTGTACACACGCACGCACACCCCGCGCTTCTGAGGGCATTCACGCAGCGCGGGGGAAGGCGTCTTCCACCGCTTCGGGCTGCGGCCCTTGCGCACGAGCTGATTGATCGTGGGCATCGCTAACTCTTTCGGCTCCGGTCGGAAACGTTGCAGGGGGCGCATTGAGCCGGTGGGGGTTGGGCACCCTGGAGGGCCCAAAGAACCTGCTGGCTCATCGCGAGGGCGCGGACTGTCACCCCAGCCGGTGACTTTGTCAAGCGTCGCCGCACCTCTTTGCGACGATGACCGCGGGGCCCGGTGCGAAATCCCCTTCCTCTGTGGGCTTTTGTCGTGCCCGGGGCCCCCGGGGTCACTCGGCGAAGAAGGCCAGGAGCTTGTCGCGCATGGCCTCGGCGTCGGCCCGCCCGAGGTCGATGAGCTTGCGCGCGAAGGGCCCGTCGAAGAGGAGGTAGCTGGCGAGGTCGCTCTCCTCGTTGACGCTGATCCCCGCGTCGAGGAGGGCCAGGAGGCGCCCGGCCAGGAGCGACCCCGAGAAGCGCCCGCGCCGCACGTGCTGGCCCGCCATGCGGCCGATGTCCTGCGAGGGGCGCACGGCGAGGGTCTCGATGCGGCGGTAGGGCTCGCGGCCGCGGGCGAAGGCCCGGGCGCTCATCCGCGAGATGAAGTCGGGGCCCGCGACGGCCTCGCCGTCGTCGAGGATGGCGTTGATGCGCTGCAAGAGCTCGACGTCGGCCTGGGTGTGATCGAGCAGGAACGCGTTGAGGACCTTGCCCAGCAGAAACATCGCGCTCGGGCTCCCGAGAGAGGGGCCCCCTTCGACGAGGTTGGATCCCCGCACCTCCCGCGACAGGCCCACCACCAGGATGCGCTCGGCCCCGAGGCGCAGGGCCGGGGCGATGGGCGTATTCTGCCGCAGGCCGCCGTCGCAGTAGAGCTCGCTGCCCACGCGCACGGGGGGAAAGATGAGCGGGATCGAGGCGCTGGCCAGGGCGTGTTGGGGCCCCACCATCTCGCGCTGGACCACCACCCGGGGCCCGAGGTTGCTCGGGGGCGACACGTCGGGAGCCGTGTCGACGAAGAGGGTCGTGCGCCCCGTGGAGATCTCCGTGGCGCTCACGCTCACGGCCTTCAAGAGCCCCCGGCGCACCGAGCGGGCGAGCATCTTCCAGCTGATCTCGCGGGTGACGAGGTCGACCATGGGCTGCACGTCGAAGAGCCCCGTGGCCGACGCTCCGCCCCCGCGCAAGAGCAGGGGGAGCTTCATCATCTGCCCCACGTTGAAGCGCAGGACGCGCTCAAACTGGATGCCCGTCCACAGGTCGACGAGGCGCCGCACCCCCGCCGTGGGGTCGGCCATGTGGGCCGCGAGGTGGCAGCCGTTGATGGCCCCCACGCTCGTGCCGCAGATCAGGTCGACCCGGGGGACCAGGCCCCCCCGCAGCCGGGCCAGCTCACCGTAGAGGTACGACAGCACCCCGACCTCGTACGCCCCCCGGGCTCCGCCGCCCGAGAGCACCAACGCCGTCGTCCGCCTGACCTGATCGCTCACCGGGACACCGCCTCCTCCTCATGGGCTCCGGGGCGAGCCTCTCGCCCGCCCCGCGCCCGCCCCACCGCCCGAACCTGATGCTCGACGGCCTCGGCCTCGGCCGCCGCCCCGAGGGCCCTCAGGGCCCGGGCGCAGCTCTCCAGGACCCGCTCGGTCCACGGGGCGCTCGGCGGATCGCGCAGGATGGGGTCGCTGAAGACCCCCTCTACGGCCCGCCACGCCGCCGCCCGGTCGCCCTGGAGGGCCGCCGCCTCGGCCGTCACGGCCCGGGCCCGCAGGGCCTCCAGGGGCCACCCCGCCTCCCGGGCGAGCTGCTCGGCCGCCTCGGCCGCGAGGCGAGCCCCGCGGTGGTGCCTGCGGGCGATCTGCAACGCCGCGTCACCGAGGGCCACCTGGAAGCGCTCCTGGCGGGTAGCCGAGACCCCCGCGATGGCCCGGGCCCGGGCCAGGGCCGCGGCGGCCTCGTCGAGCTCCGACCGGGCCACGTGCTGCTCGGCCAGGGCCACGTACACCTCGGCCCGCACGGGCCCCGTGGCCCCCCGCAGGCCCGTCGACAGGGCCACGGCCCGCTGCAGGCTCGCCAGGGCCCGGGCCCCCTGACCCCGTGCGTCTTCGAGGGCCGCCACGTGCACGAGGGTGACGCTCAGGCGCTCGCGCTGCCCGGCCTCCCGATCGGCGGTGAGGCTCGCCCCATACCAGCGCCCGGCCTCGACGTAGTCGCCCCAGGCGAAGCACAAGAGGCCCATCTCGTCGCAGACCGCCCCCCGGTGGCGGCGGAGCCCCCGGGCGTGCACGGCCACAAAAGCCTCGGAGAGCACGGACAGGGCGTCGGCGAGGGCCCCCCGCAGGCGCAGGGCGGCCCCCCGCACGAGGAGGACCTCCACCCGCTGCCCGGCCACCCCCGGGTCGACCGAGGCCTTGGGCAGTACCCCGAGGGCCGCGTCGGCGTGGCGCAGGGCCTCGTCGATCCGCCCCCGGCGCAAGAGGTCGGCCGCCAGGACCCTGCGGGCCTCGGCCTCGGCCTCCAGGTCGCGGGCCTTGCGGGCGAGGCGCACGGCGGAGGCCGCGTCGCGCTCGATGCCCGAGGCCGCGGTGACCTCCAGCTTGTACCGGGCCTGTCGCACCAGGGCCCGGGCCATCCAGCGAGGGTCTCCCGAGGCCGCGGCCACGCGCCGCAGGGCCAGGAGGGCCTCCCGGCGGGCGGCCCCCTGGGCCCGGGAGCGGGCGATCTCTTCGCGGCCTTCGTACGCGGCGGCGGAGAGGTTGAGGCCCTCGCCGTCGGAGGCCCCCTCGACCAGGGTGAGGGTCCGCCCGTAGGCCGCGAAGCTCTCGTCGAGGTCGGTCCCCTGGGTGGCCCGTCCGAGGTCGAGCCAGGCCCGGGCGGCGGGGCGCAGGGCTCCGGCGGCCTCGCGGTGCCAGGCCAGGGCCCGGCGGGAGGGGGCGTCCTCGGCCCCGCGCCGCTCGAGGATCTCTGCGAGGCGGGCGTGCATCCCCGGCAGGGCCGTGGGGTCGATGGCGTCGAGGGCGGCCCGCACGAAGGCCGGGTGGGCGAAGGTCCACCGGCCGCGGGGGTCGCGGGCGTCGACGGCCACGAGGATGCCCTCGGCCGCGAGGCGGGCGCGGATCCGCGGGCCCTCGGGGCCCCCGAGGAGCCCCAGGAGCTCGGCGTCGAGGACCTCGACGCACAGGGCCCCCCAGCGCAGGAGCTTGCGGGCCTCGGGGGAGAGCGACTCCATCCGGGCGGCGATGACCTCCTCCAGGGAGCTGGGCACCAGGGCCTCTCCCGACACGAGCTCGACCCGGCGCACCCGGGGGCCCGCCTCGGGCTCCTCGCGGCGCTCTCCGCGCTGCTCCTCCAGGCGCACCCGGCCCCGCTCCTGGAGCAGGTCGATGACGGCGAGGATGGTCCAGGGGTGCCCCCCGGCCACGGCGGAGACCTCTTGCACGAGGGCGTCCGAGGCGTCGTCGACGCTGAAGGCCGCGGCGATCATGCGGCGGCGGGCGTCGAGGTCGAGGGGGTCGAGGGCGAAGGTCTCGCACCCGGGGCTGCCTTGGAGCTCGCGCCGCAGGGGGTCGTCGTCGCGCAGGGCCACCACCGTCAGGACGGCCGCCCCGGGGGGTCGCCGCACGAGGTCGGCGAGGAGGGCCCGGCTCGGGGTGTCTCCGAGCTCGACCCCGTCGACGAGGAGGGCTACGGGTCGGGCGGCGGCCCGCTCGATGAGCATGGGGCGCAGCACGAGGGCCAGCTCGCGGGTGGTGGCGGCCTCGGCCCCGGGCTCGTCGCCCTCCAGGCCCATGCACACCCGCAGGGCGCGCAGGGCGGCCCGCTGCCCGGCGGGGGAGCTGGACCATCGCAGGACGGCCTCTTCGAGGGCGGTGCCGAGGGAGGGGGGCTCCTGCCCGACGGGGGGCGGGGCCTCGTCGAGGCAGAGGCGCACGACGCGGGCGATGAGCCCGTAGGGCGCGGACTCGCCCCCGACCTGGGGCTCGACCCGCAGGAGGGTGACCCCGCGGGGGTCGCTGAGGTCGGTGCCCACCCCCACGGCGAAGGCGCCCAGGACGGCGGATTTGCCCACCCCCGGGTCGCCCGTGAGGAGCACGGCCTGGCCGTGACCGCGGGACCGGACGGCGTCCATGGCGTCGCGCAGGCTGCCGAGGACCGCCTCGCGGCCCGCCAGGGACCAGCCCTGGGCCTCGGCCCAGCGGTCGCGTTCGGTCCGGGTGCGGGAGCGCTCGATCGCCAGGCCCCGGCCCTCGCCCACGTCGCGGAACACAAACGCCCGGCGCAGGACCCGGGCGAGCCCGAGGCTGGCCCGGGCCTCTCCGTAGCGGGCGCTGCGGGCGAGGTTGTGGGCGGCGTCTTCGGCGTCGTCGACGACCTCGCAGCGCAGGAGGGTCCCGTCGGCGTCGCGGACGCAGGCGGCCACCCCGCGGGCGAGCCCCATGGCCACCTGGGGGGCGACCTCTTCGGGCCCTTCGCTGTCGCCTTCGAGGGAGCGCACGGCCTCGAGCAGGTCGAGGGCCACCCAGGCCGCCCGGGAGGGGTCGTCGAGGTGCGGCCGGAGGGCCCCGAGCACGAGGGTGAAGGCGCCCTCGGCCGACCACTCCAGGGTGGCCTCCGATCGAAACGCCACGCCCCCGACGATGTCGGCGAAGTGCCGGGCGGCCCGGCCTCCCGCGGCCACCGAGCAGCGCCCGGCCACCACCACCACGGGGACCCGCTCGCGCACCGCGGCGAAGCTCTCCAGGGACGGGGCCCGGGGGGCGGACAGGTCGGGCAGGGGCAGGGCCGGGACCGTCTGGTTGTCCCGGACGTCGACCATGGGCATCGTGAGGTTGCCCTGGGGGGGCGAGGCCACGGTGGGGCGGTCGCTCTGCGGGGGCGGCGGAGGGTGCGACGAGTTGAGGCTCACGGGCCGGGCCGAGCGCCGCACGGGCACGGCCCGCAGCAGAAACTGCTCCAGGGCGTGGGCGTCGGCGGGGTGATCGAGGTCGTGGAGGTAGCGCCCGAGCTCGGTGGCCATCTCGCGGGTGGTGGCGAAGCGCTCCTCGCGGTTGGGGCGCAGGGCCCGCAGGGCCACGTCGCGCAGGGCCCCGGGCACGGCGGCCAGGAGCTCCGGCAGGTCGCCCACCTCTCCGCGGCGTACGGCGGCCAGGATCTCCTCGCTGTTGGCCCCGCGCAGGAGCCCGCGGCCGATGAGGAGCTCGGACAGGACCACCCCGAGGGCCCACACGTCGGCCCGGCGATCGACGCTCTCGCCCCGGGCCTGCTCGGGGGCCATGTAGGCGAATTTGCCCTTGATGGTGCCGTCGTCGGGTTGGGTGGCCGTGCGGGCCCGGGCGATGCCGAAGTCGCCGATCTTCACCGACCCGTCGTACGAGAGCAGGACGTTGGTGGGGGAGACATCGCGGTGCACGATCTCCATGGGGCGGCCCCGCTCGTCGTGGCGTTCGTGGGCGTAGTGCAGGCCGCGGGCCACCTCGCGTACGATGTAGGCCACGAGGGGGGTCGGGATGGTCTCTTGCTGCCGCCGGGCGATGCCCGTGAGGAGGCCCAGGTCGGGGCCGTCGACGTGCTCCATCACCAGGAGGAGGACGGCCCCGTCGGACTCGAAGCCGTAGACCTGCACCACGTTGGGGTGGTTGAGCCGCAGGGCCACCCGGGCCTCGTCGATGAACATCGCCCGGAAGGCGGCGTTGTTGGCGAACTCCGGCAGGATCCGCTTGATGACTACGTCCTTGTCGGTGCCCTCGGCCCCGCGGGATCGCGCGAGGAAGACCTCGGCCATTCCGCCGGCCCCGAGCCGTTGGACCACCGAGTAGCGGCCCAGCCGCACGGGGATCGAGCCCGTCGTCATCATAAACGCCACGCATGAACGTACGCGATCCCACGCCATTGTGGGAAGCCTGACGCGCGGTTGGGGGTGCCCGGGCCGAGGGGGCCTTGTGATAGGCTCCGCGGGGTCGAGGAGGCAGGGCCCCGAGGAGGCGATGCGATGACAGCCACGGCGAAGGTCTTGGAGATCGGCGAACACGACGACGCGGCGCGGCCCGAGGCCGACGGGGTGGTGCGGGTGCGCGACCGTGGGGGGCGTCTGGTGTTTGAGTTTGACCCGGAGACGGGGCGGGCGGTGCTCCATGTGGCGGCGGGCGACCTGACCCTCTCGGTGCCCGCGGGGGCGGTCACGGTGCAGGCCCGGGACGGGGTTCGGGTGGCCACGGAGGGGCGGGTGGAGCTGACCGGCGCGGAGGGGGTGTCGTTGACCGCCCCGGCCGGCTTCGGGGTCCCCGGGTCGAGCGTGGTCCTCGACGCCCGCGGGGCCGCGGTGGCCACCCACCGCCTCGACGCCCGGGCCCAGGTGGCCGAGCTCAACGTGGGCGAGGGTCGGGTCGTGGCCCGCTCGCTGCACACCGCCGTCGAGCACGCCCGCCAGGTCGCCGGGGTGGTCGAGCTCCAGGCCAACCGCGTCATCGAGCGCGCCAAAAACGCCTACCGTGAGGTCGAAGACCTCGCCCAGACCCGGGCCGGGCGCATCCGGGTGGTGGCCCTCAACACCTTCCACCTCCTCGGCAAACGCACCTACCTCAAGGCCGAGGAGGACATGAAGATCCGCGGCGAGAAGATCCACCTCGGGTGATCCGTTGGCCCTGCGCCCCGCTCTCTCTGGCATGTTCCGCTGGCCCCTCGAGCCCGGGTTTGACCTGTGTCTGCTCGAGGCCCGCCACACCGAGACCCTGTACGCCCTCATCGACGCCGAGCGGGCCCACCTGCGTCGGTACCTCTCCTGGGTCGACGCCACCCGGGGGCCCCACGACAGCGCGATGTTCATCCAGACCATGCTCGAGCACTTCGCCCGGAGCCAGTCGCTCTCCGTAGGGATCTTCTCCGAGGGCGAGCTCGCCGGGGTGGTGGGCTACCACCTCATCGACTGGGCCAACCGCCGCACGAGCCTGGGCTACTGGCTCTCCCACCGCTTCGAGGGCCGCGGCCTGATGACCCGGGCCGTCCGCGCGATGACCCGCCACGCCTTCGAGCAGCTCGGGCTGCACCGCCTGGAGATCCGGGCGGCCACCGACAACCGCCGCTCCCGCTCCGTCGCCGAGCGGGCCGGGTACACCTTCGAGGGCCTGTGCCCCGGGGCCGAATGGCTCCACGACCGCTTCGTCGACCACGCCATCTACGGGGCCCTGCGCCCCTCCTGGACGCCGTAATGCCCGACTGGTCTTGGGCGGTGCTGGCCCTGGCCCTGCACACCGAGGCGGTGGCCCGCGCCACCCCCGCCCAGTATCCCCCCTTCGACACCACGGGGGTAGCCCCCTTCCCCTTCGACGACGCGCGCCTCCTCGACCGGCGGCACCGCGACGCGGGGGGCGTGTGGGTGAGCGCCAACGCCCAACCCGGGATGGCCCTTCCGCTCTACATCTACCTCCACGGCCTCAACCGCGACCGCATCCCGCGGCGCTGGCTGCACGGGTCGCACTGGGACATGCGCACCATCGTCAACGAGATGACCCGACGGGGGGTCCTCGGCCCCATCGCCGTGGCCGTCCCGAGCTCGACGGGAGAGACCGCCCAGCGGGCCGAGACCATGTACCCCCAGTTTGACGTGGGGGCCTTCGTCGAGGCGGCCGATCGGGCCCTCGGCCCCCGCGGGTTTCGCATCGACCGGGGGCGGGTGATCTTCTCCGCCCACAGCGCCTCGGGGTGCGCCTACCGCAACGGCCTCTTCGCCGGGGTAGGCTCCCCGGCGGCCCAGACCATCCTCGACATCGACTGCTGCATGAGCCCAGGCTTCGCCCAGGCCCTCCACCTCGCCCGCCCCGACCAGCGCGTCATCGTGGTCTACCAGGACCACATGTGGAACGCGCGGAACTACCGCGGCTTCAACAGCACCTTCCTCCGCCTCGCGGCCCGGACCCCCGACCCAAGCCTCCGCGTCCTGGAGCACTATCGGATGGAAGGGATCGACGTGCACAACGACATCGTACCCGTGGCCCTGCGGCGCTGGCTGCCCGCCCTCGTGCCCCCGCGCACGGCTCCGGCGAGCCCGTAGGGGCCCCGTTACCGGGCCCGGGCGCGCACGGACAGGTCAAACACCAGGGCCCCCGCGTCGAGGCCCGCGGCGCTGAAGGCCCGGGCCCGGAGCCGATGCACCGACACCGCCCCGCCCTCGCGCAGGAGCTCCCGGGCCCGGTCGGCGCTGGCCGGGTCGACCTCGAGGACCCCCTCGTCACGCACAGAACAGCGCAGCTCGCCCGCCCCGGCGAACACCACCGTGACCACGTCGCCCTCTTCGGGGCGGCTCGGGCGCTGCCAGCGGACCGTCATGGCCCCGCGGCGCGACAGGGTGAGCGACTCGTTGGGCTCGGCCCCGACGGCCTGGTCGTCGAGGGAGACGCCCTCCAGGGCCTCGGGCAGGGCCATGCTGACATCGAAGGGGCCGACCCCGACGGCCGTGTCGCCCGCCCCGGAGAAGCGCCACACGCCCGTCGGCAGGGCGCTGTCGACGCCGTAGAGCACGCCCGACACGACATTCCACAGGTCGGGGAAGCGGCGGGGCGTCAGGCGCAGGGCGGCGTCGCCCGCCGTCACGTCGATGGGCCCCACGTCGAGGAGCCGAACCTCCGGGGCCGTCTCCGCCCCGTGCCCCTCGCGCACGAGCCCCCGGCGCTCGACGCAGACCCCGTGCCCGGTCGGGGCCCCGGGAGCCGGAACCCGCGGGAGCGGCCACGCAGGAGCCCCCACCAGCTCGGACACGGCCTCGGCGTCGACCCCGACCACCCGCAGAAACCTCGCCCCGGCCTGGGCCGCAGCCCCCGCCCCCTGCACCTGCTCGACAAACAAAACCCCCGACACCCGCGGGGCCCCGACCCCCGCCGCGGCCCCGTCGGCCCCGGAGGGATCGTACGCCCCGCCCGTACAAGCCGCCACGGCCGAGGCCGCGCTGAGGAGAATGATGGCACTGCGTCGCACGTCGGGTCTCGTGCCGCCCAGTATAGAGAGACCGCCCCCTGCGATCAACGTCCTCGACGCGATTGCGATTCCCCACCCCGAACGTCAGAAGGTTGCGCCCGTCCCCGCGGCCGTGTCCCCTCCCATGTTCGAAAGCCCATCCATGCCCCCCTCCCCTGCCCCTCTCGCCGACCCCGACCGCCTCGCCGGGTCCGTCCTCGTGGGCGGCTTCGACGGCACGACCCTGCCCATCGTCCTCGCCGAGCGCCTCGCCCGGGGACACCTCGCAGGGGTCATCGTGTTTCGCCGCAACCTCGGCCCCCTCGAGGCCCTGTGCGCCCTCAGCCAGGCCGTGGCCGCAGCGGGGCCCCCCGACGGCCCCGCCCCCCTCTTCTCCCTCGACCAGGAGGGAGGCCGGGTGGCCCGCCTCGGCCCGCCCGTCGTGCGGCTGCCGCCCATGCGCACCCTCGGCCGCGCCGACGACCTCGACCTCACCACCCGCTGCGGGCGTGTCCTCGGGGCGGAGCTCTCGGCCCTCGGGGTCACCCTCAACTTCGCCCCCGTGTGCGACGTCGACAGCAACCCCGACAACCCCGTGATCGGCGACCGGGCCTTCGGCGTCCGGCCCGAGACCGTGGCCGCCCACGCCGTGGCCTTCCTGCGCGGGATGCAGTCCGCAGGGGTGGCCGCCTGCGCCAAACACTTCCCCGGGCACGGCGACACCAGCGCCGACAGCCACCTCACCCTGCCCGTCCTCGGGCACCCCCGGGAGCGCCTCGAGGCCGTCGAGCTCGCCCCGTTTCGTGCGGCCTTCGCCGCAGGGGTGGCCACCGTGATGACCGCCCACGTGCGGTTCGACGCCCTCGACCCCGACGTGCCGGCCACCCTGTCGCCGCGGGTCGTGGAGGGCCTCCTGCGGGGCGACCTGGCCGTCGGACGGGACGACCTCGTGATCGTCGCCGACGACCTCCTCATGCGGGCCGTGGCCGACGCCTGGACGGTCGAAGACGCCGCCGTCGCGGCCATCGCCGCAGGGTGCGACCTGCTCCTGGTGTGCGCCGACCCCGCCGCCCAGGAGAGGGCCCGCCTCGGCCTCGCCGATCGGGCCCGACGCGACCCCGGGTTTTGCGCCCGCCTCGCCGCGGCCGCGGGAAGGGTCACGGCCCTGCGGACCCGGTATCAGGCCCCCAAGGCCTCGGCCGAGGCCCTGCACCGACTGGCCGACACCCCGGTCAGGCGCGCCCTGGAGACGAGCCTCCGAGGCGTGGAGGAAGCTCCATTGACGTGACCGGGGGGTCATGCCGATGATGGCGCAGTTGTTTGTGTTCCCCTCCGGATGGGAGCACTCTTGGGGCCCGCGGACGATAACGTAGAGGAGAGCACGATGAGACGCAGTACCTGGTGGGGATTGGGCCTTGCGAGCCTGCTGGGGGTCACCGTGGCCCCCGGCGCGGCACAGGCGCAGCCCGTGACGTGTGGCAACGGCCGCATCGACGCGATGGAGCAGTGCGACGACGGCAACCGCAACAGCGGCGACGGGTGCAGCCCCAACTGCAACACCGAGCCTGGGTTCCGCTGCGGCACGCCGGGCACCGTCTGCACGACCGTCTGCGGCGATCGGATCCTCACCTCCCGCGAGGTCTGCGACGACGGCAACACCACCGACGGCGACGGGTGCTCGTCCACCTGCGCCGTGGAGTTTGGGTACACCTGCCGCGAGGTCGTGAGCAACCTCGTGCCCAACGGCAGCTTCGTCATGGGCAACGCGGGCTTCCGCTCGGAGTACCTCTTCAACGACAGCCGCACCGGCGACGGGGGGGGCACCCCCGAGGGCAACTACACCGTCACCAACAACCCCGCCCGGTGGCACCCCGAGTTTGCCCCGACGGGCCCCCTGGAGTGGCGCGACGCCGACGGCGACGGCTGGGCCGCCCTCTTCAACGGCGTCCAAGGCCGCGTCGCGTACGAGACCAACATCGACGTGGTCCAGGGCCGCCGGTACCTGCTGCAGATGTCCATCACCGACTGGGGGCAGTTCAACCTCTCCCAGCTTCGGATCGTGGTCGACAACACCACCGTGACCGAGCGCCTGTCGCCGCGCTCAACCGGCGGCGAGCGGCTGTACTGGGACGTGGTGAGCGGGCTCTACACCGCCGCCCGCTCGGCCCGGGTGACCCTCCAGGTCATCAACGACATCCCCACCGACGGGGGCAACGACTTCGGCCTCGACGGGATCCGGGCCGTCGAGACCCGCGGCACCCTCTGCGACCAGTCCGACACCGACGGGGACGGCCTCACCGACCTCGTCGAGGGGCCCACCCGCGACACGGACATGGACGGGATCCCTGACTTCCGCGATCCCGACGACGACGGCGACGGCATCCCCACCCGCGACGAGCGCCCCGGGGGCGTCGACCGCGACACCGACCTCGACGGCCTGCCCGATCACCTCGACCCCGACGACGACAACGACACCATTCTCACCCGCGTCGAGCGCCCGGGCGGGGTCAACCGCGACACCGACATGGACGGTCGCCCCGATCACCTCGACCCCGACGACGACAACGACGGGATCCCCACGGCCACCGAGGCCCGGCTCGACCCGACCGCCGGCGACGATTTTGACGGCGACGGGCTGCCCTCGTACCGCGACCTCGACTCCGACGGAGACGGGGTGCCCGACAGCGTCGAAGCGGGCCCCGTGCCCACCGCTCCCGTGGACACCGACCGCGATGGAGCTCCCGACTTCCTCGACCTCGACTCGGACAACGACTGCGTGCCCGACCGCGACCCCCGCGAGGCCGGGGCCGCACGGATCAACCCCCTCGTGCCGAGCGCCAACCCCAACGCCAACTGCGGCGGGGCCACCCCGGTGTGCAACACCAGCATCGGCCAGTGCGTGGCCGGCAACGACCGCGACGGCGACGGGATCCGCGACGAGGACGAGGTGCGCATCGGGACCAACCCCGACAACCCCGACACCGACGGCGACGGGATCCGCGACGGCGACGAGGTGGGGGACGTCAACAACCCCCGCGACACCGACGGCGATGGGCGCATCGACCCCCTCGACCCCGACGACGACGGCGACACCATCCCCACCCGCGACGAGCGCCCCGGCGGGATGAACCGCGACACGGACATGGACGGCCGCCCCGACCACCTCGACCCCGACGACGACAACGACGGGATCCCCACGGCCCGCGAGGCCGCCGACGACCGCACCCCGGGCGACGACTTCGACGGCGACGGGCTGCCCTCGTACCGCGACCTCGACTCCGACGGAGACGGGGTCCCCGACAGCGTGGAGGCCGGGCCCGATCGTACGATGCCCGTCGACACCGACCGCGACGGGGCCCCCGATTACCTCGACCGCGACTCGGACAACGACTGCGTGCCCGACAGCGATCCGCGCGAGGCCGGGGCCGCCCGGACCAACCCCATGGTCCCGAGCGCCAACGCCAACGCCAACTGCGCCAACCCCACCCCGGTGTGCAACACCATGACGGGGACCTGCGTCCCGGGCAATGACCGGGACGGAGACGGGATCTCGGACGAGGACGAGATGCGGATCGGGACCGACCCGAACAACCCCGACACCGACGGAGACGGGATCCGGGACGGCGACGAGGTGGGCGACGTCCGGATGCCGCGCGACAGCGACGGCGACGGGCGCATCGACCCCCTCGACCCCGACGACGACGGCGACGGGGTCCCCACCCGCGACGAGCGTCCCAACATGATGAACCGGGACACGGACATGGACGGCCGCCCCGACCACCTCGACCCCGACGACGACGGCGACGGCATCCCCACCGCCCGCGAGAACATGGACGACCGCTCGATGGGTCGCGACTTCGACGGCGACGGGCTGCCCTCGTACCGCGACCTCGACTCGGACGGAGACGGGGTGCCCGACCGCGTCGAGGCCGGGGCCGACCCGACCATGCCCGCGGACACCGACCGCGACGGGGCGCCTGATTACCTCGACCGCGACTCGGACAACGACTGCCTGCCCGACAGCGATCCGCGCGAAGCCGGCGAGGCCCGCATCACCCCGGTGATGAACCCCAACGCCAACTGCATGGACCCCACCCCGGTGTGCGACACCTCGCGCGGGGTCTGCGTGCGCTGCTACGTCACCTCCGGCGGCGAGAGCGTCGGCTGCATGGACAACCCCGCCGGCCGGGTGTGCATCGTGCCCGCGATGATGTCCGGGGCCCCGCCCCCGACCGGGGCCTGCGGCTGCCGCGACGACTCGCACTGCCGGCCCGTCGACCGCTGCGACACCAACCTCCAGCGCTGCGTCAACCGCGACAACCCCGACGCGGGCCCCGGTGACGCAGGCCCCGGCGACGCGGGCCCCGGCGACGCAGGCCCCGGCGACGGGGGCATGATGCCCCTCGACAGCGGGGTCGACGTAGACGGCGGGGTCACGGTCGATCCCTTCCGCCTCCAGGGCGACGGCATCGCCTGCCGCGTCGGGTACGACTTCTCCCCGCGCGGAGGGGCCGCCTCCCTCGCCCTCGGGGCCATGGTGGCCGGGCTCTTCGCCGCCCGCCGCCGTCGCCGCCGCGACTGATCCGCCCGCCTCCCCCAGAGCCCCCCGGTTGGCCACGCGCCGCGCCGGGGGCTCTCCCCTCCTCCGGCGCTTCTGCCGCCCTCTCCCCCGGCCCGCCGACGGCCCCCTACAAACGCGCGCGACAGATCCCGAAGTTCGGGTCGCTCGGCAGGGGCACGCAGCGTTGGGTGGTCAAGCAGTTGACGTTGGGGGCGAGGCAGTTGGGCAGACAGATCGCAGTGGTGTCCCCTGTATCGACCTGGACGCAGCGGTACAGGGCCGCGTCGTTGGGGCGGAAGGGGCAGGGCCCGTCGCTGCGCCCCGCGGGGAGCTCGCAGCGGCGGAGGCAGGCCCCGGTGTTGAGGGCCCCCACGCAGACGCCGGCTCCGTTGGCGCAGGGGGTGAGCTGCCCGATCCGTCCCATGCAGCTCTCGGAGCAGTAGCCGTTGGGGAAGGCGGGGGTAGGGGTCATCCCGACGGGCTGGCCGTTGAGGCAGGCCCGGGTGGTCTCGGCGCTGACGCAGTCGCTGTTTTGAGCGCACTGTCCGCCGAGGAACCCCGGGCCGCTCGGGCACACCACCGTCGAGCTGTCGGCGGGGCAGCAGCGCCCGAGGCGGGCCACGAAACCCGCGGGGCACTCGCCCGCGGCGCCCGCCACGAGGGCCCCCGTGCGGTCGAGGGCGGGAAGCTCGGCGCAGCCCACCAGGGCCGCGAGGGCCATCCAACGTCGCACCCGGATCATAGCCGACCTCCCACGGTGAGCATCCCGCCGCCCCCGGGCAGGGGCAGGGCCCCCAGGGGGCCGAGGGAGACCTCGCGGCGGGTCCCGGGGCCGCGCAGGGCGAGCCACAGGCCGCCCCCGACCATGGCCGCCACCCCGACAAAGCCGACGGCGTACGCGGCCCCGACGGCGCTCCCGTGGCCGATGTAGCGACCGTTGAGGTCGGCGCTCCAGGCCTGCTCGCCGCGGTTGGCGGCGGCCACGTCGGTGGCCACCTGGTTGGCCCCGAAGCCCACGAGGGAACCCGTCAGGGCGAGGGCGGCCCCGACCCCGAGCAGGACCCAGGGCCCCGCGCTCTGCAGGGTCGAGCGCTCGTACCGCACCTCGACCCGCTCGGTGATCAGGGTCGTGCGGACCTCGGGCGAGGGCGCGGGGGCGGCCGGAGCGGGCGGCGGGGTCGCGTCTTGCCCCCTGCGGGCTCGGGCCTCTGCGGAGCTCTGGGCGGCGGCCTGGCGGGCCCGGAGGTCGGCGATGCGGGCCTGCATCCGGTCGGGGTCGTCGCCGGGGGAGCCCGCCGAGGCGAAGAGGGTGTACGCCTCGAGGGCCCCGGGCAGGTCGCCCGCCCGCTCCAGGGACATCCCCAGGTTGAACAACAGCTCGGGCCGGTGGGTGATGGCGTGGGCCTCCCGAAACGCCGCTGCGGCCTCGGCGTACCGGCCGGCCCCGTAGTGCTCCACCCCGCTCTGGAGGTACACCCGGGCCGACGACTGCGCGGTGGGTGCGGGCTGGGCCCGAAGCTCCCCCGTGGCCACGAGGCCCACTGCGATCAAGAGGCCCACCACCCGTATGCGCTTCATCGGACTTTATTGTACCGTCCCCTGCGGCACGCTGTCAGCACCCGACGGCCCGAGGCCCGCTTCGGAGACGGAGCCCCGGGCGCGCGGGGTGCTACCTTCTTCGACTCCCACCGACTCACCACGGAGAGACGACCATGCGACCCAACCCCCATCCGACGGTGATCCTCCGGCACTGCGACGCGTACGACCCCGAGCGCATCCGTACGATCGTGCGCGAGGGGTTGGAGACCCTCGACCTGCGTCCCCGGGGGCGGACCCTGGTCAAGCCCAACCTCGTGAGCGCGGGGCCCCTCTTTGAAAACGCCTTCACGCGCTCGGAGTTCATGGAGGGCGTCCTGCGGGCCCTGCGCGACCGCGACGCGGGGGAGGTGACCGAGCTGGCCGTGGGCGAGCGCTGCGGGATCACCGTCCCCACCCGGCGGGCCTACGAGGGGGCGAAGTACAATCCCATGCTCGACCGGGTGGGAGGCGTGAGGCGCTACTGCTTCGAGGAGGAGCCCCAGGTGGAGATCGCCCTCACCCACCCCGAGCGCCTGCGCGACTACGTCTTCACCCCCGAGCCCGTGGCCCGGGCCGACTTCTTCGTCAACTGCCCGAAGTTCAAGGCCCACCCCTGGACCACCGTCACCTTCTCGATGAAGAACTACATCGGGATCCAGGACGACCGCCACCGCCTCATCGACCACGACCACCGGCTCAACGAGAAGATCGCCGACCTCCAGTACATCATCCAGCCGCAGTTCATCGCCATCGACGCCATCACCGCGGGCGAGGGCCGGATGCTCACCCCCATCCCCTTCCCCCTCCACCTCGTGATCATGGGCGACAACCAGCTCGCCTTCGACGCGGTGTGCTGCCACATCCTCGGGATCGACCCCCTCTCGGTCGACCACCTCCGCCTCGCCCACGCGCGCGGGTTCGGCCCCGTCTCCCTCGACGAGATCAAGATCGTTGGGGACGTGACCCTGGCCGAGGCCCAGGGTCGGGCGAAGGGCTTCAAGGTCGGCCTCATCCGCGTGGAGAAGTACTTCGAGGGGACGGCCATCACCGCCTACGCGGGGGCGCCCCCGGACAGCGAGCGCACCGAGTACTGCTGGGGCGGGTGCCCCGGGGCCATCGAGGAGGCCGTGGAGATCCTGCGCCTCTTCGACGCCGAGCTCGACGCCAAGATGCCGCGGATGCACATCGTGTTCGGGGCCTACGAGGGCCCCATCGACGCCAGACCCGGCGAGAAGGTGGTCTTCGTCGGCGACTGCTCCACCTACCAGGGCGAGATCGCGGGCAAACTGGTCAACATCCGCTCGACCTACAAACCCCGCGAGACCAAAGACCCGCACACCGTCGCCCACGACGACATCTTCGCCAAGATGGCCAGCGTGATGATGAAGATCCGGGCCGCCCGGGACGAGCCCCTCGTCCGCTTCGAGGGCTGCCCCGTGAGCGTGGCCGAGCAGGTCTTGATGCTCGTCTACCTCTCGGGGGCCAACAACCCCTTCTTCGAGCCCGCCGAGAGCTTCGCCTTCAACAAGGCCTACCTCCAGTGGCGCGGAAACATGGCCCTCAAGCGCCTCCAGGGCATCCCCTACCAGAAGCCCGGCCCCGCCCCCCGCGGCGAGGCCGCCCCCGTCGTCGACCGACCCGCCCCCGCCCCCGCCCCCGCCGACGCGGAGTGAGGCAGCCAGACCGCGCCTTGACCGCCGCGACGAAGGGGGTTCATCCTGCGCGGGATGCGGCGGGGGTTTGGCTCCGTCATGACCTCTGGCAGGGAGAGAGAGCGCGCGTGATGCACACACGATACTGGATGCTTCTGGGGGCCCTCGCGAGCACGGCCGCGGCGTGTGGGACCACGCCCCGCGGTTCGGGCAACCCGAGCACCGACGCGGGGACCACCGCCGACATGGGGGCCCCCAGGGACACGGGGTCCCCCCCCCAGGACACGGGCACCCCGCCCGCCGACACGGGCACCCCGCCCGCCGACACGGGCACCCCCAAGGAAGACAGCGGCGTGACCCCCGAGGACGCGGGCATCCCTGTTGAAGACGCGGGCGTCCCCGTTGAAGACGCGGGCATCGCCCGCGACGACGTCCCCGCCCCCGCCGACACCGGCACCCCGCCCCTCGACGGGGGCTCTCCCGGCGACGGGGGCTCGACCGTGCTGCCCGACGTGAGCGGGCCGTACAACCCCTGCGCCCCAGGGGCCGTGATCGACCTCAACACCACGGGCACCCGCGACGGCGAGACCACCCGCTACACGGGCAACAACCTCAACGTCCCGGCCGCCTCGGTGCTCCCGTCTGCCTGCATCCCGACCGCGGGCCACCAGGTGGTCCTGCGGTACGTTCCCCGGGCGAGCACCCGTCTGCGCATCAGCACCGACAACGCCGGCACGGGGGCCACCTTCGACACCGTGGTGTACGTCCAGCGGATGTGCGCCCCCTCGGGCGGCGACGCGGGCCCCCAGGACTCCCTCGGCTGCAACGACGACGGGGCGGCCACGGGCTCGCCGCGGCGTTACGCGTCGGCCCTCACCACCGAGGCCGTCACCATGGGCCAGGCCGTGTACATCGTGGTCGCGGGCTACCTCGGCACCAACGGTCAACCCGTCTCGGGCTTCATGCCGCGGGGGACCTTCGAGCTCACGGTCACCGAGATCGCCACCGTCGCCGTCGGGGCCGCCTGCGACCCTGCGGGGCAGAGCAACACCTGCATGGCCGGGTCGTACTGCTTCACGGCCAGCGGGACAAGCACCTGCCGGGCCTTCGTGGCTGCCGGGGCCGCCTGCAACAGCACCGACGCCCGCTGCGCCGCGGGCAACACCTGCGTCACCCCGTCGGGAGCCATGATGGGCACCTGCCGCGCGGACGGCACCGTCGCAGGAACGGCCTGCCGAGCCGAGGCCCCCCGCTGCGCCGCCCCCCTCGAGTGCACCACCACCTCGGGGACCGGGACCTGCATCGAGGTCGTGGCCACGGGCGGGACCTGCAACACCGCCCGCCGCTGCGCCGCCGACAACACCTGCATCACCCCGTCGGGGGCCACCGAAGGCACCTGCCGGGCCCACGGCACCGTCGAGGGAGCTGCCTGCCGTACGACCACCCCGCGCTGCGACATGGGCCTCGACTGCACCGCCTCCACGGGGGCCGGGACCTGCCGCCGGGTCGTGCCCGTGGGCCAGCCTTGTGTGCTCGCGTCCACCAGCGCCCCCTGCGCCGCGGGGAGCCTCTGCAACCCCAACAGCCCCACCATGGGCGTGTGCACGACCCCCGCCTCCGGGGTCACCCCGGGCACGATGCCCATGGGGGCCCCCGCATCGAGCGTGGGGCGCGTATACGGCGGGTCGTTCGCGGCCATGGGGCAGCACTGCTACGGCGTCAACATCCCCGCGGGGGCGAGCCTCTTCGTGCAGTCAGGCCTCACCGCCAACCCTGGATGCTCCGGCGGAGACGACCCCCTGATCCGGGTGCACAACCCCGCCGGGACGCAGATCGCCAGCTTCGACGACACCTCGGGCTTCGGCCTGTGCGCGGTGGGCAACCCGGCCTCCAGCACCGCCCTGCGCGGCCTCGCCGCGGGCACCTACGCGGTCTGCATCACGGGCTACAACGGCCGGGCGGTCATGGGCTACCTGCTCACCGTCGGCATCATCCCCGCCGCCCCCTGACGCTCCCCGTCGCCCGCCCGCAAACCGATCCCCCCGACCGGGAGCAATATCCCCCGGGCCCGCCTTGACCGAAGAGGCCCTCCCGTGCGACACGAAGCCCGCACGGGGCCCTGTTCGGGTGCCTCTCCATAACCAGACAGAGGTTTTCGTATGATGCGATCGAAGTCTTTGATGCTTCTCGTGGCGACGCTTGCAGGCAGCGTCGTGGCTTGTTCCTCGGAGGGAGGCGGAGGCGGAGGCGGAGGCACCGACTCCGGGACGACCACCGACATGGGCAACCCCACCACCGACACCGGCAACCCCACCACCGACACCG
>CAYUSB010000084.1:0-19671 GCA_964447205.1 uncultured Myxococcaceae bacterium
GACGGATCGCATCGACGCGGCCGTGCTCGCGCACTTCGCCGAGGTGGTGCGGCCCGCGCGGACCGAGCTGCCCAGCGCCGAGAGCGCCGAACTCACGGCGCTGCTCGCGCGGCGGCAGCAGCTCGTCGAGATGCTGACCGCGGAGCGCAACCGCCTGGGAACCCTGCGCGTCGCGAGCGTTCGCGCAGACATCGAGGCCCACACGGAGTGGCTCGAGCAGCGCCTCAAGGAAGTGGACAAGGACCTGAACAAGATGCTGCGCGCCAGCGTGGTGTGGCGGGAAAAGGAGGCACTGTACCGCAGCGTTCCGGGGGTGGGGCCCGTGGTCGCGACGACGCTTCTGGCGGAGCTTCCAGAGCTCGGAACCCTGGACCGCAAGGAGATCGCGGCGCTGGTCGGCGTGGCCCCGTTCAACCGTGACAGTGGGGTGCTTCGGGGCCGACGGACGATCTGGGGCGGTCGGGCCCGGGTGCGGTCGGCGCTGTACATGGCGGCCCTGGTGGCGACGCGTCGCAACGAGGTGATCAAGGCCTTCTATGCGCGGCTGGTGGGGGTCGGCAAGGCCAAGAAGGTCGCGCTGACGGCGTGCATGCGCAAGCTGTTGACGATGCTGAACGCGATGGCGCGCAACGAGACGCCCTGGAGTCCTGAGCTCGCGAAGGCCGGGGCGATGTGACGGCTGCTGCGCGGTCGAGCATCGTCTCCCGAAGCCCAGCCTCCTGAGGGACTGAGCCCCCGCCGGAGGCCTCCCTCGGTCCGTCGCCCGCGCGAAGTCGGGACCGCAGCGAGCACGGCGGTACGCTGGCCTCGCGACGGACCGACTCCGGCTGAAAAATCACCCGCAGCCCTTGACCCGCAAGACAGCTGCTATCCGCCCTCACCCGTCATCTCGATAGGAGCGGGCCCAATGTCACACGACCTATCGTGCTCCGCCCGCTTCGCGCTCGGGCATGTGTGGCCCCCTGAACGGGGCCTCTCAACGCATTTTCCTTCGGCATGGCCTCAGCCATCCTCGCGCCCCTCGCTCGCTGCACTGTCGGGCTGGGCCACGGCCAGGCCCTCCATCCCCTCGTTGCGCTCGGGCTGGTCTTGCTCGAGCACGCGCCAGCCCAGCCCGCGCAGCGCCTCGGGTAGCTCTTGTCGCGTGTGGGACGACAGCCAAGGCTCACCGAACGCACGCATGAAGAACCGCGTCACGGCGCCCTGGCTCTCGTGGTCGAGCAGGTGTGAGAAGGCCAGGCGGCTGCCCGCCCCGGTGCTCGCCTGGATCTCCGCCAGCAGCTCCGCGGTCTGCTCGTCGGTCAGGTACATGAACAGCCCTTCGGCGACAACGATGGTGCGCGCGCCGGCATCCCACTGCGGCAGCTCGGCGAGCGCCGCCGATAGTCGGGATTGGGCCAGATCGACGGCGAGTTGCCCCATGTTGTCGGGCTTGCCGACCGCGGCCACCCCGCGGGCCTTGGCGGCTGAGGTCGCCGGATGATCGATCTCGAACCAGCGTACGTGGGTGAAGCGCGGCGCCAGGCGCAGGCATAGGGTGTCGAAGCCGGCGCCAAGCACCAACACCTGGGTCGCCCCCGCCTCGATGGCCTCCAGAACCTGTCGGTTCATGAACAGCTTGCGCCTGCCCAGGCCGTCATAGGCGGCTCGATGCTTGCGCCGCGACCAGAGGATCCCCCTCTTCATGAAGCGGATGGTGCCGGAGCCGTACAGGGGGATGCCGGCTGCGATCACCAGGCGCTCGGTCAGCGCGGCCAACCCTTCGGGTAGGCGAGCAGCCCAGCGCTCGTCCTCGGCCAGCGCGATGGCGATCAGTGCAATCTTGAGTGCGGTTTTGCTGACACGTCCAGACTTCATTCAGGTCCGTGTAGTAGATCGAGGCGCTCTCGTCTAGCGAGGTGGCCAATCCCTGCTCGAGTCCTTGGTGGGGCCGCCCTGTTCCCAATCACAGCTTCTCCGGGAGCGAAATCGAGGAACTGCAATCAATCGATATGTCAATAGGTTAGATCAATAACGGATCATGTATCAGCTGAAAGACTTCGCGCTTGTCCGGTACGAAAAAGCTCGACGACTTCGCGCTCGATCTCGCCGCTGCGCATGGTCACCGCCGCGCTAGCGCGTCCGAGGCCGGTCAGGACGACAGGGGCAAATTCGATGTCATCCGTGCGCTCGCTGGCGACGGCGCTCGTCCGCCAGCCAGCGAGCTCTGCGTCGACCGCCGAGGCCCCGCGCAGCACCGCGGGTGGGCGGCAGGTCACCACGCAGAGGGAAGAAGGCCCTACGACCCGAGCACGGGCAGCCGTCGGGTCGTTCCGGGCCGGGCCTCGTGGCCGACCTTGGGGCCGTCGGGGTGGGTCCGGGCGTCTTCGGCCTTGGGGGCGAGGTCGCGGTCGAGGAGCTGGCTCGGCCGCACGTTGGACAGGGCCGCGAACACCGACGACTTCACGCCCGGGTGCTCGGCGTCGAGGCGCCCGAGGAGAGCCTTGACCTGCTTGCGCTGGGCGTTTTCCTGCGAGCCGCAGAGGTTGCACGGGAGGATTGGGAACTCCCGCAATCGGGCGTAGGCCGCGAGGGTCTCTTCGGCGCAGTTGATGAGCGGGCGGATCACCACGTGGGCCCCGTCGTCGGACACGAGGCGGGCGGGCATGGCGGCCACCCGCCCCTGGAAGAACAGGTTGAGGAGCAGGGTCTCGATGGCGTCGTCACGGTGGTGCCCGAGGGCGATCCGGGTGCAGCCCAGGCGCGAGGCGGCGGCGTAGAGGATCCCGCGGCGGAGGCGGGAGCACAGGGCGCAGTAGGTCTGCCCCTCGGGGACCCGCTCGGTGACGATGGAGTAGGTGTCCTCGCGCAGGATGTGGAAGTCGTAGCCCTCGGCCTCGAGCCAGCGCCGCAGGGGAGCCCCGTCGTAGCCGGGTTGGGCCTGGTCGAGGTGCACGGCCACGAGCTCGAAGGAGACCGGAGACTTCCGCTGGAGGAGACGCAGGCACTCGAGCAGGGTGTAGCTGTCCTTGCCGCCCGAGACGGCCACCATGATGCGGTCGCCGGCGGTGATGAGCCCGTGGTCGGCGATGGCCCGGCCGAGGTCGCGCAGGATGCGGCGCTGGAGGGTGGCGAGGTCGGCCGCGTGGGCCGCGGGGGCGAGGGTGCGGGCGGTCATGGGGACGAAGCCCTCGGGGACGCGTCGCCCGGGGAGGAGTGGCCCCGGGGCGGGGACTGGGGCGGGGGCAAGCTGGAGAGGGCCCGACGGGCCCGGGCCCGACGCACCCGCGAGACCACCCAGAACACCACCGACAGCACAGCGAGCACGGCGGCCACGAACATGGCCGGGACCACCACCTCGCGGTGTCGCCCGAGGTGCAGGCGCTCGACGGACGACAGGCCCCCGAGGCGGGCCCGGAGCCAGCCCCGAAAGCCTGTTCCCTGACCGGCGGCTACGTCTTCGGGGGAGGGGCCTGCGGGCTGGGTGGCCCGGGCCCGGGCTGCGGCGGCTTCGACCGGGGCCGGGGTGGCCTGAACCTGCTGGGTGGCCGCCACGGGGCGCACCGGGGCCGGGGCGATGACCCCGACGTGATTGAGGACCTCCCGCTCCCACCCCCGGCTCGGGCGGTTGACCACGCCCCCCTCGGCCATGACCACCATGGTGGTCGATCCGCCGCCGTCGAGGTTGATCCCGCGGTGGGCCCCGAGCTCAACCAGGAGCTCGGCCATTTCGGTGAGGGTACCCCCGTGGCTGGTGGCCCGTCGGCCGTCGACGGTCACCATGATGACCCGACGCCCGTCGGCCGAGACCCCGATGGCCGTGCGGGGCTCGCGGGAGAAGGTGCGGGGGAAGGCGTACAGGTCTTCGGCCATCCGGCCGCGGTCGACGATGAGGGGGCGGCCCGAGACGGCGTCGGTGATCGTGCGGCGACGGGCTTCGACCACGTCGCTGGGGGGAGACACCATGGCCCGGCCGCTGGCGTTGACCCCGAAGAAGCCGAGCTCTTCGTTGTCGCTCGACCACACCTGGCCGGCCCCCGCGGCGAGGCCGAGGGCCCCCTGACCGAACAGGCCCCAGAAGCCGCCGTTGATGGCCGCCGCGAGGTTGGCGTCGCGGGCGTAGGCGCTCGTGCTCTTCCAGCGCTCCCGCGGAGGGGTGCAGCGAATCTGAACCCCCTCCACGGACAGGTCGATCACCAGGGCGTGAAACTCCGCCGGGGCCGTGGTGGTGCGGTGCAGGTGCCGGATGCCCGGGTTGGGCTCGGTCCACACGTCGATGCCCCAGGAGCGCCCCGGGGCCAGACACACCGTGGTCGCGAGGCACAGCCCCCAGAGGCCCAACCGAACGATCCTGCGCGAAGTCATCGAGGGCACCCATCTTCCCCACAGCGTCGCAGGGTGACAACGCCCGCGGAGGCGTGGGATACACGGGTCGACCTCACCGGACACCCGATCATGGCGCGCTCGATTGCCACACCGCCCCCTGTGCGTCAACCAACGGCGCCCCGGGGGGCTCCTCTCCTCGTGCTCCTCGGGGCCCTCGGGCTCGGGCTCGCCTGCAAGCGTCCTGCTTCGCCATCAGGGAGCGATGCCAGTGCGAGGAGCGTTCCAAGGGCCCCGGGGCGGATGGACGGGGGGCAGAGGCCCGCGGTCCGCGACGGGGCGACCCCGGACGCCCACGGTCCTGCGTCCGATCGCCCACACCCGGACGCCCCCGCAACCGACCTGGCCCGGACGGACGTGCCCGGGACGGACGCGCCCGGGACGGACGGAGCGGTCCCGGCGGTGGCCTTCGATGCCGGGCCGGTGCCGATGGGGGGCGGGTTTCTCGGGCTCGACGACGAGGCCATCCTGCGACGGATCTGTGAGGCCCCGGTCGAGCGCATCGAGCGCAACCGGGGCGGGAGCACCCTGTCGTTTCGGGTGGTCCTTGCGGGGGGGCAGCGGGCCCTGTTCAAACCCCAGCAGCGCAGCGAGGTGGCCAACTACCGGGCCGAGCTCGCGGCCTACCGGGTGTCGCGGCTCCTGGGGTTGCATCGTACGCCCCCGGCCTGCGGTCGCCCGATGCCCCGCGAGCGGCTGCAACGGGCCGCCGACGCCTCGGGAGACCCTGCCTTTTCGCAGCGGGTGATGACCGAGCTCCTCGGGCGGGGGGATGTCGTGCCGGGGGCCATGCTCTTCTGGGTTCCGGGGGCCCTGGAGCCTGTGCCCGGGGTCGATCGGTACGCCGCCCTCCTCGGGACCGACCCCCTCCCCGACGAGGCCCGGGGCCTGGCCGCCGACCTGTCGGCCCTGCTCCTGTTTGACTTCCTGATCGACAACGTCGACCGATGGTCGGGGGGCAACATCCTGCGCCAGCGGAGCCCGGCGGGCCAGGGCCTCCTGCCGATGTTGTTCATGGACAACGGGGCCAGCTTCAGCGCCCTGCATGACGGGATGGGGGCCCGCCCCCAAGACCAGTCGACCCGGCTCGACCGGGTGCAGCGGTTTCCGCGGTCGGTGGTGGCCTCTCTGCGGGCCCTCACCCCCGAAAGCCTGCGGGCCGCCGTGGCCCGTGACCCGCTCGGGCCGTGCCTGTCGGACGTGCAGATCACGGCCGTAATCGCGCGGCGCGACCGCCTCCTGGGCCACGTCGACGCCACCGTGGCGGCCCGGGGCGAGGCCGAGGCCCTGCCGTTCTGATTGCCCCTGGCGGGCGAAGTCGCGTTGCAGGGCCTCGCGGAGGGCGTACGTTACACCCTTGATGGGATCTGTCATGCGCTCGTTGACTCTCCACCAGGCACGACGCGCGTGGCTCGCCCGGCAACAGCTCGACCCGGCCCGGCGCCCCGCCGGCGAGGCCGCCGACGCCACGGCCCTGGCCCAACGCATCGGGGCCATCGGGTGGGTCCCTGTCCCCGTCGGGGCCAGCGGGTACCTCAGCCTCCTGGCCCGCGGGGCCATCGCCCATCGAAACACCCTCGACGCCGCGGTGTTCGATCGCCAGGAGGTGGCCCTCGTGCCGGGTCCCCGGGGCTACCTCTGGCTCGTCCCGCAGACCGAGGCCCCCCTGGCCCGGGCCTTCGCCGTGGCCGAACACGCCGCCCGCGAGGCCCGCATCGCCTCGGCCATCCCCCTGATGGCCCGCGAGCTTCACGAGGCCCGCGACGCCCTGCGCACCCTGCTCGACCGCCCCCGCAGCCCCACAGAGCTCCGGGCCAGACTGCCCGCCGCCGTGCTCCGCTCGCTCGGCCCCGTCGGGCGCCGGGTCGGATGCGCCACCGTGGTCGGCCTCGTGCTGCACAGCATGTGGACCCAGGGGGAGCTTCAACGCCTGCCCGCCGAGGGTCGCCTCGACGGCGAGGGGGTCGTCTACGGGATCGACCCGCGGCCCCGGGTGGTCCCCAACGCGGCCGACGCGGTCGATCTCGTGGCGGCCCGATGGCTGGCGGCCCACGCCCCCACCACCGCCCGGGCCTTCGCCGCGGCCTTCGGGATCGCCCTCGGCCGGGCCCAGTCGGCCCTCAAGCCCCTCGACACCGTGGCCCTGAGCATCGAGGGGCTCGGCGTTGACTTCGTCGCCCCCGCGGACTTCGAGCCGCCCCCCGAGGACGGGGGAGAGATCATTTCGTTTCTGCCGTTCCGCGACCCCCTGACGGACGTGCGGCCTACCCTGGCCGGGCTCGCCGACGAGGGGGTGGCCCGGGCGGCCATGCTCAAGCAGCTTGGCCCCGGCCCGGTGGTCCTTGTCGACGGCGAGGTGGTGGCCCTGTGGGCCTACGACCCGACCGGCCTGCGGCTCTCCCTGCGCCCGTTTCAGGCCCTCCCCGGCCCCCTGGCTGAGCGCCTGGAGGGGGCGGCCCTGCCCGTGGCCGGGTTTATCGCCGCCGAGCTTCGTCCCCCGGCCCTGCACACCACCACCCGGGCACGCCTGCCGGGCCGGGTCAATGCCGAGCTCGGGGCCGAGCTGTAATACCAATCCGCCCTACGCCCGTTCGTAAATCATCCGTCGGCTTTCGTCCTCGCTTCCTTCCGCGACGTACAGGAGTACGTCTTGGTCGGTCGCTGCGGGCGCGCTCGACGGCTGATTCACGCTCGGACGCAGGGCGAATCGGTATCAGCCCCCTCCCGAGCGGAATGGGGTTTGGTGATAGGCTCGGGGTCGTCGTGAAGATCCGAAGTGCTCTAGGCTTGGTGGTGTGGCTCTGCGCGTGCGGAGGGAGCGGGACGACCCCCGCCCCCGACGCCGCGACCGACCTCGGGGCGAACGACCTTGGCCCCGCCGACGCGGGCCCTGCCCCCGACGCGGGCCCTCCCCCCGACGCCGGGACCTGCGCCTGGGACGGGGGCACGAGCACGCCCCCCGAGCCCACCCTGGGCACCCCCCGGTGGGCCTTCGAGCCGTGGATCTCCAAGGACATCTCCACCGCCCAGGACACCTACGACTTCGTCGACGGGTTTCGCCAGCGGGACATCCCCGTCGGGGCCGTGGTCCTCGATTCCCCCTGGGAGACCCACTACAACACCTTCATCCCGTCGCCCACGCGCTACCCCAACTTCGGGCGCATGGTGCGCGACATGCACGACCGCAACGTGCGGGTCGTCCTGTGGATCACGGCCTTCGTCAACACCATCGGCTACGACCTCGAACCGGGCGGGGACATCTACCGGGGCCCGGCCCCCAACCTCGCCGAGGGCAGGCTCTGCGGCTTCTTCGTCAACGAGGGGGCCGTGTACAACTGGTGGAAGGGCACCGGGGCCTCGGTCGACTTCTTCAACCCCCAAGGCCGGGCCTGGTGGCACCGTCAGCAGGACACCGTGCTCGACCTCGGGGTCGACGGGTGGAAGCTCGATTTCGGCGACAGCTACGTCACCTCCCCCACCGTGACCACGGCCGAAGGGGCGGTGCCCCACCAGCGCTACTCCGAGGCCTACTACCGCGATTTCTACGCCTACGGGGTCCAGCGACGCGGGCCCGAGTTTGTCACCATGGTGCGGGCCTGGGACCAGAGCTACCAGTTTCCCGGGAGGTTCTTCGCGCGCAGGGAGCACGCCCCGGTGGTGTGGATGGGCGACAACCGCCGCGACTGGGTGGGCCTCATCGACGCCCTCGACCACACGTTTCGTTCGGCCCAGGCGGGGTACGTGATGCTCGGCACGGACGTGGGCGGATACCTCGACCGCGACGACCGCGACCTCCTGGTGGAGATCCCCTTCGACCCCGACAACTTCGCCCGCTGGGTCGCCGTCGGGGCCCTGTCGCCCTTCATGCAGCTCCATGGGCGCGGCAACTTCACCCCATGGACCGTACCCACCCGCACCGAGGAGGTCGTGGCCCTCTACCGCTACTGGTCGCACCTGCATCACGCCCTCGTTCCGTGGTTGGTGCACCGGGCCGAGGCGGTCTACGCCCACAACCGTACGGCCAGCCCCACCACCCTGCGCTCGCTCGTGACCCCCCTCGGGCAGGGGCCCGACCAGTGGCAGAACGACTGGCGGTACCTCCTCGGAGGCGACATCCTCGTGGCCCCGGTCCTCAACGCCTCGGGGCGTCGTGATGTCTCTGTCCCGGCGGGTTCCTGGTACAACTGGTGGGACCTCGGGGCCCCCCCAACGGTCGGCCCCCGCACCCTGTCGGCCGTCGACACCACCGACATCGCCCGCATCCCGGTCTACCTCCGCGGCGGCACGATCCTGCCCCTGCGGGTCGAGCACCCCTCCCTCGGGATGGGCATCCCGGGGACGGCCCTGACCGTGCTCGTCCTGCCCCCCGCGCTCGGGCAGACGGCCCGCGAGACCTACAACGAAGACGGGCTGCGCGGGGCCATCACCGCGTCCCAGAGCCCGGGGCTCGACATCATCACCGCCACGGTCGAGCTCCCCGCCCTGCCTCGGGGCGTGGTCCTCGGGGTTCGGCTTGCGGGCGCGATGCAGGAGGCCCGGGTGGGCGACGCCGTCCTGACCGTACGGGACTCCCGCGGGGCCCTCGATGCGGCCCCGGAGGGCGTGTGGTACGACGTCCCTCGGCGGATGGCCTGGGTGCGCCTCGGGACGCGCACCGAGGCCGTGACGGTCCGCGTGGTGGCAGCGGGGCAATGAGCGCACGCACCGAGGAGCAGGCGCGGGTCCGGCGGCACCTGGAGGGGGCCCTGGAGGCCCTGCTGGGGGCCTCGACGGAGCATCTCACGGCGGGGCAGAGGGCCCGACGGGCGGGGCTCGTAGGGCACCTGCGGGGGTACATCGACGCGGGGCGGTTTCCGGTCAACCGCACGGGACACCCGCTCACCCCGGTGTTTGTCGACGGGGAAGGGGCCCGGTGCGCGGTGGCCTCGATGCTCGACGCCACGGGGGAGGAGAGCCTCGTGCAGGCCGTGGCTGCGGGCAATAACCTCGCCCGGGTGCACGCCCTCGCGGAGCTTCCCGCGGTGCGGGGGTGGCTGGAGCACCACGGGATCGGGATCGACGAGGCGGCCCGGGTGCAGCCCATGTATGCGGCCATCGATCAGGTCGACTGGCGGCCCGCCGTGGCGGCCGTGGCCGAGGTCGGGCTCGGGTGGGCCTCGGAGTCCGGGGGGCAGCTCACGTTCAGCCCCGGGGTGCGGGCGGGGGTGCGCCGGGTCGTGCGGGCGCAGGACACCTCTGGCACGATGTCGTACAGCAGCCTCGGGGTGATGGCCGAGTACGCCCGGAGCCTCGTGCTGCGCGGAGGAGGGGCCCATCAGCTCGGGGTGATGGTGCAGTGGGAGCCGCGGGGTCACACCTCGGACGCCCAGTGGTACCTCCTCGCGGGGCCGGTGGTGGCGCTCGACGGGGATGGGGCCCCAGGGACGGGCGGGGGCGGGCGGGTGGGGGTGGGGTTCAGCTTTCGGGGGCGTACGGTGCCCCTCCTGGGAGAGGTCGGGGTGCTCGGCCTGGCCCAGGGAGGGGGACTGACCCTGCGGGCGGGCCTCACCCTCGGGGTGGGGTGGTAGCCCTTTGGGGGACTCCCGGTGGAGGCTTGACACGCCCGGGCGCGCTTCGTACGGTCGGCAGTGAGCGCAGGGTGCGTCCTGCGCGGGCACTTCCCCATCCAAGCCACGATCGCTCCCTCGCACGCGCGCCATGGTCGTCCGACCGTCGCCGCACCCCCCTGACGACGCTCCCCGGTTCTGCCGCCCGACGCAACGACTCCCCCGATGGGTCGTGCGGACTCCCACGGTCGGCCCGAACCTCCTGCACCGATGACCCCTTCACCGTGCACAGTCCGCTCTGCGTCGTCCGCTGCGAAGCCTCGCGGCCTTGGAGGGCCCGCGCGCCCTCATCGACCCACCGATGGCGCTCTCGGCGCGGCCACGACGGCCCGCGTCGGACTCCCCCAGCACGCCGACGCGACGTCGGCCTCGACCTCCCTTGGAGACAGATGGAAACGATCAACCTCCGCGAATTGAAGCAGAAGCCGATGCCCGAGCTCCTGCAGCTTGCCCGGGACCTCAACATCGAGAACGCCGCGGGCCTGCGCAAGCAGGAGCTCATCTTCGCCCTCCTCCAGGCCCACGCCGCCCGCAAGGGCGAGGTCCAGGCCGACGGGGTGCTGGAGTGCCTGCCGGACGGCTTCGGGTTTCTTCGCGCGCCGGACTACAACTACCTCCCCGGCCCCGACGACATCTACGTCTCTCCCTCCCAGATCCGCCGCTTCAACCTCCGCACGGGCGACGCCGTCCAGGGCACCATCCGGCCCCCGCGCGACAACGAGCGGTACTTCGCCCTCCTCAAGGTCGATCACATCAACCACGAGCCCCCCGAGGCCGCGCGCGACAAGATCCTCTTTGACAACCTCACCCCCCTCTACCCCCAGCAGAAGTACAACCTGGAGTTCGACCGCAAGAACAACTCCACCCGCATCATTGACCTCCTCGTCCCGATCGGGAAGGGTCAACGGTGCCTGATCGTGTCGCCCCCGCGGGCCGGCAAGACCGTGCTCCTGCAGGCCCTCGCCAACAGCATCGCGACCAACCACCCCGACGCGGTGCTGATCGTCCTGCTCATTGACGAACGCCCCGAGGAGGTCACCGACATGCAGCGCTCGGTGCGCGGAGAGGTCGTCTCGTCGACCTTCGACGAGCCCGCCACGCGGCACGTCCAGGTGGCCGAGATGGTCATCGAGAAGGCCAAGCGCCTCGTCGAGCACAAGAAGGACGTGGTGATCCTGCTCGACTCGATCACCCGCCTCGCCCGGGCCTACAACACCGTGGTCCCCCCGTCGGGCAAGATCCTGTCGGGCGGCGTCGACGCCAACGCCCTGCACAAGCCCAAGCGCTTCTTCGGGGCGGCCCGCAACGTCGAGGAGGGGGGCTCCCTCACCATCATCGCCACGGCCCTGGTCGACACCGGGTCGCGGATGGACGAGGTGATCTTCGAGGAGTTCAAGGGCACGGGCAACAGCGAGATCCATCTCGACCGCAAGCTCATGGAGAAGCGCATCTTCCCGTGCCTCGACATCAACAAGTCGGCCACCCGCAAGGAGGAGCTGCTCCTGCCGGAGTTCGCCCTGCAGCGGGTGTGGCTCCTGCGGCAGCTCCTGCACCCGCTCAATGTCATCGACTCGATGGAGTTTCTCCTCGACAAGGTCACGCGGACGGAGACCAACCGCGAGTTCCTTGAGTCGATGAACCAGTAATCCCTCCCCCACGAGGTGTCGCTCCGGGCCGAGGTGGGGTAGAGTCCCCCTCAGGTCCAATGCCCGACGACGACGACCTCGACCGCGCCGCAATCCTCGCCCGCCGCAAGCGCTTCATCGCCGCGACCCTCACGGGCCTCGTGATGGCAAGCTGCTCGGACACCATCCCCCAGCCCTGCCTGCGGATGGCCGACTCTGGCCGAGACTCCGGGACCGACGCTGGGACCGACGCGGGCCCGCAGCCCTGCCTCAGCATGGTCGCCGACACCGGGGTCGACGCGGGCCCTCAGCCCTGCCTGTCGCCCATCAAAGACGCGGGCAACGACGCAGGCCCCCAGCCCTGTCTCACCCCGCCCTTGGACTCAGGCCCTCCGGTCATGGACGCCGGCGACGAAGACGCGGGCCCCCAGCCCTGCTTGCGCATGGCCCCCGATGCGGGCGAAGAGCCCGACGCGGGCCCCCAGCCCTGCCTGCGGATGGCTCCAGATGCAGGCCCCCAGCCCTGCCTGACCCCGCTCCCCCCCGACGCAGGCCTGATCCGCGATGGGGGCCCTCAGCCCTGCCTGTCCCTGCCTCCTCCCGACGCCTCGGACTGACCCGGGGCCGTGCCCGTTCCCTCCCCGAGAGCTCGCTGCATCAGGACCTGATCGAGCCAGCGTCCGTGTTTGAACCCCACCCCCGCGGCCACCCCCACCAGCCCAAACCCCAGGGCCGCGTGCAGGGCCACGGAGCCCGCGTTGTCGCGGTCGCCGATCACCGCCACCATCTGCCGAAACCCGCGGACAGTACACTCTTCCACGAGGGCCCGGAGCAGGGCCCGCCCGACCCCCTGTCCCTGGGCCTCGGGGGAGACATACACCGAGTCCTCCACCGTCCATCGGTACGCCGCCCGGGGCCGGTACGAACCCGCATACGCGTACCCCACCACGACCCCCGCCCGCGCGGCCACGAGGGCGGGATACCCCGCCTCGGCGAGGGCCCCGAAACGTCGGGCCATCTCGTCCGCGGAGGGCGGGTCGAGCTCCCAGGTGGCCGTCCCGTACCGAACGGCGTGACCGTAGATGGCCGTCACCGCTTCGACGTCGCCGGGCGCGAAGGAGCGCACGCGCACCGGGGTCATGTCACGCACGCGGCCCGCACCTGACGGAAGTCGGTGAGGCCGTCGAAGACCTTCTCGACCCCGTCTTGCAGCATGGTCTTGACGCCCTCCTCGGCCGCCGCGGCCCGGATGGCCTTGAGGTGCCCGCGGGCGCGGATGAGGTCTTTGATGCGGGGGGTGCCCGGGAGGAGCTCGTGGATGGCCAGCCGGCCGCGGTACCCCGTACCCCGGCAGCGGTTGCAGCCGACGGCCCGGTGGGGTTCGGGGGCGTGGTCGCGGGCGGCCATCATGGTGGCGAAGGCCTCGTCGCCGTAGAGGTCTCCGAGGCGTTGCCACTCCTCGGGGGTGGGCGAGTAGGGGGCCCGGCAGTGGGTGCAGAGCCGCCGTACGAGGCGCTGGGCGAGCACGCCCCGCAGGGCGTCGGCGAGGCTCAAAGAGTCGACGTCCATCCCGAAGAGGCGGGTGAGGGTCTCGGGGGCGCTGTTGGCCTGGAGGGTGGAGAGCACGAGGTGGCCCGTGAGGGAGGCCTCGATCCCGACGGTGGCCGTCACCCGGTCGCGCATCTCGCCCACCATGATCACGTCGGGGTCGGCCCGCAGGAAGGCCCGCAAGGCCTCAGGGAACCCCAACCCGATGCGGGTATTGACCTGAACCTGCCGGAGCCCGGGTTGCACGATCTCCACCGGGTCTTCGACGGTGATGATCTTCATGTCGGGGGTGTTGAGGGCCCCGAGGGCGGCGTGCAGGGTGGTGGTCTTTCCCGACCCGGTGGGGCCGACGACGAGGACGATCCCGTAGGGCTGGGCGATCATGTCGCGGAAGGCCACGAGGTTGTGGGGGCTGAAATCGAGCGACTCCAGGGGCATCGGGCGCCACGCCGAGAGAAGCCGCAGGACGAGGTCTTCGTTGTCGCCGACGGTGGGCAGGGAGGCCAGGCGGACCTCGACGCTCGACCCGCCGTCGCTCACGCGGATGCGGCCGTCTTGCGGGCGGCGGCGCTCGGCGATGTCGACCTCGCCGAGGAGCTTGATGCGCTGCACGAAGGCCTGGCGGTGCGGGGCGGGCACGGTGACGTAGTCGACGCAGTCGCCGTCGATGCGGAGCCGGACCCGGCACGGACCCCCGTCGCCGTTGGGCTCGACGTGGATGTCGGAGGCCCCGCGGGCGGCGGCGTCGAGGATCATGTGGCGCACGAGGCGGGAGACCACGGCGTCGGGTTCGGCGTCGGGGGTCGAGGCGAAGGAGTCGGCCGGCGGTGGGTCGGGGACGAGGCCCGCCCGCGCCCCGAGGCTGTCGAGGAGGCGCTGAACCATGGCCCCATCCTGGCTCGCCTCGGGCCCTGCGGGGCCGTGGGCGGGGTCTTCGGCGTGGGTTCCATGGTCGGCGGTGAGCAGGGGCGGGAGGGCGAAGACCCCGGAGGCTGCGGGGCTGGCGATGCTGGCCTCGAGGCAGGCCAGGATCTCGCGGCGAATGCCGACCACCAGGGCGATGCGGGCGGCCACCCGGTGTTGGGCCAGGGCGTCGGTGAGGGACAGGTGGTCGGGGTTGTCGACGGCGACGAGGAGGGTTCCGTCGGGGCGTTGGGCGAGGGGGGCGCAGCCCTGGGCTCGGAGAAACCCCACCCCGAACATCTCCAGCAACGCGCGGGGGATTCGGAAGCGCCCGTCGTACGCGAAGAAGGGCAGGTGGTGCCAGTCGGAGAGGCAGCGCCCGACGGTGTCGCGCCCCACACGATGGCTGTCGATGAGCAGGGCGCAGGGGTCGGTGTCGTGGGCCCGGGCCTCGGCGAGCACGGCGTCGAGGGTGGCCTCGCTGAGCAGGCCATCGGCCACGAGGAGGCCGAACCGGGCCCGCTCGGGTCGGGCCGTCATGGCGGGGCCGAGGTGGGCCTCGATGCGCGGGGCGAGGAGGGCCGCGACGGCTTCGGCCAGGAGCATGTCGTCGGGGCGGAAGTCCATGCCGTCCAGCGAGTTGACAAACTCCAGGACCCCCACCACCCCGGCCTCTCCCACGATGGGGGCGGCGAGGACCTGGCGGGTTCGGCTGCGGGGGTCGGGGTCGCGGGTGGGGTCGTGGCGCAGGGCGGGGTGCAGGGCCTTGAGCTCGGCGGGGTCGTAGGCGTTGCGCACCGTGATGGAGCGGCGGGTGATGGCCACGAAGCCCGGGATCGACGCGTGGGTGCGTGGCAGGCGCAGGGAGTCTCCCCCGTCTGAGCGGGCGAGGGTCCACAGGAGGGTGTTGCAGGGGTCGGTGGCGAAGAGGTTGACCCGCTCGGCGTCGAGCAGGGCGTGCAGGAGGTCGCCTGCCTTGACCAGAAGCTCACGCAACGAGCGCGACCCGTCGACGAGGTCGCGCAGGGCCCCGAGGAGGGTGCGGTACCGCGGTCGAGCCTCGAAGGCGTCAGGGGCTTCGGGTTGGGGCGTGGGGCCGACCGAGGTGCTCGGGCGACCGTGGGCGGGGGGGCGTTGGGTGGGCAGGCGCACGACGCGGTCGAGCCTACCGCATCACGAGGAGCCGGGGGCACGAAGTCGGGACTCCCTCCGTGCGGGCTCCTGGGCTACCCTCGGGGGGCTGTGAAGGGCTTCAATCCGATCGTGCTGGCCGTCCCCCTGTACCTGGTCGGGATGGTCGTGGAGGGGTGGGTCTCGCGGCGTCGCAGGGCGGGTCTGTACGACGTCGACGACACCCTCAACAACCTCGCCTGCGGGCTGTACCAGCAGCTCATGGTGGTGGTGGCCGCGGGGGTCCTCCTGGCCCCCTATCTCTGGGTGTACGAACACGCCCGGGTCACCGACTGGTGGGGGGAGCACCCGGGCGTGGCCTGGGTCGTGGCCTTCGTGCTTGCAGACTTCTTCTACTACTGGTTTCACCGCTGGAGCCACGAGAGCGCCATCGGGTGGTTCTCCCATGTCGTGCACCACCAGAGCGAGGAGTACAACCTCTCCGTGGCCCTGCGTCAGGACGCGTGGCAGCCCTTCTTCTCGTTGTGGTTCTTCCTGCCCATCGCGCTCCTCGGGATCCCTCCGGCGATCTTCGTCCCGGCGTACGGGGTGATGATCGTCTACCAGTACTGGATCCACACGCGGCTCATCGACCGGGTGGGCCCCCTGGAGTGGGTCCTCAACACCCCGTCGCATCACAGGGTGCACCACGGGGTCAACCCTGAGTATCTTGACCGCAACTACGCCGGCGTATTCATCGTGTGGGACCGCTGGTTTGGCACCTTCGAGCCCGAGCGGGCCGTCCCCACCTACGGCACCATCGAGCCCCTCGCGAGCTTCAACCCCGTGTGGTCGCACCTGCAGTACGGGGTGAAGCTCGGGCTCAAGGCGGCCTCGATGCCGACCCTGTGGACGGCCCTGCAGGCGATCGTGCGGAGCCCCGGGTGGGTGCCTCCGGGGCGGGTGGCCGAGGACTTCAACGCCCAGGCCCAGGCCCGGCTCGGGGCCCCGAAGTACCGGGTGAAGGTCGACCCCGCGCGGAGGGCGTGGGTGATGGTGTCGTTTGTGGTGGCCATGGGGGTGGGGTCGGTTCCGTTGGGGGTTCCGATGGCCCGGTGGGCGGCGGGGTTGTGGGCCCTGGCTTCGGTGTGGGGTCTCGCCAACGTGGGGGGCGTGACGGAGGCCCGGGGGTGGGCCCGGGGCTCGGAGGGGCTGCGTCTGGCCCTGCTGGCGGTGGCCGCGGGGGTGATGGCGGTGGCCACGCGGCAGCCCCTGTGGATGGTCGCGGCCCTGGCCTCGTGGGGGCTGCGGGTGTGGTTGTACCGGGTGACCCGGGTGGGGGGTCGATGAGCGTCCTCGGGGAGGTGGCCGGGTGGGTGGTGGTGCTGCCGGCCGCGGCCACGAGCCTGTGGATGGCCTATGCGGCCCATCGCACGGTCCGGGAGGTCCCGGTGCTGCGCGACCTGGAGCTGGTCCCGTGTGCGACGTGGCCGACGGTGTCGCTGATCGTGGCGGCCCGCGACGAGGTCGAGCACCTCGAGGCCGCGGTGCGTTCGCGGCTCGAGGACGACTACCCCGCCCTGGAGGTCATCCTGGTTGACGACCGCAGCACCGACGGAACCTCCGCCCTCGTCGACCGCATCGCGGCCTCCGATCCGCGGGTGAAGGCCGTGCATATTACGTCCCTGCCGGAGGGGTGGCTCGGCAAGCTCCACGCGATGCAGCGGGGCATTGAGGCCGCGACGGGCGAGTGGATTCTGCTGAGCGACGCGGATGTTCTCTTCGCCCCGGGGACCCTGCGCCGGACGGTCTCGTACGCCGAGGGCGGGGGCTACGACCACCTCGCGGTGCTGCCAGATTTCTATGCCCGCTCGTTGGCCCTCGATGCGCTCATCGACACCTTCGGGCGGATGCTGGTGCTCGGGGCGCGGCTCTGGCGGGTGCCGGACATGGGTTCCAACGCGGCGGTGGGCGGTGGGCTGTTCAACCTCGTGCGGCGAACGGCCCTCGACCGGACCCCGGGGATGGCGTGGCTGAAGCTGGAGGTGGCCGACGACGTGGCTTTGGCCCAGATGCTCAAGGCCCACGGGGCCCGGCCTGCGGTGGTCAACGCCCGGGGCCTGGTGGGCCTGAACTTCTACGACACGGTCCGGGGTTTTGCGGTGGGGCTGGAGAAGACGGGGTTTTCGGTGCTGGGGCAGTACCGGGTGAGCGTGATGTTGGCGGTGTGTGTGGCGGGGTTGTGGGCGGAGTGGGGCGGGGTGATCGCGGCGGTGTTTGGGACCGGGGCGGTGCGCTGGGTGGGGGTGGCCACGGTGCTGTTGGCGATGGCCAACTGCGCGCGGTTGAGCGTGTGGGTGGGGCGGTCGATGCGGACGGTGCCGCTGCAGCCGCTGGCGATGGTGGGGTTTGTGGCGATGGCCCTGCGCTCGATGGTGCTGGTGTTTGTGCGGGGGGGCGTGGCCTGGCGGGGCACGGTGTACCCGCTGGCGGCGCTGCGGGCGGGGAGCAGGCTGCGGTTTCCGTAGGGGGGGAGAGGATGGGGCGGGGAGGGAAGGGGGGCGTACAGCACGAGGGGGCCGCGAACGGTCGAGACAACAGGGGATTGCTCGCGTGTTGTCGGTGCCGTAGACGGAAGGCCCAAGCAGGAGCACCGAGCGTACAGCCTGGCACCCACCCTTCACGACCGCGATGCGCGAGCGCGGGCCTCGCTGGGTGCGGGTGAGCGGAGAGGTTCAGCTCACGCAGGAACCTATGCGGGCCGACGATGTGTTCGAGCTGCGGGTGGAGGTGGGGCGTGACCCGGACGACTGCGGGAGCGTGCTGCGTGGCCTGTGGCCGCTGCTGGTGTGGGTGTGTCTGCTGGAGTTCAAGAGCATCTCGCGGCCTTTCCGGCGCGGCGATCTGGCGCGGCTTCTCGCCTATGGGTACGTCTGGTTTTACAGCAAGCAGGGGCGCGACGCGGTGACGACGGCCGAGGGCACGCCCCGTCGTGCGAAGCCCAGCGACCTCACCTTGGCCCTGGCCGTGCCGCAACTCACCCCCACCCTGCTCCACGAGGTGACCGCGCTCAACCTCACGCTCGAACGCGCGGAGTCGGGCTACCACCGTCTGCGGGGCGGCTCCTTTGCGATGGTGGTGATCGAACTCGCCCGCGTGGCCAGCACCGAACACGACGAGCTGATGGGGTGGTTCGCGGGCACCACCCGCAGCCCCTCCCTGGACCTCACCCAATGGATCGGCCAGAATACCAGCGTCATGAGCACCCCCGACAAGGCCTCCCCCGACCAGATCGGGTTCGACGACTGGATGGAGCGACTCCGGCCACTGCTCAAGCTCGAAGAGATCCTTGCGCGGCTCCCCCCTGAGCAGCGGCTCGCTGGGCTCGACCCCGAGGAGGTGCTCGGACACTACAAGCCCGAGGAGGTGCTCGGACACTACAAGCCCGAGGAGCGGCTCGCTGGTCTCGACCCCCAGGACGTGATGCTTGCCCTGCCCGACGAGGCCCTGCGCGCCTTGCCCGAGAGCTACCTCGCCACGCTGCCCGAGGCCGCTCAGCAGCGCATCCGCGCCCGCCTCGGTCGTTGACCACCTCCACTCCTCCCGCATTCCAACGCTGACTCTGCAATGGGGAGGCGACGGGCTTCTGCGCCACGCTGGGCGGACGACGACGAGGCCCTCGACCGCGCGTACGAACTCGCGGTCGGCCAGCGAACAGCAGGGGTCTGCAGTCGAGGGAATCCAACAAGCCGATGGTGCCGACCGCTAGCGCTTCCACGAAGGAACGGGCGGCTGGTGCATCACGGCAGCAAATCGGCCAGCCGTTTGGTCGTGGAGGGCGCGATGAGTATACGATCGCTCTGGGCTGAGTTCATCCGCTCCCGCGCCTTCTGGCTGGGCTATATCTCAGCCGGGGTGGACTTCGGCGGCTGCCCCACCCTCCAGGCCGACTGTCGAGCACTGTGGGCCGAGCCGTACTGTGGGGCGTCGCTGACGTTCAAGTTCCCGGACTCCCATATGCTCCGCTTGGAGATCTCGTCGGGCGCGCATTGGTTGGAGCACCTGGACTCCGACTATCGCAACGCCCAACTGGTGGGCGCGATGGACGCCCAGCAGATGAGCGACCTGTTCCGGTGGGACGAGTTCCGAGCCGTCACCCGTCATCTGGCGAAGTCGTGCGGGCCGATGTGGGCCATCGAACTGCTGTTCAACTTCTACGTCGCCGTGACCCCGGACATCGCGGACGAACACGCGGCGGTGCTGCGGCGGAGCCTGGAGGCGTCAGGGGTGTTCACCGGCCCAGAGGTGGAGCACATCCTGGCCTATACCCGCCGCGTGGCGGTGCGGCAGGATTTCCGGTGGATCGACACGCCGGGCCTTGGATGGGTGGCCGAGGGCCGCGACGCGTACTGCATGCGGCACACTCGCGGCGGGTTCGACTTCGCCCGGTTCGGTAGGTCGTTCATGAAGCCTTCGGGCTGGACCGGGGTTCTTGGGCTTGTTGGCCGCGGGGCCAC
>CAYUSB010000085.1:0-17650 GCA_964447205.1 uncultured Myxococcaceae bacterium
TTCGGCGTTTTCGCTGCACTGCGCCCCGCTGCCCACGAAGGACCTTCACCGAGCGGCTGCCGACCCTGGCGGCCCGCCATGCACGCAGGACCGCCCGGTTGACCGAGATGATCGGCCGGGTGGGCATGGAGTCGGGCGGTCAGGCCGGGGCTCGCCTGCTGCCCGCTGTGGGCGCCCGGGCGAGCGCCGACACCGTGTTGCGTGTGGTGCGTCGGATGCACGCCCCCGTGCTGCCGACGCCGCGGGTGCTGGGCGTCGACGAGTGGGCCTGGCGCAAGGGCCACGTCTACGGGACCATCCTCGTCGACCTCGAGCGGCGCGTTGCGGTCGACGTGCTGCCAGAGCGTTCGGCCGAGAGCCTCGCCAACTGGCTCGTCCAGCACCCCGGTGTCGAGATCATCACCCGCGACCGGTCGGAGATCTACGCCGAGGGAGCACGGCGCGGAGCCCCCGAGGCCGTGCAGGTCGCCGACCGATGGCACCTGCTCAAGAACATGGGCGACCTGGTCGAGCGCGTCCTGCAACGCCACCGCAAGGAGCTGCATCAAACCGCAGCGGAGAGCATCACCCTGGCCAAGACGGCGGCCGACCGCGAGGACGACAGCTTCGTGCAGGCGCTCACGGCGCGGTGCGAGACGATTCGTACCGCCCAGGCTCAGGCCGTGGAGTTCGGCCGCCTTGTGCGCGCGCACGATATCGCCGCGTTGGAGTCCTGGCTGAGCACGGCCGCTGGCAGCGCGCTGCCGGAGCTACGTGACTTCGCCGCAGGGATGCTGCGCGACGAGGCCGCAGTCCGCGCCGCGGTCGAACTGCCCTGGAGCAACGGACAGACCGAGGGCCAGGTCAACCGGCTCAAGATGCTCAAGCGCCAGATGTATGGGCGGGCCAGCATCGGGCTGCTCCGGCAGCGTGTCCTGCACGTTGCCTGAGGCATCGCAGAGGCCCGGCGAGGCCCACGGACGGGCCCTCCTGGCCGAGGCCGAGGCGCGGGGCACGGACGGCCCTGTGGGCCCCCTGGAGGTCATGGCACTCGATCGTCGCGGGCATTGCTGGACGACTGCGACGGCACCGTCGACAACGGCTGCTGACCGCACACCCCTCCCCCAAGGCCCTCCGCGGCTGTTGCCACCCACCGCACACCCCTCCCCGATGCCCTCTGCGGCTGTTACCAACCACCGCACACCCCTCCCCGACCCCCCTCACACCCGCGGAGCCAGCAGCACCACCCGCTCCGGCTCCACACTCCACAGGCCATACCCCGCCTCCCACACCCCCAACAGGGCCTCCCCCAACCCCTCGGGCAAGACATCCTCCGCGGCCCCCAACACCACCATGCCCGCGTCGTCGGCCGCCACCACCCCCATCGCGACCCGCGGCCCCGCCTCGAACACCCGCCGCCACACCAGGCTCCGCCGCGACCGCTGCCCCGTGGCCGTCTCCACCCGACTGCGCCACGCATCCACCCCCCCCCGCCCGACCGGGGCCCCACACCCCTGCGGCGCCACCCCCACCCACACCCGCGGAACCGTCCCCCCCTCCGGTCCAAGAAGGCTCGCCACCCGGGCCGCATACCGCGCAGCCCGAGCAATCCCCTCCGGGTCCGAAGCCAGGGTCACCGCCTCGTCCACCCCCGCCGGAACCTCCAGCCCCCCACCCCCGCCCTCCCCAGGGGGCCACGCGGCCAATGGGCGCCACTCCGTCTCCTCGGGGCGCCCCGCCGTTCGGTACACGCTCCCCAACCCGGCCACCACCGCCGGGCCCGGAACCAGCTCCCGCTCCTGCAACCGCCTCCAGGCCTCGGCCGGATCGTCGGCCCCCACCACCACCGCCCGGGCCTCCGCGAGACGGGCCCGGTGCGGGCGCAACACCCGGGCCCCAAACTTCTCCCAGTCGCGCGTCAGGAGGCTCATGGCGCCTGCGTCAGAGTGTGGCCACCCGGGTCGGCAGGCTGACCTCCACCCGAACCTCATCCCGCACCCGCAGGGCCCCCAGCAGGGCCACAAAGGGCACGATCCCCCACTGGCTCGGACGCAATACAAACTCCGCCACGAGACGCTCCCCCACCCGACGCACCGCACCACGCACCGGTCGGGTCACCCCCCGCAAGGTAAGGTCGCCCGCGACAGAAAGCTCCCCCTCGGGCTCGTCCTTCCACTGCCCCCGGAAGGTCACCGCAGGATGGGCCCTCGCCGTGAGCACCGTGTCGACGAGGTTGCCCAGGATCTTGCTGCGATCGTTGGCCGACAGGGCCCCCGGGTCTTCGTGCCCGTGCACCACGGCCGCGCGTACGGTCACCGCCCGCGGGTCGAACCGGGCCTCGACGACCCGAGCCTCGGGGTCGACGGTCACCGCGGTGGGCGGAGCGTCGAGGACGAGGTCGTGCCCCATGGCCGACAGGAGCCCCTCGCGGAAGCTCCGCACGACGCAGGTGCACTGCCCGGGCTCAAGGGGGACTGCCGTCATGACTTCGGGGCGGGCAAGACCCCGTGGGCCCGGGCGACCCGGGTGAAGGCCGCCACGGCGTGCTCGAGGTCGGCCCGGACATGCCCCGCCGAGAGCTGAACCCGAATCCGCGCCTGCCCCTTCGGCACCACCGGATACGCGAACCCCACCACGTACACCCCCTCGGCCAGGAGGTCCTGGGCCATGGCCTTGGCCAGCCGGGCATCGCCCAACATCACCGGCACGATGGGATGAAACCCCGGGGCGATCGTAAACCCCGCCTCCGTCATGGCCTCGCGGAAGTACCGGGCGTTTTCCATCACCGCGTCGCGCAGGGCCGTCGAGTCGGTGATCATGTCAAACACCGCGAGCGAGGCCCCCACGATGGCCGGAGCCAGGGCGTTGGAGAAGAGGTACGGACGCGACCGCTGACGGAGCAGGTCGACCACCTCCCGACGAGCCGCCGTGAATCCCCCGGAGGCGCCGCCCAGGGCTTTCCCAAGCGTCCCCGTGACGATGTCGACCCGGTCGAGGACCCCGAAGTGCTCGTGGGTTCCGCGGCCGGTGGGGCCGACGAAGCCCGAGGCGTGACACTCGTCGATCATGACCATCGCGTCGTACCGCTCGGCCAGGTCGCAGATCACGTCGAGTTTGGCCAGGGCTCCGTCCATGCTGAAGACCCCGTCGGTGGCGATGAGCCGCAGGCGTTTGCCCTGCGACTCCTGGAGGCACTGGGCGAGGGCCCCCATGTCCCCGTGGGGGTACCGAAGGCGGGTGGCCTTGCAGAGCCGGATCCCGTCGATGATCGAGGCGTGGTTGAGGGCGTCGGAGATGACTGCGTCCTCTTCGCCAAGCAGGGTCTCGAAGAGGCCCCCGTTGGCGTCGAAAGCCGACCCATACAGAATCGCGTCCTCCCGGCCGACGAAGGCCGCGATGCGCCCCTCAAGCTCGCGGTGGATGTCCTGGGTTCCGCAGATGAACCGCACCGACGACATCCCGAACCCGTGCGAGTCGATGGCCTTGTGGGCGGCCTCGATCACCCGCGGGTGCGACGACAGCCCGAGGTAGTTGTTGGCGCAGAGGTTGAGGTACTCGCCCCGGGCTCCGGGTTCGTCCCCCGTCTTGGGGGCCACCACCCCGACGTGGGCCCCCTGGGGGGTGACGATCACACGCTCGTCCTTCCACAGCCCCGCCGACCGGATCTCGTCCAACAATCCCCCGTAGATCGCCTGTGCTTTGCCGTACATCGCCGCTGCCTCCGTCCGGGGCGGGAGGCTACCATGGCCGGCCGGGGCTTAGGTTCCGGGGGGAGGATTTGGGGGGCGGGGGGCTTCCCCTTGGGCGCAGAGGGTGTTACCTGCCGCGCACGGTTCGGATGTGGGTCTATGTGTGCGTGCCCATCTCTGGACGGAGAGAGACGACAATGATGAAGACGACGTGGTTGGGTTGGTCCCTGGCGCTTGTGGGGGCCTTCGGAGGTCTGAGCGGCTGTATGGGGATGGGGGCCGAGGTGAGCGCCCTCGAAGAGGACGACGCCACCACGGCCGAGGAGCTCCGGGCCCCGTCCTGGGAGCGTCTGCACGGCGCCTGGCGCGGCCAGAGCGGCCCCTTCCAGGGCCTCGTGCTGACGCAGACCCGCGATGGGCGCGGGCGGCACTTCTTCGCCGACGTCGACACGGGCATCCGCTGCATCACCACCCCCTGCCCGTCGGGGGGCCGCATCGAGGGACGCTACACCTCCGGGCCCCTCACCCTCACCCTGAGCCCGGCCGGGCGGCCGAGCCGTGAGCTCGCGGGGTTCTACGGGCGGTACTACTACACCCTCCAGCGCGACACCCTGACCCTCGTGCGGTCGGGCCGTGTCGTGGCGCGTCTCGTGCGGGCCACCTCGTACTGCGGCGAGGCCGACGACTGCGCCGAGCAGGGGCTGATCGTTCCGGCGTGTGTCGGGTCGTTTACGTGCACGGACAACGCCTGCGGGTACCGCTGCGGACCGCCGGCTCCCGTCACCTGCGCCACCCTGCGCTGCGACCTCGGGTACTTCTGCGTCGAGGGCGAGCCCTCGGGCGCCGGGGCCCGCTGCCTGAGCGACTGCGCCCGCATGCGCTGCGCCGCGGGGACCACCTGCCAGAACACCCCCGAGGGGGCCCGGTGTGTTCCCAACGGTCCGTCGTGCGCCGTCATGCGCTGCGCCGCGGGGACCACCTGCGTCGAGGAGAACGGCGTCGGCCGCTGCGAGCCCGACGCCCCCGTCCGCTGCGGCGAGGCCACCTGCGCCACGGGCTACGTCTGCTGCAACCCCCTGCGCTCGATCTGCACCCCGCCCGGCTGGTCCTGCATCCAGTAGCCCCTCAGCGCGGCCGCGGGCTGAAGCCCACGGCACCGTTGGCTCAGTCATAAACGCAGAAGTGCGCCGCGGGCTGAAGCCCACGGCACCGTTGGGGAAAGCCCCTCGAAGACGGGCTGCACGCAGTCAGACCAGCCTGGTCAGAACCACGCTTACACTTCCGTGAAGCAACCTCATGAGCATTCGTTCACGGAGCCGACTCGTGGCGCACGCCGTGTGGGCGACAAAAAACCGGAGTGGTGTGCTGTGCGAAAGCCGCGACCCGTGGCTGCTGGCAACACTTGGGCGGGTCGCCCTCTCGCACGGCGGTGAGGTGCTCGCCGCCGGAGCGTCGGACGATCATGTCCACATCGTGCTCTGATGGGAGGAAAACCGTGCGCTCAGCACCGTCATCGGGCGCATCAAAGGCGCTGTGAGCCATGCGTGGAACAGAGACCTTCCTGACACACTCCTGGTCTGGCAGGACGGCTTCTGGGCCGAGAGCTGCGCGCCCGATGTTCCTCCGTCCTTGCTCGACTATGTTCTTCGCCAGAGGGTCCGCCACGCGACGGGGGCTCTCGACGCCGCCTGGGAGGTGCCGCCCTGGAGGGCACCCTTGTGACCTCGATGGGTGGGCAGCCCGTCTTCGACGGGCTTTCCCGACGGTGCCGTGGGCTTCAGCCCGCGGACCGATGCCCGGACCGGATGCCCGGCTGGTCCTGCATCCAGTAGCCCCTCAGCGCGGCCGCGTCGGGTCGCGCATCGCCCCCCGCGGCCCCCGTCCCCGGGCCGCCCGCCCCTGAACCTCCCGCAACAACGCCCCCACCGGCTCCCGCTGCATCCGCACGGGCATCCCCTCTCCCGCGAGACGACGCCGCATCGCGTCCACCCTCGCCGCGGCCTCCTCCAGCCGTCGCCGGAAGTCCTCGTCGCCCGCCGCGGTCTGGGCCAGGAGCCGCACGACCTCGCCCGCGGCCCCCACCGTGTGGGCCACCGTGAGCAGGTCGCACCCCGCCCGCATGGCCCGCAGGGCCCCCTGGGCCACCCCCCACCGCGACCGGATGGCGCTCATCTCCAGGTCGTCGGTAACCGCCACCCCCTGAAAACCCAGCCTCTCCCGCAACAGGCCCACCGCGTGCGGGCGCGACAGGCTCGCGGGCATACCCGGCTCGACCCCGCTGTACACCACATGGGCCATCATCACCGCCGGCACCGTCGACGCCACGGCCGCAAACGGAACCAGCTCCACGGCCGCCAGCCGCTCAACCCCGTGCACGACCCGGGGAAGGGCCGCGTGGGAGTCCTCGCGGGTGTCTCCGTGCCCCGGAAAGTGCTTGGCGCAGCTCAGAACCCCCGCCGCCGTGAGCCCCGCCACAAAGGCCACCCCGTGCCGGGCCACCAGGGCCGGATCGCTGCCGAAGGCCCGCCCGAGGATCACCGTGTTGGCCCGGTTGGTCCGCACATCAAGGACCGGGGCGAGGTTGAAGTTGACCCCGGCCCCCCGCAGGCCGTGCCCAAGAGCCACAGCCACGCGCTCGGTGAGCGCCACGTCGTCGAGGGTGCCCAGGGTGAGCATGGAGGGCATCGGCGGCAGCGGCGGCGACAGGTGTGACACGGGCCCTCCCTCCTGATCGGCCGCCACCAGAAGCGGCGCTCCGCCGGCCGGAACGAGCCGCTGACACGCCGCGGTGAGGCGCACGAGGGAGCCCGGCCCTGCGAGGTTTTCCCGGGCCAGGAGGACGCCCCCGAGGGCCCCGTCGGTGATGCGGGCGGCGAGGCCCGGTGGGATCTGGGGACCGCGCCATCCGGCGAGCACGCAGCGCCCCGCGAGGCGCAGGAGCTCGGGCGAGGGAGGCGGCGGGGGGGGAATGGCCAGGAGGGTTCGGGCGAGGGCCGAACACCCGAGGCTGGTCAGAAATGCGCGTCGTCGCATGGGGGAGGAGGAGTCGAACTGCACCCGCATCGGGCGATGGTGGGGTCGGCGCCCTTGCGTGCGAGGCCCGGCAAGGATACCTGTCCCGGGCGTATGAGTGACACGTCCAAGCGTAGCCCGTCGAGTCCCCCTTCTCCTGCCCCCGCGACAGGGCCCACCGGGACCGGCCTGCCCTTCGTACAGTGGAAGAATCTAGGGCTGATCGGGGCCGGGATCCTGGTGTTGTGGGGTCTGGTGATCGCCAGCGGGTCGCGGGTGGCGATGATCGTGATGGGAGTCCTCACGGGGGTCCTGGCGGGGGGCGGGGTGTACGTCTACCGCTGGGTCAAACGCCAGCAGTCCCTGGCGGGCCTGCTGCAGAAGGCCCAGGCCAGCCCCGAGGGACGCAAGGCCGTCCTGGAGCAGCTCTCGGCCGGCGGCGAGGTCGACAAGGACGTGATGAACCTCGTCGTCCGCGCCCAACTCGAGGCCCAGGAAGACCCCGACAAGGCCCTGGCCACCCTCGACCGCATCGACATGAAGAAGGTCCCGGCCATGATGGAGGACGACGTGAAGGGCCTGCGGGCCCAACTCCTCCTCCTCCTCGGGCAGACCCGCGAGGCGGGCCTCCTGGCCGACGGGATCCAGGTCTCGCGGGCCCAACAGGCCGAGTCGCGAGGCATGCTCGCCGCCACCGTGGCCGAGGCCTGGGCCCGCAGCGGCAAGAGCAAGGAGGCCTCCGACCTCCTCAGCACCTTCGCCCCCGACAACGCCGACTACGTCAAGGTGCGGGTGCCCCTGATGTTCGCGCGGATCTTCGTCAACTTCGCCGAGAGCCGCAAGGAGCTCGTCCGCAAGGACATGCTCGCCCTCGTCAAGGACGACCCCAACTACCTCGCCCGCTTCGTGCACCCGAAGTTCAGGGTGCACCCCGAGCTGACGAAGATGGCCCGCGAGGTGCTCATGCGCGACCCCAACGTGCGCAAGATGGCCCAGCAGACCTCGCGCAACAGCGCCCCCCACCGCCCGCGCCGGTAGAGGGCTCGCCCCGCTCCGATGACCCTCGCCCTCGTCACCCTCTCCGAGAGCCCCACCCCCGACGGGACCCTCCGCCTGCAACAACGCGGCGACCACGACTATTTCATCACGATCGACCACCGGGTCTTGATGTCGAGCGCACAGCACCGCTCCGAGGTGGCCCTCGGGAGCCTCGCCTGCCGCGACCTGACCCGCCGTCGCCGCCCCCGGGTTCTCCTCGGGGGCCTCGGGATGGGCTTCACCCTGCGGGCCTGCCTCGACGCCCTCCCCTGGGACGCCGAGGTCACCGTGGCCGAGCTCAACCCCGTGATCGTCGACTGGTGCCGCGGCCCCATCGCCCCGCTGACGGGCCGCAGCCTCGACGATCCGCGGGTCACCGTCCAGGTCGGCGACTTCGCCAGGGTGCTCGCCGCCGCGTCCCCCCAGAGCCTCGACGCCGTGGTCATCGACCTCTACGTGGGCCCCGACGGGCAGAGCCCCGCCGACGACCCCCTCTACGGCCGCGGGGCCTGCGCCCGGGCCTTCGCCGCCCTGCGCCCGGGAGGGGTCTTCGCGGTCTGGGCCGAGGCCTTCCACCCCCCGTACGACAAACGCCTCCAGTCGGTGGGCTTCGCCACCGACCACCACCGCCCCGCCCGCGGAGCCGGGCGCTTCGTGGTGTACCTCGCCACCCGCCCCCAGGACGCTCCGCGGGCTGTCAGGGGACCTCGACCCCGAAGCCCTGGAGGAGGGCCACGAGGCGGGTCAGGGGCAGGCCCACGACGGCGGTAAAGTCTTCCCCCTGGACCCTCTCGAAGAGGGCGATGCCCAGGGACTCCACCCGGTACGACCCGGCGCAGTCGAGGGGGGCGTCGCGGGCCACATACCGGGCGATGGCCTCGGGCGACAAGACCCGCATCTGGAGAGCATGCACGTCGACGGCCTCGGCCTGCCGCCCGGAGGCCCCGTGCCGGACCACCACCGCCGTGTGGAGGCTGTGGATACGTCCCGAGAGCAGGGCGAGTTGGGCCTCGGCCCGCACGGCCGTCCCGGGTTTGTGAAGCGCTTCGCCGTCGACCGAGGCGATCTGGTCGCCCCCGATGACGAGGGCCTCGGGGTGCAGGCGGGCCACCGCGGCGGCCTTGCCCGCGGCCAGGTGCAGGGCCCGGGCCTCGAAGGGCAGGTGCACGAGGCCGGGGCGGGCGGCCTCTTCGTCGTAGGCGGGAGCCAGGCACCGCACGGTCAGACCCAGGCGTTGCAGGAGGGCCCGGCGATAGGGCGAGGTAGAGGCCAGGATGATCTCGGGCGGGGTGGGCATCAGCGGTTACCAGCGGCGGTCGTCGTGCCAGGGAGACCGGCCGAGGTGCGGGGGGATGAAGGCGACCCGGACTGGCGGGGGCCGTCGCTGGCGAAACACGAAGACCAGGGCGAGGCCCGCCACGAACCCGCCGATGTGGGCCCAGTAGGCGACCCCGCCCCCAGTGTGCCCAAGGGCCGAGAGGCCCGCGAAGAACTGATACACAAACCACAAGGCGATAAACACGAAGGCCGGGAGCTCCATCCAGTGGAAGAAGATGAGGATGGGGATGAGGGTCACCACCTGGGCCCTGGGGAAGAGCACGAGGTACGCCGCGAGGACCCCGGCGATGGCCCCCGAGGCTCCCACCATGGGCACCGGCGAGGTGGGGTTGGTCAGCAGTTGGGTGAACGACGCCGCGACCCCGCAGAGCAGGTAGAAGGCGGCGAAGCGCCCAGAGCCCATGTTGTCTTCAACGTTGTCGCCAAAGATGTGCAGAAACCACAGGTTGCCCAGGACGTGCCAGAAGCCCCCGTGCATAAACATGGAGGTGAGCACGGTGAGCCAGGCCTGCTGGTCTTGCAGGACCGTGAGCCTGCGAGGGATCAACGCCCAGGTGAAGAGAAAATCGCGCGCGGCCCCATCGGGCAAGACGGCTTGCCAGAGGTACACCAGGCCACACACCACCAGGAAGGTCCAGGTGACCCATGGGGTGGTGCGGGTGGGGTTGAGGTCACGAATCGGGATCATGGATCGCAGTGTGTCGTCGCGGAGGGGGCGGGTCAATGGTGGGGGGAGGGATCGGCGGCGGCGAGGCGGCGGCGCAGGGTCGTGCGGGCTACCCCGGTGATGTGGGCGAGGCGCGAGAGGTTTCCGTCGCACCAGTGGAGGAGCGCCACGAGGTCGCCGGGGGGCACCTCGGCGGGCCATGCCTCGGTGGGCGGAGGCGGAGGCGGAGGCGGGAGCGGGGACGGAGACGGGGTTCGGTGGGCGTCGTGCAGGACGCTCGGGGCCCTCGGGCGCCGCGGTCCGGTGGAGGCGTAGGGCACGAGGGACGGGGGCAGCCCCGAGGCGTCGAGGTGGTGGGCGCAGATCGTACGCCCCTCGGCGAGGCACGCGGCCCGGCGTAGGACGGACAGGAGCTCGCGTACGTTGCCCGGCCAGGGGTGGGCCATGAGGCGGCGCATGGCGTCGTCGTCGAGGTCGCGTTCGCGGCCGGTCTCCTCGGCGATGCGATGGAGGAGGGCGGCGGTGAGGGCGGGCAGGTCGCTCGCCCGGGCCCGCAGCGGGGGGACGTGGATCTCAAACTGCGCGAGTCGGTAGTAGAGGTCTTCGCGGAAGCGCCCCTGGGCCACGAGGGCGGGCAGGTCGCGGCAGGTGGCGCTCACGACCCGCACCTTCACCCGGATCTCCTGCTCGCCCCCCACCCGCCGCAGGGCCCCGGTCTCGAGGACCCGCAGGAGGCTCGCCTGGGCGGGCGGGGAGAGCTCGGCCACCTCGTCGAGGAAGAGGGTGCCGGTGTGGGCCTCCTCGAAGACCCCGCGGCGTCGGCGGTCGGCCCCGGTGAAGGCTCCGCGTTCGTGGCCGAAGAGTTCGCTCTCGGCGAGCTCGGCCTTGAGGACGGCGCAGTTGATGGCCACGAAGGGCCCCCGCCCCATGGGGCTGTGCCGATGAACGGCCCGGGCCACGAGCTCCTTGCCCGACCCGGTCTCGCCCCGCACGAGGACCGCGTACGGGTTGGCCGCGAAGTGCACGAGGGCGGCCCGCAGCCGCCGCATGGCCTCGGAGCTTCCCACCAGGCTGTCGGCCTCGACGGCCCCGGCTCCCTGCCGGGTCCCCCGCACGACCCGCAGGGACGACCTTCCGACGGTCACCTCGGCCCCTTGGGTGAGGAGGGCCCGCTCGATCCGGGCTCCGCCCACCCAGGTTCCGTTGGTGGAGCCGAGGTCGCTCAAGACCCAGCCTTCGGGCTCCAGGGCCACCTGACAGTGCACGGCGCTCACGGCCCCGTCGTCGAGCACGAGGTCACAGCCGGGGTCTTGCCCGATGCACATTCTGCCCTGGGCGGCGGTGTGTTCGCGCCCGTCGTCGAGGCGCAGGGTCAGGGGGCCCACGGTGTTGACGGGCACGAGCCGGTCGGTGCGGCCGGGGGTGGGTTCGAGGGCCAGGGAGAGCTCGACCTCGCCCACGCGCAAGACCCCTCCGGCCCGCAGCCTCCCGAGCAGCACGGCGTCGGCCCCGAAGACCGCCACCGAGTCCCTGCCCGGCCCCGGCTGAACCCACATCACCCCGCCATCCTCTCCCCCCTCGGTGGCTCCGAGGTGCAGGGCGAAGGGCCCCTCGACCCGACGCACGAGGGCCCGGGCCTGGCCCTGACACACCGACAGCAGCAGCTTCATGGTGAACCTCCAGCGCGACGCGCGGGAAGTATCGAGAGCACAGCCCCTGGAGTTGCGTGCCGACGGCGATTTTCTCCCCCGGGAGGTCTCCCGGGAAGCAGGCAGGCTCGGGGTGGACGCGGCCCAAATAGCCGACGCAACCAGCAGGCGGGGGCCCACTGGCTGCGTTGGGTCTCGTGGAAACCGAGGCGAGGCGGTTAGGTCCCGCCGGCCTCGGCGCGGGTGCGCTTGCGGCGACGCCGGGCGGCCTCGCTGGCCTTCTTGCGGCGCTTGACCGACGGCTTCATGTAGTGCCGGCGGCGCTTCAGCTCACGCAGGACGCCCTCGGCGGCCATCTTGCGCTTGAGGTTCTTGATGGCCCGCTCGATCCCCTTGTCACCGACGGTGACCTCCAGGGGCTTGCAGACCACCGCCTCGCCCGGAGTGACCGGGGCGGGTACGGTATTCGTCGTGGTCAACTCGTGGTCTCCTGTCATCATTGCTGATCTCACCTGCTGGTGAAACCCGGTGAGATCACCGCTTGCCCTTGGCGGCGCCCTTACCCTTGCGGTCACCGGAGTGGCCGTGAAAGGTGCGGGTGGGGGCAAACTCGCCGTACTTGTGTCCCACCATGTTCTCCGACACATAGACCGGAACAAACTTCCGGCCGTTGTGCACGGCGAGGGTGAGACCCACGGCGTCGGGGGTGATGGTGCTGCGACGCGACCAGGTCTTGATCGGCGTCTTCGACTTGCTCTCCACTGCCTTCTGGACCTTCGCGGCCAGATGACCGTCCACGAAGGGACCCTTCTTCAACGAACGAGGCATCGTACGTCCCTCAGCCCTTCGCGCCGCGGCGCTTGATGATCATGCTGTCGGTGCGCTTGTTGTGGCGGGTCTTGAGCCCCTTGGCCAGCTGGCCCCACGGCGAACACGGGTGACGGCCGCCCGAGGTGCGCCCCTCGCCACCGCCCATGGGGTGATCGACGGGGTTCATCGAGACGCCGCGGTTGTGGGGGCGACGACCGAGCCAGCGGGAGCGCCCGGCCTTGCCCAGGGTCACGTTGGCGTGGTCGGGGTTGGACACCTGACCGATGGTGGCCCGGCAATCGAGGTGGATCTTGCGGATCTCCCCCGACGGCAGGCGCACCTGGCCCCAGCCTCCGTCCTTGGCCAGAAGCTGCGCGGCCGAACCCGCCGACCGCACGAGCTGTGCGCCCTTGCCGATCTTCAGCTCCACGTTGTGGATCACCGTCCCGAGGGGGATGAACCGCAGCGGGAGGCTGTTGCCAGACTTGATGTCCGCGTGGCGGCTCGACACCACCGTCTCGCCGACCTTGAGGCCGTCGGGGGCGAGGATGTAGGACTTGACCCCGTCGGCGTAGTTGAGGAGGGCGATCCGCGCCGTGCGGTTGGGATCGTACTCCACCGAGGCCACCTTGGCCGGGATGCCGATGCGGTTGCGCTTCCAGTCGATGATCCGGTAGCGCTGCTTGTGACCACCGCCGCGAAAACGCGAGGTGATGCGGCCGTCGGTGTTACGACCGCCGGTGCTGTGTTGATGCTCGGTGAGCGCCTTCTCGGGCTTCTTGTTGGTGAGCTCCGCGAAGGAGGTCACCGTCATGTAGCGCCGGGAGGGCGTATGCGGACGAAAGCTCTTGATTGCCATGACAGTGCTCGTACCCGCTCAGGCGGAGGCCTCGAAGAAGTCGATGGCGTCGCCCGCGCGGAGGGTGACGATCGCCTTCTTCCAGTTTTGAGTCTTGGCATGCCCACGCCCCATGCGCCGCAGCTTGCCGCGCATGATGAGGGTGCGCACGTCCGCGACCTTCACATTGAACGCCGTTTCCACCGCGGCACGAATCTGGTGCTTGGTGGCGTCCCGGGCGACCTCGAAGGTCACCTGGTTGTGTTTCTCCTTGAGCGCCGCGGCCTTCTCGGTGAGGACGATCGGGCGCCGGAGGATCTGGGGAATCGAAGCCATGTGCCGTCTCCTACGCCCCGAGGCGCTTCTCCAGGGCGCGGGCGGCGTCCTGGGTCAGGATCAAGGTGTCGTGCCGGAGGAGGTCGTACACGTTGACGCCCTCCGGCGGGAGGAAGGTGGTGTCGGCGAGGTTGCGGGTCGACAGCCGGAGCTTGTCGTTGCTGGCCGCGTCGACCACCACGCTCTTGCCGAGCGACTTGATGGTCGCCAGGGTCTGGGCCACGGCCTTGGTCTTGATGTCCTCGACCTGCCAGGCCTCGACCACCCGGATGCGCCCCTCCTTGACGAAGAGCGACAGGGCGTGCCGCAGGGCCCCGGAGCGGACCTGCCGCGGGGGCCTGTAGCCGTAGTCGCGGGGCTGGGGGGTGTGCACCTTGCCACCCTTGCAGAAGATGGGCGCACGGATGTTGCCGTGCCGGGCGTTGCCCGTACCCTTCTGCTTGTAGATCTTCTTCTTCGAGCCGGCCACCGCGGAGCGGCCCTTGGTGGCGTGGGTGCCCGCACGCCGCGAGGCGAGTTGGGCCTTGACCACCTCGTAGAAGAGGTCTTGATTGATCTCGGTGATGCCGAAGACCTCGTCGGAGAGGTCAATCTCTCCGGTCTTCTCACCCTGCGTGTTGATCACTTCGAGCTTCGCCATGGCGTCACCCCCTCAGGACTTGATCTCGACGTCCACGCCAGCGGACAAGTCGAGCTTCATGAGTGCGTCGAGGGTCTGCTGCGTCGGCTCCAGGATGTCCAGGAGACGCTTGTGCGTGCGGATCTCGAACTGCTCACGGCTCTTCTTGTCCACGTGCGGGCCGCGGAGCACAGTGTAACGGTTGATCTTCGTGGGGAGCGGGATCGGTCCCGCGACCCGGGCGCCAGTGCCCTTGGCCGTGTCGACGATTTCCGTCGCGGCCTGATCGAGCAGCTTGTGGTCGTACGCCTTCAGGCGGATGCGGATCTTGGTAGCGGCCATGACAATGCCTTCAACCTTGGAGAATCTTCAACAAAGGGCCTCGGACGGGCCGGGCGCACGGTAGCACCGCGCGTCCGGCTGTCGAGACCCGCGAGCCGATCACTCAGTGATCTTGGTGACGACGCCGGCCCCGACGGTCTTGCCGCCCTCGCGGATGGCGAAGCGCATCTGCTCCTCGAGGGCCACGGGGGTGATGAGCTCCACGTCGACGGCGATGTTGTCGCCGGGCATGACCATCTTCACGTCCTCGGGCAGCTTGACGATGCCCGTCACGTCCGTGGTACGGATGTAGAACTGCGGGCGGTAGTTGGTGAAGAAGGGCGTGTGACGGCCCCCCTCCTCCTTCTTCAGCACGTAGACCTGCCCCTCAAACTTCTTGTGGGGGGTGATGCTCCCGGGCTTGGCGAGGACCTGGCCGCGCTCGATGTCGTTCTTCTCCACGCCGCGGAGGAGGACCCCGACGTTGTCGCCGGCCTGGCCCTGGTCGAGCAGCTTGCGGAACATCTCCACGCCCGTGACCACGGTCTTGCGGGTGGGGGCGAAGCCGATGATCTCGACCTCCTCGTTGACCTTGATGATCCCGCGCTCGATGCGGCCCGTGGCCACCGTCCCGCGGCCCTTGATCGAGAACACGTCCTCGACGGCCAGGAGGAAGGGCTTGTCGGTCTCGCGGGTGGGCTCGGGGATGAACGAGTCGAGGGCCCCGGCCAGCTCGTAGATCTTGGCCTCCCAGGCAGGGTCGCCCTGGAGGGCGGGCAGGGCCGCCCCGCGGATGACGGGGGTGTCGTCGCCGGGGAAGTTGTACTTCGACAGGAGCTCGCGGACTTCCATCTCCACGAGGTCGAGGATCTCGGGGTCGTCGACGGCGTCGCACTTGTTGAGGAAGACCACGATCTTGGGCACACCGACCTGACGGGCGAGCAGGACGTGCTCGCGGGTCTGGGGCATGACCGAGTCGAGGGCGCTCACGACGAGGATGGCCCCGTCCATCTGGGCGGCCCCGGTGATCATGTTCTTGATGTAGTCGGCGTGGCCGGGGCAGTCGACGTGGGCGTAGTGCCGGGCCTCGGACTCGTACTCGACGTGGGCCGCGGCGATGGTCACGGTCTTGGTGGCGTCGCGCTCGATCCCGCCCTTGGCGATGTCCTTGTAGGAGATCGCCTTGAACTTGGCCCCGGCCCGCTTCGACAGCACGAAGCTGATGGCCGCGGTCAGGGTCGTCTTGCCATGGTCGATGTGACCGATGGTCCCCACGTTGACGTGGAGCTTATTACGAACAAACTTCTCCTTACCCATCTCAACTCTCCTTCTAAAGTCTCTTCAGACGTGTGTACGGAATCTACCGGGTCGGGTGCTTACCTGCCCCGGGTCTTGGCGACGATCTCTTCTTGCACCACGTTGGGCACGCCATCGTAGTGGGCAAACTGCATGGTGCTCACGGCCCGGCCCTGGGTCTTGCTCCGCAGGTCGGTGACGTACCCGAACATGTTGGCCAGCGGGACATAGGCCTCGATGACCTGGACCCCTTTGCCCCGGGCGGTCATGCCCCGCACCTGGCCGCGGCGCGAGTTGAGGTCGCCGATCACGTCGCCCATAAACTGGTCGGGCGTGACGACCTCGACATTCATCACGGGCTCGAGGAGCTGGATCCCGGACTTCTTGGCGGCCTCTTGCACCGCCATCGACCCGGCGATCTCGAAGGCCTGGGCGTTGGAGTCTACGTCGTGGTAGCTGCCGAAGTGCAGGCGGGCCTTCACATCGATGACGGGATACCCGGCGAGGATGCCGCGCTGGAGGGCCTCGCGCACGCCCTTCTCCACCGACGGGATGAACTCCCTTGGGATGACCCCGCCTTTGATGTCGTCGACGAAGACGAAGCCCGTCCCGCGCTCGCCGGGCTCGACGTCGATGACGCAGTGGCCGTACTGGCCGCGGCCCCCGGTCTGCTTGACGTACTTGCCCTCGATGTTGGTCACCGGGCGTTTGATCGACTCGCGGTAGGCCACCTCGGGTTTGCCCGTGTTGGCCTCGACCTTGAACTCCCGCTTGAGCCGGTCGACGATGATCTCGAGGTGCAGCTCGCCCATCCCCTGGATGATGGTCTGGCCGCTCTCCTCGTCGGTCGACACGCGGAACGAGGGGTCTTCAAAGGCCAGCTTCTGCAGGCCGATGCCCATCTTGTCCTGATCGACCTTGGTCTTGGGCTCGATGGCGATGGAGATCACGGGCTCGGGGAAGGTCATGCGCTCGAGCAGGACGGGCTGCTTCTCGTCGCAGAGGGTGTCGCCCGTGCGGGTGTCGCGCATGCCCACGGCCGCCACGATGACGCCCGCGAAGACGTCCTTCACGTCCTCGCGCTCGTTGGCGTGCATGAGGAGCAGCCGGCCGATGCGCTCGGTCTTGCCGCGGGTGCTGTTGTACACGCTGTCGCCCGACTGGAGCGTCCCCGAGTACACGCGGATGAAGGTCAGGTTGCCGACGAACTTGTCGTTCATCATCTTGAAGGCGAGGGCGCTGAAGGGCGCCGCGTCGTCGGCGGGGCGGGCGATCTCGACGTCTTCCTTGTCGGGGTGTTTGCCCTTCTTCACCGGGATGTCCAGGGGAGAGGGCAGGTAGGTCACCACGGCGTCGAGGAGCTGCTGGACCCCTTTGTTCTTGAAGGCCGAGCCGCACAGGACGGGCACGAGGAGGAAGTTGATCGTCCCGTGGCGCAGGGCCCGGATGATGTCATCTTCCGTGATGCTCGCCACGTCGTCGTTGAGGAACTTCTCCCCCACGACATCGTCCACCTCGGCCACGGCCTCGATGAGCTGGGCCCGGGCGAGGTCTGCGGCGTCGCGGAGCTCGTCGGGGATGTCGAGGACGTCGTAGCGCTGCCCCTTGCTGGCCTCATCGAAGACGATGGCGTGCATCCGCACGAGGTCGATCACCCCGCGGTGTTTGTCCTCCTCGCCGATGGGGATCTGGACGGCCACGGGGTTGGTCCCCAGGCGGTCGCGCATCGACTGGACGCACATCTGGAAGTCGGCCCCGACCTTGTCCATCTTGTTCATGAACGCGATGCGGGGGACCTTGTACCGGTCGGCCTGGCGCCAGACCGTCTCGCTCTGGGGCTCGACCCCGTTGCCCCCGTCGAAGACCGCCACGGCCCCGTCGAGGACCCGCAGCGACCGCTCCACCTCGATGGTGAAGTCGACGTGGCCCGGGGTGTCGATGATGTTGATCCGGTGTTTGATGTCCTTGAGGTTGCCCGACTGGGGCACCCAGAAGGCCGTCGTGGCCGCCGAGGTGATGGTGATCCCGCGCTCCTGCTCCTGCTCCATCCAGTCCATG
>CAYUSB010000086.1:0-17625 GCA_964447205.1 uncultured Myxococcaceae bacterium
TCAGCCTGAACGGGCTCGCCGGTGGAAACCGCTGCCAGGAGGGCCTTCGCGGCCTCGCGGGACTCACCCGGGCCCCATTCGTTCGTAACTACGCGCAAACCCTTGCTTCCGAATCGGACTTCGGTTCCGAGGGTTGGGGGTTCAAGTCCCTCCGGGCGCGCTTTGTTTCTAGGGGGTTTGTGACGGTGGCCCTGGCAGTGTGCCGAGGGCCCGGTCCGGGCTTCGGGCCGCGTCAGGGCAGGGGCACCACCCGGAAGGGCGCCGCGTTGCCCACGAGCACGAGGGCCCGCCGCCCGTCGCTGCACCGGGCCTCCACGACGCGCAGGGGGTCGATGGGGCGCCAGCCGAGCTTGTTCGACAGGGCCCGCACTGCGCTCTCGGGGGTGTCTCCCCAGGCCGACACCGGGGCCTCCGGAGCCCGGGCCGTCCACGTCTGCGGAACGAGAGAGGCCACCTTGCGCACGATGGCGTCCGCCGTCACCACCGCCGCCGCGCCCGGAAGCCGCACCCCACACAGGGCCTCCCAGATGCGCACGAGTTCGCGCTCGTGGGCCCGGGTCGTGGCCGCCAAGGCCTCGCGCAGCCGGGCCGCCGCCGTGGCCCCCTCAGGCTCCGAAGACCGCACCACCTCCCCGGCCCGGGGGCTCGTCGGGGGGTGGCTGTGCTCGATGTTCCCTTCCATGATCGGCTCCTTCTGCCCGCGCCGCGGGCACCCGTATCGGCCGAGGCCAGCGCACCGCGCCCCTCGACCGCTTCACACCCAATCTGTCTAGCTCGATCAGACTAGACAGGTCAAGGGCTGAACAGATTCCCCTCCCGTTTTCAGTCCGAATCAGCTAAGCCTCTTTGGTATGAGCGACGGCGAACGTCTCGGAGAGCGCCTCAAGGCCCTGCGGACCGCCCGGGGCTGGTCGCAGACCCAGGCCGCGGCGGCGGCCCAGGTGGCCCAGACGGTGGTGTCGCGCCTGGAGCGGGGGGCGGGCAAACAGACGAGCGGGAAGGTTCTGCAGCGCCTCGCCGATGCGTATGGGGTTCGGGTCGAGGAGCTCACGGGGCCGAGCGAGGGGCCGACCCCGGTCGGACTCCCTCCCCGCCTGCGGGTGGTGATGGACGCCGAGGCCCAGGGCGACGTGGCGGCCCTCGAAGACGCCCTCCTGCGGCTCACCGCAGCCGGGGGATACGCCCTCGCCGACTTCGACGCGGCCCGCACCGTGGTGCGCGAGACCTTCCGACACCTCGACCCCTCGGCCGTGACCGAGCACGCCGAGGCCCTCCTCCGCGCCGCCAAGGGCCTGCGTAAGGAGGGCAAGGCCGCCACGGTGACGGACGTCCTGGCCCGCATGGCGTACGGCCCCTCCAAGGGCGCGTACGAGGCCGGGTCGGCCGAGCGGGACCGGGTCAACGCCGAAGCCGACGCGGGCCTGCGCGCGATGGGGTACGAGCCCGGCCAGGGCGCCGCGGCCGTGCAAGAGCGCCTCGCGAAGCTCGCGGCCAAGAAGCGCCGCAACGAGGAGGGGTAGGATGGCACCGAGCGGGTACGACCTCGACAGGGTCGAAGACGCCGCAGCGGATCTACGACGCCTCGCGGGCCTCGGCGACGACTTCCTGGCCGCGCCCCGGCTCGTGCGGGCCCTCGGCGGGGAGATCGACCCCAGGGCCCCGAGCGGGTGTCGGGGCAACCTCCAGACATCGCCCCTGCGCGTGCAGTACGACCCGGGCCTCGCAGAGGTCGAACAGACCCGCGGCATCGCGCATGAGCTCGGGCACCTCGCGGCCGTGTTCGCGGACCTGGAGCGGAGCGAGCCCGAGGCCACGGCCCTCGGGGCCGCCGTGCTCTTGCCCCGCGCCGTCATCGACCGACTGGTGCGGTGGTGCGGGTACGACGTCGGCCGCATCGCGTTCACCCTCCGGGGGGTGCCCGCATCGATGTGGATCCCGCGCCTCTGCGCGATCCGGGGGTGCGTGGTCATCACCCGCTCGGGCCGCGGCCGGAAGGTCTTCGCAGGGCCCGGCCTCGAGCACATCGCCCCGCGGGCGAGGCCCTGGGAGCTGGAGCTCGTACGCCTGGCCGAACACGCGGACGAACGCGCCGCCCTCGGCCAGTCGCACCACCGGGACCTGTTCGGCGTGACGGCCTGGGTCCTCGGCCGCACCGACCCCTGGTCGGCCATCATGCTCTCGCCCGAGACCCTGGATGTCCTGGTGGGCCGCTCGCCCCTCCTCGAGGTCCCCGAGGCACAGGCCAACGGCACGGACCCCGCGATGGCTTGGTGGCACGCGGCCCGGGTGGGATAGGGCCAGGGTATGTCACTCGGCCCCGGGGCGGCCCTTCCATAAGTGGGTCCAGGCAGGTACTGACCAAGCAGGAGGCACCTGCCGATGAACACCGCCCTCACCTTCGAGCCCGCCTCTGCCCCCACCCTGCCCCTGTCGCCAGCGGCCGACAACGATGCCCCGGCCAACGGCTGCGAGCCCGGCCCCCGACTCGTACGCTTTGGGCCCCGGAGCCTCTACGCCCTCCTCGGCGCCTCGGAGGGGGCCCCGCGGCGACCCCGTATCCGCCACGGCGAGGGCGACCACGGGGCCCTGGTCAGCGACTGCGACGTAGACCTCCTCGCGACCGCGGAGCTGGTGTTTCGTCGGCAGTGGGCCGCGGAGGTAGGCCTCGACCCTCGCACGGCTGACCTCGACACGCTCTCGCCCGTGTTCCCTCTGGAGGAGCTTGAGGGCGACACGAGCCTGTGAACATGGCGCGCACGTCGCCGGGGCTGTACCCCTCGCCGGTCGAGTTCCCGAGCCACAGGGCCGAGCCCGGCCAGAACCCCGAGGTCACCCCGCGCAGGCAGTCAATGGCCAACGGCTGCGACCCCGCCATGCAGTGGTGGCTCGCCGCGCGGGTGAGGTGGCGACCCACACGAATGTGTTTGACAGCCCAGGGCCTCTGAGGCACAACCCCGCGCACGCCTCGTCGGGTGATTAGCTCAATGGTAGAGCAGCGGACTCTTAATCCGTTGGCTGAAGGTTCAAGTCCTTCATCACCCACCCTCAAAAGCCCTGGTCTCCAGGGCTTTTCGCTTTGGGCCGCACCCTCGCCGCCGCCCCGCGGTCGCCCGGATACCGCGCCGTCAGGGCCGCCCGCAGGGCTTCTGGCTGGGCCTCGGGGCCCCGTGACAGACCACACACGGCCCCTCCACCGCGATGGGCCGCGGAAGCCCGACCACGCCCCCGTCGCAGTCGCCGCGCCACACCCCTCCGGACGAGCGCCCGCGCGGGCCGCTCAGGTGTTGCGTGTACCGCCGCCGCTGCCGCTGCCGCCGCTTTCGCCGCCCGAGGCGGGCGGGGTCGACTTGTCATCGAGCCGCTTCTGGGCCTCGTCGGCCTCGGAGGCCTCCTTCAGGCCCCGCTTGAAATTGGAGATGCCCTCGCCGATCCCGCGCCCGAGCTCGGGGATCTTCGCGGCCCCGAAGAGCAGCACCACCAGCACCGCGATGACGATCAACTCCGTAGGACCCATGCCAAACATCGTACGCTCCTCGGGTGGGTGGAGGCACACACCAGCCACCGACTGTGCGGGCCATGTAGCACCCCGCAGTACGCCGGGGCAACCGTAGGGGCTGGCCCCACTTTCGGCCCCTCAGGGCTCGGCTCCGACGGGACACACCCCGAGGGCCTCGGCCCGATGCAGCCTCCAGGGGCGCGGACGGCCCGCCACCCGACGCATGGCCAGGGCCACCCGATGCCCGGGAGATGGGTCGAATCGCACAAAATCCCAAAAAGACGCGTCGTCGTCGAGCTCGGGGTCAAAGCGCACCGTGATGGGCTCACCCCGTACAAACGCGAATCGCTGCAGGGGGATCGCCATGCCCCGACCCCGGGCCTTGATGTAGGCCTCCTTGAGGGTCCAGTAGTCGAAGAAGGCGTCGCGTTGGGCCGAGGCCTCGAGGGCCCGGAGGGCCGCCAGCTCGGCGGGGGCGAAGTACCGCCCGGCCACGGCCACGGTCTCGCCCGGGCGTTCGAGCCACTCTACGTCGACCCCCACCTCGGGGTCGCGGGCCAGGGCCACGCACAACATCCCCCGGGTGTGCGACAGGTTGAAGAACACCCCCGGAACCCCCAACACAAAGGGCCTCCCCCAGGCGTTGTTCTCGAAGCGCCAACCCCTCGGGTCGCCGCCCGCGTACCAGGACAGGGCCCTGCGCACCAGGGCCCGGGCCCGCAGGTACTCCCAACGCACCGACGGCATCGACAGGGCCTCGAAACGCGCCCGCTCGGCGTCGTCAAGCACCGCGAGGCAGGCCGCCTGCTCGTCCGCATCGGGCGCCCCCGGGGCCGGCAAGACCCACAGATGGACCAGCTCGTCGTCGTGATCCGAGGCCGTCACAGGGAGACACCCCCACGCACCACCATGCAACCCGACCGCATGGGGCCCAAGTGTGACAGCACCCGGCCCGCGGGGTCTATGGGGCCGCCTGGGGCTTCTGTGACCGCTTGATGCGCCCGACGGGTCGTGAAACCCTCGGGCCTGCGATGGGACAGGAGCCGAGCAGGAACCCCGGCCCCCCTGCCCCCACGCGGCGCTACACCCTGGGCAGCGGGCGGCCCGCGGTGGGCCTGGGGGCGTGCCGAGAGGCCGTAGACACCGTCCAGGGGCGGCCCGTGTGGGTGTTCCTCTTCGCGGGGGCCGAGAAGGCCACGGGGGATGAAGGGTTCGCGACCCGGGCCGCACGCATCCGACACGCCAACGTCCTCAGTGTGCTCGACCACGGACGATGGCAAGACACCCCCTTCGTCGCAACCGAACCCGCCGAGGCCACCGCCCTCTCCTACGCCCTCGACTCCCTGCGGGCCACAGGGACCTGGGCCAGTCTGGAGGAGGTCCGGGCGGTCTTCGACCCCCTCTGCCAGGCCGTGGCCGCCGGGCACCGCGACCGGGCCAACGGGTCGCCCGAACACGGCCTCCTGTCCCCCCGCTCCGTCCTCCTCGTGGGCCCGACCGACCCCGACCGGCCCCTCGCGTCGGAAGAAGTCAAGGTGGTTGACTTCGGCCTCGCCCGCTGGCTGGGCCTGCGTTGCCCCATGCCCGAAGGCGTCGCCGACGCCCGGGCCCCCGAGCAGCGGGCCGACCCCGGGGCCCTCACCCCCGCCGGCGATGTCTTCGCCCTCGGGGCCCTCCTCGCGACGATGCTCTGCCCCCACGAGGCAGGCCTGCCGGGGCGGGTGTGGGCCGACCTCTCCCTGCGCGGAGAGACGGCCCTGCGGGCCTTTCTGAGCGGGCTACGACGGGATGTTCCGCCCGGGGTGTGGGACGAGGTGGGGCGGGCCCTGTCGGCCTCTCCGTCGGCCCGGCACCCCGACGCCGACCGGCTCCGGGCGGCCCTGCGGCGCTGCGACTGGACCCCCGTCGCCGAGGCCCCCGCACCGCGCCTCCGCCCCGTTCCCCAGGCGAGCCTGGAGGTGTCCCGGGCGATCCCGCTCCCGCGGAGCTTCTCGGCCGAGGCCGCGGCGGCCCCCATGACCCTGCGCACGAGCCCTGCGAGCGCCTCGACGGGCCCGCCTCCCCCGGCCGTACGCCGCACCTTCACCACCGAGGCCCCTGACACCGAGGTTCACTCCTTCGCCACGGAGAGCCCCGACACCGTGGTCCTGGCCTTCGCGGGCGAGGAGGCTCCCCGCCCCGACCGGTCGTTCGCCACCGAGAGCCCCGACACCGTGGTCGAGCCGCCCCGGGCCTCGGTGCCCAGCCCCGTTCCCACCGCGGTCTCTCCCACGGCCCGTCGCCGCAACGCCCCGCGCCCGCTCGACCCACCCTCCCCCCGCGGGTCCCCGGTCACCCAACTCGGCCCCCTCACCCTGCCCGAACCCGCCGCCTCCGCGGCCTGGGCCGCCCCCCCCGAGGGCACCGTCAGCGTCGATCTGTTCTGCCCGCCCGCCGTGGCCTTCGACGACCGGGGACGCACCCTCCCCCTCGGAATGCCCGCCGCCGCCGTGCCTGCCCCCGCCGAAGCCCGCCCCGAGGCGGCCCCCGAGCCCCCCGGCCCCTGGGACCATCCCGCCTCGGCCCCATCGGGCCCGATCGCCCCCTCCCTCCTGGTCGATCCCTTCGCCCCCGAACCCGCCCCCCCCAGGCCCGTCGTGTGGTCGGCCCCGCGTCCCTCCGACTCGGCCCCGCGTTTCCACGACGATCTGTTCGCCTCGCTGGCCCCCGTCGACCCGCCTCCTGCCCCGCCCGACCCCGCCTGGCGCCGGGCCCTCGTCCTCGTGGCGGCCGGCCTCGCCGCGGCCCTCCTGAGCTTCGCCGTCGGCATGTGGATGTTCGCCCCGTCCCGGTAACCCCCGCCTGAGAGAACCGCTCCCCCATGGTCGTCGCATCGTTGATGGGTTCGTCTGTACTTCCCGAGGTTCGTTTCGGTCTCCGGGTCGGCGAGGAGACCCCGGGCACTGTGGTCTACGCCCGGGTCACCGAGGCCCTCGACGCCCCGTACGAAGCCGAAATCGTCGTGGCCGTCCCGACCCCCTCCCCGGGCCCCGAACGCTGGCTCGGACAGACCTCCACCCTCGAGCTCGAACGCGGCCCCCTCGCGCGCCGGGTCCACGGGGTCGTACGCCGCGTCGAAGACCTCGGATCCACCGGAACCCACCGCTACGCCCGCCTCGTGGTCGTGCCCGCGTTGTGGCTCCTGTCTCAGCGGGTCGACAGCCGGATCTTTCAAGAGATGCCCGTGGTGGCCATCGTCCGCGAGGTCATGCGCAGCGCGGGGGTGTACCAGTCCGACGGGGCCCTCGTCGCCCCCGGAGCCCTCGACGCCCTCGCCCCGCGCGCGTACTGCGTCCAGTACCGCGAGACCGACCTCGACTTCGTACGCCGCCTCCTCCAGGAGGAGGGGATTCCCCTGTGGTTTGTGCACGACCGGCCCGAGGCCGAGACCCTCGTGCTCGGCGACGAACCCGCCCGCTGGCAGCCCGTCACCACCTACGACGGCGGGCCCACCCCCGTCCTCGGCACGGCCCTCGGGGTGCAGGCCACCGAGTCCCTGCGCTGGCTCGACCTCCAGGGGGCCCTGGCCAGCACGGGAGAGGTCCTGCGCGAGTACGACTTCACCCGGCCCGGGGCCACCCTGCACATGACCCCCGGGGCCCCCGGGTCGCCCGGGGCCCGCAGCGTGTACGACTACCCCGCCCGCTTTCACAGCTACGCCTACGCCGACGGGAGCAACACCTACGAGGCCCACGACGGCCCTCGCCAGGCCCGGATCCGCCACGAGATGCGCCAGGCCCCGACCCTGGTGGCCGAAGGGGTCGGCAACGTCAGCGGGCTCCTCCCCGGGCGCACCGCCCTCTTCGCCGGACACCTCAACCCCGCCGTCGACGGCCTGTGGCTCCTCACCCGGGTCGAGCACGCGCTCCAGGGATGGTCGGAGCTGCCCGAGGACGTCCGCGACAGCGAACACCTCGCCGCGGCCCTCACCCGCGTCGGAGTCGCGCCCACGGGCAAAGACCGGGCAGTGGACGAGCGGTACCAGAACCGCTTCCAGGCGGTGCCCGCCCAGACCCCGTGGCGACCCGCGCGGACCCTCGCCCGGCCCCTCGTGCACGGGATCCAGACCGCGACGGTGGTGGGGCCTCCGGGGGAGGAGATCCACGTGGATTTCCACGCCCGGATCAAGGTGCAGTTTCACTGGGACCGTCAGGGTCAGCGCGACGACAAGAGCGCGTGCTGGATGCGGTCGGCCCACAACTGGTCGGGAGCCCACTGGGGTTTTCAGTTTGTGCCCCGGATCGGGATGGAGGTGGTCGTGCAGTTTCTGGAGGGCGACCCCGACCGACCCCTGGTCACGGGCTGCGTCTACAACGGCGAGAACCACAGCCCCTACGGCCTCCCCGGCGAGAAGACCCGCAGCGCCATCCGCACCCAGAGCACCCCCGGGGGCGGCGGGTACAACGAGCTCCGCTTCGAGGACAAGGCCGGCCAGGAGGAGGTCTATCTGCGGGCCCAGAAGGACCTCAACGAGTGGGTCCTGCACGACCACGGGTCGAAGGTCGACCACGACCAGACCCTCGCCGTCGGGCGCCACCGCATCAAGACCATCGGGGGCAACGAGCGGGTCGTGGTGCGGCAGAATCGTACGGCCGCCGTCCAGCGCAACGACAGCCTCGAGGTCGACGAGAACATGGACCTCGCCGTGCACGGCCCCCGCGGATATAGCGTCCAGGTCGACGAGACCCTCTACCTCCGGGCCGAGGGGCGGATCATCCTGGAGTGCGGGGACAGCTCGATCCACATGACCCCCGACGGGATCACGGTGCGGAGCAAGACCATCCGCATCGAGGGCGAAGCGGAGACCGTCGTGCTCGGCGGCGTGGTCAAGATCAACTAGGAGACGGTGACCCCCAATGCCTGAAGCTGGAAGACGCGGCGACCCGGGGCACTGCCCCGCCGACGGACACGGATGCCCGGCCTGTCCGCACAGCGTGACGGGACCGGCCGTGACCGGATCGCACGACGTGCTCATCAACGCCCAACCCGCCCTGCGGGTGGGCGATCAGGGGACCCACGCGGCTTGTTGTGGGCCCAATCAGTGGCAGGCCGTAGGGGGGGCCCCGGGGGTGTGGATCAACGGCAAGCGGGCCCATCGGAAGGGCGACGCCACGGCCCACTGCGGCGGCGACGGGACCCTCATCGGGGGCTCGGGGAATGTCATCATCGGCGACCTCGCGGGGGGGACGGCCACGGTGGTCGCGCACGACCGCACGATGGAGGTGAGCTTCGAGGACGCCCTCGGGCGGTCGATCGGCGAGGTGACCGTACGCGTGGTGTGCCCGCATACGAAGCACCCCCCGGTGACCTTCTCGGGCACGACCACCCTGTCGGGCCTGTGCGAAGACGCCGCGGTCCTCGTCCTCAAGCAGCTCGAACAGCTCGAAGACGACTTCGACGACGACCCCCCGAGCGCGTGACCCCTCGCAGAGCCCGATGACCACCAAGAAGAACATCGCCGCCGCCCCGAGCCGCTCGACCAGCACCCAACGCACGAGCGGGGCCTTCCTCGGGACCCCCGACGGCGAGGCCCGCAGGGTGCGTCAGGCCACGGTCCACAACTGGGTCGAGCTGGTCTACAAGGCCTTCTCCCGCGAACTCCCGAAGGAGCCCAAACACGTCGCCCTCCTCGTGCTCCGCGAGGCCGACTTCGCCGGCAAGGACGACCGCGCGTCCCTCCTCGCCAACGAGGAGGCCGCGGGCTACGGCGGAGAGGGCGGGGCCGTGTCGGGCGTGACCCGCGAGGCCGACCGCTTCACCACCACCCCCATCAAGAACAAGAAGGGCAAGGTGGTCGGCGAGACCCGAACCCCCGCGGTCACCTACAACGACCTGATCTACATGGTCTGGATCGACGACGACGCCACGAAGCTGCAACGGGCCGAGGTGTACCGCTGCACGGTCGACCCCGGCGACAACGAGTCGGGCACGAGCGGGACCCCCTTCCAGCTCGAGGGCCATCACTACAAGGCCTATCCCCGCGACCACAAGGGCAAGGCCGGGGCCCTGAGCCTGTACTCCTCCGCGAAGGAGAAGGTCGTCCTCGCCCGCGAGAAGACCCAACTCACCCAGGTCTTCGCCAACATCGAGAGCGCCCTCGTGCCCGCCCACGCCAGCAACGGAAGCCGTCGGTGGCTCTTCTGCAACGAGGAGGCGAACGACACCATCCACATTCATTGGAGCTTTGACTACGCCGACGAAAACGTCGTAAAAAACTGGTCGACGGGATGCACCGTGTTGATGCACGCTCGAGACGGCGAGCACTACAAGCGGTTCAGGAGCCGATTTGAGGCGGCCCCGAACAAGCAGGAGATCCCGTACCTGGTGGTGTCGACGAAGTACGTGCGCACCTACGACCAGTGGGCCCAGAGCCTCGTTGCGGGCGAGGCCAGTGACGACCCCAAGCGGGTGATCCAACGCGACGGACTCACCGTGGCCCCGGGGGTCGGCCACAAGAAGCTGTACGTCCCGTCCTTCGTGACGGCGGGGTTTCTCCAGTCGGTGGAGGCCAAGGCCGCGGCCCTCGCCGCCGGGACCGACACGAGCGGAACCCCCGCCGACGCAGCGGCTCTACGCGAGGCCGCCCTGCGGATCTGCATCGACACCCTCGCCGTGTAACCGTCGGGATTTCATGGGATGGTTGCGACGGTCGGCCCGAGGGTGCCATGCTCGGCCCCGACGCGCTCTCCGCGTCAGGAAGGGACTCCGCCTCCATGTCTCGACTCTCTTGGTGGGCCTCGGCCCTGGTGGGTCTTGTCACCCTTGGGGGATGCTCGCGGGCTTCTTCCCCGGGGGGCGCTGCGGGCCACGCCGCCGCGTCGTCCGAGGCCGCCCTGCAACGGATGACCGTCGACGAGCTGGCGGGTTTGATCGCCCGGTCGGAGCCCGTGACGGTGATCGACAACAACGGCCGCGAACGCTACGAACGCGGGCACATCCCCGGGGCCCGTTGGGTCGGCCACGACGCGGTGACCGCCGCGGTGCTCCCGCAAGACCGCAGCGCCCGCGTGGTCTTCTACTGCTACAACGAACATTGAACGGCGTGCCACACGGCCGCGCGGCAGGCTGTCGCGCTCGGATTTCAGAATGTGTGGATCCTTCCGGCTGGCATCGCAGGATGGTCGGCCGCCCAGCAGCGGGTGGTGACGGGGCCCAACCCGACGTAGACCCCGTCTGGCCCACACGGCTCCCGCCGCGCGACGGGGCGGACGAGACGTTCGACGCACGAACGGGCCCCAGCGGGGAATGAACTCCCCCTCTCCCCCTCCGGCCCTTGCGACCCCTGCGCCCTTGCGGCTTCTTCCTCCACAAACCGCCCAGATACCCCAAAACCCTGCCAACCCCAACCACCCCGCCCCCGCATCACCCCCGGACATCCTCGGGGTGGTCCCAGTCCTCCAGGGCCGCGTCGTCGAGGGCCACCTCCTCCGCCCGCAAGGCCCCGCACAGGGCCTGCCACGAGCCCCGTCCGGCCGCCCGAAGCCCCGGCAGCACCTCCCGCACCGCCCCGATGCTCCAGCGGGCTGGGAAGGGCTCCCAGCGCCCTCCCCGACGGGCCGCCGCGAGCTCCGCCCCCGGGGCCGCCGCCCACAGGGCCTCGAAGTGCTCGGCCCCCACCCCGGGCTGATCGCAGGCCACGGTGATCACCGTCGCCCGGGGCGGCAAGACCGCCACCAGGGCCGCCATGCCGCCGAGGGGCCCGTCCCCCGCGTCGTCGAGCCGCAGGGCCTCATGCGCCATGGCCTCGTACGCCTCGGCCCGCCCCACCAGGATCGGAACCGCCCCCGCCCGGGTGACCTCCGCAACCAGGCGCTCCACGAGCGAAACCCCACCCCCCGGAGCCGCCAGGAGCCCCTTGGGGTGCCCCCCCATCCGGCGTCCGGCCCCGCCGACAAAGATCGCCACCCAGCGTCCCACCGGCTACGACCGCACCGCGGGCAGCCTGCGGGCCTGCCACGCGAGCATCCCCCCGCGGAGCGACACCACCCGCGTAAACCCCATCGCCTGAAGGGCCAGGGCCGCCTTGCCCGACCGACCCCCGGAGCGGCACACCAGCACCAGGGGGGCCTCGCGGATCCAGCTCTGGGCCGCCGAAGCCACCGTGCCCAGCGGAACCAGCTCGCTGCCCTGAACGTGGCCGAGGTCGTTGTTGAACTCGTTCGGTTCGCGTACGTCGACGATGCGCCCGGCGTTGGGGTGGGACGCGAGCCACTCGGGCTCGACCTCAGGGATTCCCCCCGGCGACACATGGACGGGAGCCCACCCCGGGGCTTCCCGCGGCTCCGGCGTAACCGGCACCCCGTGCGGAACCCCGCAGTGCAGGTTGGCCGGCAAGGCCACATCGATCTTCTTGGGATAGGCGAGCTGGAGGTTGGCCATGATGTCCACAAACTCCTCCTCGGTCTTTCCTCCCCCGAGGCGCGGGTTGTGGGCCACCTCCTCGGCCACCGAGCTCACCGTACGGCCCTTGTAATCGTGCCCCGGGTACACGAGGGTCGATGCGGGCAAGGTGAAGAGCTTCCCGGTGACGTTGCGGTACAGAGCCCGAGCATCGCCCTGCTGGAAGTCCGTCCGGCCGCACCCGCGGATGAGCAGGGCGTCGCCGGTAAACACCCGGCTCCAGTCGTCGAGGACGTAGCTCACGCAGCCGTCGGTGTGCCCCGTGGTCTCCACCACCTCCAACCAGCGCCGCCCGAAGGGGATCCGGTCTCCCTCCTTCACCAACACGTCGGGGTACCCCGACCCCGCCCGCTCCGACAACACGGTCTTGCATCCCGTGCGGTCGCGCAGGGTCCCGAGGGCCGTCACGTGGTCGGCGTGGACGTGCGTGTCGAGGGCCCACCGCAGGGAGAGGTCGAGCTCGCGCACGAGGGTCAGGTCACGCTCGACCTGCTCCAGGACCGGGTCGATCAGAACCGCCTCGCGGGTGTCCTCGTCGGCCAGGAGGTACGTGTAGGTCGAGGTCTCCGGGTCAAACAGTTGACGAAACAACATGGCAACACCTCCGTGTCTCTGTGCGGATTGCCGAGGACCTTGAGCAATCATCGGGCCATGGTGAAAACACGCAGGGTTTCACGACGGGGGCGGGTGTAACACCATGTCTCGGTCGCTCGAAACACGTATCACTCTGTTGCGTTCGCGGCCTCGGCGGCCTGGAGGGCCTCGTTCCAATCGGGCAGGAGGGCGTCGAGGACCGCCCGGAGGTCGGGGGGCACCGGGGCCACGAAGCGCTGCGGGGCGGTGTCGCCCGGCGGGGTGACGGTCAGGGCCCGGGCGTGAAGGCCCATACGCCCGAGCCCCCAGGTGGACCGGTAGGCCCGGTTGAGGTCGCCCTTGCCGTAGCTGGCGTCGCCGAGGACGGGGTGCGACAGGTGGGCGAGGTGGCGCCGGACCTGGTGGGTTCGGCCCGTGTAGATGCGGACCCGCACGAGGGAGCATCGCCAGGGCTCGGGGCGGCGGGCAATGGGTTCGACCTGGGAGCGGGCCTCCCGGACAGTACCCGCGTCGTCCTTGAGGGGGTGGTCGACCCTCACCGGATCGTGGAGCTGTCCGCGCACGAGGGCGAGGTACCGCTTGTCGGCCTCGGGCGCATCGAGGGCCGCCTGCCAGGCCCGGGCGGCGTCGGGGCCGCGGGCGAAGACCACCACCCCGGAGGTCTGGCGGTCGAGGCGGTGGACGGGGTTCCATCCGGGGCCGTGGGCGGCGCGCACGAGGTCGACGAGGGTGCGCTCTCGGGGGCCCGCCCAGGCCGACGAGTGCACGAGGAAACCCGCGGGTTTGTCGACCACCAGGGCGTCGTCGCGGGCAGCGAGGACGAGCACCCCGGGGTCGGGTCCGACCGTCACAAGGCCCGCGTGGCCAGGAGGGCAAACCGGGCGTCCGTCGGCTCGGCCCCCCCAAGGGGGAAGATCGCGTCGAGGGCCATCACCCAGTGCCGACCCGGATGCACCCGCAGGCCCACCCGCGGGGCCACGTACTCCATCGCCTGCCCGGGGTGACCGCCCACCCGCAGCTCGATCCCGACCGCGGGCTCGAAGCGCCCGAACCGCACCGCCACGTCGCCCCCCGCCCGGGCCGTCACCGACCCCCGGACCCAACTCCCAAGCACGGTCATCTCCACCGGAACGCTCGCCCCCATGGCCACCGTCACCCGCGAGGCCGGGGCCCAGAGGGCCGCGAGGCCGACCTCGCCCCCCGTGTGCACCGCGTACTGCTGCCCCGTCTCGGTCGGAGCCCGCAGGCGCCCGTAGAGCGACACCCGCCATCGGTCGGTGTCCACCAGGGCCCCGTGCAGGCCCACCGTCGAGGCCCCGATCCCGAAGCGGTTGCCCACCACGCTCACGTTCTGCACGAGGCGAAACTGCATGGCGGTGAACGACCCCGAGAGCCATACGCCCCGGGACACAGGGAAGGTGGCCCCGAGCACGAGGCCCGCGTGCAGGGTTCCGTAGAAGTCCGGGACGGCCAGGAGGGCCGTGCCCCGGGCCTCCATCGAGACCGTGGCGCCCCCGCAGGGAGACGGGGTCACCCCAATGTCGGCCTCCCCCATCGTCACCCCCAACGGAACCCGCGGCCCCGAGCTCCCCGCCAGCACACATGGCTGCGCCCAGGCCGAAGCCGGAGCCAGCAGGAGAGACAAGACAAGCGCCTTGACGATGTGTCGCGCGTTCATCCAGGGGCCCTCCATCCGCCGCCGTCCATGTCGAGCACGAAGGGGTTGGCAAACCCGAACGGGAGGGTCCCGGGGGCCACCACGTCGAGGTGAAACCGCGGGTCGTCTTCGCCCCCGCGCACCATGCCCTCGTCGTCGGCGACCCCGTCTCCGTCTCCGTCGATGTGGTCGACGAGGCCGTCGTCGTCGGTGTCGGCCGTGGCGGGCAGGGGCATTCCCGCCTCGACCACCACCCAGGCGTCGCGGCCCATCACCAGGTCGTCGAGGGCCATCTCGCCCGCGTACCGCTGGACCCCTTCGGTGCCAAAGGGGTCGCTCGGCTGGGCGATCTCGGACCCCGACACGGTCCGCACCACCCGCCCGTTGACCACCACCCGAACCTCCGTCACCGGCACCCACGGCGGAGCCCGCACCGTGATGTGCAGCCTCGCTCCCGTTCCCGGGGCGAAGGCCGTCAGGCTCGGCCCCTGGGAGGCCCCCGCACCCGTGACGATGCGGGCCTCGACCACCGGGCCGTTGGTCCCGAGCATCCGGCCGTCGCGTACGGCGGCGTTGAAGGCCCCCAGGTCGAAGCGGGCGAGGCTGTGCTCCCCGAGCACCACATTGCGGGGATAGCCCGTGGCCTCGACCCCGAGGGAGTGGCTGTCGCTGTTGGCCGTTCCCGCGCGGAGGATGCCCGCGGAGAGAAACTGGTGCCACGCCGTGCGGTACCCGAGGTTGAGCACGACCCCGGCGCCGTTCATGGCCTCCTGCACGTCGTAGTCGAGGTTGCGGGCCCCGGCGGCCCCCCCCGGGCGGCGGTAGAGCATCCCCAGGGCCGTCCCGTCGTCGGTCGCGGGAAGAGGCCTCCGCGGGTCGTACGAGAGCGTACGGAGGTAGCCCTCGTCGCGTCCCACCTTCGCCTCCGCCACCGGGTGGTTGAACTGGATCACCCCCACGGCCCCCATCCGGGCCCGCATCTGGTCAAACCGGGCTCCAGGCTCCTGCAGCTCGTCGTAGGGCGAGCCGTCGTTGAGCTCGGTGGGGCTGACGGGAATGGGCCAGTAGTTCCAGTGGCCGATGACCCGGGGAACCTCGGAGCCGGGGGGATACAGGTACGGCACGAGGCCGGTCTGCTCGACCCCGTTGAGCACCCGGACCCGGTCGCCGAGCCCGAGGGCCGCGACCTGCTCCCCGAAGCTCCCGGCCACGTCGTGATCGGTGGCCGCCACCACGTCGACCCCCGCGCTCACCAGGGCCAACACCCGCTCCCGGTCGGGGAAGGACGTGTCGAAGCTCCGCCCCCCGTGCACGTGGAAATCTCCCGTGAGCGCGCCCGCGGGGAAGAGCCCGGGCAATGGCCGCAGGGTGAGGCGTACGGTCTCGCGGCTGCCGGCCCGTACGGTCACCCGCTCCCGCGCGAGGGTGAAGCCCATCCCCGCGTGGGCGTAGACATAGTAGGTCCCGTCGGGGGCCGCGAAGTCGACCTGTCCGTCGCGGACGAGCACCCGGTTGCACGCGGGCGATCCCCCGTGGGGAGGACCAAGATACGGGGCGCACCCGCCGAAGAACCCATGGATCGACCCGTCCACCGCGGCCGCCGTGGTGTCTCCCGTGGGCACGAGGAGGAGCTCGGCCGCGCGGAGGGGGGTTCCGGCGGCGTCGACCACCCGGGCCTCGATGCGCCCGGGAGCCGGGACCGACAGGTCGGCCAGGGTCACGGTCTCGCCCGCAGCCAACACGGCCACCGCGGCCCCCGCAGGGCGCCCGAACCGATGCACCCGCACCCGGTACCCCCGGCCCCGCGGAACCCGCACCGAGAACCCCCCCGCCAGATCGGGCACGACCTGTGACCAGGGGGTGATGCCTGCCAGGTCATCGGGATCGTTCCCGGGAGCGGGTTCGTACACATCGAGGGAGGCGAGGCGCTCGTCGCCTCCGAGACCTCTGCCCGCGGGGTTGACCACCCGGCCGATGATCTCCGTGGTCTCCGCCCCGGTCATCCGGGCGTGGGCGTCGAGGGCGAGGCCCGCGGCCCCGGCGAGCCCGAGGCCCTGGGCGGTGAAGATCATCCGCTCAAACGCGAGGCCGTCCCCGGGCAGGATCTGGGTCCGCGGGATCCCCGTGGCGGAGATGGTCGGGTCGTGGACCCCCCCGAGCTCGGTGCGCCCCCCGCAGGCTACGGTGGCGTAGCTCGTGTCGGGGGCGGCGTGGGACTGGGCCGCCATGAAGGGAAAATCCCGCCACGAGGTGTCGAGCTCGATCAGGTCGAGGGTCGGGTGCCGAAAGCCCATCCCCCGCCCCGGGGCAAAGGGCGTGGCCCCGCGGTCGCCCCAGAACCACGCGTCGGCCAGCATCCAGGCCGTGGGCAGCCTGCCCCCGTGGCGCACCTCCGTCCGCACTCGAAGGCCCGGGTCGCAGGGCCGCAGCTCGTACCGGGTGACGATCGTGGTGTCGGGGTACCCGTCGAGGGTCCCGCGGAAGATGACCGAGGCATGGTCGGCCGCGTTGACGATCTCCACCTGGGCGTAGCGGGCCCCGTCGCGGGGGAGGATCCCCGTGATTTGATAGACGTGGTTGAGGTGGTCGACCCCGCCCCGGGGGGCGAAATCGAGCAGGGCCCCGCCCGAGGTGGCGAGGTGGTGGGGGTGGTTGGGGGCGTCGAGGAAGGCCACCACCCGGTCGTTCTCGAGCAGGAGGTCGCCGGGGGTGGCGAGGGCCGCGAGGCCGGGCAGGCGCTGGTCGGGGCGGGTCATGCGGGCCGCCCGGGCGAAGCCTCCGCCGCAGGTGTACCGCAGGATGGAGCAGGCCGACGGGGGCACGCAGGCCGGGTCGGACGATCCGAGGCACCCCCGGTCTTCGACCCCGGTGCAGGTGAGGGTGGCCGCGGCCGCCAGGGCCAGGACGATCGGCCCGTAGGGGGCGCGGACACGGGGGCGCGGGGGCTTCACGGGGCCGATTGCACACCCGATGGACCCGAGAGCGCAACGTTCTCTGCGGTCATCTGGGATTCGGAGTAGGTGTCTGCGGCCCGAAGGGAGGGCACTGGCGGTGGAGGAGGCATGACGGGACGCCTCCTGATCGTCGAGACACCAGCGCCGACGCGCTCAGCGCGATGGGTGGGTTGAGTCTTCGGGAGCCCACCTCGCCCCTGCTCCGCCTCGTGGGCACTCGCCCGAGGTCGGGGGATCGGAGAGGGGATAGCAGCTGTCTTGCGAGTCAAGAGCTGCGGGTGCGTTTTCAGCCGGAGTCGGACCGTCGCGAGGCCAGCGTACCGCCGTGCTCGCTGCGGGGAAGGTCGCGTTCCCCATGCTCGCCGTGCTCGCGTCGCTGCGCGCGGCTGCGCGTGGGGGCCCTTCGCTCCCATCCCCTCCGCTGTGCGCGGCGGTCCCGACTTCGCGCGGGCGACGGACCGAGGGAGGCCTCCGGCGGGGGCTCA
>CAYUSB010000087.1:0-16723 GCA_964447205.1 uncultured Myxococcaceae bacterium
GACACGTCCCCAACGGGCAGGCCGATGTCGTCGCCGATGTCGCCCCGCACGTCGAACCCGACGTCGAACGACACCATCACCGCAGCGTCTTCGTTGCCGACCAGTGAGCCGCCTCCGCCGCAGCCCACCAACGCGACCAGCGAAGAAACCAAAACCGCCAAACGTGTCCAGGCAGACGGCATGGGGATCCTCACGGGGGTCAGTATATCCCCGTTCAAGAGGGTCACACAGTAAGTGCAGCGCAGAAAACGCTATGAAATTAGGGTGTTCAGCCCGATACATTCTGCGTTGGGGCACGCTGTCCACACCCCGATCCATTGTGGGACACCCCATGGGACATCGCGTCCATTCAATATGCGATATTTTGTTTTCCTTGAATTCGACCCCTCCATGACTGCTTCGCCCCGTCTCTCAAGAGCTCCTCTCCTGCCGTCGGCGACCCCGAGGCCCCGAGGCCCCCGCCCTGTGCCTTTCGGGACCTTCCCTACATCGCAACCATTGCGGGCACGCCGTCTCACCTCCCCCCACCCGAACACTCCTCGGGGCAGACCCGCCCCTGTGCTACATCCCCCGGGTCGTGCTCACCCTCCCTGCCATCGCCCAGGCCCTGCGCGAGGGGCCGGCCCCGTGGGTCAATCCCCACCCGGTGCGCTGGCGAGCGGCCGTGGCCTGCGTCCTGCGCGAGCGCCGGAATGACGTGGAAATCCTGGTAATTCGTCGGGCCGAGCGCCTCGGCGACCGCTGGTCGGGCCATGCCGCCCTGCCGGGAGGACGGGTCGATCCGCGCGACGCCGACCTCGAGGACACCGCCGCCCGCGAGACCCTCGAGGAGGTCGGGCTCGACCTGCGGGCCTTGGGGGCGGAGGTCCTCGGGAGGTTGTCGGACCACCCCCCGGAGGCTCAACGGCGGTGGGCGAATTTTTCCGTGACCCCCGTGGTCTTTGGTCTTGATGCCGACCCGACGTTATGCATCGACCCCCGCGAGGTGGCCGAGGCCCGTTGGGTGCGGCTGTCGTCCCTGCGCCCCGCCCAGGGCCGCATGCTCTGGTGGTGGCGGCCCGTGCGCCGCCTCCCCCTCGCCCTCCCCATGCTCCTCCCCCGGTGGAACCTCGACGCCCTCCCCATCTGGGGCATGACCTACGGGATGGTCAACGAGCTCCTGCACCGCGTCGGCCGCTGAGCCCCCCCAACGCCCGACCCCCTCAGGGGGCCCGCGTCTTCAAGACATCCACCGCGTGCACCGGGGCCAGGTCGCCCTTCATCAGGTGCGCGATGGCCCCGAGGACCAGCCTCTGGCTCGCCAGCATGCCCTGGCCCGCAAACACCGGCGAGACCACCTCGATGCTGAAATGCCCGCCCGCCCCCTGGACCGTCACCTCGGCGTCGGGGACGCGCCCCAGGATGGCGCCCCGGATGGCCTCAAAAATGTCGCCTTGAAAATCGGTCGGATGTGTGCTCATGCCCGTCTCCTGGCCTCCGTACCTGAGGCCGATTCACGTCTCGTGCGGGGTGTCAATCAGTAGCGGGGTACGGTCGGGTCGACCGTGGCGCTCCAGGCGTCGATGCCGCCCTCGAGGTTGTACACCGCACGAAACCCCTTGCGGGCGAAGTGCTCGGCGGCCTGGAGGCTCCGCACCCCGTGGTGGCAGACAAACACCAGGGGGGTAGCCCGGTCCATGGCGAGCAGGGCGTGCTCGTAGCCTGGGTCGAGCAGGCGCGAGCCCGCGATGGCGGCCACCTCGCGCTCGTCGGGGGTGCGCACGTCGACGAGCTCGAAGGCCGTGCCCGCGGCCCGCATGGCCTGCACCTGGACGGGGCTCCTGCCCTGGACCCTGGCCGGCTCGTTGGGGTTGTCGATGCGAAACCCGGCCCCTCCCGCCCCCACCACGTAGTCGATGGTGGTGCCCTCGGCCCGCAGGGCGCTGGCCGGGTCGAGGTGGATGCTCAGGGTCCCGCAGGCGGCCACCCGGTCGCCCGGCTTGGGGTCGCCGAAGAAGAGGTCGTACGCGTACCGGGCTGTGACCTCCAGCCGCAGGACGAGCCCCTCGGCCCCCGCGGCGGCCTCGCCCAGGGCCTTCGCGGCCGCCTCGGTGAGGTGCAGCGTGGGAGCGCCCCGGGGGTCGTCGGTGACGCCCAGACGAGCGGCCAGGCTGCCGTCCTCGTGCATGGCCCGCACGATGTCGGCCCCCCCGAGAAACTCCCCGTCGAGGTAGAGCTGCGGGATGGTGGGCCAGTCGGCGTACTCCTTGATGCCCTCGCGCACCGCCGGGTCGGCCAGGACGTCGACCGTGTGGTACTCGGGCAGGAGGGTGTCGAGCAGGTTGACCACGCTCGCCGAGAAGCCGCAGCTCGGGGAGAAGCGGGTGCCCTTCATGAAGAGCACCACACGGTGGCTGCCGACAATCGTGTCGAGGTGTGCACGCAATGCAGGAGCGAGGGGCATGGGCCACCCCTGGCGCCCTTCGCCCCGTGCGTCAAGTCCCGCGTACACTCTTGGCGAACCCCTGCCCTCCGGGCCACACTCCCGCCCGCGTATGACCACCCCCATCATTCCCACCGTCGACCTCGAAGACCTCCGGGCCGACGGCCCCCTGCTGGAGAGCGCCGCCCAGGGGCTCCGCGAGGCCTTCGGGTCGTACGGGCTCGTCTACGTGCGCGGCCACGGGATCGACCCCGCCCTGCTCGACCGGTACTACGACCTGTTCGTGCAGCTCACCCTGCGCGACGAGGCCGCCAAACGCCGCCTCGCCCGCCCCGACATCTGGTACCAGCGGGGCTACACCCCCCCCAACACCGAGCAGGCCGTAGCCGCCGGGGGTCGCCCCGACTTCAAGGAGTGTTACTTCGCCGCCCCCTTCCCGGCCGACCCCGAGGTTCAGCTCCAGTACCCGGAGATCTACGCCGACAATCTCTGGCCCGACGACCTCCCGGGCTTCGCCGAGACCTACCTCGCCCTCAGCCACGCCCTGCACCACGCCGGAGAGGCCCTCCTCCGCGGGGCCGCCGTAGCCCTCGGCCTCGAGGCCACCCGCTTCACCGACGCCATCGCCGACGGGCCCCACATCACCCGGGCCCTGCGCTACATCCCCCTGACGGCCAACGAGGTCGGCAGCGGCATCCTCTGGGGCGAGGAGCACACCGACTTCAACCTCCTCACCCTCCTGCCGGGGGGCAGGTTCCTCGACCCCTCCGGCCAGCGCTGCCCGCCCCCCGACCCCGACAGCGGCCTCTACCTCCGCACCCGGGCTACGGCCGAGCACCCCGCCGGTCAGAAGGTCCGCGGGGCCGCCCCGCCCGGGTGCATCGTGGCCCAGGTGGGCCAGCAGCTCGAGATCCTCACGGGGGGCACCTTCCTCGCCACCCCCCACGTGGTCACGGCCCCCAAGACCCCCGGCTACGCCCGGCTCTCCTGCGCCCACTTCGTGCACGCCCACCCCCACGTGACCCTCTTCCCCTGCAAGGAGTTTCGCACCACGGAGACCGTCCGGGCGTACAGCCCCCCCGTCCTGGCCGGGACGTACGACCTCAAGACCCTGGTCGACATCGCCCTGGCCCCCCGGAGCGCCCTCGACCTGCTCGGGTACCGCCACTACGACCGCCTCAATCAGCAGCGGTCCCTGTAGGCTCAGGCCAATCCCCCGCCGGTGGGGATGAGCTTACGAAACCCCACGGCCAGGAGGGTCCCGTCGTCGCGGGCCACCAGGGCCCCGTACCGACACTTCTCCACCAGGACCGCCTCGACGACCTCGCCCTCCTCGGCCCGGATCCGCACCCTCCCCCCCTCGGGCAAGGCCGCGAAGACCCGGGCGTCGCCCGCCACCTCGCGCTGCATGGCCGTCCGGGCCACGGCAGGCTCGACCCAGGCCCGGGTCGTACGGCGCACCCGGTCGCCCTCCATCCACACGTCGACCTCGTCGCCCGCCGCGTACACCACCACCCCAAGCACGGGCTCGGCCTCGCGCCCCTCCACCACCCCCAGATACCGAACCACCGCCCCCGCCGTGGCGTCCGAGGCCCCCTTGCCCCCGAGCTTACGCCGGGCCAGCTCCAGGGTGGGCCGGTCGAGGGCCTCCTCGGCCGGGGCCCGCGTGGCGTCGCGACGGAGAAGGTTGTCAAAGAGCGGGAGCGTCCGCTTGCCCCGCGGCCCCGTGGCCATCAGCCCCCCCTCGCGCGCGGGCTCATACGGAGCCGCCGCCCTGCGGGAGATGCGGTCGGGTGAGATTGTCAATCGGTTGACGGGGGTCGTCGGTGACCACCACGTCGTCCTCGATGCGGATCCCGCCGAACGGCCTCAGGGCCTCGACCATGTCCCAGTCCACCAGGCGCCCCGCGGCCGAGGCCCGGAGGGGCTCGAGGAGCCTCGGGATGAAGTACAGCCCCGGCTCGATGGTGAAGACCTGGCCCGCCTCGATCACGCTGGTGTTGCGCAGGAAGGGGTTGTCGTCGCGGGGCTTCACCGTGGCGCACCCCACGTCGTGGCACTGGAGCCCGAGGGAGTGCCCGAGCCCGTGGGGATAGAAGGCCCGGGTCACCCCCGCGGAGACGGCCTCGTCGCCCCCGCGTCGCGTCACCAGGCCGACCTCCTCCAGGAGGGCCCCGAGCAGGGCGTGGGAGCGGTCGTGCAGGGCCTCGTAGGGCATCCCCACCCGCACCTCGCGGCAGAGCTGCTGCTGCAGGGTCTCCATCCCGTCGACCAGGGCCGCGAAGGCGCTCGCGGCGGCCCCCCCGGCATCACGAACCCACGTCCGGGTGATGTCCGAGCAGTACCCGAGGACCCCCGCCCCGGCGTCGAGGAGGAGCGACCCCGCCCGCTGCCCCGAGGGCCCTCCCCGGCCGTAGCTCACGTGGTGCAGGGTGGCCGCGTGGGCCCCGAGGGCCACGATGTTTTTGTACGGGGTCTCGGGGTCGTCCTGGGCCGTGGCCCGGAGGTAGGCCAGGTGCAGGTCGAGCTCGCTCTCGGCCCCGGCCGCGAAGGCCGCGCGGACGGCCGCGTGCCCGGGGGCGGCCCGACGGTTGGCCTCGGCCAGGGCGGCCCGCTCGTACGGGGTCTTGTGCACCCGCAGGGCGTCGAGGTCGCGCAAGAGGTCAACCGGGTTGACCTGCTCCAGGCCGAGGGCCGCGGCGGCGGCGAGGTCGTCGCCCACGAAGGCCACCCGGCCCCGGGGCAGGGCCTCGCCCTGGGCCGCCACGGAGCCGACGGTGCGCTGGGGGAGGCAAGGCTCCCAGTGGCGGGAGGCGGGCTCGAAGGGGTGCTCCCAGAAGCTGGTGACGGGCACCCGCAGGAGGAGGGCCGCCCCGTCGGCCCGCACGAGGAGGCCCGCGTCGGGCTCGGCCAGGGGGGCCCAGTGCTGCAGGTGCGGGGTCGGGCGGATGGGCCAGTACTGGTCGTCGAAGCGCGTCCGGGGGAGGGCCACCCCTCCGTGCACGAAGACCCCGTCGAGGCCGTGTCGGGCCAGGACCCGGGCGTAACCCGCCGACAGGGTGGCCAGGTGGGCGGGGTAGAGGGACGCGAGGAGGGCGTCGTTCATACGTGGGATTCCAGGAGGGAGGGGGATCGGGGGGGGAGAGCCTCCTCGGGGCCGTAGGTTGACCACAGGGCGGCGGCCTCGTCGAGCAGGGCCTCGTTGCCCGCGAGGCTGTCGGTGACCACGAGGCGCTGCCGCAGGACGGCCGCCCCGGGCAGGCCCTTGAGGTACCCCGTGAGGTGCCTCCGGGTGACCTGAACCCCGTACCGCTCGCCCCGGGACGCGACGTTGGCCCGGAGGTGGGCCCGGCACAGGGCGATGCGCTCAAGCCCCGTGGGGGCGGGGCACTCGCGGCCCTCGTCGAGCAGGCTCCGGGCCTCACGAAACACCCACGGGTGCTCGATGGCCCGCCGGCCCACCATCACGGCCGCGCACCCCGTCTCGGCGAGGGCCCGTTGGGCATCGTGGGCGCTGCGAATGTCGCCGTTGACCACCACGGGAATCGTCACCACCTCCCGGGCCTTGCGGGCCCAGTCCCACACGGCCGGGCCGTCGTGGCCCTGCTTCGCCGTGCGGCAGTGCACCGTCAAGGCCTGCACCCCGACGTCCTCCAGGCGACGGGCCAGGTCGACGATGGGCATCTCGCTCTCGGGGCCCCACCCGATCCGGGTCTTCACCGTCACCGGGACCCCCTCCACCCGGGCCACCACCATCCGGGCCATGTCGACCATGGCGCTCGGGTCGCGGAGCCAGCCCGCCCCGGCCCCTCGGGCCGCGATCTTGGGCACCCAGCAGCCGCAGTTGATGTCGACGGCCACGGGCCCCGCCGCCGCCGCCACGACGGCCGCCTCGGCGAGGCGCGCGGGGTCGGACCCATAGATCTGAATGACCGTCGGCTGGTCGTCGGGGGGCAGGTCGAGCTTGCGCAGGGCCGTCCGGGCTCCGCGCAGGAGGCCCTCGACGTTGACAAACTCCGTCACGCAGAGGGTGGCCCCCACGGTGCGGCAGAGGCGACGGAAGACGAGGTCGGTCACGTCCTCCATCGGGGCGAGGATGACCGGGCGCGCTGCGTACAGGGCCCGGAGTCGGTCGAATGCGTTCACGGCGGGGTCGCGGACTATAGCCGCGATGCCCCCCCTCGTCGATCCGCCCCGCGGTGGTATAGCTCTGCGGGTGTCGACCCCCTACGGACTGTCTGCGCCGCGCCTCGGCGACCGCAGCCTCTTCCCCGACCTCGAGGCCCGGGCCTACCTCGCCCACGCCGCCGTGTCGCCTCCCTCCCTGGCCGTACGGCGGGCGGTGATCGCCCACCTCAACGACCTGGGCCGTCGGGGGGCGGGTTACTTCGGCGACGCCCTCGCCCAACGCGACCGGGTCCGGGGCCTGCTGGGCACCCTCCTCGGGGCTCCTCCCGAGGGGGTGGCCCTCGTGTCCAACACCTCCCTCGGGGCCACCCTGGTGGCCCTGTCGATCCCCTGGGAGCCGGGGCAGCGGGTGATGTGCTTCGCGGGCGAGTTTCCCGCCAACGTCACGCCCTGGCAGCGGGCGGCCGGGCTCTTCGGGCTGTCGGTGGTGTGGGGCGAGGCCGACACGTTTCGCACCGACCCCGCGGCGGCCTGGGCCCACCTCGATCGGTGCCTCGCCGAGGGGGTGAGGCTGGTGGCGGTGAGCGCGGTGCAGTTTCAGACCGGCCACCGGATGCCCCTCGCGGAGATGGCCCGGCGGTGCCACGCCCACGGGGCCGAGCTCTTCGTCGACGCCATCCAGGCCGCGGGGTCGACCCCCCTCGACGTGACGGCCGAGGGGATCGACTACCTCGCCGCGGGCGGTCACAAGTGGCTGATGGGCCTCGAAGGGGCCGGGGTGGTCACGGTTCGGCCCGAGGCCGCAACCCGGATGCGCCCCCACGCGGCGGGGTGGCTGTCGCACGTCGACCCGTTTCAGTTTCTGATCGAGGGGGCCGGGCACCTGCGCTACGACCGCCCCTTCGTCGACACGGCCCGCCTCCTGGAGACCGGGACGGCCCCGGCCGCGGGCTACCTGGCCCTGGAGGCCAGCGTGACCCTGCTCCTGGCCCTCGGGGTCGAGGCCATCCACGCCCACGTCAACGCCTACCTCGACGTTCTTGAGGCCGCCCTCGTGGCCCGGGGGTTTACGAGTCTGCGGAGCCCGGACCGGGCGGGGCGGTCGTGTCTGCTGGGGGTGGTTCCGCCGGAGGGGGGAATGGGGGCCCCGGGGTGGCAGCGGTCCCTGAGCTCGCGGGGGGTGGTGGCGAGCTGCCCCGACGGGGTGCTCCGCTTCGCCCCGCACTGGCCCAACAACGCCGACCGCGAGCTCGACGCCATCCTGGCCGCCGTCGACGCCGTCTCCGCGGGCTGAAGGCCCCTCCCTCAGAGCCCGCCCGCGCTGCTCGGCAGGAGCACGGAGTACCGCCCGACCCCGTCGGCCGCCCCGCGGGCCACCCGCACCACCACCCCCGGGGCCCCGGGCTCGCGCAGCCGCACGAGGGCCTCGACGCTCGCCCGGGGGGCCACGGCCCCCGCCGCGTTGCGCACCGTGCCGTGCACCTCCAACGGCGGGTCGAGGGTCACGTCGTAGGCCCGCACCCGGCTGGTCACACACACCGCGGCCCCCAGGGTGGACGGAAACCCCGACCCCTCGGGCGGATCGACCAGGAGGCGATAGAGCCCCGGGTCGAGGTCGAGGCGGAAGCTCCCGTCGCTGCCGGTCAACCCGTCGGCCGTACGGGCCCGGGGGGCGAGGGCCTGCATCTCGGGCTCTTGCAGGCAGGAGTGGCTGAGGTAGGCGTCGTGGAAGGGGATGGCCGTCACCCGGGCCCCGTCCACCGCGGCCCCGGAGGGCGTGAGGGCCCGGCCGTCGAGGGGGAGACGCGGCTCGAGGGCGAAGACCTGCCCCACCTGGCGGGGGACATCCCCCTGGACCCGGAAGGCGCTGCGTACGGCGTTGCCAAACTCGCCCTGGGTCGGCACCACCACCACCGAATAGTCGCCCGGAACCAGCCACGCGAGGAAGCTCCCGTCCTCCCCCGTGGTCACCCGGCACTCGAAGGCGCTGCGGGCTCCGGGCCCCAGGGCCGAGGCCCCCGAGAGCTGGGTGCGGAGCTGCACCGCCACGCCCCCGAGAGACCGCGTGGCCCCGCTCGCCGAGCGCCCCTCCACCGAGCCCCGAACCTCCACACACCCCACGCACGGGGCCTCGCTCCCCGAGGGCGTGGGCCCTCCCCCCGAGGGGCGCATCCCGTCGATGTACGGCAGCCCCAGGTCGCTCGCCAGCTCGACCCGCAGGGCCCTGCCCGTGGGGTCGATGCGCTCGAGGTCGGCCCGAGGGATGTCCACCGTGAGCCAGCTCCGGGCCCCGGGCGAGGACGTAATCCGCAGGGCCCAGTCGGTGGGGCCTCCGGGGGCGAGGTCGAGGTCGAAGCTCCCGGGAACCGATCCCCCCCGGCCCTGGGTGACCGCCACCGTGGAGACCACCATGGCCCCCCGGGACAGGTCGACGGCCCGCACGGTGAGACCCGTCAAGGGGTTGCCCATCCGGTCGCGGAGCTCGCCCGACCAGCGGGAGAAGCGCTGGGGGAAGGCGATGTCGAAGCGCTGGAAGGTGGCGTCGGACCGCACCTCGAAGCCCCGCTGAAAGAGCGGCGGGAGCAACCCCATGAGCTCGGAGCTCGGCCGCACGACAACGTCAAACTGCCCGTCGGGCAGCAGGGCCGAGAAGGTGTACGGGCTCGTGTCGGCCGTCAGGGCCGTCAGGGGCGTCGGGCTGGCCACGGCCCGGGTGGGGGCCACCACGTCGTCGAGCCCGGCGGCCACAAACTCCACCGTGGACGGGACATACCGTCGGCTCTCGGAGGACCCCCCGTCGCCGGGGCGGGCGCCTGGCGCGGTCACCGTCACCGCTCCGTACACCGTGCGGGCCCCGCGCAGGGTCAGGTTGACCTCCTCGCCCGAGCGGATGGTCTGCGGGGCCGTGAGGGTCGGAAAGGCCTCGGCCGAGGCCATCCCCCCGGCCGGGGCCACCGAGAAGAACACCTCGGCCCGGGCCCGGGCCACGCAGCGCAGACGGACCGTGTCGCACACCCCCTCGGCGCACTCGGCGTCGCGGGTGCAGGTGTTGGTCGTGCGCCCCGCGTCGCCCCCCACCACGCTCTGATCGCCCAGACACCCTCCCCCGAGGGCCATGGCCCCCGTCAGGCTCAGGGCCCCGCCCAGGGCCCGCCAGGGAGACCGCGGAGACGGGCGGGGGAGGGTCATGGTTGCACCAGGTAGGGGCAATTTTCGATGGGGTCGGCCGTGCCCCCGTCGCCCCCCGTGACGCCCCCCGGGGCCGGGCGGATGAACACCCACCACGTGGCGAAGGTCACGTCGCCGGCCCGGCGCGGGGTGTGATAGTTGCCGCTCTGCAGAAACTCCGACGAGGTCACCCACAGCTCGATGCGGTTGCACCCGAGGCGGGTCAACGACACCCTGCCCGTGATAAAACGGCGGCGCTGGCCGTTGGGGGGCACCGTACGCAGGCGGTCGGTGGGCTCGCACGACACGCCCCCCTCCAGCTCGATGCAGTCGCGGTCGTTGTTGAGGAAGAACTGGTACCACAAGGTGTCGTTGACCCCCTCGTCGTCGACCGGGACCCGAATTTCTACCGCCGTCGGCCGACCGTCCGCTGGCGCGGTCAGGTCAAGGATGTTGCTCAGCCGCGGCTCCGTCAGCCCCTGCTCGTCCCGAATCTGCGGAACCGTCAGCGGGACCTCCGCCGGGAAGCTCGGGGTCTCCGTGATGAGGCACCCCGCGGTGCTGGTGGTGAAGAGCAACATGATTCGACGCCACAACACGAGGCGATTTCTGTACCACAGGCCCCCAGACAGGGCACTCCCCCTCTGATCCGCAGCCGACCCGGCGCCCAGACAGCTCCGGGCTACGACAACCGTGTCGTGGTTTCCGGGGGTGACATAGCCTGTCATGGGGGCGGTGGTTGGGGAGGCAGGGGGGTGGGGAGATACGGTAGAGTGGGGCGATGATTGGAAGGTTGCACGGGCGCATCGTGGCCGAGGGCACAGACGGCCTGGTGGTGGTCGATGTGGGGGGGGTGGGGTACGAGGTGTTGGTTCCGTTGGGGACGGGGGGGCGGTGTCCCCGGGATGATGACGGGCGGGTGACCCTGATGGTGGTGACCCACGTCCGCGAGGATGCCATCACCCTGTACGGCTTCGCCCACGAGGGCGACCGGACGGCCTTCCGGCTCCTCACGGCCGTCACGGGGGTGGGGCCGAGGACGGCCGTCGGGGTCTTGTCCCTTCTGCCCGTGCAAGAGCTCGTGGGCACCATCCTCAAGAACGACAGCCGCAAGCTCATGACCGTGCCCGGGGTGGGCAAAAAGCTCGCCGAGCGCGTGATCCTCGAGCTCAAGGACAAGGTCGCCGCCGGGGCCATCCCCATGCCCTCCCTCGGGCCCAACGACCCCAACCCCCCAGAGCCCCTGCCCGGAGTCGCCCTCGCCCCGGCCCTGCCCACCAGCCCCGCGATGGCCGGCCCCCTCGGCCAGCTGTCCCAGACCCTGCAACGCCTGGGGTTCAAACCCGCCGAGGCCGAACGGGCCGCCGCCGAGCTCGCCCCCATGGCCCACCTGCCCCTCGACGCCCTCGTGCGCGAGGCCCTGCGGGTGCTGACACGGTGACAGGGTATGTCCCCCGTCGGGTCGCGGGCGGGGTGTGATTCGAGGCCGTCTGTGGGATAGTCGTCGGGCCTATCGCCCCGACGGGAGAGTGTTGTGATGGCTGGACGAGACAAGAGCGACGAGCGCGGAGCGGCCACCACCCCCGCGGTCGCGGGCGAAGAGGACGTTCGCCTCGACCTCACCCTGCGCCCCAAGACCCTCGACGCGTACATCGGGCAGGACGAGCACCGGGACAACCTCAAGGTCTTCGTGGCCGCGGCCCGCAAGCGCCAGCAGCCCCTCGACCACGTCCTCATCTCGGGCCCCCCCGGCCTCGGAAAGACCACCCTGGCCCTCATCCTGGCCCACGAGATGGGGGTGCACGCCCACACCACCAGCGGCCCCGCCATCGAGCACAAGGGAGCCCTCGCGGGCCTCCTCACCAAGCTCGAGCCCCGCGACCTGCTCTTCATCGACGAGATCCACCGCCTCGGGGCCGTCGTGGAGGAAAACCTCTACCCCGCCATGGAAGACTTCAAGATCGACCTGGTCACGGGAGACGGGCCCCACGCCACCACCCTGCCCCTCAACCTCCACCCCTTCACCCTCGTCGGGGCCACCACCCGGACGGGGCTCCTCACGGGACCCCTCCAGACCCGCTTCGGGATCATCCTCCGCCTCGATTTCTACACCCCCGCCCAGCTCGCCCAGATCGTCACCCGCAACGCCGCCCTCCTCGGCACCGGCGTCAGCGACGAGGCCGCCCTCGAGATCGCCCGGCGCTCCCGCGGGACCCCCCGGATCGCCAACCGCCTCCTGCGACGGGCCTGGGACTTCTCCGAGGTGGCCGGGCTCGACGCCATCGACCTGCCCACGGCCCGCCTCGCCCTCGACCGGATGGGGGTCGACCGGGCCGGCCTCGACGAGATGGACCGCCGCCTCCTGCGGGTCCTCATCGAGTACTACGACGGGGGCCCCACCGGGATCGAGACCCTCGCCGCCGCCACCGCCGAGCCCCGCGACACCCTCGAAGACGTCTACGAGCCGTACCTGCTCCGCGAGGGCTTCCTCGCCCGCACCCCCCGGGGCCGGATGGCCACCCGCAAGGCGTACGATCACCTCGGGGTCCCGGCCCCCAAACACGCCCTCGGGACGGCCCTCACCGTGCCGCCGCAAGGGGCCCTCTTCGAATGAGCACCCCCCGCGCCATGACCGGGCACCCGCGGGCCGACGGGGTCGCCGCCCGACGCCTGCGCGACCCCTACGCCAACCTCCTGCGCGACGCCCGCCCCCTGCGGCGCGATCAGGCCAGCGCCCGCGAGGCCTGGCTCGCCTCCCTCACCATCGCCCGCAAGGAAGACGTGGTGTTCGAGTTCGAGATGCTGCTCAAGGGCCTCGCGGCCTGGTCCAACCCCCGCAACCACCCCCGACGGCCCGGGTCCGCACCCCTCGCGGCCCGCAATTTTCGTCCCCACCTCCTGGTCGCCCGGGCCGCCCTCGGGCGGGTCCTCACCCTCAGCGCCGCCCTCCTCGGGAGCCAACGCCACGCCCTCGACCTCGGCCTCTCCCTCCCCATGGGCTTCACCGAAGAGAGCCCCCCCGAGCCCTCCGCCCAGAGCGTGCCCCCCCCGTCCGGCTCCGGGGCCACCATCACCACCGGGGTCAACCCCGCCCCCGCAGCGTCCGCCCTGCACACCTCACCCCATCAGTCCCTCGTCGACCTGCGCCACGGACTCAGCCTCGTCACCGAGACCGTCGACGGCCTCCTCGCCCTCGGACACCTCCCCTTCCGACTCTTCTTCGCCGCCCTCGCCGGGGTCGTCCGCGAGGTGCGACGGGCCCCCCTCTTCAACGCCCTGTACACCCTGGAGTTCCGCCCCGAGTTTGACCGCATCCGGGTGCCCGACGTCCTCGAGGCCATGCAGTCCGTCGAGGGCGACGGCCCCCACCGCCTCGTGTCCATGGTCTTCCTCGCCCACTTCCGCCTCCTCCGGCTCAACGCCCTCATCGCCGCGAGCGCCCCCGATGGCCCCGAAGGCCCCGCCCTGGCTCAGGTCCTCCTGGCCGCCCTGCGGGCCGAGTCCCTGGCCCTCCTCCAGGTGCTCCTCACCCGCGGCCCGGCCATGCTCTGCGACCCCCTCGAGCGCGAGTTCCTCCGCGTCCCCGCGAGCGAGCTGCGGGCCCGCTTCGAGCACCTCACCCGCGACACCGCCCGGGCCACCCGCATCCGGGGCGCCCTCCAGAGCGGCTCGGCCACCCTCCGGGCCGAGCTGCGCCGGGCCCTCCAGCGCGAGATCGCCCCCTGCGACGCGCCCGCACCCCCCACCCCCGAGGCCTTCGCCCGCAGCACCCGCCACCTCCGCGACGCCCTGCAGAGCAGCGTCCTGCACATCGTCGCGGCCCTGCGCAGCACCCCCGTCGACCCCGAGCGCATCTTCGGCGACCGCACCGCCCGGGCCGCCGCCCTCGACCGGCTCCGCAGGTCGGCCTGGATGTTCACCGTGGTGCTCCGGGCCTTCGTGGCCAAGGCCCACGACGCCACCGCCGCCCGGGCCGACTCCTGGGAGGCCGCCCCCACCCAGGACTTCGCCCCGGAGTTTCTGCGGTACTTCCAGGCCTTCGGGCTCGCCGCCGCCACCGAGACCCGCTACCCCCACCTCGACCGCCTCACCCTCACCCTGCACGACCTCCGCGACGCCGACTTCCTCGACCCGGCCCTCCTGCGGGCCGCCGTCACCGAGTGCGAGGCCCTCCTGGCCTTCCTCCACGAGGCCATCGACCGCCTCGGCAAACACCCCGACCTCGCCGCCACCCCCTTCGACAAAGAGACCGCGGCCGGCGCCTTGATGCTCTTCCTCCAGGCCCCCGCGATGTAGCCTCCCGCCCTGCGCCAATGCCCCCCTGGTCCCCCGCGCCGCTCCGCCCCGCCCTGCGGGCCCTCGCGATCTTCGCCCTCGAAGCGGCGGTCCTCGGCTCCCTCATCCTGCGCCACGCCCGCGTGGCCGACCTCGACAGCCTCTTCCACGCCAAGATGGCCTGGCTCCTCTGGCACGAGGGCCTCCGCCGTGACTTCCCGTGGATGACCTGCTCGGTCACGGCCACCCACTGGACCGACCACCACTTCCTCTTCCACGTCCTGCTCGCCCCCCTCAGCCCCCTCGGGCTCATGGTCACCCTGCGCGGGGGGGCCGTCCTCGTCGGGGCCCTTGGGCTCACCACCTGCGTCCTGTCGCTCGCCCGGGTCGGCGTCAAACACCTATGGTTCTGGGCCCTCGTGCTCCCGCTTTGCAGCGACGTCTTCCTCTACCGCATGACCATGACCCGGGCGATGCCCCTGTGCCTCGCCCTCACGGTGCTCCACCTCGACGCCATCGAAGCGCGCAACCCCCGGCGGGCGGGCCTCCTCGCCTTCGTCAGCATGTGGGCCTACCAGGGCGCGATCTTCCTCCTCCCCATCACGGCCCTGAGCGCCCTCCGCGACCGGGTCCGGGGCATCCCGCGGGGGGCAGTGCTCCTTGCCACCGTCGCGGGCCTCGTGTTGGGGCTCACCCTCAACCCCTTCTTCCCAGCCACCTGGGATTTCCTCATGCTGCACATCGGGCCGTACCTCAGCCACGACCCGGTGCGCTCGCTCGTCGATGTCGGCCAGGAGTGGCGCCCCGCGGGCTGGAGCCACGTCCCGCGGGTGCTCACGGTGCTGGCGTTGGGCTTCGCCCTTCCCGCGGTGAGCCTCGCCCGGCGCCGCTGGTCGGCCCACGACGACGCCCTCGCGGGGGCGGTGATCCTCTTCGCCCTCGCCACCCTGCGGGCCCAACGGTTTCTGGAGTACCTCGCCCCCCTGAGCGTGATGCTCGGGGCCCGGGTGTACACTCGCGGGGCCCTGGAGGGGCTCCTGCGGCCCGCCTGGCGCCCATGGGCCGCCCGGGTCGCCGCGGCGGGGGCCCTGGTCTACGGGGCCGCCCAGTGGCGCTCGGTCGACGACGACGCCTTCTCCGTCGAGCCCAACGAGGTGGCCGGGGCCGCCCGGTGGCTCGCCCGCAACACGCCCCGCGGGGCGGTGGTCTTCCACGCCGCCTGGGAAGACTTCGCCCCCCTCTTCTATTTCAACCACCACAACCGCTACCTGTTTGGCCTCGACCCCTACTGGTTCGTCGAGCACGACGCGGCCCTGTACGTGCGCTACCGGCTCGTGATCGAGGGCCGCGACCCCGACCCCGTCCAGACCATCCGCACGCGGTTTCACAGCCGCCACGTGGCCCTCTTCGCCCGGCCCGGCCTCCTCGGCCTCGCCCGCCAGCTCCGGGACCACCCCGGGGTGCGCCTCGTCCATCAGAGCCCGCGCACCCTCGTGTTTGTCCTGCCCGAGTAGCGACCCGCGTCATGTCCTCCGCCGAAGCCCCCGAAACGCCCCCCGTCCCAGACATCCCCGGCGATCCCCGGGTGCCCCTCACGGCCCGTCCGGGCACGATGCTGGGGCTGCTGCTCTTCGCCACGGCCCTGGTGTTTCTCCCGGCCCTGGGCGGCGAGTTTGTCTGGGACGACACCCTCCTCCTCGGGACCAACCCCTACGTCCGCGACCTGTCCCGGCTCGGGGAGGCCCTCACCCACGATTTCTGGCACAACCCGCAGACCCTCGAGGCCGCGCGGGACTTCGGCCGACAGTACTACCGCCCCGTGGTGATCCTCGCGTACGCCCTGCAGTTCAGGGCCTTCGGCGAGCACCCCGTGGGCTACCACCTGGTCAGCCTGGCCCTGCACCTGGGGTGCGTGACCCTGGCCTTCGGCTGGCTGCGACGACGCCTCGGGGCCTCGGCCGACACCCCCCCCGGCCCCCTGGCCGTCACCCTCGGCACGGCCCTCTTCGCCCTGCACCCCTCCCGACCCGAGTCCGTGGCCTGGATCTCGGGCTCGACCGACCTCTGGCTCGCCCTCTTCGCCCTCCTGGGGCTGCGGGCCTGGGACCGTCGCCCGGACCTCCGCGGGGGGGCCCTCGCGGGGCTGTTCTTCTTCCTCGCCACCCTCTCGAAAGAGACCGCCGTCACCCTGCCGGCCCTCCTCCTGGTCGACCTCGTGCTCCTGCGGGCCCCGAAGACCTCCCTCCGGCCCGCCCTCGGGCGCTGGGCCCTGGCCTCCGCGGGGGTCGGCCTGGCCCTGGGGTTGCGGTCCGTCTTCGTGCCCCACCTCGTGACCGCCCACACCCCCGTCCCCTGGGGGCAGGCAGCGGCCCGGGTGCTGGCCTCGTTCGGGCACTACCTGGTCGAGACCGCGGCCCCGTGGTGGCCCTCCGTCCAGGTCGGGCTCAAGACCTTCGTCGACGGTCAGGTGGTGTACCCCGCCTGGAGCGTGGCCCTCGGGGCCCTCGGGTTCGCCGCCCTCGGGGCCCTCGCGGTCGGGGCCTGGAGACACCCCCGGGCGCGGCCCTGGCTCGCCGACACCCTGTGGTTCGTGGTGGCCCTCGGACCCACCCTCAACCTCATTTCGATGGAGGGGTATGTCCTCGTGGCCGCCCGGTTTCTCTACCTCCCCCTCCTCGGGGTGTGCGCCCTCGTGACCCGGGCCGCCCTGGAGCGTCGACCGGAAAGTCG
>CAYUSB010000088.1:0-16241 GCA_964447205.1 uncultured Myxococcaceae bacterium
TCCCCAGGAATTCTGCGGTGTAGGCAAGTGTAGGGAAAACGTGGACGGGCCTCAGACCGCGGCCCTCGCCGTCCCGGTCTGAGGACGGGACGGAGCCGACGTCTCGTCCGAGCAACCCGCGAGGAGGGCTGACAGGAGCACGAGGCCGAGCCCGATGACACCACGCCATCGTGAAGAAACATCGCAGCCATTGATCACGTTTTGCATCGCTCGTTCCTCCCGCGAACGCGGAGAATACTCCACACTGGTTTCTTCATCCAACACAGCCGACCTGCCTGGGCTCACGGATCGCCAACCCGCTCCAAGATCATAATCTCGGGGTTGCTTGCGAGCATAAGCAGATTGCCCTGCACCTCATATCGCCCAAAGGGAGTGACGCCCCGGCTTCCCCCAGGACAACTGATCACACAATTTGGCTCAATCCTGTCCGATCGGACCGATCGGTTGCAGTTGTATCTGTAGATGGTAGTGCCATCCAGGGCGTCTCGCGGTGTAGATACCCTCGCAATCTCCCACTGGCCTCCGCGAATTCGTAGCGTGAACCCGGCGAGAGTCGAGCGAGGGCTCTTGCCCGGCTCCAGGCGATAGATTTCGTACCGAATCAGCCGATAGAGACCATCCTGGATGACGCCTCCCATCTGATTTTGAGGAATGTCCTGATCTGGGAATCGAATGGTTCGCAGAGGGATTGAGGGAAAGAGGTTGTTGCAAGTCGCGCCCTGGAGGTCCAGTGGGGACCCCGTGTAGAATCCGGAGTCCATGACGTCGGTTGAGGCATCTACATAGGGCATGACGTCAACGGATGAGTCGAGGGGCATCCCAACGTCCGGTCGGGTATTCTCTTCGGGGACGTCAATCTGTGGCATCCCCGCGTCGAGCACTGCAACATCGTCACCAGCGACGACATCGCCAGCGACATCCTGCGTGCCGCCATCGATCGGCTGCACGCTCGACGCACAGGCCGAGAGGAGAACGTAACCAAGCAAGCACATACTAGACCTGAACATTGGTGCCTCCGTCTTGGTCACTGCATCGGGTTCAATGTCAACGTGCCACAAACGGTTTGACCATTGTAGGCGCTCCCGGGATGGTTGACCGTATAGCACGTATAGTAGTTGTAAGTCGGGGAGCTGCTGGGGTAGTTCGTCTGTCGACGGCAGCAATCACCCAGCGTACAGCCCACGATAAGTGTGGCACCGGGAGGGATGGTGTCACACTTGACGGTGCTCTCGGTGCATACACCTCCCGAACAGGTGCCAGGGCAGGTCAAGCCGCACGCGTTGCAGTTGTTGAGATCCGAGTTCAGGTTTACACAGAGCCCGCTGCAATTGGTGTACCCCGTGTCGCACGTCGTATCGCAGATACCATTGGTGCATGTTACACCCCCATTCGTCACCGAAGGGCACTGCCTACCACAGGCGCCGCAGTTCGATGTGGATGTCCAGATGTTCGTCTCGCACCCGTTGGACTCTACCCCGTCGCAGTTGCCGTACCCTGCCTGACAGAAAGGGACGCACTCGCCGCCCCGGCAGTGGGGCCCGACGGTGTTGGTCCGCGTCTGGCAAGCTGTACAACTGGTGCCACAGCGGGCTGCGTTGGTCCGCACGTCTTCGCAACTCCCCGTGCCGCCTGAGCACACAGAGAATCCCGACGGACAGCACCGGCTCGATCCCATCGGCCCCTGGCAGGTCAGCGGCCCGAGTCCCAACCCGCAACAATCACTCCCGCTGGAGCACGTCGCGTTGAGGCCACCACATGCGGTGCAGGTCCATGTGGAGCCCCCTGTGTGGACGCACTCACTCCCCGTGCAGCATCCTGCCCCGTCCGCACACGAGGTGCTCACTGTGTGGCAGCAGTTGCCGCTCCCGTCCGGGTTGCAAGTCAGGCCGTTGCAGCACGCTGAGTTGACCCCGCAACGTAGAGGGATCCGGTTGGGGTCGAGCCCTGTCGCGGACCAGCAGCGGGTGCAGACACCCGCATCGCTGCCCGACAGCGTGCCGCACCCGTTGTCGGCGCACGCGCAGTCGGAACCCGAGGCGCAAGGTCTGCGGCAGAAGCCTGCGGTGCAGACGAACCCCAATTCGCACGCGACCGTGGTCGCACCAAACTCGCACCGCTGACCCTCGGCCAGACGCGCGGAGCAGATGTGGACGTCGCGGGTGAGGTTGGGGCTGAATGTGCGGAGGTTGATGCAGGTGGTCCCGGAGGGGCAACTGCCTCCGTCGGCGCTCGCACCACAGAGGGAGAGGTATCGGGAGCTGAGGTCGGTGCAGGTCCCGCCCCCTCCGCCAGGAACACACACGAGATTGGCGGCACAGATTTGTGGTGTCCCGGTGCAGTCCGGGGTCACGTCACAGCTTTGCCCCGAAGTACGTGGTGTGATGCAGAGACTGCTACAGACCCGAATCTCCCCTCCTCCACAGGCGCCTGCGTCGCAAGGGGCGGCAGACACCTGGGCGGGTGGGCTCGGCAAGTTACACCCTACGAGCACTCCAAGTACAAGCAGCGCTGCACCCACGCCACGCCACGCCACGCCACGCCACGCCACGCCACGCCTGATGTTGTCAACATCGCCCCTCCTTCATCGCTCGCTGCGATTAACCCTGCGGCCATTGAAACCCCATTCATTCTCGATGTCAAGCACATCTCTGCGTATTCTGAACTTCGCCCGCGCGCAGCGCTGCTGTGGAACGAAATCACGTGTCTTCCAGGCGTCTTGCGCGACGCGGTCCTCGGAGGACGCAGCTCCACGGGCAAGGCTCGCAGCGAATCCTCCTGAAATTGCTGCGCGATGCGAGAGGGAGCGGCGTGATGCCGGAGCGCGACGTGCCCGGGAGGCGTCGTTTTTGGCGACGATTGCAGCATTTTCCGCATGGTCGGCGATCACGGCCCGCCGCGGTCTCCCCCCGGACGACGCCCCCTCCCGCAGCCCCTCGCACTTTCCCCACCCCCGTCCCGCGGCTCCCATTGTATCGTCGCCTCATCAGGCCGGGGGGACTGCATCCACACCTCCCGCCATCACCCGGGAGACACGCCCCCAATGCCCACCGCCAGGACCCCCGCCAAAAAGCCCCAACACCCCGACATCCTCACCTCCGCCCCGCTCGACGAAGGCCCCGAGGCTCCCGACAAACCGCGCTACTCCTGGGCCCAGATCCGCAAGAAGGTCAAGCACGCCTCGCCCGAAGAGCTCGAGATCTACCGCGTCCGCATCGCTCCGACCGAGCTGGTCAAACGCGGGGCCCAACTGCGCTCCGAGCGCATCCTCACCGACATGCGCACCTGGCTCGGCCAGATCATCGACTGGTGGTCGAAGCAGTCAGCCGCCCAGCGCGCGGAGATCGTGGGCTTCTCCGACGCCCGGCTGCGGGTGGTGACCCATCACGCCTTCGTCCTGCAAGACCTCGTGGCCCGCGCGGCCCACCCCGCCCAGACGCGGATCGACCACGCCGGGGCCGTGGCCCGCAACGAGGCCGCATACGCCGCGGCCCAACACGCCCGTCAGATGCTCCGCGCGGCCCTCGACGGGGCCTCGCCCATGGTCAAGGGATGGGCGGCCCAGGTGGCGACGGCCGACGTCGCCGCGGGCGATCCGGTGAAGCTCCCCAAGACCCTCAAGCTCCTCGTCGGCCTCGGTACCAAGGCCCTGACCGCCAACAAGGAGGTCGCCGCCGTCCTGCGCGCCGACGGGCTCGACGAGGCCGCCCTCGCGCGCTTCGCCGCCCTCGGAACCGCCCTCACGGAGAGCCACGAGCAGGTGCGCGGGGCCGCGGCGACGGGCGACGTGTCCCAGGCCGACCTCGACCTCCAGGACGGGGTGTGTTTGCAGTTTATGAGTCAATTGCGCGGGGTCTTTGCCAACCTGCGGGCCCAGGACCGTGGAGCGCCCCTGCTGCTCGCCCGGTCGACCCATCGGGTGTTCGGCTCGGGGCGTCGCGCGGAGAGCGTGGACCCTGCGGCCGACGGTTCTGGCAAGGCGCCCGTCTCGTCCTGACGTGGGGCCCGGTTGGTATCCAGCGCGGCGGGATGATGGGCACGTCGCGGGGGGGGGGAACAGACCCTCTCCCTCTCGCGGTTCGCGCGTGGCCCGATTCCCCTCTCCGCCGGAGAGGGGAGACGCGTATCGAGAGAATCCATGGGGGAGAGGGATTCTCCTCCGACGCGGTGACAATGCCCTCCGACGCGGTGACAGTGCCCGGTGCACGCAGTGACAATGGCCCTCGCCGCAGTGACAACGGTCCTCGACGCGGTGACAGAGGTCGGTCCCCGCGGTGACAGGGGCCGTTCCCGCTGCAGAGGCGGTCGGTCGACCCGTCCACACACGTCGGTGATACACTCCCCCCGCTTCGCCATGCAGCCCAGCTCCCTCGACGACGCAGCCGCCGACATCCTCTGCCAGGGGTCGTCCCGGGCCCACAGCCTCGCCGCGACCCTCACCCTCGTGGCCCTCGTGGCCCTGGGGCTCGCGTGGTACTTCCGCCACCGCCTCGCGGCCGACGGCAACCAGGTCGCCTGGTCGCTCGTCCCCCTCCTCCTCGGCTCCCTGCATGCCCTCGTCGTGGTGGGCTTCATCCCCCAGGGCTGCCTCGCACGCGACGACCTCTCCGTGATCGTCGGCTCCGTAGCCCCCTGGCTCCTGGCCTCGGCCCTCCTCCGCTCCGGCGTGGCCCCGCTGCCTCCCTCCCTGCGCGACGACCCCGGGGCCCCTCCGCCTACCGACGGCTTCGCGTGAAAGACCGACCGTGCTGATCGCCGCCGTCGCGTTTCAGGTCGCCGCCGCGGTGGCCACCCCGGGGCAGGCTCCCCCCCGCCCATACGACCACGTCGTCGTCGTCTCCTTCGACGGGATGCGCCCCGACGGCATGGAACGCGCCGACACCCCCGTCCTCCATCGCCTCCGTGCCGAAGGGGCCTACGCCCTGCACGCCGAGACCGTCGGAGACTCCAGCACCCTGCCCTCCCACAGCTCGATGCTCGCCGGCGTCGAAGTCCGCGTCCACGGCATGAACTTCGACGACCTGCACCCCGAACGCGGGTTCATTCGGGTTCCGACGGCCTTCTACCACGCCCACGACGCGGGCTTCGCCACGGCCATGTTTGTCTCCAAGGAGAAGCTGCGCCACATCGCGGTGCCGGGTAGCGTGGACGTGTGGTCGCGGGTGAGCTGGTCGTGCGCCCGGGTCGCAGCCGCGGCCTCGCGATACCTCGCCACCTCCACCCCCGGGGTGACCTTCCTCCTCTTCGCCGAGGGCGACGGGGCCGGGCATCGCTACGGCTGGATGAGCCGACGGTACCTCGAAGCCCTCAGCCGCGCCGATGCCTGCCTCGGAACAGTCATCGACACCCTCCAGGCCCGCCCCGATCACGACCGGGTCCTCGTCGTCGTCACGGCCGACCACGGAGGCCACGGACGCCAACACGGAACCCACCGGGTCGAAGACCTCCACATCCCCTGGCTGGCCTATGGATCGCGGGTGGTTCGGGGCGACTTCGAGACCCCCGTGCGCACCACCGACACCGCGGCCACGATCATGGCGGCGTTGGGGATGGAGGTTCCGTCGGAGATGACGGGGAGGCCGGTGCGTCAGAGCCTCGACGGGACCGCTCCTGCCCCGCAGGGGCCGTAGCCGGTGGGTGCTGTGGTGGTCGAGCTCGTCTTTGAAGCCGGGTCTCTGGTGCTCCAGGGTCTGCCCGGATCGCTCGCCGACGAGGCCCCCGCGGCGGGGTGCCTGTGGGATCCGCGGGTGTCGGCGTGGCGGACTCCGGCGTGGCGCTACCGCGAGGTGCTCACGGCCCTGACGCGTCGGGCCCGGGCAGGGGAGTTCGAGCTCCGCGACGCCGCCCGGAAGTACGCGAGCCTGGAGCTTGTGCATCGGGCCGAGCGGTCGGCCTTCGTGCATCAGACCGAGGCCATCGCGGCGTGGAAGGCCCGGGGCATGCGCGGGGTGGTCGTGCTCCCCACCGGGGCGGGCAAGAGCTACGTGGCCGAAATGGCCATCCGCGAGGCCCAACGCAGCACCCTGGTCGTGGCCCCCACCCTCGACCTCATGAACCAGTGGTACGACGTCCTCCGCACCGCCTTCGGCGAAGAGGTGGGCCTCCTCGGAGGCGGCTACGTCGAACCCCGTGACCTCACCGTCTCCACCTACGACTCGGCCTACCTCCACATGGAACGCCTCGGCGGACGCTGGGGCCTGGTGATCTTCGACGAGGTTCATCACCTCCCGGGGCCGTCGTTTCTGCTCGGGGCGGAGTGTTCGGTGGCCCCCTACCGCCTCGGGCTCACGGCCACCCTGGAGCGCTCCGACGGACGCGAGGCCCTCCTCAACGACCGGGTGGGCCCGGTGGTCTACGCCCGCGGGATCAAGGACCTCGCCGGCGAGTATCTCTCCAGCTACGACGTGCAGACCGTGTTCGTCGACCTGACGGAGTCCGAGGCCGCCCGGTATGCCGAGGCCCGCGGGTGTTACCGCGACTTCCTCTACGACCAGCGCATCAACATGGCCGCCCCCGACGGGTGGGCGAGGTTTCTGCAGATGTCGGCGCGTTCGCCAGAGGGGCGCCGGGCCTTCCTGGCCTACCGCGAGCAGCGGCAGATCTCCCTCACCTCGCAGGGCAAGCTCGCGGTCTTGGAGGGCCTCTTGCGCCAGCACGGGCGCGACCGGACCCTCATCTTCACCAACGACAACGAGACGGTCTACACCATCTCGCGGACCTTCCTCGTGCCGGCCCTCACCCACCAGACCGACCTCAAAGAACGCCGCGAACACCTCGCCCGCTTCAACGACGGGCAGTACCCCGCCCTGGTCACCTCGCGGGTCCTCAACGAGGGGGTCAACATCCCCGCGGCCAACGTGGCCATCGTGCTCTCGGGCACCGCCAGCGTCCGCGAACACGTACAACGCCTCGGCCGCGTGTTGCGGCGCCAGGAGGGCAAACGGGCCACCCTGTACGAGGTCATCACCCGCGGCACCGCGGAAGAACGCCAGAGCGACCGCCGACGCGACCACGATGCTTACCGCTGACCTCCTGCGGGCCCGGGTGTTCAAGGGCGAGGTCAAACCCCGCTACCTCGACCCCAACGACCCCGACCTCCTCGCCCTCGCCGCCGAGCTCATCGCCACCTACGCGGCCCACGTCGGACGCCCCCGCGGTGCCCTCCAGAGCGCCCTGGCCGCCCTCCAGGGCGAGTCGACCGACTACCTCGTGCACCGGGGATTGAGCAAGCTCCTGGACGATCGCAGCACCTTCACGGTGGCCTCGCCCGTCGCCCCCGAGACCCTGCGCCAGGCCCTGTTTGAAGCCTCGGCCAGGAGCTTCCCCCCGGTGCACACGGCCGACGCGGTGCACACGGTGAGCCGGGCCGACGTCGTGGCCGCCGTGGCCGCGCAGTTTGGCATCGAGGTGGCGGCCGTCGAGGGAGCCATGTACGCCGACCTCGAGGACGAGACCGTGCTCACCGAGGCCCCGGTGGCCGAACCCGGGTGGCTCCTGCATCGGTACAACACGGCCCTCGCCCAGGCGGTGCTCTTGCGGGCCTCACGGATGGTGCTGGAGATCGCCCCGGGGTCGCCCCAGCGGTATCGGCAGATGTTCCGGTGGATCAAGTTTTACCGCTTGATGCACGGGGTGGAGGGGTCGGCCGCGGCGGGGTATCGGGTGACCCTCGACGGCCCCTTGTCGCTCTTTCAGCTCTCGCACAAGTATGGCCTTCAGCTCGCGGAGTTTCTCCCGGCCCTGCTCCTGGGCGACGGGTGGACGGCCACGGCCGAGGTCCTGTGGGGGCCCGACAAACGCCCCCTGGGGTTTACGGTTCGGCCCGAGGACGGACTCGTGTCGCACTACCCCGACACGGGGGCCTACATCACCCAGGAGGAGCAGTTTCTCGCACAACGCCTGGAGGCCACCGACAGCCCCTGGGTCCTCGACCGACGGGCGGCCCTCTTCGACCTCGGGGGGCGTGGGGTGCTGGTCCCCGAGTTTGCCCTGCGGCACAAGGGGGATGGGCGGGTGATGTGGGTCGAGCTCGTGGGCTTCTGGCGGCGCGATGCCCTGGAGGCCCGGGTGGCCCTCCTGCGCGACCACGGCCCGAAGAACCTGCTCCTGCTCGTTCCGCAACGCCTGCGCGGGAGCGAGGAGACCTTGCAGAGCGTGGCCGGGGAGGCCATGTTCTACAAGGACGTGATCGTCACGAAGGAGCTCGTGGCCCGGGCCGAGCGCCTCGGTCGCGTGGAGGACGTGGTCGCGGAGGTGGCCGCCGATCCGAAGGCCCCCAAAGGCCGACGGACGCGGAAGAAACCTACGGCATCATCATGATCGGGGCGGTGAAGTCGACGGTGGTCTCGCCGGTCTCGCCCGAGACGACCTCCACCATGATGGACTGCTCGTTGATCACTCTACGGGCGGTGTTGTTGATGAGCTGCAGGGTCACCGGGTACATCCCCGCCTGGAGCTGCGGGGACAGGTAGCTCCCGGCGCTGCAGTTGGCCCCGGTGTTGGGGCGGTTGCCGATGCGAACCCCCACCACGTCGGCGCTCGCGGAGGTGCAGAGGTCACGGCCTGCGGCCTCGCCGTTGAGGGTCCAGCGCAGGCGGGCTCGGCCCGGGGGCGAGAAGTCGATGGAGGCGTTGGTGGTCACGTCGGTGGTGACCGTGGCGGGCAGGACGTAGTCGTAGATGCTGCTCCCGTCGCTGCGTTTGAGCACGGCGCTGAGGCTGTAGGCCCCGGCGTTGGCCGTGCCGAAGCTGTGCATCCCCTGGGCGCAGGGGAAGCTCAGGCGGTCGGCGGAGAAGTCGGGGGTGGACATCTCGACCGTGGCGGCCCCGGCGGCGGCGCAGCCCTCGGCGGCGGACATCCCGTGTACGGTCCAGGTCACGTTGAGGGTGCCCGGGCCGAGGAAGAGCGGAACATCCCCTGCGTCGGGCGTGCCCCCCGCGTCGGTGCCCGTGTTGGCCGGGGGGTCGCTCGAACAACCCGCGGCCCCGAGGAGAAGAAAGCACATCGCGGCGGCCACCGCGGAGCCAGAGAAGGAGCGCTGCAACATCGTCACCCCGCATCCAACGCGGTCGGGGGGCAGGTTGTCAACGGCTACCCTCCCTCGGAAAGAGCGGGGACGGGGCCAAACACCTGGTCGAGCTCTGCGATCAGGGCGGCGAGGCGCCCGTGGCGGGCCCTGAGGGCGGCGACAAGCTCGGTCGATGCCTCGGGGGTGTGGGCGGCTTCGGCGAGGTCGCGGTGGCGCGCGAGGGCCCTGCACGCGTCGCGGTAGGCGGCCCGTCCCCGTTGGGCGATGAGGGCCTCGGCCTGGGTGGCCAGGAGCTGCATCGCACGGGCCGGGTCGCCAGGCTCGATGGCCTCGATAACCCGTCCCCGCAGGGCGATGTGGCTGGGGCTGTGGGCCCGGGGGTCGCCCGAGGCCTCGGCGGCTTCGGGGAGGTCTCCCTCGTCGAGCAGGATCTCGACCCGCAGGGGGTGCGAGCGTTCGGCCAGGATGTCGAGGAGCCGCGGGCGTACGGTCTCCCAGGCCCCGAGGGACGTGGCCCGTTGGCGCAGGGCCTCGTAGGCATCGCGGGAGGGCGAGGCCCGGAACATCGACACATCGACCTCCAGGGCCGCCTCGACGTCGCGGCGGGCGGCGGCCCGTCCCTTGAGCCACGCGGCCACCGGGGCCCTCCAGGCGTCGGGCAGGGACGCGGCCCGTGCGGACAGGGCGCTCTCGGCCTCGGCCCCGAGCCCGGCGGTGGTGAGGGCCTCGGCGGTCTCCAGGAGCTCGGCAGGGGCCGTGGCGGCGAGCTGGGCGAGGGCCTCGGGGACCTTGCCGAGTTGGGCGAGGCGCCGGGCGGCGAGTCCGTGGCGTTGGGCGGCGTCGCACGACTCCAGCCACGCGGCGTCGTCGACGAGGCCCTCCTCCAGCTCAAGCTGAACCCGCCCCCACGCGTTGCGGGGCCACCCCTCCGTACGGGCCGCGAGCTCGCCCGCCTGGGCGGCGAAACGGCGGCGTTCGTCGTCGGTGGCGCACCGCACGACCTGCTTGACCGCAAGGAGCCCCGGGGCCTGCCCGCTCGCCCACGCCGCGGGCCCCGCCTCGATGTCGAAGCGGAACATGGTCATCAGGGCCCGCAGGGTGGCCGTCCGGGCGGGGTGATCGTGCTCCATGGCCCCGAGGGCCTCGCCCACCGCGCGGATGCTCTGCCGGGCCAGCTCCAGGGCCCCAGGGCCCTCGTCGCCGAGCCGGCGCCAGCGCCCGAGGATGCCTTCGGCCACCTGGACGTGCAGGGAGGCCCGGGCCCCGAGGTCGTCGGGGGGGATACGGCGTTCGGCGTCGGTGAGGAGGGCCCGAAGCTCGTGCGGGACGGCCGTGGGGCTGCCGTCGGGGGAGGTTCCGCGGCGCCGGAAGATTTCGCCTACCCGCCAGCGCCAGGCCGTCCGCGGCGGGGCGGGGCGATGGGCGTCGAGGGACTCGGGCAGGAGCTGCTCGACGGTGGCCTCCAGGGTGGGATCGACGGCCAGGAGCCGCACGAGGATCGACCGGAGCTGGGCCGGACCGAGGCGATCGAGGGCCTGGGACAGGCTCCCCGTGGGCAGAAACTCCTCGGGCCGGTGGGCCCAGGCCAGGAGGGTGGCCGCCACGTGTTTGCAGGTCCCGTCTTCGCCGACGGGGCACGAGCAGTGGGCCCCGCGGACCTGGGTGGCGTCGAAGGCCACCCGGACGCGCCAGACCTCGTGCCCGGAGCCCTCGCAGCGGGCGAACAGGACGGAGCCCTCGCGCCGGCCCCGATGGACGGCCCCCCAGGCGTGATAGGCCACGGCCTTGTCGTAGTTGCGAGCCCCGACCAGGGCCCGAATGGCCCGCTCATTGAGCCGCGGGAGGGGAAACCCGTCGTTGGCCGGGATGGGGAAAGGCAGGGTGTGTTGGTGTGCTTCCACAGGCCTCAAGGTGCACCCCGGGGAGGCCCGTCGCAAACCATGGATGACATACCCTGTCACGGGTTTTTCGCGGCCGGGGACGTGATAATGTTGGCGGCGATGGACGACGAGCAGCCCCGGGTTCTCGACGAGTACGAGGCCCGGTACATGGAGGGCGGGGCGAGCCTGGCGCGCTCGAAGCAGCGGATGCCCTGGTGGTTCTTCGCGATCATGGGCCTCGCGTTGGTGGCCCACGTGGGGGCCATGGTCGCGTCGGCGAGCCTGGTGGGTCTGGTGACGGTTCCGTTGTTGTTGATGGTGACCTTGCTGTTGTCGCACCTGCGGCTGTCGGTGACGGCCACGCATGTGCACGTGCAGTTGGGGATGTTCGGGCCGACCATCCCCCTGGCCGCGGTGGAGTCGGTCGAGGCCATCAAGTACTCGGCGATGCGCTTCGGGGGTTGGGGGATCCGGTACGGCGGCGGGGGGCGGTGGGCGTACAGCGTTCCGGGGTCGTCGGGGGACGCGGTGGAGATCGTGTGGACGGACGCCGGAGGGGGTCGCCGGACCCACGTGGTGACCTGTGAAGACGGGCCCGCCATGGCCCGGGCCATCGCCGCGGGCCGGAGTCGGGCCCGGGGCGAGTCCCAGGGGGTGCGGATCGCGGCAGAAGACCGGGTCGAGGGCGCCGAGGAGGCGGCCGAGGAGGTCGGAGCCGAGGCCGAGACCAGGGCCCAGGGGCGCAAGCGGGGATAGTCTCGGTCCTGCGCGACGCAGGTTCGGGAGGCCGGGGGTAGGTCAGCGCTGTCGCTCGTGGGGCACCGCTACATCGCGTGGAGCACGTCGCGCCAGGGCTCGCGGGAGGCCTCGTCGCGCAGGACCACCCGCACCGTCCGAACCCGCTGCGGGGCCAATTGGGCGAAGGTCCGCACGGCCTCCAGCATGAGCTTGGCCCCGAGGGCCATCGGAACCTCCCCCACCCCCGTCCCGAGGGCTGGGAAGGCGAGGCTCGTGCAGCCGCGTCGTTCGGCCTCCAGGAGCACCCGGAGGGTGGCCCGCTGCACGCAGATGGCCCCGTCGAGGGCCGCGATGGCGTGGGCGATGTACCGGGCCTTGAGCTTGCCTGCCCCCGTCCACAGGACCTCCCCCATGCAGCCTCGTCCGAGGGCCGTGGCCTCCTCTTCGATCTCGTCGCCGCCGGCCTCTCGCAGGGCCCGGGCCACCCCGACGTCCATGAGGAGGAGGGGGTTGGCGGCGCTCACGAGCACGTCGGCCGACTGCTCGGCGAGGTCGCCCACCACGAGCTCGAGGGCGACCTCGCCCACGGTGGCAGTGTCGTCGGTGTGGGACGTGTACCGAACCCCCGGCTCGACCACCACCTTGAGGGCCCGGGCGACCCCCTCGGCCGTGGCGTACCGCTCATCGGGGCGCTTGCGCAGGAGCCTCTCGATCACCGAGAAGAGGTAGGCCTCGCGGGGGTCGCGGGGGGTCGGGGCGGTGTACGTCTCGGTCACGTGCAGGACCCCCAACTGCAGGGCGCTCTCGCCCTGGAAGGGCGGGCGGTTGGTGCAGAGGAGGTGCCCGGTGCCGCCGAGGGCGTAGAGGTCGGTCCGGCGATCGACCAGGGCCTGATGCCACTGCTCGGGGGCCATAAACTGCGGGGTCCCGACGACGGGGCCGTGGGTGCGGACCTCGGTCCGCTCGACCGCGATGCCGAAGTCTCCCACCAGGGCCGTGCCCGCCCCGGACAGAAACAGGTTGGCGGGTTTGACGTCGCGATGCACGACCCCGGCCTGGTGAATGGCCTGAAGCCCCTGGGTCACGTCGAGGAGGAGCCGCACGACCATGTCGATGGGGAGCGGGCGCCCGAGGGCCTGTTGGGCCCGGAGGAGCTCCTCGAGGTCGATCCCGTCGACGTAGCGCTGGACCACGAAGGGCACCCCGGCTTCGACCCCCGCGTCGAGGACGGCCACCACGTGGGCCGACTGAACCCGAGCCGCCAGGTGGGCCTCGCGGAAGATCTGGGTGGGGGCCACGGCCTTGAAGGTCTTGATGACCAGGGGCATCCGGAGCACCGGGTGGCTGGCCAGAAAGGCCGCCCCCATGCCTCCTTCGCCCAGCATGCTGTGCACCCGGAGCCCGTGAAACTCCTTGCCCGGCAGAGGCCCCCCCGGGACCTGCCCGCTCGGCTCGGCCGGGGGCCTGGAGGGGGTCGCGACCTCGTCTTCGTGCGGGAGCACCTCGCTCGCGGGCCCGCCCAGGGACAGGGCGCTGAGGGGCGGCAACGACGTGGGGTCGAGGGCCTCGGTGGGCATCGCGTGGAAGGGCTGTGAGGGAGGCAGGGAGTGGCTCCCCGACGAGGCCTCGGGGGAGGCCTCGGGGTCACGCGGGACGAAGAGCTCGGTGGGGCGGAGGGACTGAGGCATCGGTCAGGCAGAGACGGGACACCCTCCCCTACGCGGCTGTCAAGGCCGCAGGGGGGAGGTCACCAATCGCCGCCGCCGCCGAAGTCGCCGCCGCCGCCGAAGTCGCCGCCTCCGCCGTCGCCGCTGTCCCAGCCCGACGAGCTGCCCCCGGCGTCGTACTCCGAGCCGCCTCCGCCCGAACCGGGGTCATATCCGGGGTCGTATCCGCCCCCGTATCCGCCGCCGTCGTTGTGGTGGTGGCCGCTCGACTGGCCGATGGCGTAGCCCGCCAGGCCACCCACTGCGGCGCCCGCGAGGCCGGCCCCGACGACCGATCCGACCCCCATGCCCCCGGGGGCGTACCCGGGGCCGTATCCGGGACCGGGGCCATAGCCCGGACCGTATCCGGGGCCAGGGCCGTATCCCGGGCCGTATCCCTGCGGGGCACCCTGGAAATCAGGGCCCGTACGATACGGGCCTGCCCCGGCGGCCATGGCCTCGGCCTCGCGGCGGCGGCGGGAGGCCCGTACGAGCATGGCCACGACGGCGACCCCGGCGACTCCGAAGAGCACGAGCCCCCAGGGGAACCCGGTCTGACCGCTGCGGGCCTTGAGCTCGGTGCGGGCCGGGGCCGTCCCGACGTAGGCCCGGGCGCTGCTGAAGATGGCCTCGACCCCGCCGCGCCAGTTGCCCTGGCGGAAGGAGGCGTCGCCGGCGTCTTCGATGGCCCGGTAGTGCTGCGAGGCGATGCGGGCGTCGATGCCGAAATGCACGCTGGTGGCCCGATGGGCGGGGTCGATCCCGACCACGACCATGTTGGGCGAGGACACCTGGGCCCCGACGTAGCGGTCGAAGGCCCGGCGGTCGGAGAAGGTGCTGATGGTGACCACCCGCACGTCGAAGGGGTGCAGCGCCAGGCTCGTGCGCATCGCGGCCGTGTCGGCGGGCGAAAACAGGTTGGCAGTGTCCCGAAACTGAACCACGCCAGCCGCGGCCTCTGCAGGGCTGAAGGCCAGGGCCCCGACCAGGGGGATCAGCGCGAGGCGAACCCGAAGCGGAGAACGAGACGAAACCGGGGGGGCGTGTTGCATGGAACGATGTCTCCTATCATGCCCACAGACAGCAGTGTCCCAGCGGGCCGTGGGAATTTAAGCCCTGAGGCCTGATCGTCCAGTCCACGACGAACGATTGGGGCAAGGCGCCTCAGCGACGGGCGGGTCCCAGGCTCTGTTCGATGTCGCGCAGGGCCCCGCGAACGGCCCCTTCGACGGCGACGGACTCCAGGCGCCGGCGGGAGGCGGGCGAGAACGCCGGGCCTCGGGCTGTGGCCGCACCGCTCACCATTCCGATGATGGCCCGCTGGGGCATGGCCACAATGGCAAACTGAACCTCGGCCCGCACGGAGGTGTCGTCGTCGGTCCCGCTGGGCTCCAGGCGTTGCAGTCCGCCCTCCAGGGCGAAGGCCCGCAGGAGTCCGCGGCGCACGCGAAGCAGGGCGGCGGGCGGGATCTCTACGGTCGGCTGCACGGCCACCCCCTCTCGACCGGCCAGGGCCCGCAGGAGGGCTTCGGTGAGCAGGGCCATGTGCTCGGGGTGGGCCCGGGTGTGGTCCTGGAGATCGCCCGGGGCCAGGAGAAACCGCGCGGTGGCCAGGGGGGCTCCCGCGGGTGCGGCCGCGGCCTCGGTCGGTCCCGGGCCCGCTCCCGGCAACCGCGACAGGGCCTGGCTCACCGAGGCCCGAACGTTGGGGTCTGGATCGCGCAAGCGGGCCCGCAGGGCCGGGCCCGCCGTAGGGTCTGCGAGGACACCCAGGGTCGAGGCCGCTGCGGCGCGTACGAGGGCCGCCGGGTCGCCGAGGGCCGTCTCCAAGGCCGCCCGGGCGTCGGGGGGACGCAGCCGGCCGAGGGTCATGGCGGCCTGGGCCCGGGTGCGGGCGTCGGGAGCGGTCAGGAGCATCCGCACGACGGGCGACTGTTGGGCCCCCGCGGGTCGGGGGGACGACAGGATCCCGACGACGGCGAGGGCCCATGCGAGGCGAGCGGGTCCCCCGCGCTGCATCGGGCTGGTCACCGTACGTTGCCCAGGGAGCGGTCGAGGAGGCCCAACATGATACGTTGGTACCGCGGGGAGGCGGCGGGAGGCGGGGCCACCTCGGGCGGCGGAGACGCGGGGGAGGGGGGCTCCGGGGTGGAAGGCCCGGGGGGGGCGGGCATGGCGGCGAAGGGGTCGTTGGAGGATGCGGCGAAGGGGTCGCTCGACCCTCCCGCGGCGAAGGGGTCGTTGTCGGCCGACGGGAAGGCCTCGGGCGACCCAACGAAGGGATCGGTGGAGGGCGAGGCGAAGGGATCGGAGGAGACCGCGGGGGGATGCTCGTCGCCGTAGGTCTGAAGGGCCCGGGGAGCGGCCCCCGGGGCGGCGAACTGCAGCGGGGGCAGGGCGGACTGGAGGGGCCCCGGAGCCGCCGCGGCGAGGGGGGGGAGGGGCTGCAGGGAGGGAGCCAGGGGGGCGAGGTTCTGGAGGGGCGGCAGGGCCGGGGGGGCCATGGCTGGGGGCGTGAGGGCTTGCAACGGAGGCAGGGCACGTTCGGGCTGGGGCACAAACTGCAGCGGGGGGGCCACGGGCGCCGGAGGGGGCGGCTCGACGAAGAGCAGGGGAGGCGGAGCCAGCGGAGCCGGGGGCGCGGTCGGCGAAGGCCGCACGGCGGGGGGGGCCTCGACCACGGCGTGCAGGTCGTCGTCGATGACGATGGAGGGTTCGGCCTCGGGGACGGGACGCGGCGGGGGGGCTGCGGCCACGGTGGTTCGCCGGGGCCGGGGCGTTGCCGGTTCGGGGGAGACGAGGCCCTCGTCCAGGACGACCGAGGCCATGGGGGTGGCCTCGGGGCGCGGGCCTGTCGGCGGCGCCAGCGGGGCGGGCGGCGGCGGGGGCGGG
>CAYUSB010000089.1:0-15544 GCA_964447205.1 uncultured Myxococcaceae bacterium
CCGGGGCCGTGCGGGCACGGTCACGGCCCCGATCTCTCTCCGCGCGCCCTCGTCCCCGGTCCCCTCTCCCACCGCCACCTTCGCCCGGAGGTGGGCGCGCACGGCCTCGAAGAGGATGCGGGCCACCTTCGTGAGCGGCACCGGGTCGCGCGCCACGGGCAGCCGCAGGGCCCACGGCAGCGACGGCACCCACTGCCGCGCGGGCACCTCGGGCCACAGCCGCGCAACCTGCTCCGCGGCCGTCGTCCCGCGGAGCGTTGCGACCGGGGCCCGGGTGACATAGGTTGCCCGCCCCTTTCGGATGCCTCCGCGGGTGCGCACACGGCGCCATCGCGCGGGGGCGAAGACACGAGCGAGGTCGAAGCGTGGCGTTGGATCTGGTCGCAGCAGTCGCAGCAGAGCTCGGCCTCGCCGAGCGCGGGGTTCGGTCGGTGGTGGGGCTCCTGGGCGAAGGGGCCACCGTGCCCTTCATCGCCCGGTACCGCAAGGAGGCCACCGGGGGCCTCGACGAGGTGCAGATCCGTGCCGTCGAGGAGCGCCACGGGTACATGCAGGAGATCGAGGCCCGCAAGAAGGTCATCCTCGAAGAGATCGAGCGGCAGGGCAAGCTCACCGACGCCCTGCGGGCCCGCATCACGGCCTGCGCCGTCAAGGCCGACCTCGAGGACCTCTACCTCCCGTACAAACCCAAGCGCCGCACCCGGGCCATGATCGCCCGCGAGCGCGGCCTCGACCCCCTGGCCCAACGCATCCTCGCCCAACCCGACGAGGGCAACCCCGCCCGCGAGGCCGAGGCCTTCGTCAACGCCGAGCTCGGGGTCGGGACCGTGAAGGAGGCCCTGCAAGGGGCCCGCGACATCGTGGCCGAGGCCGCCGCAGAGCGCCCCGCGGTGCGCAGCTTCGCCCGCGAGCTCTTCGTGCAGGAGGGCGTGTTGGTCGTGCAGAAGGCCCCCGAGGTGACGGGGCCCACGCGCTTCGAGCACTACTACGACTTCCGCGAGGCCTGCCGCACGATCCCCTCGCACCGCTTCCTCGCCGTACGCCGCGGCGAAGGGGAGAACGTCCTGCGCTCGGAGATCGAGGTCGACGCCGCCCGGGCCGCGGGTGAGGTCGGGCGCCTCATGGGCCGCAAGGCCTCGTCCCCCTGGCGCGAAGAGCTCGATCTGGCCGCCGCCGACGCGTGGAAGCGCCTCCTGGCCCCGAGCGTCGAGAGCGAGGTCCGGGTCGAGATGAAGCTCGCCGCCGACCGGGCCGCCGTCGACGTCTTCGCTCAAAACCTCCGGGCCCTCCTCCTCGGGGCCCCCCTCGGGGCACGGGCCGTGATCGGGATCGACCCCGGACAGCGCACCGGCTGCAAGGTCGTGGTGATTGACGAGACGGGCAAGCTCCTTGACCATCAGCTCATCAACCTCGTCGTGGGCGACGCGGCCCTGGCCCGGGGGCGCGAGCTCCTTCGCACCCTGGTGACCCGCCACAAGCCCGCGGCCATCGCCGTCGGCAACGGAACCCACGGGCGCGAGACCGAGTCCTTCGCCCGGGAGGCCGTGGCCGATCTGCCGGGGGCTCCGTTTGTGGTTCCGGTCAACGAGTCGGGGGCGAGCGTGTACTCGGCCTCCGACGTGGCCCGCGAGGAGTTTCCCGACCTCGACGTGACCGTCCGGGGCGCGGTCAGCATCGCCCGACGCCTGCAAGACCCCCTGGCCGAGCTGGTCAAGGTCGACCCCAAGTCCATCGGGGTGGGGCAGTACCAGCACGACGTCTATCAGCCCCTCCTGGCCCGCAAGCTGGAGGAGGTGGTCGAGAGCTGCGTCAACGCCGTGGGGGTCGAGCTCAACACCGCCAGCGCCCCCCTCCTGGCCCACGTGGCCGGCATCGGCCCCACCCTCGCCCGGCGCATCGTCGGACACCGCGAGGTCCACGGCCCCTTCCGGGCCCGCAAGGGCCTCCTCGACGTGGCCGGGGTCGGGCCCAAGACCTTCGAGCAGGCCGCGGGGTTTCTCCGGGTCCGCGAGGGCGACCACCCCCTCGACCGCAGCGCCGTGCACCCCGAGCGGTACCCCCTCGTCGAGGCCATGGCCCGCGACCTCGGGGCCGACGTCTCGGCCCTCGTGGGCAACCCCGAGCTCGCCGCCAAGGTCCAGTGGCAACGCTACGCCGACGGCGAAGTGGGCGAGTTTACCCTCCGCGACATCATCGACGAGCTCAAGAAGCCGGGCCGCGACCCCCGGGCCAACTTCGAGCCCCCGCGCTTCCGCGAGGACGTCCGCACCCTCGAAGACCTCAAACCGGGAATGGCCCTCGAAGGGGTGGTCACCAACGTCACGGCCTTCGGGGCCTTCGTCGACATCGGGGTCCACCAGGACGGACTCGTGCACGTGTCCCAGCTCTCCGACCGCTTCGTCAAAGACCCCGCCGAGGTCGTGCGGCCCGGGGACAAGATCCGGGTCCGGGTCGTCGAGGTCGACCTCGTGCGCAAACGCATCGCCCTCACGGCCCGCTCGGGCTCGCCCAACCCGCAGGGAGCACACGGCAAACCCGCCCCCCAGGACCGCCCCCCGCCCCGCGGTCGCCCCGGCCCCGCCCCCAAGGCCCCCCCGCCTCCCGCCCCCGCATCCTTTAAGAACAACCCGTTCGAACGCCTCCTCAAGAAGTAGTCCGAAGCTTTTTTGCCTCGGGCTTACCAAAGACTCAGCACTTGCTTGCCCGCAGGCTTACTTATAACTAAGTAAGCAGAGCGTGCCCGACCCGGGTGCTCCGCCTCCTCCCCGGGGCCTCTCTCGGGTCCAGCAAGGAGCCACCGACCATGGAGCCTTCTTCTCTGTTCGAGACCCTTCGCACCACGATGACCCTGTCGTACGCCTGGCAGTACGACGTGCAGGTGGGCTCCCTCCGGGAGCTCTACACCAAGTCCAAGGACCTCCAGTGGGACGGGGCCCGGGCCCTGCCCTGGGCGCTCTCGGTCGACCCCGAGGGGCCGCGGTTCCCCGACGAGGTGGTTCCGATCTATGGGACCCCGTTGTGGGACAAGCTCACCCCCCGCGAGCGGGTGGCCCTCAAGCGCGAGGTGGTGTCCTGGATGCTCTCGCAGTTTCTCCACGGCGAGCAGGGGGCCCTCCTGGCCACCGCCCAGATCGTCACCACCGTGCAGACCGTCGACGCCAAGCTCTACGGGGCCACCCAGGTGATGGACGAGGCCCGCCACGTCGAGGTCTACGAGCGCTACCTCCGCGAGAAGATGGAGCTCACCTACCCCGTGACCCCCACCCTCAAGCGGCTCCTCGACATCATCCTCACCGACGGCCGCTGGGACTTCAAGTACCTCGGGATGCAGATCATGGTCGAGGGCCTCGCCCTCGCCGCCTTCGGCCTCCTGCGCGAGATGACCGACGAGCCCCTCATCCGCAAGCTCACGGGCAACGTGATCCGCGACGAGGCCCGCCACGTGGCCTTCGGGGTCCTCTCCCTCAAGGACCACTACACCCACATGCCCGCCCCCGAGCTGCGCGACCGCGAAGACTTCGTCATCGAAGCCTCGCGTCTGATGCGCGATCGTTTCCTCGCCCCGGAGGTGTGGGAGAAGATGGGGATGCCCGTCGAGGAGTGCTGCCAGATCGCGCTGGAAAGCCCCTTGATGCAACAGTTTCGGTGTATGCTCTTCTCGAAGATCGTCCCAAACCTCCGGCGCCTCTCGCTGCTGACGCCCCGCGTGCGCACCGCCCTCGACGAGCTCGGGGTGCTCCATTTCGAGCACGTCGACCCTGACGCCGAGGCCGCTGCCCTCGAGGCCGAGGCCCCCGCTGCCTTCGCCGATGCCGAATGACCGCCCGCACTCCCTCTCCTCGCCCCCCGACGCCCTGAAGGCGCCTCGCCCCCCGCGCGTCCGCGACGCCGAGCTCACCCGGGCCCGGGTCCTGGAGTCCGCCGAGGCCCTGTTCGCCCGCAAGGGCTACGACGGGACGCGCCTGCGCGAGGTGGCCGAAGACGCCAAGGTGACCGTCCCCCTCCTCTGTCACCACTTCCACGACAAGGACACCCTGTACGAGGCCGTCATCACCCGCGGCCTCGAGCGCTTCACCAACCTCGGCTGGGACGTCCTGCGACGCGGCACCACCGCGGCCGAACAGATCGGGGGCTTCGTCACAGGCCTGCTCGACCTGGCCACCCGCGAGGCCGCCCTCACGAGCATCCTGCACCGCGAGATGGCCGACGGGGGAGTACGCGCCCGCCCCCTGGCCGAGCGCTGGATCACCCCCCTCAAGGAGGCCGCGGTCAACACCCTGCGGGCCGCCCAGGTGCGGGGAGAAGTCCGGCGGGTCGACCCCGACCTGCTCGTCCTGCACATCGTGGGGGCGGTGATCTATCCCTGCCTCGCGGGGCCCCTCGTGCAGGCCGTGTGGGGCGACGACCCGCAAGACCCGGGGTTTCTAGAGCGCCGCAAGGTGGCCCTCCTCGACCTCCTGCTGCCCCTCGTGCTCGCCCTGCCCGCCCGATGACCGCCCCGAGACGTTGCCCCTGCGCCTCGGGCCTCGCCTACCCGGCCTGCTGCGGTCGCTTCCACGCCGGGGCCGAGGCTCCCTCCCCCGAGGCCCTGATGCGCTCGCGGTATGCGGGCTTCGCCCTGCGCGCGGTGGAGTACCTCGCCCGCACCCTGCACCCCGACCACCCCGACCGGGAGGCCACCCCCGAGGCCCTGCGGAGGGCCCTGCGGGGGGCCTGCGACCGGTTTCGGTACCCGGGGCTCACCGTGCTCGACCGCGCGGGCTACGACCCCGCCCAGGCCGCCCAGGTCCTGTTTCATGCGCGGGTGTTCGAGGCAGGAGTCGACCGGTCGTTTGTCGAGCGGTCGGAGTTTCGCCACGACGGGACGGGGTGGCTTTACCGCGCCGGGGAGCTCGTCCCTGCCCCGGGAGCGGCCCCGGCCGGGCTCACCCTCGCGGGCTTCGAGGCCTGGGCGGCCGCACGCAAGTCCGGGTAGTCCCTCCCCTACAGCGCCCGCACGAGGGCGTAGACCGCTCCGCCCGCGAAGAGGGCAGCTCCCAGGGTGGCGGCTACGGCCCGCCCGACCTCGGCCCCGCCGGTCCACAGGGCGATCGCGCCCTTCACGACGGTGTTGGTCACCGCGGCCAGGACGATGGCCGTCGTGGCGGCCGTGTCAGACAGCCCGTCCCGATGCATCTCGGTCACCGACAGGGTGATGGCGTCGACGTCCGTCAGGCCCGCGAGCACCGACGAGGCGTAGAGCCCCGCCGAGCCGAAGCCGGTCTGTGCCCCCTTCGCCACGAACAAGACGGCGGCGTACACGAGCCCGAACGACAGAGCCTGGCGCAGCTCGAAGGGGTTGCGCAGGTTGGCCCCCGGGCCCTCGGCCTCGGCGGCGGCCTCCCCGCGGAGGGCCCGCCGGTAGAACCACCACGAGGCCCCAAAGCCCACCACGGCCATGGCTCCCAACGGCGGGGCCAGGGGGCCGAGGAGCCCACGGTCGACCGCCCCGACCACCACCAACACGCGGGCGAACATCATCGAACACGCGGCCGTGATGGCGACGGCGCAGAGCGGCGCGAGATGGGGTTCGCTGCGGGCCCGGCCCGAGTAGGTGAGGGTCACCGCCGTCGACGAGGCCAGGCCCCCCAGAACCCCGGCCACCAGCAGCCCCCGGGCCGCCCCGACCACCCGGGCGGCTACGTATCCCGCGAAGCTGATGCCCGCGATCAGGACGATCATCTTGCCGATCTTGAAGGGGGACAACACGGCCAGGGGCCCGAAGGTCGCGCGCGGCAGGGCGGGCAATACGATCAGGGCGAGGCTCACAAACTTGGCGGTGGCGTAGAGGTCCTGCTCGGAGATGCGTGAGGCAAACCCGTGGAGCGGCTTCTTCATCGCCAGGAGGGTCATCACCACGGCCGCCACCGCCCCCACGAGGAGGTGCCGCGTGGTGGTCGGCATGAGCCCGTGCAGGGCCGACAGGACCCCGAGGGCGAACGCGATCAGGGCCGCGACCTCCGTAGACACCCCGACGTTGCCCTGGGACGAAGCCTGTTGGTGCGACACCGTCACGAAGGCCACCACCCCCAGGAGGAGCCCTCCGAGGAGCCACATCCCTGCCACCGGCCGGGCGAGGGCCCCGAGGGCCCCAGCCAGGGCGATGAGGGGGAAGGTGCGGATCCCGCCGAAGTCATCGCGCGCGCGGTTTTCGGCGTTCTGCTCGCGCTCGGCGCCGAGGAGGAATCCCGCGGCCACGGCCACGGCGAGCGACAGGAGGGCCTCGAGGAAGCTCATCGCGGACACTTCGAGGGGATGCGGGCGATCGGGCCAGGAGAGGCGGGGAGCTTCATCGCTGTCTCGATGCCTTACACCTGTCGCCCAGGAGAACAACAGGGGTCTTCGGGGTCGGGTCGAAATCTCATGAACTCAGGCATTTGCAACGACGGCGCGGAGCCTGCTCAGGCCTTCGGTCACGCCCCGCACGACCCGGCGGCGCTCGACATCAGGAGACCCCCGATGACCCTTCGACACCTCTTCGCCCTCGCCGCCGTGCTTGCGTCCTTCGCGCTCCCCGGCGTGGCCAGCGCCCAGCGGACGCCGTGGCGCTACGCTCCGGTGACGACCACCACCACGGTGTACCGCGGCCCGGTCGTGGCCCAGCGCCCCGTGTACGCCCGGCCCTACGGCCGCTGAGCCCGTCGGCCCGGGTCAGTCCCTCGTCACGACGAGGTTGTCCAAAACCATGCCCACGTTGAGATCGCAGGCGGCCGCGTTGGTCACCGCCGACACCGGGATCACCCGGGTCGCGGTGGCCCCCCGGTTGACGACCTGACAGGCGTGACCGACCGCCCGGGTGCCGTTACGACACGTGATGACCACGTCCCAGCAGACGTTGAGCGACGACCGGCCCTGCTGGTGCTGCACGCTGCAACGGATCCCCACCCCCGGGACCGTCTGGCAATTGACCGCGGCCTGGGGGGGCTTCGAAAACATCCCGCTGTTGACCACCTGGGCGATGCCCCCCAGGAAAAGAAACACGCCCAGAACCGCGGCCCCGATCGCGTGGCGCGCCGGCGAGACCGTGCCCGGAGGGGCCGCGGCCTGCTGCTGAAACTCAGGCGCCGACGCCATCGGGGCCCATCGCATCTGGTCGGGGCTCACCTCGAGGTCGGGCGACCACCCCCCCGTGCGCACCGCCTGCTGGATCTCCCACGCCGCATGGGGGCCCCGCATCTGGCCCGTCGCATCCCGCACCCACCACTGGCTCATCGTCGACCTCCCGGAGACCGTTGAGGTTACACCCGATCGCCGCGCGTCGCGCGTCGGCTCGGTTGCATAGGTCCGCTCTGGATCGAGCGTCTCCGGCTGACGGTGCGGATCCTCTTCACGCGCGCACCGGTTCAGGGAGGGGCTAAGGAGCCTCCGGACATCAACGTCTTCATTCGCGTCCCGCCCGCCGGTCGCCCTGCGGCTTTCCTCCTCCCGCGACGTAGCCGGGCCACGCCTTGGTCGCTCGCTCCGGGGGCGCTCGCAGGATCGACGCGACGGATCGGGCGCGAATGAAGACGTTGATGTCCGGAGGCTCCCTACACGACGACTACCATCTTCCCGTTGGCGGTGTTCGCGTCCATCACCCTGTGCGCTTCGACAAGCGCCTCAAACGGAAAGGTGGGGCCGAGCGTCAGCGAGAGCGCGCCGGTCTCGACCATCCTCACGTAGCCGGCGAGCGCTTCGGCGGTGATGTCGCCCGAGCCGCCGGAGTACGAGGTGAGCTTCACGCCTGTGGGGATGTCGCCCATGGGCTGAAAGCGATCGAGGGTCCACGCGCCGCCGAGCATCCCGGTCATGCACACGATCCCGCGCACTGCGACGCACGCGAGCGAGTCGCGGAGCGTGCTCGCGCCCACGAGCTCCAGAACACGGTCGACGCCTCCGCCGAAGACGCCGCGCACCTCCTCTGCCACGCTGCCATCGTCGACGATGACGTGGTCCGCGCCCGCCTCGCGGAGGAGCCTGACCTTGTCTGGCCGCCGCGTCGTGCTCGCGACCCGAATCCCGGCGCGCCGGGCGAGGGCCAGCGCCGCGAGTCCCACCGAGGCCGTGCCGCCTCGAATGAGGAGGGTCGAGGCGCGCTCGATCTCGAGGCCAACGTGCAGGCTGCCGTGCGCGGTCTGGAGCAGCTCGGGGAGCGCCCCCAGCACCTTCCAGTCGAGGGAGCTCTCAAGCGGAAACACATGCTCCCGCGGCACGAGGGTGAACTCGGCGTAGGACCCGTCGTACTGCCTGCCCATCCCGCCCATCATCGCGGCGACGCGCTGGCCGACCGCGAGGTCGGTCCCGGGCGCGGCGACCACCTCACCGACGCACTCGATGCCGAGCACCCGCGGAAAGCTCACGGACGGCGAGTCGCCTCGCCGCGTGAACCACTCCGAGCGGTTGAGGCCGAACGCGCGCACACGAATCAGCACCGAGCCCGCGACGGCCTCGGGCTCGGGCACCTCCCGCAGCAGGAGCCTCTCGGGTCCGCCAGGCTCTTCGATCACGTAGGCACGCATGGTCGCTCTCCTCTCGCTCAGCGCGGCGGGTTCTGCGTGGCGAAGAGGTAGCGCGCCACGCGCCACCCGCCGTCGCGCTGCTTCTGAAAGATGAAGAGCTCGGAGTTTCGCTCGGGCACCCGCGCGCCCGTGGCGCGGATCTCCGTCTCACCGCGGGAGTGCGTGCGCGCCCACGCCGTGTCCCCCGCGACCTCGATCTCGTCGATGCCAAAGGCCACGTTCAGCCGAATGGCGGCGAAGATCTCGTCATAGGCACCCCGGATCGCGAGCGTCCCGACCGCGGGCGCCCTGTGCTGGGCCATGAACACCGCGTCTTCGCCATAGACCCCGACGGCCGCGGCGCTGTCGGCCGTGTTCAGCGCGGCCTCGTAGCGGCGCAGCACCGCTTCGATGTCCGCGCGCGCCTCGACTGCTGAGTTCCCTTGAGACATGTCGCTCCCTCTCCTCTGCGTCGCGCCCGCCCTGGCGTGGATCGATCCCCCACAAGCCGCGAGCATCGCGGCGAACAGCGCCAGGGGGCGCAACGGGAGGCGGCAGGAGCGTCGCATGAACCCGAAGATAGTCGCGGATCGCTGCAACACAACGGCCAACGATGGGCATCAGTCTTTCACCCGTGCAACAATCCCAGCATGAATTTGCTGGCGGCGCAGGCCTTCGCGGCCGTGGTGGAGCTCGGCAGCCTGCGCAGGGCGGCGGAGCGCCTCGGGACCTCGTCGGCCACGGTCAGCCGACGGCTCGCGGAGCTTGAAGCCGAGCTCGGGGTCCGGTTGATCGAGCGCAGCACCCGCTCCCTTCGGGTGACCGAGCTCGGCCTCGCCTTTTATGCGCGCTGCGCGACCGGCCTCGCCTCGATCGAAGACGCTCACGACCTGGTGGCCGCCCGGCAGGAGCGCGTCGCGGGCACCGTGCGCATCAGCACCGCGCCGACCCTCGGGCCGCTCCTGCTCGGCGCGCTCGCCGCGGTCCGCGCGGAGCATCCCGAGGTCAACGTGTTGCTCGTGGAGACCGAGCGACGCCTCGATCTCCATGTCGACGACGTCGACCTCCTCGTTCGGGTCGGCGCGGTGTCAGACGATCGGCTCGTGGCGCGGCGGCTCGGCACCTACCCCCACGTGCTGGTCGCCTCGAAGGAGTACGTCGACCGGGCGGGGGCCCCGACGACGCCGGAGGAGCTGGCCTCGCACGCGATCATCGCGTTTGGCGGCAAGCGTCGATTCGCGGGCTGGGACCTGGTCTCCGAGCGCGGCGGAGCGGTGGTGCGCGTCAACGTTCGACCCGGGCTCTCGACCAACGACTACTCCACGCTCACACACGCGGTGCGCCGAGGCATGGGGATCGGCGAGCTGCCCGCGCTGCTCTCCGGGGAGCGGGCGTCGCTCGTGCGCGTGCTCCCTGAGTGGACCCTCGGACAGGTCTCGCTCCACCTCCTCTTCCCCGCCGACCGGCTGCTCTCGCGCGCGGTGCGGGCGGTGGTCGACGCGGTCGTGTCACGCGTGCCCCTCGAGGTGGCGCGAAGCGTGACGGACCTCGCGCCGATCACGGGGCGAGGGCACGGGTGACGTCGTCGACCACGGTGGTCGGCGCGGCCGGGCTTCGCGTCGAGCGAGCGCCACGCTCTCGTGCACGTCGAGCAGCACCCCCTCACGGATCATCCGCGCGCACAGCGTCGGGGAGGTCGCGCAGGGCGCCGTCCACCACCGCGCACTGCGTCGGGTCGCACCTCCACGCCCGCGGAGCTCCGGACCTACCGCAGAGGGCACAGATCCCCCGTTGTACGAAGCACCCGCGCGCCCCGACCGTGCTGCGCGGTGCCGGGGCGATCGACGCAGAGCCCGCTGGCAGCACCTGACGCTCGACCTGCGCGTCGACGTCGGCGATCCCGACGCCCACGCCGTGGCGCTCGATGACCGCACGCCCGGCGGGTGATACCGTCGCCCCCACCATGACCGCCGTGCTCTACCTCGGCCTCGAGCCGCACCTCGTCGACTTCTCCGCCTTCCCTGACCTCACCGCGGAGAAGCTCGCCGCGCAGCTCCGCGAGCAGGTCGCGCAGCTCCGCGCCGCGGGCTTCGATGCGGACTTTGTCGGCGTCGACCGGGGAGAGACCGCCGCCGCCGTCACCGCCGCCGCGCTCGCCGCGAAGCCCTACGACGTCGTACTCATCGGCGCCGGGGTGCGCACCGCCCCGCCGCTGCTGACGCTCTTCGAGACGCTCATCAACGTCGTGCACGAGCGCGCGCCGCGGGCCCGCCTCTGCTTCAACACGACCCCGCGCGACAGCGAGGCAGCCATCCGCCGCCAGGTCTGAGACCGCGCGGGCGATGGTCTCGCGGCATGTCCGGCGAAGACGCCCGCTCCCTCGACCCGGAGTTCCCCATCCTCGCCCCTGGAGGTCGTGGGGCAGTACCGCAACGCGACCGAGACGCCAGCTCGGCAATCGGCGACACCATGCTCCACGACGCGGGGATCGACGACACGAGGGGCCCCGCGCGGTTCCGGGCCTCGCTCGCCCGGCTGCGGATCGCACACTTCGAGCGCGGCTGATCACGGCCCCGTCGGCGGCCCTGCCCGTCGCACGTAGAGGTCGACGACGATCTCCGGCTTGCGGTGGCCGAGTTGGGCCCCCGTGCGGAGGCCCTCGTAGGCCATCCCGAGGCGCGCGGCGACCCGCTTCGAGGGGAGGTTCTCGGGGTCGATGATGGCGATGACGCGCGGGCGGCCGAGGGTGTCGAGGACGTGCTTCATCGCGGCAGCCCCGGCCTCGGTGGCGTATCCGCGACCCCAGGTGTCCCGCGCGAAGATCCATCCGATCTCGATGTCGTCGCCGAGGGGCTGGGCCCCGGCGATGCCGAGGAGGCGGCCGCTGGTCTTGTCGAGGGTGGCGCCCATGCAGAGGCCGTGTTGGGCGACCTGCCGCGTATGCCGCGCGAGAAACTCGTCCGCGTCCGCGTCGGTGTACGGGATGCCCCCGTGCACGAAGCGGGTCACCTCAGGGTGGCGCATGATCGCGAGGAACCCGGGGCGATCGTCGTCGCGCCACGGGCGGATGATGAGGCGCTCGGTCTCGAGTCGGAACATGGGGCCGAAGGGGAGGATGCCAGACTCTCTGGGCCGACGGTGCCCCGCCCTGCGCTCTGAGGCGGGTTGCGCGCGGGAGCGCGTCGGTCTGGATGCTCGGCGAGCTCTGCGTCGACCGCCGAGGCCCCACGCAGCACGGTCGGGGCGTGAGGACGTTGCATATCACGGGGAATCTGGCAACCGTGCAGTAGGTCCGGAGCTTCACGTGGGGAGGTGCTCGACCCCGGGAACCCATTGGACAGCCTCTCCCCCGAATCGCGCGGCTACCCCGCGAAGGCCTCACCGATCGTGCCCGCGCTCGCCGCCCGCCGGATCCAGCGGTCGAGCCGCGCCAGGTCCTCGCACCCGAGCACCTGAGCCCGCTGCGCCTCGTCCACCTGGAACCCCCGAGCCTCGAGGAACTTGAGCAGCGCTTCGGCCTCGCCCTGAACCCCTCCCAGGGCTTTGTCCCGGGCCTCGGTCTGCTCGCCGTAGAGGGCCTGGAACTCCTCGCCGAGGCGTTGGAGGGCGTGGGCTCACCGGGATCTTCTGGGAGTCCAACGGTCGATACCTCTCGAATGAGCTTGAGGAGCTTCTCGTGCAGCATCCCGAGGATGCGGCGAATGAGCGTCCGGCGCGACGCCTCGTCGGGGATGGTCTCGATGAGGTCGGTCGCCCGCTCCACGATCGCCTGGGCCTCAGGGCCGTAGCGGTCGTCACTCATTCGTCCGACGGTCTGCGCCCAGGCGGCGACCGCGAGGGGCCACTTGCGGGCCTTGGCCTTGTCCTCGTCGGGTTGGACCTCGACCAATACCCACGACTGGCCGTCCCTCCGCCCTTCCCCCCACACAACCCTCTGCCCCCTGCGACCCTATGCGCCCTTGCGGCTTCGCTGCCCGCCCATCGCCCCGCCCCGCCCCTCATCCCACCCCTCATCCCACCCCTCCCCCCTCGCCGCCCCTCACTCCTGCGCCGCGCTGTGCCGGGCGAGGCCTCGGCGGTCGACGCAGAGCTCGCCGGCTCACCGTCGGCGGCGGTCGCGATCCGCATGCCGTGTTCTACCTCGACCCGGCGAGTCAGGGACGCGCGTAGCCCTCGCGCCTCCACCAGGCACAGGCGTCGCGCAGCGCGTCTTCGAGCGGGCGCGGCGAGAAGCCGAGCTCGCGCACCGCCTTGGTGCAGTCGGCGGCGAGCCCCAGGCGCGCGATCGCGACCGCCGCCGGCGTGAGCAGAGGCGCGCGGCGCGTGACCCGCTCGGCCACGAACAGGGCCGCGTGTCCGGCGAGCTCCGCGAGGCCGAAGGGCGCGACGAGGACGGGCTTGTGCAGCCCGGCGATCGAGAGCATGCGGCGCGCCAGGACCTCGAGCTCGACGTCCTCGGCGCCGAGCAGGTAGGTCTCGCCGGCGCGGCCGCGCTCGGCGGCGAGCAGGTGCCCGCGCGCCATGTCGCCGACGTGCGCGAAGTTCGACACCGTGCGCGCCACGACCACGGCGGGCAACGAGAGCGCCGAGAGCAGGAGCCGCCCGGTCGGCGTCGGGCCCACGTCGCCAGGCCCGACGGGACCGGTGGGCGCGACGATCACGACGTCCTGCCCGGCGCGCGCCGCGGCCACGGCGATCTCGTGCGCGTCGGCCTTGCTGCGCGCGTAGACGTCGCCCGTGGGCCCGAGCGCGAACGCGCTCGACTCGGTGGCGCGGCGCCCCGGCCCCTGCCCGCCGAAGCGCGCGATCGAGCTCGTGTACACGACGCGCTCGACGCCCGTGGCGCGCGCGGCCTCGAGCACGCTGCGCGTTCCGTCGACGTTCACGCGCCGCATGCGCGCCGGATCAGCGAGCCAAAGCGCGTACACCGCGGCCAGGTGGAACACGTGATCGCAGCCGCGCATCGCGGCGCGCAGCCCGTCGGCGTCGGTGACGTCACCGGCGACCCGCTCGGCCTCGAGCCCGCGGAGGTTGCGCAGATCGTCCGTGGGCAGGTGCAGCGCGCGCACCTCGTGACCCGCCTCGACCAGCTCGCGGACGACGTGCGAGCCGATGAAGCCGGCGGCGCCGGTCACGAGCGCCCTCATGCACGCCCTCGCCGGGCGGGCGCCGTGATCACGACGGCAGCCGCTTCTCGAGGCCGAAGTAGAGCACCAGGCGTGGCTCGCGCGGGCCCGCCTTCAGCCACGCCTGGCCGAGGAACAGGCCCGGGCGCAGCTCGCGCACCTCGTCCTTGATGGCGCGGATGAAGAACGGGTTCGACGGCTTGTCGTAGTCGAGCTGGACGGCGTCGAACGCGCCCGCGCGCGACGGGCCGACGAAGGTGTCGAACTCGAACAGATGAAAGCGATCCACGACCACGCGGTTGTCGCCGCCGCCCGCCGCGTCGCTCGCGTGGCGGAAGCTCTTGCCGCGCCACGGGAAGCGCGACGTCGACGCGATCGCGCGCACCGCGGCCGCCGCCACCCCCGAGAGCGCGGGCCACGCGAGCATGCGGCCGCGCAGGTCGCCCGACAGGTCCGGGATTCGCGGCACCGAGGCGCCGACGTAGAGCCGGCGCAGCGTCTCCGGGTCGAGCGCGAGCAGCTCGTCGAGATGCCGCGGTACGACGAGCGGTGCGTCGGTGGCAGACGGCACGGCGCCGATGCTGGGGGGGGCCGCGGGCGGCGAGGACGACGCGGGAGACGGCGAGGGAGTCGTGGACATGGGACCTCCTGGTCACTGACATACGGGGTCGTATGTGAAATGGATCTTCCACATACGACCCCGTATGTCAATATGGCTTCGATGCCACCGCCGCGAACCCGCCAGACACGCCGGACCGGCGCGCCTCGCGCCGCCACCACTCGTGCCTCCGCGCCCCGTGCCCCCGCGCCGCGCGCCGCGTCCCCCGCTCCGCCGCGCGCGTCACGCCAGGACGCGATGCAGCGCACGCGCGAGGCGCTCGTCGACGCCGGCATGGCGCTCTTCGCCGAGCAGGGGCTGGACGCGCCCAGCCTCGACGCCATCTGCGAGCGGGCGGGGTTCACGCGCGGGGCGTTCTACGTCCACTTCGACGATCGCGACGATCTCCTGGTCGCGGTCATGGACCGCGTGGGCGCCGCCTACCTGGACGCCGTGCTCCCCGCGGCCGCGGAGGCCGGGACGTCCGCGCGAGCGCCGCTCGTCCTCGAGGAGATCGTCCGCCGCTTCCTCGACTCGGTGGTGAACGGCGTCTACCCGCTCCTCGGACGCCCGGGCGGCGTGCGTCCGCACCAGCTCGTCGACGCGTGCGTGCGCAACCCGACCATCCGCGCGCGCTACGTCGCGCTCGTGCGCACCAGCATCGAGCGCCTCGCCCCCGCGGTGGCCGACGGCCAGGCGCGCGAACGGGTGCGCGCCGACGTTGACGCCGAGCAGATCGCGACGCTGCTGCTCGCGGCCATCATCGGTGGCCAGACGATGCTCGAACTGGGGGCGCCGCTCGATCTAAGCCTGGCCGCGCACAGCCTGATGACCCTGCTGTCCCCGCGCTGACGTTGCCTCGGGGCGCCGCCCGCGCCGCGCTGACGCAGCCTCGGGGTGTCGCCCGCACCGCGCTTGACGCGTGGCCGGGTGGCCCCCGGTCGCTCATGACGTTCGTGGCGACGCCGTCGTTGCCGTACATCGAACCGTCCTCGAGCGGAGACTCCGCCGCCTCGAAGGTGTAGCAGGCCACGAGATCCGGATCGGTCGCGTCGCAGAAGCGCTCGCTGGGCGCCGCGTCCACCTCCGCCCCCTGCCGAACCCCCTCCCCCTCTCGTGTTTGCGTCGGAGCGACCCCCTCCTCGGCTGCCGCCTCGACACGCGCAAACCGCCCCCGTCCCCGGTCCCCTCTCCCACCGCCACCTTCGCCCGGAGATGGGCGCGCACGGCCTCGAAGAAGATGCGGGCCACCTTCGTGAGCAGCACCGGGTCGCGGGCCACGGGCAGCCGCAGGGCCCACGGCA
>CAYUSB010000090.1:0-14211 GCA_964447205.1 uncultured Myxococcaceae bacterium
TCGGGGTGTGCGCCCTCGTGACCCGGGCCGCCCTGGAGCGTCGACCGGAAAGTCGAACCGAGCTGCGCAACGAGACGCAAGCGTCGCCAGGCGCGGGGACGAAGACGGGCTCGATGCCCGTCGAGACACCGCAACGCAGCGGCGCGACGCGGATCGGAAGCGCGGCGACGGGAGACTTTCCGGTCGACACTCCAAGCCCCCCGACCCCGCGGGGCCACGCGGTGCGAGCCGCCCTCGGGGCCTTCCTCCTCGCCGCCGCGGTGGTGTGCAGCCAACACGCCGCGCGCTTCGCCGACGCCGAGACCCTCTGGGAGGCCGAGCTGCGCCGCAACCCCGGCAACTACTACGCCTACAACGTCCTGGCCATCCACCACCAGGACCGCGGAGACTACCCCCGCACCCGCTCCCTCCTCCTGCGCGGGTACGCCGCGGCCCAGGCCTCGGGGGTCGAGGCCTTCGAGACCCTCTGCGCCCTGCAGCTCGCCCACCTCCTGCTCTGGCAGACCCCGGACGACGACCGGGTCACCCTCGAGGCCCTGCGCGGGTTTCTCGGGCAGTTTGCCACGGCCCCCGAGGGGGTGGCCCGGCTCGACACCCCGGCCCTCCGCCTCGAGCTGGCCCTGCCGCGGCGCACGTTGGCCACCCGTCAGGGCGTCCAGCACCGGCAGCAGTGGGCCTGGGCCACCTTCCGCAGCGGACACGAGGCCGAGGCCGAGGCCCTCCTGCGCGACCTCGTGGCCACCCACCCCTACGCGGCCACGGCCCGGCGTTACCTCGCCATGGCCCAGGCCGCCCGGGGCGACCTGACCGGGGCCCTGGAGACCCTCGACGGGCTCCTCGCCCACAACCCCCAGGACACCATCGCGGCCATGCTCCAGACCCGCATCCGAACCCACGCCCGCGACCTCACCGCGGCCCCCGACGACGTGGCCCGCACCAGCCTCACGGCCCGCCTCCTCGTCGACCTGTCGCGCGCCGCGCGAGCTCGCCGCCTCCTCGCCCCCCTCCTGCGCGATCACCCCGCCCGGCTCGAACCCCTCGCCGCCAGCCTCCACGCCGAGCTCGCCGATCGCCGCCCCGAGGCCGCCGAGGCCCTCGTCCAGGCTGCCTCCGCGCGGGCCCCCGCCCAGGCCGCAGCCTTCCGAGCCGCCCTCCAGGACGCCTCCCGGGCCCAGGGCCTGCCCGCCCCTCCGGGCCCCTGACGACCGCCCCGCCCGGAGGCTTCATCCCGCCGCCCTCCCGGGTGTACCCTCCGGGCCCGCATCATGTCCTCCGCCGAAGCCTCCGAAACACCCAGCGTCCCAGACATCCCCGGCGGACCCCGGGTGCCCCTCACGGCCCGTCCGCGCACGATGCTGGGGCTGCTGCTCTTCGCCACGGCCCTGGTGTTTCTCCCGGCCCTGGGCGGCGAGTTTGTCTGGGACGACACCCAGCTCATCGGAGCCAACCCCTACATCCGCGACCTGTCCCGGCTCGGAGAGGCCCTCACCCACGATTTCTGGCACAACCCCCAGAGCCTCGACCACGGGGCGGGCCTGCCCCGGCGGTACTACCGGCCCGTGGTGACCCTCGCGTATGCCCTGCAGTTCAGGGCCTTCGGCGAGCGCCCCGTGGGCTACCACCTGGTCAACCTGGCCCTGCACCTGAGCTGTGTGGTCCTGGTCTTTGGCTGGCTCCGTCGCCGGCTCGCCACCGCCCACGGGACCGACCGCTCCCTGGCCGTGATCCTGGGCGCGGCCGTCTTCGCGGTGCACCCCTCGCGGCCCGAGTCCGTGGCCTGGATCTCGGGCTCGACCGACCTCTGGCTCGCGCTCTTCGCCCTCCTGGGCCTGCGGGCCTGGGACCGGGGCCCGGGTTATCTCGGGGCCGCCCGCGCGGGGATGTTCTTCTTCCTGGCCGCCCTGTCGAAGGAGACCGCGGTGGTCCTGCCTGCCCTGCTCCTGGTCGACCTCGTGCTGCTCCCGCGACACGAGGGCCCCCACCGGGAGACCCTGCAGGGAGACGCCACCCTGGGCAGGGCCCTCGGGCGCTGGGCCCTGGCCTCCGCGGGGGTAGGCCTCGCCCTGGGGCTGCGGTTCGCCGTGGTGCGCCAGCTCAATCCCCCCAACACCCACGAAGCCTGGAGCCAGACCCCCGTGCGGGTCCTGGCCTCGTTCGGGCACTACCTCGTCGAGACCTTCGCGCCCTGGTGGCCCGCGGTACAGGGCTCGCTCCGGGTCTTCGTGCGCAACCGCCCGGTGTACGCCCCCTGGAGCGTAGCCCTCGGGGCCGTCGGGTTCGTGGCCCTCGGGGCCCTCGCCCTGTGGGCCTGGAGGCGACCCCGGGGCAGGCCCTGGCTCGCCGATGCCCTGTGGTTCGTGCTGGCCCTCGGGCCCACCCTCAATGTCGTCCCGATGGGGATGACCATCCTGGTCGCGTCGCGGTTTCTCTACCTCCCCCTCCTCGGGGTGTGCGCCCTGGCTGCCCGGGCCGCCTTCACCCTGCCCGGACGCCCCGGGGTCGGCCTCCGGGCCGCCCTCGGCGGTCTCGCCCTCGCCTTCGGGGTCGTGTGCAGCCAACACGCCGCCCACTTCACCGACCGACAGACCCTCTGGACGGCCGAGCTGCAGCGAAATCCCTTCAACTATTACGCCCTCAGCGAGCTGGCCACCGACGCCCTCGAACGCGGCGACCACGGCCGGGTCGGCCCCCTCCTCAACCGCGGATACAACGCCGCGGTGCGCTACGGGGTGGGCGACGAGGCCGTGCGGTTTATGGTGAAATCCGCCCAGTTTCTCCTGTGGACCACCCCCGACGACGACCAGGAGACCCTGCGGGAGGTGCGGGGGTTCCTCGACGCCTTCGTGACGGCCGAGGGCGGGACCGCCCGCCTGCGCACCCGCCAGTTTCGGATCGAGGCCCCGCTTCCCCGTCACGAGCGCCGCCTGCGCCAGAGCCTGCACCTGGAGCCCTTCCGGGCCTGGGCGTACTTCCGCACGGGCGAGACCGCCGCCGCCGAGGCCCAACTCCGCGAGGCCGCCCGCCGCCCCCACGCCTACGGGGCCCGGCGTTACCTGGCCATGGTCCTGATGGCCCAACAGCGCTGGGACGAGGCCCGGACCCAACTCGACGCCCTGCTCCGGGCCATGCCCACGGACGTCGAGAGCGCCCGCCTGCGGTCGTGGTGCGAATCGTACCCCCGGGCCCTGGACGCAGCCCGCGACGCCGTCGCCCGCACGAGCCTCGAGGCCCGGCTCTGGACCGACCTCAGCCGCCCCCAAAAGGCCCGCGAGCTGCTCGCCCCCGTCCTGCGGGCCCACCCCGACCGCATCGAACCCCTGGCCGCCCGCCTCTACGCCGAGATGGCCGACCGCCGCCCCGAGGCCGCCGAGATCGTCGTGCGTGAGGCCACCCTCCGCGCCCCGAGCCAGGCCGCGGCCTTCCAGGAGGCCCTCCAGCGCGCCCGCCGCGGGAGGATGTGAGCGGCCCGAGGGCGCTTGGGCGTGGCCGTGGCGGCAAGGGCTGGCACCCTCCGTCCGCAGGGCGACTGACGACCGGAAGACGGGCGGCGTTCGTACACCGCCAACTCTGGGAGCGGGATGGTTCCCGCGCCTTGTTGGGCGTCCACAGACCCAGCGTTCGACGGCGGCCTCGTGAGCGATGACCACCACGTCGCCCATCACACCCCGCGCACGCATCCCGGGCCGCCCCTTGGCCTCCCCAATGGGCGCTCGCCTCAGGGAGGAGTGGTCTCGGAGCCCTGCGCGGTCTCGGCGGTGGGCAGGTCGAAGTTGAGCCGCTCGCGCTCGAACACCAGCGGTCGGGCTTGAACATGGGTCAGGATCGCGCCCACATACTCCCCGACGAAGCCGATGAAGATTAGTTGAACCGAGGAGAACAGGAAGAAGCCCACCACGATCGGGGCGATGCCCAGGGAGAACTGGTTCCAGAAGACGAGCTTGGCGACCATGTAACCGAGGCCGATGACGAGGCTGACGGCCGCGACCGCAAGCCCCACCAGCGTCGCGAGGCGCAGCGGGACGCGCGTGTGCGTTACCAGCCCCAGCATCGCGATGTCGATGAGGATGTAGAGGCTGTTCTTGCTGACCCCGCGGGTGCGCTTCGGCTGCCGGTAGCTGACGCGCTCGACCGTGGCCCCGATCTCCGAGACCAGACCGCGGAAGTAGGGGTTCGGGTCGGCCAGGTCGCGGATCGCATCCACGACCGATCGGTCGTAGAGCCCGAAGCCCGTCGCTTGCTGCACGATCTCGATGTCGGCGACGCGCGCCAGAAGCCGGTAGTACGCGCCCCGGATGGCGTACATCAGCCGTCCCTCGTCGGCCTCTGACTTCACGCACTGCACCACGGGCGCCCCGCCCTCCCAACGCGCGAGGAGCTCGGGGATCAGATCGGGCGGGTCTTGGAAATCCGCCGCCATGCCGATGACCGCGTCACCGCGCGCCTGCAGCAGACCGTGCACGGGCGAGCGGACGGGGCCGAAGTTCCGGTTGTTGAAGATGACCTTCACCCGCGGGTCAGCCGACGCCAGGGCGCGGAGAACGCGGGGGGTCGCGTCGCGCGAGGCGTTGTCGATGAAGACATGCTCGTAGCGGTACCGGTCGAGCCCCTGGAAGACGCCCCGGACCGCCTCGTACATCTGCTGGACGTTGTCCTCTTCGTTGAAGCACGGGGTGACGACGCTGATCAGACGCTGGGGTTTGTTCATGGCTCCTCGACGCATTGGGGTTGTACACGCCGTCCCAGCGCCCGCGGCAGGGAAAACTGCGGCCGCGTGGGCGCGCCGACTGTTGCCGCGACGCGCTCGGGTCGGCTATCCTGGGCGGTGCGGACGCGGAGTGCGTCGGAGCCGAAGGAGTGTGCCCGTGTTCGAGCCAAACCGTCGTCGAGCGCGGGGTGTGGCCCTCGCGCTGCACCGACCTTGTCCGGCCTGTGGCTCCCACCAGGGCAACCTTCTCTATGTCCAGCGCTTCGCGCGCATCGAGGGCGTGAGCATCCTGGACGGCTATGAGGTCGTCGCCTGCGCGGGCTGTGGATACTGCTTCGCGCACGATGTCCCCGATCAGGCTGTGTTCGACGCCTACTACGCTGCGGCCTCGAAGTACGACAACGCCGCGCAGACCCCCGCGCACGACCAGCGGCGCTTCGCCGCCATCGCTGACGACATCGTGCGCGTGCTGCCCGACCGGGGGGCGCGCATTCTGGACCTCGGCTGCGCCACCGGGGGGCTCCTCGCTGCGCTGCGCGCGCGGGGATACCGGGACCTCCACGGTCGCGAGCCCTCTCCCAACTGCGCCGCCACCGCGCGCGAACACTTCGGCCTCGAGGTCCAGGAGGGCTCGCTCTTCGAGGGCGAAGTGAGCGGCGCGCCCTTCGACGCGGTCATCCTGGTCGGCGTGCTCGAGCACCTCGTCGATCTGCCGGGCGCCCTGGCGCGCCTTCGGGCACTGCTTGCGCCCGACGGCCTCGCCATCGTCGAGGTCCCCGACGCCATGGCCTTCAGTCAGTTTCCTGATGCCCCCTTTCAGCAGTTCAGCATCGAGCACGTCGGGTACTTTTCCGGGGCCTCCATGGCCAACGTGTTTGGCGCGTACGGCTTCGCCGAGGTCGCTGCGTGGTCCTCGCTCCGAGACATCGTCAACGGGCAGGACCAGGTCGTGACCGGGGTCTACCGTGCGACCGGCGCGCCGCGCGCGCCGACGGCGGAGCGGGACACGGCCGACGCCATCGCGCAGTACGTCGCTCGCTGCGACGTCGACGACCGGCTCCTGCACGACCGGCTCGCGGCGCTGGGCCGCGAGGCCGGGCCCGTTGTAGTGTGGGGATGCGGCAGTCTCACGATGCGCCTCCTCGCCGTGTCTCCCTTGCGCGACCTGTCCATCGTGGGCTTCATCGACGGCAACCCCTGGTACCAGGGCCATCGGCTTCGCGGGGTCTTGATCGAAGGCCCCGAGGCGCTCTCCCGCATCGACGCGTCTGTGTTGGTGTGCTCCTTCGGCAGCGCGGCGGCGATCGTGCGCGCGATCTCCGACCGTTGCGGCGCGAGGCGCAGGGTGCACACGCTGGTCGAGTTGGGGTGACGCGCAGACGGGCGCTACGAGGCCGCCGCCCGTTCGACGGGGACGGCGTAGAGCACCGCGTCGAAGCCTTCCTGGGTGTACGCACGGAGGTGCCAGTGATAATCCGGGGGGAACATGGCCGCGAGCTGACACGCGATCTGCCAGAGGTGGCCTTGTAGATGGTAGACGCTCACCGCCACGATCGGACGGTTGCGGCGCAGGATGGGCTCGGCCCCCGCCAATGCCTCGGGTTCGGCCCCTTCGATGTCGAGCTTGTAGAAGGTCATGGACTCGGCCCCGGGGACGCTGGTGAGGCGCCGCACCTCGACGCGAAACTGCCCAGACGCGGCGAGCCGCGAGGCAGCGGTCCCGTCCGCGACGAAGTTCGCCGTCGTGTCGGCGTCGCTCAGGGCGTACGGGAGCACCTGGATGCGGTCGTCGCCGGTCGATGCGACATAGGCCGTCAGGCGCTCCCGGTTGACGGGGTCGGGCTCAAACGTGAGCACGCCGCGGAAGCGACCGTGGTTGGCGTCGACGAAGGCCCGCACCGTGTCGCCGTCATACCCGCCCGCGTCGACGAGCACCTCGTCATCGCGCAGGCGCACGAGGTCGGGCGGGAAGTAGATCGGCAGGGAGAGGACGACCCCGAGGGCGTCGGCGTCGTTGTACAGGCGCCAACGGAGCTGGGCGACGAACTCCCGGCGCGAGGCGTCGTCTGTCAGCAGTGCGAACGCGCTGCGAATGGCTTCGCGCTGCGCCAGGGCACGGGAGGGCAGGTCGTAGCCGTAGTAGGGCAGGAAGGTCTCGGGGTGGGCCCAGTACAGCTCGCCGATGCGGGCCACGCGCGTGCAGCCGCGCGCCCGCAGGTCGCCGACCAGGGCGGCGGTGCGGAAGCCACCCTCGGCGCGCCAGATGCTCACGACGAACACGGCCTCGGCCCCGAAGCGCCGCGCGGCCTCGTCGGGGGAGAGCACCGGCACACCGTCCACCGTGGCTCCCCAGCGCTCCGGCGCGTTGTCGGTGAACGCGACGACCTCGCGGCCGAGCGTGCGCAGTCCCCGGAGGGTGCGCCGACCGAGGTTGCCCGCGCCGAGCAGAACCATCGGGCGCGTCGGGTCGCCTGCGATCTCTCGATACCGTGACGACTCCCTCAGGGCGGCGGCCTCGACGGTCTCTGCGAGCATCTGCTCCAGTTGCGTGTGGGGGGAGTCGTCGGGGAGGGAGCGGGGCGGGGACGCTGCGCTGGGCATGGCGCATCGTACCGCGGGTCGCAGGGCCGCAACAAGGCGGGCGAGGGACTCCACGCGCCTTGCGACGGGCCTCGAAACACGCAATGATGGTGCCCGATGGAACTCCTTCGAGGCGCGGACTACGTGCTCCGCGCGGTAGCGGACGCAGGGATTCGCCATGTGTTCTTCGTGTCCGGAGGGGGCGCAATGCACCTCAACGACGCCCTGCTCGGCGAGGCGCGGGTGACGCCCGTGGCGACCCTGCACGAACAGGCGGCAGCCATCGCGGCGGAGTCGTACGCCCGCGTCTCGGGCGGACTTGGCGTGTGCATGGTCACCACCGGCCCCGGCGGGACCAACGCCGTGACCGGCTGCGTCGGGGCCTGGCTCGACTCGTCGCCGGTGCTCTTCCTGTCGGGCCAGGTCAAGCGCGCCGACTCCGCTGTCGGTACGGGCCTGCGCCAGTTTGGGGTGCAGGAGGTGGACATCGTCTCCATCGTGTCTAGCTGTACCAAGTACGCGGTGCGGGTGACCGACCCCGCCGATCTGCGTCGCGAGGTCGAGCGGGCTATCGCGTGCGCCCTGTCGGGCCGCCGCGGCCCCGCCTGGATCGACATCCCCCTGGACGTGCAGGGAGCCCGAGTCGACCCCGCGTCCCTCGCGCCGTGGACCGAGCCTTCACCGTCAGCCCCGCGTCCGCGCGAGGTCCTCGCGGCTGAGGTCGCCGACGCCCTGGCGGCCCTGCGGAGCGCGCGACGGCCGGTGATCATCGCGGGAAACGGGGTGCGCCTCGCGGGCGCCGTCGAGGAGTTTGCGGCCTTCGTCGACCGGGTAGGTGCTCCGGCGCTCTTCACGTGGCTGGGGCTCGACCTCTTGCCCGACGACCACCCGCTCGTGATCGGGCGACCCGGATCGATCGCCCCGCGGGCGGCCAACTTCACCTTGCAGAACGCCGACCTGATCGTCTCCCTCGGGGCCCGGCTCGACATGGCGATGACGGGCTATGCCCACGAGCGCTTCGCCCGCGACGCCCGGAAGGTGATCGTCGACATCGACCCCGCGGAGATCGCCAAGCTCAAGATGACCCATGTGACCGGGGTCGAGGCCGACGCAGGGGAGTTCTTGCGAGAGGCCCTCGGGCAGCTCCGGGCGGCGCCGGAGGCCACGCACGGGGCCTGGGTGGCCCGCTGCGCCGAGTGGAAGCAACGGTATCCCTTGGTGCCCCCCGCGCAGCGCGCCCTGCCCGAGCGAGTCAGCACCTATCACTTCAGCGAGGTTCTGTCGGAGGAGCTCGCGGAGGGGGACATCGTGGCCCCAGGGAGCTCGGGAGCAGGGCTGGAGATTTTCCTGCTTTGCTTCAAGGTCAAGCGCGGGCAGCGGGTGTTTCACAACCGCGGCCTCGGGGCGATGGGCTATGGCCCCCCGTCGGCCCTCGGGGCCTGCATCGCCTCGGGGGGGCGGCGCACCGTCTGTGTCGACGGCGACGGCGGCTTCCAAATGAACGTGCAGGAGCTTCAAACCGTCTCGCGCCTCGGGTTGCCGATCAAATTCTTCGTGCTGAGCAACGAGGGATACGCCTCCATCCGGTCGTCGCAGTCCAATCACTTCGGTCGCCTCGTTGGGGCCGACGCGACGAGCGGCCTCACCCTGCCGCCCCTCGACAAGATCGCCGACGCCTATGGGATCCCGTACGCGCGCATCGAGCGCGGTGACACCCTGCGAGACGACGTACGCCGGGTGCTTGAGGCCGAGGGCCCGGTGCTCTGCGAGGTCCTTACGCCCGCGAGCGAGCCGCGGATGCCCAGCCTGCGCTCCGAGCGCCGACCGGACGGCTCGATGGAGAGCAAACCTCTGGAAGACCTCTGGCCCTTCCTCGACCGCGAGGAGCTGCAGCAGAACATGAGGGTGGAGCCATGACAGACCTGAAGATCGGCGGTAGGGCCGTTGGAGACGGACAGCCGTGCTTCATCATCGGTGAGATCGGCATCAACCACAATGGCGACGTGGATGTCGCCAAGGCCATGGTCGACATGGCGGCCCGTTGGGGCTGCGATGCGGTGAAGTTCCAGAAGCGCGAGCCGGAGCTGTGCGTACCGCCTGAGCAGCGGGCCATGTTGCGCGAGACCCCGTGGGGGGTCATGACCTACCTGGAGTACCGGCATCGGATCGAGTTCGACGCGGCGGCCTACGGCGAGATCGACCGTCACTGTCGGGCGCGCGGGATGCTGTGGTTTGCGTCGTGTTGGGACGAGCCCTCCGTGGATTTCATCGAGCGCTTCGCGCCGCCCTGTTACAAGATCGCCTCGGCCTCTCTCACCGACGATGCCCTCCTACGCCACACGCGGGACAAGGGGCGGCCTGTGCTCCTCTCGACGGGGATGAGCACCCAGGCCCAAATCGACCACGCGGTTGAGGTCCTCGGCACTACCGACCTCGCGGTCTTGCACGCCTGCAGCGCCTACCCCTCGCCGTACAGCGACCTCAACCTCCGGGTGATCCCTGCGTACCGCGCGCGGTATGGGATTCCGGTAGGGTACTCGGGTCACGAGACGGGCATCGCGACGACGGTGGCTGCGGTAGCCCTCGGGGCGTGCATCGTCGAGCGGCACATCACCCTCGACCGCGCGATGTGGGGCACCGACCAGGCCGCCTCACTCGGTCCGAGCGGCCTGGAGCGCCTCGTGCGGGACATTCGTATCGTCGAGTCTGCCCTCGGCGACGGCACCAAGCGCCTGTACGAGAGCGAGCTGGCGCCGATGAAGAAGCTCCGCCGCGTCGGCTGACCGATGCAGCCCCCACTGCTGCCCCTGGATGTCCTGCGGGTCCGCGCGGGGCGCGTGCGTCTGGTCGTGACCGACTGCGACGGCGTGCTCACAGACGCGGGCGTGTATTACAGCCAGGAGGGCGAGGCCCTCAAACGCTTCTCGATGCGCGACGGGATGGGCGTCGAGCGCCTTCGCCACGCGGGGGTCGACGTGCTGATTCTGACCGCGGAGACCACGGGATTCGCCCGGAGCCGCGCCCACAAGCTAGGCATCGAAGCCAGACTCGGGGCCCGAGACAAGGGCGAAGCCCTCCTGCGGATCGCGGCGGAGCGTGGCCTCGACCTGGCCGCCCTCGCGTACATCGGCGACGACGTCAACGACCTGTCCGCGATGGTGCTGGTGCAGGACGAGGGCCTCACGGGGGCGCCCGCGGACGCGCTGCCGGAGGTGCGCTCGGTGGCTCACTGCCGCTGCGAGCATCCGGGCGGGCACGGGGCGTTCCGTGAGTTCGCCGAGTGGATCCTGGGCCTGCGGGGTGAATGACAGCTTGTTCGCGTGCAAGATCATGGCCGCGCGCAGCACGGGCGCGGTGCACATCCGCGCCGAGGGGATCGACACGAACCCCCGGAGGGCGCATCGGCATCAGGGAGGGCGATTTCGTCGCCGCCCGCTGGCCCACACGGCCACGAGCGCCCCCATCGCCGCAAGGCTCACCCACAGCCCACGGCGCGCGTCGGTCGCGCGAAACCGCCACCGCAGCGTGTGGCGCCCTGGCCCCACCCGAACGGCCATCTCCGCGAGGTTGGCCCGCACCACCGGAGCGCTCCGCCCGTTGTCGGTCGCCATCCAGTCGGGATGAAACGTCTCGTTGAACACCACCCACCCGGCTCCCGTGGCGTCGACCGTGGCCATGCCCTCGTCGGGCGACGTCCGCTGCCAGGTCACCCGCGCGGTCGCCCCGCCCTGCATCGCCGAGCCGCCCTCATGGAGCAGCACCGTACGGGCCGGATCAAACGTGGGCGCCAGCATCGCGTTGGCTGTCGCGACATGGTCGCCGCCAAACATCACCGCGTTGGGGACAAACCACACCGGCCCCACCCTCGATCGTAGTCGATATAGAAACACCTCCGTGACCAGGGGCACCCGTTCGAGATCGGGGTGCACGACGGGGAAGGGGGCGACGACGTGGGTCACCCCGAAGGTCGTGAGCACCCGCCCGAAGCCCGAGGCCACCTCGTACGGCCCGCCGGTGGTCCGCCGGAGTTGGGCCACGAAGCCCGAGTGAAACTCCTCCGTTCGCCCCCACACCCGCGAGTGAACGCGGAGCGGGAGCCCCACATACCCGCTGGCGCTCGCGATCGACCAGTAGAGGTTGGTGTTGGGCTCGACGGTCTCGCGGTGTCGGAAGTAGGGCCGGAGGTCAGACCAGCCGCGTGCCGACTGGTGGACGACCATGTGCTGCGGTTGGGGATCGAGGGTGTAGATCCGACCAAGACCGGGCTCGCGACGCAGGACCTCCACGGTACGCGGCGGAGCGAGCCAGCGACGCCCGTCGACCATCACGTTCTGCCGACGTTGGACGAGGCTGAGGTCGATGCCCACCAGCGCCACGAGGAGGGCCACGAGCACCCTCGCCCGCATCGGTCCCACACGCTCCGAACGCGCAAGGAGCCACGCCTCGAACCAGGTCAATCCAAGCGCCCCAAGGCCTACCAGGGCGAGGGTGGTGATGAAGAGAAACCGCTGTGGAAAGCGGAAGCTATTCATCCCTGGGACGAACTGCCAGAAGAGGCGGAAGAGGGGGGTGTTGCTCCCGAGCGCGAGGAGGAATGCGAGCAGGGCCGCCCCCCCGAGGAGCTTCACCCGCAGCTCGCGCCGCTTCATGACGAGGCACACGAGGGCTGCGAGGAAGGTGAGGAAACCGAAGTAGACGTGCGACTCCCAGAAGATGTCGGTGCCACGGTAGGTGCCGTCGCTCGCGTCTCCGTGGAGGTAGGGCCAGACAAAACTCGACGCCGCGGGCAGCCAGTACCTGCGGTCTGAAGCCATCTCCCAGGTGATGCCCGACGCGCGCACCGAGAGCGGAGCCAACGCGCGCAACGGCAGGAGCGACACGGCGCCCATCGCCACCCCGAGCAGACTCGTCGCCCCGAAGTGGGCCCACCGCCGGAGCCGCTCAGGCCACGTCGGATGAAGCCACCCACCACACACCAGGGCCCACGCGCCGTACAAGAGCGAGGCGCCGTAGGCAGACTGCGGAAACCCGCCAGCCCACTGCCACCCGAGCACGAGCCCGAAGGCCGCGAACCATCGTCGTTGTGAGGGACGGTCGGTCGAGGGGTCGATGGCTTTGTCGAGAATCGCGAGGGCCAGGGGGGTGAAGGCCAGGACGTTCCACAGGATGGGGTGGCGCATCTGGGTGGTCATCACACCCGAGAGCGCCCACGCGACCCCGCCGAGCACGGTGCCCGCCGGAGAAGCACCGAGCCTTCGAGCGAAGGCCCATCCCGAAAGACCCGCCCCGAGCAGCACGATGAGGAGGTAGAGGTCGAGGGCCGCCACCGGGTTGGCGAGGAGCCCGAAGGTCATCGCCACGAGCGGCCAGACGCCTGTGTAAGACATCCCGCTCGCGATGCCCGGCTCCCAACCCGGAAACACCCCGGCCCGTAGCTGCCGTCCCATCGCGGTCATGACGGGAAACTCGCCGCCAAATAGGTCGGACACGAAGCGGTCGTCCGACATCGGGATGGCGTTGAACCCGAGGAGCGATGAATACGGAAGCAGCACCAGGGCGAGGGTGATGGTCAACGACCACACATCGCGTCGATCAACCCTCACGGGAGCACCCCGATGGGGCGCATGGAGTTGGGCAGGAGTTCGTTGGCATCACGAATACGGATCCCCGGGCCGCCGCAGAGAACTACCACCTTCACCCTAGTTTCCCAGCCAACGCCATGTTTGACTCCGACTTCGGGGATGATACAGTGGCTCCGCCCACAGCGTCAACAAACCTGTTTGTTCGGTTTCCCGCGAGTCGACTGTTGCGTCCTGCTCCTCCTATCGCCCGTGATGAACTGGACGGCTCGCTGGCTCAAGCCGAAGCAGCGTTCCGCGCGCTGCATGGGGCGAGAGTATTCCTCACGGGTGGCACAGGCTTCTTTGGAGCATGGCTTCTGGAGTCCCTGGGGCATGCCATCGTGCGACTCGGACTCGACCTCTCGGTGGTGGCGCTCACGCGCCGTCCTGACGCGGCGCGGCTGCGGATGCCTCACCTCGCAAACGAGGGGTGGCTCCAATACCACAGGGGCGATGTTCGTGATTTTGTTTTCCCCGAAGGTGAGTTCTCGCACGTCATCCACGCGGCGACCTCGACCCACGGGCCCTCGATCTCGCCTCAGGAGACGCTCGCCACCATCGCCGACGGCACCACGCGGGTGCTCGATTTCTGTTCGACACGCGGGTGGCCGAAGCTCCTCTACACGAGTTCGGGGGCGGTCTATGGTCGGCAGCCCGAGACGGTGTCGCACCTCGCCGAAGACTTCCTCGGGGCCCTGGATTGTACCGACCCGACCCAGGCGTACGGCGAGGGCAAGCGCTTCGCCGAGATGCGCTGTGTGGTGACGCACCCCTCGGCCGTCATCGCACGGGGGTTTGCGTTCCTCGGGGCCCATCTCCCGCTCGACGCCCACTTCGCCGTCGGCAATTTCCTCCACGACGCCCTCCGTCGTAGCACGGTGGTGGTCCAGAGCGACGGCACCCCGCGGCGGTCGTACCTGCACGGCACCGACCTCGCAGCCTGGCTCTGGGTGATGATGGCCTTCGGCGCAAACGGCCGCGCCTACAACCTCGGGAGCGATGACGACCACTCCCTGGCCGAGGTGGCCGAGCGCGTGGGCATGCTGTTTCAGGTGCCTGTCGAGGTTCGTGGCAGGGGGGGCCGTGGCGGGCCGAGACATCGGTATGTCCCAAACGTGCATCGTGCGCGGAGCGAGCTCGGGCTCCAGGTCACCGTCAACCTCGACGAGGCCCTGCTACGCACGGCCCGCTGGTGGAAGACGGCCCGCGGGTCGGAAGGGGTGTCATGAGTACGTCGTCGGAAGAGGCACCGCCTCGGCCACCAGCCGGAGGGCCTCGGGCTCGTAGGTGTCGTCACTGTTGATC
>CAYUSB010000091.1:0-12545 GCA_964447205.1 uncultured Myxococcaceae bacterium
GCCCGACGGCCCTCACCCCAACCTGTTCGTACGTCACCCATCTACCCTCTCCCGTGACCGGGAGAGGGTTCCTTCCTGCCGCGACAATCGAATGAGTAGTGGTATATCGGCTAGCCCACTCTATTCTTACGGTACGACTGTGCCCTCTCCCGGTCACGGGAGAGGGTAGATGGATGACGTACGACCAGTATTGGGTGAGGGCCGTCGGGCCTGGTCGTCGCTGTAGCTTTGGGGGCACCGGTTCACTTCCACGCCGACAGATCAAGGAGAATCCGCAGGTAAACCTCAGCCCGTGGAAAGGGGAGTTTGGTGACCCGTGTGCCGCGAGGGGAGAGGAAGGTCCTCCCACAAATCTCCTGAACCCCGGTCCTCCCGCCCCCGTCCCTGCCCTTCTCTTCACCCCACCCGCAGCGTGGCCGCCCCCTCGGCCCCCACCGCCCACACCCGAACCGGCCCCCCAGGGCCCGTCCATCCCCCGCCCTCGGGGCTCCAGCGCGCGAATCGTTCGGTGGGGACCACGATCGTCGTCTCCCCGGTCTCGCCCGGCCCGAGCTCCACCCGGCCGAACCCCACCAGCCGCGACGGCTCCCGGTCGCCCTCCACCGCAGCCCGCAGCATCACCAGGGCGCTCCCGGGGCGGGCCCCGACGTTGTGCACCGCCACCCGGGCCTCGACCGCCCCGTCTGTCACCCGGGCCTCCTTCAGGCTCCGCACGAAGCGGGTGTACCCGAGGCCAAACCCCAGGGGCATCCGGAGCCATCGCCCCGTAGCCTCCATCCACCGCTGACCGACCCAGGGGCCGTACTCCACCCGCGCGGCCTTGGGGTCAAACGCGGGATACCACCCCGGGTCGTCGGCCCAGGCCATCGGGAGTTTGCCCACAAACTCCGCCCGCCCGAGGAGCAGGTCGGCCAGGGCGTGGCCTCCCTCCATGCCCGGGTACCAGGCCATGACCACGGCCCCCACGAGGCCCCTCCAGGCCTCGATGTGCAGGACACTCCCGCCCATCAAGACCACCACCGTCGCAGGGTTGGCGGCAGCCACGGCCCGCACGAGGGCCTCGTCGTGGGGGCGCAGTCCGAGCGAGGCCCTGTCGCCCGCAGACTGAATGCCCGAGGCCTCCCGCAAGGCCCGCCCGAGCGGCGGAATCTCTCGCCACGGGGGCAGCTGCACCAGCCGGGCGAGCTCGGGTTGCCACGCCGGGGCCACCCCTTCGCCCTCGTCGCGCCAGCTCAGGCCCACCACCACCACGGCCACCTCGGCGTCGCGAGCGAGGTCGGCCGCCCGCACGAGGTCGCGCCCGTCGTCGTGGGTGACCCGGGCCGCGGGCAGGGCCTCCCCCAGACCGTCAAGCACGGTGACCACTTCGGGAGGACGGACGGCGCTGCTCCCGCGGTCGCCGAGGTTGGGCATCCGTCCGAGGCGTCCGAGCACGGCCACGCGGCCGAGACGTCGGGCGTCGAGGGGCAATAGCGGTGCCCCCCGCACGGGGGCGTTGTGCAGGAGGACCATCGACCGGGCGGCCACGGTGTGGGCCAGGGCCCGGTGGTCGGCGCAGGCCACGCGGTCGAGGGGGGCGGAGGAGGTGTCGCCCACGGACTCGAAGCGGAGCTGCTGGCGCAGAAGGCGCAGGACGGCCGTGTCGAGCTGGTCGGGGGAGAGGTTCCCGCGGGCGAGGGCGGGGGGGACGTCCTGGGGGATGCGGTTGGGGAAGGGCATCTCCAGGTCGAGCCCGGCCGCGATGCCGCGGGCCCCGTCGTGCAGGCCGAAGAGGAAGTCGGAGACCACGAAGCCGTCGAAGCCCCAGCGGGTGCGCAGGATGTCCGTGAGGAGAGCCCGGCTCTCGCTGCAGTACGCCCCGTTGACGCGGTTGTACGCGCTCATCACGCTGGCCACCCCCGCGTCGACGCAGTCCTTGAACTGCGGCAGATACGTCTCGTGCAGGGCCCGCTCGCCGACCGAGACGTCGACGTAGTACCGGGAGTCCTCGATGCTGTTGCAGGCGAAGTGTTTGACGCAGGCCATCACGTGGCCCTGGATCCCGCGGGTGAGGGCGGCCCCCATGGCTCCGACGTGGGTGGGGTCGTCGCCGTAGGTCTCCTGGGCCCGTCCCCAGGCGGGGTGGCGCAGGAGGTTGACGCACACGGCCCCGAGGAGGGTGGCCCCTTGTGCCCGGGCTTCGAGGCCCATGACCGCGCCGACCCGGGCCTCGAGGGCGGGGTCCCAGGTAGCGCCCCGGGCCATGGAGACGGGAAAGCAGGTTGACGATCCCAGGGCCACCCCGCGCGGCCCGTCGGTGAAGTGGACCCCGGGGATCCCGTGTCGGGGCAGGTGTCCGGCCACCCAGGGGCGGTGGTTGTACGAAGTGAGCATCTCGGTCACCCCGGGCCAGAAGGGGGTGTCGCCGGTGACCACGGAGAGCTTCTCGTCGGGGGTCAGGGCGGCGAGGAGGCGGCGGGCCCGCGGGTCGAGGTCGGGGGGGCTGGGGGGCGGCGCGGAGGACATCGGGGGGAGTTCTAGCGCACGAAACGCATCGCGAAGGCCGGGCTGTGGCAGTCGCCGCCGCGGGAGGTCGGAGCGGCACTGATCGACTTTTGGAGCCTGGCGGGACGGCAGGAGGCAGCGTCGCCGGAACCATCACATGGCTGCTTTTTCAGGCACATCTGAAAAAAAAGCGGAACATCCTTGCCGACCGACGTAGCATCGTGATACAAGAGGGTCGTGGGCATCGTGGTACATCACCACCGAACGTCTCCGCGATGGGTGATCGCTGGTACGCTTCTGGCTGTGGGGCCAGGGCTGGGTTGCGCCAACCATACGACGGGCGTCGTGGGGACGGGACGGGACGCAGGCTCGGCCGGGGCTGACGGTGGCCGGGGGGTGTACGTCCTGGGCGAGATGTCGGAACTGCCGCCTCCGCCTCCGCGGCCAACCTCGGCTGCGCGGCTTCGGGCTCCGCTGTCGCACACCTTCGTTAGCCAGGGGTATCCCCGGCTGCAGTGGTTCCTTCCCGACGACGCCCAGGGCGCCCAGGTCGAAGTCTGTCGCGATCGGGCCTGCACGATGCTTGAGCAGCGCCTGGAGGCCCCGGGGTCGGAGCTCACGTTGAGCGAGCGCCTGGAGGCTGGGGTGCACTTCTGGCGTGTCCGGGCCCGGCGGGGAGGGGCCCTCGATGCGCAGACGAGTGCGACGTGGGAGTTTGTCTCGCCGCCGCGCGATGCTCCGCGCTTGTGGAGCGGCGGTAACTTCGCGGACATCAACGGCGACGGCTACCTTGATTATGTGGCCAGCGTGGACGGCAACGTCATGGTCGCAGTGTATGGCACTAGCACGGGCATCGCCGAAGCGCGGGTCGAGCGGCATCGAAGCCAACACCTGGGTTCGGCGGGCCCTGTAATGGTCAATGCCGCTCCGGTTGGCGATGTCAACGGCGATGGCTTCTCGGACGTTCTTGTCGGAAATGTTGAAGATGATGAGGCGGACGCACGGCATCACCCTGCCCAGTACGAACTTTATCTGGGAAGCGACTCTGGACTCCATGCGTCCACTGCGCGCTTCCGTGGACGAACGTTTAATACGCCTCATTTCGGCATATCGGTCGTTGGTGATATCAACGACGACGGTTTTCAGGATGTTTTTGTTGCTGACAACGAGCTTGTCTATGCAGCGGATCGGCAGTTCAACCCGAACGTGACCGAGAGCTACATTCTGTTTGGTGGTCCTGAGGGTTTCAATCCGCGCCATGCTCAACGGATCCCGCGTCCGTCCGGGGCAGCACGCACCTATGGCGGAAGAGCGACTACCATCCCCGATATCAACGGGGACGGTCGCCAGGAGATCGTGCTTCTCGACACGACCATTCTCGGCTCAGGTGAGCATCGATTCAGTCTTTGGCTCAGCCCTCACGCGCTCCCCTTTTCTGCTGCCGAGAGAAGTTTTACCTGGTCCGGGAGAGGCAATGCCGTAATGGACCTCGATCTATCGCTCTGTGACGTGGATGGCGACGGACGTGGAGATGTTGTTTTTCCTGAGGGGGCGCTGACGCGCGAAGAGTCTGTTGGGATTGGGTACTTCCCCGCGTCACACTTGTTGCAAGATCCGTTGGTCCCTTCTGTTCGGAGTGATGTGCCCGGCGCATATGGTGGAGATTTTGTTAATTTGGGAGGGCTGGATGTCCAGTGCCTTGCTTCATATTGGATGGATGGGCTTGAACCTGTGGTGCACATTGGTAGGGATATCATGGCCGCCGCGTTGGATGCCTCTGGAGAGTTTGTCTGGCGTCGTGTTTATGGATCTGACAGGAACTTCTTGTTTGGTGACTATTGCCCGCGATTGCATGCGGGGAATTTTGGATTGTTTGCGGGGATTGTTGCGGCTATCCCTGGGGACAGGATCGCGGTGCGTGACTCGCGATTTCAGATGGCCTCCGAATTCTCAACATCTCCAAGCAGATCACTCTGGCTTCTCTCCTGTCGCTGAAGGTTCCAATGAAAACCACACGGCTCACCATCAAAGCGGACGCGCTGGGCGCAGTTGTGCAACACAATATTCAGCGCATCCTTCTAGATGGATCGAGGGCGGCGCCAATCTACACAGTCAGATCGCGCGTTCCAATGGCTGTGGGGCCTGCGTTGGTTCCGCGATGGGGTTTTGGTGGTGACGCGCGTATTGTGATGCTCGGCGGGGATTATGTGATCACCAAGGTGGCTGTCGACACCGTCCGTGTATCTCGTCCAGGGTACTCTTTCCAGAGCACTCCAGATGCAGACACCCGGCAGCGCATTGAGGACGTCTCTGGCTCTCGCATCTGGTTTCCTGCGGAGAGAGGAGATCGTACTCTGCAGCGGCGAGAACGGATCGAACGAGTTCCCGCCCGTTTCGCTCCCGCCTCTGGAACTCCCCATGAGCTCTATGATGGAGTTCGGTTCTCGGTTTCCTTGGTGCTGTCTGTTCATCCGGCCTCAGCAGGCTCGCGGGCAGGGGCGCTTACCTCGAACTACATTCGGGCGGGCGTTTCTGTTGATGTGAACATCTTGCCGAGTAGTTCTTGTGAATTTGATCTGGACATGAGTGTGCGCAGTTATCAGATGGGAACCATCTCCCTTCTAGTCTCGCCCAACCAGATAGGTATTATTGATCCGTCGGGCATCCCAATACTCGAACCGCTGACGCAGAGCGTCCTTGACCCCATCCGCCAGGCGCTCGACGGGCGTACGTTCTCCCTGCGGCTCCACGAGGGATCACAGTGTCTGCTCGAGGGTGCCAACCCTCCTGCCGCGGACAACGCTGCCTGGAACTTCCGCATTCCCTTTCTGGCCGACATTTTGCCTTCAGACGCTCGTGTAGTGAATGCCGAGATGCGGGTCGTTGGTGCAGAACAACTGCCGGCAGAATACGTCACGCTTCAGCTCCAAATCGAATCTGGGCGCTATGAATTGGAGGACTTCACCATTCCGCCGATCGATTCAAGCGATCCCTTCAGCCGCGTTTGGGCCCGATTGGCCGAGGCCCAGGCCGGATACCGACGCCGGGAGGTCGAGACCGGATGGCGGGAGTTCTTTTCTAGGGATCCTCGGCTGGCTGCGGGGGAGTCGCTTCAACTGGACCTGTCCGAGGACCTTCTCCTTTCGACAATCGCCACGCGCGTACAGGGTGAACTGAGGGAGGCGTTGGCCGAGGCCGCAGTCAGTAGCCCTCGTCTTCGTACGCTGGACATCGTTCGTGTGGGGGCGACGCGTTACGAGCGAAGGAGGAACGCGAACGGCTTCTCGTTGGGCGTTGAGGCCGACCTCAACTGGATTGATGCTATTGGTCCATTTGATGTACGCGCTAGAGTCTCTGCGATGATCCAGGCAGGGTTGCGTCGGGGCAACAATGGACTGGTCGAAGCGGTATGGGTCGATCTTGGGGTAGGAATCGACTTTGGGTTCCTTCAGATTGTTGGGTTTATGTTGCTGGCCATTGGTGCCATCGCCCTAGGTTTTGTGTTGGTCGCGGTCTCTGCTGCAATGACAGTTGTGGGTATCCCGGGAATCCTTGTGGCGACAGGGACGACGCGGTACACTTTTGGGGAGTTGCTCTCGGTGATTCCTCGAATGATTACCGGGAGCACCATCGGGAGAATTCCAGCAGCAGTCTCAGCCGTCTCAGACGTCCCTTCTTCTTTGATGTCGATGGCTCGTGCGCTGGAATCCTCACTCAACAGTTCTCTGCGAACCATCATCGCTGATCCAACGGTTTTCGTCTCGGTGGATATTTCCGTCAACCTCGCGAATGTTTTCTCTCCAATCCAGGGGCGTATCAGTTTGCAAGGAGTCGACCGTCTTCTCGATGCGGTTCTTGGGCGCACATCAGACATCGGTGAATACATGACAGCAAATCCCACACTTCTGCGACCCGACTTGGGGCTTGCGATCAGGCAGGGAGATGGCCAGGTCGGTATTGCCGCCGCGTTGCCCCCGGCCACTGCACTTCAGGCTGCGGTCCGCGCCAATGTCGGCCTTCGACGGACCGGGAGCGCCGGGACGCCTTTTGCTTTTGATAACATGTTCGACATTATTCCTTCGCTCGCCTTTCAGCGGCTGCGCGGAGATCTTGTCTCTCTTCGGTTTGTGTTGCGAAATCTCAGTGATGCCTACCCGCTCCAGATTCTGGCCGTAGAGATTGTTCCGGCTGCGGTTGGGATGGCGTTGTCGCGCCTCTCCCGAGCGGTTCTGCCGTCCCTCGCTCCAGAGCCTCGTGACACGATCACCATTCCTCCGTATGGCGAGTTTGTGCTCGAGTTCCGTACCAGTGCGGGGAACGCGGAATATCGTGCGCTGTTTGAGGAGCTCGTTCGTTTGGGTTCCAATGCGCGGGTGTCGCTCCGCTTTCAGACGACTGGGGGGACCGAGTTGGTTGAACTGGAAGCACGCTACCTTACGCCTGCTGTATTTTATGATTCTTCCATCCGACCTGTCGATCTGACGACTTCGGCACTTCCTTCCCGTTTCGGCCGAGTTGGTCCATAAGATCTGCTGTTCTCCCTTCGCGATCCACTCGATGGCGTAGTGGCTACGCTCACTGTACTCACACTCACGCAACTCACTGTTCAAGCAAGGTGTGTCATGGTAATTTCAAAGAACCGAGCGACCTACGATCTCTCTCGCAACGTGAAGGAGGGAGCTTACGTCCAGGATGATGGTGTCGTCTGGTCGCCCTTTCAGACGGCGAGGCAGGGAGGTGTACAGGCCGACCTGGGGCAGCCGATCTTTACGCCCTACTCCTACAACTCTTTTGGCGAACTGCTCTCGGCGATCCCGATGATGAAGGGTGCACCTGTCGCAGGAGTTCCGAAGACCAGCGTCAGCGATGCTGGGTTGCTCGTCTCGCTGCGCATCCCGCCTGCTCCTGGGGTCCCTCCCGCGATCGGAGACACGGTATACACCGAGTCGGCACCTCCTGAAGAGGCCGACATGGACATGGATGCGACGGCCATTGACTTCAACCTGGCGCGGATGGGTCTGCGTGTCTTTGTCTCTCGACTCGATGCTTCGGTGACCCCGGCTGGGTTCGCAGGAGATCCCGTTCGGTCCCGTTTGCAGAACGCCTACGTTCAGCTCCTCAATTCTCTCGATCTTCAAATCGGTCAAGGCGAGTTCTCCACCAGCAGCTTCCGCGGCCTGCCCGAACTTCTGTTGTCTGTGGGCGGAAGTCCTGTTCCTGCCGCTGATGTCGAAGAGGCTGCTCGAACGCTGGCGATGAGCGTCCGGGCACACTGTTTCGGTGCAGGTCAAGGGATTGACTGCTTTATCGGCAGCTCCGCGGTTCTTACTCTTCTGATGAATACTACCAGGGGAAATACTGGTCAGAGTGGATGGAAATTTGATCCTCGTATCGGCCGTCTGGTGTATCATTATATGGGCATTCCGTACTATCGTACTCAGGTTAAATTGACCGCAGAAAGTGACTTCCGTCTTTTCGGTGCTAACCTTGGACCTTCCGGATTGCGGTTGATTCACGCGTACGGCGATGCGGAATCCTTCGGTGTGGAGGTGGAGGCCGAAGACCTTTCGACTTCCAACAGCCAACGCTCCTACATGATGCATGGCGCGTGGGCGTTGGGAGTGTGGGATCCCAACGCACTGAAGGAGTGCACCATCGCCCCGTACCCTCAACTCTCTGATCATAGCCAGCTCCCAGTGCGGGCCCACGGGCCCTTTCGGGGAGTAGTGGGCCCCATGGTGCGTGGCCGGGGATCGGGATATGATCGGGCGGTGACGCACGAAGCCCAGGACCCGGCAGAGCGGTTTGACCTCGTCGATGCCCTCGGACGCCCGTTGGGGAGGACCAAGGCCCGGGGGGAGGTTCATCGGGACGGGGACTGGCATCGGGCGATGCATTTGTGGGTGGTGAACGTGTCGGAGGGGGCTCCGTGGGTGCTCTTGCAGCGACGGAGTTTTACGAAGGACACCTGGCCGGGCCGCGTGGATGTCTCCGTGGGCGGGCACCTCGGGGCCGGAGAGGGCCCCCTCGACGCCCTGCGCGAGGCCGAGGAGGAGGTGGGCCTGGGGGTCTCGCCCGAGGCGGTGCGTTTCCTCGGCCGCGTGGCCGTCGCCCGAACCCTGCCCGGAGGCGGGGCCGACCGCGAGATCCTGGATGTGTACGCCACCCAGACCGTGCGCCCGCTGGAGAGCTTCCGGCCGCACCCTGCGGAGCTTGATTCCGTGCTCGCGGCGAGCCTCGACGACGCCCTGGCCCTGTGGTCGGGGGCGCGCACCGAGGCCGCGGTACGGTGTCTGCGCGCGGGGGTGGTGAGCCCGACGACCCTCCGGGCGGACGAGCTCTGCAGCCCCGACGGGGGTCTGCGGGCCCGGGCCCTGACGGCGGTGGGGCGGTGGGTGCGGGGGGAGGATCCGCCTCCGTGGGCGTTTCCCACGGGGTGATCGGGAGGAAACTGGGGAGAACTACCGCACGAAGAGCATCGTGAAGGTCTGTGTGTTGCGGTCGCCGTTGTCGCCCCCGCAGGTGGTGACGTTGCCCGCGGAGGTGGCCGCGAAGGCGGAGGTCACGCAGCCGTTGGTGTCGTTGCCGAAGCCGAGGCCGAGGCCGCTGTCGGGGCTCCCGCACTCGTTCTCCTGGTTGGTGAGGATCCCGAGGCGCACCCGGCGGTAGCCCGGGACGCTCTGGTTGACGCCCTCGGCGTTGCAGAAGGGCTGGAGGGAGGGCGACGACACGAGGGCCCTCCAGGCGTTGCGGCCGGCGTTGGTGCTGCGGGGAGCCCCGGCGAAGAGGCCCTGGAGCGAGCTGGCCGCGAGGGGGAGCACGAGGCCCCGGTCGCTGCCGTCCCGCACGACGAGCCGCACGGACGTAAACGCGAGATTGAGGAACCCCCGGAACTTTGCATCCCCCCGCGCGGTGTTGGTGGCCCCCTCGTTGAGCAGGGCCGTGTTGGTCCACAGGGCGCTGTCGTACTGGAAGGTGGGGAGGGCCCCGTCGGCCTTGAGGAGGAGGGTCCAGCCCCCGCCCTCGCTGGTCATGTCGCAGTAGGCCTGCCAGGGCGCTCCGCCGCTGGTGACGGTGTACACCCCCGACGGGCGCGTACGCGGAACGGCGCTGCACGCGCTGTACACGCAGGCCCCCATGGTCTCGCAGCCGTTGCCGGGGTTGTCGTCGCAGTCATTGAACCCCGCGGCGCAGGCGTACTGGCACGCCCCCGCGGCGCAGCTCGTGACGGAGTTGGCCCGGGCGGGGCAGGTGGTTCCGCAGGCTCCGCAGTGGGTGACGGTGGTGCGGGTGTCGGTCTCGCAGCCGTTGGCCACGTTGCCGTCGCAGTTGGCGAAACCCGCGGCGCAGCCCGTGAGGGTGCAGGTCGAGGCCATACACACCAGGGTGGAGTTGGAGGCGCTGCACGTCCGGCCGCAGCCGCCGCAGTGGGCGGTGCTCGTACGGGTGTCGGCCTCGCAGCCGTTGGTTGCGTTGCCGTCGCAGTCGGCGAAGCCCGCGGTGCAGGTCAGGGCGCAGGTCCCGAGGGCGCAGGCGGGCACGGCGTTGGGGGCCCCGGGGCAGCTCGTTCCGCAGGCCCCGCAGTGGGCGGTGGCGGTGCGGGTGTCGGTCTCGCAGCCGTTGGTGGGGTTGCTGTCGCAGTCGCCGAAGCCCATCGTGCAGGCCGCGATCGTGCACTGTCCCATGGCGCAGGCGGCCGTGGCATTCGGGGGGTTGCACACCCGTCCGCAGGCTCCGCAGTGCGAGGCGCTCGTGCCGGTGTTGGTCTCGCACCCGTTGGAGGGGTCGGCGTCGCAGTCGGCGAAGCCCATCGCGCAGGTGTACTGGCACATCCCCGCGGCGCAGGTGGCCGTTGTATTGGGCCGTGCGGCGCAGGCCATCCCGCAGGCTCCGCAATGTGCGGTGTCGGTGGCGGTGTTGACCTCGCACCCGTTGGTGGCGTTGCCGTCGCAGTTGGCGTTGGGGGCGGTGCAGGTCCCGACGGTGCACGTCCCGTTGGTGCAGGCGGGCATGGCGTTGGGGACCATGCAGCGGTTTCCGCAGGCTCCGCATGCGGCGATGCTGGTGGTGGTGTCGACGCAGGCCGCGTCGCAGCAGGTCTGGCCGCTCGGGCAGGGGCGCTCGGTGGTGCACCCCATGACGCAGACGTTGCCGACGCAGACGGTGCCCGCGGCGCAGTGTTCGTTGGTGACGCAGGCCACGCACTGGCGGGTGGTGGTGTCGCAGCGGGGGGAGGTTCCGCCGTCGGCGGCGCAGGCCATGTCGTCGCGGCAGCCCGTGGCGCAGGCCCGGTCGGCGGTGCAGTACCGGCCCGCGGGGCAGCGGTCGTCGGTGGGGGTGCAGGTCACGCAGCGCCCGGAGGTCGTGTCGCAGGCGGGGCCCCCCGGGTCGCCCGCACAGTCCGAGGCCTGGGTACAGCGCATCGGGCCCGCGTCGGTGGGGCCGGTGTCCATCGGGCCGGTGTCCGTAGGGCCGGTGTCCGTAGGGCCGGTGTCCGTAGGGCCGGTGTCCGTGGGGCCGGTGTCGGCGGGGCCGGTGTCGGCCTTGCCCATGTCGTCGGGAGTCGTGCCCGCGTCGTTGTCGGGCACCACGCTGCTGCCGCTGCCACAAGCCGAGGCGAGGGCGATCAAGACGCCCCCAAGGATCCATCGTGTATTCACTCGGAGACCTCCGTCGTGCGAGGCCGAGGGACGGCCCGCTGGGGCCCATTCTACGCGAGGTCGGCTATCGGCAGGACAGAACGGTGCGGTGCATGTAGCGGGGAGCCGCGTCGGTGCCGTGTTGGGTGTCGCCGACGGTGAAGCGCACGGAGTACCAGTCGTCGGTGACGGAGCGAACGGTCACGGGGGTGCCGCGGGGCAGGGTCAGGACGACCGTCCCGCTCGGGGCGCTGCGCACGTTGGCGGTGTCGGTGCTGACGACGCATCCCGTGGGGACGGGGCCCGGGGTGGGGGCGGGGGCGGGAGGGGGGGAGGCCTCGGTGGGCAACTGGGCGAAGCTGTATCCCAGACCCTCGAGGCGGGTGAGGATGGTGTCGAGGTTGCGGGCCGTGATGCCCTGGATGTCGTGGAAGAGCACGACCCCGCCCCCGCGGCGCTGGCACTCGCTCACGACCCAACCGACGAAGTCCGCGCGGTACGCGGCGCTGGCCCGGTCGCAGCGGCCCCCTCCGCCGCCGAAGCACCAGTCGAGGGTGTCGATGTCCCAGCCGATGCCCCCGTGGGTGTAGCCGTTGGCCCGCAGGACGGTCTCCTTGGCGGAGGTCCCGGCCCCGTAGGGGTAGCGGAAGAGGCGGGGCAGGGTGCGCCCCGTCACCTCGTCGAGCAGGGCCGCCTGCCGCGGAACCCACGACTGAAACTGCGCCGCCGTGGCCACCACGTGGCTCCACTGGTGGCTGGCCACGAGGTGACCGCGGGTGTCGAGGTCGCGCAGGATCGACTCGTTGCCCGCGACGTTGGCCCCCGTCACGAAGAAGGTCGCCGGGGCGCTGTGGGCCCGCAAGGTGGCGAGGATCTGCGGGGTGTACACCCCCGACGGGCCGTCGTCGAAGGTGAGATAGAAGCGCCCCCGGCGGTCGAGGTTGAGCGAAGACGGAACCCGCACCCCGATCGACCCCGACTCCTCCACGCCCACGCTGTCGCCGATGGGGTCGTCGTCGCGGTGGGCGAAGTCTTCGGCGCTCTCCACGAGGCAACCCGACGAAGACAGGGCGAGGGCGAGGGCGAGGACACGAGACAGGCGCATGGTACGGCTCCGCGCAAAACCCCCGGCGATCCGGGCCGTGGGGGTGATGTAGGTGTTGTCCCTACCATGGCCCGAGGGGGAGAGAAAGGGGCTCCGGGGCGGGTTCGGTCTCGTGGGGGAGAACTGGTGGTACCGTCGGGGCCATGGCGCGCACACTCTGGAAGCCCCTCACCCTGGGGGCCCTGGTCCTCTCGGCGGTGGCATGTGGGGACAGCTCGGTCGTGGGCGGCACGGCCGACGCGGGCAACGACCTCGGGGTCCTCGACACGGGCCCTGCCGACACGGGCCCTGCCGACACGGGCCCTGCCGACACGGGC
>CAYUSB010000092.1:0-12058 GCA_964447205.1 uncultured Myxococcaceae bacterium
CCACTGGATGTACCACTGCCACATCCTCGAACACGTCGACAACGGCATGATGGCCGCCCTCCACGTCACCCCCTAGCCCCCCCAACGACCCTCTCACCCCGTCCCGACAGGTCCCGATGATCCGCACGTCCCGCGCCCTCTTCCTCGCCCTCCTCGCCCCTCTGTCAGCCGGCTGCGGCGACGACCACGACGCCCACACGACCGACGCCGGGCACGCCCACGACGCCCCGGCCGACGTCCCGGTCGCCACAGACGTCCCGATCGCCACGGACGCTCCGGTCGACGTCCCGGTCGCGGCGGACGTCCCGGCGTCGGGGCCGATGCTCAACGACTGCGCCCCGACCGACTACATCGACCGCAGCGAGGCCTCGGCCGAGCGGGTGGTGCGGCCCCGGGGGACGACGGGGTACACCCCGCGGTGCGTCATCATCCGGGCGGGGCAGTCGGTGACCTTCGAGATGGACTTCGCGGCGCACCCGCTCGTTCCGGGGGTGCCCCATGGGCCCAGGGCGGGGGTCACGGAGCCCAACCTGATCGCGCGGCAGAGCGCCGGGACGAGCTACGTGGTGGCCTTCCCTGGCCCGGGAAACTACCCCTTTTACTGCGATCGCCACGGCCACGTGGGCATGGCGGGTGTGGTCCGGGTCACCCCGTAGGCGCCCTCGTCCCCCGCAGAGGGACTTGACGCCGGGGCCGAGAACGAACACAAGCGCGCACGCGACCAACGACCGTCCGCGTCCGTGGAGCTACTGACTTACCTCATCACCAACGGGTTTCATCATGGCCAACATTCCTATCCAGAACATTCGCAACATCGGCATCTCGGCGCACATCGACTCGGGCAAGACGACCCTGACCGAGCGCATCCTGTTCTATACGGGGCGGATCCACGCGATCCACGAGGTCCGTGGCAAGGACGGGGTCGGCGCCAAGATGGACTCGATGGACCTCGAGCGTGAGAAGGGCATCACGATCCAGTCCGCGGCGACGTATTGCATCTGGCCCGGGTCCCAGCGGCAGCTCAAGGACCACAACATCAACATCATCGACACCCCCGGCCACGTCGACTTCACCATCGAGGTCGAGCGGGCCCTGCGCGTGCTCGACGGGGCCATCCTCGTGCTCGACTCGGGCAAGGGGGTGCAGTCGCAGTCGATCACCGTCGACCGGCAGATGAAGCGGTACTCGGTGCCCCGCATCGCGTTCGTCAACAAGATGGACAACCCCGGGGCCAACTACGACCGCGTGGCGGAGATGCTCAAGGAGAAGCTCCAGCACCACCCGGTGAAGATCCAGGTCCCCATGGGGGCCGAGGACAAGTTCGCCGGGATCATCGACGCGGTCACGGGCCGGGCGTACTTCTTCGACGGCGAAAACGGCGAGAACATCCGCGAGGAAGACCCCCCCGCGGAGTACGTCGAGCAGACCATCGCGCGCCGGGCCGAGATCGTCGAGGGCGTGGCCGAGGTCGACGACGAGCTCGCGGAGAAGTTCCTCAACGGCGAGGAGGTCTCCAACGACGAGCTCAAGGCCGCCATCCGCCGGGCCACCCTGGCCCTCAAGATGACCCCCGTGATGTGCGGCTCCGCCGTCAAGAACAAGGGCGTCCAGCTCCTGCTCGACGCGGTGTGCTTCTACCTCCCCAACCCCAAGGAGGTCGTGCACACGGCCTTCGACCAGTCGGGGACCGAGACCCGGATCACCCTGGAGTCCGACCCCGACAAGCCCATGGTCGGCCTCGCCTTCAAGCTCACCCGCGACAAGTACGGCCAGCTCACCTACCTCCGGGTGTACCAGGGCTCGCTGCGCACGGGCGACACCATCATCAACACCTCCAACCAGCAGAAGAAGGAGCGCGTGCCGCGGATGTTCCGCATGCACTCCGAGGAGCGCGAGGAGATCACGGTGGCCCTCCCGGGTGACATCGTGGCCCTCTACGGCATCGACTGCTCGTCGGGCGAGACCTTCACCGGCGGGGTCAACGTGACCCTCACCTCGATGCACGTCCCGGCCTCGGTGATCTCCCTCGCGGTGGCCCCCAAGAGCCGCGAAGGCGAGTCCAACTTCTCCAAGGCCCTCAACCGCTTCACGAAGGAAGACCCCACCTTCCGCGTCCACCAGGACGAGGAGTCGGGCCAGACCATCATCTCCGGGATGGGCGAGCTCCACCTCGAGATCTACATGGAGCGGATGCGCCGGGAGTACGGCTGCGAGGTCGTGGCCGGCAAGCCCCAGGTGGCCTACCGCGAGACCATCACCAACCGCGGCGAGTTCGCGTACACCCACCGCAAGCAGACCGGCGGCTCGGGCCAGTTTGGTCGGGTGTGCGGCTTCATCGAGCCCCTCCCGGCCGACGCGGTGGAGACCTACGAGTTCATCGACGAGATCACCGGCGGGGCCATCCCCCGCGAGTTTATCTCGGCGTGCGACAAGGGCTTCCGCGAGGCCATCAAACGCGGCACCCTCATCGGGGCCCCCGTGGTGGGCGTCCGGGTCACCATCAACGACGGTCAGTCGCACCCCGTCGACTCGTCCGAGCAGGCCTTCAAGACGGCCGCCCTCATGGGCTTCCGCGAGGCCTACGGGGTGGCCCGCCCGACCATCCTCGAGCCCATCATGAAGGTCGAGATCGAGGCCCCCCAGGAGTTTCAGGGCTCCGTGGTCGGACAGGTCAACCAGCGCCGTGGGGTGATCCTCGACACCCAGCCCGGCGACGGGTCGTTCACGGTGACCGCGGAGGTCCCGCTCAACACCATGTTCGGCTACTCCACCGACCTGCGCTCGGCCACTCAGGGCAAAGGGGGGTTCACGATGGAGTTCGCGAAGTACGCCCCCGTGCCCCGCGGCGAGCAGGAGGAGCTGACCACGGCCTACAAGAAGAAGATGGCCGCCGAGGCCGCCAAGCGCTGAGCCCCCGCACCTTCGTGCGGTGAAGCTCTCCCGGCCGCAGCCGCGGTCGCCCTCTCCAGGGCGGCCCGGCGCCCGAGATCACCCCCTCCCGTTCTGTTTCAACGCGCTGACCCGTAGGCCCGCGGGCACGGCCATCCGCGCGCTCATCGCATCCAGAACCCGCCCCCATAGGGCCCCGGAGGCTCCGTCCCGCACGGCCAGCCTCCGCCGGGCCTGATGCCACGCCGGAACATACCGCACGGCCTCCGGGGCCATCGTACGCAGGGCCGCGAAGACCGATCGCCGCCGGGCGAAGGCCCGCATCTCGGCGGGCCCCCAGGGCAGGTCGTACATGGCCCGAACCCGGGGCGGGAGCAGGGCCGCGGTGATCACCGGGTCGAACACTCCCAACGGGGCCCCGAAGAGCACCCGGGCGACGGCGCGGGCCTTGGGGCCCACCTCGAGGTCGGGGGAGTCCTCTGCGATGGCCTCGAAGCGCGCGAAGAAGGCCTCGCGCGACGGGGGGAGCCCCTCGGGGTCGACGCCCGAGGCCACGGCCCCGCGGCACAGGTCGTTCCAGTCGCCCGCGAGTTCGTGGGGGGCGATGGGGCGTACGAAGGCCTCGAAGGCACGCCGCCCGGCGACCGTGGCGGTCATCGACACCCAGGCGAGAAGCTCCGGGTCGTTGGCCCGGTACGGGCGGCCGTGCCAGGAGGAGCACGGGTGGTCGACCGTGCCGCGGACCCGGGTGTGGATGTTGTGCATCCGTCGCGAGGTCGCCAGGGCGTCGTCGAGGTGGCCGAACACCAGGGAGTACAGGGCCTGCGAGGTGCGACGGATGCGGCCGAGGAGGTCGGTCTCGAAGGTCGAGTGGGCGCTCACCCCGGCCACCACCGCGGGGTGGGCCATCTGCAAGAGCACCGCGGCGGCTCCGCCGAGGAGGTAGGCGGGTTCGCGTACGAGGGTCCAGGCGAGGCTGTCGGGGCCGAAGATGCCCTCCGCGGGGTCGCCCGCGCGGGCCCGCACCCACGCTTCGCAACGCAAGTGGGTCTGCCGGTCGTGCGCGTCGTCGCCCATGGGAGAACCTCCCGCCCAGTATGGCACGACCCTCTCCCTGAGGGCGCCGAGGGTGGAGTGGGCTCCAGGCAGGAGATCGTCGCCCAGGAGGACAGACCATGGCGGAACGCCGTGTGCGAGGCCCCTTGATCCGGGGACGCAGGGCGCGGTAGCACCCATCGCCATGGTGACGCTCGTCTTCCTGCTCAAGGATGCGTTTCGGCCGCTGCGTCATGCGTTCCCCGACGACTGCGACATCGTGGTGGGGCGCGGAGGAGAGGCCCAACAGGTCACGGTCACGGGCGATGGGCAACGCTTCGAAGTGCGCGCGCCGGCTGCGTCGCTCTCGCTGCACCACGCCACCCTGACGGTACGCGAGGGGAAGGTCTCCGTGGTCGACCCTGGGAGCCGCAACGGGGCCTTCCAGCGCATCGCCGCGAACCGCAGTCACCCGCTGGAGGCACCGTTGTGGTTTGGTACGGAGCTGTCGCTCCAGCGCGACGACATCCGCTGGGATGTCCCCACGGAGTTTGACCCGCTCACGGCAGAGGGACTCGCGACCGTGGTGCGTGCACGCCTTCAAGACCGCGGGCTCGCGGTGGCCCTCGGCGGCGACGACGGGCACGCGTGGCCCCTGGAAGGCGACGCCCGGCTCCTGACGGTGCGCCCCGCCGACGCCTCCCACACCCTCAGCGGCGACGACCTGACCTGGGTGCGCCTCGTCGTCAACGCCTACAACACCGCCGTGGCCACGCGGCGGGCGGAGGTTCCCTGGAGATTTACGGCCGTCTCCGCGGGGCGTAGCCGCGCGCTCGAACAGTGCCGACGCGCCGCGCCGACGCGGTTGCCGGTGCTCCTCCTTGGGCCCACGGGCGTCGGCAAGGACGTACTCGCGCAAGGGCTCCACAATCAGGGGCCCTGGGTGCGGGGACCCTTCGTCGCGGTCAACTGCGCCGAGCTCTCCCCCGAGCGCCTCGGGAGCGAGCTCTTTGGTCACATCCGCGGGGCCTTCACGGGGGCGACCGCCGACCACGCGGGCCTCATCGAACGCGACGCCGTCGACCGCCGCCTCGCCGAGGCCACCGCGGCGCTGCGAGAACTGGTCGCGCGGAGCCCCGGCCTCCCAGGGCTGCTCCAGACTGCCCTTGGCGGGTGAGCGTGGGGTACCCTCGCCCTTGCGCATGGTGACGCGGTCCCCCTATCGGGCGGTGTTCGGAGCGTCGTTGCTCTTCGCTTGCACGGGCGCTCCGGACGACGCACCTCCCACCGCGGGGATGCGCTGCGTGGCCACCGGGGTCGCCGACCCGAACACGATCACCACCGTCATCGACCCGCGCGGAACCCCGAACTGCGAGGTACCGTCCGCGTTGGCCGCCGCCACCACCCCCAACGGCACGGCCCTCTACGCGCCAGGTGCCACCGTCGGCGAGCTGCATTGTGTGGGTCTGCCCCCCGGTGGCGAGGTGACCCTCTCGGTCGTGCTGCGTGTTCGGGTTCAGCTACCCCCTCCGCCCCGCCCGGGGTGTCTCTGTGAAGGCTCGGAGGTCTCCATCGCCGCCCAGGCCAACGGGGTCCTGTCCCTCGACATTCCTCTTCTCCGGGGGGATTCCCTCGCCGAGGCCGAACCGTGCACCATCGGGCCTGAGTTTCGTCGCGACTACCGCGTGCCGGTCACCCGGGAGGGGACGGTCCACGTGCGCCTCGATCTGCGCCAGTGCGATCGTGCGTGGGCGGGGCCGCAGCGGTGTCTCTTCGTGCGCGGCACGGAGGTGCGGATCTCGCCGCGTTGACAGGCCCCCAGCCCCGCGGAGACAATGCCGCCATGGTCGCCTCGCTGCCCGCAGCGCCTGGCTCCCGCTTGGGGCGTTGGCGGTTGGAGCGTGTGCTCGGTGAGGGTGCAACGGCGCGGGTGTTCGCAGCCTGCCACGTCGACGTTGCCCGGCACGTCGCGGTGAAGGTGCTCCACACCGAGCGGGTGCTCGACCCCGTGGCGCGCGAGCGATTCATGCGCGAGGCCGACGCGCTTGCGAGGGTGCGACACCCCAGCATCGTGCCCCTCCTCGACGCGGGCGTCGAAGACGGTGTGGCCTACGTCGTCATGGACCTCATCGAGGGCGACACCCTCGCCGCGCACCTCGCCCAACATGGTCCGCTCGCGCCAGCGCACGCGGCCCGCCTCGCGCGCGACCTCGCCGCGGGCCTTGCGGCGGTGCACGGCTGCGGGGTCGTCCACCGCGATGTGAAGCCCGCCAACGTCCTGCTCCAGCCCGCAGGCGCTGCGTTTCTGCCTGTGCTCGTGGACTTTGGCGCGGCGTGGTTCGCCGATCCTGCCTCGGGGGGCACGCTCACCCTGCGCGGGGAGCTGATCGGCACGCCTGCGTACATGTCCCCCGAGCAGGGGGCGGGCCTCGCCCTCGACGCGCGGGCCGACGTGTACGCCCTCGGTGTGCTGCTCTACGAGTGCCTTACGGGGCGCCGGCCCTACGCGGGGCCCACCTGGCAGGCCACGCTCCTCGCCGCGACGCGTGGAGGCTGCCCTACGGTGCGTACGCTTCGCCCCGAGGTGCCCATGGCCCTCGACCGCATCGTGCGTCGTGCGATGGCGCCCGACCGCGACGCGCGTTACCCCACCGCCAGCGCGCTCCGTGACGCGCTCGAACAGCCGCTCTCCCAGCCCGGGCGTCGCTGGGGCGTGCCGCTGACGATGCTCGCCTGTACGCTCCTGGGCGCCGTGGTGATCTCGGCCCGGGGGTGGTCGGCCTCCGTGGATGGAGCGGTGGTGGGCCCGTCGGCACCTCCGCCCGTGCCCGCAGCGGCGCCTGCGGCAGCGCCCGTGGCAGCACCCGTCACGGCGTCCGTTGCTGCCCCTGTCGGAGCCCCCACCGCGGCCCCCGCAGCGGCGCTCCCAACAGCGCCCGCGCGTGGGTCCGGGCGGCGCTCACGGCGTGCGCCCATGGCGTTGGAGCGAGGCACCGGGGGGGCCTTGATTCTCCCGCGTGTTACGCGATAACGCGGTCATGGCGACCCGGGGCATGCGGAGGGGTTTTGCGGCCTTGGGGCTCGCCGCGCTGCTGGGCGTGGCGCGGGCCGACGCGCAGCAGCTCTCCACCGGTGCGCTCATCGAGCAAGGAATCGCGCTCCGTCGTGCGGGGCGTGATGATGCGGCGTGGGCGGCGTTTGATGCGGCGTACGCGCGCTGTCACTGCACGGAGGCCCTCGCCGACCGTGGACTTGCGGCGGCGGCGCTCTCGCGTTGGGTCGACGCCGAGCGCGACCTTGTGGAGGCCCTCGGCGACACGCAAGACCCCTTCGTGCAGCGGTTTGGCACGCAGCTTCAGCGCGAGCTTCTGCGGGTGCGCACCCATGTCGCCGCGGTGACGGTGCTCGTCGATGTGCCCGCGGCGCGGGCCATGTTCGACGAGGAAGGGGCGCAGGCGGTCCCGTCCGAAGGGCTCGTGCTGCGCGTCGCAGAGGGCGCGCATCGGCTCGTGGTGGAGGCGCCAGGGCGTGAGACTACGACGCGCACGATCACCGTCGTGGGTGGGGCCGACGTACGCATGGAGCTGGCGTTGCGGCCCGTGGAGGTCGTCGCGCTCGTCACGCCCGTCGCGCCCGTCGTGCAGGAGGCCGCCCCTGCGCTGTCCCCGGTGTCTCTGCCGGAGGTTCAGCCCGCGGCGGGGGTCATGCCGCGCAGGCCCTTGTCGTGGCCGTGGTTTGCCACGGCGGGCAGCGCCCTCGCCCTGGGGGTGGCCGCCAACGTCGCCCAACAGGTGCTCGTGGCGCGTTGGAACGACGACGCCTGCCTCGCCAACGGCCTGACGCGTCGAGAGAATTGCGCGGCCGAGGGCGACACCGCCGATGCCATGTGGGGCCTCACGATCGGGGGCTACCTCGCCGCGGGTGTGCTCCTGACCGTCGGGGTGATCCGTCGGGTGCGCGGTGCATCGCGGGAGTCTGCGCGGGCGTTGGCCTGTGCCCCGTCGCTGAGAGGAGCCTCGTGCGTCTGGCGCTTCTGACCCTGTTTGCGGTGTTGGTCGGCTGTGCGACGAAGCTCCCGGAGGAGGACCGTCGACCGCTGCGCGACGGCATGCGGGTGCGCCCGTTGGGGCCGCTGTCGGGGGCGCGGGTGGGGTCTCGACGGCCGCGGGTGCGCTGGACCGCGGAGGGGCCCGCGCGACCGGTGATGGTGGAGTTTTGCCGCGATCGCGGGTGCACCCAGGTGATCGAGCGGGTGGAGGCGCGGGGCGGTACGGGTGTTCCCGCGTCGCCGTTGCCGGAGGGCACGGTGTTCTGGCGGGTGCAGGATCCCTCGCGGGTGGGGGAGGGCGCGACGAGTGGGGTCTGGTGGTTTCGGGTGTCGCGGGGCCTTCGCGACGCGGGGGGCGTCGCGTGGCGTATGCGTGGGGCGATCGACCTCGACGGTGACGGGGTCGAGGACGCCATGGGCCCCGACGGCCTGGTTCGGACGGGGTCATTGCGCGGGGCGCGCATCGAGGCCACGGGCACGATGCCCTTCGACGGGGGGGACCTCGACGGAGACGGCCACCCCGAGGTGGTCGTGGCGACCCCTGCGGTGCGGGGGTATACGGGGGAGGTTCGGGTGTACCGCACGCCGTTGCAACCCGGCATGAACGAGCCCGCGTGGACGATGGCGGGCTCCGACGCGGGGATGCACTTCGGCGCGGGTGTCGCGGCGGGAGACTTCGACGGGGATGGTTACGGCGATCTGGCCGTGGGGGTCCCGGGGTGGCAGTCCGAGCGGGGTCGGGTGCTGGTCTATCGCGGCAGCCCCGCGGGGCTCGCGACGACGCCCGCCGCGACGGTCGACAGCCCGCTGGGCATCGGTCAGTTTTTTACGGCCCTCGGCGCGGGCGATGTACGCGGGGAGGGCGTCGACGCGTTGCTCACCGGCGCCCAGGGGGCAGCGATCGTCGGGACGAGCGCGGCTGGCCTGTACACGTTTCGACCCGGGCTCGTCGCGGTCCCCTGGTGGAACCTCCTGCGTGAAGGCACAGGCTTCGCCGCCACGGGGGTGTTGTGTGACGTGAGCGGCGACGGGCGCCTCGACGCCGTGGTGTCTTCCGGGCGCGACCGCCTGGACCGCGGCTGCATCCGGGTGTACCCCGCCGATTCTGCGGGCGTGTTTGCCGACGCCGACCGCGCGTCCTTCTGCACGTCCCTGCCCATGGACGGGTTGGACTTCGGCCGCGACCTCGGCGCTGGTGACCTCAACGGCGACGGCGTGGTCGACCTCGTCGCCACGATCACCGACGGGCCGGAAGGGCCACAGCGTTTCTTTGTGCAGTATGGCGGCGCCCGTCTCTTCCTGGAGGAGGCCGGTGAGGTACGCGAGGCTCCCACCGCGGGCCTGGCCGCGTTTGGACACTTCCTCGTGGGCGACCTCGACGGCGACGGGTATGCCGACGTGGCCGCCTTCGGACGCGGGCCGCAAGGCTGGCAGGGCTGGCGTTATCGGGGCGGTCCGACAGGGCTCGCGATGACACCCGACGCAGAGCTGTAGGGACTATCTCCGCGTCGCGTCCACGCGGATGGTCAGGCGCGCTTCGATCCAGACGGGGGAGACCTCCAGCGGCGGTGGGTCGGGCGGTGCGCCGATGCAAGCCACGCTTACAAGGCCGTGCGTGGGGCTTTGGGATTCGCACCGGACACGGAGGAGCGCGGATCCTGCGGGCGCGGAGACGGTGCGTTCGAGCGACGGGGCATCGATCACGATGGGAGAGCGCCAGGGGGTCTCGATGACGCACTGCCCCGCGGGGACTTCGGGTCGATCGGGGGCGGTGTACACGGACGAGATCGTGAAACGGACGTCCCAGGTCGGGGCCGCATCGGGGAGCGTGAGGGTGCCCTCCCATCGAAACGCGGCGGTTGCGGAGCCACCGCTGCAGTGCTGGCCGCACCGGCGCGCGACGCCCGCCGAGAACGAGAGCGTCTGGGAGGCGGGGGTGCTGCTGGCCTCGAGCCACGCGGCGTTGCCCATGATCGACACCTCCGAACGCAGGGGGCTGTCGAGCGCGCGCGTACCGGTGTCGACCTGTTGAAAGAGCTCGTCGAGGGTGCAGCCGGTCTTGTGGATGGCCGAGACCCGGTACGAGAGTGTGCCGGCGCTGAGTGAGGGCGGGGCGTCATCAGCGCAGCCGACGAGCGACGCCAAGAGCGGGAGCGCGGTGAGCGCGACGACACGGGCCTTGCAGGGACGGGGGCAGACCATCGCGCTGTAGACGGGTACCACCCCCTGCTACCACGGCGCAATCGTTTGGGGGCCGCGCGGGAAGGCGGACGCCGCGGGAGCGGGAGGGTGCAAGTCGGGTTGTTGAAGTTCAACAGAGGTTGAATCCATCGTGCGACGGCTGGGGGCAGAGAAAACAGGGAAATGTCCACGGCACGGAGGATGCTGTTGGGTCTTCGCGCCTTGGTTGGACGGCTCATTCGTGCCGAAGAAGTGGGGTTTGGGGAGGCGGGGAGCCCCGCGATGGTCGGGGTCAGACGCAAGGCCGACGAAAGCAAGGATGTTGGATCACGTGAAGGCAGGAGGTCGATGTGAAGAAGAGTTGGATGATGAGTGCTGCACTGGCGCTCGGGTTGGCGCTGGGCGCAAGCGGGGCGCACGCACAGTGCTCGCCCGGTTGGGGTTCATGTCCCAATAACGCGGGGAGGTGCTGTCGGATTGGTTCCTTCTGTTGTTCGCCAGCCCAGGGGGGAGGGTGTTGTCCGAGTACGCATCCCTACTGTACGTCGAGCGGGGACTGCGCGAGCACCGCGGGTGGTGGCGGTGGCGGTGGCGGTGGCGGTGGCGGTGGCGGGTGCAACAGCGGCGAGTACAGCTGCGGCGACTACTGCGTGACCTTGGGGCGGGTGTGCTGTTCGGCGATTGGACGTGCAGACATCAGTTGTCCAGGGGGGAGTGTGTGTTTGAGGGACTCGTCATCGTCGAGGGGGGTTTCATGTTCTGATGGTTCAAGCGGCAGTTCGGGAGGGGGTGGCAGTAGTTCGGGGTCGGGATGCAGTGCGAAGCCCTATGCAACACACACTTCTCTTGGAGAGTTTGCGCTGCTCGGGGGCGCGATTGGCATGGCGGTGGCTCGGAAGCGTAAGCAGAGGTCGTCATGAAGAAGATCGTGTGTATTGTGGTTGTTGCGTTGGCGATGGGTGGATGTGCCGACGCGAATGGAGATGCAACGACGACGCAGGCGCTGTCTGCTTCTGGTGAACAGGGAGCCATCGCGCAGACGCCGACCTCACGGGTTGTGACGCCGGTACCGTTGATCATCCCCAACTCGGGTGCTGCTGAGCCTTTGGACAACACGGTTCGTCCAGGCATCACGAATCCCCGGCCGGAGTCTGCCATCATGTCCGGTGCGCATCAGCCGGGCATCGTCGCAAGGCGGCGTCCCTGAAGAGTTGCTTCGGTGCGGATGGCCCTTTCGGGCCGCCCTCCGGACAGAACCCGGCGAGCGGATTTCCCGCACCGGGCTCGCACTTCGGCTCAACGGGCCGCTCGTTGCCCGATCCATTGCGGGGCCGTGAGCACGTCGGTCCCGCGCTGAGTCGGGGCGTGGCTGCGGCATACCCTCGGGGGAGGAGAGGATAGCAGCTGTCTTGCGGGTCAAGGGCTGCGGGTGAGTTCTGGAGTTCGGAGTAGGCGTCTGTGGGCCCGGAGGGAGGGCACGGGCAGCGGGCGACGAGAGACGGGCAGCGGGCGACGAGAGACGGATTGCGGGCTACGGGCTGCGAAGCCGCAAGGGCGCAAGGGGCGCAAGGGTCAGAAGGTTTTGTGGGGGGAGGGCGGCGTGACCCCCTCGGCGTCTCGTTGGCGACGCCACCCTTGTCCGCGACACCTCTCCTCCGGGCCCGCAGACGCCTACTCCGAATCCCAGGGTGCGTTTTCAGCCGGAGTCGGACCGTCGCGAGGCCAGCGTACCGCCGTGCTCGCTGCGGGGAAGGTCGCGTTCCCCATGCTCGCCGTGCTCGCGTCGCTGCGCGCGGCTGCGCGTGGGGGCCCTTCGCTCCCATCCCCTCCGCTGTGCGCGGCGGTCCCGGCTTCGCGCGGGCGACGGACCGAGGGAGGCCTCCGGCGGGGGCTCAGTCCCTCAGG
>CAYUSB010000093.1:0-10265 GCA_964447205.1 uncultured Myxococcaceae bacterium
GGGGACTGAAAATCCCCGTGTCGGCGGTTCGATTCCGTCTCTGGGCACCGACGATGGCCATCGCTTCCGGGGGGAGGCGCGCGGTGGGGACTGGCCTCGAGGGACAATTGGCCAACAAGCTGTGGGCCAGATGCAGCCGCTTCGGGCAGCTCTCTGGGGAGCCGTAGATCAGCCCGTCCAGATCGTCGCCAGGCCGCGTTCCTCGCGCATCGCGCGTAGCTCGGCCTCGTCGGCCTCGAGCTCCGCCCGCGTGGGCAGGGCGACCTCGGTGAGCTGCTCCAGATGCCACTGGCCCCGCCCGAACCCCGGGCTGCCCGCCGCGACGAAGGCCCGCCCCGGCGTCTTGCCCGCCCAACGAAGCTCGACCACGGTGCCCCACCCGATGCGGCCCAGGGTGGCCAGGTCGGGCGTCGCTCCGAGCGGGATCCGCGCCTTGCTGCGCGAGAATGCAGCCTTGCGCCCGACCTCGTCGACCTGCAGCGTGGGCTCGGTGGCGAGCACTCCGGGCCACTCGGTGACGGCGAGGGGAGTGCCGCGGGCGCGGGCCGCGTCCACGAGCAGGGCCGCGACCGGGGTCCGGTGGCACTCCCCGGGGATCGGGCACGCGCAGAAGAAGAGGACCCGCCGCGTGGCTGCGGCGGCCCCTTCGATCACATCGAGCAGGTCGGCCGCGGCGGCGGGGCGGGCGATGCGTGGGGCTGCGCGGCCATGGGCGCCGTCGAGGATGTTCTGGTTGCCGAGGTCGGGCATCCAGACGTAGCGGTCGCGCCCGACCGTGTCGCCGAAGGCGCCGCCGAGGAAGCCCTGGGCCCGCACGTTGCGCGAGATGCGGACGTCGACGAAGACCGGGGGGGCGAAGCCGCGGGCCGCCTCGCTGGCGTCGACCATACGAACGAGCTCGGCGGTGGCGCTGCCCCAGCCCCAGTACCCGAAGGTGAAGGCCTGGAGGGGCGTAGGGGGGTGAGGTTTCATCGTGAGGTTGCCCCTTCCGGTCGCAGGAGGCTTGCTGTCGGATGCGGCCATCTTCTACCCCCGCCAGACCCGCGCGCGGTGCCACGCGAGGTACGGATGGTGGCGGGCTTCCAGCCGCCGCACGGTGGCCCCGGTGTCCAGCCCCAGGGCCCTGCGCGCCGCGGCGTCGAGCGCGGTGCTCAGCACCACTGCGCCATCCTCCGCCACGGTCACCCACCCGCCGTCGAAGGCCGCGTCCCACTGCGGGGCCAGCAGCAGGCCGTTGAACACATCGAGGCGCTGGGCGTCGGCCGTACAGGCCGCCCAGGGCTTGATGTGGCTCGCCCGCAGCAGGCCCGTCACCGCGAGACCCGTCACGGCGCAACGCCCCTCCCAGTAGTCGAGGAGGCCCCCACGAAACAAGTCCTGCCCCACCCGCTGAACCACCAGGCGTTGGGCCTCCGTGCTGCGCGGCATCGAGGCGGTCTGCTTCTCAAACGCATGCAGCAGCTCGTCGGGCAGCGTCGCCGACAGTTGCCACGCGCGGCGCAGGAGGTGGCGCAGGGCCGGACGGTCGGCCACCCGTCGCACCGCCACGGCGCCCGCAGGAAGCTCGCCCGCCCAGGGTAGCCCGTGGCCCTCCCTGTCCAACGCGGCGTCGACGTTGCCCATCGAGAGGGCCGCGAGCAGGGCGTCGTCGGGTTCGCCGCGTAGCCACACCCGCAGGGGGGCCCGCGAGCTCGAGAACGACCGCCAGGGCACGGGGGCGTCGCGGTCGAGGTCGAAGCCCGACTGCTGGGCCGCGTGTTCCAAGAGGGCCGGGCTCAGGGGCATCGTCGGCTTAGCCCCGCGCCTTCGGCTTCGGCGAACGACTCCCCCGGCCGACCTTCGCCGGGCGCGGCGGCTCCGTGATCGCCGCGGGAGGAGGGCCGCTCGGAGACGCGTCACTCTCCGCCGAGCCAACGACCGGCCCGGAGGGTTCGCCGAGCTCGGCCTCGATCTGGGCGATGCTGGGGAGGCTGCCTTCGAGCGGGTCGGGCAGCGACTGCGCCAGCGTGTATTCCGCCACGCCGATGGGCTTGTTGACATCGCGCAGGGCGTACTCGGCGACGACCCGGTTGCGGGTCTTGCAGAGCAGGAGCCCGATGGTGGGATGGTCGTGCTCCGTGCGCATCTGCGCGTCGACGGCGCTCAGGTAGAAGTTGAGCTGGCCCGTGTGCTCGGGGCGAAACTCCCCCGCCTTGAGCTCCACCACCACGAAGCAGCGCAGCTTGAGGTGATAGAAGAGCAGGTCGAGGTAGAAGTCCTCGCTGCCGACCTCCAGGTGCACCTGCCGCCCCACGAACGCGAAGCCCGCGCCGAGCTCCAGCAGAAAACGCGTGACGTGCTGCACGAGGGCGTCTTCGAGGTCGCGCTCATGCGCCTCGGCGCTGAGGCCGAGGAAGTCGAAGCGGTAGGGGTCCTTCAGCGTCTCGCGGGCGAGGTCGGACTGCGGCTTCGGGAGGCGCTCGGCGAAGTTGGTGAGGGCCCGGCCCTGCCGCTCCACCGTGCGGGCCTCGATGTGCAGTGCCAGCATCGCCCGGGACCAGCCATGCTCCAGCGCGTTTGCCGCGTAGGCGAGGCGTTCTTCGGGGGTCTTGAGCTTCGCCAGCAGCATGAGGTTGTGCCCCCAGGGCAATTGTCCAACAGGCTGTTGGACAACTGCGTCGGCGTCGGGCCAGGCCTCCGCGAAGGCCCGCATGTACATCAGGTTGGCCCGGGAGAAGCCTTTCATCTCCGGGAAGGCCGCATGGAGGTCTGCCGCGACGCGCTCGACGATGGCCGTGCCCCAGCCTGCGCGACGCTGCCGCTCCAGGATGTCGCGCCCGATGCTCCAGTAGAGCGTGAGGAGCTCGCGGTTGACCGCCAGGGTCGCGCGCTGCTGGGTGGCGTGGATGCGCGACTTCAGCGCCGCGAGCCACTCCGCGTAGTCCGTGGGCGCAAGGGGCGCGTGCGGCGGGGGCGGGTCGCTCACCCGGGGCCCTTCTCGCCCGGTGAGAACTCCAAGGCGGCGTGTTCGAAGCTACGAAAATTGCTACAATTCAGGTCGAGGGGTCTCATCGGGCGCCGTGCAACTTATGGAGGCTCCAAGTGGCCGCTGGTGTCAAGAACCCCCAGCGTCGCGACGGCCTTGGAGGCGGCGCTGTGGGCCCTGCGTGCCATACTCCGCGGCGTGGAGCGCGTAGACCCGAGGATGCACAGGCCGAAGTCGTTTGAGCGGGTGATGGCCCTCGATCAGGGCCTCGGCGGGGTCGTGGCCCGCGGGGCCCTGCGGCGGTGGTTTCGGGCCGACCTCGTCGGAGCCGAGCACCTCCCGCGCGACGGGGCGGCCCTCCTCGTGGGCAATCACGCGATGTACGGCCTCGACGGGATCGTGCTCGGGGCCCTCGTGCGCGAGGCCACGGGGCGATACGTACGTTTCCTCGGCGACCGCAACCTGTGGCGGATCCCCGTCCTCCGCGGGCTCCTCACGGCCCTCGGTGCCCAACCCGGCGAGCCTCAGGGCGCACAACACCTGCTCGAAGCGGGCGAGCTCGTGGGGGTGTATCCGGGCGGGGCCCTCGACTCGTTCAAGGTCACCCCCCGGGAGCGGTACCGGTTGCAGTGGCGGGAGCGGGCGGGCTTCGCGCGGGTGGCCATGCGGGCCGGGGTGCCCATCGTGCCCGTGGCGGGCCTCGGGATCGACGAGATGTACACCGTCCTCGGGCGCGAGCGACTCCTGGGGCGGCGCCTCTTCGGCTCTCCCAACTACGACATCCCCATCGCCTTCGGGGCGTACGGGACCCCGCTCCCGCGGCGGGTTCCGCTGCGTTTTGAGGTGCTCCCGGCCATCGACACCGCGGGCGACCCCGACGACCCGGCCGACCTCCGACGCGTGCGCGAGGCCACCCGCCTGGCCCTCTCGGCCCGCCTCGACCGCTACCGCACGATGGGGTGCTGATGCCCGGGTCGCGTCTCGCCCTGATTCTCCTGGGGATTGCCCTGGGGTGCGCCTCCCGCGGCCCGACCCTCACCGGGGTAGGCGTGGCCGCCCTGCCTCGCCCAGGACGCGATCCCCTGGCCCTCCATCCGCGCCCCTCCGCGCCCCGAGAGACCCCGCGTACCCACCCTGGGACCGACCCGTTGCCCCGTCACGATCCGCACGCGGCCGACCCTACTCCGGGGCCCGCTCAGACGGACGTGGGCGCAACGGCCACGAGCAGCGCAGAGGGCGCAGGCGCGGGAGAGGTGTGGGAAGACCCCTCCGGGCGCAACGGGGACTTCCTCGCGGCGGTCCGGGCGGGGACAATCCCCGTGCGGGTGCTCCAGCTCGGGGACTCGCACACCGAGGGCGACGCGTGGACCGGGGCCCTGCGGCGAGCCCTCGTGCGGGCCCGAGGAGACGGGGGGCGGGGGTTTGTCCCCGTGGGGGGTCGGCAGGAGGACGTCGTGCGGAGCCTCCAGGGGCCCTGGCGGGTCGTGCGGAGCCGGGCGGGTGCGTCGGACGGTCCGGGCGGGATCGGGCTCTCGCGGGCCCTCGCCAGCGACCCCAGGGCCATCCTGCGGGTGTCCCCGTGTGCGGGGTGCGAGGTGGGGACCCGGGTTACGGAAGTGACGGTGTTCTACCGGGCCCGGCCGGGGGGCGGGTCGTTGCGGGTGCAGGTGGACGACGGGGCCCCGCGTACGGTGTCGACGGCCCAGGGGGATGCCGTGAGCATTGCGGTGGAGGAGGGGCCCCACGCGGTGTCGGTGCGCCCCGTGGGGGATGGCCCGGTGGAGGTGTACGGGGTGTCCCTCGACCGCGCGGGAACGGGGGCCCGGGTGGAGTCGGCGGGCATCGTCGGGGCCCAGGCCCATCACCTGGTGGCTGAGGACGAGGCGACCCTGACGGCGCAGCTCGCACGGCGGGGCCCGGGTCTCGTGCTCCTGGCCTTTGGCACCAACGAGAGCGTCGCGGCCCGGCGTGACCCGGCCGAGTACGCGGAGGCCTTGCGGGTGCTGGTGGGGCGGGTTCGGGCGGCGGTGCCGGGGGTGACGGTGGCGATCGTGGGTCCGCCCGACACGGCCCTGCGCAGCCGAACCCCGGGCCTTGGGTACATCCCGGCCCCGCGGCTTGAGGCGGTGATCGAGGCGGGGCGCGCGGTGGCCCGGGCCGAGGGGGTCTTGTACGTCGACCTGCGGGCGATGATGGGCGGGGCCGGGGCGATGGACGGGTGGGTGGCGGCCCGCCCTGCCCTGGCCGAACCCGACCACGTGCACCTCACCCGGGCCGGGTACCGCCGACTGGCCGAGGCCATGGCCGCGGGGCTCGTGGGTCCGCCCAATTAGCGGTGGAGGGCGCACACCCGGACGGTGTGCCAGTACGTGTAGCCGTCCCGGTCGACGGGTCGGAGCCCGCGTTGGGCCAGGAGGTAGGCCATCCAGACGGGGTTGTTCAGGACGTTGAGCACCTTGAGGGGCACGTCCGTGGCGTCGAGGGTGCGGCAGGTGATGCCCGCGGCGGCCAGGATGGGGTCGACCACCGAGGCCGAGACGCTCGACACGACGCTCACGATGCGGCCCGTCTCGGTGAGGTGCTCGGCCCCGTGCTCGATGAACTCTGCCAGCAGGTCGATGCCCTCGTAGGCGCTGCCCGCGTGCACGTCGGGGCGCGGAATGTACGGCGGATTGCAGGCGATGAGGTCGAAGCGCCGCCCGCGCAGAAACGCCGCCCCGTCGCCGAGATAAAACCGCGCCCGCGGGTCACGCACCTGCTCCTGGGCGCACGCGATGGCGTGGGGGTTGATGTCGACAAACCAGCAGGACTCCAGGTCGGGGGCGTGTTCCAGGAGGTACTTGCCGATGAAGCCCGAGCCGCAGCCGATCTCCACCGCCGTCCGTACGCCGCGGAGGCTGTCGCCCCGCAGGGCCCTGCAAAACAGGAGGGTGTCGATGTTGGGGCCCCACACCCCCGGATACCGTCGCTGCTCAAACGTGACCTCGGTCCCGCCATAACGTGTCACCCGGACGGGCGACTCGAACAGCTTGAAGACCGTGTCGCGCACCGTCGGCGCGAGCTGGGCGATCTTGTGGTGGTCGGTCACGAGCACGGGCCGTTGGAGGGTCGCGACGGCCACCCGCTCGTGGTCGGGGCGGGTCAGCACGCGGGCCCCGTGGGCGTCGCGGTCGAGGCCCATCACGCTTGGCAGCTCGTCGCCGTGGGCGAGGATGTGCTGCTGCCCGAGGTCGTCGTCAAACTCCAGGATCATGGCGGCATCGTGCACTGCCCCGCGGTGGGTACAAGCCCCTCCGCGTGTTCGCCCGAGGCTACCGCTCGATCTCGGGGGCCGCGGGGTTGGGCACGACCTCGAAGGCGAGGGGTTCGCGCTCGGCCAGCCAGTCGGCGGGGATCACGGCCCCGTGGGCGAGGGCTACGATCCCGCCCACGATGGCGCAGGTGGTGTCGCGGTCGCCGAGGCCGGCCACGGTGTTCCACAGGGCATCTTCGTAGTCCCCGAGGTGCCGCTCCGCGCACCACACACAAAACGGAACCGTATCCGGACCCGTCACCTCCACCCCCGTCCCGAGCACCGAGGCCGCCAGGGGGACACTCGCCGCGAGCCCGAGGTCGATCGCCTGGGCGATGCCCTCCCGGGTGTCTCCCGGGGGCGTGTGCTCCCACACAAAGCCCATCAGGGACGGGTGATCGGCACGAAACCCCGGCTCTCGGGTGGCCCTCCACGCGTACACGCAGGCCGCCGCCACGGCCACGGCGCTGGCCACACCCTCGGGGTGCGCGTGCGTCGGAGCGGCGCTGTCTGCCGCGGCTGCGAGGGCGGCCTCGAGGTCGTCGGCGTAGAAGGCCGCCGCGGGGGCCACGCGCATCGCGGCTCCGTTGCCCATGGAGCCTGTGCCGTCAAACACCTGGGCCGCCACGGTCTGCCAGGGAAGGCCCGCCCCGATGGCCTGAAGGATCCCATGGGCCGTCCCGCCGTACCCGCGCCCTGGATCGGCGAGGTAGCGTTCGGCGAAGGCCGCGGCCAGGGCGTCGCGGTCGACCCGGTGATGCGCCGCGAGGGTGGTGTACAGGGCGAGGGCCATCTCGGTGTCGTCGGTGTAGGCCCAGGGGCCGCGCGGCAGGGCCCGCAGGGCGATCATCTGCAAGGCCACCGGAGGATGGGTGAAGAACCGTTGCCCGAAGGCGTCGCCCACCGAGAGCCCGTCGAGGCTGAGGCGGGCACGGGCGAGGCGGGTCTGGCGCTCGGTGGGGTCCATGGGGTGTCTCGCGGTGCCCTCAGTACGACGGGTCGTTGCGGGTGACATGGTACCCCCCGCTCATCCCCGGGGCCCGCAGCGGAACCAGCTCGCACCCCGTGGTCACCCCCATCCCGTCCACCTGGGAGACCACATCGGCCACCCGCCACATGGCCCCGATGGAGGTCGTGCCCGAGGCCCCCGACAGGTCCCAGGGCTCGCCGGGCATGGGGCCGAGGGTGCCGCGCAGCCGGCCGCCGCAGTACACGTTGACCAGGGGGCGGGCGGGGCGCCCCGTGAAGTTCTGCACCATGATGCGGAAACGTTCGCCGTTGCGGGGCGTGTCGACGTTCATGTTCTCGGGGACCCCGATGGCTTTGACGAGGTTGTTGTCGATGTCGAGCCGGGGGTTGGCGCAGTACCCGAGCCGGCGCCAGCCGTCGCCGAGGGGGCCGTTCTCGCAGGCCGCGAGGGGGGAGTTGCCGTACCCCCAACTGACCCGGCCGCGGGTCCCGCGGATGTTGGCCTCGCAGTTGGACCAGTTGCAGGAGTTGTTGTTGGTGCTCTGGATGGGCGACCCCGTCCCGTCAAACCACGGGCCCATATTGCGGGGGTCGTGCACGTAGAGGTCGAGGTCGACCGTGGTGCTGGTGTCCCAGCAGAGCTCGACCCGCATCCCGGGACCGGCCACGTGCACGACGAAGGTGCAGGTGAGGGTCTGTCCCGCGGCGGTGGTCACGGTGAGGGTGACGGTGTAGTCGCCCGAGAGGGTGGGCACGAAGGCCGCGTCGCGCTGGTCGGGCTGCAGGAGCTGAAAGGTAGGCCGCGGCAGGACGGCCTCGCAGGGGCCGCCGCGTACGGTCCAGCGCCACGACCGGGCCTCGCCAGGGTAGAAGAGCCGGCCGCGCAGGGGGTATGCCTGGAAGGGGCGGCCCTCGGGGACGCGTACGTCGCCGGCCCCGGGGCAGTTGAGGTCGGCGTTGCAACACAGGCCCTCGTCGACGCAGCCGTCGCAGTCGTTGTCGAGGTTGTCGCAGACCTCGGGGGAGGGGGCCAGGGCCCCATCGCAGGCGCCCCAGGAGCCAAACTCTCCCGTCCCGAGGCAACGTTGGGTCCCGCCCGAGCACTGCCCCAGTCCCCGTCGGCCGGGCGGCCCGAGGAAGCAGTCTTGCACCGTCCCGGGGATACACGGGCAGGTCTCGTCGACCATCCCGTTGCAGTTGTCGTCGAGGCCGTTGCCGCAGCGTTCGCGGGCCTCGCAGGCCTCGGGGCGGGGCGTACACCCGGCCCCCGACGGGGTGCAGGCGTCGGGGATGGGGCGCACCGGGCCGGTGTCGTACACGCTGCCCACGTCGGCGGGGGGCGTGACGGCGGCGTCGGTCGGGGGAAGGGGTCCGCCGAGGTCGTCGGGCGGCGGCGGGAGGCTCCCACGGTCCAGCGGCGGAACGAGCCGGTCCCGCGAGGCCCCGGCGTCGTCGACCACCCCGGGTTCGCCCGCGGGATTGGCCGCGCAGGCCGCGAGGAGGGCTGACAAGACCGTGAGAGAGGCCGCCCGGTTCATGCGGGGGACGGTATCACGGGGCCGTGGGCCCATCGCTTGGCTCACGGCGGACCTGACCGCGGGCCCACTTGTGCTATGGCCCCTGCGTCCCATGCGCCGCACCCATCGACTCGCGCCCCTGGTCGCCCTCGGTCTGGCCCTGCCGTCTTGTGGGACCGACCCGTCCCCCGCGGCGGCCTTCGTGCCGCGCCCGGGGCCCGACCCCTGGGCCACGACCCTCGCGCTGCCCCTGGCCGTCGATCGTAACCCCGACCCCCGGGTCGTCGAGATCGACCTCGAGGCCCGGATGGGCGAGTGGGAGATCGCCCCGGGTCGACGGGTGCAGGCCATGACCTACAACGGCACGGTTCCGGGTCCGCGCATCGAGGCCCGGGCGGGCGACACCCTGGTGGTGCATTTCACCAACCGCCTCGCCGAGCCCACGACCATCCACTGGCACGGCCTCCGGGTCCCCGCCGCCATGGACGGGGCCCCGCATTCCCAAAGCCCGGTGGCGCCCGGGGGCACGTTTGAGTACCGCTTCACGGTGCCCGACGCGGGGACCTTCTGGTACCACCCCCACGTCCACGAGGCCGTCCAGATGGAGCGGGGGCTCTACGGTCCCATCGTCGTACGCGGCCCGAACGAACCCGCCGCAGACGTCGAAGGGGTCCTCGTGCTCGACGACCTCCTCCTCGGGCCCGACGGCCAGATCGCGCCCCCGGGCGACCTCCTGGAGCAGCACAACGGCCGCGAAGGCCCCCTCTCCCTGGTCAACGGTCGGCTCACCCCGACCCTCTCTCTGCGGGCCGGGCAGCGCCAGCGGTGGCGCATCGTCAACGCGGGGAGCGCCCGGTTTTATCGCCTGGCCCTGCCGGGCTATCGCTTCACGGTGGTGGGCACGGACGGGGGGCTCCTGCCCGCGCCAAGGGTGCAAGACGAGCTCTTCCTCGTGCCGGGCGACCGCCTCGATGTCCTCGTGGACGGAGCGGGGCCTGCGGGCAGCACGGGGGCCCTGCGCAACCTGCCCTACGCCCGCGGACACGGGACCGGGGTCACCGAGGCCTTCGACGTGATGACCGTGGCCGTCACCGACGAGGTCCCGGTGGCGACCCTGCCGCCCCCCGGAGCCGGTCCGGTCATCCTCCCGATCGACACGACCGGGGTGGCTGTGCGCACGGTGACCTTCAACGAGCGCATCGACCGCGAGGCCGAGCGGGTGGTGTTCACCATCAACGGCCGGACCTACCCCGAGGTGCCGGACATCGTCTCCCGGGTCGGGGCCACCGAGGTCTGGGAGCTGGTCAACGAGAGCGAGATGGAGCACCCGTTTCACCTCCACGGCTTCTTCTTTCAGGTGCTCTCGCGCAACGGGGCGGCCGAGCCCGGGCTCTCCTGGGAAGACCAGATCCCCCTGCGCGGACACGAGCGGGTGCGCATCGCCTTCCAGATCGACGACCGCCCCGGCCACTGGATGTACCACTGCCACATCCTCGAACACGTCGACAACGGCATGATGGCC
>CAYUSB010000094.1:0-8661 GCA_964447205.1 uncultured Myxococcaceae bacterium
CGGCTCATGGGCCCTTCGGGGTGAAGGCCCCCTTGTCGGCCGGGCTGCGATGGCTACGAAAGGCATGCCATGCTGTTCCCGATCGACGACCTCCTCGACGAGACTGCCTGCTACCGGCTGCTGCTCTCGGTGCTGCACCCAGACGGTCTGTGCTGCCCCAAGGGGCACGCGCTTCCGCCGGATCAGGCACCGCACGACCGCCATCGCGAGCCCGTCGTGGACTACCGCTGCCGGACCTGCGGCAAGGTCTTCAACGTGTTCACGGGCACCGCGCTGCAAGGCACGCGGCATCCTCCGCCGCGGCTGGTGATGATCTTGCGCGGCTTCTGCCAGGGCGTGCCCACCCTCCACCTGGCGGAGGAACTGGGCCTCAGTCGACGCCACCTACTGCCTCTTCGCCATCGCGTTCAGGGCCTCGCCCTTGAGCGTTTTTCCCCCCTCGCCACTGCCCGATCGCGTCGTGGAGGCCGACGAGATGTACCAGAACGCGGGGGAGAAGGGCCGACGTCATCTCGACCCTGATGACCCTCCGCGGCGGCGCGCGAACAAGGTCAACGGGCACGGCACCTTCGACAACGACCGACCGCCCATCCTCGGAGTCATCGGGCGCCAGAGCGGGCAGGTGTTCTTACGGCAGACGCTGCGGAGCACGGTGAAGGCGATTGAGCCTGTGGTGCTGCGGGCGACCGCGCCGGGCACCGTAGTGCACACCGACGAGTGGCACGCTTACGACCACCTGGACGACCGCGGCCGAGAGCACCACTCGGTCAACCACAACCGCCGAGAGTGGGCGCGCGACGACGACGGCGACGGCGTGCGCGAGGTCCACTGCAACACCATGGAGGGACACTGGGTCGGGCTGCGCAACTTCCTCCGACCGTTCCGCGGAGTCAGCAAGTGGTGCCTCGACCTGTACGTCGCCTTCTACCAGGGCATGCACAACTACCGCCGCGACTGCCTCGCCTTTCTACGGCTCATCCTCGGGCCCTTCACCCCGAAGGGCCCATGAGCCGGACGCCCATGGGGAGGTGGGCGCCGCAGCCCAACGACCCCCGAGAGCCCGCGCACGACCCCTGTCTCTGGGTCCACCGACCCCTGTCACCGCGTCCATCGACCACTGTCACTGGGTCCACCGACCAATGTCACTGCGTCGATGGGCACTGGCACCACGGCCCCCACGCGCTGGGCGATCGCAGTGACGCCTCGAGCTGCCGTTGCGGCGAGGAGCCCGCGTGTGGCGTCGGTGAGGGCCGCGCGACAAGTCCGCCCAACGCCCTCTAACTCAAGCCCCGAGAGGGGCGCCCAACCCATAGCCGGAGGGCGCTGGCGCGGACGCGACAAGCCCCCGGCGCGAGCACCCCACGGACCTCTCTGCACCGCGCGACCCTCCGCTCCGTCCATACGCCCCGCCGCGATCGGCCGCCAGGACTGGACCCGGGTCGCGTGGACCCCCTGCCCCCGTGCTCGTTCGGTCCGTGCCGGGCTCCCTCGACTGCGCCGCGGCCCTCGCCGCCGCCCCTGCGTTGTGACCCCCCTCCCCCACGCCCCTCCCACTCACCCAATCCGCGCCTCCAGGTACGCCCGCCAGGGCACCCAGAACGGATCGAGCTGCCCGAGGGTCTGCTTCAGCATCGCCCCCACCTGCGCGACCTCCGCCCCCGGGGCCTCGGGCTGCAACTTCATCAGCACCCGCGCCGTGTCGATGGCCCGCTCGGCGTCGGCCCCGCGGGCGTTGAGCAGATCAAACGCGTCGAGCCAGCTCTCCGCGTCGCCCCGTCGCTCAAACTCCCGGCGGTGCAGGGTCGGCCGCGGCGGCGTGCCGTCGAGGTCCAGGTCGAACCACCCGTCCTGCCGCGCGTCGAAGCGGGTCTCGATCGAGGCGAGCACCAACGAGGCGTAGGTGGTCACCAGGAGCTGGCAGCGCAACGACGGGGACAACGTAGCCGCCACCTGCATCACGGCCGGCAGGATGCACCGCTGCCACCGGGGATGCAGGTGGGCCTCCACCTCGTCGATCAACAACACCAGCTCCGTACACGGGGCCACCCGCTGGGCCTGGGCCGTCCGGCGGTGCTCCCGCCACGTCCACACCAGGATGTACGCCAGCGACAAGATGCGCCGCAGGGCCGACGAGGCCTGCACCAGCAAGACCCTGCCCGCCCGGGTCTCGAGGATGGGCGACTCGCGGGTGTCGTCGACCACCACGAGGGCCCGCTTTCGGGTGAGGGCCACCCGCTCGTGCGGAGTCAAGACCGTCACGACCCGCTGGAGCTGGTCGAAGGCGTCGTCGCGAGGGTCGAGGGCCCAAAGGGACAGGTCGCGCCACAGGCCGTCGCACACCCGGCGGGTCGGCTCCTCGCCGTCGCCCCCGAGGGTGAGCCCCTCCAGCACCTGACGGTCGTCCAACTGAAACACGTTGGACGGAGCCCAATCCCAGGTGCCCGGCCGCCCGCTCATCTCGCCGCGACGCCGCGGATCGAAGACCGAGAAGCCCCCGTCGACCCGCGCGTAGATCACCAGCGGGGGCTCGCGGTGGGTGCCAATCGGGGTCTCCGAGACCCACTTCTGCGAGGGGAAGTCGTACAGGGACTCAAACTCCACGGGGGCCACGCCGCCCCACTGCTCCGACCACACGATGCGTGGGACGCTGTCCTCCCGACGATCGGGCACCGCCCCGTGGGGCGGCCAGGGCCAGGTCTGGGTCAGAGACCACCACGCCAGGTCGAGGAGGAAGCTCTTGCCGAGGCCGTTGTCCCCCGTGATCAGGTTGAGCCGGGGCTGCAGGGCCAGGGTCATCTCGGGCACGGGCCCGACGTCGTGCAGAGAGAGGTGCGTCAACATGGCGGGGGTCGGGGGGTCACCTCGGCAGCGTAAGCATCCCGTCGTCCCCCCACCGACGCATTCGTGCCGAGGCGCCCCCTCACCCCCCGCGGAGCCAGCCGTCGACGGCCTTCGCCGCGGCTCTTCCCTCCGCGATGGCCCACACCACCAGCGAGGCCCCCCGGCGCATGTCGCCCGCCACAAACACCCCCGGGGCCCCCTTCGCCGCGTAGCCCTCCGCGGCCACGTTGCCACGCCCGTCGAGGCCCAACCCGAGCTGCGACACCACCCCCTCGGCCCGGCTCCCCACAAACCCCATGGCCAGGAGCACCAGGTCGCACGGAACCTCAAACGCGCTCCCAGGGCGCGCCACCAGCCGCCCCTCCACCCGGTCGAGGCGCACACACGACAGGGCCCGAACCCGCCCCGCCGCGTCGCCCAACAGGGCCCGGGTCTCGATGCCAAAGTCCCGGGTCCCGCCCTCCTCGTGCGAGGACGAGGTACGAAACACCCAGGGCCACGCGGGCCAGGGGTTGTCCGCCGCCCGACGGTCGCCCGGACGCGGCATCAGCTCGAACGACGTCACCGACGCCGCCCCCTGACGCAACGACGTCCCCACGCAGTCTGAGCCCGTGTCGCCGCCCCCGAGGATCACCACGTGGCGCCCCGTGGCCACGATCTCCGGGCCCTCGACGGGGTCGCCTGCGCCCCGGCGGTTCTGCTGCACGAGGAAGTCCATGGCGGGATGAACCCCCTCCAGGTCGGCCCCCGGCACCGTCAAGGCCCGCGCGACCATGGCCCCGCCGCACAGGAGCACGGCGTCAAACTCCGCCCGCAGGCGCTCCCCGGGCAGGTCTTCGCCCACCGTGACCCCCGTACGAAACACCACCCCCTCGGCCTCCATCTGGGCCACCCGCCGGTCGATCACCCACTTCTCCAGCTTGAAATCCGGGATCCCGTACCGCAGGAGACCGCCCACCCGCGGGTCGCGCTCGAAGACCGTCACAGCGTGCCCCGCCCGGGCGAGCTGTTGGGCCGCCGCGAGCCCCGCCGGGCCGCTCCCCACCACGGCCACCTTGCGCCCGCTCGCGGGGGCACAGGGGCCCGGGACGAGGCCTTCGCCGAGGGCGTGGTCGGCGATCTGCCGCTCGATCTGCTTGATGGTCACCGCCCCGGGGGCCGTGCGGTGCACCGGGTCGTTCGCATCCGGAACCGTATCGAGGGCCAGGACGCAGCTCGCCTCGCAGGGGGCCGGACACACCCGACCCGTGACCTCGGGGAAGTTGTTGGTGGCGTGGAGCGATGCGCTGGCCTCGTCCCAACGGCCCGCGAGGACGAGGTCGTTCCACTCGGGGATGAGGTTGGAGACGGGGCAGCCCTGGTGACAGAAGGGGATCCCGCAGTCCATGCAGCGGGCGGCCTGTTCGCGCAGGGTGGGCTCGGGCAGGGGGAGCTCAAACTCGGCCCAGTCCCCGAGACGCTCTTCCACAGAGCGACGGGGCGCCCGCACCCGAGCGATCTCGACGAATCCGCGCGGTCTACCCATGGCGCTCAAGGCCCTCCACCAACAGCCCCGCCCGCTCGCGCCGCCACCGCTGGGCCGGAACATACGCCCGGGCCGGAGCCTCCCCCACCCCCACCACCCCGATGCCCGCCGTCTCGGGCGACCCGGCGTCGTCCTGGACCCGTTTGCCCTCGCTCGGGAGCACCTTCACAAACACCTCCCGGGCGATCTCCCAGCGGGCCAAGACCTCGCGCCCCTTGGCGCTCCCCGTCCGCTCCACGTGCTCCTCCACCAGGGCCCGCACCCGCCCCGCCTCGGCCTCCCCGAGGGCCTCCAGGGCCACCATGTCCTTGTTGCACCGGGCCACAAACCCCGCGTCCTCGTCGAACACGTAGGCTACCCCCCCGCTCATGCCCGCGGCGAAGTTTCCCCCGGTGGTTCCGAGCACCACCACCACGCCCCCGGTCATGTACTCGCACCCGTGGTCCCCGACGCCCTCCACCACGGCCAGGGCCCCGCTGTTGCGCACCGCAAACCGCTCCCCGGCCCGCCCCGCGAAGAAGGCCCGTCCCGACGTAGCCCCGTAGAGCACGGTGTTTCCCACGATCACCTGCTCCTCCGCCCGGAAGGTGCTGCCCTCGGGCGGAGCCACCGAGAGCACAGCCCCCGACAGGCCCTTGCCCACGTAGTCGTTGGCCTCTCCCCGCAGGGACAGGGTGAGCCCCGCGGCTCCGAAGGCCCCGAAGCTCTGCCCTGCGCTCCCCGTGGCCCGCACGGTGATCGTTCCCTCGGGAAGCCCGAGGTCGCCGTACCGCCGTGCGATCTGACCCGAGAGCATGGCCCCGAGGGCCCGGTCGCGGTTGCGCACGGCCACGTCGACGGTGACCGTCCCGCGTCCCTCCAGGGCCTCCGACGATTGCGCAAGGAGTTGACGATCGACCACCCGGTCGAGGGCGTGGTCCTGGGCCTCCACGCACCGCAAGACCGCCTCCGGGGCCCCCGGGGGAACCGTCGGGCGATGCAGGACCTCGCTGAAATCGAGGCGCCGGGCCTTCCACCAGCCCGGGGCCTCGGCGGGGGTTGGGCTTCGGGGGCGGAGGCACTCGACCCTTCCGACGGCCTCGTCCAGGGTACGAAACCCGAGCGAGGCGAGCAGGGCCCTGACCTCCTCGGCCACAAACCACAGGTAGTGAATGACGTGCTCGGGTTTGCCGGGAAACCGCGCCCGGAGCTCGGGGTCTTGCGTGGCCACCCCCACCGGGCAGGTGTTGAGGTGACACTTCCGCATCATGATGCACCCCATGGCCACCAGCGGGGCCGTGCTGAACCCGAACTCCTCCGCCCCAAGGAGGGCCCCCACCATCACGTCGCGCCCGGTCTTGAGCTGACCGTCCACCTGAAGGCGCACCCTCCCCCGCAGGCCGTTCATGACCAGCACCTGTTGAGCCTCGGCGAGCCCGAGCTCCCAGGGCGATCCCGCGTGGTGGATGGCAGTCAGGGGCGAGGCCCCGGTGCCCCCGTCGTGGCCCGAGATCAGGATCACGTCGGCGTGGGCCTTGGCCACGCCCGCGGCGATCGTTCCGACTCCGGCTTCGGCCACGAGCTTGACGCTGACCCGGGCCCGGGGGTTGACGTTCTTGAGGTCGAAGATGAGCTGGGCGAGGTCTTCGATGGAGTAGATGTCGTGGTGGGGGGGCGGCGAGATGAGGGTCACCCCGGGGGTGGAGTGCCGGACGCGCGCGATCACCGCGTCGACCTTGTGCCCCGGGAGCTGTCCGCCCTCTCCGGGTTTGGCCCCCTGGGCCATCTTGATCTGGATCTCGTCGGCGTTGGCCAGATACGCCGCCGTGACCCCGAAGCGCCCCGAGGCCACCTGCTTGATGGCCGACCGACGGCCGTCCCGAAACCGCTCCGGGTCCTCGCCGCCTTCGCCCGTGTTGGAGCGGGCTCCGAGCTGGTTCATGGCGAGGGCGAGGGTCTCGTGGGCCTCCTTCGAGATGCTCCCGAACGACATGGCCCCCGTGGCGAACCGCTTCACCAGCTCCCACGCGGGCTCGACGGCCTCCACGGGGAGCGGGCTCCGCCCCGGCGGGGGGCTCATCTCCCACATCCCGCGCAGGGTGACGAGCTCGGCCCCGCGGGTGTTGATCTCGCGGGCGTAGTCCTCGTAGCTCTGGGCCACGTTGAGGCGCACGGCCTTCTGCAGGTTGGCCACGGTGCTCGGGGTCCACAGGCGGGCCTCCGTGCCGACGCGGTAATGCAGGTGACCTCCCGGGTCGAGGCGCGTGGCCGGGGCGGGGCCGTACCCCCGGGCGTGGCGGAGGAGGGCCTCGCGGGCGATCTCTTCGAGCCCGACCCCCCGCAGGCGCGAGGCGGTCCCGGTGAAGTACTGGTCGATGACGGTCTGGTCGATCCCCACGGCCTCGAAGATCTGAGCCCCCTGGTAGCTGGCCACGGCGCTGATCCCCATCTTGGACATGACCTTCTGCAGGCCCTTGACCCAGGCCTTGATGCAGCGGGCCTCGGCCTCGGCCTCGCTCACGGGCTTGGGCAGGGCCCCGTCGCGGGCGAGCTCTCGGGCCGTGTCGAGGGCCAGGTACGGGTTGACCGCCCCGGCCCCGAAGCCCACCAGGAGGGCCACGTGGTGCACCTCCCGGGCGTCTCCCGTCTCGACGATGAGGCCCACCCGCATCCGGCGCCCCGTACGGATGAGGTCGTGGTGCACGGCCCCGATGGCCAGGAGGCTCGGGATGGGGGCGTGTTCGGGGCCCACGTCGCGGTCGCTGAGGATGAGGAGGGCGGCCCCGTCGTCGACGGCGGCCCGGGCCTCGCGGCAGAGCCGGGCGAGGGCCTCACGGAGGAGCTCGCCGGCCCGGACGTCAGAGCCCTCGACGGGGCAGCGGAAGCGGGCGGTGACGGTGCTCGCCCGCAGGTCGGCGGGGGCCCCGCGGCGGATGCGGGCCACGGCGTCGCTGGTCAGGAGGGGGTGCGGGAGGTGGAGCATGCGAGACTGGCGTGGGGTCTCGTCAAGCAGGTTGCCCTCTCCCCCGACGCAGGTGCGGAGCGACATCACCACCGCCTCGCGGATGGGGTCGATGGGGGGGTTGGTGACCTGGGCGAACTGCTGTTGGAAGTAGCGGTAGAGGAGCTGCGGGCGCGGCGACAGGGCGGCGAGGGCGAGGTCGGCCCCCATGCTGCCGACGGGGTCTTCGCCGCCGACGGCCATGGGGCCGAGCATCATCTTGAGGTCTTCTTCGGTGTACCCGAAGACCTGACGGAGCCGGGCGAGGTCGGCGGGGCCGAGGGTGTAGGGGCTCGTGGCGGGGCGGAGGTCGTTGAGGTCGACGCGGTTCTCGTCGAGCCAGGCCCGGTAGGGGCGGCGGGTGGCCACGCGGTGTTTGACCTCGGCGTCGTCCACCAACGTCCCCGCGGCCGTATCCACCAGGAACATCTTGCCCGGCTGCACCCTGCCCTTGCGCACGACCTCGGCGGGGTCGATCGGGAGCACCCCGGCCTCGGAGGCCAGGACCACCAGCCCGTCGCGGGTGACGACCCACCGTGCGGGGCGCAGCCCGTTGCGGTCGAGCACGGCCCCCACCTGATCGCCGTCGGTGAAGGCCACCGCGGCGGGCCCGTCCCAGGGTTCGACGAGGCAGCTGTGGTAGTCGTAGAAGGCCTGCTTCTCGGGGCTCATCGGGTCGCCGGGGCGGTCGGCCTCGGGCAGGAGCATCATCATCACGTGGGGCAGGCTGCGCCCCGAGACCACGAGGAAGTCGATGACGTTGTCGAGGGAGGCGCTGTCGCTCCCCGACGGGCGGATGATGGGCTTGAAGTCCTCGATGGTGTCGCCGAAGAAGGCGCTCGACAGCATGGACTCGCGGGCCCGCATCCAGGCCTTGTTGCCGTTGAGGGTGTTGATCTCGCCGTTGTGGGCGATGTACCGAAACGGGTGGGCCCGCTCCCAGGTGGGGAAGGTGTTGGTGCTGAAGCGCGAGTGGACCACCGCGAGGCGCGACCGGGTCCGCGGGTCGACCAGGTCGGGGAAGAACACCCCGAGCTGCTCGGCCAGCATCAGGCCCTTGTAGACCACGGTGCGGGCGCTGCACGAGCACACGTAGAAGTCGTCGCCCCCGAGGGCGATGCTGGCGGTGCGGCCGGCCCGCTTGCGCACCATAAAGAGGGTGCGCTCAAACTCCGCGGGGGGACCGCGGCGCTGGAGGAAGAGCTGGCGGATGGCGGGCATGGCGGCCCGGGCCAACGGACCGAGGGCGGTCACGTCGGCGGGGACGTCACGCCACCCCAGGACCCGCAGGCCGTAGTGTTCGGCCGCGGCCTCG
>CAYUSB010000095.1:0-5328 GCA_964447205.1 uncultured Myxococcaceae bacterium
CCAACGCCGTGCCCGCGTGTGTGTCGGGCACCTGCCGCGTGGCCTCGTGCAACACCGGCTTCGGCGACTGCGACGGCAACCCCGCCAACGGCTGCGAGACCAACCTCAACACCTCCAGCACCCACTGCGGACGCTGCAACAACGCCTGCCCGGGCGGGGGGGCCTGCTCGACCGGGACCTGCGGGGCCCGGTGCTACACCGGCAACGCCCGGGTCCTCGTGTACGGGCCGGGGGGCACGTCGGGCACGGGGATGTTCCCCTCGGGCACGTCGGTGACCGTGGCGAGCGACTCGATGTGGCGCTCGATGACCACCGCCCAGTTCAACCAGTACGACATCCTCTGGATGGACGGCGGCAACTGCGGGGGCACCACCACCAGCATCTTCGGCACCGCCCAGGACACCATCGGGCAGTGGGGCCCGGCCGTACGCGGGCGCATCCTGCTCCTCACGGGCGACCCCGACCTGCACCGCAACGGGCACGCCCCGGTCCTCTACCGCAACGCCGTCAACTGGCTCAAGGGCATGGGGAGCAACACCGACGGCGGGCGCACGGGCCTCTTCATCTCCTGGGGATGCACCACCTACACCGGCTCGGTGTTCAACGTCAGCCGCGGGGCCCCGGAGCGCTTCACCAGCGTGCTCGGGAGCCCCCTCACCACGCGGGTCTTCAACCCCTGCGCGGCCACCCTCACGGGGGCGGCGGCCACGCACCCGGTGATGGCGGGCTTCAGCTCGTTCTGGAGCTGCCCGATGCACGGGGCCTTCAACAGCATCCCCTCGGGATACGTCTCACTCGCCGTGAGCTCGGGCTCTCCGAGCCTCATCGCGCGCGAGTCGCCCGTCGCCTGCGTCCCCTGACGCCCCGCTTGTAGTCTCTCCTCAGGGCCCCGCCCTTCCTCTCCGGGGCCGCTCCTCCCCCACCACGACCCCGACCGCCGCCTCGACCGGCCCCGGGACCACCCCGGAACCCACAGGGCCGGGCGAAGGCAACGACAGCACCACCAGAGCCCCGATCATCATGGCGGCCCCGACGAGCTCGGGCACGGTGGGGGGAGCCCCGCCCGCCAGGAGCCACAGGAGGGTCGCGGCGCTGACCCCGGCCAGCACGCTCGAGGCGCGGTTGACGGGGATGCAGAAGCTGTTCTCGCGGGCGTCGAGCAGGACCAGGCCCCCGAAGATGCCCGTGCCCTGCGAGAGGACGCCCACCAGGAGCCCGAGGAGGCCCATCGGAGAGAAGAGGAAGGTGCTCCAGCCCGTGCAGATCTGTTCGCCGAGGGTGCCCGGGAGCAGGGCCCCGAGGGCGAGGAGGGCGAGGGCGAGGGGGGCGGCCACGAGCTGCTCCTCGACGAAGAAGCGGGTGTTGACCGCGGGGTCGCCCGACTTGGCCCGACGGCTCATCAGGCGCAGCCGCAGGAAGTACGCCCCGAGGTAGATCGTGAGGTCGATCAGGGCGAGGGCCGTAAAACGCAGGCTGCCCCCGCTCAGGGTCACGGTCAGGGCCACGAAGCTCAACCCCAGGGCCACCCAGGACGCCGTACGAATCTTCCGCCCCGACAGGGCGTCCACGATCGGGCCGAGGGCCAGGACGCCCCCGCGCATGGCCAGCATCATGGCCAGGATCGACGCCCCTTCGATGGTGTACGCGAGGGTCGTGCTCACGAGGATGGCCGTCGAGCAGGCCCCCGACATCATCGTCGTCGCCGTCGGGACGGGCACCTCCCACGGTCCCACCCTGCGCCGGGTGGCCTGCCTCCACCACCCGGTGAGGGCGAGGAAGACCGCCGTGGTGACCACCCCCGCCAGGAGGGTCGACGGAAGCAACACCATGCCCGCAACCCCTCTGGCCGACATCCCCTTGGTGAGGGCCCCGTAGGGGACATAACAGGCAAAATAGGCCCCGGCCCAGACCCAGATGGTCCGCCCGGGGGCAGTGGGGGAGGTCGTCATCGCCGCGATCTTCGCACACTGCCCCCGACCGCCGCGACGGGGCCTCGGACGATGGCGACCGGGCGAGGGTCGAGATCAACCCAAGGCGGCGCGGAGGGCCTGCACGAGGGCCCGCGACGAGGGGTATCGCTGGGCGGGTTCTTTGGCGAGGGCCCGGTGAAGGACCGGGTCGACCGTCTCGGGCAGGGTGGTCTGTACCGAGGAGGTCGGCGACGGCGCGCGGGTGAGGTGCGCCCACAAGACCGCGGCCGACGCGCGGCCCTCGAAGGGAAACACGACGAACCACCGCAGCTCGTTGTCCTGGGCGCTGCGGTGCAGTCGCCGACCACGATCCCAAACTGCCACGGGCGCTCGGGGCGCATGGTCTCGCGCAGGGTGCGGTGCGAACCACGCGATCGAGCGGCGCTCTCCCGTCGGGGCCGCGCTCGGCCCGCCGAGGTCGGTGCGACGCACCCGGGTCCAGGGAGCCCCCGACTGCCAGCGGTCCATCGTCCGGGGCCTCGCCCGCGGGCCGGGTGGCTTCACAACGCGGCAGGCGAAGGCCTCCGTGCGGATCGGGCACGTCCTCGGGGGGGAGGCACATCGACCGGGGACGTGTCGACCCGGGCCGCGTCGAGGGCCCTGAGGTCGCCCGCGGCGTCGGTCGGGGGAGGGGCCGGGTCGTCCGAACAGCCCGCCATCATCGCCAACAGCCCGAGAGCCAAGGCGCTTCGCATGGCCCCGAGGCTGGCTCGCGCGCCGGGGCTCGTCACGCCGCGGTCACCGTCCTGTTGCCGGGGGCGGGTGACTCAGGGGGCGCACATCTGGAAGGTGGGGCCCACCTGGGCGTGCATCGCGGTGACCCGGTAGAAGAGCTCGCCGTCGATCACCGGGGTCATCTCTTCGCCCGGGGCGCAGGTGACGTCGAGGGTCTTGCAGGGCCCGTCGTAGCCCGACGAGAGCAGGTGGTTGACGGCCTTGCCGCTCATGAGGCCGGGGAAGACCCGGGCCATCTCCTGCGGGGAGACGTAGCCCGCGTGGACGTGGAGGTTGCCGTCGCGGGCGAGGGGGAAGACCCGCAGGATGCCCGCGAGGTCGAGGGGCAACGAGGCGCAGTTGAGGGCGGTGTGGCCCGCCACGGGGAGCCCGTCGGGGCCCCGCAGGACCTTGCCGTCGAGGCGGACTTCGGCCCGCAGGGGGCGCAGGTAGTCGCGCTCGGCGTCGCGGAGGAAGGCGGGCTTGAAGGGCTCCAGGAGGCCCGAGAAGGCCCCGCGGGCGGCCGCGGAGGCGAAGGCCGTGGTGATGTGCCGGGCGATGTTGACCGGGCCGTGTTTGCCCTCTCCCCGGTAGAGGGGGCCATAGAAGTTGGACCCGTACCCGCCGAGGGCGCTGCCGAAGCCGATGCGGCGGAAGTCGGAGCGCTCGTCGCCGTAGGCGGTCTGGTCGCCGGTGAAGGCCACGCTGGGCACGTCGCGCAGGGGCGGGATGCGGCCCTCGCTGACGCTCTGCACGAGCCGGGTGACCACCTCCAGGGCGTCGCCCACCAGCCCGAGGAACTTCGCCACGAAGTCGACGCTCCCCCCGCCCGTGGGCAGGTACACGGCCATCTCCGCGGCCCGGGCGAGGCCGAAGTATTTGACGGCCTCGTTGATCATCCAGTGCAGGGCCCCGTCGCCTCCGTCGGCCACGAGGTAGCGCCGCCCCTCGTCGGCGAAGCGCCGCAGGGCCGGCACGATGGCGTCGACGCTGGGAGTCTCGATGACCCGGCCGCGCCGCCCGAGGAGCTTCTCGTAGCGGGCCACGCGGTTGCGTCGGCCACGGTTTTTGCGGGAATTGGGGTTGATGATGAGGCCGATCACGGGGGCCGCACCATGGCAACCACCACGCCCGGGCGCAAGCCCTGAGCGCAGGGCCCGAAGCGTGACGACCCGGTGACAAACCCGTGGCAGACTCCGCGGCCATGAAACGATCGACCCTTGCCCCCGTAGACCGCCGCGCGATGCTCCAGGGGGGGCTCGCCAGCCTCGCGGCGATCATGATGTCTCGGACCCTGGCCGCCTGCGGAGACAACGGGCCGGCCCCCGGCGCTGGGGGCCTCGGGGACGGGGGCCTCGGGGACGGGGGCCTCGGGGACGGGGGCCTCGGGGACGGGGGCCTCGGGGACGGGGGGGTGGCCGACGCGGGGCCGACGTATTTCCCGCCGCGGGAGGTTCCGCCGCCGATCGCGCTGCGGTCGCGGATCGCGGAGATCGGGCCCCTGCGCGACCCCGACCCGAATGGGCTTCGTCTGCCCGAGGGCTTCACCGGCCGGGTGATCGCCCGCACAGGTCAGCCCGTGGGCGACAGCGACTACCGCTGGCACCCTCTGCCCGACGGGGGGGCCACCTACCCCACCCTCGACGGGGGCTGGATCTACGTCAGCAACTCCGAGATGCCCCGCATCCCTCCGGCCCTCAAGGGGGGGGTTGGGGCCGTGCGCTTCGCCGCCGACGGCCGCATCACGTCGGCCTACCGCATCCTCGACGACACCAGCATCAACTGCGCGGGCTGCAAGACCCCGTGGCACTCGTGGCTGTCGTGCGAGGAGTTTCCGCGGGGCCGGGTGTACGAGTGCGACCCGTGGGGGGAGCGCCCTGCGGTGGTTCGGCCGGCCCTGGGGGTGTTCAAACACGAGGCCGCGGCGGTCGACCCGGTGAACGCCCACGTCTACCTCACCGAGGACGAGAGCGACGGGCGCTGGTACCGCTTCATCCCGACCCGCCGCACCCCCGACGGGCACCCCGACCTGTCCGAAGGAGCCCTGGAGGTGGCCGAGCTCGACGGCGAGGCGGTGACCTGGCGCCCCGTGCCCGACCCGCAGTTTCTGGGCGAGGTCCCCACCCGCATGCAGGTCGGCAAGAGCACCCGCTTCCGCGGGGGAGAGGGCATCTGGTACCACGAGGGGGTCGTCTATTTCACCACCAAGGGCGACGACCGGGTGTGGGCCTACAACGTCGCCGCGGCCCGGCTCACCATCATTTACGACCGGGCCCGGCACACCACGCCCCCCCTCCGCGGGGTCGACAACCTCACCGTCTCCTGCTGCGGCGACGTCCTCGTGGCCGAAGACGGCGGCACGATGCAGGTGGTGGCCATCCTGCCCTCGGGAGAGGTCAAGCCCCTTGTCCAGGTGGTGGGTCACCCCGACTCGGAGATCGCGGGCCCGGCCTTCGACCCCAGCGGGACCCGGCTGTACTTCAGCTCCCAACGCGGCCCCGACGGGGGATGGACCTTCGAGGTCACCGGCCCCTTCCACGCCCGGGTCGTCTGAGGCCCGGTCGGGGGGTCAGCGCCGCGGGGCAGGGGCCGTGGGGGGCGCGGGGGCTGCCGGTGCGGGCGTCGCAGCCGGGGGCCGCGGCCC
>CAYUSB010000095.1:5338-8389 GCA_964447205.1 uncultured Myxococcaceae bacterium
GGCCCGACGGGGGCTCCCGGGGCGGGGGGGGCGAGGTTGCGGGGGGTCCAGTACCCGTCGGGCAGTGGGGGGGGCGGGGGCCCCGGGGGGCCGTCGGTGACGAAGAACTCGATGCGGCGGTTGCGGGCCCGGGTGACCTCGTCGTGGGCGGTGTCGAGGGGGCGCAGGTCGCCGAGGCCGACGGGGTCGAGGCGCTCGGGCTCGACGCCCTGACCGACGAGAAACTGCACGATGGACTGGGCCCGGCGCATGGACAGGGAGAGGTTCTCCCGGCGGGTCCCGCGGTCGTCGGCGTGGCCCTCCACCCGCAGCCTCCGCACCTCGGGGTGGGCCTGGAGGAGCCGGGCCAGCTCGGTCATCACCGGCATGAACATGGCCGGCACCTGCACCCGGTTGTTGCCGAAATACACCCGCTGCCGCAGCCGGATCTGGTTGCCCTCCAGCGCCAGGGCCTCGGGGCGCTCGGGGGGCGTGTCGGGGCAGCCGTCTTCGTCCTCGAAGCCGTTGACCGTCTCCGGGGCCCTGGGGCATCGGTCTTCGGAGTCGGGCAGCCCGTCGCGGTCGTCGTCGAGGTCGGGGCAGCCGTCCTCGTCTTGAAACCCGTCGTGGTCTTCCACCACGTCGGGGCACTGGTCGAGGTCGTCGGGGACCCCGTCGTAGTCGCGGTCTTCGTCGTTGCCGACCCCGATGGCCACCAGCGACCCGCTGCGGGCCTCCGGGGGGGGAGACGGGTAGAGGACGAAGGACAGGCCCAGGGTGATGTACCGGGCGTCCTCGGGGGCGGGCTCGTCGTCGGGCTGGTAGACGTGGGAGTACCGCAGGATCGGGCCGAGGTGGAGGTACCGCGAGACGGCGAGCTCCCAGCCGACCCCGATGTCAAACCCCGGGCGCCAGTTGAAGCCTGAGATGGCCAGGCCGGCCTCGGCGTCGACGAAGAGCCTGCCCTCGGGCCGCACCGTACGCGGGGCGAAGCGCAGCCCGAGCATGAAGTTGTTGTTGATCGAGGTGGGGCGCTGCGACGACGGGAAGATGCCCTGGATCGCAGAGACCTGGAGCCTGAACGACCCCCCGAGGAGGAGGTTGAGGCGCCCGGTGGCGAGCATCCCGAAGTCGTACGGATACCCCTCCGGGGCCGCGATGACCGTGCCCGCGGACAGCTCCGCGTGCAGGGAGATGCGTCGGGCGAAGGGGATGGCCTCGGCCCCGCGGGGGGCCGTCAGCAGGGCCGCGAGGGCCACAGGGATGAAGAAGAAGAGAGGTTGAGGGCGCGCAGTCATCCGGGCGATGACCGGGAGTGTCCCAGAGTCGGCCCGGGGTTGCACGCCCCCTGTCGCCCGCGGGGCGATCAGGTGGCGGGGATGACGCCCACAGAGAGCAGGTAGCCCATCACGGCGGAGTCGGAGAAGCCCGCGATGCAGACCGAGTAGTTGCCCGCGGCGAGGTTGCGCAGGGCGCTGGAGCTGGCCGGGGTGCCGACGGCGCAGAGGCCGAGGCCGTCGTCGAAGCTGGCGATCTGCATCCCCATGGGATTGTACACCCGCACGATGGGGTCGGGGCTGCCCATCCCGCTGCAGTCGCGGTTGGCGGCGAGGCCCGACTGCACGAAGAGGCCCGCCCCCATGGGGACGGTCACCGCGTAGCAGTGGCGGCCCATGGCGGGGACCGAGCCGCCGTATACGCGGCTCATGGTGGCCACCGGGGCCCCCATGGGCATGGTGCCCGGCGTCACGCCCGTGGCGGCCATGGCGCAGGTGCCAGCGGTGGCGCTGGTGGGCGAGCAGAGGGTGCCCATGGCGCAGCGCTCGTTGAGCGAACCCGGGACGCAGGCCCCGCCCGCGGCCACGTTGCTGCGGCAGACCCCGGCCCCCGTCATGGTCGAGCACTCCAGGGGGGCGGTGCAGCGGGGGGCGGCCGGGAGGCACGCCGTCCCGGCCACGGTGCCGTTGGCCCGGCAGGTGCCCATGGCGCTGCCGGGGGCGATGATGCAGGTGCTCCCGCTCGCGCAGATGGAGGCCCGGTTGTCACACATGGCCCCGGCCATCACGACCTGAGCGCAGACGCCGCTCGAGCACTCCAGGCCCATGTCGCAGCGGGGGGCGTCGGCCCGGCAGCTGCCGCCGCGGGTGCCGGCGGCCACGCAGGTGCCCATCGTGGCGCCGGCGGGGATGACGCAGGACGAGCCCGTGGCGCAGAGGGTGCTGGTGTTGTTGCACATCCCGCCGGGCATCACGAGGGTGCGGCAGGTGCCGGTGCCCGTCATGGAAGAGCACTGCAGGCCCATGTCGCAGCGGTTGGTCATGCCCGTGCGGCAGTTGCCGTTGAGGGCCCCGTCGGCCACGCAGGTGCCCGTGGTGGCCCCGGACATGGCGGAGAAGCAGCGCGAGCCCATGGCGCAGGTGTTGGTGACCCCGGCGACGTCGCACATCCCGCCGACCGGGACGGTGGTGATCTCGGTGACGGAGAGCTCGAAGGCCCCCTGGGCGACGTTGCCCGTGAGGGGCTGGCGGGAGGAGTTGAGGTAGCCCCCGACGACGATGAAGACGGGCTGGCCCATCATGGCCGGGGCCGTGGTGGTGAAGGCCGAGCTGTAGGTGCGGGGCGAGCCCGAGGCGGGGCCGTCGTCGTTGCAGCCGAGGATGCCCATGGTCCCGGCGTCGGAGGGGACCGAACCGCAGGCCGACTGGGCCTGCACGACGGTGTCGAAGGTGGCTCCGGTGCCCATGTTGTCGGTGCTGATGCGCAGACGGGCCGTCGTGCCCGGGACGTACCGGAACACCACCTGGTGACCCGGGGTCCCGCCGCAGGTGGTGCGGATCGCGTTCATCGCCCCGACCATGGAGTTGTTGCCGGTGATGCGGGAGGAGGTCCCGGTGCGGGTGATGTCGATCACCGCCCCCATGGCGCAGGGGTCGTAGGGGGGACCGGCGTCGACGGGGGTGCTGCCCGCGTCGGTGGGACGCCCGGTGTCGGTGGGGGTCCCTGCGTCGGTAGTGGGATTGCCGGTGTCGGTGGTGGGGTTGCCGGTGTCGGTGGTGGGGTTGCCGGTGTCGG
>CAYUSB010000096.1:0-7012 GCA_964447205.1 uncultured Myxococcaceae bacterium
CAGCTCGGGAGCGACGGGACCACCTTCAACTACGTGGCCGACGGGGGCCAGGACAACCTCTTCCTCTTCGCCCGGATCTCGGCCCAGCTCACCCTGCGCGACCGTCACCACATCATCCTGCTCTATCAGCCCCTCGACCTGCGAACGGCCGCCCGCTTCGACCAGGACCACCGCATCGGAGGCGTCGACTTTCGTCAGGGAGCCGCCGTCGACCTGCGCTACGGCTTTGACTTCTACCGACTGAGCTACGCGTACGACCTCCTGCCCTCGCGGCGCCACGAGCTCAGCGTCGGGGCCACCCTCCAGATCCGCAACGCCACCCTCACCTTCACCGAGACCGGGGGCGGGGCCCGTTATGTCTCCGAGGACATCGGGATCGTCCCGGCCCTCAAGGTGCGCGGGCGATACACCTGGGTGAGCGGGGTGTTCGTCGGGTTCGAGGCCGACGGGATCTACGCCACCAGCTCCTTCCTCAACGGGGCCTCCTACCCCTTCACCGGGGCCATCCTCGACCTGTCCGTGCGGGCCGGGGCCCACCTCTGGGGGCCTGTCGAGTGGTACACCAACCTCCGCTACCTCGGCGGCGGAGCCGAGGGCACGAGCGGCGACCCCGCCCCCCCCGCCGACGGCCGCACCCGCAACTGGCTCCACACCATGAGCCTCTCGCTCGGGTTCGCCCTGCGCTGACAGAGTATGTCACCCTACGGGGCCTTGGGGCTGGGCCTGGGTCCTTGGGGTTGCTATGGAGGGAGGAGCGAGGAGCGAGAGACCCCCATGGAAGACGGACGAGACGACGCGACGACGGAAGACCGACCCCTGCGCCGCGAGGAGCAAGACCCGCGGTGCTGGCGGGCCGACGGGTGGACGGCGAAGGTTGTCAAGAATCTTGACGACGACGGTTGGGCCGTGGAGATGATCGCCGACGGGGCCTCGGAGCCGAGCCTGGTGGGCCCCTGGACGATGGGCCGCGACAAGAAGAACCCCAAGCCCCTCGACCCCAACGCCTTCGCCACCCTGGTGAAGACGGTCACCGAGGTGCTCCAGCGGCACGCCCAGCAGCGGCGGGCCATGTTGCACAAGAGCGTCCGGGTGGAGGGCGAGGAGGGGGTGTGGGTTCGGGTCGATCTGGACATCGTCCCGGACGAGGACGACCCCCACGCGATCTTGACGGCGTGGAGCGAGGAGGGCGACGAGGTGGGCCGGATGCGGGTCGACCCGAGCTACCGCTTCTCGGTGACCTCGGCCCGCAAGTGGGCCCAGTCGGGGTATCAGAATCCCTGAGGGCCCGTGGGCAAACCCCGGCTACGCCTCGGCCTCGTGGGTGGTGGCGGCGGTGGGGGAGTTGTGGGGTTCGCTCGGGCCCATGTCGGGGCGGTGGGCCCGCTCGAAGGCCTCGAGCTCGGCGGCCACGGTCCGCATCATGGTCTGCCGCTCGTGGAAGGGCAGAAACGCGCTCTTGAACCCGTTGAACAAGATGCTCTTGAGCGACCGGTAGTCCACCCGCATCTCGGTGTGCACGAGGAAGAGCTCTTTGCTCACGGTGGTGTCGGTGATGAGCCGGTTGTCGGTGTTGACCGTCACCCGCACCCCGAGGTCTTGATAGAACTTCAGCGGGTGGTTGTGGATGTCGCGTACGGCCCCGGTCTGGACGTTGCTCGACGGGCAGCACTCCAGGGGGATGCGGTGGTCGGTGACGTAGTGGAGCAGGTCGCCGTCTTCGCGCAGGCGGCACCCGTGACCGATGCGGTGGGCCCCGCAGACGTGGATGGCCTGCTTGATGCTCTCGGGGCCGTAGGCCTCGCCCGCGTGGATGGTGACGTTGATGTTGTTGCTGCGCACGAGCTGGAAGGCGTCGAGGTGGTGTTTGGCCGGGTGGTCGTACTCGGCCCCGGCGAGGTCGTAGCCCACGACCCCGCGGTTTTTGTAGGCCACGGCGAGCTCGGCCATCTCGAGCGAGCTGGCGGGGGAGATGTTGCGGATGCCGCAGATGATGACGTTGGAGTGGATGTGAAACTCATCCTGGGCGGCCCGCAGGCCCTCGAGGACGGCCTCGACCACCCGGGTGAGGGCGAGGCCCCGGCGGGTGTGGAGCATGGGGGCGTAACGCACCTCCATGTACCGAACGCCCTCGGCGGCGGCGTCGACCCCGAGCTCGTACGCGGCCCGGCGCAGGGACGACTCGGTCTGGAGCACCTGGAGGGTGATGTCGAAGGCCTCGAGGTACTTGGTGAGGGTCCCGGTGTTTTCGCCGACGTGCATGGCCGCGGCGAGGTCTTCGGGCGTGGAGGCGGGCAGGGTGGTGCCCTCGGAGCGCGCGATGTCGAGGATGGTCGACAACCGTAGCGAGCCGTCGAGGTGCACGTGCAGGTCGGTCTTGGGCAGGGTGCGGATGGCTTCGAGCGAGAGGGCCGGCATGGCGGGAAGGTAGCACCATCGTGGGCCGGGTCGGAGGCGATTCCCGCGGGCCCCCTGGACAACCCGGGCGGGATGTGGTGTCTCGCGGCTCGCGTCGGAGCCGTGGACGCGTGGGATCGCGGCCGTGATCCCCTTCATGGGTCGATGGCGAGGGAGTCGACCAACGCAAGCAACGCTACCCAAGCCTCTTCGATCGGGATGAAGAGCGTCCGCGTCGTGCTCGCGAGTCCGTCATAGTCCTGGGCGGCGCGGCGTTTTACTTCGGGATCACGAAACGCAGTCCGGGAGACAACGATCTCCCGCGCGGTGGCCTTGCGCCGCAAAAAGTCCGCGACTTTGGCCGCATCGAGCGGCCGAAGCCGGTAGGTCACGGCGATGTCGAGCAGGTCCTGGCGTCTGTAGCGGTTGCGCAGCGGCTGTTGGAGCAGCGAGCGGAGCTTTTCCGCGACGATGTCCTCGCACGAACTCACGCGCAGCGTGTGGACGCCGGCGGTGTCGACCGGCTCGTCCTCGCAGACCACCTCGTTGATGCTCACGTCAAGCGGGATGACCAATGGGCTGGTCTTTCCCAACTCGATGCGCTTGCGCAGGCTCGCCTCGTCGGTGAGTGCGTAGCCGACGGAGACCGCGTAGGTGACGAAGGTCGCGTCTGGGGAAGGGGGTTGGCGCTTGACGCTGTGGACGCTGTAGAGCGTGCCGAGCTTCCGGCTCGTCGCAGAGAGGCTCTCCTGCAGGAGCAGCTTCAACTCGTCGCCCTCCAGCGGATCGGTGGCGGAGAAGTCGAGGTCTTTCGTGCTGCGGTTGGGTGACCACACGAAGTCGAGCGCGTTGCCCCCCTTGAACACCAGCTTCGCGCTCAACTGGCGCGAGTCCGAGACCGCGCGGAGGATGCCATACTGCGCGAACCGCGCCCGCGCCTCCTGCACTGTGACCCCGTTCTCCTTGGCCCACCTGCCGATGTCCTGGAAGGTGCGCGGATATTTCTCGTTCATGGCTCACCTCGCTGCAAGAAGTCGATCGGCGCGTTGAGGGAGAGGCTCCACCGCTCGCTGAAGGTCGTCGCGTAGGGGGCGCTCGCGCAGAGCCTGCTGGAACCGCCGCGCTTCGCCCCCGCGCGCCATCGATCGAGTGCCTCGTGCGGGAGCCCCAGCGTCTCCAGCATGAAGCCGACGCGCTGCCGCAGGACGCCGACATCGAGTTGTTCGACCAGTTGCACGAGGGCGCTGACGTCGAGCAGGTCGCGCGACTTCGCCCAGCCGCGGAGCACCGCCCCGATGCCGCCGCAGGCGTCGGGGTCGATCAGGCCGTCGAGCAGCGTCCGCTCTGGGGTCGTGATCCGCAGCGACCACCCCTCCGGGGCGTACTCCCCGACGCCTCCAAAACGCTGCGGCTGTACACGGTGCCATCGTACGGGCCGCCCAAGAATCTCTGCGGGAAAGCGGGCGGGCGCGCGCGGGAGGTCGGCCCAGTCCTCGGGAGACGTGCCGGGCGGGACCCCGAAGTCGCCGCGCCCGGTGGGAACCGTCGCGTGGATCACCTTGGGCTGATCGTCGGTGAGATCGTGGAAGACCATCGCCGTGTGGTGGCTCGCCGCGACGCAGGGCTGCGTCTCCATCAGCACTTCCAACTCACCCGTCCCTCCCACATCCGCGTAGGGAACGATCACCTCGTACACGCCGACGACCCCCTCCAAGGGTCGTAGATCGCCAGCGACCACCATCCGGTCGAGCAGACGCTTCGCCTCGGCTACCGTCTGCGGCGCCTGCGCACGCAGAGTCGGCTCTGCCTCGCGCGCCGCTCGCTGGAGTAGAATCATCGCGCGCCAGTCGGAGACGACATGGCGACGCTCGGCTGCGAGGCGGTGCAGCAAGTCTCGGACGACGTTGATTCGCAATGATCTTTCCAGTACAAGGCGTCCTAGACTGTCGTCCTTAGGACGACAGTCTAGGACGCGAAGTACGGTAGTCAATCCCTGGCAGAAATATTGTCACAGCGCTCCAGTGCGGCTGAGGTGAGGGCACCAGCGTCTTCGGAGCCCCGCACGGGTGGCCCCCTGGACAAGCCGGGCGCGATGTGATGTCGAGGGAGGGGTGAATCGCGAGACGCGGCGACGTGGGCGGGCAAGGTCTTCGGAGGCTCTGGGCTGGGTCCTGGTGGCCGTGGCGGCCTCGGGGGCGTGCTCGGGCAACGGGGGCGGCGGAGGCACCGACGCCGGGGCCATGGACGCCGGTCCCCCGGACGCGGGAGGGCCCCCACGGGTGTGCCGCAGCGGGACGGCCTGGTCGGGCGAGGGGCCTGCGTTTCAGGGCGGGGCCGAGACCGCCAGGCTCTGGGGCCTCGGCGACGTGGTCGGCAAACGCCTCGCCACGGCCGACCTCGACAACGACGGGTACCCCGACCTCGTGGTCTGGGACGACCGCCCCAACACCCGCACCAACCTCGCCGGGCCCCCCGCCCAGTACGTCGTCCGCGTGCTCATGAACCGCCCGCGCACCGAGGGCCCCGGGCGTCGGTTCGTCGAGGCCACCCGGATGTCCAACCTGCTCGCCCTGCCTCGGGGCGGCGACGCCGACGCGGGGCGTGTGGTCTCCACCGTGGTCTTCGCCGACCTCGACAACGACGGCGACCTCGACGCCTATACCAGCGCCCAGCCCAACCGGGCTCCGGCCATGGGGCAACCCGCCGACCCGGGCGACCGCGGCACGGTGATGCTCAACAACGGCCAGGGGGTCTTCGCCGTGGGGCCCGACAGCGAGGCCACCCCGCCCCCCGACTCCAACCCCCAGACCATCGGGGCCGTGGCCCTCGACTACGACGCCGACGGGGTGGTCGACCTCTACGTGGCCTACCACGGCGAGACCTTCGGCCAGCCCATCGGCCAGCAGTCGCAGCTCTTTCGCGGAGCCGGAGACGGAGCCTTCACCGAGGTCACCGAGGCCGCGGGCCTCACCCTGCAAAACTCCAGCACCAGCCTCCTGACGGTGAGCAACAACCGCCCCCTCTACGGGATCTCGGCCTGCGACATCAACGGCGACGGACGCCTCGACCTGCTCGGGGCGGCGTATGGGCGGCAGTTCAACCTCCTGTTCGCGAGCGAGGGGAGCGGGTTTCGCGACGAGTCGGAGATGAGCGGGGTGGGGGGCGACAACGACCGCGACCCCTCCAGCAACCTCACCTACCAGTGTTATTGCGCGGCCAGTCCAGGGCGTTGCCCGAGCACCGTGCCGGCTCCGCGGGCGGGGCAGTGCGGGGCCGGAGGCGCGGGACCGCGGGGGACCTGGCGGGCCGGGATCGACGACCGCCCCTGGCGCCTCAACGGCAACACCTTCTCCATCGCCTGCGGCGACATCGACAACGACGGCGACATCGACCTCTACACCGGCGAGATCGCCCACCCCGACGTCGGGACCAACTCCGACCGGGCCGAGCTCCTGGTCAACAACACCGAGACCGCAGGGGCCCCCGCACGGTTCGTGCGGCCGGGGAGGCAGGCCACGGGGCTGGAGATTCCCGTACGCAACACCGACGAGGGCGTGCTCACCAACGCCCTCTTTGACTTCGACAACGACGGCCGCCTCGACGTGTGGGCCGGGGGCAGCGACTACCCCCGGATGCGGGGATGGCTCTACCGCCAGGGGGCCGACGGGCGCTTCCAGGAGGTGTCGACCGCGGCGGCCATCGTACACGCCTGCCCCGTAGGCATCGCCGTGGCCGACTTCGACCGCGACGGCGACCTCGACGTGGTGCTCGGGACGAGCCTCGCCCGCACCTGCTCGGCCGAGTGGATGGGCCGCTCGGCCGTTCGCCTCTACGAGAACATCGCCAGCGAACACAACTGGCTCCGCGTCCGCGTGGTGGGCCGCGGGGCAGGGGGGGCCAATCGGGCGGGGATCGGGGCCCGGGTTCGGGTGACGGCGGGGGGGGTGACCCAGACCCGGGAGATTCAAGGCAACTGGGGGCTGTCGGGGCAGTCGACCGAGCTCGTGGCCCACTTCGGCCTCGGGGCCGGGTGCGACGTGGAGTCGGTGGAGGTTCGGTGGCCCGACGCGGCGGGTACGGTCACCCGGTACACGAGCGTTCGGGCCAACTACGAGCTCGAGCTGCGCGAGGGCGACCCCCAGGTGCACTACCGTACCGTCGCGCCCTGATGCCCGCGCTGGTCGACGCCGCGGACCTCGGGTACGGCGACCCCTATGAGGGCAACCTGCTCGTGCAGGGCGACAACCTCGCCGTGCTGGCGGCCCTCGCGCCGAGCCTCGCGGGCTCTGTACGCTTCGTCTACCTCGACCCCCCGTACAACACCGGGGCGGCCTTCGAGCACTACCACGACCAACGCGATCACGAGGCCTGGGTGGCCATGATGCGGGCCACCTTGCGGGCGATCGTTCCTCTCCTCCGGAGCGACGCGGTGGTGGCCGCCCAGACCGACCGGATGGAGTCGGCCTACCTCAAGGTCCTGATGGACGAGACCCTCGGCCGCGCAGGCTACATCACCACCGTGGCCGTGCGCATGAGCGGAACGAGCGGCTACAAGCTCCACCACACGGCCAGCACCCTGGTGAAGAACAGCGAGTTCATCCATGTGTACGCCCCGCGC
>CAYUSB010000097.1:0-1827 GCA_964447205.1 uncultured Myxococcaceae bacterium
CACGGCCAGCACCCTGGTGAAGAACAGCGAGTTCATCCATGTGTACGCCCCGCGCCAATTCACCCTGGAGGGTCGGGCCTACGCCGTGGCCGCCTACGACGACCACTACAACCTCCTGGTGCACACGGCCGCCGACGGCACGATGCGCGTCGGCCTCCTCGTCGACGACCCTGCCGTGCGGGCGTTCTTCGCGCAGCAGGCGATCGCCCCGGTGGCCTCCAACTTCGCGGCCCTCTACCGCGACGAACCCTTCCGGCAGTGGGTGGCCGCGCACGGGGCTCGCATCGTGCGGGCCCACACCGCCCCGCGGCCCGCCCAACACGAACACGCCCAGGGGGCACTCTTCGCCCCCGACGACCCGCCCGACCGCGTGATCGCCCGCAGCTACCGCGGAGAGCCCTACCTCCTGCGCCGGGGGGCCTCCAACGTCGAGCAGCTCATCCCCATCGCGCGCAAGCTCCAGCCCGTCGACACGGGGGTGTACCCCGAGACCCCCGTGCTCACGACCATCCTCGGCGACTGGTGGGACGGGTTTCACCGCGACATGGGCAACGTCGAGCGCGAAGGGGCCGTCCTCTTCAAGAACGGCAAGAAACCCGAGCGCCTCCTGCGCCGCCTCCTCACCCTCTTCACCCGCCCCGAAGACATCGTGCTCGACCCCTTCGCCGGCAGCGGAACCACCGCCGCCGTGGCCCACAAGATGGGCCGCCGTTGGGTGGCCCTGGAGTCCGGGGCCCAGTGCGAGACCCACATCGTTCGGCGGCTGCGTCGGGTGGTCGACGGGGCCGACCCGACCGGGGTCACGGCCGTCACGGGATGGACCGGAGGGGGCGGTTGGCGGGGGTTGCGCCTCGCCGACGGGTGAGACTTCTGCTATGGCCCGCGCCACCAGCCATGAGCGACCCCCCTGCCTCCCTCGATGCCGACGCGTCCGATCTGCCCGACGCGCCCGACGCCACGCGGCGCCTCACCATCGAGCCCCGTCACGCCAGCCAGCGACTCGACAAGGTCCTTGTCGAACTCCTGCCCGAGCTCTCCCGGGCCCGGGTCCGTACCCTGCTCGACGAGGGGCAGGTTCGGGTCAACGGGCGCAGGCTCCGCAAGGGAGACCCCCTGCCCGAGGGGGCCGAGATCACCGTCGAGGGCGTGCTCCCCCCGCAGGATTTCAGCCCCGTCCCCGCCCCCGAGGCCGTCCTCGTGGTGCGCTACGAGGACGAGGCCGTGGTCGTGCTCGACAAACCCGCGGGCATGGCCACCCACCCCCTCCGCCCCGACGAGACGGGGACCCTCGCCAACGCCATCCTCGGGCGTTACCCCGAGACCCGCGCGGTGGGCTTCAAACGCCGCGAGCCGGGGCTCGTGCACCGACTCGACACCGAGACCTCCGGGCTGGTCATGGTGGCCCGCACTGTCGAGGCCTTCGAGGCCATGCGGGTCGCGAGCGCCGAGGGGACCGTACACAAGCGCTACCTCGCCCTCGTCGAGGGGGCCGTGATGGCCGAGGGGGTCATCGATCTGCCGATGGTTCCGCATCGGAAAGACCCCAAGCGGGTGGAGGTCGTGACCGAACATGTCCGGCTCCGCGCCGGGACCCGCACCCACCCGGCCCAGACCCGTTACCGTGTGGCCCGTAGTTTTGAGGGTTTTACCCTCCTGGAGGTCGAGGTCGAGCGGGCCTTCCGGCACCAGGTTCGGGCCCACCTGGCCGTGATGGGCATGCCCCTGGTGGGCGACGCTCTCTACCGCGGACCCACCCTGCCCGAGACCCTCGGGGTCACCCTCGGGCGGCACTTCCTCCACGCGAGCGAGGTGATCTTCCCCCACCCC
>CAYUSB010000097.1:1927-6969 GCA_964447205.1 uncultured Myxococcaceae bacterium
GTGGCACGGAGGGTACGGCCATGCGCCCAGGGGTCTTTCTCGCGACGCTGCTGACGATGATGACCCTCGGGGGCACGGCCTCGGCCCGGCGTCCGCGCGATCGGTTTGGTCGTACGATCTCCGTGGGGGGCACCCTCGGGGCCGGATCGCCCCGGGGCATCACCGGGGCCTTCCTGTCGCTCCGTCCGGTGCGGTGGTTTGGGGCCGAGGTGGGGGCGGGCTTCGGGGGGGCCTTCGGCCCGGGGGTCGACGCCACGGTGCTGGTCTCCCCCGTCGGGACACGGCGCTGGGGGCTCAACGTGTCGGGGTCTCTGTCGCGGCAGTTTGGCTGGTCGCGGGGGCCGACCACTCCCGACGGGCGGAGCCTCCCCCTGGAGTCCACGTGGGTTTCGCTCGGGGTGGCCAGCGAGTGGCGCCCGTCTCGGGGGTTTATGGTTCGGGTGGGGGTGGGCAGGGCCTGGCTCCTCAACACCAGTGACTGGGGAACCATGCGGGCCAACGAGCTCGATCGGGCCGACATGGCCCTCGCGGGGCTGCCCGGGAGCACCCCCCTCGACGCCGCCCGGGCCGCCCTCGCAGGTGAACGGTTGGGTGTGTGGTTCGTGCACATCGATGTGGCCCCCACCTGGCGCTGGTGAACGTCGGCCGCACACAGTTCTTTTTGTGCAAGTTCTTCGTGATGGCCGTTGCGTTCTCGGGTGGACGCGGGCGCGGTGAGTTTGTGAGACTGCGCCCATGGACCGACGCGAGGCCCCTGCGTCGATGACCGACGCTCCCCACGACGGTGTCGACGCGGCCGTTCACGAAGCGCAAAACGCGCTGGCATGCGCCCGTGGATGGGTGGAGCTCGCGCGCTCCCTCGACGATCCATCCTTGCATCGTCGGGCCCTCGACGCCATCGCCCCGGCCCTGTCGCGGGCGGGTCGCATCCTCGGGGGCCTCGTGCGGCAGAGCATCCCTCCGCCCACTCCCTTCGACGCCCACGTGGTCTTGCAGGAGGTCACGGCCCTGGTCGAGGCCTCTGCGTCGGCCCAGGGCGTCGAGGTGGCGCACGAGGGTCCCGACCGCTCCTGTCCGTGCGAGGGCGACGCCGACGCTGCCGCTCAGGTGCTGACCAACCTCACCCTCAACGCCGTGCGGGCCACCGCCGACGCCCTGCAGCGGGGCGAGGCCGTCAGCGGCCGGGTGGTCTTGTCCTATGACCAGGTCGGTCGCTCGGTGCGGCTCATGGTGCGCGACGGGGCCGGGGGGTTCGCCCGTTCGCGGCCCTCCGAGCGCCCGAGCGAGCCGGGCACGGGTCGGGGCCTGGGCCTCGTGGTCTCCCGGGGCCTCGCCGCCCGGATGGGGGCCAGCCTCACCCTCGACGACGACGGCCACGGGGTCACCGCGAGCCTCGTCGTACGGAGCGCGGGACTGGCTCCCGGGCTGAGCCACGCCGAGGGGGCCCGGCGCCTGGAGGGGGGGGTGGTGCTCGTGCTCGACGACGACGCCGCCATCGCCGAAATGCTCTCCGTGGCCCTGCCCCTGCGCGGGCTGGCCGTGGAGGTCACCACCCGCGTCGACGAGGCCTGGACCCTGCTCGAGACGGGCAGCGTGCGGGCGGCCGTGGTCGACCTCAAGCTCGGGGCCGAAGACGGGGCGGCCTTCGTACGCAGCGCCCGGCTGCGTTACCCCGACGTGCGCTGGGTCCTGGTCTCTGGGGCGGCCCTCGACGCCGCCGCCCGGGCCTCGGCCGACGCCACCCTCCGCAAGCCCTTCGCCCTCGACGACCTCCTGCGGGTCCTCACCCAGGACGTGTAGCCAGCCGCCCTACGGGGCCCACCTACGATCTTCGTGGACGCTGGCCGCGTCGCGTCGGGCAGCACGGCGATGTGCGGGCGAATCATCGCGCAGCGGGGTCGACGAGCCAGGCGGCGAGCGCGGAGGCGTCGAGGTCGAGCACCACGTCGCCGAGCCGCTCGGGGCCGACGCTCTGCAGGCGCGTCAACAGCGTCGTCTGCTCGGTCGAGGAGAGCGGGCGGCCGAGGCGCCGCGCGAACTGGCGCTCCAGCGGCGCGAGCCCCAAGGAGATCCCCTTCTCGATCCCCTTCTTCATTCCCTTGCGGAGGGCGCTGCGTTGGAGCGACTCCTTCCACTTCTGCATCTCGGTGGCGACGTCGAGCATGGTCAGCTCTCCTTCCGGCGATGGGTTGAGGGTCTTGATGTAGAGTACCATGCTGTCCAGCACGGGGGCGAGCCGAGGGTCTTGCGCGACGCGGCGACGCAGGGCCGGGAGGGCGCCCGCCGCGCGCCACCGGGACAGCAGCCGGAGCATCAAGGTGTCCGCGCTCTTGGGGAGCCTGCGCAGCGAGACCAGGCAGATCGTGGGCCACGCTGAGACGGCGTAGAATCCCCGCGGCGCGCCCGCAAGGGGCTGAGCCCGCTGCGCCCGAAGCAGGTCCCGCGGATGGTCCGTGCAGAGCAGCCACAGGTGCGCGTCGACAAACACACGGAGCTCGTAGGGCGCACCCCGCGAACGGGCAGCGCGATGCAGGTCGTGGCGCTTGCCCTGGGCGGCCTCGTAGGCGGGGCGGCGCACCGTGCCGCCGTACGCCTCCACCAGGCAAGGATGGGCCATCACACGCCCAAGAGCCCCTATGGCCTCCGGCGGCTTCGTCGCGGGCTCCGGGGCGAACAACAGGTCGGCCCGGCGTGTCGCCAACGGCGGGATGGGGAACTCCTGCTCCACCCTGCCTCCCAGCGAGAGCATGCGGTCGAGGAGGAGCCGGGCGTAGGGGTCGTGGCGGCGCATGCAGCCTTATCGAGGGCGACCGGCCCGGAGTTGCTTCCCGTCTCCATGCGCCCGACTGCCGCGTCGTCGACCACCCTTCGCAAGTCCTCCGCCCTCGACGACCTCCTGCGGGTCCTCACCCAGGACGTGTAGCCAGCCGCCCCACGGGGCCCACGGAGCCCTCCGGCTGGGTCGACCCTGGATCACCCCCGGCGGGAGCTTCCGCGGGCCCTCCAGGGCCGTCCTCGGGGCTTCTCGGGCCCATCGGGTCCCTGCGGCCCGAACGCGGCGGGCTCGATCGCATCTGGAGCAGGGCCCACAGCCCCCCGAGGGCCAGGGCCAGGATGGCCCCTGCGGCCAGCATCCTGCGTCGGGCCCGGGCCCGGAGCACGGCGTCCTGGGCCACCCGGTCGAGTTGGGTGCGGGCCAGGGCGTGGCTCGGATCGACCCGCAGGACGGCCCGATACAGCTCGGGCTCGGCCACCCCGCGCGCGAGGGCCCTCTCGGCGTCGAGGAAGAGGATGGCGGCCCGAGCCCGGCGTGCGTTGGCCCCCTCGGGGTCGACCCACAGGGCGAGGCGCCAGACGGGCTCGGCGAGGCGTCCGTCGCGGGCCTGGAGGGCCTCGGCGTGGGCCACGAGGGGGGCCACCATCTCCGCACGCCGGGGGAAGTCCGGGTGGCGGGCCAGGACCCAGCGGAAGTGCCCGAGCATGTCGTCGGGGCGTCCCTCCCGGGCGGCGGTGAGGCCCTGGGTAAACCGGGCCACCACCTCGTCGGCCCGGCGGCGGTCGTAGGCGGCGTACAGCTCCGTGGCCACGCGCTCCCAGCCCCAGGCGGGGTCGGGGCCTCGGCCTTCGTAGATCTCGTACGAGGCCCGCAGGGCGTGGATGGCGTCGCGTCCGTACTGGGCCGTGGCGGCCCGGGCGGCCTCGCGGACCTGGGTCCGGTCGTTGTTGACGAAGCTCACCACCACCTGCATGGCCTCGGGCAGGCGGATCGACCCGTAGGCCCGCAAGACCTCCGCCAGGAGGGCGTTGTCGCGGAGCTGAACGGTCTGCCCCGGGGTCACCCGCCGGAGCTGCTCGCGGAGCTGGGTGAGGAAGATCCGCATGAGCTCGCTGGGGCGGCGAAACTCGATGAGGGCCGGGACGATGTAGTCCCGCATCTGTCCCCGCACGATGCGCCCGACCTCCTGACGAAAGATGGCGTTGTGGGCCGCTGCGAAGGCCAGGATGGCCCGACCTGCGTCGGCCGAGGGCAGGGGGCCCAGGGCCCGGGCCAGGACCACCCGCTCGACGGCCCAGTCCATGTCGGGGCTGCGGGGGGCTTCGAGCAGGAGCTGGAGGAGGTCGTAGTCGGCGTTGGGGCGGGTGGCGGTGACCGTACGGACGGCCCGGATGATCTTCAGCCGGAGCTGCTCGAGGTCGAAGCGGGGCGGGGCGAGGAGGCGCTGGCGGATGGCCGGGATGTCGTCGACCTCCAGGCTGCGGACGATCTCGTCGGCGGCGGCCCGTCGGGCGGAGGCCGTGCCGTCGGTGAGGCGGCCGAGGAGGGCGTCCATCTCGCGGGTGTCGCGCCCGACCGTCTCCTCGGCCGCAGGAGCCGACGGGGTCTGGGCCCCGAGGCCCCGCGGGCTCAAGGCCAGGGCCAGCCCGAGCACGACGTAGACGCAACGAACGCTCATCCGAAATTGGCCAATCTAGTTGACGATGCGGAACTCGGTAAACTCGCCGGTGTAGGCCCGCCAGCGGCTGTCGACCCGATCGACCCGGGCCGAGGTGGGGCCCCGCTGGACCCACCCGAGGAACTCGCGGAGGCTCTCATCTTCGCCCTCGGCTACGAGCTCGACGCTGCCGTCGGGGCGGTTGCGCACCCAACCCGTGAGTCCGAGGCGTCGGGCTTCGCGTTGGGCCGAGGCCCGGAAGAAGACACCCTGAACCCTGCCCACCACCACACACTGCACCTGCTTCACGCTTCGATTCTCACTGCCGATCCATGGCCGAAGGGGCCTCGGGGTGCTCCCCGAGCGTCTCGGCGGTAGCATCCCAACCCCCGGGGGGGCAAGTATCCCGCGGACTTCAGGGCTGCAACCCGAGGCTTGCAGGGCTGAAATCCGGGGGGGGCCCCCGGGGCGGGTCTCGGGCCACAAAACCCCGGGAAAACCGCGCTGGGCTCAGGTTGGCACGGGACGCGCAATAGAGGAATCTGCGCGGCGAGGCCGGCGCCCTCCCCCCAGGCGCCAACGGTCATCGCCGCTTGTTATTTGGGCCGT
>CAYUSB010000098.1:0-6798 GCA_964447205.1 uncultured Myxococcaceae bacterium
ACGGCCCCTCGGCCCTCGTGTCCCTGCGGAGGGCGCGGACGGGGCTCCTGGTGGCGACTGCGGGGTGGTCCTCGCCGACGGTCGAGCCCGGCTCCAGGAGGCCCCCCGTTCCAATCCGTGCCAATCCGGCCCAGATGTCGACACCTGGCGGGGATCGTCAGCGCCGGGGCAGGGCCTGGGGGTGCGAGCCCTGCGATGCCCCTCTCACCCCCCCAACACCTTCGCCAGCACCAAGGCCTCCTCGCGCCGCATCGCCACCATGCCGGGGCCCATCAACAGGTCCATCTTGCCGGGCGGGCCGTCGTCGACGAGCCCCGCCAGCCGTAGCGCCCGCAGGATTCGAGGCCCGTTCTGGACGTCCCCCTCCACGGGGACCTCCCACGCCCCGGCGGCTTGGGTCTTGACCTGTGTCCACCGCACACTGATCGGAACGCCGGCCGCTCTGAGAAAGGCGTACTCTCGCCCTGGCGGGATGCCCCAGGCAGCCCGAAAGATGTGCTGCGCGTCGGCCAACTCGTCGGCGGTGAGGTCGCAGAGCATCCGCGTCGCGCCTCGGAAGAAGTCGTCGGGCTTGCGCTTCCCGGCGACGTACATCCCCGCGAGCCGCCCGAGGGCAGGCACAACCGCAGGGTCTACGCCCTCCATCAGGCGTCGGATGTGGTCGAGGATGACCTCGGGGGACTCCTCCACGGCATGGTCGCGTTCGGCCCCCTCGGGAGGGAGCTCGCTCTCCATGGCCTGGGCCCATGCCGCCGTGGCCTGCTGGGAGCGGTCGCGCCAGAAGTCGACGACGCGCCCCCAGGCCGCGGGGCCGACCTTCAACACCGCGGCACCGACCGCCAGGGCTGAGCTGTGCGTGGTGCCGTAGGCCACCGCCGCCGCCACGGCCCCATCGCCGAGCACCTTGGTCAGGTCGGTCGGGGGTGCCTTCTTCTCCTCGTCGGCCATGTCAGCTTCCCCACGGAGACCGCATCATGAAACGCTTGCTGCACACCCTCTTCGTCGGCGCCGTCATCCTGGCCATGACTCGGGCGGTCCCAGCGCCAGACCAGGCCCGCGGGTTCGCGGTTCTCGCCCTGCTCTTTGCCGCGGACGCGGCGTGGCGGGTGCGTCGGCTCGAGGGCAGCCGTTCGTAGTTCGGCGGCGGTTGGATCACGGCCCGGACCGTACCCGGCCGGCCCTCACCTGGGAGCTCCCGAACTACTGTTCAGGGGGACAGGGGAGTGGTGCTCCCTCCGAGAGTACGGCGCGGTGAGAGCGATGCCCCGGCCCGGGCTCGTGGCGTGGGGGGCGCGACCTCGCCGAGGCCTCCCGCGCTGCCTGACCTCCCCGTCGCCCAGGACCTCCGACGACACCCCCCTCCGTACAGTTCACCGCGTCAGGCCCGCGGCGCTCGGGCCCGATCCGGACCGATCCGAGCCACCCCCTGGCCCCGTCCGTACAGATCACTGCGTCAGGACCGGGTAGCCCTCCCCGCGCGCGCCCGCGCATGGTCGGGGTATGCGCGACCTCGCTCCCCCGCCGCCCTGGTTACCAGCGGCCTCCACCGCCCGCCGACTCGCCACCGAGCCGCGCCGCCCGGGTTCCACGTCGTGCCACGTCGTGCCACCCCCAGAGCGTGGCACCGGTGTGGCAACGGCAGGTAGCCCCGCCCTCTCCGCGCGCCGCACCCTCCAGGGCATGCGCCCCCACACTCCCCGCCGACACCGACGCCCTGGGGGACCAACCCCCGGGAGGATGACTGCGGGAGGAGTGGGTAGCCCATCGCGCGCGCGCCCGCGCATGGTCTGGGAACGAAGCGCGTCACCCGCAATGCCGCCCTGGTGGGCTGAAGGACATCGTCATGCGTGAATCAGAGATCAGGACCGTCGGCGAGCACACGTACGAGCTGAGGCCCCTCGCGACCTCGGCCATGCTCAAGCTCATGGCGCGGCTCGCCAAGATCCTCGGCCCCTCCATGGCCCTCGTGGAGAACCCCGCCGAGCTCGCCAACATGGCCGGGGTCGGGGCCATCCTCGGTGACCTCGCCGCGCACATCGACGAGGACTCCGTGCTTGGGGTCTGTTCGGTCCTGGCCGAGCACACCACCATCGTCGAGGGGGACAGGCGCCTCCCCCTCGGCGGGGCCAAAGGGGCCCAGTGGGAGGTGCACTTCGCGGGCGATCCCGTCGGCCTCTTCCGGTGGCTCGGCACCGCGCTCGAGGTCAACTTCGGCCCTTTAGGGGCGTGGTTGGGGTCGGTCACCAAGGCCGCCCCAGCCCACGCCGCCACGGTCAACTAGGGGTCGACGTGCCCTCCTGGGTGACGGAGCGAGCCCCCTGGCCCGTGTGGCGGGTGGCGACCTCGGGGCGCTTCGGTGACCCCCTGCACACCATCCTGCACGAGTGGACCCTGGCGGACGTGTACGCCGCGAACGCTGTGATTGACGCGCTTTGCGACGCTGAGGCCCGGGCCTCCAGGGAGAAGTAGGCCATGTCGAACGAGGCCCTCAGGAGCGTGTTCGCGGAGTTCGGGTTCAAGATCGACGACAAGGCGCTGGACGCCCTCATCAAGAAGACCGACGAGGCCATCAAGCGCGAGGAGGGCCTGGACAAGGTTCAGAAGCGCGCCCTGGCGGAGCTCAAGAAGCGGAAGGCCGCGGAGGACAAGGCCGCCGCCGCGGCGAAGAAGGCCGCAGAGGCCAACGGGACCCTCGCCGGGCAGCTCAGCAAGGTACACCCGGCCCTGGGCAAGATGGCCGAGAGCGCCGGGGTAGGCGGGGCACACCTCAGCAACATGATGGTGCAGTCGGCCGGGCTCGGGGCCGCCCTGGTCGGTGTGGCGGTGTCGGCCCACCGGTTCGCCGTGGCCTTCGCCGCGGACGTCGAGCAGCTCCGCGAGAGCGCCGACGCCGCGCGGGTGACCACCCACGAGTTCCAGGCCCTGTCCTTCGCGGGCGGTGCGGCTGGGGTTTCGGCGAGCACCACGGCCGGGGCCCTCAACACCCTGGGCCAGGGTCTGCGAGCCATCGAGTCTCGCACGGGCGGCCCCACCAACGCCCTGTGGAGGCTCGGGGTGCGGGCCCGCAACGCCAACGGCACGATGCGGGAGACCAATGACGTGCTCTACGACGTCGCCGACCGCTTCGAGCGGGTGCGGAACCCCGTCCAGCGGGCGCGCCTCGCCCAAGAGCTCTTCGGGGCCAACGGCCGGCGGATGCTCACGGTGCTCGCCGGGGGCTCTGCAGCCCTGCGTCGCCAGCACGCGGACTTCGAAGCCCTCGGCGGGGGTGTGCTCCCTGAGGCCGTGGCGGAGGCCACCGCGTTCACCGCGGCTCAGCAGCGCATGAAGGTCGCCTCCGACTCCATTCGGAGCGTCATGGCCACCGCCCTCCTCCCCGTCATCACGGCCATCACGAACAAGGTGGCCGACTTCACGGGATGGCTCTCCCGCATGACCCGGGGCTCCAACGTGGTCAACGTGGCGATGGTGGCCCTGGGGGTCGCCGGGGCCACGGCGGGCCTATCGATCCTCGCCGCGTGGCTGCCCACGATGCTGCCGTTCATCGGGATCGGGCTCCTGATCGGGGCCCTCATCCTGATCGTCGACGACCTCGTCAGCCTGTTCAACGGGGGCAACTCGGCGATCGGGGAGCTCATCGACTCCATGCTTGGGGTCGGGGCAGCCTCGGAGATCGTCGCCGACCTCAAACAGATGTGGACCGACCTCGGAGAGTCCATCGAGTGGGTCATCGGGAAGATCGCTCAGGTCACCGGCATGACCCCCTCTGTGGCCCAAGGCACCCTGCGTCCGCCCCAGTACGGCTCCGAGGCAGTCGCCTCGGCCCAGGCTGCGAGGGACCGGGCCAGCGGGGCCAACCGGGCGAGGGCGCGTCCACGCTCCGCGGCCGAGCGCGCCGAACGGGCCGCGGAGTGGCAAGCCTACGTCTCGCGTCCAGGGGGCGGAGCGAGAGGGCCTCGGCCCCGGCCGTCGCCTGGGGCACCCGCGTCGTCGCCCGCGTCGGGCCCGGCTGCGTCGGTCCCGGCTGCCAGCGACGGAGCCGCGCGCATCCAGGCAGCCCGAGAGCGGGCCGCTCGGGCCCGCGAGGCCTCCACCTCGGGAGCCTCGGGGACCTCGGGAGCCCCCCTGACTGGCGCCTTCGCTGTGCTCCGCGCCCCGGCGATGGCCACGGCCCCCGTGAGTGGAGGGACGCGCACGGTGCACACCACCACCCACCGAGTCAGCAGCCCCCAGTTCCACATCAACGGGGTCACCGACCCGGGCGAGGTCGCACGGAGGGTGCAGCAGATCCTTCAGCAGCAGGAGCGCCTCGCGCGCGACGGGCGACACGAGGGAGAGGACTGAGCCATGCCGTTGTTGGAGTACCAGGGCCCCACGGGCTTCATCGGAATCAGCTTCGATTGCGTGGAAAAGGAGGGGTACGAGGCCACGGCCGAGACCACCGAGCACGCGGTTGACCGGGGCGTGGTGATCGCCGACCACCTGAAGCGCAACCCCGACACGCTCACCCTGGAGGCCCTGGTGACCAACAGCCCCCTCGTGCTCCCTGCGACCCACGCGGGGGGCGTCACGGGCTCGGTGCAGCCGGTGACGATGATGGTGGGGGGCAAGGAGCTCAGGGCCAGCGTGTTGACCTGGAGCGGCCCCTTCAACCGCGTCAAGGCCGTGGACGAAGTCCTCGAGGCCTTGGTTGGGACCGCCACGCTCCGCTACACCGGGACCCTCCGCACGGTCGAGGACCTCATCATCACGAGGTACCGGGTCGACCGGGACGTGGCGACGGGCGATGCCCTGCCCGTGGTGCTGGAGCTCAAGAAGGTGCGGCGGGCCACCGTGGCCCGGGTGCCAGTGCCGGCACAGCGCCGGGCTCAGCCGGTGGTCAATCGGGGCTCGCAACCTGCGACGCCCCCGCGCAACCCCGTGCTCTTCAACGCGGGGCAGGACCTCGGGCTCATCCGTCGGAGGTCTCCATGAGCACCCTCCTCATCCCCTGCCAGCCCGGGGGCCAGGCCCACTGGACCCAGGCCACCCTCCTCGGGGCCCAGCAGTACCTCCTGACCTTCAGGTGGTCCGAGAGGGCCTCTCGGTGGACCCTGGACCTCGCCGACGGGAGCGGGAGCATGATCGTCGCGGGCCGGGCCCTGGCGCCCTTCCTGAGGCTCCTGCGGGGCGTACGGGACCCGCGTCGCCCTCCTGGTGACCTTGTGCTCAACGACACGCGGGCCGCCCGGGAAGGCCTCGCAGACCCCACCTTCACCAGCCTCGGCGAGCGTCACCAGCTCGTCTACCTCGAGGGCGATGACCTCACCCGAGCCCTCGCGAGCCTCCCATGAAACACCTGCTGAGCACCGCCTTCGTCGGCGCCGTGATCCTGGTCTTGACCCAGGTGGTCCCTGAGGCAGAGCAGGCCCGAGGGTTCGCGGTCCTCGCTCTTCTCTTCGCCTTCGATGCGTCGCGACGGGGGCAGCCGTGACCCAGGAGCTGTTCCGCCGTGCCTGGAGGGTCCAGGTCGGGCCCTTCGCCAGCGAAGACCTCGACATCACGTTCAAGGTGACGCGCACAACCTCCGCCCGCCCGGGCTCCTGCGAGCTCACCCTCTGGGGGCTGTCCTCCTCGCAGCGCAACGAGATCCTCTCCATGCCCAGGCGGAGCCCCTTCGGCAGTGCGGTGGGGGGCACGGCCCCGCAGACCCTCGTGCAGCTCTCCGCCGGGTACCAGGGCGCGACCCGGCCCATGATCTTCCAGGGCAACCTCCGCCGGGCCAAACAGGTCCGAGAGCTCCCGGAGTGGAAGGTCGAGCTCACTGCGGCCGACGGGAGCTTTGCGATGCACACCGCGCGGGGGAGTCGGGCCTTCAGCGCCGACGCTTCCTTGCGGGACGTGATTCGGGACCTCGCCGACTCGATGCAGGTCGGCCGGGGCAACGTGGACGACACCTCGGCCCTGGCGGCCCTGGGCAGGGTGGGGGCCCTCTTCCCCTCGGGGACGGTCCTGCACGGGCCCGCGCGCGACCAGATGAACGCGATCTGCCGTGCGGCCGGGCTGGAGTGGAGCATCCAAAGCGGCGTGTTGAGGCTCTTGCCGCGGGGTCGGACTCTCGGCCGCACGGCGGTGCTTCTCTCCGAAGACACCGGCCTCATCGGCTCCCCCGAGACCAACGGGAGGCACAGGGCGAAGGCGAAGTGCCTCATGATCGCGGGCCTGGAGCCCGGGTGCCTGGTGGAGCTGCGGTCGAGCATCATCACCGGGACCTACCGGGTGGGGCACATGACGCTCTCGGGGGACACCCGGGGCCAGGACTGGGGCGCGGAGCTTGAGCTCACGAGCCTCGCCTACTACGAATCGAGGAGGCTCTTCCGATGACACGCTGGGACAACCTGGTTGAACCGACCGAAGATGAGTCCATCGAGGAGCTCATTGAGCATCACCTCGATCAGGTCCACGGGCCGTTCTTGGGCCGCGTACAACGCTACGACCCCGCCCTTCAGGTCGCGGACGTGGTCCCCCTCGTGCGCCATGCGGTGCGCGACCCGGACGGGGGATATACGCACGAGGACATCCCGGTGATCCCGTGCTGCCCGGTGGCGTGGCCAGGGATCGCCGGGTTCTTCATGGCCTTCTCCCTCCGCCCTGGCGACATCGTGGTGTGCCTCACCATGACCAACGCCTACGGGCACTGGTGGGCGGGCGACGGGAGCGTCACCGACCCTGGGGACCTGCGGCGGAATCACATCGCCAACAGCGTCGTGTTGCCGCTCAGCGTGCGCCGTCGGGGGGCACCGTTGAGGAAGGTACCGG
>CAYUSB010000099.1:0-6655 GCA_964447205.1 uncultured Myxococcaceae bacterium
GGGGACGTCACGCCACCCCAGGACCCGCAGGCCGTAGTGTTCGGCCGCGGCCTCGAAGATGGCCTCCATGCGGCGGCGGCGGGCCGGGTCGGGGGCCAGAAAACACATGGCCACGGCGTAGTCCCCGCGCGCGGGCAGGGTCACCCCCCGGGCGGCCATCGCGTCGCGGTAGAGGGCGTCGGGCATCTGCACGAGGACCCCCGCCCCGTCGCCCGTACGCGGGTCTGACCCGGCGGCTCCGCGGTGCGTGAGCCGGGCCAACACCTCCAGGGCCTGGGTCACCACGGCGTGGCTCGCCACCCGGTCGAGGGTGGCCACGAAGCCGAGCCCGCAGGCGTCGTGTTCGTCGGCGGGATCGTACAGGCCTTGGCGCGGAGGCAGGGGCATCGCGGGGGACTCTGCACCGTTGACACCGCGCGTCAAGCCATCCTGCACCAACGACGATTTTTCGCCCTCTACCGTTGGGACAATGTCGGAATGAAGTGAAATGACGCCCCCCCCCCCCTAGGGTGCTTGACACAAGCAGACTTGATCGTTCCTATGCTCTACTCCGCAATGGCCGAAGACGCGCACAAACAACAGCAACCGTACGACCCGCTGCTGATTGCCAGGGCGCTCGACCTCGAAATCAGCAAGCAGGCCGACGTGATGGAGGCGATGAACGCGGTGTGCACGCGCCTCGGGACCGCCCTCACGCGGTGGATCGGGGCCGACGGCTGGCAGGCCCTTCTGCGACGGGCCGTCGCCGAGACCGCGCGGCCGAACGGCGGCAGTTTGAGCCTCGACGAGCTTGGCGAGCTCCGCTGGACAGACCCGCTCCGCGCCAACCAGGCCCGCGACACCTGCATCCAGGTGCTCGAGACCGTGGTTAGTTTACTCGGACGGTTCGTAGGGGCCGAGCTGGCATTGCGTATTGCGGCGGAGGGATTCGTGCGCACCGTCGACATGCGTGCTGGAGGATCGGACCATGGCTGAGCGACCCAGTTCACGTGTGAGCATTACGAAGCTGCGCACCGGGATCAAGGGCCTCGACGCCGTGCTCGGCGGAGGCATCCCGGAGTTCTCGTTCAATCTGGTGGCAGGCGCGCCCGGGGCGGGCAAGACCACCCTCGTACAACAGTTCTTGTTTGAGAACGCGACCCCCGAGCGCCCCGCGCTCTTCATCACAGTGCTCGGCGAGCCGACGCTCAAGCTCTTGCGCCACCAGCAGCAGTTCTCATTCTTCGACCCGGCCCGGGTCGGCAAGGACATCCACTTCGTCAACCTGGGCAAGGCCGTCCTGGCGGGCGACCTCGATGTCCTCTTCGCCGCCATCCTGGCCGAGGTCGAACAGGTCCGTCCGGCCTACGTCGCCGTCGACAGCTTCCGCGCCATCGCCCGGGTGGCCCGCGACACCCAGGCCCACGCCCAACTCGAGCACTTCGTCCAGCGCCTCGCGGTCCAGCTCACGACCTGGGAGGTCACGTCCTTCCTGGTCGGCGAGCACAGCGAGGCCGACTGGGACAACCCCGTCTTCACGGTGGCCGACGCGATCCTGTGGCTCACCCAGGCCACCGACGGCAACTCGGTCGTGCGCAAGATCCAGGTGGTGAAGGTGCGCGGTCAGGCCGCCATGCCGGGCCTGCACACGTTTCGTATGAACGAAGGCGGGCTGCAGGTCTTCCCACGCCTCCTGGAGCTGCACCCCTTCGAACACCAGCCGCGGCCCGACACCCGCTTGTCGACCGGGATCGAGGGCATCGACGAGATGACCGGAGGGGGGATCCCCAACGGCGACGTGGTGCTCATCGCCGGGCCCACCGGGTCGGGCAAGACCACCTTCGCGATGCACTTCATCAACGCGGGCCTCCAGCGCGGCGAGGCCGCGGTGGTCGCCGTCTTCGAAGAGCGCCCCCGCGAGTACCTCGTGCGCGCCGCCAACCTGGGCGGGGCCGACTTCGACAAGGCCCTCACGGAGGGGCGCTTCGAGGTCATGTACCTCCGCCCCCTCGACCTGTCCGTCGACGAGACCATGCAGGAGCTTCGCGACACGGTGACCCGGCTCGGCGCCACCCGCGTCGTGATCGACTCCCTCGCCGGCTTCGAAGTCGCCCTCGCCCCGACCTTCCGTCAGGCGTTTCGGGAGTCCCTCTACCGGCTCCTCGGCATGCTGACCACCACCGGGGTCACCGTGATGATGACCAACGAGGTGGTCGGCAGCCCCACCGAGCAGCACTTCACCCAACACGAGGTGTCGTTCCTCTGTGACGACATCATCCTCAACCGCTTCATCGAGATCGACAGCGAGTACCGGCGCGTGGTCACGATCCTCAAGATGCGCCGGGCGCGGCACAGCCGGGCCATCCGCGGCTTCGAGATCACCTCGCGCGGCATCGAGATTGGGGCCTCCCTCCGCAACTACCGGGCCCTGACCAGCGGGATGCCCGTCTACGCCCCGCGGGACCGGCCCGACTACCACGGCCTCACGGCCCACGAGGCCCGGCTCGCCAGGGCCCTCAGCGACCTCGGCGACAGCTCCGCCGCCGACCTCGGCAGGGAGAGCGGCCTGCTCGAAGAGGAGCTGCGGCCCGCCCTCGATCGGCTCGTCCGACTCGGCTACGCTGCCCGCGTACAGCGCGACGGCGAGGAGGTCTACGTCGTTCTCGGCAAGGTCGCGCCATGAGACCCGGCCGCCCGAATCCGCCTCCGCCCGCCCCCGACCCGCGCGAGGCCATCGATCAGCGCTTCTGGGAGATGATCGAGCGCCTGCCCTCCGGGGTGATCGTGCACCATGAGCAGGGCACGATCATGTTCGCCAACACGCCCGCGGCCCGGCTCGCCGGGGCCACCTCGGGCGAGGCCCTGGTCGGTCGGCCGATCACCGACCTGTTTCCCCTCCCCTACCTGAAGGGCGTACGCGAGCTCCTCCTGGGGCTGCGGGCCCACGACGCCGAGACCCAGAGCGCGCGGGCCCGGCTGTTCCGGCTCGACGGCGCCGAGGTCGACGTTGAGGTCGCGGCCATGCCCTTCGTCGCGGGCACCCACGGCGAGGTGCAGCTCGTGTTTCACGACATCGGCCGACGTCTGGCCGCCGAGGCCGCCCTCGAACACACGGTGACCCAGATCCACCTCGTGCTCGCCCATCTCCCGGGGACCCTGTGGACGACCGATCGGGCGGGCCGGATCACCGCGTCCCACGCCCACGGGCGGGCCGTCCCCGGGATCATGCCGTGGATCTCCGCCCCCCCCGGGACCCCCATCGAGGCGGTGCTCGGCGAGCCCAACGGACCGCTGGTCGCGGAGGCCAACACGCGCGCCCTGCAGGGCGAGACCGCGGCCTGCGAGATCGGGATCGGGGACCGCATCGTGTCGGTCGAGGTCGCCCCGCTCCGGCGGTCGGCCCACGCGGAGGACGCCGAGATCATCGGGACGGTTGGCCTGGCGATCGACGTCACCGAGCGGCGGCAGCGCGAGCGGCGACGGCGCGAGCAGGAGCGACTCGACGCCCTGGCCCGCCTCGCGGGGGGAGTGGCCCACGAGGTCAACAACGTCCTGGCCTCGGTCATCTCGCACGCGACCGTGTTGCGTATGGAGCACAAGGAGCTGGAGGGGGTCGCGGACCTCGATGCGATCGTGACGGCGTCGCAGCGCGGGGGCCGGGTGTCGAGCCGGCTCCTGGGGTTTGCGCGGGAGGGCCTCTACCAGCGCGAGTCGCTCGACGCGGTGGAGCTCGTACGCGCGGCCGCGGACCGGGCCCGGGAAGACGCCCCCCACAACGTCGAGGTGGTCTACATCAGCGAGAGTGGGCCGCAGCCGATCGAGGGGGACCTCAAGCAGCTCTCGACGATCCTCGATGCCCTGACCGAGAACGCCCTCGACGCGATGGTCTCCCACGGCGGCACCCTCACCCTGCGGGCCGACATGGAGGAGCTCGGCCCGGAGGAGATCCCCTGGGACGACATCGCCGCGTCGAGCTTCTCTCGGATCGAGGTCACGGACACCGGCTGCGGCATGCCCGAGGCGGTGCGCGAGCGGGCGATCGAGCCATATTTTACGACCCGCGGCGACGGGCGCGGGCTCGGGCTGTCGATGGTGTACGGGGTGGTGCGTCACCACGGCGGCTTCACGCATCTCAAGAGCGCGGTCGGGGTCGGCACCACGGCCCGGGTCTACCTGCCGCTGGCGATGGGCCCCCTGCGGACTTCACCCCTGTCGAGGACTCCGCCGCCCCCGACGGGCCCGTCACCGTGGCGCGGGACCGTCCTGGTCGTCGACGACGAGGCGGCGGTGCGGCGGGTGATGAGCCGACTGCTGACGCTGATGGGGTTCACGGTGATCGAGGCCGAGGACGGCCCCACGGCCCTGACCCTCTTCGCGGAGGCCCGGGAGGAGCCCATCGGCATGGTCCTGCTCGACATGCGGATGCCGCGGATGGGCGGCGACGAGGTCCTGCGGCGGCTGCTCGAGCTCGATCCCGAGGTGCGGGTCGTGCTCTGCACCGGCTACGACCGCGACCAGATCACCCAGGGGTTGTTCGCCCTCGGCCGGGTCGGCTTCCTGCAGAAGCCGTACGGGATCGACGAGCTGGAGCGAGAGGTCGCCCGCGTACGGGCCCTCTGACGCCGTGGGGCCCTGAAGCCGGTCAGGGCTGCTCGCGGTCGGGCACATACCCCCGGGCGTAGGTCCCGAACCACCGGTCGCAGTGGGGGAAGAACCCCGCGTAGTTGCCCCGTACCCGGGCGTGGTGGGCGTCGTGGTGGCGGGCCCCGTCGCTGCCCGGCAGGAGCTTCGAGGGCGACCACGGCAGGTCGTAGCCGCAGTGCCCCTCGGCGGCCTCCCACTGCCGGAAGGTCACCCAGGCCCACAGGGTGTAGACGTGGGCCCCGAGGAGCCACGGCACCGTCAGGGCCAGGGCCCCCGTGAGCACAAACTCCACGGGGTGCATGAAGTGTCCGGTGATGGCCCACGGCGTGTGGATGCGGTGGTGCACGGCGTGGATGCGCTTGAAGAGCCACGGGGAGTGCATCGCCCGGTGCATCCAGTAGAAGAGGAAGTCGTCGACGTAGACGAAGAAGACAAACTGGGCGGCGAGCTCCCACACCGACGGGGGCGGTCCGAGGTGCAGGCCCGGCCGTGGGAGGAGGGGCCACGCGGCGGAGATGGCGAGGGTGAAGGCAAGGTTGTTGACGATCCACCGCCCGAGGGAGGGCAGGACGAGGGTCTGGGCCCGGGCCCTGCGCGACTGGATCCGCCAGGGTCGGGCCCACGCGGGCTCGCGCCACGCGAGGAGGGTCAATGTCCCGGCGAAGAGGGCGAAGGCTCCCATGCTGACGGCCGTGGAGGCCACGACGCCCCAGCGGTAGAGGGGGTCGGCCCAGAGGGACTGGCAGAAGGCCACGAGGGCTTGGCGGAGTGCGTCCACGGGGCCGAGCATAGACCAGTCTACGCGGGCTCGTCGGTGCGGGTGACCCCTTCAAACTGGAGGATGAAGTCGGCCCCGAAGGCCATGGCCGGGGTACGAAACCCGGGTTGGGCGTCGCCGTCGAGCACCCTCCGGGCGATCTCCACGGCGGTGTGGGCGGTGAGGGTGTACCCCTCGGGCACGCGCATCCGCGACACGACCCGCTGCTCGCCCCGGCGGGCCTCGGCCCACAAGAGGGTAAACGACCGCCGGCGGACCTCGGGGCTCGGGCCCCCCGGTTGAATGCGGGCCTGGAGGGCCTTCTGCACCCGCGGCAACCCCAGCACGGGGCCGAGGAGGGGCAGGAGCCGGGCCCCCCAACGGGCGGCCCGCGGCACGGCGAGATAGACCGCGATGTCGGGGATCGAGGTCGAGTACCAGGCCGTGGAGACATCGCCCCAGGGGATGCTCATGGCGGGTCGGGGGCCCCGCCCGAAGTCGATCTCGCGCCACAGCTTCCCGCTCGGAACGTCGACGATCGTACCCTGGCGCCGCACCTGGTTGGGCCGGTGGAGCGACTCCAGCATGGTGGTGGCGGTGCCGTGGGAGGTTCCGCCTCCGACGCTGTGAAAGGCCAGGGAGAGGGCCGTGGCATCGGGCAGGCGCCCGGCGACGTGGAGGGCGAGGCAGTCCGAGGGGACCACGTCGAAGCCCGTCCCGGGCATGAGCATGACGCCTGCGTCGCGGGCCTCGCGGTCGCGGGCGGCGCAGGCCTCAAACACCGCGATCTCGCCCGTGATGTCGAGGTAGTGAACCCGCGATCGTAGGCACGCGTCGACCATGGGACGCGCGGTACGCGAGAAGGGCCCCGCGGCGTGGATGACGACGTCCACATCGGCGAGGCCGCGGTCGAGAGCGGCGGGGTCGTCGAGGCCGAAGACCCGGGTGGGCATCCCGAAGCGGGCGGCGAGGGGGCGCAGCTTCTGCTCGGAGCGGCCCGCGAGGATGGGCTTGAGGCCGAGCTCGGCCGCGCGTTCGGCGATGAGCTCGCCGGTGTATCCCGACGCGCCGTACACCAGGCAGCGCGCAAACTTCGTCTCGGTGCTCACGGCGCGGGAGCCTACACCCTCGGGGCGGAGGGGGGCAGAAGGATGGCGGAAGGGGGGAGGAGGAAGGAGGCGGAAACCGCAACGGGCGCTTCGGGTCGCAAGGGACAACGAGGTTCGCTCATGAAGCCTTCGGGCTGGATCACCTCCAGCCGAGGGCAGACCAGGC
>CAYUSB010000100.1:0-5802 GCA_964447205.1 uncultured Myxococcaceae bacterium
GACCCGCCCCATCGACCTGCGCCGGGGTCTGTGCGTGTCGTGCTACCGCAAGCTCCGGGGCGCCGGGTGCCCGCTGCCTCCCAAGCGGGGTCGGTGGGACGATCATGACGCCCTGGCCGCGTGGGCTCGCTCCCTCCCTGCCGAGATCCGCGCACGCATCCTGGCCGCCCTCGGGGCCAACCCGGCCCAATCCGGCCCACCTCCTGACCCGATGGGTACAGATCACTGCGTCAGGCCCGCGGCGCTCCAGGCCGATCCGGCCCGATCTGATCCGCCTCCTGACCCCCTCCGTACGGATCACTGCGTCAGGACCGGCTAGCCCTTCGCGCGCGCGCGCGCATGGTCGGGGTATGCGCGACCTCGCCCCCCCCTGCCTCGGTTCCACGTCGTGCCACGTCGTGCCACCTCTGGAGCGTGGCAACGGTAGGTGGCCCCGCCCGCGCAGGGTGCTGGGGACGAAGCGCGTCACCCGCAATGCCGCCCTGGTGGGCTGAAGGACATCGTCATGCGTGAATCAGAGATCAGGACCGTCGGCGAGCACACGTACGAGCTGAGGCCCCTCGCGACCTCCGCCATGCTCAAGCTCATGGCCAGGTTGGCCAAGATCCTCGGCCCCTCCATGGCCCTGGTGGAGAACCCCGCCGAGCTCGCCAACATGGCCGGGGTCGGGGCCATCCTCGGGGACCTCGCCGCACACATCGACGAGGACTCCGTGCTCGGGATCTGTTCGGTGCTCGCCGACCACACGACCATCGTGGAGGGGGACCGACGCCTCCCCCTCGGCGGGGCCAAGGGAGCCCAGTGGGAGGTCCACTTCGCGGGCGATCCCGTGGGCTTCTTCCGGTGGCTCGGCACCGCGCTCGAGGTCAACTTCGGCCCTTTAGGGGCGTGGTTGGGGTCGGTCACCAAGGCCGCCCCAGCCCACGCCGCCACGGTCAACTAGGGGTCGACGTGCCCTCCTGGGTGACGGAGCGAGCCCCCTGGCCCGTGTGGCGGGTGGCGACCTCGGGGCGCTTCGGTGACCCCCTGCACACCATCCTGCACGAGTGGACCCTGGCGGACGTGTACGCCGCGAACGCTGTGATTGACGCGCTTTGCGACGCAGAGGCCCGGGCCTCCAGGGAGAAGTAGCCATGTCGAACGAGGCCCTCAGGAGCGTGTTCGCGGAGTTCGGCTTCAAGATCGACGACAAGGCGCTGGACGCCCTCCTCGACAAGACCGAGAAGACCATCAAGGCCGAGAAGGACCTGGACAAGGTCCAGAAGAAGGCCCTCGGCGAGCTCAAGAAGCGGAAGGCCGAGGAGGAGAAGGCCGCCAAGGCCCACGGCACCCTGGTGGGGCAACTCAGCAAGGTGCACCCGGCCCTGGGCAAGATGGCCGAGAGCGCCGGGGTAGGCGGGGCACACCTCAGCAATATGATGGTGCAGTCGGCCGGGCTCGGGGCCGCCCTGGTTGGTGTGGCGGTGTCGGCCCACCGGTTCGCCGTGGCCTTCGCCGCGGACATCGAGCAGCTCCGCGAGAGCGCCGACGCCGCGCGGGTGACCGCCCACGAGTTCCAGGCCCTGTCCTTCGCGGGCGGCGCGGCTGGGGTTTCGGCGAGCACCACGGCCGGAGCCCTCAACACCTTGGGCCAGGGCCTGCGGGCCATCGAGTCTCGCACGGGCGGGCCGACCAACGCCCTGTGGCGGCTCGGGGTGAGGGCCAGGAACGCCAACGGCACGATGCGGGAAACGAACGACGTGCTCTACGACGTCGCCGACCGCTTCGAGCGGGTGCGTAACCCCGTGCAGCGGGCGCGCCTCGCCCAAGAGCTCTTCGGGGCCAACGGCCGACGGATGCTCACGGTGCTCGCCGGGGGCTCTGCAGCCCTGCGTCGCCAGCACGAGGACTTTGAGGCCCTCGGCGGGGGCGTCCTGCCCGAGGCCGTTGAAGCCGCGCAGGGGTTCACCGCGGCTCAGCAGCGCATGAAGGTCGCCTCCGACTCCATCCGGAGCGTCATGGCCACGGCCCTCCTGCCCGTCATCACGGCCATCACGAACAAGGTGGCGGACTTCACCGGCTGGCTCTCCCGCATGACCCGGGGCTCCAACGTGGTCAACGTGGCGATGGTGGCCCTGGGGGTCGCCGGGGCCACGGCGGGCCTATCGATCCTCGCCGCGTGGCTGCCCACGATGCTGCCGTTCATCGGGATCGGGCTCCTGATCGGGGCCCTCATCCTGATCGTCGACGACCTCGTCAGCCTGTTCAACGGGGGCAACTCGGCGATCGGGGAGCTCATCGACTCCATGCTTGGGGTCGGGGCAGCCTCGGAGATCGTCGCCGACCTCAAACAGATGTGGACCGACCTCGGAGAGTCCATCGAGTGGGTCATCGGGAAGATCGCTCAGGTCACCGGCATGACCCCCTCTGTGGCCCAAGGCACCCTGCGTCCGCCCCAGTACGGCTCCGAGGCAGTCGCCTCGGCCCAGGCTGCGAGGGACCGGGCCAGCGGGGCCAACCGGGCGAGGGCGCGTCCACGCTCCGCGGCCGAGCGCGCCGAACGGGCCGCGGAGTGGCAAGCCTACGTCTCGCGTCCAGGGGGCGGAGCGAGAGGGCCTCGGCCCCGGCCGTCGCCTGGGGCACCCGCGTCGTCGCCCGCGTCGGGCCCGGCTGCGTCGGTCCCGGCTGCCAGCGACGGAGCCGCGCGCATCCAGGCAGCCCGAGAGCGGGCCGCTCGGGCCCGCGAGGCCTCCACCTCGGGAGCCTCGGGGACCTCGGGAGCCCCCCTGACTGGCGCCTTCGCTGTGCTCCGCGCCCCGGCGATGGCCACGGCCCCCGTGAGTGGAGGGACGCGCACGGTGCACACCACCACCCACCGAGTCAGCAGCCCCCAGTTCCACATCAACGGGGTCACCGACCCGGGCGAGGTCGCACGGAGGGTGCAGCAGATCCTTCAGCAGCAGGAGCGCCTCGCGCGCGACGGGCGACACGAGGGAGAGGACTGAGCCATGCCGTTGTTGGAGTACCAGGGCCCCACGGGCTTCATCGGAATCAGCTTCGATTGCGTGGAAAAGGAGGGGTACGAGGCCACGGCCGAGACCACCGAGCACGCCGTTGACCGCGGGGTGGTGATCGCCGATCACCTGAAGCGCAACCCCGACACCCTCACCCTGGAGGCCCTCGTCACCAACTCGCCCCTGGTCCTGCCCGCGACGCACGCCGGGGGCGTCACGGGGAGCGTCCAGCCCATCACGATGATGGTGGGGGGCAAGGAGCTCAGGGCCAGCGTGCTGACGTGGTCGGGCCCCTTCAACCGCGTCCGGGCCGTGGACGAAGTCCTCGAGGCCTTGGTTGGGACTGCCACGCTCCGCTACACCGGGACCCTGCGCACGGTCGAGGACCTCATCATCACGAGGTACCGGGTCGACCGGGACGTGGCGACGGGCGATGCCCTGCCCGTGGTGCTGGAGCTCAAGAAGGTGCGGCGGGCCACCGTGGCCCGGGTGCCAGTGCCGGCACAGCGCCGGGCTCAGCCGGTGGTCAATCGGGGCTCGCAACCTGCGACGCCCCCGCGCAACCCCGTGCTCTTCAACGCGGGGCAGGACCTCGGGCTCATCCGTCGGAGGTCTCCATGAGCACCCTCCTCATCCCCTGCCAGCCCGGGGGCCAGGCCCACTGGACCCAGGCCACCAGCCTTGGGGCCGAGCAGTACCTCCTCACCTTCCGTTGGTCCGAACGGGCCTCCCGGTGGACCCTGGACCTCGCCGATGGGACCGGGAGCATGATCGTGGCGGGTCGGGCCCTGGCGCCCTTCCTGCGGCTCCTCAAGGGCGTACGAGACCCGCGGCGCCCCCCTGGGGACCTTCTGCTCAACGACACCCGGGCCGCCCGGGAGGGCCTCGCAGACCCGACCTTCACGTCCCTTGGGGAGCGTCACCAGCTCGTCTACCTCGAGGGCGACGACCTCACCCGAGCCCTCGCGAGCCTCCCATGACCCAGGAGCTGTTCCGCCGAGCGTGGAGGGTGCAGGTCGGACCCTTCGCCAGCGAGGACCTCGACATCACCTTCAAGGTCACCCGTACGACCTCCGCCCGCCCGGGCTCGTGCGAGCTCACCTTGTGGGGGCTGTCCTCCTCGCAGCGCAATGAGATCCTCTCCATGCCCAGGCGGAGCCCCTTCGGCAGCGCGGTGGGGGGCACGGCCCCGCAGACCATCGTGCAGCTCTCCGCGGGGTACCAGGGCGCGACCCGGCCCATGATCTTCCAGGGCAACCTCCGCCGCGCAAAGCAGGTGAGGGAGCTCCCGGAGTGGAAGGTGGAGCTCACTGCGGCCGACGGGAGCTACGCCATGCACACCGCGCGGGGTTCGAGGGCCTTCAGCGCCGACGCCTCGCTCCGGGACGTGATTCGGGACCTCGCTGACCAGATGCAGGTGGGGCGGGGCAACGTCGACGACACCAGCTCCCTCGCGGCCCTGGGGAGGGTGGGGGCTCTCTTCCCCGAGGGCCACGTGCTCCACGGTCCGGCGCGCGATCAGATGACCGCGATCTGCCGTGCGGCCGGGCTGGAATGGAGCGTTCAAAACGGCCTTCTGAGGCTCCTCCCCCGAGGCCGGGCCCTCGGCCGCACGGCGGTGCTTCTCTCCGAGGACACCGGCCTCATCGGCTCCCCCGAGACCAACGGCCGACACCGGGCCAAGGCCAAGTGCCTCATGATCGCGGGCCTGGAGCCCGGATGCCTCGTGGAGCTGCGGTCGAGCATCATCACCGGGACCTACCGGGTGGGACACATGACCTTGAGCGGGGACACCCGGGGCCAGGACTGGGGCGCGGAGCTGGAGCTCACGTCCCTCGCCTACTACGAATCGAGGAGGCTTTTTCGATGACGCGATGGGACAACCTGGTTGAACCGACTGAAGAAGAGTCGATTGAAGAGATGATCGAGCACAAGCTTGACCAACTCTTCACCGCCATGCCTGCCCGGGTGCAGTCCTACGACCCGGTGTTGCAGGTCTGCGACCTCGTTCCGCTCGTGCGCTTCCCGAGGCGCGACCCCGATGGGGGCATCACCCACGAGGACTACCCCGTGCTCCCCTGCGTCCCCGTGGTGTTCCCGCGGACCGGGGACCACTTCATCGCGTTCGCCCTCCAGCCTGGCGACATGGGGCTGGTGGTCTTCTGCAAGGAGGCGATCGGGCACTGGCGGGTGGGGAGCGGGGACGTCACCGACCCGGGCATGGTCAACCAGCACGGCATCTCGAACGGGGTGTTCCTGCCCGGGCTCTTTCATCGGGGGAAGAAGCTCAGGAACGCGCCGGTGCCCACCACGGTCGAGAGGCCACGGCTCGTCATCGGCTCTGACGAGCCCGAGGGTACGCGCGTCACCTTCCGCGCCGACGGGACCTACCGGATGACCCGGGGCGCAGACGTGGCCCTCCAGGTCGACCCCGACCGGACGGTGCACGCCGGGGGCCCCCCCTCCGCCACGAAACCCTTGGCGGTGGCCGAGCTCGTGACGGCCCTCGCGGAGTCTCTCAAGGCCCACATCGCGACGTGGGCGCCCGTCGCGGACATGAGCGGCGCCTCGCTCAAGGCACACATGGCAACGTGGTCACCCCCGAGCGTGGCGGCGACGAAGGTGCGCGGCGTCTAGATCAAGAAGGGGAAGCCAAAATGGCAATGAATGCAGATGTTTTGGGTGCTGCGCTCAAGACCGCCCTCGACGGCGTGTCGGTGTCCGACCGGGACGCGCTCTTTCGTGCGATGGCCCAGGCCATCATCACGCACATCACCACCACCGCGACGGTGACGGTGACGGTGGCTTC
>CAYUSB010000101.1:0-1274 GCA_964447205.1 uncultured Myxococcaceae bacterium
AACCCGGGCACACCCAACGACCGTCGGCATGATCCCGGCGTTAGCACACCCCCGTGGGGAACGGAATGGTATGCCTGCTACGGAAACGCCGTGATTCTAGTGTGATTCGTAGACACTACCATTTTTGCGACATCGTTTGAGGCGAGCGGTTACCAGCGCTCGAGGGCCCTGCGTGAGGGATGCGTGAGCCTGGGCGGGCGTGGTCGCACGGTCCCCCTCACGCACCCTGACCCCCCCAAATAGGTTGCGGCCCGCAGAGCCTCCGATACGTCGTCGGGGTTGCGGGCCGCGGTGGGACGGTGGCCGTAGCCTGCCGGGCCCGAAGGCCCTGTCCCTGGCAAAGAGTGGTGCAGGCAGTTGCGCCGCGGCGGTCGGTTACAAGGCGAGCACCGCGACTGCCCCGACCCTACCCCGGCTCGCGGGGCGTGTCCACCCCTCGCCGGTCGAGCTCCCGCGCCACCACCTCCCCCTCGGCCAGGGCCCCGAGGTCACCCGAGCGCAGGGCGGCCACCAGCTCGTGGTGCCGCGCCACCAGGGCCGGGGTCGACGCCCGCGCGGGCCACCAGGTGACGGCCCAGGCGTCCCAGGCGCGACGGAGGCGGGTCAGCACGACGGCCTCGCCCACAGGGCGTTGAAGCCGCCCCAGCTCCGCAAGAAGTCGTTGCGCGGCACCCATCGCCCCTCCGGGTGCCGCGCGCTGCACGACACCAGCAGCTCGTCGTGGAGGCGCGGACCCTCGGCGCGCTGGCGGTAGCCGACGATGAGCACCCAGTGGTCGGGGCCCGCGGAGTCCGGCCCCGCAGCCGCGGAGGACACGCACGCGAGGCCGTAGAGCCCGGCATCCATCGCGGTCGCGGCGTAGCTCCACCACGCGTGCGACTGCCACGGCGCCGAGAGCCCCCACGTCAGGCACATGGAGGGCACCGCGTGCGGCCAGAGCGGCACGTCGACCAGCGCGCGGGAGAGCGAGCCGTTGGCCGCGAGCCGCCCGACGGCCTCGCGCATCTCGGGCCAGCCGATGGAGCGCGGCGGGCCGTCGTCGCGGACGATCGCGTACGCCTCATCGACCGGGCGGCCCAGGAGCCCGCCGAGGACGCAGGCGCCGCAGTCCCCGATCGCGACCCGATGGGGCGACGGCTGCGCGTGGGCGCGACGGGGGAGGATGAACTCGTGGGGGCTAGTCACCATCGGTCCCCCGGGAGAGAGCGTCGGGGTCGCACGGCGGAGCGCTGCCCATCAGCGCCATCGCGTCGAGGTCGAAGCCCGCCGCGTGG
>CAYUSB010000101.1:1284-2050 GCA_964447205.1 uncultured Myxococcaceae bacterium
CCCTCGTCGCCGGGGTCCCGCCAGTGGGCGCCGATCAGCCCGCAGCGCCCGCACTCCGAGAGCACCGCGATGGCCTCAGGCAGGGCCTCGAAGGACTCGCCGGGGGCGCGACTGAGCACCCGGGTCGCCCGAACGGGGTGGAATCGCCGGATACCGTGGGGCTCGTGCACGCCGGGGAGCCACTGATGCCCCGGGCGGGTCAGCACGGCACCCACCGCCCATCCCGCACGTACCCGTGCCAGCCGCACCCCGTGCGGTGCCAGACCGACGGCGACAGCGTCAGGCCCTCGCCCGTGCGCACGTCGCCCGCGGTGACGGCCCACCCCGCGTGACCCTCGGACGCGATGGGGAGGGCCGACTCCTGCCCGCAGCCGGGGCAGCGCATCATGTACCCCGCCACGACGGGGCGACCGTGGTGCACGGTGACGCAGACATCGCCGGGCTGGCCGGTGGCATCGTACGCGTCGTGGTCGAGGACCCGGACGGGCATCGAGGCCCTCATGTCGGGGGCGATCACGACGCGAGCCCCATCGCCCGCACGGTCACGGCTCCAACGACCCCATCGGCCGCAAGCCCCTCCCTCGCCTGCCACCGGGCGACCGCCCCGGCCGACCGGCCCGTCTCCCGGCGGGCGATGAGGACCGCCTCCAGGGCCAGGAGCCCGGCTTCGTCGACCCGCGTTGGCAGGGCCCAGGCCCGGACGGTGTCGGCCGCGTCGAGCACCACCGCAGCGCCGGCCGTGGTCAGGCTGTGGACCTGCCCGTAC
>CAYUSB010000101.1:2060-3771 GCA_964447205.1 uncultured Myxococcaceae bacterium
GATCTCGGGGCGGCAGTCTCCCGCGGCCACAAGGCGGGCGATGTCCGCGGTGTGCGACGCGAGCCTACGGCGGGCGTCGTGGTGGGTCTCGGGGGCCTCGTCGGAGGTGTCCGCGGCGTAGACCTGGGGAGCGTGGAGGTCGACCCCGCCCGGGCCGAGGATCGTGGGCCAGGGCAGGCGGTGGTAGCGGTGGATGTCGTGGGAGGTCCACGACACGGCGGCTGAAGGCGCCCCGCGGCGGCACTCCGCGATGATCGCGGCGGCGAGCGCGGGCAAGAGGAACGCGTCGCCGGGGGCGTCGATCACCCAATCGTTGGGGTTGTTCTTGCCCGACCGCTCGCCGTTGGGCTCCACGACCTCGCAGCCCTCGGCGGCGGCCATGTGGGCCCACTCGTACGCGTGCTCCGTGGCGACGGCGACCCCGCGGGCGCGGGCGGTCTTCACGAGGGGGTTGGCGCCCCAGGCGTTCCACAGGCGCAGTCCGAGGCCGCGCACCATGTCGAGGAGGGCCCGCTCGTCGCCGTTGATCGGGTCGTGGACGCAGACCGCGAGGTCGCCGGGGGCGGCCCGGGCCCGCAGGCGTTCGAGCATGGGGCGGGCGGCCCGGACGGTGGAGACCATCGACCCCGAGGGGTAGACGGTGACCACGACGGCGGGGGGCAGAGAGGGGCAGGTCATCGGGTGTCTCCAGGGAAGGGGGTTGCGGTGCTCTCGACGCACACGGCGGAGCCGCTGGGATCCACCTCGCAGACCACGCGACGGCCCCGCCGACTCGTGCACACGGGGCCGCGCTGCCAGTGGCCGCCCGGGGTACAGGTGTAGATGGTGGCGCCCCTGCACCGCTCCGTGTGGGGCTCGCAGGGGCGTCGCCTGCGGCCGGGAGCGACGGGGGCCGGGTGAGCCCACTCGGGCCCGTCGTCGTCCACGTCGAGGACGATGGTCGCGAGGGCCAGGAGGAAGTGGGCGATCACGACGCACCCCGCAGCGTCTCGGCCTCTGCGCGAAGCTCCCGCAGTCGCCCGGGGAAGGCCGCGAAGGACAGGGGTAGGTTGCCGCCCTCGTGCTCCGCGAGCATCCCCTCGACGCAGCCGATCTCCGACTCGATGGATTCGAGCCGGTAGGCGCGCTCGACGCGCTTGCGGTGTTCGGCCCTGCGCCAGTCGCTGATGCCGAGGGCGACGGCGGCGACGAGTTCAAGCGCCACAAGCCCTGCCATGCCCACCACCACAAACAGCACGAAGGCGATCACCGCCCGCCTCCCTGCACGGGCCCATCGGCCCGGCGGATCGCCCGCAGCGACCACACCTCGCCGCACCACGGGGGCGCGGTCCACGACCACGGGAGCCAGGCGTAGCCGCCCTCGCCCCAGGACTCGCCCCAGCTATTGCGGACGCGCCACATCCTGGCCTCGGCGTCGTAGCCCACGAGGAGCACGGCGTGCCCGCCGATGGAGGGCCCCTCGGGGTCGCCGATGCTGGCCCCCGCCCCGTGCCACTGCTCGGTCACCCGCAGCCCCACGGCGACGGGGTGGCCCGAGGCGATCTCCCAGGCAATGGTGCCCGGGTCGTAGTCGAGGGCCTCCGCGCTGACGAGCCGCGGGGCCGCGAGGTCGAGGGCGGGCGCCGGCCGCCACCAGGTGGGCCCCCAGGACAGGGGGTGCTCCCCCTCGGGCTCCCAGCCGCGGCGCAGGCACATGACCCCGTCTCCGAGG
>CAYUSB010000101.1:3781-5194 GCA_964447205.1 uncultured Myxococcaceae bacterium
GATCATCTCGCGCTCCCGGCGGTAGAGCGCGGGGCGGTCGGGCCGCTCGGGGCGGTAGTAGGCCCGGGCGGCCAGGATCTCCACGGCCCCGGCCAGGGCCTGCGCGGTGCAGGAGCCGACGGAGCCCTGGTCGTAGGCCGGGGGCAGGCCTCCGAGGGTGGCCCGGGCGAGCGGGCCGTCGAGGGTGACGGAGGCGCGGCGGAGGCCGGTGTGTGGCGCCCGGCCGAGGTCTTCGGGGGGCCGCCAGCCGAGGGGGTGGGTCACGGTCGCACCGCCCGTCGTACCGCGTCGGCCGCGGCTTCCCAGGCTCGGGCCACGTGGGGCGTGCGCTCAGCGACCACGTCGTACGGGGGCACGTCGCGCCCGTCGAAGGTCTTGCCGCCGGTGCTGGCGTTGTAGGCCTCGAAGGCCACCCGGGCGAGGGCGGGGGTGCTGTGCGGGGTGGCGCAGGCGATGGCGTCCTCTTCCGCGAGGTGGCCGCACTCGCAGAGCACACGGGTCGCGCCATCGGGCGCGACCTCGTCGACGCCGTAGTCGGCCAGGATGGTGACCACCAGGCGCATGGTGTATCCGCTCACGGCCGCACCCCGTCGAGGTCACGCCGGAGCACGATGCCCCGGGCCGCGGCCCTCGCCGCGATGGCCCGCAGCTCGGCGTTGGTGCGGTCCCCCGCGCTCGACCACCCTGCGTCGGGGGCGCAGCTAGGGATGAGCGCGTCCATGATCGACGCTGCGCTGTCGGCCACCCGCTCGAGCACGGTCCCGAGGGCCACCCCGTGGTCGGCCAGGACCTGGGCGAGCTCGACCAGAGCCGCGCGCACCCCGCCGACGGCAGCGTGGGCGGCGCAGCGGTCCCCGCCCCGGGACTCGTACGCGTCGAGGGCGACGGTGAGGCGCGAGGCAGCCTCGGCCACCGCGTCGAGGGCCCGGCCGACGATCGACCGCGCGGGCTCGGGGAGGATGGCCGAGAGGATCACCCGGGCCGAGGGGATGGCCCAGGAGAGGGTCGACAGCACCACCCGGGCGGTGTCCGTCCAGCTCGACACCACGGTGCCGTCGGCAGGCGGGGGGCGGGGGCCGCAGCACACGGCCACGGCGGGGCCTGCGAGGGCCAGAAGCAGGAGCGCGGCCCCGGTGGCCCGGCCCGACTGCCCCGAGGGGGGCGGTGGGGCCATGGTGGGGCGGTCAGGCTCGGAGGCGGCGAGACCGGCGCTCACCACGACCACCCGGGCGGGCCGACGCAGGATCGCGCCGAGGATGTCGGGCAGGAGGGCCGCGATGCGCAGGGCCGCCCCCTCCACAAGGGGCACGGCGCTCGGCCACCGGCGCAGCACCACGGGCCGCAGGATGGCCCACGCAAGGCGGGCCACGGTGGTCACCGCGGCGAGGATCACAGGCACGGTGAGGCCATGCC
>CAYUSB010000102.1:0-1648 GCA_964447205.1 uncultured Myxococcaceae bacterium
ACCGCCGCCGCGTCGTCGGCCCAGGTCCCGCCCTGGTTGGCCTTCTGCACGCTCGCGACCGGGGAGGTCCCGTTGAAGTCGATGACGATGCGCCGCGCGGCGCCACCCGAGCCGAACGCGATCGCCCTCCCCTCGACGGTCGGCGCGACCGGGTCCTGCACGAGCTCGCCCATGCCCTCCTGCGGGCCCAGCACCCGCAGCACTCCCACGCCGATGTCTGGGCCCTGACCCTGGCTCTGGCCGCCCCGCGCGGCACCCTCCAACGCCTCGACGCCGCCCGCCACGTCCCGCCCTGGGCTCTGCGGCTGCGTCGACTGGCCTCCAGGGCGGTGCCGCGCGCCGCGTAACGGCCTGATTCCAAGGGAATCGTTACGGCCGTGACGAAAAGCGTTACGACTGTATTGACACCGGGGCGAGACTCATTACAATCGTGACTCACCCGCCACACCACCCCGGCGGGCACGGAGTCTCCCGATGTCCACCTCTTTCGCCGCCCGCTTCGAAGCCCACGTCGCCCACGTCGAGGCCCGCGAGGCCAGCTTCGCCCGCCCCTGGTGCGCCGCCGCCCACGCGGCTCTGCGGGCCCTCTCCCCCGCCGACCGCGACCTCGTGCAGCGGGCCCGGGACGTGGCCCACGAGGCCACCCTCGACGCGATCAAGGCCCGCACGAACGACGGCTTCATCAGCTTCGAGGCCGGGCTGTGATCGCCGCCACCCCCGACACCGCCCTGGCCTTCCTCGCCCGCGAGAGCTGCCCCGTCGACGCCCCCGGCTACGACTGCTGCGGCTGCACCACGGGCGCCTCGGTGCCCACGGTCGACGGCCTGTGCCCCGACTGCGCCCCCCGCCACGCCCTGGCCGCCAAGCACGCCACGGCCTGCCGCTGCACCGAGTGCCTCTGGTACGTCGAGGTAGAGACCCGCCGCATGACCCGCAGCCTCGGCGCCGAGGCGACCGAGTTCGTGGCCATTGCGATGGTCGGCCTCCACGGCGCCCGCACCTACGACCCGCGCGGTGAGCGCCTGCGGGCCCTCGCGACCGACACCGACGCCCGCCTCGCCGCGGGCCCGCGCTGCGCCTGCGGGGCGGTGACGGGCAGCGACGACCACGTGTGCTTGTTCTGCCGCGTCGAGGCCGGGCTGTGAGCCGCCGCCGTCCCAGCGGGCCCGCAGGCGCCCCGACCCCCGCCCCGCGCCCGGCCCGGCTGCGGGTGGTCGCCCTGGCCGCGCCGCCCTGCATCTGCCACGGCGCCCGCCGCCTCGCCGGGTGCGGGTGGTGCGCGGCTGAGGCCGCTGCGGTTGGAGGTGTGCGGTGACTGCCGCCCTGACGCCCGCCCAGGGCCTCCCCGTCGGGGCCCGCCCCACCGTGCGGTGCCCCCACGTGATGTGGCAGGTGACCGGCCTCGACGTGGCGGGCGCCACGGCCGTGGTCGATGGCGCGCCCGAGGCTGCCTCCCCTGAGGCCGCCGCCGTCGCCTGGGCTCGCACGCGGATGTGCCTGAGCACCACGGTCGCCATCGTGCGGGTCACCCGCACCGACGACCCGAAGGAGGTCGTCTGGCGGCGCGTGGTGGCGTCCAGGACTTTCGGGGTGGGGATCACCGGCGAGCCTGCGGGAGCCGCCTCGTGACCCACCGCGCGACCGACCC
>CAYUSB010000102.1:1658-2785 GCA_964447205.1 uncultured Myxococcaceae bacterium
GTCCGCGTCGACCGCAGAGGCACCGCCCGCCGCCCGCGTGCGGCCGCCTCTGCCGTCGACGGGGCCTACGCCTCAAACGCTGGACCGTAAAGGAGACTGACGATGGAGCAGAAGGTGTTGGAGATGTTGCAGGCGAAGCTCCCCGCGACCGCGGTCAAGACGCGGTCACAGGGCGGCCAGACGGTGTCGTACATCGACGGCCATTTCGCGATCAGCCAGGCGAACGACGTGTTCGGCCCCGACGGCTGGAGCTACGCGACGGGCGCCATCGTCGAGGTGGCGCGCTTCGTTCGCCCCGGCAAGTCGGGCGAGAACACGGTCATCATCTACGAGGCCCAGGTGACCGTGACGGCCCTCGGGGTGACCCGGGGCGACGTGGGGGTGGGCGTCTGCGACTCGGGGCTCAACGGCCTCGCGCAGGGCATCGAGAAGGCCCGTAAGGAGGCGGTGACCGACGGCATCAAGCGGGCCCTGCGCTCGTACGGCCCCCGGTTCGGGCTGGCCCTGTACGACAAGACCCAGTCCGACGTCGGCGCATCCTTCGAATCCCAGGCCCTCCTGGGCTCTCTCGCCGCCGCGACCGACCTCGAGGCCTGGGCCACCGAGAACAAGGCCGCGATCGAGGGTCTCGACGCCGACGACAAGGCCGAGGTCCGCGGGGCCTACATCGCCCGGCAGAAGGCCCTGCGGCCCGCCCTGGCCTCCGTGGCGTCGCTGCCTGCGCCCGCGCTGAGCGTCGCCGAGGCCGCGGAGGCGGAGTTCAAGTCGGCGACCTCCCTCGCCGCTCTCGACGCGGCCGTGACGCGCCATGCCAAAGCCCTGGCCAACCTCGCCGACCAGGACCGGCAGTACCTGCGCGGCGTGGTCCGCACCCACAAAGCGGACCTGGAGCGCGGGGTCCTGGTGTCCCAGCTCCTGGCCGATGCTGGTCGCGCGGTCACCGAGGACGAAGCCCGGACGGTGCACGCCCGCCTGACCGCCGCGGCCCTCGCGGGCAAGGTCAGCCAGGACGACGCCGAGAGCGTCACCGAGGCCCTCAACGAACGCCTCGCGATGCAGGCCGCGTGATGAAGCTCTCCGCATCCCGCCTCCACATCGCCGAGGCCTGCGCCGCCTCGTGCGCCCTG
>CAYUSB010000102.1:2795-4818 GCA_964447205.1 uncultured Myxococcaceae bacterium
CCCTGCCCACCGACGACGAGGGCTCCGGCCCCTGGGCCGAGGCTGGCACCGGCCGCCATGCGTTCCTGTCGGCCCTGGCCGCCACCCGGGACCGCACCGCGGCCCTGGCCACCGTGCCCGAGGGCGCCCCGTGGCGGTCGACCTGCGAGGCCATCGACTGCGACGCCCTCCTCGACGGGGTCCTGGCCATCGAAGCCGACCTCGCCCACACCTACGACCCGGAGTTCGACACCGCGGCCCCGATCGTGGTCGACGGCCACCGGGCCTACGCCCCCGACTCCCGGCAGATCCCGGGCACCCTGGATTGGCTGGTGACGCGGGCCGACGGCCGCCTCGAGGTGGTGGACTTCAAGGGGACGGCCGCCGTCGCCCCGGCCCCCCACAACCTCCAGCTCGCGCTCTACGCCCTCCAGGTGGCCCGGAGCCGCGACCTCGACGAGATCGGCGTCGCCATCGCCTACATCCGCTCCGACGGGGACGTGGTGTGGGACCGGGCGCACATGGACATCTTCGACCTCGCGGAGGCTGCGAGCCGCATCCAACGGGTCTGGCAGCGGGTGCAGGAGGCCCGCGCTGAGGTCGAGGCCGGCCGCCCCCTGTCGACCCACATGGGCGACCACTGCACCTGGTGCCCGGCCCTGCGCCGGTGCCCCGGGCACATCGCCCTGGCCCGTGAGCTCGCCGCCGACACCCGCACGGTCGACGAGGTGGTGGCCGAGCTCGTGCGCCTCGACGACGACGCGGCCGGGGTCGCCTGGGTGCGGATGGAGCGGGCCGAGGCCGTGCTCGAGGCCGTGCGCAAGTCGCTGCGCCAGCGGGTGATGCACCGGAGCCTCCCCCTGCCCGACGGCCAGGTGCTCCGCGCTGTGGAGTCGCACCCGCGGTCGCTGGACGTGGTCCGGGCCCTGCCCGTGCTGCGGGAGCGCCTCGGGGACCGGGTGGAGGGGCTGGTCAAGCGCACCCTGGCCGCGGAGGTGGTGGGCCAGGTGGCCCGCGAGCTCGCGCCGGGCAAGGGCGTCAAGAAGGTCGAGGAGGGGTTGTGGGCGGACCTGGAAGCGGCAGGGGCGGTCAAGACCGCCACCGTGGTGTCGGTGCGGCCGATGAAGGCCGCGAAGGAAGGGGCTGCGTGATGCGGCACGAGCTGTGGATCTACGAGTTCGGCGAGGCGCAGCGGGCCGATACGGCGCGCCATCTGCACACGCTCCGGCTGCTGTGGTGCAGGCACGACTACCGCGACGCGGCGATCGTCGACGACGGCGAAGTGATCGAGCACCGGGCCACGACGGCGCCCCTGGCCCTCGATGTCATCGCCAGGGCGGCCCGGGAGGCCTTCATGGGGCCCCCGGTGGTCTTCACCCTCGGGCCCAGCCTCGATACGCCCGAGCCTCCGAGCGAGCTCGACGGCACGATCTGGGACGGCTGCGAGGAAGAGCCCGACTACGCCGAGGTCGCGGCCGCGGCCCGTGCCGAGGGGTTCGGCGAAGATGAGGAGCCCCCGCCGGTCGACCTCGGCCTCGAGCTCGAGGCCGAACCCCAGGCTCACGCCGACGAGCTGGCCCAGGGCCCTGAGCACGAGCTGGCCCAGGGCCCTGAGCTCGTGGCGCCCCCGGTCAACGACGTCCCTCTCGATGTGGTCGACGAGCTCGCGGCGGTTGCGGTGGAGCATGTCGAGGCCTGGGCGCTGTCCAAGAAGGCCTCTGCTGCCCCGCCCGTCGAGACCGCCCCCCTCCAGGAGGAAGCCCTGCCCCCCGTGGCCCTGGCCCCGGCAACGGTCCCGACCGCCCCTCTCTGCGCCGCCCGCGGGTGCACCGGCCGCCCCGGCCCGGGCCCGGCCTCGCCCGAGCTCGCGGGCCTCTGCCTCGGCCACCGGGGTGTGCTCATCCGCGCCGCGAGGCGCCTGGGGACGCCGCACCCGGACGCAGCCCGGGCCCTCCGCCTGCACGGCCAGGTCACCCGCTCCACCGTCAACCTCGCAAGGGCAGCAGCATGAAAACCGAGGACATCCCCCTCCACCTGATCGCCG
>CAYUSB010000103.1:0-4706 GCA_964447205.1 uncultured Myxococcaceae bacterium
GCCCCGCGGGCCCGGCCCTGGGAGCTGGAGCTCGTACGCCTGGCCGAACGCGCGGACGAACGCGCCGCCCTCGGCCAGTCACACCACCGGGACCTCTTCGGCGTGACGGCCTGGGTCCTCGGCCGCAAGGACCCCTGGTCGGCCATCGTGCTGTCGCCCGAGACCTTGGACGTCCTGGTGGGCCGATCGCCCCTCCTCGAGGCCCCCGAGGCCCCCGCCAACGGCACGGACCCGGCGATGCAGTGGTGGCTTGCGGCCCGGGTAGGTTAGTCCTACAATCGAGACGTGAACATCACCTACCTCGCCGCGCTGCGCATCACCGACCCGCCCGCCTTCCGGGCCCGGGTACGCGAGGCCCTCCGCGCGGAGAAGACCATCCCCGGGGCCGCGGCATCGCTTGGTGTAGCGCGTGCGACGCTCTTCCGTTGGCTCTCCGACGACCCGACCCTGAGGGAGGGCCTGGGCCTGCCCGATCGACCGGGGCCGAAGAAGAAGACTGAGCAAGGGCCTTGACAATCTCTCAAGATAGACTATCTTAGGGGTATGCTCAGCCCCACCAAGCGCCTCAACGTCTTCGCCCGCGACGCCCACACCTGCATGTACTGCGGGGCGATGGGTGTCTCCCTGGAGGTCGACCACGTTACCCCGCAGTCCTGGGGCGGCTCGGATGAGTACGACAACCTCGTGTCCGCCTGCGCCCGGTGCAACAACGAGAAGAGCGCGATGAACCTGAACACCTACATGATGTTTCTCCGGGAGCGAGATGGGGTGGACACCACCGCCATCCGGACCCGGGTGCTCAACGCCCTCCGCCGCAAGATCAAGTGAACCGCCCGGGGGCCTTGCGGGGCCCCTCCACATCCCCCAGGAGTCGTCCCATGCCCAACGAACACCGCGCCCCCTTCCGCCCTGACTGGCCCCTGGCCGAGAACCTCCGCGCCAACGGCTTCGAAGCTGAGTTGGTGGTTCGTCGCGCCGACGGAGCTCCGCTCTCCGAGGCCGACCGCAAGCACATCGACGCCGCGGCCAAGGCCCTGGCCGCGCACGATCGCGAGGTCTACCGCGCTTGGGCCGCCCAGGCCCCGGGCAGTCCCCTCGAGGAGGAAGCCCCGGCCCGCACCGCCAAGAAGGCCCCGAGGCCCGCGGCGAAGCCTCGCAAGGCCGCCAAGCGCCCCTGAGGCCCGGCCAGGGTATGTCACCCGGGCACGGGGCTGCCCTTCCATAAGCGGGCCCTGGCAGGTACTGAACAGACAGGAGGTACCTACCGATGAACACCGCCCTCGCCCTCGATTCCGCCCCCACCCTGCCCCTGTCCCTGTCGCCCGCGGCCGACAACGACGCCCCGGCCAACGGCTGCGAGCCTGGCCCCCAACTCGTACGGTTCGGGGCCCGGAGCCTCTTCGCGCTCCTCGGCGAGGATGGTCCCCGGCGACCCCGGATCCGCCGCGGCGAGGGTGACCAGGAGGCCCTCGTCGGGGACGCAGAGGTTGACCTCCTGGCCACCGCAGAGCTGGTGTTCCGCCGGCAGTGGGCCGCGGAGCTCGGGCTCGACCCCCGCACGGCTGACCTCGACCGGCTCTCGGGCGTGTCCCCCATGGAGGAGCTCGAGGGCGACACCAGCTTGTGAGGCTGGCGCCCCACCGTGGGGCAGCAGTCGCCACCTGGGGGACTGCTCTCGGGTGCCGCCCTTCGGCATCGATGTGCGCGCCACCGTGGCGCGCTCATAAGTAGCGGCCACCCGCGCGCCGCAACACCCCACAGCACAAGCACCGGAGTTTGTACCACGGCGGCATCGACGTGCGCCCCAGCGTGGGGCGCACATGAGGGCGCTTGTTTTCAGGCCAAATGCGCTCGATGACCTCGCGCACGTTGCGGGGCCGGGAGTACTTCAGCCGGGCTGCAACACCCTCCCCCTCCCCGCTCAGTTCGCCATCGCCTCGATGGGCGCGAGCTTGCCCGCCATGTAGGTGATGACTCCGCCCCCGAAGCGCCCCCGCTCCCTGCTCGTCGACACCTCCCCGCCGATCCTGGCCATGAACACCCGCTTGACGATGTCGAGCTGGTGAGGCGCAGCCTTCCGCCCGCTCGAGGTCGAGACGCTCACCAGGAAGATGTCGTCCTCACCGTTCTCCCTGAGGCACAGCGAGGCCACCACCGTAAGGCCCAGGCCTCGGTTGACCCAGCCGTGGCCGCCCCCGGGGATCGGCGTCTGCCGCCAGGGCGGAGGGGGCGTGCCAAAGCGGGCGTCGAAGGTCTTGGCCGCTTCGGCGCACTGAACGACTGCGGCGACGATCTGGGAGACGTTGGAGGTATCCATGTGTTCAGCATACGCGCCGCCCCTCTGGCCCGGGAAGGGGGTCAAGCATAACGGTTGACATACTCCGACCCAGCCCAAAGTGACCCTCTCGGCAACCGGTTGCCGAGGCCCCCGGTGGCGACGTCGGGGGCGAGAGGGGCTACCCAGTGCTCGCACCTTGATCGGTAACAGGGGGTTGATGTTGCGGCCATTGGCTGTGGTAGCATCCCGTCCGTGGGTGACGCACACGCACAGCTCGACCTGGTGTTCAGCGGCGAAGGCGTGTCGCCGGCGAACACCGATGCTCGGCAGCTACTCGCGTCGGTGCTCGCCTACCTGGACGCGGTGGCCGCGGTCATCGGCCTCGCTGGGGACGACGTGTATGACGCCCTGCGGCTGACCGTTCAGGAGATTCGGCCTGGCTCGATCGGGTACGCGTGTGAAGCGTCCCTGCCCCCGTCCTCGCCGTATGCCAACATCGTACGCGACGTGCCGAAACAGCTCGATGGGTACCTTCGAAACCCGCGCACGGCCCCGAAGGCGATTCGGCCAAGGGTGCAGAATGTGATCCACACTGCGCGGCGGCTGAATCCCAACATCGAGTTTTGTGCAAAGACCGAGGTTGCCACCTACTCCATTTCCGAGGTCGCTCGGCGCAATCCTGAGCCTGCTGTCTGGTCTGCGGAGACTCTGAGGGTGCGCGTGGTGCGCGTTGGTGGTCTTGACCCACGAGTTCAGTTCGAGTGCGACTCCGAGTCTCGGCCATTCTCGCTCCGTGCATCTGTCGAGAAAATACAAGAGATCAAGAACTATCTATACAGACACATAGATATTGAAGCAGAGATCGTGAGAGCGAACCAGCCCCCTTACCTAATCCTAGACGGAAAAGTTGTAGGTGTCTTTACATTTGACGAGGACTCCGACGCTGTCGATGCGTGGGATTCTTGGTACACCGCTGGGGGACGTCCTTGGAAGGGCGTAACTGACATCGAAGAGGAGCTTCGAGGGGATGACTGATTCCAGCGTCAGCGACGAACCGATCGTCATCGACCCGTTGCGCATCCCTCATCGAGTGATGATCGACACAGGGGTTCTGATCCGGGCGCTGGAATACGCGTCCCACGAGAATGACCCTCGCGCAGCGGTCTGCCGAGCATTCTGGACAACCGCGCTCAGACGGACCACAGCACAGATGCTCATCGCAGCGCCAAGCGTTACGGAGCTTCTGATCAAGCCCAACCACGAGCCAATCCCTCTCACTCGAAGGGTACAGGTTGTTTCGTTTGACGGCACCGCCGCGCGAATGTTGGCCGAGGCATTTCGAGGGGCTGTGTTCCAGTCCATGAGGGGAGAGTTTGCCAAAGACGCAATTCGCTATGATTGCCTGATTGCGGCATGTGCTCGCAAGCACGGGGCTATGGCGCTGGTTTCTCTGGACACCAAGCTAATGCGCCGCGCCTGCGAAGCTGTGGGAGTACGATACTGCACGCCCTGGGATTTCCGGCGCCCCGCCATCAAAGTGACGGTGCCAGTTCAACCTTCCCTCTTCGACAAGGCCCCCCGCGAGATGCCCCAGCTTGATGCTCGCGCGGAGTCCTCCCAGGAAAGCGGCGCATCGCCGACGGATCAACCGCCCGAGCCAGGAGGCGCACCAACGGCTGACGGTGAACCTCAAGTCCCGGGGGCCGATGTCGGGCAGCAAACCGATGCCGGGCCCACGCCCGACCAGCCCAGCCCCAAGCTGGAGCCCAGCCCCGAGCCCAGCCCTACGCCCGACCAGCCCAGCCCTACGCTGGCGGAGGAGCCGGAGCCCGAGGAGGAACGGGTGCACTCAGACACCGACGCCGAACCCGATGCGCACCCTGGCCTGGTGAAGTCCACACCGAGCTGCGACGCAGAGGCTCCCGAGACCGCAAGCGCCGAGTGACCCAGGTGGGGCCCCAGCCCGCCCGCGGATGCAGGGCCCGAGGACACCCCTCCCCGGTCGACATGGGCGCCGTGGACACCGGGGCCGAGGTAGATGCCGGGCGCGATGAACCGCTGCTCGAGGCGCGCGACCTCGGCGGAGTACTCATGCGACGGAGGCCCCTGGTGAAGTCCACGAACGACAACCACCCGACACCGGCGCCGGGCGACACCATCTCCCCGAGCGGGTCCAGACCCATCCCCCCAGGCCTCGTGGAGGTCCTCGCGCGGGTCCTCGCCCGCGACCTCCGCCGCAACCCCCCGACCGTCGCCAGGAGCGCCGCGGACAACCTCGTGGGCGTCGACGCAGCGCCCCCGAACGAGACAGGGTATGTCACACCGCCCCAGGAAGGGTGACAGGGGCCCGGCCGGGCTCGTACCCTCCCCTCATGCACCGCGCTCTCCCCGCCCTCGTGCTCGCCCTCAGCCTCGCCGCGTGCAGCTC
>CAYUSB010000104.1:0-3267 GCA_964447205.1 uncultured Myxococcaceae bacterium
CCCGTGGCCGTGCCCCTCGTGGTCGGGGTGGTCGTGGTGGTCGCCCTGGCTCTGCGGCTCCCGCACGAATCGCCCCGATGGCCGCGGGTGGTGGGGCTGGCCACGACCCTGGCGGGAGCGAGCCTCGGGTCGGTCTGGGTGCTTCGTCTCGCGGGAGTGTTGCCGCGGGTGTGAGGGCCGGGCAATAGTCCCGCGACCGACGTGAGCAGTGATGTTGTAGATGATTTGCCCGAGGGCCCGCCCAGCACCCCGAGGGCCCCGGAGCCCGCGACCCCCCCGCGGGGCTGGAGGCTCTGGGGATGGGCGGCCGTGCCCGCTGTGGCCGTGGTTGAACTCGTGGCCCAGGGGGTGATCCAAGCCCGGGTCCCGCGGGAGGAGGCCTGGGGCCAGGCCCGGGCGTACATCGCCACGGCCCGTCAGGAGGGCGACCTGGTGACCTCGGCCCCCCTGTGGACCGACCCCCTGGCCCGGATGCATTTCGCCCAGTGGATTACGCTGCGGGACGCGGCCCGGCCTGATGCCACGCGGTACCCCAGGGCCCTGGTGGCCACCCTGTACGGGGCCGAACACCCCGACCTGCGGGGGTGGACCGAGACGGGGCGGCGGTCGTTCGGGGGGGTGGTCGTGCGCACCCTGCGCAACCCCGCCTACGAGCGGGTCTTGTACGACTTCGTCGACCACCTCCGGCCCGGGGAGGCCCAGGTGTTTCGTGGGGCCGGCGGGCAGGAGAGCCCTTGCGCGTTCCAGGATGGCCTGCGGGTCTCCGGCGGCGGCCTCGGCCAGGGAGCCCTCGCGCCTCCCGCCCGCTTCGTCTGCTCCCCCGAGGGGTGGAACTACGTCGGGGCCACGGTGATTGAAGACATGGACCACCGCGGTCGACGGTGCCTGTGGTCGCACCCGGTGCAAGGCGGGGTGATGGTGACGGAGTTTCTCGCGGTCCCGGTGGGGCATTGGATCTACGGGCACCACGCCCTGGCCTACGAGGCCGAACGTGGCGACGACTTTGGCAACACCGGGACGGACGTCGAGCTCCGGGTGCTCATCGACGGCGAGGAGATCGGCCGCAGCGTGCACCGCGACGGCGACGGGTGGAAACGCTACCGCTTCGCCGCGGGCCGCTTCGCCGATGGCACCCACCGGGTGCGCTTCGAGGTGCGTTCGGACCAAGGGGGGATGCGCCACTACTGCTTCGAGGGAGACTCCCGATGAACCACACCTCGGGACGCTTCGCCCGCCTCGGCACGGCCCTCGCCCCGCACGGGGTGGGCTTCGCCCTGGCCCTGGCCTACGTGGCCCTCCTCGTGCCGACAGCCCGCACCCTGGGCTTCGCCCGCGACGAGGGCTTCTACTTCGCGGCCAGCACGAGCTACGCCCGGTGGTTCGACCTGCTCCTGCGCGACCGGCCCGCGGCCCTGACCCGGGCGGCCATCGACCAGGCCTGGGGCATCAACCACGAGCACCCGGCCCTGATGAAGTCCTTGTTCGGGCTGTCGTGGCTCTTCCTGCACGAACGATGGCACTTGATCGCCCAGGAGAGCCTCGCCTTCCGCCTGCCCGGGATGCTCATGGCCGGCCTCGGCCTGTGGCTCACCTACCTCTTCGGCTTCCGGGCTACCGGGCACCGTCGGGTGGGCCTCGTGGCGGCGGTCCTGCTCGGCCTCATCCCTCGGGTCTTCTACCACGCCCACCTCGACTGCTTCGACGTGCCCGTCATGACCATGTGGGTCGCGGTGCTCTACTGCTACTGGCGCTCCCTCGCCGGGGGCGTGGCCTGGGCCCTGGCCACGGGGGTCGTGTGGGGCCTCGCCCTGGAGACCAAACACAACGCGTGGTTTGTGCCCATCCTCGTGGTGGTCCACCAGATCGCCACCCGAGGCGGAGACATCGGCCGCGACCTGCGCCGTGGCAACCTCCCCTTGCCCCTGTCCCTCGTGTGTATGGCCGTGCTCGGACCCCTGATCTTCTGGGCCCTGTGGCCGTGGATGTGGTTCGACACCCTGCGCAACGCCGGGGGCGGTCCCGGGCGCTTGTCAGAGTATGTCAATTTCCACTTCAACCACGCCTACTACAACATGGAGTACCTGGGCTATAACTGGTTTCGCCCGCCGTTTCCGCGCAGCTACGCCTGGGGTATGATCGCCTTCACCGTGCCCACGATCACCCTCGTGCTCGGGGCCCTGGGGATGGGTCTGCGGGTGCCCGGGCTCCTGCGGGACGTGGGCTGGATCGGTCGCCTCGTGACCCCCGCGAAGACCGCCCTGGGGCAGCGGGTCCGGGCCTTCCTCGACGCCCTGCCCGAGCCCCGACCCGGAACGGCGGGGCTGATGTTCCTCGGCTTCGCGGTGCCCTTGGGGCCGTGGTTGTCCACGCGGACGCCCATCTTCGGGGGCACCAAACACTGGTTCCCTGCGTACCCCTTCCTGGCCCTCTTCGCGGGCCTCGGGTTTCTCGCGGTCTCTCGGGCCATGGAGCGGGCCCTCGGCGATCGGGTGCGTCGCCCCTGGCTGCCCGCCGCGGCCCTGGCGGCCGTGGTGTTTCTGCCCGCCCTGACCCAGACCACCCACAGCCACCCCTTCGGCCTGTCCAACTACACACCCCTGGTGGGCGGAACCCCGGGTGCGGCCACGGTGGGGCTCAACCGACAGTTCTGGGGGTTTACGACGGGCAGCCTCGCCCCGTATTTCAACCGCGAGGCCCCGCCCGGAGCCGGGATCTACATCCACGACACCACCTGGGACAGTTGGGTGATGATGCAGCGCGACGGAACCCTGCGCAGCGACCTCCGCGCCGTGTGGCAACCTGTCGAAGCGCACTTCTCCATCGTGCACCACGAGCTGCACATGAACGAAGTCGACTACCAGATCTGGACGGCCTACCAGTCTCCGGCCACCGCGCAGGTGCTTCAGCACGACGGGGTCCCCATCGTCTCGGTCTACCGCCGCCCCTGAGCCCGTCGCGGACACGCCGCCGCAAGGTCCGACCCGCATCGCTGGAGCCGCGATCCTCCCCGGAGGAAATCGGGCCGCCCCTTCTGTGCGCAGAGTGAGAAATGTGTTGTACCTTCTGCGGGCAACGCAGCGCCCTCACGCCATCCGCGCGTCGGGGGACGCTGATTACCTTTTGAGGAGGACGTAGAATGAAAAGGCTCACGTGGTTCGCGATTCTCGCGACCATCGCGGCGGGGTGTGGGGGCAGCGACAGCCCCACGCCTGCCGCAGACAGCGGCATGGGGAGCGACGTGGTCGACACCGACACCGTCGCGACCGA
>CAYUSB010000105.1:0-3218 GCA_964447205.1 uncultured Myxococcaceae bacterium
GGGACGGCCGTCCCTGTGTAGGGGGACGCGTCCCCCTGCCGTCCCTCTACCGTCCCCCTGTCCCCCAAAGGGACGCTCGCAGGCGTCCCCCTACCCCGTCGACCGTCCCCCTCCACCACCCCGAGCCAGGGGGACCCGGGGGCCGTGGCGGCCTCCCAGGTCACGTCGGCGGGGATGCAGGCGAACCGGGCGAGGCGGCGGTTGAACTTGTACCGCAGGCGCCTCGTGGCGGCCCCGTCTGAGGCTCCCGCGGCGGAGGGCTGGGGCGTGGAGGTGGCAGCCCTTCGAGGGGCCGGGCGGGTGCCTGGAGGGGCGGCGGGGGGCGAGGTGGGAGGCGGTGTCCCAGGCACAGCGACGAGGCCGAGGGCCACGAGGACGGCCAGGGCCCCGTGGGTGTCGCAGCCGTTGGAGGCGACGTCGGCAGGCACCTGGCCGTCCCGCTCCAGGCGGGCGACCATGTCGGCCAGGGTGCGAATCTGGGAGGAGAGGTTCATCGGGCCTGCCCCCGGTCGAAGGTCATGCGGGCCTCCCGCAGGGCCACGAGGCGGGGGTCCTCGCGGCGCAGCTCTGCGAGGCGGGCGCCGTAGGTGCTGCGCATCGCGGCCTCGGCGGCGCCACCACCGGGCACAGTCGCGCGGATCGCCCGGGAGAGCTGCCGGGTCAGGTGCTCGGGGTGCCGCCCGACATCCTGGAGAAGATCCTCCACCGTCGCGTCGAGCCACAGGGACAAGCCCTTGCGGTGGCGCTGGCGGGCATGGCGGTGCGCCTCGCCTCGTGCCCAGGACTCGACGGAGCCGAGGTACGCGAGGTCGGTGGGGGTCAGGGCCGGGTAGTGGGCACAGATGGCCCCACAAAGGGCCTCCACCGACTCCGCGGCCCACTGTCGGCGGTGTTCGTCGCGGCGTTGCCAGGGGCGGGTCATCGTCCACCGCCCTTCTGCGTGCTGACGTACAGGGCCCGGGAGTCGGCCCTCTCGATTATCGCTTGCGGGGTGCGGTCCTCGAGCGTGGCGTACGACGCGGAGCACCGCTGGCACAGGCCCAGAGCGCCTTGGGCGGCGTGCGCGCCGAGGCACACAGAGCAGGCGGTGGGGGCCTTCTTGGCCCGGTCCCACCGCACCACGGCGGCCTGGGAGACCCTGAGGCGGCGGGCCACCTCGGAGCGGGGGATGCTCTGCCCGAGGAGGTGCAGGGCGAGGAGGCGTGTCTCGGCCGGGTGCGTCATCGTGCGGGGTCCTGGTGGGTGCGTGCGCGGTCCCGCCGCGCGAGGGTGAGAGCTCGGGAGGCGGGGTAGTCCCGATCGCTGGCCGTGGCGTCCCTCCACCACCCGGGCACGGTGGGGGACTCCGTCCAGCCGGCGGCGCGGAGCTCGGCCTCGTCGGCGGGGGAGAGGTCGTCAGGGAGGGCGGGGATCACGCGGCCTCCTGAAGGACGGGCAGGAGGCGATGGGCGGCCCGGGCCTCGGCCACGGTGATCCCGGCCAAGGCTTCGAGCGGGACCCGGCTTTGGTGCATCGTGTACCCGGTGGCCTCTTCGAGGGCGACGTACCGGGCGAAGAGCTCGGGCCTGTGGATGGCCCCGTTGCGGGCGTCGCGGGCGCTGCCGAGGATGCAGAAGACACAGCTCAGCCGCTCATTGCCCGCGGCGTACGCGGGGTGGGGGCGCTCCCCTGCGCCCTCGATGGTGGCCCACACCTCCGCGAGGGTGAGGCGATGGATGGGAAGCCAGTCGTACCAGCCGCGGGCCGTGATGGACTTGTGGTCGTTGCGGGCGAAGGGCACGGCCTTGGCCCGGCGAGGCGACTCCTCGGCGCGGAGCCCCATGCAGTTGACCACCGTGGTGTACCCGTGGGCGCGGGCCCACCTGCGGGTCTCCCGGTCGAGGGGGCCGCGCTTGAGGTCGGAGGTGCATTGCCTCTGACCCGCGCTCGGCCAGGAGGGGACCTCGGGGCGCGTGGCGAAGCGCCTTTCGACCATCCCGAGGAGGGTCTTGGGGGCGGTGGCGACGAGGAAGGGCAGGCCGTCCCGCTCGGCCCCGGCCTGGGCGTGTTCGAGCGCCCCCTCCCACTCCACCTCCCCCAGGGCGGCGTGCAGAACGATGGCCTGCGACTCGCGGCCGAGGCTGCGCAGGAAGCTCATCACCAGGATGCGTTGGGCCTGGGAGTCCTTGCCCCCGCTGTCGCAGAGCGCGAAGAGGGCACCCTCCTCGGCCAGGGCCCCGACCCGGGACAGGGTTCGAGCGTGGGCCTCGGCGTCGACGTCGAAGAGCGTCATGCCAGCCCCCATCGGGTGGCCAAGGGCATCAGGCCCAGCCTCCCCCGCACGGGCCGCCAGGGCCCCGACTGCGAGACGATCACGCCCCAGATGGTGCGGTCCCGCACGAGGGCGGCGAGGATGACGCCGCGGGCCATCTCGGGGCTCATCGGCCGCCTCGCATCGCAGCCCGGACCGCGGCCCGGGCCTGACACACCGCGGCCTCCAGGGCGGCCAGGGCGGCGTCCACCTCCGCCCATTCCCCCCGCGTGATCCGCCCGTCGGCCAGCACGCGCTTCGCGGTCGCTGCGAGGGTGCCTACATGTTCGAGGGCGACGAGGGTGATGGCCTGGGGGCAGGCGCTGCCACCCTCTGCGGGCGGGGTGCAGTCGGCCAGGGCCGCAGAGAGGATCGCCCGGGCGATCTCATCGCCCATGGCGCGGATGTCGCCCAACGTGATCGCCGGGGCCCCGTCGCCACACCAGCGTTGGACCTGGGTGTGCGACACCTCCAGCCGGTCGGCTACCTCGCGTTGGGTGGCCTCGTCGTGGCCCGCGGCCACCAGGGCGTCGAGGGTGCTGCGGAGGACCCCCGCGGCCCATCGCCGGGCCCGGACACGGGCAGGTGCCAGGGTGCGAGACGTGGCACCTGTCGCATCCGGTGCGTCGTCGCGATCATAGGTTCGTGCCCCGCTCACCAGTCATCTCCGTCGTACGTGCCCGCGGGCGGGGGCAGGAGCCACGACAGGCCCACGAGGCCGAGGAGGACACCGGCCGTGCGACCGTCCGCGCCGCCGAGGGCAAAGCAGACTGTGCAGGCGCAGAGGGCGAGCCCGCCGAAGAGGGTCGAGGGGTGGACGGAGGGGCGCATCTACTTGCCCCCCCTGCGCTTCATCTCGGCCCGGATGGCCTCGGCGTGGACGGCGACCCAGAGGCGTCGCTGCACCTCGCGCCCCTCCTCGATGAGG
>CAYUSB010000106.1:0-3167 GCA_964447205.1 uncultured Myxococcaceae bacterium
AGGCCATCATCACGCACATCACCACCACCGCGACGGTGACGGTGACGGTGGCTTCGGTGAGTGGGGTAGCGACGGGGCCGGGCGTGTCGGGGCCGGGTGCGGGCACTGGCACGATCGCGTAGAGAGACGCGGGGGTGTAGACGACGCAACCGCAGCCGTGGCAAACTCATCAACAGGAGGCAGTGTGGACGACGAAACAAGAAGGGCCCATGCGGCTGCGATCCAGGAACTCATGAGGCGCATTCCAACCCGCCTGAGCGAAGTGATGCCCATGCATGAGTACCAAGCCCCGGCTGGGTACAAGGTATTGGCTCCAAGCGAGCCCGCGGACCCGTTTCCGGTCGTCCTTCAACGCGATGGCGTGTGGATCGTGCGCATTGACTATGTGTGCGGCGCGGTCGTGGAACTGGAGACGGTAGGGGGCGAGTTGGTTGCGCTGCGCTGCAATCGTCCACTGGTCTTCGACCACGCAACGCAGGAGGTTCGTGTTGCGCCGGTCACCCTTATGTAACTGGTGACCGGCGCCACGGGCGGGTCAGGCAGCGCGGGAGGCCTCGGTCATGAGGGCCGCGAGGCGGGTGCAGACGGAGGCCGCGGCGAGGCTGTGCCCGTCCAGGCCACGAATCAGGGCGGGCACATCATCGGCCTCCAGGATGCTCCGGGCGCTCTCGCTCAGGGCCCGGGCGGTGACCTTCAGGGCGATGCCCGCGCAGACCACGAGGTGTCCGTCGGCGTCCTTGTCGCCCCTCGTGCCCGTCGCGGCGTCGGCCAGGTGAACCTGGGCCAGGGCCAGCTTCTGGGCCGTCACCCGGCTCGCGTCGCAAGCCAGGGTGCGCAGGTCCACGAGGAGCCCCGGCAAGGGCGCCCACGAGGTCTCCCAGGTCCTGGGCCTCGGGGGTGACCCCGGCACGGTGAACCTCTGCGCCGCGGTGAGGGCGGGCGTCGAGGTCTGGGGAGCCGCGGAGCGGGTCAGGTCAAGCCAGCTCGCCTGCCTCTGGGGCGGTGCCCCGAGGAGGTGACGCCGGACGGCCATGTACACGGCGATCATCTCGCGGGTGAGGGCGACGGCCTTCGTGGCGCTCGACCGCGTCACGAGGAAGAGCGCGTCGGCCTCGGTGTAGAACCGCGCCTTTCCGGGGCGTCCGGAGGTTTCTACCACCGTGGTATAAATTACCCTGGGAGAAATGTTCCCCGCTTCCTCGTGCCTAGACGAAAGTTGACGGAGCTTGTGGATGGGCAACCCGAGCCGGTCTGCGAGGGCGGTGTCGGCGATCTCGGGCTCGCTCGTGACCGACCCCTTGGGGACCACCAGGAGCCAGCCCTGCGCGCTGATGATGCGCTGGCCCTGGTCGCCGCGGCTCTCGGTGACGGGCGCGTCTGCGGGAGCCGGGTTCATGCTCCCTCCGTGGTGTCGTCGGAGGGCTCCCAGGCAGCCTCCCAAGGCAGGGCGGGCGCGTCGTCGGTGGAGTCGGTGGGGCTGGGGTCGATGGACACGGAAACCTCCCCGCCCGCGGATGGTGCGGGCGTGGGGAGGACTAGACCAGGGATGGTCTACTGTGTCAAGCGTGGTTAGGTCACGCTTGGTTCATTCGGCGCGACCGCCCGGCCTGACTTTCCCTGCCGCCCGGGCCGCCTCGTACTCAGCATCCAGGCCGGTGTCTCGGATCGCCCGGATGACCTGGGAGGCCCCGGGCATCTCGAGGGCTTCGGCGGCGCGCGACAGGTTCCACCCGAGCTCGTTCAGGGTCTTGAGCAGGAGGGCCCGCTTCGCCTCTGTCGCGGCGGCCTCTGCGGCCAGCGTCAACAGGCTCTTCGGCCTCCCGTCGGCCCTGGTGGGCTTGGGGGTCGGGGTCGCCTTGCTGCCCCCCCTGGGGGTCCTGGCGGTGGTCTTTGTCGCGGTCCTCGGGGCTGCCATCGTCGCGAGCATCGTATCCCCTCCGGCTGGGTCTTGGCGAGCATACGCACGACTCGGGCCCGAAGCACCCCGGCGAGGTCGTAGCCTGTCACCGGCGGGGGCCGGGCGGGCGTGTCAGGTTCCCGGCTGACTAGGAGTTTTTGCCGAAAAGGCCATTCATATCAACGAGTTACGATGGTCGAGGTTGTAGTCAGATTTCTCCCAGAAACATGAGCCCCCTATGCGTGTGTGTGGGCGCAAGAAAAAAAGTTGGTGGCAAGGGGGCCATGGGAGGGGTACCCCATGTTTTTTTCCAGGGCCTCTGTATGACGCGACCCATATATACCTGACTCATCTGTCTCGTCTGACTCACACACTCATAGTGTCTATTTCTAAGGGGTTTTCGACGGGGAGGCCCTAGTCAGACGGGCCCCGAGGTGTCTGACTCATCTGCCTCATTGCACCGGGCACCCGAGCAGCCAGAGGTCCCCCCGCTCGGGGTCGACGGTACGACCGGGCACGCCTGTGATGCCAACTGCCCCGGGCACCTCCGCTGCGCTCCACTGGACGTGGAAGCTCTGCCGCAGGGTGCCACCGACCCGTACCGCGGCCCCAGACCGGATCGAGATGTTCCGGCCGTGGACCGCCAGCCCACCGAAGAACGTCACCGAGCCGACATCGCTGCGGTAGTCGGAAAAGGCGCCCGTAAGACTGGGGCCGTCTGAGCATGGGGCCGAAATGCACGTGTTCATGCCGAAGCTCAGGCGGTCCCCGACCCGCGAACAACTGCCGTTCATTGCGACGGTGTCAGCATGGCTCCCACACAGATCGTTGCACGGTGTTCGCTGATACAACACCCTCACCTCCATCGCCCCCGGCGGTGGGTCGAGGGGGAAGGTCTGCGGCCCCTGCGCATCCACAGGCCCGCTGTCCCTGGGCCCGACGTCCAGCCCCACCGTGGGCACGTCCACCCCCGTGTCCTCGGGCCCGGTGTCCCACGGCTCGTCTTCGTCGAAGGGTCCCGCGTCGGTGGGCCCTGCATCCACCCCCGTGTCGACCCCAGGGCCGGTGTCAGGGAGCCCGGGCGTCTCTGGGGCCGGTCCCCGATCGGTGCCGACGTCCTCGAGGCCAGCGTCCACCGCCCCAGCATCGACGGCCCCCAGGTCGATCGGGGAGGGGGTGTCCTCGGCCCCTGCGTCCGCGGGTGGGGCAGGGTCTGAGCTGCACGCGGCGAGGCTGAGGGCGAGCACGAGGGCGGGGAGAGCGCGGTGCA
>CAYUSB010000107.1:0-3022 GCA_964447205.1 uncultured Myxococcaceae bacterium
GCCGGCGCCCTCCCCCCAGGCGCCAACGGTCATCGCCGCTTGTTATTTGGGCCGTCAGCAGACGACCCCGAGGTCGTCGCGGGCGTTGTGCAGGGCCGGGTGGTCGCGCAGGAGGCGGGCCATCCTGGCGCTCGGGAGCCGGGCCGCGAGCACGGTGCGGACGGCCCGGGCGGTCACCCCGGCCACGGTGGCGTCGAGCAGGGCGCAGAGCCCGAGGGCCTCGCCGGCCCGGGCCCGCCAGATGCCATCGAGGGAGCCGCCGTACACCTCGACCTCCCCGGAGGCCAGGAGCCACAGGGCTTCGGGGGCCGTTCCCTCGGACAGCAGGAGGGCTCCTTCGTCGAGCTGGATGGGCTCGAAGGCGGCGAAGGCCTGGGCCCTCTCGGCGGGGTTGAGGCGCCCGAGGAGGCGGGCTCCGCGGCCGAGGGCGGCGAAGGCCCGCTCCCAGGCCACCTCATCGAGGGTCCGGCGCACGGACTCCTGCTCCCGGGCCATGGCCCGCACGAGGGAGGGGGCGAAGGCCACGGCCTTGACCTCGGTGCGGGCGACGGTCTCGGCCACGGGGATGCCGCCGTGCAGGGCCCCGAGCTCGCCCGAGAAGTCTCCCGGACCGAGGAGGGCCACGGGCACGTCGTCGCCCGGAACGGCCGTCACGGCGGTGCCCTCGACCACGACCAGGAGGGCGCTCTCGGGGCAGTGTTCGCCCGGGGCGGGGGCGGGGACCATCACCTCGCCCGCGGCGAACGTGAGGAGCGAGGCCTCGCGGGCGTACCGTCGCCGGGCCTCGGGGGCGACCTCTTGAAACAGCGGCAGGACGAGGAGACGGGCGGCGAGCTGCTCGGAGGCCAGCTCCCGCTCGGGGCGCCAGCTCAGGGCCGACCGGGGCGGCTGGGAGGGCGGTCGCACCGAGGCCCGGGACGCCGCCGTGGGGACGCCAGGCGGAGCCGGGGCCGCGGGAAACCCCCCGAGGGGGGTGGGCATCGGCAGGACAAACCCGCTGGAGGGACGGGCCGGCGGGCTCGGGATCCCGCGGGAGGTGGGGCGCGACGAGGCCACGACCTTCGGCGCAGGCCCGGCCGGAGATTGGGCGGCCTCGGGCACGGCCTCGACCCCCTGGGGGACCCGCGGGGCCGCGGGGATCTCCACCGCCGGGATCCCATGAGGGGCCTCAGGGGCCACGGCGACCGGGGCCTCAGGGGCCACGGCGACAGGGGCCTCGGGCTCGGCGGCCGCGGGCTCGGCGGCCGCGGGCTCGGCGACGAGCACGGGCGCGGCCACGATGGGCTCGGGCTCGGGCGGGATGGAGACGGGCTCAGGCGGGACGGAGAGGGTCTCGAGCTCGGGTTCCGGCGCGGGGGGCGCGGGCTCGGGCGGCGGGGGCACGGGGCTGGGCCCCGGGGCATCGAGCTGAACAATCACCCGCGGGGTCTCGCGGGGCGCCACGGCCGGGGCCAGGGAGGCCAGGAGCTTGGCGATCTCCAGGGCCTGGTCGTCGAGGCCCGCGTCCATCAAATGCTCGGCGGCCCGGCGGTACCAGCTCCGGGCCCCCTCAAGGTCGCCCTTGCCGCGGAGGGTCTCCGCGGTGGCGAGCTCCCACTCGGCCTCTTCGGCCGCTTCGGCCGCCTCGTCCTGCGCCCCGTCCTGCATGGCCAAGGGTCGTACCCTACCGTCCGTGTTTTGCGCAACGACCCGACACAAAACGGTCCCGACTTGCATCTCGCAGGCGATTCGGACCCCGTCAGTCGGGGACCCGTCCGTCGCGCTGGAGGGCCGCTACGAGGCGCTCCCAGGAGGCCGGGTCGGTGAGGAGGGAGGCCGTCTCGTCGAGGGCCGCGTACAGGGGCCTCAGGGCCTCGGAGGCCCCGTACCGGGCACGGATGGCGTCGAGCTCGGCCCGTCGGGCCTCCAGGGCGGCCCCGGCCGCGGCGGGGGTGGCCCAGGGCGACAACCCCAGGAGGGCGAGGTGGTCGTGGCGGGTGGCGGCCTCGATGAGGGCTCGCAGCCGGATGCGCTCAAACCCGGGAGGCAATAGATGGCGATCGAGGTCGCTGGAGGGGCCCTCGGCCCGCAGGAGCTGGAGCCAGTGCAGGGCCGCGAGGGCCGGCAGGACGGCCTCTCCCTTCGAGCGCACGAGGGCGGCCACGGGGGTCTCCTGGGCGGCCAGGGCGGCCTCGCGCTCGGCCCCGACGAGGGGCAGGGTGGCCAGGAGGGAGGCTTCGGCCCGCAGGGTCACCGTGGCCCCGTCGCCTCCGAGGGCGGCGTAGGCCAGGGCGGGGGTGATCCGGGCCCGGCTCCCGAGCACGAGGAGGGCGTCGAGGGAGCGGGTGGGCAGCGGGACCGCCACGCTGCGCTCGAGGGCCCCGAGCTCCCACTCGACGTCGTCGAGGCGCAGCAGGTCGTAGAAGACCTCCTGGGCCACCCGCCCGAGCACGAGGGCGAGGCCGTCGGGGGAGACGTATCCGCGGGCCGCGAGGAGGGCCGCCCCGCGGACCCCGACGTCGAGGGGGACATCGGCGAGGCGGGCGGCCTCCTGGGGGATGTACCCGTAGGCCACGAGGAGGGCCCCGAGGTGGGCCTCCGGGCGCGATCCGCGCAGGGACAGGACGTGGCCGGCGTCGAGCAGGACGGTCCAGACGGCGGAGGGGGTGCGCAGGGTGAGGGTGCCCGTCGCCCGCCCTCGGGCCGCGGCCCCGAGCACGGTGGCCCCGCCCGACTGCAGAACCCGCCCGCTGAGGCTGAGGTCGCCGTCGAGGGAGAGGGGCGTCACGGCCTGGGCCACGGGGACGCCCCGGGGGATGGTCCGGCGCACCGCGCCCATCCGGTCGGCGTTGACGGTGATGGGGGTGAGCCCCGTGGAGGCCCCGCTGGACGGGGGGATCATCGGGGTGCGGAGCAGGTTGCGCTCGCCCGGGGCGTCGTCGAGATAGTCAAGGGCCGGATCGAGGGGCTCAAGGAGCTCGGGGGGCACGAGCTGATCGAGGTCGAGGTCGCCGGGGTTGAGGTCGTCGAGGTCGACCGACCC
>CAYUSB010000108.1:0-3010 GCA_964447205.1 uncultured Myxococcaceae bacterium
ACTGACCCTCCGAGCGTGAGCCCCCGCCGCGCGTCTGCGTGATGCGCGCGGGGGCTTCCCTCCCCTCCTCGGTCTTCTCTCTCCCTGTCCTCCCCCTCCCCCCGCCTCGCGCTCCACGAGGCCTGAGGGCCTTTCTGCGCCGGTGGGGTCTCACTCCCCCGCGGGCGGCACGGGCTCGCGCAGGCCGAGCTCCTTCCGCATCGCTCCGTGCGGGGCCGCGAGGCACACCATCCCCTCGGTCGGGGGCCTACTCGGGTTCGTTGTCGGTGTCGCGGAGGTTGTAGCGTTTGCAGAGCTCGCGGAGGTGGTAGCGGGTGAGCCCCGCGGCGGCGGCGCTGCGGGTGATGTTGCCCCCGTGCCGCTCCAGGAGGGCGGCGAGGTACGCGGGCTCGAAGACCTCCAGGACGCGGGCCTTGGCGTCTTTGAAGGGCAGCCCGGCGAGGGTGGCGTCGAGGCCGCCCAGGGCGGTGGACAGGGCCGCGGGAGGCGCCGCGGGCGAGAGGGGGGCGGTGGGGGGCAGGCCGCCCGTCAACGGGGCCGCCACGGGGGGAGACGCGGGGGGGGCGGGAGGGGCCCCCGCGGGCGCCGCGTGGCGGCCGGGGCTCCACGGCAGGAAGTCGTCGGCGGTGATGTCGGCCGCGTCGGCGAGGGAGGCCGCCCGCTCGACCACGTTGCGCAGCTCGCGCACGTTGCCGGGCCAGGGCATCTCGGCCAGGCGGTCGAGGGCCCCGGGGGTGAAGCGCCGCGGGCCGAGCTCGGGGTTGCGCGTGCAAAACCCTTCCAGGAGCGAGGCGGCGAGCAGGGGGATGTCCTCGCGTCGCCCGCGCAGGGGAGGCAGCTCGATGGGCACGACCCCCAGGCGGTAGTAGAGGTCTTCGCGGAAGGTCCCGTTGGCGGCCATGGCTCGCAGGTCGCGGTTGGTGGCGGCCACCACGCGCACATCGACGTGGACGGTGCGGTCTCCGCCCACCCGGCGCACCTCGCGCTGCTCGAGGACCCGCAGGAGCTTGGGTTGCAGGCCCGACTCCAGCTCGCCCACCTCGTCGAGGAAGAGGGTGCCCTTGTCGGCCTGCTCGAAGCTGCCGGGGCGGCGCTCGTGGGCCCCGGTGAAGGCCCCGCGCTCGTGGCCGAAGAGCACCGACTCGACCAGGTCGCGGGGGATGGCCGAGCAGTCTTGCACCACCAGGGGGCCCTGGGCGCGCTTGGAGGCCCGGTGCAGGGCCCGGGCCACGAGCTCCTTGCCCGTCCCGGTCTCGCCCGTCACGAGGACGGTGAGGTCGAGCTGGGCCACCCGCTCGAGTTGGGCGAAGACCTGGCGCATGGCCACCGAGCGGCCGACGAGGTCGTGGAAGCGGTCGTCGGTGCTGAGGGCGATCTCGACCACCCCCGCCGCGGGCTCGACCTGCAGGGTGGTCTGCCCCACCCTGACCCTGGCCCCGAGCGGCAGGACCACCTCCCGCAGCCGCACGTCGCCGAGGAAACACCCGTTGGTGCTGCCGAGGTCGCGCAGGACCCAGCCCCCTTCGATGGCCTCCACCTCGGCGTGGGTGTTGGACACGGCCCGGTCGTTGAGGTGCAGGTCGCACACCGCGCTCCGGCCGATCACCATGCGGGCGGTGGTCATCTCGTGGGCCCGTCCGCGGTCGGGGCCGTCGACCACCACCCAACGGCTCTTTCGCAGTCGCCGGGCGCTCGCCCTGCCCGCGATGAAGACCGTCTCCAACCCCGGCCCCTCGGGCCCCGTCGTGGGTGCGCTCATGGTGTGTCGGTCGACTCCTCCGCGGCAGCACGCAGGGCCGCGATGGCCGCAGCATAGTCCTTCTGGCCGAAGATCGCGTTGCCCGCGACCATCACGTCGGCCCCCGCCGCACGCAGCCGACCCGCCGTGTCCGGGGCCACCCCGCCGTCGACCTGGAGGTCGATGCGGCGACCGGACGCGTCGATCATGTCCCGCACCGCGCGGACCTTCGGCAGGGTGGCCTCGATGAAGCGCTGGCCGCCAAAACCCGGGTTGACCGTCATGATCAGCACGAGGTCGGCCGCGTGCAGGACGTACCGCAGGCAGTCCTCGGAGGTGCCCGGGTTGAGCGACACCCCCGCCCGCTTGCCCAGGGCCCGAATGGCCTGCAGAGTGCGCTCAAGATGGGGGGAGGCCTCCGCGTGGACGGTGATCACGTCTGCCCCGGCAGCGGCAAAATCGCCCAGGTACCGCTCGGGCTCGACCATCATCAAGTGGCAGTCCACGACCTGCTTCGTCGTGCGGCGCACCGCGGAGACCACCACCGGGCCGAAGGTAAGGTTGGGCACAAAACGACCGTCCATCACGTCGACGTGTATCCAATCTGCCCCGCTTTTGACGACAGCGGATACTTCAGCTCCAAGATCGGTCAAATCCGCTGACAAAATCGAAGGAGCGATGCGGAGTGGTTGGGGTCCCATGGCCTCCTTGTCGACCATGGAGGCCACAAGCTGTCAAGGGAACGGCCGAATAGGCACAAATTGCACAGTGGCTGGGGCAATGGGGCCGTGGGGCATTTGTGACCATGGGCTTGTTTGTCACAGGCGGGCTGTGGTAGCGGGAAAGGGAAAGTCGCTGCGGTATGACGGGCGTCGGGGGTGTCGCGGGAGAGTGTCCGGACTCCCCACCGATGCAGCCGCTGCGAAGGAGGCAACATGAAGGACACGCGTTGGAGAGCGGTTCTGGCGATGTTGTCGGTGGCGGTGGCGGCTGCGTGTAGCAGCGACCCCCCCCCGGCCAACAACCAGGACGCGCAGGTCACCGAAGACCTCGGCGAGGACACGGGGACGCCCCCGGTGGATACGGGCAATCCGCCCGTGGACACGGGGATCCCCCCGGTGGACACAGGGATCCCCCCGGTGGACACGGGGGTTCCGCCCGAGGACACGGGGGTTCCGCCCGAGGACACGGGGGTTCCGCCCGAGGACACGGGGGTTCCGCCCGCGGACACGGGCACTCCGCCCGACGACACGGGCACTCCGCCCGACGACG
>CAYUSB010000109.1:0-2673 GCA_964447205.1 uncultured Myxococcaceae bacterium
CTATGGGGGTTCGATTCCCTCGCCCCGAGCCAGATTTGCCCTTGGCTTGTAGGGGTTTGCTGGGAGGGCCCTGGGTTGTTCACCCAAATGTTCACCCAAATCCGCGACCGCATAGGCTGAGGGTGAGCCGGAGCATCTCCGCGCACTGCCTGTCCCACGAGGGCGTCAGGTAGACGTGGCGGGCGGAGCGGCCCGCGGGGACGTGGGTCCACCGTTCGGCGACGTCCCCGGCGACGCTCGCGTCCGCGCAGAGGGAGATGAACGTGCCCCGCGCGTCGTGGACCCGGTGAGGGGCGATGGCACAGCCGGCAAGGTCGCTCTGCCACGCGGTGTACACGCTGGCCTGCCTCCTGGCCCCGCCCACACTGGGCACGCCCCGGTGGGCCCGGGCCGGGACGATGAGGTCGGCGGCCTCAGGCGCCCGGCCGTACCACTCGGGCCACCGCCCCCTCCACCAGTCGAGAGCCCGGGCCAGGAGGGGGTGGCAGGGCACCTCTCGCACCGCGCGCGTCTTGGTGGGGGCGCGGACCTTCAGGCGTTGGTGCCACTGCTCCGCGATCACCACCCGACGGAGGGGCTTGTCGTCTTGGACGTCCTGCCACCTGAGGGCCACGGCCTCCCCGAGGCGCGCCCCGGTCAGGAGGAGGACGGCATACAGCACCGCCCGGTCGTCGGGGGTGGCGGGGTCGGAGAGGATCGCCTCGACCTCGGTGCGGGTCAGGCGTCGGCGGGAGCGGGCGGCAGGATCAACGTCAGTGGCCATGGGGCGGATCTCCGAGGGTAGGACGGCGAAGGGGTCGGCAGAGAGGAGGCCCTCGAAGACCGCGTTGCGGAGGGCGCGGGCGACGGGGTCGGCGATGTTGCGCACGGTGCGAGGGGCAGGGGGCTTGTGCGTGCGGGGGGAGGGCAGGGCCCTCAGGTCGGTGAGCCAGGCCGCGATGGCGCGGGGGGTGACCTCGGCGAGGGGGAGGGAGCCCAGGGCGGTGAGGGGGAGCCACGCCGCCACGCGGGCCCGGTCCTTGGGGGCCTCGGGGTACCTCTGGCGCGACAGCCACGTGTCGACCCAGGTGTTGACGGTGACGGGGGCAGGGGAGGGGGCCTAGTGCGCGTCCTTCGGGATCTGCACCTGCGTCGTTTAGCTCCGGGTGGCGCCCGGGTCGATCCGGCCGAAGAAGAACTCGAGGTCCTGGAACGTCGGCTGGGGCGCCTCGGTGATGGCCCGCACGTCGAGCCGAACAACCCGGTCCTCGTGCCGCGGGGGCCTGCCTCCTCGGGGTGGGTCGCGGTGGAGGGAGACCCGGGCATACCAGACCCCGCGCCGCTGTACGGCGCTGCCTGTGCAACGGCGGCCCATGGGCTACTTGCGGGTCCGGGCGTCAATGGCCCGGTCGATGTCGTCGCCGAGGACCGGGCGACGGGCAGGGGGCAGGCCTTCGATGGCGCGGTCCACCTCGAGGGGCTGCACCCAGGCGTCCTTGTGACTCCCCTCGCGGATCACCACCTTGTGCCGGTGGCACCATGCCCTCATGGCGCTGGTCGTCATCCCGCGCCGGGCAGCCTCGCAGGACAGGGTCACCCAGGCGGGGGCGATGGCCTGAGTGTTGGAGGCCGCCGCCTCTTGGATGGCGCGGAGGATGCCCGCCCCCAGGTCTCGTGCTGCGTCGCCCATCACCCACCCCCTTCGACGGCCCAGACCTCGCGGAGCCCGCCGCACGAGGCGCAGGGAGAGACCTCTTCGATGGCGGCCTCCTCGTCTTCCCCCGCGGCAAGGGCCTCCTCCTCGGTCACATCGCAGGCGGCACAGTCCACCCACCTCCCCGAGGCCTCCCGCATCCTCCGGGCCCACAGCGCATCGTCGGCCTGGGCCTCGATGTCGAGGGCGCTCATGCTGCACATCCCATCGAGGCGATGCCCCGGACGTTGGCGCGCACGAGGGCCTCCGCGACCGGCGGGCACACCGCGTTGCCTGCGAGCGCGACCTGCTCCGTCTTCGTCACGCGCTTGCCTGCGTGTTCGAAGTCGATGATGTAGCCCTCGGGGAAGCCCTGGGCCGCAAAGAGCTCGTGGGGGGCCAACATCCTCATGCCAATGTCGGCGATCTCGTAGTCCTCGCCCGCCAGCCTCACGAGGCCGAACCGGGCCTTGGTCGTGACGGTGTGCAGCGGCCCGAAGAGGGTCTGCTGCTGCGTCTCGACCGTGCCGTCGGAGCCGTAGTACTTCACGAGGAAGGCCCGCACATCGGCGCGGCGGTCGACCGCCGCAGGGAAGAGCTCGGCCTGCACGACTGCGTGGTGGTCGACGGTGGTGACGGTCCCGAGGGAGCGGTCAAGGGTCTGCCCCGGCACAGCGCGCGGCCCGCCGTAGTGCTTCGCGAGGAAGGCTGTCACGAGGGCGTGCTTCTGGCTCGACACTGCTGCACCGAGCGGTTTGTGCAGGTCGAGGCAGCGCGGCCGCTGGCCTTCCCGTTCGCCGTACCCCGTCTGCACGAGAGTGGGGGCGATCAGGCCAAAGCGGTTCTCGGTGTCGACCGTGCGGAGGGCTTCGTCGACACCCTGTCCCCGCGGGGCCTTGCCCTGGCCGGCCCGAACGTGACGGATTTCGAGCCCGTGTACAACATCGCCCTGCTCGACGCCATGAAGCGGATGGGCCGGTTGCCCGACGCGCACACGGACA
>CAYUSB010000109.1:2683-2926 GCA_964447205.1 uncultured Myxococcaceae bacterium
GCGGGGCCTTGCCCTGGCCGCCGTGGTACTTCGTGATGTAGGGCGAGACGAGAGCGATGTGCTGCCCGGTCGCGGTGACGGTGGGCACCGGCGACTGCGCGGAGCTGCCGACGCAGGTCCCGTAGAACTTCGACACGAAGGGCGTCACCGGCCCGGCGTGCGTCACGGGCACCACGAAGGGGTGGCCGGACTCGATCACGTACCGGCGGAGCCCCGCCGCGATCCGCCTCATGGTGGCCTCGG
>CAYUSB010000110.1:0-2843 GCA_964447205.1 uncultured Myxococcaceae bacterium
GCACGGTACACCTCGGCCACGGTGGTGGCGTCGCGCGAGGCTGCGAGCACGAGCGGGCGGAGGTCATCCAGGCGGTCGTCAGGGGCCGTCATGCTGCACCCCCTCGCTCTCGGAGTGCATGGCCAGGAGCACCTTGTGCTCGGGCAAGGCGGCCATGCGCCGCGCGCGGGCCAGGGCCCTGAGCTCGATCTGCCGAAGGCGCTCTCGGGTGAGGTTGATCGCAGCCCCGACCTTCGCAAGGATGCGCTCCCCGTCCTCCAACTCCGCCACGTTGAGGGCGCACGTCTCGCCCATCTCGTCCACGTCGAGGCCCGGGAAGTTGAGCTTGATGCTCCCGTTCGCCGGGTCGACATCGAGCGCCAGATGGTACTTGCACGATACCCACGGGCAGGGCCCGGTGGGGCACTCGGCGCGGGTCTTGGGCCTGTCCGCGTGCTGCCCCTCGTCGGGGTAGTGGATGCGGCCGAGGATGATGGCGCGCTTCGACAGGCGCAGGACGTTGATCGTGCGCGACCGGCGACCCCGCGGGGGCCGGGAGGGGGGGGTGAGATCGACGGCGATCACGGAGCACCCCCGTCCCGGCTGTCCCAGAGGCAGCGGCCCTTGGCGCTGTAGAGCCGCCAGAGCCCTTCGGGCGCCTCGGCGATGCGAGCGCGCACGATGCCGCGCCACGATGCCTCTGTGACCCCACTCGGGCGGGCTACGCTACAGTCCGGGCCCGAGAGCCAGGCGACATTGGGGAAAGCCCACGCCACGGTCGACGTGGGCTCCCGGTCACGCCAGAGCGTCGGCGCGTCGGCAGTCTTCTTCGCGCGGCCCTTCTTCGCGGGCTTCGTGGCCTCGGTCTCCCCGCCCTCCATCCCCTCGGCCAGGGCGCCCACGTCGATGACCTGCGGGCCGCGCATGAGGGTGTGCGCCGGGGCGTCGTCCTCGGCCGAGGGATCGAGCGGCTCCACGTACAGCAGGTCCCTCGCCCCGGGGCCCAGGGCCGCCTCGATCGTCGCCAGTTGCATCCGGGTCACGACGAGCGAGCGATCGCCCGAAGCCCCTCCTGCACCCGACTTGGCCCGCCAGTCGCCATGGTGGGCCCCGCCCTCGCAGTCACCCAGGGCCGCCCGATAGCGTGCGTAGACGGCGGCCGACACATGCAGCACCGCGTAGGGCGGCCCATCGGGGTGCTCGTCGTCCTCGGGCTCGGGGAGCGTGGGCGTCTCCGCTAGGCGGAACATGGTGTTGCGGGGTGCGGCGGGGGGAGGCACCGACGCTGCGAGATCGGTCGCACGAAGCGCGTACGCGGCGGCGACCTCGGGGAGCGTCTGGTACGGGTCGGCAACCACTGCCGGGTCCGCGGGTGCGTCGGCCGCGGGTGTGTCAGCGGGCTCGGGGGCCTCGGGCTCGCCGGGGTACCGGCGGTCGCGGCTGTCCCAGGTGCAGCCGCCGTCGAAGTAGGTGCGCGCGATCACGTATCGTCGGGGCAGGTGCTGTCGCACCATCGCCTCCCACTCGTCGACGAAGACCCCGTCGGGCCGCCCCAAGGTCTCGATGCCACGGTCCCCGATCCACACGAGCCCCGTGCGCCCCCGCATGAACTGCATCCGCGAGTCGAGCTGGTCATGCGCGCGGTCGCGGTAGGGGCCCTCGGGAGCCGCCGTCTCGGCCGGGGCCTCGGGGGCAGGCTTCGGGGCCTTCTTCTTCGGCCGCGGCTTGGGCTGCACAGGGGCGTCGGAGGGCGGCTCGTCGCCGATGTGGAGCCGCACGGCCAACCCATCGCAGAGCCCGCGCAGAGCGACGAGTACTTCGTCGTCGGCCACCATGGCGGTGATCCACGGCGTCTTGCGGTCGTAGTCCCAGTCCAGCCAGCGCTCGCCGACAGGCTCCCCCAGGCAGGCTCGATCCTCGCGGCCCAAGGCCTTCCACTCGGCCGCTGCGATCCACACGCGGACCTCGGGGGCCTCCGGGGCATCGTCGGGCACGGGCGGCGCAGGAGGGGGCGCGGCGGGGGCCACCGGGGCCGTGAGGGTGCGGCCGTTGCGCACGTGGTCGATGGTGAGCTGCTTGCCGTCGCCCCGAGGGGCCACGCGCTGCGCCACGGTGGCCGCGACGAGCGGGAGCCCGCCCGGGCCGATGAGGGTGACCATCGTGTAGCCCGAGGGGCCGGGTTCGACGCGGAAGCCCGAGGCGTCGTGGGGCAGCTCGCGCAAGACGCCCTTCAGAGCGGAGAGGAAGAGGTAGATCGTCGAGCTAATGAGGCGCTCCCGTGGACGGAGACCACGCGGCAGGAGTAGGTGAGACGCGGGGTGACCCGCACGATGACCCGAGGCCCGAGCCCGTCCTGGTCATCGGTGCGACGGCAGAGCACCTGGTCCGCAGTGGTCGACGCGCGGGCCGCGGCCCAAGCGGACGCGGCGGCGTCGGGGGTGAGTGCGGGCGGGCCCGGGGGCGTGGGCATCATCCCGGCGCAGGCCTCGGAGTAGCGCCCGACGACGCGCCAGAGCACGGGCGGGCAGGGCGTGGTGGGGGTGGGGTCGAAGGTGTACGTCATGCTGCGAGCCTCGACAGGTTGACGGTGGAGCGGGAGGCGGCCCCGTAGATCCGGATCGCCCGGGCCGCGTCGGGCAGGAGGCACCCGAGACGGGTCGCAGCCGCGCGGGCCTGGCTGCGGTGTCCCGGGCAGAGGTCCGCGGTCTCGGCCGGCGCACTGCCCTGAGGGACCGTCCCCGTGCACCCGCGGGCGGCGCAGGTGGTGGCCGGGGGGGGCGCCTCCTGGAGGGAGGGGCTCGCCTCCTGGAGGGGACCGGGCCCGACGAGCTCAGGGCCGCGAGCCAGGGCGTTGGCGTGGGTGG
>CAYUSB010000111.1:0-2834 GCA_964447205.1 uncultured Myxococcaceae bacterium
GCAGACCATGCCTTCGTCGGACAGGGTCCGCGGGGTCCTGGCCTGGGCCGCGAGGAAACAATACGACCGCGCGAGAGACCCCGTGTCCGACTCGCAGACGGTGTCGAGGAGGTCATTCAGGATCCCGGAGAAGGGCTCGTACGCCTCCAACCAGGAAGGCGCCGGGGCCACGGTGGGGGTGGTGTCGGTGGCCGTGTCGGAGGCGCTCATACCCGCACCCCCGCCGCCGCGAAGAGCTGCTGGAAGACCCCCTCCGACCGGGGCCCGAAGCTCTTTACCCACTCGCCCACCACGAACGCCGCCCACTGGGGCACCCGATCGCAGAAGCCGTAGGCCGATGCCATCTCGTGCGCCAGCTTGATCAGCGCCATCTCGTTCACCAGTCCGAAGGCCGTGAAGACCGTCTTGGGCTGGAAGGGCAACCCCAAGCCGAGCGCCCCGCGCCACGCTCCGGTGCCCCACGTTGCGCCCGCCATGGCCCGGGGCAGGGCCTCCCCGATGCCCGGGATCTTGGCGGCCCAGGTGTAGTCCGGCAGAGCGGCGGCGCGCCACAGCGACCGGCGCACCGAGCGCAGGACCCGCCCCGCGCGGCGGCGCACGGCCTTGGTGACCCGCCCGGTGATGTGGACGCGCGGCACGCTCCAGCCCACGCCGGCCGACCGGGCCCACGCCCGAAGGTGCCCCTCGACCAGGACGATCTGGGCGCGCCTCGGGGCCGCGAGCCAGACCCGACCGAACATCGCCGTGCACACGGCCAGATCGTCGCCGGTGGTGGTGAAGGCCACGTCGTCGCCGATGCGCACGAGGGCCCGGGTCACCAGGGCCCGAAGGCGGGCGGTGTCGGCGACGCTGAAGCGGCAGTCCTCCAGGGCCGGGATGCGGGCGGGCTCGGGCTCGAGGCCGAACATCACCCGCGTCTCTTCGGCCGCGGCCTCGTGTGCCAGGGCCTGTTCGTACCGCCCGAGGGCCCGGTCACCCGCGGCCAAGAGGATCTCCGCGCGGTAGCGCCCCCCGTCGGAGGTTGAGGCCGGGGGCGGGGCGCCACTCTCCGGCGATCCACCGGAGAGTCCCGGCGCGCCCGGGGTGTTGACCTGCTCGACGTTCCCATTCATGATCGACTTCCTTCCGCCCGTAAGGGCAAGTGGGGGCCGAGGGGGGAGACGGTTGGCGCCAGACGCCCCCCTCGGCGCTCGAATCACCGCCCCCGGTTCGCCCCGGACGCGGCCAGCAAACTCAGTCGGTCTCCGGGTGTTCACACCCAGAGTTGTGAACGGCCGTTCGCCCCCGGCGCTGAGAGGCCCCCTGGCCTGCCACCTCTACGCGGTCACCGAAGAGGTCCTCCACGGTCGTCCCCAGGGCCCGCGCCAACTTGATGGCTTGCAGCACACCCGTGCCAGGACCGTGGTTTTCGAGCCGGGAGATGGTCTCCTGCAGAACCCCGCTCATGGCCTCCAGGCGCTCCTGCGTGACCCCCTTGCGGGTCCGGATGGCGCGTAGCCCCGGTGCGGTACGTTTCATGCCAATCGTTCTAGCATGGCAACTCTAGCATCTCAAGACTTCAGGCATCCCCCCTCTGTTTTCTATGCCAACGATGCTAGAACGCTGGTCATGGGAGCTGAGGCAATGGGCGGTCGTGTGAAGGCCCTTCGCGAGGCCAAGGGGTGGTCTCAGGAGCAACTCGCCCGCTCCGCGGGTGTGGTGCAGATGACGGTGTCGAAGCTCGAGCGCGGACTCATGAAGAAGCCGAGCCACGACACCCTCTCCGGCATCGCTCGGGCCCTGGGGGTTCGGGTCGAGGAGCTCACCGGCCAGGCCAACGATGCCCTGCCCTCGCTCCCTACGCCCCGCCTGCGGGTGGTGATGGACGCCGACTCCGCGGGGGACGTTGCAGCCCTCGAGGCCGCCCTCCTGGCCCTCACGGCGGCGGGCGGATACGACCTGGCCGACTTCGACGCGGCCCGGACCGTGGTGCGGGAGACCTTCCGCCATCTCGACCCGGGTGCGGTGACCCAGCACGCCGAAGCCCTCCTCCGCGCCGCCAAGGGCCTGCGGAAAGAAGGCAGGCCCGCCACGGTCACAGACATCCTCGCGCGCATGGCCTACGGCCCCTCCAAGGGCGCGTACGAAGCCGGGGCGGCCGAGCGGGACAGGGTCAACGCCGAAGCCGATGCAGGCCTGCGGGCGATGGGGTTCGAGCCCGCCCAGGGCTCCGCGGCTCTGCAGGAGCGTCTTGCGCAACAGGCTGCCAAGAAGCGCCGCCGCGAGGAGGACTAGGATGGCCTCGAAGGGGTACGACTTGGAGGAGGTCGAAGACGCCGCGGCGGACCTGCGAGGCCTTGCGGGTCTCGGCGGCGAGTTCATGGACGCGGCCCGGCTCGTACGGGCCCTCGGCGGAGAGCTCGACCCCAGGGCCCCGAGCGGGTGCCGCGGTGGCATCCAGACCTCCCCCCTGCGGGTGCAGCACGATCCCGACGCCCTCCCGGTTGAGCAGACCAAAGACATCGCCCACGAGCTCGGGCACATCGCGGCGGTGGTCGCGGGCCGGGAGCGGTGCGAGGTCGAGGCCACGGCCATCGGGGCCGCCCTGCTCTTGCCCCGCCCGGTGATTGACCGGGTGGTTCGGTGGTGTGGGTACAGCATCGGCCGCATCGGCCGGGTCCTGCCAGGGGTGCCCGCGTCGATGTGGATCCCGCGCCTCTGCATCGTCCGGGGGTGCGTCATCATCACCCGCACGGCCCGAGGCCGTAAGGTCTTCGCGGGCCCTGGCCTCGAGCACATCGCCCCGCGGGCCCGGCCCTGGGAGCTGGAGCTCGTACGCCTGGCCGAACGCGCGG
>CAYUSB010000112.1:0-1034 GCA_964447205.1 uncultured Myxococcaceae bacterium
TGGAACCCCCTACAAGCCAAGGGCAAATCTGGCTCGGGGCGAGGGAATCGAACCCGCACCGGGAGGCGGTTGCGCCGCGTTTTCGGGGGTTTCGCAACGGCCAACCCCCGTCAACTGGCCTCCTGGGGAGGTTTTTGGGTGAACAGTTCACCCATATCCCCCGCCCCAAAACTCGTGCGGTCCCAGGGGCTGTAACGCCCCGCCTCCCTCCCCCAAACGCCAAGAGCCCCGGGTCTCCCCAGGGCTCGTCAGGTCGGCAACCGTTGCCGAGTGTGTGCGCCGCGCGTTGAGGCGAGGGCTGCGCGTGGGCCCGGCGCGGGAGGATGGTCTCGGGGCTCAGCACGGCACCCACTGTCCCCCTCGCACCCACCCGTGCCAGCCGCACGAGGGCACCCTGTGCCACACCGACGGCGACAGGGTGAGGCCCTCGCCCGTCCGCGGGTCACCGGCGGTGACCTGCCACGACGGCCCGCCGATCACCGCGCCGATGTGCATGAGGCTACCCGAGCCGCACCCGGGGCAGCACATCGCGAGGCCCCACAAGCGGCCCTCCTCGTCGATGCAGGGCTCCACGTCGCCGGGGAGACCGACCTCCCCCTGGCCGAACGCGGTCACCCGGACGGGCATCGAGGCCCGCAGGTCGGGGGCCGTCACGACCCGAGCCCCAGGGCGGCCAGGGTCGCGGGGCCCACCACCCCATCGGCCTTCAGCCCCGCGCTGGCCTGGAACCGGGCGACGCGCCCCGGATCGTGCCCCACCCGGCGGCGCAGTTCGGGGACAGCCCGGGGCGCGAGGTTGCCCGAAGGGTCGGCGCTCTCCCGGTCCTCGGACAGCGTCCACAGGGCCGCGAGGGGCGCCGCGTCGAGGAGGATGCAGGTCGCGTCCGTGGTGTGGTGGTGCATCTGCCCGTACGGGATCCACCCTGCCCCGCCCTGCACGAGGTCAGCCCGGACGTCGGCGGGGACGCCCGCGGAGAAGCTCGTGGCGTGCGCCTTGAGCCGCGCGCGGGTGCTCGCCCGCTTCGAGATCCCGTT
>CAYUSB010000112.1:1044-2800 GCA_964447205.1 uncultured Myxococcaceae bacterium
CGAGTAGGTCTGGGGCAGGTGCAGGAGAACCGGGCTCCCGGGCCCGAGGGCCGCCCGCCAGACCGACCGGGAGAGGCGCTCGATCCGGTCGTGGGAGCTCCACCCGAGGATGGGGCAGCCCGGGACGGCGGTCATGGCGTCGAAGATCGCGCGGAGGCGCTTGCCCTTCGCAGCGGCCTCGCCGGGCTTCGCGTCCCAGCCGGGTCGGTTGCCTCCGCTGCTCATCTCCCCGTTGAGGATGAGGGCCTCGACCCCGAGGGCCGCGGCGGCCTTGGCCCACTCCTCGGCTCGGGCGATGGCGTTGGCCTCCGAGCCGCCCGCGAGGGTGTTGGCCGGGGCCTGGATCCAGATTCGTACGCCCGGGACCGCGGCGCGGACCTTGGCGATGGTGGGCGCGTCCTCGGGCCCGGGGTAGGTGTGCAGCATGACCACGTCGGGCCGGATGGCCCTGAGGGTGGCCAGGTGCCGGTCGACGACGCGCTCCACGGGAGCCATCTCGCCGAGGGTGATGATGAGGCCGGGGGCGACGGGGGGGCTCACGCCTGCACCCGGCCCTTGATGTCGCTCGCGTGCGTCTCGAGCCAGTCAATGGACAGCCTGCACACCCGCACGTTGGGGATGCCCCCCGTCTCCATCGTCTTGTAGTGGGACAGCAGCGTTGCCTCGGCGACGACGACGCCCACGCCCGCGAGGGCGTAGTGCCGCCGCAGGGAGTCGGTGATGTCGGTGGTGGGGCGGAGGGCCCCGCCGAGCCACCGGCGCATGGCCTCGGTCGTGGCGTACGCGTCGGCCTCGACGTGCCCGACGTACTCCGCGGCGTCGCCCCCGGTGATGCTCGCGAGGTAGAGCACCGAGTGGGTGACCTTGCGGGGCCACCACCCGGCCTTGACGCCGCGATGGTGCTGGTCGACGTGCGTCCCCTCGTGCGGGAGGGTGAGGATGCGCGTCCGGGCTCCCTCGGGGCGTCGCCACGCCGGAGGCAGGGCGATGGTGCTGCCGATCGTGGTCGCGAAGTCCTCGAGGTACTCTTTGCCCGTCGGCAGCCCCAGCGTGGGGACGTCGAGGGACAGGAGCGACCCGAGCTCGTGCGCGTACCGCTGGGCCTCGTCGGCCTTGTCGAAGACCTCGGCGATGGCCTTGTGGAGGGGCGAGAGGTCCTTGTCGACCACCACGGCCCCGAGCTCGGCCGCGAGGTAGCCCTCCAGGCCCGTGGCGACCTCGTCGAGGCGTTCGGGGGCGATCACCGGGGCACCGCCGCGCAGTGGGCCCGGCCGTCGGGAGCGATGGCGCAGACGCGGCCCTGAGGGGCGCAGGGCTCGTCCCCGATGGGGGTGTTCTCGCGCGATGGGGCGCAGTAGTGGGGCTGGTCGTGGGCGCAGGAGTAGGCGCCCGGCGTTTCGCACCGAGGCCGGTCCCACTGGGGGCACGCGAGCCCGGCGAGGCCTGCGATGGCGAGGATGATCAGCACCACCAGGTTGACCCGGCCCGACTGCTTCGAAGGCGAGCTCGGGGGGCTCGGCGGGGCCATGGTGGGCCGGGCGATCTCGGCGGGGTGCTCGGCCGCGGGCGACCAGGTCATCGCCTCGATGGCGGCGCCGGCGGCCGCACCCCACGCGCCGCGGATGTGTTCGGGCAGGTCACCCCACGCGGGCATCTGCGCCCCGGTGACGGAGAGCCAGCCCACGCGGTCGCCGTAGGCCTCGTAGAGCTGCTGGGCCAGGGCCGCGGGCTCGGGGGTGGCCGTGGCCACGAGGGC
>CAYUSB010000113.1:0-2695 GCA_964447205.1 uncultured Myxococcaceae bacterium
CCCCGGGAATTCTGCGGTGTAGGCAAGTGTAGGGAAAACGTGGACGGGCCTCAGGTACCCACACCACCGGACCACCCGGTCAATCACCGGGCGGGGCAAGAGCAGGGCGGCCCCGATGGCCGTGGCCTCGACCTCGCACCGCTCCCGGCCCGCGATCACCGCCGCGATGTGTCCGAGCTCGTGGGCGATGTCTTTGGTCTGTTCGACCGCCAGGGCGTCGGGATCGTGCTGCACCCGCAGGGGGGAGGCCTGGATGCCTCCGCGGCAACCGCTCGGGGCCCTGGGGTCGAGCTCGCCGCCGAGGGCCCGTACGAGCCGGGGCGCGTCCATGAACTCACCGCCGAGGCCCGCGAGGCCTCGCAGCTCCCCCGCGGCGTCTTCGACCTCCTCCAGGTCGTACCCCTTCGAGGCCATCCTAGTCCTCCTCGCGGCGGCGCTTCTTGGCCGCGACTTCGGCGAGACGCTTCTGCAGGGCGGGGCCGCCCTGCCCGGGCTCGAACCCCATCGCCCGCAGGCCCGCATCGGCTTCGGCGTTGACCCTGTCCCGCTCGGCCGACCCGGCCTCGTATGCGCCCTTGGAGGGGCCGTAGGCCATGCGCGCGAGGATGTCTGTGACCGTGGCGGGCCTGCCTTCTTTCCGCAGGCCCTTGGCGGCGCGGAGGAGGGCTTCGGCGTGCTGGGTCACCGCACCCGGGTCGAGATGGCGGAAGGTCTCCCGCACCACGGTCCGGGCCGCGTCGAAGTCGGCCAGGTCGTATCCGCCCGCCGCCGTGAGGGCCAGGAGGGCGGCCTCGAGGGCTGCAACGTCCCCCGCGGAGTCGGCGTCCATCACCACCCGCAGGCGGGGCGTAGGGAGCGAGGGCAGGGCATCGTTGGCCTGGCCGGTGAGCTCCTCGAGGGTGATGCCGAACGCCCTCGCGATGCCAGACAGGCTCTCGTGACTAGGGCGTTTGGCACGGCCCAGCTCGATCCGGGAGATGTTCCCCTGGTTGCCGTTGGCCCGGCGGGCCAGCTCTTCCTGCGACCACCCGCGCTGCTCTCGCAGGGCGCGAATCCTGTCTCCCACGGGTTCACCCATGAGGATGCTGTTACCAGTAAATGAGTGGATTGGGACTGGACCATGCGAATGTAGTTGAGTGGCCATGTAAACCCAGGTATCCACATTCGCATGAAGCGAGCCAAACACGGCCCTCCCGGCCTGAGGGTCCTGCGCGAGCGACAGGGCGTCTCCCAAGAGCGCCTCGAGGTTCTGTCCGGGGTCTCCCAGGGGACGATCTCGCGCATGGAAATCCTGGGCGCGCCGCTTCCTGTGCTGAATGCCCTGCGCGTGGCCCGGGCTCTGGGGGTGACCGTCGAGGATCTCTTCGGCCCCCCGCCCGAGCCGCGGGCGACTCGCCGACGGAGAACGGCTGTTCACGCTTCGGGGTGTGAACAGCCGTCCAGTGGTGGAGGCTGAGTTTGCTGGCCGCGTCCGGGGCGAACCGGGGGCGGTGATTCGAGCGCCGAGGGGGGCGTCTGGCGCCAACCGTCTCCCCCCTCGGCCCCCACTTGCCCTTACGGGCGGAAGGAAGTCGATCATGAATGGGAACGTCGAGCAGGTCAACACCCCGGACGCGCCGGGACTCTCCAGCGGATCGCCGGAGAGTGGCGCCCCGCCCCCGCCCCCGACCCCAGCCTCCGACGGGGGGCGCTACCGCGCGGAGCTCCTCCTGGCCGCGGGTGACCGGGCCCTGGGGCGATACGAGCAGGCCCTTGAGCACGAGGCCGCGGCCGAAGAGACGCGGGTGATGTTCGGCCTTGAGCCCGAGCCCGCCCGCATCCCGGCCCTGGAGGACTGCCGCTTCAGCGTCGCCGACACCGCCCGCCTTCGGGCCCTGGTGACCCGGGCCCTCGTGCGCATCGGCGACGACGTGGCCTTCACCACCACCGGCGACGATCTGGCCGTGTGCACGGCGATGTTCGGTCGGGTCTGGCTCGCGGCCCCGAGGCGCGCTCAGATCGTCCTGGTCGAGGGGCACCTGAGGGCGTGGGCCCGGTCGGCCGGCGTGGGTTGGAGCGTGGCGCCCATCCACATCACCGGGCGGGTCACCAAGGCCGTGCGCCGCAGGGCGGGCCGGGTCCTGCGCGCGGTGCGCCGGTCGCTGTGGCGCGCCGCGGCTCTGCCGGACTACACCTGGGTCGCCAAGATCCCTGGCATCGGGGAGGCCTTGCCCCGGGCCATGGCGGGCGCAACGTGGAGCACCCGGGCGTGGTGCTGCGGGCTCGGGCTGGGGTTGCCCTTCCAGCCCAAGGCGATCTTCACGGCCTTCGGGCTGGTCAACGAGATGGCGCTGATCAAGCTGGCGCACGAGATGGCATCGGCCTACGGCCACTGCGATCGGGTGCCCCAGTGGGCGGTCTACGTGGTGGGCGAGTGGGTCAAGAGCTTCGGGCCCCGGTCGGCGGGGGTCTACCAGCAGCTCTTCGCGGCGGCGGGGGTGCGGGTATGAGCGCCGCCGACACCATCCCCGACACCACCCCCACCAAGGCCCCGGCGCCCTCCTGGCTGGAGGCGTACGAGCCCTTCGCGAAGCTCCTGGAGGACCTCCTCGACACCGTCTGCGAGTCGGACACGGCGTCCCTCGCGCGGTCGTACTGCTACCTCGCGGCCCAGGCCAGGACCCCGCGGACCCTGTCCGACGAAGGCATGGTCTGC
>CAYUSB010000114.1:0-2356 GCA_964447205.1 uncultured Myxococcaceae bacterium
CCTTGGCCAAGAGCTCTTCGTGGACTTTGAGGTTGTGGAGGGCGAGGTCGACCACCGCGCCCTGGTCACCTACGAAGGGATGTCGAGCGACATCGTCTACGACCTCGAAGAGGTGGCCGAGAAGCTCTCCAAGGGACACCCCGGCGCCCACCACGCGGTCTTCTTCGGGGAGGAGGGAGGCGTGCAGATCGTCATTGGTTACGAGGGGGGCAAGAAGGTCCTCGACCAGGGCCCCGGCGACGCTCAGCCCTACGACCTCGCCGAAGAGCTCGGCCTCGGCCACCTGATCCCCGCGGACTGACCTCCGGGAGGATCACTGCGTCAGCAGTGGGTAGCCCACCCTCCCCGCGCCCGCGCACCTTCGGGGGGTGCGAGACCTCGCCCTCGACTCCATCACCGGCGACCTGAGGCTCCCTCGCGGCGCGGACGGCCTGCGCCGGGCGGAGCTCACTTCGGGGGCGGGGGCCGTGCGGCAGAAGCTCTCCCTGCGCCTCGGGCTCATCGCGGGCGAATACCCCATGGACACCACGGCGGGCATCCCGCTGTTTACGAGGGTGCTCAGCAAGGCCTCGGGGCTCGCCGTGGCCGAGGCAACCTACCGCCGGGCTGTGGTGACCTGCCCGGGCGTCGGGGCCCTGGAGACCTGGCGGTTCAGCGTGGGTCGAGACCGCCGGGCGTCGGTGGCCTTCCGCGTGACGACCACGGGGGGCGAGCCCGTCACCATCACCGACTTCGTGGCGGGGGCCGGGTCGTGAGCGGCCTCACCTCCACGGGGTGGGTCCCCAAGACCTCCGCCGAACTCCTCGTGGAGCTTGAGGCCGCCCTGCGGGCTGAGCTCGGCGAGGACGTGGACGTGTCGGCCGAGAGCGTGTTCGGCCCCGTCCTGGCTGTGTGCGCCTTGAAGCTCGGGGAGCTGTGGGAACTCACCGGGTCGATCTACGCGGCGCGCACGCCCACGGGGGCAGGCGGGGAGAGCCTCGATGCCCTCGCGGGGATCTGCCCTGCCATCGAGCGGCGAGACCCCACCAAAGGCACCGTGACCCTGAGCGTCACCCTCGCCCCCACAGTGACCCTACCGGCTGGGTCCATCGCCCACGTCGCGGGGGAGCCCACCAACGCCTGGGTGACGGTCGAGGCGGTGAGCAACGGTGGGGGCGTCGAGGGCCCCTTCAACGTCCTGGCCGAAGCTCTCGTCGCCGGGGTTGTGCGAGCCAACTCGAGTTCCATCACCGTCATCGCCACGCCCGTGTCGGGGTGGGTGAGTGTGACCAACGCCGCGGACGCAACCCCCGGCGAAGGCATCGAGGGGGACGCCGCGCTCCGCCTCCGTCGAGAGGTGATGCTTCAGCGGGCGGCTTCCTCGCCGCTGGACGCCATCGTGGCCCAGGTGGCCGACGCCGAGATCCCGGGGGTGACCCAGGTTGTGGGCTGGGAGAACACGAGCCTGCACACCGACTCCGCAGGCCGTCCCGGCAAGAGCGTGGAGGTCCTCGTGCTCGGGGGCCCCAACGAAGCCATCGCGCGGGCGATCTGGGCGGCGAAGGCCGGGGGCATCGAGACCTACGGCGGGGTCACCGTCACCTTCGCCGACGACCGAGGGCAGAGCCGCACCGTGAAGTTCTCACGGCCGACGGACCTCCTCCTCTACGCCACGATCGATCTCACCACCGACTCTGCCACCTACGCCGGGGCCGAGGCGGTGAAGACCGCCTTCCTCGACGCGGCCGAGCGCCTTCGCGCGGGCGAGACCGTGCGCATCTCCGACCTCGTCACCGCCGTGTGTGCCGTCGCCGGGGTCATCGACGCCTACGTGTGGGTCGGGTTCGTCAGCACCCAGTCCTACCAGCGACGGGAGAACCTCCCGGTGGGGCCCCGGGATCGCGCCGTCTTCGACTCCTCGCGGATCGCCCTGGGGGCCCTGCCATGACCGAGCGCATCACCGACCACGAGGGCGGGGGCGTTGCCCTCCTGCCCTCGCAGCTTCGCAAGCCGGACGTGGAGGCCTTCGTGCGGGCCCTCATGGACCCCGTGCAAGACCTCGAGGACGCCGCCCACCCCCTGGTGGCCCAGGGCATCGACGGAAGCGAGGGCCACGTCCTGACGGGCATCGGCGCCCTGGTGGGCCTTGAGCGGAGCGGGCCTTCTGCCATCTCCGACGTCCGGTACCGGGTGGCCCTCAAGGCCTGGGCCCGCGCGATGCGGTCGCACGGCACCACGCCCGACATCGAGGCCGTCATGACGATCCTGGCAGGGTCGGCCGAGACCTCGGCCTGGACCCTCACCGAGACCTTCCCCGCGGGCCTCGTGGTGACCCCCGCCGCGGCCTGGTTGACCGATGAGGGGTACGTCGAGGCCA
>CAYUSB010000115.1:0-377 GCA_964447205.1 uncultured Myxococcaceae bacterium
CTTGCCTCACTCGGCGCATGACCTCGACTTCCCCCAAGCCCCCCGCGGCCCCCCACGAGCCCTTTATCCCCGCCCTGCGCTTCCACGCGTTGACCCGCGCGTACGACGCGCTCCTCGCCTTGACGCTTGGTGAGGCTCGCCACAAGCGCGCGCTCCTCGAACAGGCCGCGATCGCCCCAGGGCACGCGGTGCTCGACCTTGGGTGCGGCACCGGCACGCTCACGAAGATGATCAAGTCCGCGCACCCGGAGGCGTTCGTCACGGGCCTCGACCTCGACCCTGAGGCGCTCGGGATCGCGCGGCGCAAGGCCGCCGAGGCGGGGCTCGACATCACGTTCGTGCTCGGCTCGGCCACGCCGCCGCCCTTCGAGCCGGGC
>CAYUSB010000115.1:387-1252 GCA_964447205.1 uncultured Myxococcaceae bacterium
CAGCCTGATGCTCCACCACCTCCTGCGCGACCAGAAGCAGCGGGCCCTGGGGGCCGTGGGGTCGCTCCTTCGGCCCGGCGGCGAGCTTCACCTGCTTGACTGGGGGCGACCCCAGGATCCGCTGATGAAGCTCGCGTTTCTCCCCGTGCGGCTCCTCGACGGCTTCGCCCCGACCCGCGACAACGTGAACGGCGACCTCCCGGCCCTGATGCGCGAGGCGGGCCTCACCGACGTGGCAGAGACCCGACACACCCGCACGCTCTACGGCACCCTCACGCACTTTCGCGCGACGCGACCCGGGTGACGACTTGCGGCGCGGCGCCCCTGCGACCGCTGGAGACGGGCCGTGTATCCCCGCGGGTCAGGCGGCCCGGAGGCCCCTCCTGCTCACGGCCGTGCCGCGGTCGTCTCAAGGCGGGTCGCGTCGAGCGCGTCGTAGCAACCCTCGGGGTCCCAGGGGTCACGATGTGAGCGCGGGCGATGGCGCGTGATGTCGCGCGGGTCTATGTCAGAGGGCGAGCGCGCCGGGCGCTGTCAACGCATCGGAGGGACCGAAGATGGCCAGAGGATGTCCGAACCCCGCCTGCGGCGCTGTCACAAGAGACGACAGCGACACCTTCTGCGCGCGATGCGGAGCGCCGCTGTCCGGGCAGGTGCCGCCTACCCAGATGATGCCGATGGCCTCCAGGCCAGGGTCGCCGTCGGGGTGGCAGACGCGGTCGGCTGCCCCGCCTCCGACGAATCGGACGCCGCTCCTGCTCGGCGTGTCGGCGCTGGTCGCGGTGCTCGGCCTGGGTGGTGTCGTCATCTTCTCCCGTTCGAGAGCGACCGATCGCCCTGGCCCGGCGCCTGATCTGGCCCGGGT
>CAYUSB010000115.1:1262-2323 GCA_964447205.1 uncultured Myxococcaceae bacterium
GGGTCGTGAGGAGCAACACCATCACGGTGCGCCCGCTCCCGTCGCTCCGGTCGCACCTCCCGCCGCCCCGCCGGGGGCGCCTGCGCCGACCCTGCGGACGAGACTGGGATGGCTCTCGTCCGTCCACTACCACAGCCCGCGTGGCGTCGATCTCCACCCGGGCGACCTCGACGGCGCGGACGGCCGTTGCGTCCGTTTGACGCGCGCCATGCTGACCCTCGAACTGCCCGGCGGCAGCCAGTTCGTCTCGGACGGCCACGCGCTAGGGAGCGACCTCGAAGTGCGGCTCGGATCGCCGGGCTCGGGTAGCTTCGATCTCGAAATCGGCGTCGGACACAACCGCTTCGTGCCCGTCGAGGGAGACCTCTCGGGCGACCAGACGATCGACCTCGATCACCTCGGAGCATGCATATCCGGTTGCCACACCACGGGGGCCCGGGGGGCTGGTTTCCGACTGGCGGGTCTGAAACTGCACCCGGGCTCTGACGCGCCGCGGCGAGAACCGCACCCGGGCCGGAGCTCCCGGGCCAGCTACCGCCTGGTCCCGGGCTGACCCGGGTGCTGGGCCCGGGGCACGGGGGAGGTGTCAGGGGTGCCGTGGCTGGCCTGGTCTCGGGCCCCTGCGGGGGGTCAGGAGGCCCGAGGGGCGCTTGTGGCTACTGGGGGCGTGGGGGAGGAGGGAAGCGAAGGCGGGGGCTGGACGGGCCTATGAGAAAAATCCCGAGTCCCGGAGGACGAATCTACCGCCGGGCACCTTCTTGAGTGGCCCCCCCTTGCCCAGCACATTGTCAACGTCCTTCTCCTCGATCTTGATGTCGTCACCAGCGTACTCCCGGATGGTCTCGATGAGCTTCTCCCGAGTGAACGACTCGCCCGGCGCGGTTGTCAACTCCAGTGCTGCCAGTTCAATCAACGTGATGATCGCTTCAAGGTCGCGCGGGTCGAGCATCGGGCCGCGGGGGGCTTTGGTGGACTTGCCGTTGGCGTCAAGGGTCACGGTGAAGGCGTCGGGGTCGTAGCTCATGGTCTGGTTTCCTTGGGATCGGTGGGGCCGCGTATCA
>CAYUSB010000116.1:0-2265 GCA_964447205.1 uncultured Myxococcaceae bacterium
TGCAGGAGGAGGCTGTTGATGGTGATCGAGGCTGAGACTGAGACTGAGGTTGTCCTGGCAGACTGCGGGCACACGGCCCGCCTCGTCGATCTGCGCCGGGGTGTGTGCGTGTCCTGCTACCGCAAGCTCCGGGAGGCCGGGTGCCCCCTGCCTCCCAAGCGGCACCGCTGGGACGACTACGACCCGCTGGTGGCGTGGGCGCAGTCCCTGCCCGCCGAGACTCGCGCCCGCATCCTCGCCGCACTCCGGGCCGATCCGGCCCGATCTGAGCCACCTCCTGGCCCTCTCCGGGAGGATCACCGCGTCAGCACTGGCTAGCCCCCCCCTCCCGCCTCCCCGCACGCTCGGGGGGCATGGAGCGCGTCACCCGCATCGACTACGCAGGCCCGACCCGGAGCGTCCGCCAGACGCCTCAGGGGGGTGTGTGCGTGGAGGCCGCGGTGGCCACCGCCGGGGTGCTGGAGTACTCCGACGGCACCCGCACGTGGCGCGAGTATCGGCCCGCCGACGAGGTCTTCGCCCCCGACTCCCTGGCGACCCTGCGGGGCGCGGTGGTCACCGACGGCCACCCCCCGAAGCTCGTCACCCCCGAGACCTACACTGCGGTCTGCCGCGGCAACACCCTTGGTGACCCCCGCCAGGACGGCGACCTCGTCGTGTCCGACCTCATGGTCCAGGACGCCGAGCTCTGCCGCAAGGCGCTCGCCGGGGACGTCCACGACGTGAGCTGCGGGTACACCTGCGTGGTCGACAAGACCCCAGGGGTGACCCCCGACGGCGAGAAGTACGACGCCATCCAGCGTCGCATCCGCCACAACCACGTGGCGCTCCTGCCCCCCGGGGAGGGCCGGAGCGGGCCCCAAGTGTCGCTGCGCATGGATGGCGCGGCTGTAGAGGTGCGGCGCATCGACGCCGCGAAAGGGCTGTCGATGAAGAAGATCATGATCAAGGGGCTCCTGATTCGCCTCGACGCCGCGGAGGACGAAGCCGCGGCTCAGGGTGCGGTCGACGAGGTCCAGAAGAAGGCCGACGCCGACGCGACCGAGCTGGCCGCCCTCAAGGCCCTCTTCGCCGACGCCATGAAGCGCCTCGCCGCGCTCGAAGGCGCCACCCCCGAGGTGACGGAGGAGATGGTCCCCGAGGACATCCAGGACTCCATCGCCGCCAAGCGCGGGGCGCTCCTCGACTCGGCCCGGAAGGTCCTGGGGGCGGAGGTGAAGCTCGATGGGCTCAAGGCGGGCGAGATCCACCGGCAGGTGGTGGCCAAGGCTCACCCCACGATGAAGCTCGACGGCTTCAGCGCCGACACCATTCGCGGGATGTACGAGGTGGTGGTTGCCTCCGCCTCCGAGCGCAACGACGCCCTCTCCGCGGGCCGGGCCCCCCTCGGCCCCCCGCGCACCGATCCCGCCACCCACACCGACGCGACGCCCGCGGGCCTCGCCCGCCGCACCTCCGAGGCGTGGCGGACCCCCAAGCCCACCTTCACCGTCCGCGGGAGCTGAGCCATGACCGTCCAGACCACCTACCCCTTCGACCGCGCGGTCGGCTACCCGGGCGGCCTCGCCGACGCCGGGCCCCACCGCATCAAGAGCGTCCTCGCTGCCGTGGCCATCGCCTGCGGCATGCTCGTCACCCGCGGGGCCACCCCCGTCAAGGGCTACGCCCCCGTAGCTCCCGCCGCGGCCGAACCCCACGGCATCCTGGCCGCCCTGGCCACCGCGGCCACCCCGCAGTCCCTCACGGGCGTCGCGCTCGATGGGGCCATCGGTGCGGCCGAGATGTTCCCCCCGCGGAACGTCACCTTCACCCTGTCGAGCCACGCGGACTACAACCTCACCACCGCCTACGTGCGGGGGCTCGACGAAAACCGCCTCCCCGTCGAGGAGGCCTTCATCATCCCCGACGCCGGCAACGTCACCCTCACGGGCTCGAAGTTCTTCTCGTTCGTCGAGGAGGTCTACATCCCGGCCCAGGGCGGCACGGGCGGCTCGACGCAGGTGGGCTTCGGGTCGAAGCTCGGGCCCCTCTCCAAGGAGCACGTCCACGGCATCGCCATGTACGACGCGGGGCGCGAGCCCGAGGAGTACCCCATCGGGTACCCCGTGCCCGTGGTCGAGCGCGGTCCCGTCTACGTCACCTCCGAGACGGCCTACGTGGACGGCGACCCCGTCTACGTCCGCCTTGTGGCGGGGGTGGGCGAGACCCTGGGGGCCTTCCGCGCGACCCCCGACTCCACCGACTGCGCGCTCCTCGCGGGCGCGC
>CAYUSB010000117.1:0-2138 GCA_964447205.1 uncultured Myxococcaceae bacterium
CTCCGAGTCGGTCTTCAAGATCAAGAACCTCATGGCCTTGATGGCCGCCGACAAGAAGGACGTCTTGAAGCGCCGCCTCGAGATGATGGACCTGGCGAGGGGGGTCACCCGCTCGGTCCTCATCGGCGACGACGAGGAGTACTCCCGCATCGAGGTCGGGGCCCTCACGGGCGTCTCGGAGCTTCTGGAAAAGAACCTCCTCCTGCTCTCGGGGGCCGCCGAGATCCCTGTGACGGTGCTGATGGGGCAGAGCCCCGCTGGCCTCTCTGCGACGGGCGAGAGCGATGTGAGGTGGTTCTACGACCGCACCAAGGCCGCCCAAGAGCAGGTCCTCCTCCCCAAGCACCGACGCCTCGTGCGGATCCTCCTCGCCGCCAAGGACGGCCCCACGGGGGGCGTGGTGCCTGCCCGGCTCACGATCACCTATCCCTCCCTGTGGCAGCCGACGCCCATCGAGGCCGCCGACCTCAGGGTGAAGGCCGCGGGGGTCGATACCCAGTACATCACCAACAAGGTTGTGACGGCCGAGGAGGTGGCCAAGAGCGGCAGGCTCGGGCCCGACGGCTGGAACGCCGAGGTGGTGGTGGACCTCGCAGCCAGGCCGAAGGCCCCCCCGGCTCCCCAGGGTCCCGGCGAAGGGCCCGGAGGTGGTCAGGGTCCTGGGCCCGTCCCTGCACCTGGGCCCGCCCCGACGCACACCGACGCACGGGACAGCGGGGTTGCCGTGGTGCTTGCGGTGCCGGTCGATGTCGCGCAGGGCATCGCCCTGCCGGGTGGTGAGGAGCCCGAGCGGATCCATCTGACTCTCGCGTACCTCGGCAAGGGTCTGTCCCCGGCGGACATCGAGGCCGTGCGTGGAGCGGTCGAGGCCTGGGCCGCGCAGCAGCCCCGGCTCTCGGGCCACCTGGGGGGCGTTGGCCGCTTCGACGGGGACACCCTCGACCCGGTGTGGGCCAGTCCCGATGTGCCTGGGCTCTCGGCTGCTCGCGAAGCGCTGGTGGCGTCGCTCCCTGCCCCTCCGGACAGCACCCACGGCTTCACCCCCCACGTCACCCTCGCGTACCTGCCCAAGGGCGAGCCGACCCCCGCCCCCGTTCCCCGGGCGGCTGTGACCTTCGACGCGGTCGAGGTGTGGGCCGCGGGCGAGCGGTACTCCTACCCCCTCCAGGGGCCCGGGCCCGCCCCCAAGATGGACTTCGACGAGTCCAAGGTGAAGCGGAAAGCGGGCCAGTTCGCCACCAAGGAAGGCGGCTCCGAGGGCGCAGACAAGGAACCCGCGAAGGGCTCCCCCTCGGCCAAGGGCAAGGAGCCTGGGGCCGCGAAGGCGAGCGCCCCCAAGGCCGCCGACCCCGCGGACCCTCCACCAGCGCCGAAGCCCGCGAAGGAACCCAAGAAGCCCCCGACGGCCGAAGAGACCGCTGCCAAGACCGCGGCGACCGTCGCCAAGGGCCAGAAGGATGCCGAGGCGTTCTCCTCCACCCTCAAGGGCGTGGCCAAGACGCGCTTCGACGCTGCCGTGTCCCAGATGCGCGACAGCGGCCGACCCCCCGAGGCCATGGAGGCGTTCGTCTCTGCCGCCGTCAAGAGCGCGCGCGCGGCGGGCCCTGGCATCGCGGGCGTCAAGGCCGCGGAGAAGCATCTCTCCACGGCGCACAAGCTGGCGACCGCCGAGGGCCTGTCCGATGAGGCTGTGACCACCCTCGCGCGCGGCACCGCGGGCCGAAACCCCGAGACCCTCGCGTATGTGGCGGGGCTGAAGATGGAGGTGAAAGACCTCGACTTCATGGCGCGGGACTCGAACACCCCCTGGGGGTCCTTTCACAAGGCCGCGAAGGGCGCCGCCGTGGCCGACAAAGACGCGCGGGATCGCCTCGCGCGGCACGTCAACAGCTCCGTCCGCGGCGCGGCGGCCGAACTCGCCGCCCATGCCGTGGCCAAGAGCCTTGGGGAAGCGGGCCGGCAGACCCAGATGGGGACCTCGGAGCTCGACTACAAGGTCAAGCCCGACCCCGCACCCCCCCGTGCAATCGCCTTGGAGGTCAAGGGCTACACCACCAAGACCTGGGAGAAGTACCTCACACCCCCGCGCGACACGAACACCCAGAGGAGCCTCGACCGAATGGTTCGGCAGCTTGACG
>CAYUSB010000118.1:0-2118 GCA_964447205.1 uncultured Myxococcaceae bacterium
ACCGCGATGCCCCCGTAGGCATCCACGGCGTCGCCGACGTGGCCCGCGCAGACGCGACGCCACGCGGCGTCGTCGAGGCCAGCGGGGCGCAGGTGGGTCTGGGGCGAGGCGCCCTCGGCGGCCCGGATCACCAGGTGGGCGGTGTTCGGGTGGGCGTGCGGGGCGTCGAGCGTGTGGCCCTGGTCGCGGTAGAGCTTCGCCGCGACCTTCTTCGACGCCTTGCCCTTCTTCGCAGGCTTCGCCTCGGGGGCGGGTTCCTCGGGCTCCATGTCCTGGGCCAGGGCGGTCAGGTCGATGGGCTCGGGGCCGGAGTTCGTGGGCGGCTCATCTTCGGGGCACGTCTCGCTGACGTGGAGCTTGACCCCGCGGGCCCCGCAGATCCCCGAGAGCGTCACGAGCAGCTCGTCGTCGGGGACCATGGCGGTGAGCCAGTCGGTTCCCTGCGTCCAGTCCACCTCGCAGCCCGCGAGGGGCTCCTCGAGCTCGGCGCGCTCGATGAGGGTGAGGATGTCCCAGACGTGGGCAGCGATCCACACCCGAACCTCGGGGGCCTCCGCGGGCTCGGGGGCCTGCTCGGGCTCGGCAACCGTTGCCGAGGGCGGGGGCGGTTCGGCCGCGGCCGTGTCACCGGGCTCGGGCTCGACCGGGGCGGGGGTGGTCTTCTTCGTCGAGGCCTTCTTCCCTGCGGGCTTGTCGGCCTTCGGCGTGGGGGCCTTTTCGGCCTCGATGACCTGCTGCTCGATGGCCTCGAGGTCGAGGCCCAGCCACCGCGCGACGATCTCGTCGGCACCCTCGGGGCCGTACTCCCCCAGCACCAGGTCGACCATGAGCGACCGGCACCCCGCCGGGGAGAGGTTGGGGATCTCGGTGACCAGGTCCTCGGCCCCGCGCTCCTCGGCGATCCGCATTGCGTCGTCGGGACAGAGGTGCGTCATCAACGACGCGGCCCACTGCCAGTCGGCGCGGGAGGTGTCGACGACACCGGTTCGGTTCCCGAGGGCCTCCTGCGCTGCCTTGAGCACGGCCGCGCCCAGGGCCTTCCTGCGCCGCCGCTCGGTCTCCCAGTCGGTGCGCGCAGACCGCGACTCGGCCTCAGCGGTCTTCTTGTCGAGCCCTGCGGCTTCGATGGCCTTGGCGAGTTCGGCCCGATCGAACACCTCCATGGGCGTGCCGTCGCGGTTGACCACCACCGGCTTGGGGGCGTGCTCCCCGAGCAGCTCGGGCCAGGTCTTCTCCCCGTTCTCGTACCGCCAGGGGCGGGCGGTGACAGGCTCGCCGTAAACCTGCTGATCGGCGGGCAGGACCTTCAGCCCCGCGGCGGCCTTGTCGGCGGTCTTGATGGCCCAGTCCGCGTCGACCTTGGTCTTGTGACAGTCGGCGTCCATGCAGGACGCGGCTGCGTCGGTCTCGCCGAAGAGCGAGGCCTGCGCGCTGCTGTTCTTCGGGCAAGCTGAGCACCGCCCGGCCGCGGGTACGAGGTCGGCGTCTTCGGGGTCGAAAGGCGCGTGGGCGAGCTCGAGGAGGCAGTGCTGCCGAATCCACTGGTTCGCCTCGCCGATCGGCCAGACGGTGAAGGCATCCCAGCCCCACCGAGGCTTCGCGAGGGTGGCGATGGCCCGGGCCTGGGTGGCCTGGGGCAGCCGGGCGAGCTTTTGCGCCACACCCCCGAGGATCTTGCCGTCGAGGAAGGCCTCCCGAGCCTCGGGGCAGAGGCGGGCCAGGGCCAGACGGTTGTAGACGAAGCTCGGGTGGGTGCCGATGCGGTGGGCGATCTCTTCCACGGGCACCTTGTGCTCGTCGTGGAGGCGGGCGAAGGCGTCAGCCTCCTCCAGGGGGTGAACGTCCTCCCGCTTCCCGTTCTCATCGATCTGGAGCTCGCAGACCTCGCGGTCGGTGAGTTCCCGTACGAAGGCAGGGATCGTGCTGCAGCCAGCCAGGCCCGAGCCCCGGAAGCGGCGGGCGCCGACCACGAGCTCGTACCGCTCGCCGACGGCGCGCACGATCACGGGGGAGATGAGCCCCTTCGCGCCGATGCTCGCGGCAAGCTCGGCCAGGGCGGCCAGGTCGAAGCGCTTGCGGGGGTTGGTGGGCGACTCGTCGATCAGGTGGAGGGGGATG
>CAYUSB010000119.1:0-827 GCA_964447205.1 uncultured Myxococcaceae bacterium
CGCCCCCCGAAGGGCCGCGGAGCTTCTCCGCCATCCTCACCCAACTGGATGACGGCCTCGTGCACCACGAGCTCTCCGGCAAGCTGCACAGCCTCGTGGGCGAACTGCGGGACCGGGCCATCGCCGAAGACCGCAAGATGAGCGGCGAGCTGACCCTCAAGCTCAAGATCGACGTGCGCAAGGGCACCGCCGAGGTGACCGCGGACATCGCCACGAAGCTCCCCCGCGCCCGCCGCGAGCCCACCACCGTGTGGGTCACCAAGGGCGGCAACCTCACGACCGAGGTGCCCCGCCAGGAAAAGCTCCCCCTCCGCGACCCCACCGTCGCCGAAGCGGTCGGCCGCTTCCACGCCGCCGCCGAAAAGGTCGGCGGCGTCACCGTCTCCGTCTCCACCCCCGCAGCGAAGGACGCCTGAACCATGAGCAGCTCCGACAACAACCAGCTTGAGACCCTCTTCCGCGAGGCGCGGCACGCCCACCAGCCCGACTTCGTCGAGCACGACGGCCTCACCTACCTCCTGCACCCCCCGGAGATGAAGGCCATCGACGTGACGGCGGCGATCGAGGCTGCGAGCGATCACCCCCGCCGCATCAAGGGCGCCGCCTCCCTCGACCGCATGGCCTCCCTCGTGAGCTACGTCGAGGAGTTCAAGGGGCACGGGACCGCGGGCTACGCCTTCGCCACCAACAACGGCGGTGTCGCCCTCGAGGTGGTGTTCGACCACCACCAGGGCAACAGCACGAAGGACGCCCGGATGGAGAGCGACAACGGGGCCCGCTGGTGTGGCCACCGCGCGGTCTACCCCTTCCCCATCAGCCCCGAGCTC
>CAYUSB010000119.1:837-2116 GCA_964447205.1 uncultured Myxococcaceae bacterium
GGCTCGCCGTCGCGGGCTAGGACCTGTCCCAGGGGGACATGGCGAGCTTCCTCGAGGATCACCTCGCGGAGGTCTGCCCTGTGGAGGACCCCGGGCCCCGCACGACGGAGCTGGCGACCCTCCTGGAGACCGCCGTCGCCTCGGCCTCCTCCCTCCTCAGCTTCTCCCGCAAGAGCGCCGCCACGGTGAATTGCTTCGTCAGCGAGAAGCGCGACCCCCACACGGGCGCCGTGGAGTTGATCTTCCAGGAGGAGATCAATCACGTCACCGAGAACCGGGCGGCCATCAAGCCCCCCGGGGTCTTCGGGATCGCCCTGCCCGTCCTGGTGGGCGGCACGGTCTACCGCCTCCCGGTCCGCCTGCGGTCGAAGGTCAAGGGCCGCGGGGTGACCTGGAGCTTCGAGGTCTACCGCTTGGACCGCGCCATTGAGGCCGCCGTTGACGAGGAGGTGGCGGGCTTCGTCGCCGCCACGGGCGTCCCGGTCTACCGCGGGCGTCGCGCCGCCTGACCTGACGTCCCCTCTGTCCCCGGCGCGAGTCGGGGCCAGCGATGGGCGCCAGGGGCGACCGATACAGGAGGATTCGATGGGGATGGTCATTGACTGTTTCGCCGGCGGCGGCGGTGCGTCGACGGGGATGGAGGCCGCGCTTGGGCGTGCGCCGGATGCGGCGATCAACCACTCGCCCGTGGCCGTGGCGATGCACGCGGCGAATCACCCGGAGACCAAGCACTTTTGCGAGGACATCTGGGCCGTGTCGCCGCGGGATGTGTGTGGGACGCGCGATGTCGACGTGGCCTGGTTCAGCCCCGATTGCACGCACTTCAGTCGGGCCAAAGGGGGCCAGCCTCGCAGCAAGGGCGTGCGCTCCCTGGCCAACGTGGTCCTCGACTGGGCGCGGGACGTTCGGCCCCGCATCATCTTCTTGGAGAACGTCGAGGAGTTCCAAACGTGGGGCCCCCTCGACGATGAGGGACAGCCGATCAAGAGCCGCGCGGGCGAGGACTTCCGCGCATGGCTCGGGGCCCTGTCGGACCTGGGCTACCGCGTGGAGTACAGGCTGTTGATCGCGGCCGACCATGGGACGCCCACCAGCCGCAAACGCCTCTTCCTCGTCGCCCGCAGGGACGGCGCGCCCATCGTGTGGCCCGAGCCGACGCACGGCCGGGGACGCCCCGCGCCGCATCGCACCGCCGCAGAGGTGATCGACTGGGCGCTCCCGTGTCCCTCGATCTTCACCCGCAAGAAGCCCTTGGCCGAGGCCACCATGAGGCGGATCG
>CAYUSB010000120.1:0-435 GCA_964447205.1 uncultured Myxococcaceae bacterium
TAGGTCGGCCCCGCGGTCGGGCGCCGTGGCCTCGGACAGGAGCTGGTCGACGGCCTGCCCCACCGCCTCCGCCACCACCTCCGGGCTGAGGACGTGCGTGCGGAGCCACTCGATCACCGCCGCGTCCACCTGCGCCACAGGCTTGCGCGACCGCACAGGGCAGACGGACACCCCGCGCTGGTAGCTCCACGCGCAGCGGTAGACAAGCACCTGCGCCCCGCTCCATCGGGTCGCCTGCGCCTGGGCCGGGCCCCCGCAGTGGGCGCATCGCAGGAGGCCCGACAAGAGGTTCCGGGTGTGCGTGCTGCGCCCGCCGCGGGGCAGGGCGGGGCTCTTCCACTGGGCCGCCTGCCACGTCTCCGCGTCGATGATCACCAGGGCAGGGACGGTGAGACGCAGCCGTTCCGCGGGGGCTGTGGTGCGGGTGACCTTCGA
>CAYUSB010000120.1:452-2091 GCA_964447205.1 uncultured Myxococcaceae bacterium
CCACTCGATCTCGCCCTTGTAGCAAGGGTTTCTGAGGAGGGCCGCCACGCCGCCGAGGTTCCAGCCGGGGGGGCGGGGCGAGGGGACCCCGCGGGCGTTGAGGGCGCGGGTGATGGCGCCGGGCGTCTCGCCCGCGATGCGGCGCGCGAAGATTTCGCGGACGATCGTGGCCTCGGCGGGGTCGGGTTCGCGCAGGACCCCCTCGGGGGTGCGGACGTTGCGGTACCCATAGGTGCGCCCGCCCGTGACGTATCCGCGGCGGGCGAGGTCGAGGTGTGCGCCGCGGGTCCGGGCCGAGGCCATGACCCTCTCGTACTCGCCGAAGGCGGCGCGTGTGGAGAGCAAGACCTTGCCCATGGGGTCTTGCTGGACCTCGGCCCCCGTCGAGTACTCCAGCACCCTCACTCCTGCGTCGTGCAGATCCTCCAGGGCCAGGGCGGTCCGCGCCGCGTCCCTGCCCAGGCGGTCGAGATCTCGGAGCAAGACCACGTCCCACCCCCGGCCCGAGCGGCCCGCGTCGGCGAGCATCCGGGTGAGCTGGGGCCGCGAGGTCCACTCCGCCCCGCTCACCCCGACGTCGGCGTAGACCTCGGCCACGGTCCACCCGCGGCCCTCCGCGAAGCGGCGGGCATCGCGCTCCTGGGCCTGCTCGGCGGTCGAGACCCGGGCGTAGACCGCGACGCGGGTCATGCTGCGCGGCGGGGGAGGGACGGGGGGTTGCGCCGGAGGTCGCGGGCGATCACCTCCGCGAGGGCCTGCACGAGGCCCCGGGGGGCGACGGGCGGGGCAGGGGAGGGGGCCTGGGTGTCGTTGGCAGGGGCGCCCATCACACACCCCCTCGTGCCCGATGGGCCCGCATCGCCCGCGAGGCAGAGCGCCACGCCCGCGTACGGGAGGGGCCTCGCGCGATGTACCGGTGCAGGTCGCCGCCCACCGCGCGCACGTGGACCTCGCGGCCGACCCGGTCGAGGTACAGTCGCTCGCCGGGGTAGAGCAGGGCCGCGAGGGACAGGGCCCGGGCCTTGGCGTACTGCCGGGCGGTCGACGGCTTGCCCATCACGCGGCCCTCGCGGCCCTGGAGGCCTCGTCGTCGTGGGCGCGGAGAGCAGCCTCGGCCTCGTCGAGAGCAAACCGGGCGTCGTCGCGGGCTTCGTCTGCCCGGTCGGTCATCGTGTCGGCCACATCGCGGGCTTCTTCGGCGGTGGCCGCTGCGTCCCTCCGCGCCTTCTTCAGGGCGTCGTCGTCGGGTTCGTCTTCGGCGGCGTTCTCCGCCCTGTCTTCGTCGTCGAGTGCGTCGCGCAGGTCGGCGTCGGCGTCGGCCTCGATCTGCTCTGCTCGGCCAAGGGCGTGCATGGCGGTCTCGGCTTCGTCGAGGGCGAGCCGCACGAGATTCGCCCGGTAGACCTCGGCCACCGTCACCGCGGCGAGGCGGCGAGCAAGCGTTTCGCGACGCAGCACGGCGAGGCGGTCTTCAAGGGCCGTCACGGCACGCCCTCCAGGGCCCGGTGCAGGCTCGCGTCGTCGGTGGCCGAGAGCCCGGCCTCGATGCCGTCGACAGCATCCAGCGCGTACTCGTACGGACCCTGGTCGTCGTAGGGCGGCGCCTGGTACCACGCCTCGATGAGCTTCTCGGCGCGGT
>CAYUSB010000121.1:0-1307 GCA_964447205.1 uncultured Myxococcaceae bacterium
GTCGGCGTGCTCGGCCAGGGCGGCCTCTTCGTCAGGGGTGAGCTCGGGCGCGTCGGGGAGGTCTGTGTCGGGCGGCGTCATGCTGCGGTTCCTGTGGGGGTGCGGCGGAGGGGCTGGACGAGGTACTTTTCCAAGGCGTCGGGCTCACCCGGCTTCTGGGCGTAGCTGCCTGGAGGGGAGACGGGGGCGAGGCCCCGGGTGTAGTCCTGGGGGCCCTTGCGGGGGCCGGGGCCCGTGGGGCCACCTTGGCCGTGGGTGATCTTCGGCCGCCCCGCGCTGGCCCACTCCGCGGCGTCGTCGAGGCGCTGAGCGAGGATGCCGGGACGCATCAGGTAGGCGAGGTGCGGCCGTCCCTGCGTCCACCACCCCAGGCCACCGGCTGCGAGCCAGTCCCCCAGGACCTCGTAGGACGCGAGGGTGAGGGTGGGGATGTGCCCATCGAGGTCGCGCACCGCCCGCTGCCACAGCACGAGGGTGGCCGAGTCATGGGCCCACGACAGGGCACGGGGGGCGCGGGTGCGCAGGGCCAGGAGGGCCCGCTCGGGGTCGACGCCCGTATGCTCAACGGTGGGGCACCGGGCGGGCGGGCCTAGCACCGTGGAGGGGGTCTCCCTAGCATCACCCCTATCACCGCCCCCTAGCACCGCACGCGCGCACTCCGACCCCTCCGGAGTGTGTGTGTCTTTAGTGCTTTCTGTCTCTCTCTCTTCTGGAGAGGGGGTGTGGGGGAGAGGCGACCCTAGCACCGTGCCTAGCACCGTGGCGGTGCTAGGGCCTAGCACCGTGGAGGGGGTCTCCCTAGCACCGTCGTCGGGGGCGGTGATAGGGGGCCTAGCAGGCCGGTCGACCCCTAGCCTACCGCCCCGACGCCCCGCGCTGTGGGCGGCCTCGGTGGCGGCTTCGGGGGAGATGCCGAGGGCCGCGAGGGCCGCGCGCCCTTGGGTAGTGGCGAGCCACGCCAGACGGTCTTCAGCCGTCCTCAGGCCCCGCTCCGACCACCGGGCCCGGAGGCGAGTCATGGCGGCTCTCGTGGGGCTTCCAGGGGCCGCGGCGGGCGTGGTCTCGGGCGGGGGTGAGGTCGGGGCAGAGGCGCGGGTGGTCGCCACGCAGGTCAGGCGCCACACAGGGCCGTCCTCGTGATCGTCGAGGAGCCCGGCGTGATAGAGCGCGCGCAGGAGGGTCGGGCCCTCGGGGCCCCACATGCCTGAGGCTACGTCCTCGGGGGCCATGTCGACGGGGATCGGGACGGTGTCCCCGCCGGCCGCGGCGAGGTAGAGGTCCAGCAGGGCCCCGCGCGCAGGCAAGGA
>CAYUSB010000121.1:1317-2081 GCA_964447205.1 uncultured Myxococcaceae bacterium
CGGTACGCGGGGGCGCTGGCGAGGGCCGCGGGGATGGGGGTCCAGAGGTTCACCGGGGCTCCGGGGGTGTGATGGGGGCGGCCATTGCCGCGGCGAGAGAAGCCCGCAGGCACTCCCGGCGGCGGGCCTCGTAGGTGTCGCGTAGGGTCTCGATCGGGGGCGCCCCGCGGCTGTTCGCGTACCTGAGCGCGCCGAGGACACGCCCGGCCAGGTGGGTCGGGTGCGCGCCGACGTCGGCCTGGATGTCGCGGAGGTTGCAGCAGCACGGGTAGCCGAGGGCCCGGTAGGTGTCGGCGAGCCCGCGGGCCCCCATCTCCCCGCGGGCCCAGGTCTCGACCGCGGCGAGGTACCGGGCCTCGGCCTCGGTGAGGTCAGGCACGTGGGCGGCGAGGGTCCCGGCGAGGGCTTCGATGCACTCCTCGGCGGCCTGCTTGAGGTGCTCTTGCCGTCGTTGCCAGGGGCGGATCATGCGTCCCCCATGGGCGTCGCGAGAGCGTCCAGCATCCGCCGCAGCCGGGCCAGTGCAGGGGCCGCGGCGCGCAGCTCGTCGGGCGTGATGACGCCGTCGTCGAGGGCCTGCGCGACGAGGTGTGACGCCTCGCCCGCCGCGGCCAGGACGGCGATGCCCCGGGCCTCCCGCGTCGGCGCGGCGGGTGGGGTGTCGGCCGCCGGCGCGAGGCGCGCGAGGTACTCAGCGCGCAGGGCCGGGGGCAGGCGCAGGATGCGGGTGGCGGTGACGGCCCGCTTGCCGTTGCGCATCCCGC
>CAYUSB010000122.1:0-2079 GCA_964447205.1 uncultured Myxococcaceae bacterium
CCACCACCCGCAGGGCCTGCTGCGGCGCGAGGGCCCCGTATCCGGTCTCGCGCCACCCGAGCACCGCGACCACGATGCCCGCGATGCCCCCGACGATCAACAGGACCCCCGTAAGAATGCCCGTCTCGAGCTCGACATGGCGCTGGGCGCGGGCCAGCCAGGGCGGGGCAGGGAGGAGCCCCATGTGCGAGGTATACGTCCGCGCAAAGATCGAGAACAGAACCGCGTGAAACCCCAGCAGCACGAGAAACGCCGCGTACACCAGGGAGTGAACGTCGAGCCCGATCGTGCCGAGCATGAGGGTCCCCACCCAGAGGCGCAGGCCCAACGCGCTGCCCAGGATCATCGCGCCGAGGCCGGGATACAAAAACAACCAATCGGGGCTATACAGCAGCATAAACCGCAGATGCCGCCACCCGTCACGCCAGGGGCGCAGGTGGGGCGGCCGGTTGCGGCCGTCCTTGTGGAGTTGGGTCGGCACCTCACAGACCCGCATCTTGGCCAGGGTGGCCTTGATGACCATCTCCGAGGCGTATTCCATGCCGGTTGTACGCAGGTCCAATCGACGGAAGGCGTCGATGGAAAAACCTCGGATGCCACAGTGGAAGTCTCGGACCGGCACACGAAAGAGCAGCCGTCCGATGCCCGTGAGGGCCGGGTTTCCCAGATAACGATTCTTGAAGGGCATGGCCCCGGGGTGGATCTTTCCTGCGAAACGATTGCCCATGACGAGGTCGTACCCCGCGCGCAGCTTCTCCAGAAACGGGGTCAGATCACTGAAGTCATAGCTGTCGTCGGAATCCCCCATGATGACGTAGCGGCCCCGGGCCGCGAGGGTCGCCTGATAGAGGGCCGCCCCGTAGCCGCGCACCGGGACCTCCACCAGGCGGGCGCCGTTGCGCAACGCAATGTCCTGCGAACCGTCGGTCGACCCGTTGTCCCCGACGACGACCTCCCCGCGGACACCGGTCGTGTCGAAGTATTTCTGTGCCTTCCGAATACACCGTTCGAGTGTTTCCGCTTCGTTCAGGCAGGGCATGACGACCGTGAGCTCGATCTCGTCTTCCATGGGCAGGGCCGGAGTGTATCGTCTGGGCCCGGCCTGTGGTGCATGAATGTTGGCGTTGACACGCGGGGCCCGTCGCGTCTTGCATGGCGGCATGACCATCCTCGTGGCCGGCGGCGCGGGTTACATCGGCAGCGCCTTCGTCGAACGTCTCCGTGCCGAGGGCGAGGCCGTGGTGGTGCTGGACGACCTCTCCACGGGCCATCGCGACGCGGTCGCGGCAGAGGTCCCGCTCTACGTGGGGCGCGTCGGCGACCGGGCCCTCGTGGAGGAGCTGGTCGCGGCCCACGGGGTGGACGTGTGCGTGCACTTCGCGGGTTTGATTGTGGTCTCTGAATCTGTTTCCGAGCCGTTGAGGTACTACTCGAATAACGTCGGGGAGGGGATCGCCCTGCTGGAGGCCCTCACCCGCGGGGGTGTACGGCGTGTGGTGTTCTCCTCCACGGCGGCGGTGTATGGGGCCCCGACGCAGACGCCGACGCCCGAGTCCCACGGGTGCCGACCGGAGAGTCCCTACGGGCAGACCAAGCTGGCGTTCGAACGATGCCTGGAGGATGTCACCCGCGCGCATCAAGGCGCCCACGTCACGCTCAGGTACTTCAACGCGGCGGGGGCCACGGGGGGCTGCCGCGAGCGCCATGAGCCCGAGACCCACCTGATTCCCAATGCCCTCCGGGCTGCCCTGGGTCTTCAGCCCGCCCTTCGGCTGTTTGGCACGGACTTTCCGACGCGGGACGGCACCGCCGAGCGTGACTACGTCCACGTGGCCGACCTCGCCGACGCGCACCTCAAGGCCGTGCGTTACCTCCGCGGCGGGGGAGCCTCCTCGGTCCTCAACCTCGGGGGGGGGTGGGCACGACGGTGCGTGAGGTCGTTTCGAGGGTGGAGCGGGTGACCGGCAGGCGGGTTCCGGTCGTGGAGGAGGGGAGGCGGGCGGGTGACCCGGCGCGGCTCATCGCGGACATCGCGCGGGCCCGGGAGGTCCTCGGGTGGTGTCCGACGCAGAGCGCCCT
>CAYUSB010000123.1:0-2033 GCA_964447205.1 uncultured Myxococcaceae bacterium
AAAAGGGCCGAGGGCGCCACCCACCCGAGGGGCAGGGGCTTGCCGGGGAGGGCTCCGTCGCGCTGTTTGACGAGGTCGACAGAGAGGGTGTCGTCGTCCTCCCGATGCAGGAGGAGAATCACGTCGGCGTCCTGCTCGATGGCCCCCGACTCGCGCAGGTCCGCCATGGTGGGGCGGCGCTCGACCGCCTTGCGATTGAGCTGCGACAAGGCCAAGACGGGACAGGTCATCTCCGACGCCATGGTGGCGAGCGTCTTGGAGATCTCCGCCACCTCACGCTCCCGGCTCTCGTGTTGGCGGTCCGGGGTGGTCTTTTGGAGGTAGTCCCAGACGATCAAGTTGACCCGGCCAAAGCGGGCCTTGAGCTGGAGAGCGAGGGCCCTGCCCTGGGTTGGCGTGACGTCCCTGCGGGTCGACAGGTGCAGGGGCAGGGCTCGGACGGCTTCGAGCGCGGCGATGTAACGCGCGAGGTCGGGGCGGGAGAGGGACCGGTCCCGCACCTTCATCAGGTCGATGGGCACCGCATAGGGGTCTTGGAGGGCGGCGAGGATGCAGGCCGCCCTCGCGGCAAGGCTTCGGGCCGGCATCTCCACGCTGACGAGGAGGACGCACCCCTCCTGGAGGGCCTCGCACGTGAGGGCTGTGGTGAGGGCCCCGAGGAGTCCGAGGGCCGACTTGCCCACGCTCGGCCGGGCCCCGATGACGATCGTCTGCCCGTCCCACCACCCCCCCGCCAGAGCACTGTCGAGGCAGTGGATGCCCGTCGACTGCACGCCCTGGGGGATGTCGCTCGTGAGGCGCTCGAGCTCTTCGAGGGCCCCCTGCCCGATCGACACGAGCTCTCCCGCGGCGGAGGTGGTGGCGGTCTCAAGGAGCTTCCGGGCGTCGCCCTGGAGCTGCCCGAGGGGGGCGCCATCTGCAGCACGGGCGGCGAGGGCCCGGGCTCCCTGGGCGACGAGGCGGGTGGTGGCGTGGTCGCGCACAAGGCGGGCGTGCGCCTCGACGTGGGCGACGGTGGAGACCGCGTCGGTGAGGGCGGCGAGGAACTGGGCTCCCCCGACGGCGTTGATCCGCTCGCGACCCCGTAGCTCCGCGGCGAGGGTGACGATGTCGAGGGGGGCCCCGCGCCCGAGGACCGTCCCCATGGCCTCGAACACCAGGGCGTGCTCAGGGCTCACGAAATGCTCGGGCCCGACCGAGGCCCGGGCGATCCAGTAGGACCCGGGGTCGAGGAGGGCCGCTCCAAGGATCGCCCGCTCTACGGCGACGTCGGCCAGGGGGTCCATCAGGCACCTCCCCCGGCGAGAGCGGGGCCTTGGCGGGAGGCCAGGAGGGCCCGAGCACGGGCGGCGAAGGTGGGGCCATCCTCAGGGACGGGAGGAGGCTTGCGGGGGGGCGGGGAGGCCTTCCTGGCGGCGGTGGCCCTGGCCTCCTCCTGGGCCTCACGCCATCGCTGGACGCCGTCCGCCAACATCCTCGCGGAGCCAGTGCGGCAAAGGAAGAAGCCCGCGGTGATGGCCTGGTGGGGGCGCAGCTTCTCCACGGCCTTGGAGCGGGGCCACAGGGTCTTGAGGCCGTCCCCAGCCAGGGCCCGGCCGAACGCCTCGAGTTCCTCCCCCACCAGCCCCAGCGCAGTGAGCTGGAGCGCCAGCTCGATCTGGTCATGGGTCGAGGCCAGGGGCGACACCCTCCCCCCTGAGCACCGGGCCAGGACTTCGAGAGGGCGCTCGGTCATGGGCAGGGGGGCCGAGGGGCGTCCCTCTGGGAGGGCGTCCCTCTGCGTCCCTCTACCGTCCCCCTGGGAGGGCGTCCCCCTCCGTCCCTCTGCGTCCCTCTCGTGCGCGTCTTCCTCCTCCTTTGCCGGAATCTCAGAGGTAGAAGAAGAGGGGGAGTGTGAGGGGGAGGCGAGAGGGACGCGTCCCTCTACCGTCCCTCTACCGTCCCTCTGCATCGAAGGGCCCGGATTCATGGGACTTGAAAGCGTCCCTCTACCGTCCCCCTGTGCGTCCCTCTGCGTCCCTGTCGGGACGGCC
>CAYUSB010000124.1:0-2007 GCA_964447205.1 uncultured Myxococcaceae bacterium
CCCCCTCGGGTCGCTCCGCCAAGGGGCTGGCCTCGCCCCTCCCGCCCCGCCCCCCCCCCCCACTCCACCCGTCCCCCCTGGCCCTCCCGTGGCCAGCGCGGCCACCCCGAGCGGCAGCGCCCTGCGCGCCGGGGGCCCGCAGATTCCTCCGCCTCCGCGGCTCCCGGTCGACCTGCCGGGGGTGCCGGCCCTGGGCCACGATCCGGCCCCGCCCCGCCCCAAGGCCCCAGAGCCCGCCGTCGAACACCGCCGCGAGATGGCCATCGGTCCGCCCCCCCGGATCGAACACGACGCCGTCGGCCCGCGGGCCCCGCGCAACATCCGCGACGACCTCCCCCTCGACGAGGACGCCACCCAGTCGGCCACCCCCGAGAGCCTCGGACTCACCACCGCGCCGCGCCGCGGGGCCGGGGTGGTCATCGGGGTCACCCTGGGCCTCCTCGTGGCCGCAGGGGCAGGGTTCGCGGCCTGGAAATCGGGCCTCCTCGGCGAGCCTGCCACCCTCGGGACCCGGAGCGTCAACGTGGGGCCCCAACGCGACGCCGTCGTGCGTCAAGCCCGGGCCTACTCGCGCCACGGCTTCGAAGAGGCCCGGGTCGAGCTCGCCCAGGCCCTCGCCCTGTCGCCAGGGCACCCGCACCTGCTCGCCCTGCGGGCCGAGCTCGACGCCGCCGCGGCCGAGATGCTCCGGCACCAGGCCGACGACCTCGAACGACAAGCCCAGGCCCCCGGGGCCGAAGCCGCAGCCCTGCGCGGCCAGGCCACCAACCTCCGCCGCGACGCCGACGAACGACTGCTCCGGGCCCGGGCCGACGCCCAGACCGCAGCCCGGGCCCCCGCCCCCGCCCTCGCGGCCGAACGCACCGACCTCGCCACCCTCCTCGGCGACGTGGCCCGCATCGCCGGCGACCTGCCCGAGGCCCAACGACACGCCGCCGTCGTGCGCGACACCCAGCCACGGTCGATCGAGTCCGACCTGTTTCTCGCCCTCCTCGAGCGCGACTCCGGCCGCCCCTCCGTAGCCGCCGAGAGCCTCCGGGGGGTCCTCCAACGCAGCCCCGGTCATCCCCGGGCCGCCCTGAGCCTCGCCCGGATCCTGGCCACCCAGGGCGACCTCCTCGCCGCCCGGGCCGAGCTCGATGGGGTCCTGCGGGCCGCCCCGGGACACGAGGCCGCCACGGCCCTGTCCCACGCCGTGGCCACAGGAGACACCCTCGCGGCGGCTCCGACCACGCCTGAGACCACCCCCCCTGGCACTTCAGGGACGGCCGCTCCGGCCATGGTCGTCGCCGTCGACGCCGGGCAGAGCCCGACCGCCCCCCCGACCGCCCCCCCGACGACACCGCCAGTCGCGGCAGACGTTCCGACGACGCCCACCCCCCCGACCCGCTCCCCCCGCCACCCCGAGGGCGAACCGTCGCACGGGGGCAGCTACGATCAGCTCGTCGAGGAGGGGGCCCGGCTGCAAAACCAGGGGCGCCCGGCCCTGGCCCGGGAGCGGTTTCAAGCCGCCCTGGCCCAACGCCCCGGAGGGCCCGAGGCCCTGGTCGGCCTCGGCCACGTGGCCCTCGACAGCGGCGACAGCGCCCAGGCCATCTCGCGGTTTCGGCAGGCCCTGGCGTCGAGCCCGCGCTTCTCGGACGCGTTCATCGGCCTCGGCGAGGCGTACGGTCACACCCGGGCCTACCAGTCCTCGCTCCAAGCCTTCCGGCAGTACCTGGAGATCAACCCCGGGGGCTCCCACGCGGGCATGGCCCGACGCCAGATCCAGGCCCTCGAAGAGCGCCTCCGCGAATCCTCAGGGGCCCCCTCCGGGGCCGAGGCTCCCAATACCCCCCCCGCCCCCAATCCCCCTCCCCCCATCCCCCCCCCCTCAGATCCCTGAGAGCACCGTACGGTCCCCCCGATGGCGTCTGCGCCCACATCCCCGTCTGCCGACCCGCCCCTTCCCCGGGGGCCCCCCCCCCCCCCCCCCCCCCCCCCCCCCCCCCCCCCCCCCCCCCCCCC
>CAYUSB010000125.1:0-1945 GCA_964447205.1 uncultured Myxococcaceae bacterium
AGGGACGCGGACGGTGGGCGTCCCCTGCGGGGGCGTATCGGCGTGGGGGTCGACGCTCACGGGAGCCTCCCGGCGTCGAGGCTGCGGAGGTGATCCATCACCCCCGGGTGACGCTGGCGCACGTCGGGCCCACCCGCGAGCGCGAGCCACAGGGCGTCGACGGAGTGCATGGTGTTGCCGCGGTGGTACCGGGACAGGCACGCGGCGAGGTACTCCCCGGCGCGGTCCTCACACACGAGGCGACGGCCTGCACGACGGAGGGCGCGGCGGGTCGAGTCGGCGCGGCTCAAGACACGACCTCCACGGCGGCTTCCCAGACCCAGTGGTCGGGGTCGTCGAGGGGGCCGTCCTCGTGGTCCATGCCCCAGTGGTTGGCCGCGGCCTCGGCCAGATCAGTGAGGTTGACCTCCCCGGTGACGCGGTCGCGGTACTGATCGAGCTCGGCCCGCATCCACCGCAGGACTTCGGGTTTGTTCCAGGGCGGGACCATCACGCCACCGCCTCGAGGTCGCCGGGCCAGCGCTCCCAGGGCACCGTGGCGAGGGGGGAAGCCTCCACCTCCACCTCTGTCCCCAGGGCGCTCCAACGCGCGTCGGCGAGGGTGTCCAGGTCGACGTGGGCCGACCGGGGCACGAAGGTCCCCGCGCAGCACCCTTCGCAGTGGCCGGTGTCGTCGAGCTCCTCCGAGCGCACCCCGCAGTGCCGACAGGCCCTCGCGCCCAGGCACTCAGGGCAGACGCCGCAGGTGGGGCAGAGGGTGAGGACGCAGTCCGGGTCGGGCCTCTCAGCGGGCGGGATCACTGGACGCACCCGGCCGGGGCGAGGGGCCCGCAGTGGGCACAGGGGGAGCGGTCGAGGACCGCGAGGGCGCACCGCTCGCAGCCCGCCCGGTCCCAGGCACGAAGGGCCTCCACCACCGCCTCATCGTCCCCCGCGCCCCACGTCGCCACGATGCGGGTGAGGGCTTGGCGGGTCGCCCGGTCCTGCGCGGGGCCGGTGGCCTCGATCTCCGTGATGATGTGGGGGGCCGCTCCGCGGTGATCCGCGGCCACGGCCCAGGCGGCGCAGGACAGCTTGGGGAAGGCTTCGCGGATGGCCTCGGAGAGGAGGATGTTGGCCGCGACGGCGTCAAAGTCGTTGGTGAGGCGGGCGGCAGGGGAGAGGGGAGGAGGCTGGGAGAGCATCGGGACCTCGGGCCCGCCGGGGGAAGGGGCGGCGGACGAGTCCCTATGTACGACTGTCGACGGCAATCGTCAACGACTACGGTCGACACGTCGACGATTGTCGGCAGACTACATGACGGCCGTCATATCCAGTCGGTGAAGGGCAGCCCACCACGGCATCCCTGAAGCCGCCGCGAGGTCCGCGGGCAGGACCGGACCGGACCGGCGTAGCCCCGCCAAGACGTGCTTCGGGGCCGCGAGGGCCAGAGCCAGGCGCCACACGTCCCCGTGGGGGTCGTCCATCCCCGCCCCCTGCAACAGGGCGTGGGCGAGCTCGTGCAGGATGATGAGGACCTCCACGTCTCGCGGAAGCCCGCGCTGCACGTAGATCCGCGTCGTGAGGAGGCCCACCACACCGGCGGGGAGGTCGGCCCGAACCACCTCGAGGCGCTGGCCTTTGGCCAAGGCCTCGGGGCTCGCATCCTCGGCCACCTCGTGGGCGTGATCGGCGAAGGCCTCCAACACCCGGACGTCGGCCCGGCGCAACCCGTCCCGAAGATCCTTGGCCAGCTCCAACGCTATGGCTGTGCTCACCCTGTGAATCTGCGCCCTTGCTGGCCGATTCGTCAATGGGTGCGGCGCTCTGTCGGCATGATGCGACGGGGCCGGGTTCTGCCGGAGCTCTGCCGGACCCTGGACAGAGTATGTCAGGCGGGGGGAGACTCGTGCCTGAAGACGAACTCGGCCAGATCGGAGACCATCGCCGCGGTCGGGGTGGCAGT
>CAYUSB010000126.1:0-1902 GCA_964447205.1 uncultured Myxococcaceae bacterium
CCCTGGCCGAGCACCAGGGCCGCATCGACCGCACGTGGGCCCCCCGCCCCTCGATCCCCGCTCCGGGGCTCCTCGGCGCCTCCCTCGACGCGGCCCTCGGAGCCATCCGGGCCCACGTCGCCACCCCCGAGCACGCCGAGCTCGTGGCGCTCGACCGCGCCCGCCAAGCCCGGATGGTGCGTCGCGCCGTGGTCACTCTGGCCGTCTCGCGGGGCCTGCCCCCTGCTGAGGAGCTGCGGGCCATCGCCACCGACCCAGACCCCCCCGTGACCCCCGCCCTGGAGGCCGTGCGCGAGATCGCCCGGTGGCGTCGCGGGAGGCGCGTCGGCGTCGTGCGTGTCCTCGCGGGGACGCCGGGCACCGGGAAATCGTGCGCGGCCGCATGGGCGTGCCTGTGGGACGCGCCGCGGGAGCCCCGCGAGGTCAGCGCCCTCTTCGTCACCGCGGCGGAGATGGGCAGGACCCCGCGCAACGCCTACTCGGAGCACCTCGCCGCGTGGAGGCGCTGGACGGAGGTGCCCTTGCTCGTCGTCGATGACCTTGGCCTGGAGGGTGAGTCCACCCGCGAGGGGCTGTCCCTCCTGCTCCTCGAACGGTACGACGCGGGGCGGGTGACGATCTGCACCGCCAACCTCACCGCCGCCGCGGTGGGGGGCCGCTACACCACGGGCGAGATCGGCCCTCGGCTCGCAGACCGGCTCCTGCGGGGCCAGAGCCTGCCCTGGTACGTGGCGGTGGAGGGCGAGAGCCTCCGGGGGGGTGCAGCGTGATCGCCGCGCTCTACGTCATGCGCGACGGCCCCTACGTGGGCCTGCCCGACGTCGACCCCTGGCCCGAGGCTCGCGATGCCCGGCTCTACGCGGGCCCCCATCCCGTGGTGGCGCACCCACCCTGCGCACGGTGGGGTCGGTACGCCCGCGGTGGCCCCTCGCACCACGGTCGGTACGAGGTCGGGGCCGACGACGGCTGTTTCGCGGCGGCCCTGGCCTCCGTCCGCGCGTGGTGCGGGGTGATCGAGCACCCGGCCGACTCACTCGCCTGGCGGGCCCACGGCCTCCTTGCCCCCCCCCCGCGTGCGGTGGGTGGGTACCCGCGGGCGACTGGCGCGGCTGGACGTGCCGGGTCGAGCAGGGCCACTACGGCCACCGAGCCCGCAAGCCCACCTGGCTCTACGCCGTGGGCTGCCAGCTGCCCGAGCTGCCGTGGGGGCCGAGCGAGGCCACGGCCCGGGTGGGCGCGGGCTACCGCACGACGGCCGAGCGGCGAGCTCGCACCCGCGGGGTCGTCGAGGTCCTGTCCCGTCGCCAGCGCACGATCACCCCGATCCCCTTCCGCGACCTCCTCCTCTCGATCGCCCGGAGCGCCCGCCCCATGACCATCCGGTGTGCAGCATGACCACCCCCCAGCTCGTGGCCCAGCCCCCGCGCTTCCTCGGCTCGCCCCGGGTGCGCGAGACCGCCCCGAAGCTCACCCGTCGCGCGCCGGCACAGGCGACGCCCACCACCCTGCCACCCCTGCCCGAGCGGCCTGCCCCGCGCGTCGTGGTGCCGGTGCTCCCGGCCCCGGCCGAGGTGTCGCCCGAGGCCTCCTGCGACGCTCCGTCGCCCAGAGCAGCTCGCGACGCCCCGAGGGCCAAGGCCAGCCCCCGGCCCTCCCCGGTGGTCTACGTGCCTCCGCTGAGGGAGCCGCGGCCCGTGCCGCCCCCGAAGCCCCCGCCGCCGCTGGCCTCCGGAGAGCGGGTGCTCCTGGCCCTGCTCGACCTTCACGACGAGACGCGCCACGGCGGCCCCGTCGGCAAGGTGGAGCTGGTCATGCAGTGCTGGAGGCGCTGGCCCAAGACGTTCGGCCTGAAGGGGTACGAGGACGCCCACCCCGACGCGCACAGGGTGGCGGCTCTCCTGT
>CAYUSB010000127.1:0-1777 GCA_964447205.1 uncultured Myxococcaceae bacterium
GTCACGATGAACGGGTGCCCTTCGGCGATCTTGACGGCGCCGCGCTTGAGCAGGCCGACATACGCCGGGGAGAGACCTGCCGCCTCGCTCAAACCGCGGGCCGTCCAGCGGTCCCCGGCTGGGGTGCGACGGTGCTCTAGGACCCACTCCACGCGCTCGCCGATGGTGTTCACAGGGCGGAAGCTATCACCGAACAAGAGACTATTCACTTGACCCCGCGGGTGTTGGTGCGCCTGTGTTGGATAATCTCTTGACCTTCTGTGCGGCATGGATAATCTTTCAGTCCATGACGCTCCGAGAACGCCTTCAATTCCTCCTCGATGCCGCGGGTGTTTCGCGCCGCGAGGTCTCGCGCCTCGCCGGGCAGGCGTCCGAGGCTCACGTCGGCATGATCCTGCGGGGGGAGGTCGCCTCTCCCCGCGCGGCCACCCTCGACGAGCTCGCCCGCGTCTTCGACGTGCCCGCGGGCTGGCTTGCGTTCGGCGAGGGACCCATCCCCGACCCTGCGGCCGTCGAAGCCGCAGTGGAGGCTGCACGGGCACGCGCCGCCCACACCCCCGACGACGCCCCCGGCGCAGCGGGGCAGGTGGCAGCGTGACGGCGCCCGAGGACGCCGAGCTCCTGCGCGGAGCTGCCCGCGATGTGCGCCGCCACCGCCCCCGCGACATCAGCACCGACGCCCTGGCCGAAGCCCTCGACCGGGCCGTGGAGGCTGCGGAGGCCGGGGGTGTCGACGCGCTCCGCGCCGTCACGACCGAGCTCGCCCGCGTCGAGGTCGCGTACAGCACCCTCCAGCGCGCGAGCTTGGAGTGGGCCGAGGCCGACGACGCCGAGCTGGAGCACGACGACACCCGCGCGGAGGCCCTCGCGCGTTTCGGCGCCGCGTGCGAACGCCTCCGCGGCCTCGTCACCCCGGCGCTGGAGGGCTGAGCCATGGCCACCACCGACGCCGCCACACCCGCCCCTGCCCCGCGCATCCCCGGGCGCCCGCGGTCCCTCCAGGCCCTCCTCGCGGGCCGGTGGGCTGCGATGACCCCCGAGCGGCAGATCGCTGCGGAGCGCACCATCGCGGAGATCCGCGCGATGCATCGCCAGCTCGCCGTGATCGCACAGGAGCCCGAGCTCCGCGAGGCTGAGAAGCGCGCACGGGAGGGCCGCTGAATGACCCCCCTGGAGATCGTCTGCCGTCGCCACGCCGCCGCGGCCCGCGTGGCGCAGATGCCCTCGACCCCGGCCCCCACCGACCCCGACGTGCGCCGGTGGGAGGATCTGCGAGCCCTTCAGGCTGAGGTGCCCCCCGTCGAGCTCGCCGAGGCCATGGCCACCCTCAGCACATCGCACACCTGCTGGCCCCTGGAGTGCCCGTGGGGCGCGAAGGGTGTGCCTCCTGCCAGCGCCTACCGACCCAAGGGCGCACCCCTGGCTGAGCTCGTGGCCTACTGCGACGGCTCCGGGACCCAGGCCCACCTGCCCTGCGGGTGCGGGGTCGTGGTGGTCGACCAGGGCGAGGTCGTGCTCGAGGCCTCGCGGGCCCTCGGGCTGGGTACGAACAACCACGCGGAGCTGAGCGCCGCAAGGGTGGCCCTGGCCGTCACCGACACCCCCGACTGGCGCGCCCGTCCCCTCGTCGTGCGCTCCGACTCGATGTACACGATCGGGGCCCTCACCGCCCCCGGCAACCCCGCTCCGGAGCGACCCAACGCCCGCTTGATCGTGGCCACCCGCAAGCTCCTCGCGGGCCGCGCCGTGCGGTTCGAGCATGTGCGCGGACACTCGG
>CAYUSB010000128.1:0-642 GCA_964447205.1 uncultured Myxococcaceae bacterium
GCTCTCCTGTCGCGCCTCGCGGGGGAGGGTCTCGTGCGGAGCGACAGCCATGGGGGGTGGGTGCCCACCGACGACGGGTTCATCCGCTGGCCCAGGCTGCGACGGACAGAGGGCGGTGCCCCGTGACCCGCTACTGCCCCCTCTGCCTCGCCACCGACTGCCCCGAGACGCGCCCCGAGTGCCGCGCCCGGGCCGAGCAGGTGCGCTCGCTCTGGGACCGCGCCAACGGCCCGGGGGAGCCGCGCGCGATCCGTCAACGCAGACGAAACTTTACAGCGAGACGCTGGCCCAGGAGCACAAGATGAAGCATGATTGCGAGGTGCTCGAAGGCACCCAAGAGGTTCGGCAGGCGGAGTTCGAGGCCGCCATGGCCCAGGTGCAGGACGGCAAGCCCTCGCGGGTGATGCACAAGGGGCGGCTCCTCATCCTCGAGACCGAGGGGGACGTGCGTCGCGTCTACCCCGGCCTGCGGGTGCGCCCCCGGCGGAGGGTGTGATGGACGACGGCTGGACCTACGTGCGTGTCACGGCCCAGGAGCTGCCCGGGGTAGACCCTCGCCATGGGCTGGCAGCCGGGCGGGTGGTGCCTATCGCGCGCCGGTGCACAGACCCCCGCGGGTACGACGAGGGGGTGTGGGTGCGG
>CAYUSB010000128.1:652-1436 GCA_964447205.1 uncultured Myxococcaceae bacterium
CTCGGGACACGAGGTAGTGCTCCGGTGGGGGGAGTGGGCCTGGGCCACCCTGGAGGAGTACGTGGCCCAGGTCGAGGCCGAGCGCGACGAAGCCCGCGCCGCCCTCGAAGCCGAGCGGGCGACGATCCTCGGCCACCAGCCCTTCGAGACCGAAGCCCGGGCCCTCGCCGCGTCCCTGTGGCCTGACGCCCGGCTCGTCATCGGGTGCGACCAGGGGCTGGCGAGGACCGCGTGAGAACCTCCCTCCCGCCCGTCGAGTGGGTGCCCGGCGTCGACCCCGAGGGCTCGCGTGTCTACACCCTCGCCGACCCCGCCGCGCCCGGATGGCGCGTGGTGGTGGCGGAGTGGAAGTACCACCCGGGCGGCCATGGCGTGTGGTCCGCGGACTACCTGCGGTCCTGGGAGTGGTGGTGGCACGCGCCGCACTCCGACCCCCGCACCGATGCGATCGTGCCCCGGTCGCGCTCCCTGGAGACCTGCCTGCGGGCGGGCACCCTGCGCGTCTTCGGGCACGGGGCGTTCGGGCAGTGGGTGTGGGCGCAGCTCGTGGCCGCGGGCCTGCCGACGGACGGGGGCGGGTGATGTCGAAGCCCTCCACCAAGCCCGCCCGCACCCACCGACAGATCCGCCTCCCCGCGGAGCAGGCGGAGGTCTACGTCCGGGCCCGGCTGGTGGGTGCCACCCGGGCCGCTCGCCTCGCCGGGGTCTCCCGCGTCGCGGTCTATGACCTGATCGCCCGGGTTGAGGCCGACGAGGAGCTCAGGGCCCTGGCCGACAAGGCCTT
>CAYUSB010000128.1:1446-1766 GCA_964447205.1 uncultured Myxococcaceae bacterium
GGGGTGAGACCGCCGCTCTCGTGTCCGCCCTCCTCGCGACCCTCCACGCCCGGGTGCTCAGCCGCAAGGGGGCCACGATGCCCATGGGGGAGATCCTCGAAGCCCTCAAGATCCTCGGCGCCCTCCTGCCCCCCGGGGGTGACGGGGCGGGCGGAGACAGGCTACAGTTGCCCGCGTACCTCACCCAGCCGCGCCCCGACGGCGATGCGGCCCCGCCCCCCGGCCCCCCATAGCCCGATCCCTCGACGACCGCTCTCTCTCTGAGGCCTGTTTCGACCGCGACTCGACGAGCTACCTCCTCGACCTCACCGTCGCCGACG
>CAYUSB010000129.1:0-1404 GCA_964447205.1 uncultured Myxococcaceae bacterium
ACGCCGACGGCGAGCGGCTCGAAGACCATCGTCATGATGGTCAAGACCTTCGATGCGACCAAGCCGGAGGACTACATCAAGAGCTTCGCGATCAAGCGGACATGACCATGGCCGAGTTCACGGGCCGCTATGGCGAGGCCTCAGGTCCCCTTGGCGGCGTGATCGAGGCCCTCGACCCACAGGCCCTGCGCGCCCTTGCAAGGCACGGGGGTGGGCAGGACCACGACGTCGTCGAGGAGCCACCCGACAGGCCCCACCCACCAGTATTCATCGTTGGCGGCGCCCCGCAGCGCCCCGCCGCGGGTGCAGCCTGTCACCCTGGCCACCGCGACGATGGCGCCCCGAGGCAGGTCGGCAGGCACCTCGTGCCCATCCTCGCGGAGGTACTCCGTCGCCTCGATCTCGTCAGCGTCCGGCTTGCGGGACGCGGCGTGGATGGCGATGCGCTGCCCGATGATGTTCGCGTACGGCTCCCACGTGCGGTTTTCGAGGCGCTTGCCGAGGGCGCACACGGCATGGGCCCAGGGCTGCCAAAGGGTCAACGCCTTCATCGGTCCGGCCTCCCCGTCCCACCACACACCGGGCACAGGAGGTGGGGCTTCTCACACCACCAGCAGGAGGAGGGGGCAGGAGGAGGCGGAGGGGTGCTCTCGGTCGCCTCCGTGCGGCCGGGGGCCGGGGCGGGCACGCTGGGGCACGCTGGGGCACAGGGAGGAGGGAGGGGGAGGCGCCCCAGCATCTCCCGGAGGACGTCGGCGAGCCCCCCGCGGTGGTAGGCCCTCCGGCTCTGGCCGCGGGTGGGGTGGCGGTAGACCACCGACAGGGACACCCCTCCGCCAAGGCGGGGGAGGACCTCCCAGTCGAGGACGTCGTCAGGGCCGAGACCCCATCGGGTGCGGAGGCGGGCCTCGATCTCGGCGGCGAGGGGGAGGGCCTCGGCGAGGTCCACAGGGCGGAGGTGGGCCACGGCGGCGAAGGCTTCGGTGGGGGTCATGCTGCCTCCCGAAGAAGCTGGTCGTAGACCTCGGGGGCGAGGCGGTAGGGGCGGCCCCCGGCCACGTGGCCCGCAGCCCGGAGCTGGGCCCGGAGCTTGTCCTCGTCCACACGGAGACGCTCCGCAGCCGCCCGCGCGGTCTCCATGCGGCAGTCCTGGGCGACCGCGGCCACCACCTCGTCCCACTCGACATACCGCCTGTCGCGCTGGGGGTGATCGATCAGGAGGGCCCCGATGCGGTGGGTCTTGACGCCCTGGCGCACGAGGAGGTCCCGCATGGTGGCCGCGGCGTACCCCGCGCGGGCCGCGGCGACCGAGACCGAGATGAGCCCCTGGCGGAGGCCCCGGCTCGTGAGGCCGAGTTCCCGCGCCCGCGTCGTGATCGCGAGAGCGCTGCGCGCGGGGAGATG
>CAYUSB010000129.1:1414-1699 GCA_964447205.1 uncultured Myxococcaceae bacterium
GCATCGCGATCTCCCCCCACTCCCGGCGGAGGTAGGTGTCCTCGGCGGGAGTCCAGGGGCGGGAGGGGAACATGAGGCCCAGGCGCCCGGCGCGAGCCCGGACGGCCCCAGGGGTGCGACGGGTGACCCGGGCGACGCGGGCGATACGTTCGGCGACGCGGGCGCGCTTCCTGCCCGTGACGGCGGTGCGGAGGAGGGCGTCCTCCTCGGGGGTCCAGGGGCGGGGGCGGGTTGACGGGGAGGTCTTCATGCGGCGTCGCTCTCGGTCCAGTGGGTTTCGGTGGG
>CAYUSB010000130.1:0-1629 GCA_964447205.1 uncultured Myxococcaceae bacterium
CTCCAGCGGCTCGATCACCGCGAGGATGCCGCCCGAGATCGACGCCGATCGGGGCTGGAGCGACACGGACCAGCTCGCCGGTGGGCGTCTGGTGGGAGTGGTGCACTGATGGGGTCGAGGCCTACCAGGCGCCCCCGGTGGGGCTACGCCGCCCCGGGAGGGGCCCTCGTCGAGCCGCCCTCGAGCTTCGCGGAGGATGGGTTCTTTACGGGCGAGAGGCCCCCCGCGCAGTGGGTGAACTACCTCCTGCACTTCTCGACGGCCTGGGCCGATTACCTCGCAGGGCCCGGCTGGGGAGGCTGGACGCGCACTGCCCACGGCGGCTCCGCGCCGGTCCTGAACACCGTCACCGACCTCGCGGCCGACACCGACGACACCCGCGCCCGGTCGGGGGTCCATCGGTACGTTCTCGCGGGCGTGAAGGCGGGCCCCCTACCAGCCCTCGCCGTGTCGCGTACGGGCCGGGAGTGGCTTGAGCGGGCCGCCCCCGCGGGCTGCGAGTCCATCCGTGGCGTCGCGCCGGTGGGTGCTCGGTGGATCGTGTGGGGTATCGGGGCCAGCTCCAAGGAGTTCATCTGGGACACCCCCGCCTCGGGGAGCGGCAGTGCCGTCCAGGTGTCGGAGGAGACCGACTGGGCCGCCGCAGTCGTGCTCACGGACGCGTCTACGGGGCGTGCGTGCCGGGCCATCGCGTACGACGGCATCTCCGAGGCCTGGGCCGCGTGCGACGACGGTGCGGGGGACGCTGCGTTCTACCGGTCGACAGACGACGGCGCGACGTGGCCGTCCATCGTTGACCTCACCATCGACAACTCGGCGCGCGTTTGCGACATCGTGTGGGACGCGGCGCGGAGCCGGTTCCTCGTGTCCGCGAACGACGGCAAGACCTACACGTTCGTGGGGGCCGGCACCAACACCCTCACGGGGGCCGGGTCACTGGCCGACGTGACCGACTCGTTCATCCACCTGCGGGTGGGGGAGGGGACGTGCATCGCGTGGGCGACTGCGGACTACAGCGGCGTCGCGCAGGGCTGGACGGGCATCTGGCGTTCGGACGACGGCGGCGCGACCTGGGCCGTGGTGACCCTCCCAAGCGCCATCGGCACCACCCTCACGGACGTGGCCTACGCCGACGGGGTCTGGGCCATCACCACCACCGCAGCCCCCTACCTGTGGCGCAGCGATGACGGCGCGGCCACCTGGGAGCGGCTGCCCCTGCCGATCGGCGAGGAGTCCTCCTGGGCCCTCTACCGCGCGGTCTACGCCGACGGGGCCGTGCTCGCCACGGGCCTGACCTGGACCGTGGCCACCACCCGCGCCACAGGCCTCGCGCCCGACTCCTCGCGCGTCTACTCGCCTGAGCCCGGGTACCTCGCCGATGCGGGGTACCTGCGGGGGCGGCGCATCAGCTCCACCGCCCCCACCGACACCCAGGTGCTGGTGTGGGTCGCCTCCACGGGCCTGTGGACCCCGGCGACCCCCGCTGCTGCGGGGATGGCGAACCCGATGACCGAGGCGGGGGACCTGATCCGCGGCGGCGCGGCAGGCGCACCCACGCGGCTGGCGGCCCCAGTCGGGTCCAGCGGCCTGCTCGGGTCCCTCAACGGCCTGCCGGTGTGGACCGACGCG
>CAYUSB010000131.1:0-1594 GCA_964447205.1 uncultured Myxococcaceae bacterium
AGCGCCCGTTGGGCATCCAGTCGCCCCCGCTCCACACCGCGAAGGCGACCCCCGCGACGACCGGGAGCAGCACGACGCACGCCTCCCGGTGACGGCGGGCCAGCAGGGCCCCGCCGAGGCCCACCGCGAGCCCCGGGCCGCCGGCCTCCCAGAAGGCGAGCTTGACGTAGTTCCAGCCGAGCAGGCGCCGCAGGCGGGGCATCTGATGGACCTTCGCGTAGTACGTGTTCGGCACCCACGCATGGAAGGCCTGGATCCTCCAGAGCTGGTAGAGGGCGGTCAGCCCGAGGGCCACTGCCCCCGCGACGAGGACCCGGCGCCACCGGGGACCCGGGGCCACGAAGCCGTCCCCGACGAGCACCGCGGCCGCGAGGGCGACCCCTTCGGGGCGCGACAGGGCCACGAGGCCCGCCACGAGGCCGAGCTCCACGGGGCGGCGCGACTCGAGCGAGATCACCGCGGCCCCGACCAGGAGGGCCGCGAGCAGGGGGTTCTCCAACCCCGCCGCCGACCAGACCACAAATGACGCGTTGGCCCCCACCACGAGCACGGCGACGACCGCCTCGAGCTCGCTGCCGCCACACGCCCGCACCGCACGACGCACCAGGACGAGCGTAGCCAGCCCGCAGAGCAGGGCCAGGGCCTTGCTCCCGAGCGCCGCGGGGATGCCCCCGAGCTCGCCCGCCGCGAGCAGCAGGGTCCACAGCGGGTTGGAGTACCCCTCGACGGGCGGAGCGCCGACGAAGGCCCGCGGACCGAGGCCGGCCGCGAGGTTGCGCGCGTAGGCGTAGGAGATGCCCGCGTCGTCGATGTGAAACCGCGCGAACATCGCCCAGGACACGGCAAGACCGAGCAACGCCACCGCCATCGCAGCCCGCCCGGACGCCGCGTGTCGGCGGTGGAGGATCGTCAGCGCAACCACCCACACCACGACCTCGACCACCACAAACGGCACGGGCCGATCCTGCCCCTTCCCCAGGGGGTGTCAAACTCCGTGACGGCCTGCGCCCACGCGCGACCGCACCCCGGCACACCCCCAGCCGTCAAAGCCCGCGGGTCATCCTTTGGGCCACCCAGCGGCCCAACCACGCCAGGCTGGGCTGCGAGAGCACCCGCACCCCAGACATGTTGACGGCGCGCCGGGCCGCGCTGCGAGCCCGCGCGAGCCACGGCATCCCGAGCACCTCGCGCTGGATGCGGAGGCACTCCCACAGCAGCAGCCCCGGCCGCTGGGTGGACGTCCCGCCCGCGGAGAAGACCGCCACGGGCTCGTCGAGGCGCGCCACCCGCGGCGCCCGCAGGCTGAGCCGGGCGATCACGTAGTAGTCCCCGCACACGCGGTAGCTTGAGTCGTAGGGCTCGGGGACGATCGCCTCGCGGCGGAAGTAAGTCGCCTGGTGGTTGGCCGGGATGCTGTGGCGCACATAGTCCATCGAGAGCGGGCGCCAGTAGATCTCTACGCCATTGGGGAGCCGGAGCGTGGCGCCCCCGAGCACCACGTCGGGAGGAGGGTCGACCGACCGCACGGCCACGGCAACACGGTCGAGCACCCCGGCGCCCGCAAGCTCGGACCCGGCGTTGAGGAACACGACGT
>CAYUSB010000132.1:0-478 GCA_964447205.1 uncultured Myxococcaceae bacterium
GTGCAGGATGATGATGTCCGGGCGGATCGCCCGCAGATGGGGCAGGGCCGCCCGCAGGGCAGGCAGGATGCCCGGGCCCTGATGATGGACGGTGACCGCGAGGCCGGGGGCAACGGGGGGCGTCACGGCTGCCACCCCTCGGCTGCGAGGGCCCGGTAGGTGTCCTGCAGGACCCCACCCGGGTCATCCCCCTCCATCAGGGACCGCTCGTGCACCCGGATGATGCGCGCGGCGAGCTCCTCCGCGTCGCGGTCGAGGGCGTACCCACGGAGGGAGTCCCGGGCCCGCTGCGCAGCCTGCCCCGGAGCTTCTGCTGCTGGCTGGTGGAGACCGAGTACTGGACGCCCATGGCGCGGCCGCTGCCCGGGCTGGTCAACGTGGCCAAAGGCGATGGGCTGCGCCGCGCCTTCTACCACAACTGGGAGCCGCTGCGCAACCTGAACCGGCTCGGACTTGCCGGCGGCCGGCCTGTCAGCGG
>CAYUSB010000132.1:488-1583 GCA_964447205.1 uncultured Myxococcaceae bacterium
AGGCCCACGTACACCGCCATCCCGGCCCCGTAGCAGGGCGCCTCACCACCCGCCCGGACCTCGGGGGCGATGAGGTACGCGAGGCACCACGGGAGGCCCCCCGCGGTGATGTCCCCGGCGTGCCCGAGCTCGTGGCGCATGGTGGCCACCAGCTCGAGCGGGCGGGCCCAGGCGTAGGGCGAGATGCACACGATGGTGCGCCCGAGGCCCGCCGTCTCGGCCGCCACCGCGAGGAGCGGACCCACGACGGGGATGGCCCGCAGGAGGGCCAGGGCGGGCCCAGCGCTGGGCAGGGTGACCGTGATGCTCTCGGAGACGTGGGCGTGCGACCACGTGGACCCGCCGATCTTCGCGGCGGCGTAGACCGCGGCGACGATCACCACGCGGCGCATGTCGTCGGGGGTGATGAGCTCGACGCCCGCAGCCTCGGCCATGCGACGCACGGCCCGGCGAGCGATCTCGATGGGGAGGGTCTTCAACGCGGATCCCCCTCGACCAGGGGCGAGCAGTAGGCGTCCCCACCCTCGATCCTGCACGAGCCCACACAGGTCCTGGGAGACCCGTCGGAGTGGCGGGACAGGGCGGGCCACCACCTTCCGCTGGCGCTGCACACCTCGGGGGCGTTGTCGTGGCACCTGAGGTCGCCGGGGGCGCAGCCGTCGACGCGGGGCACCGTGGGCGTGGCGCGCATGACGGCCTCGCGGGTGGGGTTGCAGCCCGAGAGAGCGAGGCCGACAACGGCCAGGGCCAGGAGGATCGCCACCATGACGAGCGTGTCCCCGTCCGCGGAGCCCGACTGCCCCGAGGGGGGCGGCGGGGCGACGGTGGGGCGGGGTGGGTCGTCGTCCGTCTCGATCTCGAACGGGGGCACGGTGCGGCGCTCAATGGACGGCCCCACCACGATCACCCGGGCGGGTCGACGCAGGATCGCCCCGAGGACATCGGGCAGGAGGGCCGCGATGCGCAGGGCCGCTCCCTCCACGAGGGGCACGGCCGAGGGCCACCGACGCAGCACGACGGGCCGCAGGAGGGCCCATGCGAGGCGGGCCACGGTGGTCACCGCGGCGAGGATCACAGGCACGGTGAGGCCATGCC
>CAYUSB010000133.1:0-1557 GCA_964447205.1 uncultured Myxococcaceae bacterium
CGTGGTCGCTCAAGCACGCCCAGGGGCGGCGAGCGGGGTGTGCGAGGTGTCGCGGGTCACACGGCGAGGCCCTCCGGGTGGGGTCGCGGTCTCAGCGGGAGGCCGTGACGGGAGCGGTCGGAGGCTACCACGGCGCGGCCCATAGGCCGAGGCCCCGCAGTAGGGTCCGTGCGTCCACGGTCTCCTGCGGGGCCTCTGGGGTGGCGGCGGTGCGGGGCAAGCCCAGTTCCGTCACCCGTGAGCCCCGACCCTACCCCGCCTCGCCCCGCGCCGCAACCCCTCGCCGGTCGAGCTCCCTCGCCACCGGCCCCACGTCAGCCAGGGCCCCGAGGTCGCCCGAGCGCAGCTCGGCGGCGAGCTCCCGGTGCCGCGCCACCAGCGCCGGGGTCGACGCCCGTGCAGGCCACCAGGTGACGGCCCAGGCGTCCCAGGAGCGACGGAGGCGGTTCAGCATGGCACCCACCGCCCCGCCGTAAGGTAGCCGTGCCAGCCGCACCCACGGTGCAGCACCGAGGGCACGAGGGAGACGGTCTGCGGGCGCGCGGGGTCGCCCGAGACGACGCGCCAGCCGTCGCCGCCGAGCGCCAGCCAGTCGCGCGCGTTGCAGCCCGGGCAGGTGTAGCCGTACCCCATGACGACACCGCCGAGGGCGCGCACCTCGACGGAGCCTCGCACCGCGTCGGGGTCGTCGATGTCGGCGACGATACAGACGGGCATCGAGGCCCGCAGGTCGGGGGTGGTCACGACGCGAGCCCCAGCGCGGCCAGGGTCACGGGGCCCACGACCCCATCGGCCTTCAGCCCCGCGCTGGCCTGGAACCGGGCCACACGCCCGGGCTCGTGCCCCACCCGGCGGCGCAGCTCCGCGTCTGCCCGCAGGGCCATGACCCCATCGGCGTCGGCCCGACCCTTCGGTCGGTCGGTCTCCAGGGGCAGGGCCCACGAGGCGGCCAGGGCCGAGCGGTCGTAGAGGGAGCACACGGCGGCAACCTCGTGCGAGTGGGCCTGCGCGTAGCAGACGTACCCCTCCCCGCCCGGGGCGAGGTCAGGGCGCACGATGCCGCGCGAGACCCACCGGGCCCACTGCCCGCGCTGGAGCGTCCACCGGCCCCGGCTCCCTCGGATGGTGGTGGGCGGGGCGCCCTTCTTCCCCGGGCCGGAGTAGACCTGGGGAAGGTGGAGCTGCACGCGGCTCTCGGGGCCCAGGAGCGCCCCCCAGGGCAGGTGGTGCCAGTCGGGGCAGTCGTGCGAGGACACCGCCAGGGCGGGGCGCCCGCCGATGAGGTGCATCGCCGTGAGGATCGCCCAGGCCCGCTCCCCGAGCTCGGCGCGGGCGGCGCGGTCGGAGGAGGTCCAGCCCTTGAGGCCGGGGGCGCTCGGGCCCTCCATGTTGAGGCTCAGCACCTCGGCGTGCAGACGGTCGGCCTGGGCCTGCCAGCCCTCGGCGGTGCGACAGGCCTCGGGGATCGACCCCCGCACGAGGGGGTTCGCGGGGGCCTGGAGCCACAGCCGGCACCCGATGTCGCGCACGACAGCCGCGGCCTCCGCGTCGGTGGGG
>CAYUSB010000134.1:0-1517 GCA_964447205.1 uncultured Myxococcaceae bacterium
GGGTTGAGGGTCGGGGCCTTCCCGACCCTGGGTCGCCCTGTTGGGGCCTTCCTGAGCCATGGATTGGGAGGGGGCCTTCTGGGGCTCGGCTCCGAGGTCCGAGGGCTCGTCCTACGCGCGCGGGGGTGCGCACCGACCCATGACGGCCACGCGCTGCGCCTCGAAGCTCGTCCTACGCGCGCGGGGGTGCGCAGCTCTCACAGCCAGAAGAGCGAGACCTGAGACTTCGCTCGCCCTACGCGCGCGGGGGTGCGCAGGGGCCCCCGTGTGTGCGCTAGGGGGCCTTCCGGCTTCGGATCGGATCGGTACCGTGTGACACGGCCGTGACAGGGGTAGACAACGGGTGGACAGTCGGGTGGACAGCGTCCGCGGACGAATGGTGGACGCGTCCACCCATGTCACGCTGTGACAAATGGTGTAAGTCGTTGATAACCCTTGAGTTGGGGTTGGCCTTCTTTGCGGCGCGGTTGACCACCTGCCGCTTGCGATCCCACTCCCTTTTGGCCTCGACCCGGTCGCTCATCGCCTCGGCCTGATAGACGGCATAGTCGTGAATCTGCCAGGAATCTGCCGAGTTTTCCTCCCAAAGTCCTGCCGCGACGAGGGACGCCGCCAACCGATGGAGGGTGGCGCGGGTACATCCATCCCAGGGGAACAGGGCGCGGAGGGCGTGCCGCGGGATGTCCCCGTTGGTGGTCTGCCGGTTGGCATAGGCGATGCTTGCGACCCACAGCCATGCTGCCTCGAGCCCCTGGGCCAGGAGCTTGGGGTGGTGGGGGGCGTTGCAGTCGAGTCGGACCCACATCATCATGCCACTCCCGGGAAGAGGTTGACGACCGGGGCAACGGGCCCGGTGGGCTCCTGGGGCGGGGCGTCGTGCCCCTGGATGGCTGCCGTGACGACGGCCGACAGGTCGTTCCCCTGCAATGGATGCCCACCCCAGGGTGCCGTCGGGGCGGCGCACCCACAGGTCGACCCGGGGCAGTCCCCCGTGCGGGGCGTCACCACCACGCACTCGGCGGACGCCAGCGAGCTCCGCGTCGACCGCCGAGGCCTCGCGCGGCACCCCGCGGCGTGGGGTCGGCGCGCACAAAACATAGCGATTGGGCGAGGCGGCCCGCGGGAGCGGTGACAGCCCAGGCGAGCGTCGTCGGCGCCTCGCCAAGTCGCTGTTGGACGATGCCCCGGGCAGACCCCACCCCCATGCACTCCTCCTCCCAGCCCCGCCGACCCACCCACGCAATCCCCCTTCCTTGCCAGACTTTTCCTGGGATAGGTGGTTGTGACCCGCCCCTGACCCACTTGGGCCTGTCGGCCCCCTCCCGTGTCGTTGCGGGTCCTCCGAGCGGGTTGGCGGACGGGCGCCCTCCCCTCGCCCTGACGAACTCCACCTTCGCCGTCGCCGGTTTCGCGGCTGGGTTGCTCCTCGCCGTCCCCGCCCGCTGGTGCTCCGGCCGGAGACAACGGATCACCTCGGGCCTCCCGGCCGTGTCGATGAGGTCGACGGGCCCCCGTAC